>NZ_JAFIWC010000019.1 GCF_017163755.1 Xanthomonas sp.
GTCCCGAGTCCCGAGTCCCGAGTCCCGAGTCCCGAGTCCCGAGTCCCGAGTCCCGAGTCCCGAGTCCCGAGTCCCGCCACGCCCTTGAAACCCACCCCCGCCAGCGCCATCCAGCATGCATCCCTTTCGATGCCAGGAGTCCAGCGCCATGTTGGGAATCGGTGCCTTCAAGCAACGCCTGCCGCGCCCCGGCGAGAGCCTGCCCGGCCGCGAGCAGCCGCTGCCGCTGCACAACCGCCACTTCGTCAACGGCCGTCCGTTGCGCGATGCCTTCGCCGGGCTGGAGCAGGTGCAGTTCGGCCTGGGCTGCTTCTGGGGCGCCGAGCGCAAGTTCTGGTCGCTGCCGGGCGTGTTCACCACCGCGGTGGGCTACAGCGGCGGGCAGACCCCGAACGCCACCTACCAGGAGGTGTGTTCCGGCCAGACCGGCCACACCGAGGCGGTGCTGGTGGTCTACGACCCGCATGCGGTGACGTTCGAGCAGCTGCTGCAGACCTTCTGGGAAAGCCATGATCCGACCCAGGGCATGCGCCAGGGCAACGACACCGGCACCCAGTACCGCTCGGCGATCTACTGCAGCAGCCAGGCGCAGTACGACGCCGCGATCGCCAGCCGCGACGCCTACCAGCAGCGCCTGAACGCCGCCGGCTACGGCCCGATCACCACCGAGATCGCGTATCCGGCGCCCACGTTCTACTACGCCGAGGACGACCACCAGCAATACCTGGCGAAGAACCCCGGCGGCTACTGCGGCCTCGGCGGCACCGGGGTCAGCTGCCCGCTGGGGCTGGAGGCCTGACCGGGCGCGGCCGCGAGCGCGCCGAGCTCGCGGCCGCGCGGAGCGGTCGAGCCGGATTTCGTTGCCTGGCCGCGCGCTGCGCCGTCGCGGCGACGACCGGGGCATCGGTGGTGGAGTAGCGGCGGCTGTGGCGGCACCATCCGCGGGCAGGTGGCCATGCGCGTCGTCGCCGCGCCCGCGTGGATCGGAGCACCGCCTGCCCTCCGACATCGACGCCGTACAGCGCCTCGGCCAGCGCCAGCGCCGTCCCGGTCTTGCCGAGGCGGAGGTGCCGGCGAGCATGGGCACGCCGATCGGCTTGTGCGGGTTGTCCGGTCCGGCGCTGGGGTCTGGATGCGCTTGGCGAGCATCTCCATGGCGTGGGGTGGTGGAAAGCAAGGCATCCCCGCGGCGACCGGTGGTGCCGGCTCAGTCTGCTGTGCCTGCGTGCGCGGCCGCAGCAGGGCGTGGCAGGCGCACCGGCCTGTCCGTCACGCGCTGGCGGCGCAATGGTGTCTGCGCGGCGGCGCGCGCCGCGCCGCGGCTCATGCGAACTCGGCGGCGAACGTCTGCCGCATCTGCGCGATCTGCTCCTCGCGTTCCGGATGCAGCAGGCGCAGGCACTCGACCGCGAAGCCCACCGGGCTGGTACCGGGCGCGGTGACCAGCTGCCCGGCGCTGACCACGGGCGTTTCCTGGTAGTGCGCGGTGCCGGCGTAGACGCCCACGTGCTCGCGCAGGAACGCTTCGGAATTGCTGGTGTGCGGGCGGGTGTCGAGCAGCCCGGCGTAGGCCAGCGCCAGCGTCGCGCCGCAGATCGCGGCGACCGGACGCGCGGCGGCGATGCGTTGCTGCAGCAGCGCGCTCAGCCCGGGGATCTCGCCGGCCTGCCAGCGGTCGCTGCCCGGCAGCAGCCACAGGTCCGCGTCCAGGGGCGCAAGATCGGACAGCGCGTACTGCGGTTGCAGCGTCAGTCCGCCGATCGAACCGACCGGCTTGCCGTCGATGCTGGCCACGAGGATCTCGTCGCCGAACCACGCGCGCGCCGCCGGCAGGATCGTGCCGATCTCCCAGTCCGCCACGCCGTCGACCATCACCACCGCGATCTTGCTCATTGCTGCGCCTCTTGTTCGAAGGTGCGCAGCATAGTCGCGGGGAAGTTGCGCCGGCGCAAAGGCCGAGGCGGCGCGGCACGCGCAGCGCAACCGGCGGTGGTCGACGCGCGGCGGCGGCCGAGGTCCGGCCGATGGCGAGGGGCAAAAAAAAGGAGCGGCGTCGCCGCCGCTCCCGCGTGCCGCTTGCGCGAGGCTTACTGCGCCGCCGCCAGCTTCTGCCGGATGCTGTCGCGCAGCGCCTGCAGGTCCTTGGCGAAGGTGTCGATGCCGCTGGCCAGCTTCTCGGTCGCCATCGGGTCCTGCGCCAGGTCCGCGGCGAACCGCGCCGCGTCGATCGGCGCGTCGGTCGATGCCGCCGCGGCCGCGGCCGGGCTCAGCTTGCGCGGCAGTTCGCCGTGGTCGGCGTCGAGCTTCTCCAGCAGGTCCGGCGAGATGGTCAGGCGGTCGCAGCCGGCCAGTGCCTCGATCTGCGCGGTGGAACGGAACGAGGCACCCATCACCACCGTCGCCGCGCCGCGGCGCTTGAAGGTGTCGTAGACGCCGCGCACGAACACCACGCCCGGGTCCTCGTCGATGCTCGCCGGGGTCTGCCCCTGCGCCACGTACCAGTCGAGGATGCGGCCGACGAAGGGCGAGATCAGGAACGCCCCGGCCTCGGCGCAGGCCAGCGCCTGGGTCGGGTTGAAGATCAGGGTCAGGTTGCAGTCGATGCCGTCGCGCTGCAGCTGGCGCGCGGCCTCGATGCCTTCCCAGGTCGCGGCGACCTTGATCAGCACCTTGTCGCGGCCGATGCCGGCCGCGTCGTACATGGCGATGAACTTGTGCGCCTTGGCCACGGTGGCGGCGGTGTCGTGCGCCAGATCGGCGTCGACCTCGGTGGACACGCGGCCCGGGATCAGCGCGCTGAGCCGGCTGCCGACGCCGACGGTGAGGCGGTCGGCGATCTCGTCGACCAGCGCGTCGCGGTCGCCGCCCTGGCTGCGTGCCCAGGCCAGCGCATCGTCGATCAGGTCGGCGTAGACCGGCAGGTCCAGCGCCTTCTTCACCAGGGTGGGGTTGGTGGTGCAGTCGACCGGGCGCAGCCGCTTGATCGCATCGTAGTCGCCGGTATCGGCGACCACCACGGACAGCTCGCGCAACTGGGCCAGTTTGGAGGGAGCGGAAGACGTCATCGGTATCTCTCGGAGCGAATGAAGTGGAGGATAAACCCGTGCACGTTAACGCTCAGCGGCGCAGGTCGCCAGCGGCCTCGGGCTGGTAGTGCAGCGCGGTCACGCGCAGGCGCAACGCGCGTCCGCCGGGCGCCTGCCAGTCGATCGACTGGCCCACGGCCAGGCCGAGCAACGCGCTGCCGACCGGCGCCAGCACCGAGACGCGGCCGCGTTCCACGTCCGCCTCGTGCGGATAGACCAGGGTCAGCTGGTGGCATTCGCCGTTGAGTTCGTCTTCGCATTCCACCCGCGAATGCATGGTGACGATGCCGTCGGGGATCTGTTCGGGCGGCAGCACGGTGGCGCGGCTCAGTTCCGCGCCCAGCGCGACCGCGGCCGGGTGCCGGCTCAGCGCCGGGGATTCGAGCAAGGCTTCCAGGCGGGCCAGGTCGCGGCTGGAGACGATGATGGAAGGGGGCAGGCCGCTTTGCGGTTGCGAGGACATGGCAGACTCCTAGGGTCATGAAAAAGGCGGCGCTTCGAAGCGCCGCCCGGTGGCGCTGGCTGCAACGCGCGGCGGCCGCACGGCCGCCGGCACGCTCAGACAGCGGAAGGCTGGGGCAGGGGTTGCGCGGGCAGCAGCCGCTGCAGCAGCGCCAACAGCAACGGGCCGTCGAACAGCGCGGTGTAGCTGACGCCGACCTTGCTGCCGCCGCGCAGCTGGAACTGCAGGCGCGAGGTCCACGCCGACACGTCCATGCCGACGATGTCGTCGATGCGGATGTCGTTGCCGGCGAAGGCGATGCGCTCACGGCTGACCTGCACGGTCTCGGTGGGGCCGCGGGTGAAGCCCTTCATGTTGACCGAGAACTCGCGGCGTATCGCCGCGGCGGTGGTGACCATGCGGAAGTTCGCGCTCTGCCCGGCATCGATCTGCGCCAGCAGCACCGGCACGCGCGCCTGCAGGTAGCCGTGCATGAAGCGGTCGAGGAACTTGTAGTAGCCGCCGAGGTGGCCGTTGGCGCTGTGCCACTGCGCCTGGCCGTCGCGGCGCCAGCCCAGGTTGACCGAGATGCCGCTGCGATAGAACTGGCAGGTCTCGACGATATCGCGGTACAGGAAGGTGCCGTCGCCGCGTTCGGGCAGGCGGCGCACGCCCAGCTCGCCCTGTTCCCAGCCGCCGCGGCGGATCGCCCAGCCCAGCACGGCGACCAGCGCGCCGACCAGCACCAGGCCGAGCATGGTCCATTGCAGCGTCTGCGCCGCTTCCGGTGCGACCCGGTCGCGCACCACGAACAGCAGCACGCCGCAGGCCAGCAGGGCCACGCCGAACAGCATCACCACGATCGACAGCGTCGCGTTGTTGCGATGGCGGCCGAGCACGCTTCCGATGGAGGTCATCCGCATTCCTTTACCAGGTGGGCGCTGGATTGTCGCACCGTTCGCCGCGGCCACGTGTATCGGCGTGGTCCCGCCGCAATGCGCACGCCGCTCAGGCGGTGGCCACGCTCGGCGGCGGCGCGCTGCGCGCGGCGAGGGCGATCGGCGCGGCCTTGGCCGACAGCAGCGCCTCGGGCAGCGCCTTGAACAGCTTGGCCAGCTGTTCGAGAAAATCGCTCATCGCCGAGCTGCGCCGCCACAGCATGGCGATGCGCCGGCTGGGTCCGCTGGCGTCGTCGAAACGCAGCAGGTGGATGTTGGACGGGCTGGCCACCGGCGGCTGCACCGCCAGCAGCGGCAGCAGGGTCACGCCGACGTTGGCCGCCACCATCTGCCGCAGCGTCTCCAGGCTGGTGGCCTGGAATTCGGCCTTCTCCAGCGCGCCGGACAGATGGCATACGTCCAATGCCTGCTCGCGCAGGCAATGGCCGTCCTCGAGCAACAGCAGGCGTTGCTCGCGCAATTCGCTCAGGCTCAGCGAATCGCGCCTGGCCAGCGGATGGTTCTGCGGCACCGCCAGCACGAACGGCTCCTCGAACAGGAACTCGCTGTGCAGCTGGTCGTCGTGCAGCGGCAGCGCCAGCAGCGCGGCATCGAGCCGGCCGTCGCGCAGGCGCTCGAGCAGCACGTCGCTCTTCTCCTCGATCAGCAGCAGTTCCAGCTGCGGGAAACGCTCGCGGATGCTCGGGATCACATGCGGCAGCAGGTACGGCCCCAGCGTGGGGAAGATGCCCAGGCGCACGGTGCCGGCTTCCGGATCCTGGCTGCGCCGCGCGGCCTCCTTCATCTGCTCCACCTCGGCGACGATGCCGCGCGCGCGGCTGGCCGCCTCGCGCCCGGCCGGGGTCAGCATCACCTTGCGCGGCGCGCGTTCGACCAGCGGCACGCCCAGTTCGTCCTCGAGCTTCTTGATCTGCGTCGACAGCGTCGGCTGGCTGACGAAGCAGGCCGCCGCGGCGCGACCGAAATGCTTGTGATCGGCCAGCGCCACCAGGTATTTCAGGTCACGCAGGTTCATCCGGAGCGTCCTCGTCGGTGCGATCGGTGCGGCACCGTGGTGCCGCCGGCCTGGAAAAGCAGCTTACTCCGCGCCGGCGGCGCCGGCGCGCAGCGGCGGCCCGGTGGTTCAGGCCGCTTCGGCCACCGCGCCGCTGCCGACCGGCGCGCTGCTGCGGATCAGGTGGTCGAACGCGCTCAGCGCCGCCTTGGAGCCTTCGCCCATCGCGATGACGATCTGCTTGTACGGCACCGTGGTCGCGTCGCCGGCGGCGAACACGCCGGGCAGCGAGGTCTGGCCGCGGTCGTCGACGATGATCTCGCCGCGCGGCGACAGCGCCACCGTGTCCTTCAGCCATTCGGTGTTCGGCAGCAGGCCGATCTGCACGAAGATGCCTTCCAGCCCCAGGCGGTGGGTGTCGCCGCCGACGCGGTCGCGGTACACCAGCCCGGTGACCTTGTGCCCGTCGCCGAGGACCTCGGTGCTCTGCGCGTTGACGATGATGTCCACGTTGCCCAGGCTGCGCAGCTTGCGCTGCAGCACCTCGTCGGCGCGCAGCTTGCCGTCGAACTCGATCAGGGTGACATGGCTGACGATGCCGGCCAGATCGATCGCCGCCTCGACGCCCGAGTTGCCACCGCCGATCACCGCCACGCGCTTGCCCTTGAACAGCGGGCCGTCGCAGTGCGGGCAGTAGGCCACGCCCTTGTTGCGGTACTGGTCCTCGCCGGGCACGTTCATCTGCCGCCAGCGCGCGCCGGTGGACAGGATCACCGTCCTGGACTTCAGCGACGCGCCATTGGCCAGCCGGATCTCGACCAGGCCGTCGGCGCCGGCCGGGACCAGTTGCTCGGCACGCTGCAGGTTCATGATGTCCACGTCGTACTGGCGCACGTGCTGCTCCAGCGCCGCGGCCATCTTCGGGCCTTCGGTCTCCTGCACCGAGATGAAGTTCTCGATCGCCATCGTGTCCAGCACCTGGCCGCCGAAGCGCTCGGCGGCCACGCCGGTGCGAATGCCCTTGCGCGCGGCGTAGATCGCCGCCGCCGCGCCGGCCGGGCCGCCGCCGACCACCAGCACGTCGAACGGCGCCTTGGCCGAGAGGTTGGCCGCGTCGCGCTTGGCCGCGCCGGTGTCGAGCTTGGCGACGATCTGCTCCAGGGTCATGCGGCCCTGGTCGAACAGTTCGCCGTTCAGGTACACGGTGGGCACCGACATGATCTGTCGCGCTTCCACTTCTTGCTGGAACAGCGCGCCGTCGATCGCCACGTGCTTGATGTTCGGGTTCAGCACCGCGGCCAGGTTCAGCGCCTGCACCACGTCCGGGCAGTTCTGGCACGACAGCGAGAAATAGGTTTCGAACACGTATTCGCCCGGCAGGTTGCGCACCTGCTCGATGATTTCGGCGGTGGCCTTGGACGGATGCCCGCCGACCTGCAGCAGCGCCAGCACCAGCGACGTGAACTCATGGCCCAGCGGCAGGCCGGCGAAACGCAGGTGGATGTCCTGGCCGGGGCTGCTCAGCGCGAACGACGGGGTGCGCTCGCCGCTGTCGCGGTGCACGTCCAGGCTGATCTGGTCCGACAGCAGCACTAGGTCCTCGAGCAGGTCCAGCATCTCGCGCGACTTGGCGCCGTCGTCGACCGACGCGGTGATGTGGATGGGGCGGACGACCCGCTCCAGGTAGGACTTCAACTGGGTTTTCAGATCGGCATCCAACATGGTGGACTCCTGGCAATGGGCAAAGGAAGGGCGGGCTTCGCTGCCGCAAGGGCAGGCCGCCGCAGGAAATTGGGGAGGAGGGGTGAACCGCAGCCGGCGCGGCGGAACAGGCGGGCGTGGCGGGCGTGCCGCGACGCGGGCTGCGGTTCACCCCCACCCCCGCCGCAACGGCGGAGATGGGAGCGGGGCGCGGCTTAGATCTTGCCGACCAGGTCCAGCGACGGCTTGAGGGTCTTTTCGCCTTCCTTCCACTTGGCCGGGCACACTTCGCCCGGATGCGCGGCGACGAACTGCGCCGCCTTGAGCTTGCGCAGCGTCTCGGTGACGTCGCGGGCGATCGCGTTGTCGTGGATTTCCAGGGTCTTGACCACGCCTTCCGGGTTGATGATGAAGGTGCCGCGCAGGGCCAGGCCTTCCTCGTCGATATGCACGCCGAACGCGCGGGTCAGCTGGTGGGTCGGGTCGCCGACCAGCGGGAACTTGGCCTTGCCGACCGCCGGCGAGGTCTCGTGCCACACCTTGTGCGAGAAATGGGTGTCGGTGGTGACGATGTAGACCTCGGCGCCGATCTTCTGGAACTCGGCGTAGTTGTCGGCGGCGTCCTCGACTTCGGTGGGGCAGTTGAAGGTGAACGCGGCGGGCATGAAGATCAGCACCGACCACTTGCCCTTCAGGCTGGCGTCGGTGACTTCGACGAATTCGCCGTTGTGGTAGGCGGTGGCCTTGAACGGCTGGACCTGGGTGTTGATCAAAGACATGTAGTTTCCTCTTGGGGTTGCGAAGGGGACGGGGGATGGAACGAGGGTCATGGTAAAAGCCAGCAATAGATTTCTCAAATCGATTGATGGAATTGGATAGATAGGCTCTGACTATCGATATTCAAGCCTGGCTCTTTGGTGCGCTGCGGCGACCGCCGAAGGCGCTCCAGCCGGCGCCCGTTCTACCACGTTGGCTTTTACCCATGTCTGCGTCATCGTGACGCGGATGAACGAGACCCCCGAGACCTTGCTGCG
Source organism: Xanthomonas sp. (assembly GCF_017163755.1). Lineage (GTDB taxonomy): Bacteria > Pseudomonadota > Gammaproteobacteria > Xanthomonadales > Xanthomonadaceae > Xanthomonas_A. Next base: position 8,217 of record NZ_JAFIWC010000019.1, read on the forward strand.
CGCGGCCTGCACGCGGATCGAGCGCGGCGACGCCGAGCCGCTGCTGCTGCATGCGCTGCAGCGCGACCGCGCCTGGCTGTTCGCGCACGCGCGCGATCCGCTGCCGGCGCACACGGTGCAGCGCTTCGAGGCGCTGCTGGCGCGCCGCGTGCAGGGCGAGCCGGTCGCCTACCTGACCGGCCGGCGCGGCTTCTGGACGCTAGACCTGGCGGTGAGCCCGGCCACGCTGATCCCGCGCGCCGATACCGAGCGGCTGGTGGAACTGGCGCTGGAACGGCTGGACGCGCGGCCCGGGCGCCGGGTGGCCGACCTGGGCACCGGCAGCGGCGCGATCGCGCTGGCGATCGCCAGCGAGCGCCCGCAGGCGCAGGTGCTGGCCACCGACCTGAGCGAGGCGGCGCTGGCGGTGGCGCGGGCCAATGCGCTGGCGCACCGCCTGGACAACGTCCAGTTCCGCCTCGGCAGCTGGTTTTCGCCACTGGCCGGGCAACGCTTCGACCTGATCGCCAGCAACCCGCCGTACATCGCCGCGCGCGACCCGCATCTGGCGCAGGGCGACCTGCGCTACGAGCCGGCCACGGCGCTGGCGTCCGGGGTCGACGGCCTGGACGCCATCCGCGCCATCGCCGCCGCCGCGCCGGCGCACCTGCTGGCCGGCGGTTGGTTGCTGCTCGAGCACGGCTGGGACCAGGGCGCCGCGGTGCGCGCGCTGCTGGCCGCGGCCGGGTTCGACGCGGTGGCGACGCACCAGGATCTGGAGGCGCGGGACCGGGTCACGCTGGGACGCTGGCTGACCGGCTGACGCGGTTGCGCACCGTTCGAGTCGCCGCGGGGGTGGAAGAAGGATCTTGGATTGCTTGGATGGAATGCCGCAGGGCTCCAGCCCGACGCTTGCGAAGGCCGCAGGTCCATCGCTTCGCTCGCCACGATCCACGACCGCAATCGACCGGCCGCCGACGCGTCGCGGCGTGGACGAAGCCGTGCCTGTCGCGCGCGGGATCGGCCGCCACGGCGCAGCGCGCGTGCGGCGTGCGGCAGCAGGGCATCGGCAGCGCGCCATCCCGGTTAAAATCGCGGTTTCTCCGCAGGAATCGCCATGCGCACTCTGTATCCCGAGATCCAGCCGTTCGACAGCGGCACGCTGCAGGTGGACGCGCGCCACACGCTGTACTACGAACAGTGCGGCAATCCGCAGGGCAAGCCGGTGGTGCTGCTGCACGGCGGTCCCGGCGGCGGCGTCAGCGCCAAGATGCGCCGCTTCCACGACCCGGCCAAGTACCGCATCGTGCTGTTCGACCAGCGCGGTGCCGGCCGCTCCACGCCGCACGCGGACCTGGTCGACAACACCACCTGGGACCTGGTCGCCGACATCGAGAAGCTGCGCGAGAAGCTCGGCATCGGGCGTTGGCAGGTGTTCGGCGGCAGCTGGGGCTCGACCCTGGCGCTGGCCTATGCGCAGACCCACCCGCAGCACGTCACCGAACTGGTGCTGCGCGGCATCTTCATGCTGCGCCGCTGGGAGCTGGAGTGGTTTTACCAGGAAGGCGCCAGCCGCCTGTTCCCGGACGCGTGGGAGCACTACGTCGCGGCGATCCCGCCGGTGGAGCGCGCCGACCTGATCTCCGCGTTCCACCGCCGCCTGACCGGCGACGACGAGGCCGCGCGGCTGGCCGCGGCGCGTGCCTGGAGCGTGTGGGAAGCGGCCACCAGCTTCCTGCACGTGGACGCGGATTTCGTCAGCGGCCACGAGGACCCGCAGTTCGCGCTGGCGTTCGCGCGCATCGAGAACCACTACTTCGTCAACGGCGGCTTCTTCGAGGTGGAAGACCAGCTGCTGCGCGATGCGCCGCGGATCGCCGACATCCCCGGGGTGATCGTGCAAGGCCGCTACGACGTGGTGTGCCCGCTGCAGAGCGCATGGGAACTGCACAAGGCGTGGCCGAAGGCGGCGCTGGAAATCACGCCCGCGTCCGGGCATTCGGCGTTCGAGCCGGAGAACGTGGACGCGCTGGTCCGCGCCACCGATGGCTTCGCCTAGCGGTTCAAGCGGTGCGGCCGGATCGCGCCGCTTGCGGCCGCGCGGCGACCCGCAGCGTGGCCGGGTCGGCGGGCCCGGCCAGGTAGCGGCAGGCACCCGCCGCGTGGACGAGCCGGCGCGGCGGCGGCGGGCAATCCCGGCCTCGCCGCGAATGCCGGCCGTCGCCGTGCCGCACCGGCCACGCCGCGGACCGGCACGCGCCGTTCCGCGATCGCCGCAGGCGCCGCCTAGGCCGGCAACGGCAGCGGCGCCGCGGCCGCTGCCGGGCGCGCGGTCAGCGCCGCCTGGTCGGTCTGTTCGGTCCACACCACGAACGATTCCAGCGTGTTGTAGCCGAAGGTGTTGCTGATCGCGACGTCGGCCGCGTCGCGCCCGCGCGCCATCAGCACCCGGCCGATGCGCGGCAGGTTGTGGCGGGCGTCGAAGGTGTACCACTGGCCGTCCAGGAAGGCCTCGAACCAGCCGGAGAAGTCCATCGGCGCCGCCGACGCGGGCACGCCGATGTCGCCCAGGTAGCCGGTGCAGTAGCGCGCGGGGATGTTCATGCAGCGGCACAGCGCGATCGCCGAATGGGCGAAGTCGCGGCACACCCCGCGCCCTTCCTGCAACGCCTGCGCCGCGCTCTTGGTCGGCCGCGCATGTTCGTAGCCGAACTCGATCTGCGCGTGCACGTAGTCGCAGATCGCCTGCACCCGCGCCCAGCCGGTGGGCGCGCTGCCGAACAGGTCCCAGGCCATGCCGGTGAGCAGGTCGGTTTCGCAGTAGCGGCTGCCGAGCAGGTAGACCAGCGCCTCGTCGGGCAGGGCCTCGACCGGCACCTGCGCGGCGTCGTACTTGAACTGGTCGGGCAGGCCGCTGTCGCGCACCACCGCGTCGGCGCGGAAGGTGAGCGCGCCGGCCGGCGCCATCAGCCGCGTGCAGATGTTGCCGAAGCCGTCGCGGTAGCTGCGCAGCGGCACCGCCGGTTCGGTGCGCAGCGGTTCGGCGACGACCACGTCGGTGCGGCGGCTGTCGTGCAGGTCGAGCATGGCCAGCACCGGCGTCGGCTGCAGGAAGCGGTATCGAATCTCGTAGCCCAAACGGATCAGCATGAGGGGTGTCCGGTGCGGGGAAGGGCCGTGCCGTCCCCGGGCGGGAACGGCGTGTGCACCGAGAGTGCGCAGCGTTCGCTCAGCCTGGTGTGAAGGCAGCTTGCAACCGATTCAGCATGATGAGCAAGTGCGCCGCCCATTGCCGCTGCCCGGCGGCGTCGGCGATCAGGTCCTGGCGGATCTCCAGTTCCACGTGCGGCAGCCCGCGCGCTTCGCCGTGGACCGGGATCGCGTAGTCGGTGGCGTCGCTGACCGAATACGGCTGGTTGTCGCCGATCACCAGGCCCGGCAGGGCGCGCAGTTCGGCCAGCAGCGCATGGGCCAGGCGTGGATCGCGCTGGTACAGCACGCCGGCGTGCCACGGCCGGGCCACGCCGGCCATCGCCGGGGTGAAGCTGTGCAGCGCGATCAGGATCGTCGGCTGCCCGGCGGCCGCGCGGCGGTCCAGTTCGGCGGCGATGCGCGCGTGGTAGGGGGTGAAGATCTCGCGCGCGCGCGCATCGCGCGCCTGCGCGTCCAGCGCCTGGTTGCCCGGCACCACGGTGCCGTCGCTGGCCGCGACGATCGAGCCGGGCGCCGACAGCGGACGGTTGCAGTCGATCACCAGCCGCGAATAGGTCTGGGTGATCGCGAACGCGTCCAGCGCCTGCGCGAGCTCGCGGGTGACGCCGTCGATGCCGATGTCCCAGCCGATATGCCGGTCCAGTTCGTGCTGCGGCAGGCCCAGCCCGCGCAGCGCCTTGGGCACGCGTTGCCCGGCGTGGTCGGCGATCAGCAGGTACGGCGAGCGGCCCTGCGGCCGGTGCACGGTGTAGGCAGGCGGGTCGTCCGCGCCGAGCAGCGTGCCGTGCGCGTCCGGCGCCGTGCGCGCCTCAGCCACGCGCGGTGCCATCCAGCTGGTGCTCGATCATCCACAGCCCGGCCCACAGCTTGGCGTCCAGCTCGTAGCCTTCGCCCATCTTCTGCACCAGCCAGGCGGCCGCGCGCGCGCGCGGGATCGCGTGCACGATGATGTCCTCGCTGGCGTCGCCGCCGCCGCCGCTGACTTGGCGCAGCCCGGTGGCGCGGACGAAGGCGACCTTCTCGTTGCTGGCGCCCGAGGAGGTCGGACCGATCATCAGCACCTCGGCATGGTCGGCGGTCCAGCCGGTCTCCTCTTCCAGCTCGCGGATCGCCGAGGCCTCGATCGATTCGCCGGCGTCGATGTCGCCGACCAGCCCGGCCGGCATCTCGATCGTGCGCGCCTGCAGCGGCACGCGGAACTGCTCCACGAACAGCACGTCGTCGTCCGGGGTCACCGCGACGATGATCGCGGCCAGGCCGCCGGCATGCACACGCTCGGAATATTCCCAGGTGCCGCGCACCACCATGCGCTGGTACTTGCCTTCGTAGACGATGCGGGGCGGAGAGTCGTGGCGATTCATGGGCGGCATTCGCTCTGCTGATGAAGAAGGAGTCGGCGCGCGCATCGCGCGCGCCGGATGGCGGAAGTGTAGGGCCATCGGCGTCGCGGCGATGCCACGGCGCATCGCCGTGCGCTGCGCGCGCCACGCTGCCGGCAGGCGCCGCGGGGGCGGGATCGAACGGTCGCGGCCGCGCGGCCGGCACCGCGCCATCGCCCTGGACCGCGTCCACTCTTCGCTGTCGCTTGGCCCCGTACCACGCGCCACGGCGGCGCGGCCCCGGGAACGGATGGCAGGCTCAGTCGCCGGCCGTTCCAAGCCCCGCCGCCTGCAGCAGCCGGCGCCGGGTCAGCGGGCCGAAGCGCAGCGCCTCGCACAGGCCGCCGAGCATGTCCGCATCGGCGCTGCCGCGGGCGAAGCCGGCCGGCGCCGAATGCAGCGGCGCGTCCAGCGCGATGGTGGTCAGCTGCCGCCACAGCAGCGCGTGTTCGCGCTGTTCGCGCAGCCGCAGCGCCATCTGCGCGGCGCCGCGCAGGCGCAGGAACGCCACTTCGTCGATCCGTGCCAGCAAGGTGTCCAGGTCGCCGAAGTGCGCCAGCAGGATCGCCGCCGACTTGGCGCCGATGCCGGTGACCCCGGGGATGTTGTCGATCGCATCGCCGGTCAGCGCCAGGTAGTCGGCGATCTGGTGCGCGTGCACGCCGTGCCGGGCCTTCACCCCGGCCGCGCCCCAGCGCTGGCCGCGCGCGTAGTCCCACTGTTCGTCGAACTCCAGCAGCAACTGCGACAGGTCCTTGTCGGCAGACACGATCACGCCGTGGAAACCGTCGCCGCGCGCGCTGTGCAGCGCGCTGCCGATCAGGTCGTCCGCCTCGTAGTCGTGGTGCACCAGCACGCCCAGGCCCAGCGCCGCGCACAGCGCCTTGCAGTGCGCGAACTGGCGCCGCAGCGCGTCCGGGGCCGGCGCGCGGTTGGCCTTGTAGGCGGCATACAGGCGGTTGCGGAAGCAGCTGTCCAGCGCCTCGTCGAAGGCGATGACGATGTGCTGCGGGCGCTCGCGTTCGAGCAGGTCGAGCAGGAAGCGCGCGAAGCCGTGCACCGCGTTGGTCGGCCAGCCCTGCGCGTCCTGGAACTCGTCGGGAATCGAATGCCAGGCGCGGAACACGTACAGGCTGGCGTCGACCAGGTACAGCGGCCGCCGCAGCGGCGCAGCGGTCGCGCCGGATCCCGGCAGCGTCGGCGGCACCGCGTTCACGGCGTCCAGTCGCTCAGCAGCTGCCGCGGGTCCGGGCGCTCGCGTTCCGGCGCCTGCAATTTCGGCGTGCCGATATGGATGAAGCCGGCGATGCGCTCGTTCGCCTCCAGCCCCAGGTGCGCGGCGACCGCATCGTCGTAGGCCATCCACGCGGTCAGCCACTGCGCGCCGAAGCCATGCGCCTGCGCGGCCTGCAGCAGCGCGAAGCAGACGCTGCCCGCGCTCAGCCACTGCTCGATCTGCGGCACCTTCGCATCGGCCTGCAGGCGCGCGATCACGGTGACGATCAGTGGCGCATGGGCGAAGCGTTCGCGGTCCTTTTCCACCGCCGCCGCCGGCGCCGCCGGATCGCGCTGCCGCGTGCGCTGGGCCAGGAAATCGCCGAGCGCGTGCCGCGCCGCACCGGCGATGCGCAGGAAACGGAACGGCACCAGCTTGCCGTGGTCGGGCACCCGCACCGCCGACGCCAGCATCGCCAGCAGGGTCTCGTCGTCGGGCCCCGGCGCGCTCAACTGCTTGGACGGCACCGAGCGGCGTTCATCCAGCGCTTGCAGCGAGTAAAGTGTGCGCATAGTCTCGAATCGGCTGGGTAAACGCGGGATTATAGTCGCGCCTCGCGGTGCGTCCTCCTGCCCGCCGGCGCGGATGCGCGCAGCGGCGGCTTGGGTCGCGATCGCCCTGCCGCGGCGCGGATCGGATCAAGTTTCAGTTGGGATCTGCCGCTAGCTTCTGAATTGACGTACGTCTCACCTGGGCTCGCGTATCACACTGCCATGACGAAAGCTGAATACGCCGAAGAGTTGCTGCCAAGCCGCAATTCGGACCTGCTCGAGCAGGTCCGTGACGTGGTGCTGGTGCCGCTCGCCGACGCCTTCGGCGAGGTGCTCGACGTGTTGGCCGACGCGCTGTTCCGCATGGCCGAGCGCGCCGGTCCTGCGCAGAACGACTATTTCGAGGCCATCCACCTGCTGCGGCAGCAGCGCGAGCCGGTCGCGGCGCGGTTCCGCGCGCATCTGGCGCAGGCCTGGCAGGCGCTGGAGGCGGGCAAGCCGCTGTCGGTGGAGCGCGCCCTGGTGCGCGAGCGCGGCAACCTCAGCCTGGTGTCGGAACAGGAGCTGGACGTGCGCCTGGCGGTGCGCAACCTGGCCGGCGCGATCCAGCACCGCTGGCGTCCGGAACTGATGCGGCTGAACCGCTTCCTCGGCTTCATCGCCGGCGGCCAGCGCGTGGACGGCGACAACAACCCGTTCGGTCCCGAGCACGTCGGCGCGGCGGTGTATGCGGCGCTGAACGGGCTGGTGCTGGCGCCGCAGGTGCAACTGGCGATCGTCAAGATCTGCGAGCAGGAGCTGCAGGAGCGCGTCGGCGAACTGTATGCGCGGCTGGAGCAGCGCCTGGACGAGGTCGCGCGCGCGCGCGAACTGCCGCTCGGCCGCGCGCGCCGCCGCCGCATCCCGCGCGATGCCGCGGCCGACGACGGTGCCGAGGCCGCGCCGGACTGGATCAGCCGCTTCTTCGAGAGCTGGGCGGCCACGCCGCCGTCGCCGGTGCAGCGGCGCGTGGCGCTGGATGCGCATGCGCGCGACGAACGCGAAGTGCTGCCGCCGGCGTTGCGCGAGCTGCTGCACGAGGCGCGACCGCCGCTGGACGCCGACGACTCCCGGCGCCGGCTGTCGCCGCGCGAACTGCTGTCGGTGCTGTCGCTGCTGCAGACCGGACCGCTGGCCGGCTACGCCGCCGTGCTCGAGGGCGGCGGCTCGCTGCCGCAAGGGCTGCAGCGGCAGGTCGTGGCGGTCGGCGCGTCGCTGGGACTGGAACCGGCCGCCACCTGCCTGGACCCGGCCGACGCGGACACGCTGGACCTGGTCGGCCTGCTGTTCGAGGTGATGCTCGGCGAGTGCGTGCTGCAGCCGGCGCAGCGCGAACTGCTCGGGCAGATGCTGGTGCCGCTGGCCAAGGTCGCGCTGATCGACGGCCGCCTGTTCGTGCGCGACGGCCATCCGGCGCGGCGCCTGCTGAACCTGCTGGCCGACGCCTGCGACGGCAACGGCGGCGAAACCGCGGCCGAACAGGCGCTGCTGGCGCAGGCGCAGGCGGTGGTGGAACGGGTGGTGCGCGACTTCGACGAACACCTGGCGGTGTTCCTGACCCTGGAAGCGGACTTCGGCAACGCCTACGACCAGTACCGGCGCCGCGTGGAGATCGCCGAGCGGCGCGCGGCCGAACTGCAGCGCGCCGAGGAGCGCCGCGAGAAGGCGCGGGCGATCGCGGCCCGCGCGCTGCAGCAGCGGCTGGCCGGCGAACCGCTGCCGCCGCCCATCGACGCCTTCCTGCGCCAAGCCTGGTGCCACTTCCTGCAGCAATCGGCGCTGCGCGACGACGGCGAGGGGCCGGCGCTGCAGGCGGCGCTGGCGCTGGGCGATGCAGTGCTGGCGCAGTGCGCGCTGGCGCGCGCGGCCGCGCCGCCGGCCGAGGGCTGGCTGCAGCCGCAGCGCGCCGGACTGCTGCGCCTGTGGGCCAGCGTGGGGCTCGACGCGGCGGCGGCCGAGGCGGCCTGGCAGGGCCTGTGCGACGCGCTGGAGGACCTGGCCAACGCGCGGCCGGCGGCACCGCTGCCGCTGGCGCCGGCATTGCCGCCGGCGTTGGCCGAAGCGCCCGCCGCCGAACCGGTGCCGGCGCTGCCCGAGCCGGCGCAGGCGTCCGACTTCGACCACATCACCGCCGACTACTTCCGCACGCTGCCGCTGGGCACCTGGCTGGACTTCGTCGACCGCGAAGGGCGGGCGCAGCCGGGCAAGCTGTCGTGGGTCAGCCCGATCTCGGCGCGGCTGATGTTCGTCAACCGCCGCGGCGGGCGCCTGTGCGTGGCGTCGCCGGAGGCGCTGGCGATGATGGTGCGGCTGGAGCGCCTGCGCCTGCACCGCGACGACGATGCGTTCTACAGCGCGATGCAGGGCGTGGTCGACCGGCTCGACGGAGCGGCGGTGGCGGCATGAACGCCGGCGCCGGCACGCAGCCCCCGGTCTGGCCGGAACGGCCGGGATGGCCCGGTTGCGGCGTTCGACATACGCTCGTCAGGTCGGGAGCGTAAAATGCCCAGCGCATCACAGTTGTCGTTCAGGTGCCTTGCCTACCATGCGGGAGCGGAAACAGGGGCCGCTTCCGTTCGACCTCCACCCACTTTCTTCCTGGCGCCTGGCAAGGCGCGGAGCCTTTGCGCATGACGCCCAGCCCCAGTTCGCCGTACGCACATTCCGCGCGCGACCCGCGTCTTCTGGCGCAGGCGCGTGACGGCATGCTGCCGGTGCTGGGGCAGGCCTTCGCCGCGGCGTTGGCGCATTTCGACGACGTGCTGTTCGACCGCGCGGAAACCGCAGGCGCCTCGCAGCTGCTGTTCCTGGACGGCATGCGCGAACTGCGCCGGCGCCGCGACGAGATCGCCGCGCGTTTCCGCGCGCAGCTGGACCTGGCCTGGCAGTCGCTCGAAGCCGGCGCGCCGTTGTCGGCCGAAGCCGCGCTGTCCGGCCATTCCGAACATGGCCAGGGGTTGAGCCTGGTGCCCGAGCACGAACTGGAATCGCGCCTGGCCGTGCGCAACCTGGCCAGCGTGCTGCTGCGCGAATGGAAGCCGGTGCTCGGACGCATCGACCGCCGCCTGGGCTGGATCGCCGGCGGCCTGGAACTGGATGCCGACAGCAACCCGGTCGGTCCCGAACACATCGGCGTGGCGGTGCACGAAGCCTTCGCCACCAGCGACCTGGCGCCGGAAGTGCGCCTGGTGCTGATCAAGCTGTGCGAGCGCGATCTCACCGCCGGCATCGGCAAGCTGTACCAGGCGCTCGACGAGAACCTGGCCAAGGCCGGAGTGATGCCGGAGATTTCGCAGCCGCGGCGACCGCCGCCGCCGCCGCGGCGCGCGCCCGGCGCCGAGGAACGCCAGGCGCGCGCCGAGCACGCCGGCGCTGGCGCCGCCGGCGAGCACGGCTTCGGCGAGGACGGCGACTACGACGAGCAGCACGCGCCGGCCTGGGCCAGCCGCTTCGTCAACCGCTGGAACGAAAGCCGCGGCCGCCTGCAGGCCGCCGAAGGCTATGCCGAGGCCGGCGCCAACCTGCCCGGCGGCAGCCAGGGCGTGCTGCTCGAAGCGCTGCACGAACTGCTGCAGCAGACCCGCAGCGTGCGCGAGAACGCCACCTCCGCGGCCACCGCCGCGGTCGGCCAGCAGCGCCCGCTGAGCCAGCGCGAGATGATGTCGGTGCTGTCGCTGCTGCAGGCCACGCCGAGCGCGACGCTGCGCGCGGCGATCGGCGACGACGGCGAATCGCTGGCGCAGCGGCTCAAGAGCGAGGTGCTGTCCAACGCCACCCAGCTCGGCGTGGACCCGGCCAGCGCGCGGCTGGACCCGGTGGACGAGGACGCGATCGACCTGGTCGGCATGCTGTTCGACGTGATGCTCGACGAGCGCGACCTGGAAGGCCGCTCGCGCGAGCTGATCGGCCGCCTGGTGGTGCCGTTCGTCAAGGTCGCGCTGCTGGACCGGCGCATGTTCGTGCAGAAGACCCATCCGGCGCGCCGGCTGCTCAACTCGCTGGCTGAGGCCTGCGAGGGCAATACCGGCGAAAGCCCGGCCGAGCGCGTGCTGATGGGCAAGGTCGAGGAGATCATCGAGCGGCTGGTCGCCGAGTTCAACGAGAACCTGGCGATCTTCCTGACCCTGGAAGAGGAATTCCGCGATTTCCTGGCCCAGCACCGGCGCCGGATCGAGATCGCCGAGCGCCGCGCCGCCGAGACCCAGCGCGGCCAGGAGAAACTCGAGCTGGCGCGGCAGCGCGGCAGCGCCGAACTGGACGCGCGCCTGGACGGCGTGCAACTGCCGCAGGCGCTGGAGGATTTCCTGCGCCAGCCGTGGCTGCACTACCTGACCATGGCGCTGCTGCGCGAGGGCGAGGACGGTGCCGGCGTGCGCGAAGCGCTGGCGCTGGCCGACGGCCTGCTCGAGGAAGCGGCCGAGGCGCGCCGACACATCGTCGGCAAGCCGTGGCTGCAGGCGTGGCAGGCGCCGCTGCACAAGGTGCTGGCCAGCGTCGGCCTGCATGCCGATGCGGCCAATGCGGCGATCAACGCGCTGCACGACACGCTGCAGGCGGTCGCCGAGCTGCGCCCGGAGCTGGAGCGGCCGCTGCCGGAGCTGCCGCAAGTGGCGCTGCCGCAGCCGCCGGTGCAGGAAGCGCAGCCGGTGGAGGTCACCGCCGCGGAGACGGTCGAGGACTACGACAATGCCGACGCCGACCGTTTCCGCTCGATGCCGATCGGCACCTGGCTGGACTTCATCGACCGCGACGGCAAGGTGCAGACCGGCAAGCTGTCGTGGGTGAGCCCGATCTCGGCGCGGTTGCTGTTCGTGAACCGGCGCGGCGTGCGCTTCTGCGTGGCCTCGCCCGAGGAACTGGCGGTGATGGTGCGGCTGGGGCGGCTGCGCAGCCACGTCAACGACGGCGCCTTCGACAGCGCGATGCAGGGCGTGATCGACCGCCTGGACCCGCACAACGCCACCTTGCACTGAGCCGGCGCCCGCCGCGGCGCTGCCATCGCGGCGCGGACCCTGTAGCATCGGCGCCGACTTAGGCGGGCAACGCACGGGGAATCGCATGGCAGTGCAAGTGCTGGTGGTGAAGGAATCGGCGAATGGCGAGCGGCGCGTGGCCGCGACCCCGGAGACGGTGAAGAAACTGGTCGCGCTGGGCGCGCAAGTGCATGTGGAGCCGGGCGCCGGCGCGGCGGCCGGCTTCGTCGATGCCGCCTATCTGGACGCCGGCGCGCAGCTGGCCGACGCGGCCACCCCGGCGCAGGCCGATCTGGTGCTGTGCGTGCAGCCGCTGCCGGTGGTGGCGCTGAACCAGCTCAAGCCCGCGGCCAGCGTGGTCGGCATCCTGCAGCCGCAGGCCGACCCGGCGCGCGCCGAGGCGATGCAGGCGCGGCAGATCGTCGCCTTCCCGCTGGAGCGGCTGCCGCGCACCACCCGCGCGCAGGCGATGGACGTGCTCAGTTCGCAGGCCGGCATGGCCGGCTACAAGGCCACGCTGATCGCCGCGCAGCTGGCGCCGCGCTTCTTCCCGATGCTGACCACCGCCGCCGGCACCATCCGTCCTTCGAAGGTGCTGATCGTCGGCGCCGGCGTCGCCGGCCTGCAGGCCATCGCCACCGCCAAGCGGCTGGGCGCGCAAGTGGAGGGCTTCGACGTGCGCCCGGAGACGCGCGAGCAGATCGAATCGCTGGGCGGCAAGTTCCTCGACCTGGGCGTCAGCGCCGCGGGCGAGGGCGGCTACGCGCGGCAGCTGACCGACGAGGAACGCGCCGAGCAGCAGCGGCGGCTGGCCGACCACCTGAAGAACATCGACGTGGTGGTGTGCACCGCGGCAGTGCCCGGCCGCCCGGCGCCGAAGATCCTGACCGCGACGATGGTCGACGGCATGAAGCCCGGCAGCGTGATCGTGGACCTGGCCGCCGAGACCGGCGGCAACTGCGAACTGACCCGCCCCGGCGAGACGATCGAACACGGTGGCGTGGTGGTGTCCGGCCCGCTGGACCTGGCCAGCATGGGCGCGGTGCATGCCAGCGAAATGTACGCGCGCAACGTGTACAACTTCGTCGCGTTGTTCCTCAAGGACGGCGCGCTGGCCTTCGACTGGGAAGACGAGCTGCTGGCCAAGACCCGCTGGAACGGCTGAGACCCGGCGCCGCACATGCCGCGCACGCCACGGCGCCGTTGGTCGATCGTCTCAAGCTCGGCGCGGGTCGCTGCGCCGCGGCAGGAAGGCGCCGGCAACCGGGCGCCCGCCGTTGCGGTGAGGTAGCGGCTTGATGCTCTGTGGGAGGGCTTCAGCCCCCGACAGCCTCCGAAGCCGGAACGTCCACCGCTACGCTCGTCGCGGTTGAAACCGCCCTACAAAAAGCCGCCGCGTGACTGGCTGGGTGCACTGTAGAGGGGCTTCAGCCCCGACACGCTCCGGCGCCGGCCGGCTTGCCGGCGCCGCGCATCGCGATCATGGCCGCCGCTACGGGAGCGGCCGATCGGCGCCCGGCGCGGGGACGTGGCGGGCGCTGTCGTCGCTGCCGGCATTGGCCTTGACCCACTCGCTGCGCTGCTGCGGGGTCATCGCCTTCCAGCGTACATGCAGCGTCTTGCGCTGCTCCGGCGTGAGCTGGCGCATGCGCTCGAACAGCACCCGCGCTTCCTCGCGCTGCTGCGGGCTCATGTCCTCGTAGCGGCGCGCGCCCTTGCGCGCGCGCGCGCGCTGCTCGGGCGTCATCGTCTGCCAGCGCTGCGCATGCTCGAACATCTTGCGGCGCTGCTGCGGCGATTCGTTCCAGCGCTGGCGTATCGGCGCGATCAGCAGTTCGCGCTGCTGCGCGCTCAGGTGTTCCCAGTCGGGCAGCGGCGGGCCTGCGTCGTCGGCCGGTGCTGGCGGCGGCGGGGGCGGCGGCGCGGCCAGCGCCAGCGGTGCCGCGCACAGCAGCGCCAGCAGCAGGGGGAAACGGGACAAGCGGTTCATCGTGTTCATTCCATCGCCAGCGAAGTTTCGGAGCCCAGCCACAGGTACAGGTCGGGATTTTCCTCCAGCATGCCGTCGCCGGCATCGGCGTCGCCTGCCGCCGCGGCCATGGCGACGGCCGGGTCGGCCGCCGCCGGCGTGGCCGCACCGGCGACGATCGGCGCCGCGGCGTCGGACTGCGGCAGCGCCGGACGCAGCAGCAGGTGCAGGCCGAACGCCGCGCCGAGCACCGCCGGCGTTGCGGCCAGCAGCCAGCCCCAGCGCCGCGGCGCGGACGCGGCATGCGCCTGGCCGGCGCCGTGGCGCGCGGCGCGCAGCCGCGCCAGCGTCTGCGGCGGCAGCGCCTGCAGCGAGGCCTGGTGCAGTTCGCGCATGCGCGCATCGAAGGCGGGGTTAACGGATTCGGGTTTCACCGGACATCCTCCAGTCGTTTCTGCAGCGCGTCGCGGGCGCGCGACAGATGGGTCTTCACCGAGCCTTCCGAGCAGCCCATCGCGCGCGCGGTGGTGGCCACGTCGAGCTCTTCGAGCACGCGCAGCGTGAACGCCTCGCGCTGGCGCGCCGGCAGTTCGCGCAGCGCCGCCACCAGATGCGCATGCGCCTGGCGCTGCTCGTGGCGCTGCGCCGGGTCCGGCCCCTGATCGGCCCAGTCCGGCTGGCTGTCCCCGTCGCGTTCGCCGCTCGGCGCCCAGAAGCGCAGGCGGAAACCGCGGCGGCGCTGCAGGTCGATGATGCGGGTGCGCAGGATGCTCCAGAACAGCGGCGTCCATTCCTGCGGCGGACGCTCGCGGTAGGCCAGCAGCTTGATCATCGCGTCCTGCACCGCGTCCAGCGCATCCTCGCGCTGGCGCAGCCCGGCCTCGGCGAAGCGGAACGCGCGCGGGCCGATCTCGGCCAGGAACGCATCCAGCGACACCGGCACGGGACGCGCGGGCGCATCGGTCGGTGGCGGGTCGAAGGCAGGGGTGCTCACCAGCACAGCTTAGCTTCCTGGCGCGGGGATGCCTCGATAACGCGCCGCCGCGGGCGCGGTTGACCGCCGCGGCGGCGATGGACGCTGCGGCGGCCGGCAATCGCGCATGGATTCAGCACGCGGTTATGATGCGGGCGGTCGGGCACGGCGCCCGGGGAGCTGAGAATGAGCGACGGTTTCGTAGCCTTGTACATCTTCATGCTGGCGGCCATCGCCGGCCATGTGATCATTTCGCGGGTGCCGGTGATCCTGCACACGCCGCTGATGTCCGGTTCCAACTTCATCCACGGCATCGTGCTGATCGGCGCGATGGTGGTGCTCGGCCACGCCGACACTACGCTGGAGAAGGCGGTGGGTTTCATCGCCGTGCTGCTCGGCGCGGGCAACGCCGCCGGCGGTTACGTGGTCACCGAGCGCATGCTGGAGATGTTCAAGTCCAGCAAGAAGCCGGAGTCCAAGCCGTGAGCCCGACCACCGCAGACGCGCTGTCGTGGCTGGTCAAGGTCAGCTACCTGGTGGCCGCCACCCTGTTCCTGCTCGGCCTGCAGCGCATGGCCTCGCCCAAGACCGCACGCAGCGGCATCCACTGGGCCGGCTTCGGCATGCTGCTGGCCACCGCGGCGACGTTCTTCCTGCCCGGCCTGCACAACCTGACCCTGATCCTGCTGGCGATCGTGATCGGCACCGGCGCGGCGTGGATCTCGGCCAAGAAGGTCGCCATCACCGACATGCCGCAGATGGTCGCGCTGTACAACGGCATGGGCGGCGGCTCGGCGGCGGCGATCGGCGCGGTGGAGCTGCTGCGCTTTTCGTTCCTGGCGCACCGCGACACCTCGCACTGGAGCGAGAGCGCGATCGCCGCGCTGGCCGCGCGCCAGCCCGATGCGACCACGCTGGCGCTGGCCATCGTCGGCTCGGCGATCGGCGCGATCTCGCTGTCCGGTTCGGTCGTCGCCTGGGCCAAGCTCGACGGGCGCCTGGACAAGCGCGTCACCTTCCCCGGCCAGCAGGCGTTCAACCTGCTGGTGTTCGTGGCGATGCTCGCGCTCGGCGCGTGGGCCGCGATCAGCCTCAGCCCGGTGGCGATCGTCGCCTTCTTCGTGGTGGCGCTGGCGCTGGGCGTGCTGATGACGCTGCCGATCGGCGGCGCCGACATGCCGGTGGTGATCTCGCTGTACAACGCCTTCACCGGCCTGGCGGTGGCCTTCGAGGGCTACGTGCTCGGCAACGAGGCGCTGATCATCGCCGGCATGATGGTCGGCGCGGCCGGCATCCTGCTGACCCGGCTGATGGCCAAGGCGATGAACCGGCCGATCAGCGGCGTGCTGTTCTCCAACTTCGGCGGCGGCGGTGCGCAGGCGCAGGAGATCGGCGGCGCGCAGAAGCCGATCGAGGCCGGCGACGTGGCGGCGATGATGGCCTACGCCGAGCGCGTGGTGATCGTGCCCGGCTACGGCATGGCGGTGGCGCAGGCGCAGCACAAGATCTGGGAGCTGGCGCAGCGGCTGATCGAGCGCGGGGTCAAGGTCAAGTTCGCGATCCACCCGGTGGCCGGGCGCATGCCCGGGCACATGAACGTGCTGCTGGCCGAGGCCGGCGTGCCCTACGACCTGATCGCCGACATGGACGACATCAATCCCGAGTTCGCCAACACCGACATATCGCTGGTGATCGGCGCCAACGACGTGGTCAACCCGGTGGCCAAGACCGACCCGGCCAGCCCGATCTACGGCATGCCGATCCTGGACGTGGTCAATTCGAAGAACACCATCGTGATCAAGCGCGGCAAGGGCACGGGCTTTGCCGGCATCGAGAACGCGCTGTTCTATGCCGACAACACCCGCATGCTCTACGGCGACGGCGCCGAGGCGGCCGGCGCGCTGGTCAGCGAGCTGAAGGCGCTGGACGGCGGGCACTGAGCCGGCGTCCGGCAATCGGCTCCGGCGAAGTATCGGTCGCGGCTGAAGCCGCTCCTACAGGGGTACGGGAGCACTGTAGGAGCGGCTTCAGCCGCGACCGCCGCCCTCAGCGCGCGCTGAAGTACGCCACGGCCAGGCCGATGCCCAGCCACAGCACGTCGCTGGGGCGGTTGGCCAGCACGGTCAGCGTCCACGCGTAGTGCGCGCCCATCTTCAGCGCCGAATCCCACGGGTCCAGGCCCATCACCGCGCCCATGTGCGCCGAGGCGATGCCCCAGTTGGCGGCGACGATCACCAGCACGGTGGCGGCCAGCGCCACGCCCACCCGCAGCGGGCCGGCGCGCAGCGTGCCCAGGCGCAGCATCCAGGCGATCTCCAGGGCGACGAAGATCGCCATCCAGCCGGCCTGGTGGCCCAGGCTCAGTGCGACCAGCATCCATCCGATCAGCGCGGTGATGCAGCCCAGGCACAGCAGCAAGGGCCATAGCCAGTGCGAGGTCCTGGCCGGCATGGAAGAGGGCGGCATTCGATGTTCCCGGAAAGTGGAGACAGGATACTCTCCGGCGCGCCGCCCGCGCACTCGGATAAACTGGCGCACTTGCACCGGCGGGGCACGGCCCCATATCGCCTCCATGTACTCACGCAGCAGCGAACCTGTCCAATTCGAACGCGATTGCGCGGCGGTGATGGTGCCGCAGGGCGACGCGGTGACCCTGCCTGCCGGCAGCTACGGCTACATCACCCAGGCGCTGGGCGGCAGCTACACGGTGTTCGTGGAGGGCAACCTGTTCCGCATCGCCGGCAAGGACGGCGATGCGATCGGCAAGGAGCCGGCGCCGGGGCTGGAACTGCCCGAAGATGCTGGCGACGAACAGGTCGAAGCGCTGATCTGGCAGCAGCTGCGCACCTGCTTCGACCCGGAGATCCCGTTCAACATCGTCGACCTGGGCCTGATCTACGAGGTCGACATGCACCCGCGCGACGACGGCCAGCGCACGGTCGAGGTGAAGATGACGCTGACCGCGCCGGGCTGCGGCATGGGCGAGATCCTGGTCGACGACGTGCGCAGCAAGCTGGAGATGATCCCGACCATCGCCGAGGCCGACGTCGAGCTGGTGTTCGATCCGCCGTGGGGCCGGCATATGATGTCCGAGGCCGCCCGCCTCGAAACCGGCATGCTCTGACCCGCTGCGCCCGGGCCCGGGTTTCGGGGAGCGGCGCCGCCGGTGCGTAGACTACGCAGCGGCCGCGGCCGTCCCTACGACTACCCACAGGAAAACCCGGTGTCCGTTACTGAGTCGTCTTCGAATTTCCGCCAGATCCGGTCCAGCGTCGCCCGCAGCGACGCCGAGCGCGCGCAGATCCTCGCCGCCCCGGGCTTCGGCAACTACTTCACCGACCACATGGTCGCGATCGAATGGGATCGCGAACAGGGCTGGCACGATGCGCAGGTGCGCCCCTACGGCCCGTTGCAGCTGGACCCGGCCGCGTCGGTGCTGCACTACGGCCAGGAGATCTTCGAGGGCATCAAGGCCTACCGCCATGCCGACGATTCGATCTGGACCTTCCGCCCGGCCGCCAACGGCAAGCGCCTGCAGCGCTCGGCGCAGCGCCTGGCGCTGCCGGAGCTGCCGGTGGAGCTGTTCGTCGAATCGCTGCGCCAGCTGATCGCGGTCGATGCCGCGTGGGTGCCGTCGGCGCCGGAGACCAGCCTGTACTTCCGCCCCTTCATGATCGCCAACGAGGCGTTCCTGGGCGTGCGCGCGGCGCAGAAGGCCGGCTACTACGTCATCGCCAGCCCGGCCGGCGCGTACTTCGCCAAGGGCGTGGCGCCGGTAGCGATCTGGCTGTCCACCGACTACGCGCGCGCGGCCAAGGGCGGCACCGGCGCGGCCAAGTGCGGCGGCAACTACGCCGCCTCGCTGCTGCCGCAGCAGCAGGCGCAGGCGCAGGGCTGCTCGCAGGTGCTGTTCCTGGACCCGGTCGAAGGCAAGTACCTGGAGGAGCTGGGCGGCATGAACGTGTTCCTGGTGATGCGCGACGGCAGCCTGGTGACCCCGGCGCTGTCCGGCAGCATCCTCGAGGGCATCACTCGCGACAGCATCCTGCAGCTGGCGCGCGATCGCGGCATGCAGGTGGTCGAGCGCCAGGTGACCATCGACGAATGGCGCGATGGCGTGGCCTCCGGCGAGATCGCCGAGATCTTCGCCTGCGGCACCGCGGCGGTGGTGACCCCGATCGGGCAGCTGAAGGGCAAGGACTTCTCGGTGGGCGACCTGACCGCGCCGGCCGGCCCGGTGACCCTGTCGCTGCGCCAGGAGCTGACCGACATCCAGTACGGCCGCGTGCCCGACCGCCACGGCTGGCTGCTGCGTCTGGACGCCTGAGCGGCGCAGGGAGATAGATGCCGCGGCGGATACTGCCGCCGCGGGCACCGCCCTGGCGCCTGCGACGTCCGCCGCCCGACGCGCGGCCCGGACTTGCCCACCATCCGTTCGCCGCCTGTGTCGCGCCGCTGCCGCCAGGCCGGCCATAACTACGTGATGCCGGCGGCGCGCCTGCAGGCGTGCCGCCATGCGTTCGGGGCAGCGGTGCGCTAGTCCGAACCTGATCGTGGCCCGCTCTGTGCCTCCAGCCAACCGATGTCCCGCATCGGTCGCGAAGCGTCAATTCCTGTCTCTCGGGTGGCGTCGCCGTGGCGCAGCGCAGCGCCAGGCGTGCAATAACCGGCTGAACGCCGTTGATGGACGTCACGGAACGGCGTTTTGGACGACGGATTTCCTAGCGGCAGGCCTCCGTACGCCATTGTATTGACCTGCGCAATTGACTAGGTTCGATGAACGGACGGCAACAGGGGGCTGGTCCGGCCTCTCGGCTTGATGCTGCGTTCAGCCCTGCGCCGAACGCATCGTCGCCGAACTATCGCCGCTTCGCGGCCATTCAACGATAAGGAAGTTCCGATGTCCGATATTTCGCAACGTCGTTCGCGTCAGCGCACGTGGCTGGTGGTGGTGGGCGCGTCGGCACTGAGCTCGCTGCTGCTGGCGACCCCGGCATTCGCCGGCGAGGTCAACCTGTCCGGCCTGTCCTCCGAACCCACCGTGCAGCGTTTCATCGTCAAGTACCGCGATGGCAGCGCCGAACGGGCGGCGCCGTCGTCGCTGCAGCGCGCGCTCACGTCCGCCGCGGCCGCGGTGCCGGGCAAGAGCGGCCGCGCGCTTGGCCTGACCTCGCTGCGGCGCCTGGCGATCGGCCCGGAAGTGGTCAAGGCCGACCGCCCGCTCGACCGTGCCGAGGCCGAGACGCTGATGCGCCGGCTCGCCGCCGACCCGAGCGTGGAATACGTCGAGGTCGACCAGCGCATGACCGCCACGCTGACCCCCAACGACCCCAGCCTGTCCTCGCAGTGGGCATTCGGCACCGGCACCGCCGGCATCAACGTGCGCCCGGCTTGGGACCAGGCCACCGGCACCGGCGTGGTGGTGGCGGTGATCGACACCGGCATCACCAACCATGCCGATCTCAACGCCAACATCCTGCCCGGCTACGACTTCATCAGCGACACCTTCGTCTCGCGCGACGGCGACGGCCGCGACGCCAACCCGGCCGACGAGGGCGACTGGAACCCGGTGGCCAACGAGTGCTACAGCGGTTCGCCGGTGACCAATTCCAGCTGGCACGGCACCCACGTGGCCGGCACCGTGGCCGCGCAGACCAACAACGCG
The DNA here is from genome assembly GCF_017163755.1 of Xanthomonas sp. Taxonomy (GTDB): domain Bacteria; phylum Pseudomonadota; class Gammaproteobacteria; order Xanthomonadales; family Xanthomonadaceae; genus Xanthomonas_A. The sequence continues at coordinate 28,174 of NZ_JAFIWC010000019.1, forward strand.
GTCGGCGTGGCCGGCACCGCGTTCGGCGCCAAGGTGCTGCCGGTGCGCGTGCTGGGCCGCTGCGGCGGCTACACCTCCGACATCGCCGATGCGATCGTCTGGGCCTCCGGCGGCTCGGTCAGCGGGGTTCCCGCCAACACCACCCCGGCCGAGGTGATCAACATGTCGCTCGGCGGCGGCGGCACCTGCTCGACCACCTACCAGAACGCGATCAACGGCGCGGTGGGCCGCGGCACCACGGTGGTGGTGGCGGCGGGCAACAGCGCCGCGAACGTGTCCGGCTCGGTGCCGGCGAACTGCGCCAACGTGATCGCGGTGGCGGCCACCACCTCCTCGCGCGCCAAGGCGAGCTACTCGAACTACGGCGCCGGCATCGACATCTCCGCCCCGGGCTCGAGCATCCTGTCCACGCTCAATTCCGGCACCACCACGCCGGGCAGCGCCAGCTACGCGTCCTACAACGGCACCTCGATGGCGGCCCCGCACGTGGCCGGCGTGGTCGCGCTGATGCAGTCGGTCGCGCCGTCGCCGCTGACCCCGGCGCAGGTCGAGACGACGATCAAGAACACCGCCGCCAGCTTCTCGTGCTCGCAGGGATGCGGTTCGGGCCTGCTCGACGCCAACGCCGCGGTGACCTCGGCGCTGGGCGGCGGCGGTCCCGGCCCCGGCCCCGGCAACCAGTTGCAGGACGGCGTGCCGGTCACCGGGCTGGGCGCCAGCAGCGGCGCCGAACTGAACTACACGGTGGCGGTGCCGGCCGGGGTCGGTTCGCTGAGCGTGACCATCGCCGGCGGCAGCGGCGATGCCGACCTGTACGTGCGTTTCGGCAGCGCGCCGACCGACACCACCTACGGCTGCCGTCCGTACCTCAACGGCAACAACGAGACCTGCACCTTCAACGCGCCCAGCGCCGGCACGTACTACGTGCGGGTCAAGGCGTACAGCACGTTCTCGGGCGTGACCCTGACCGCGAACTACTGAGCGCGCCGCAGGGCGATACGCCCTGATCGCGCCAGCCACGGCCCCGCGTTCCGGCGCGGGGCTTTTTTTGCGCCGGCGCCGGCCGCGCCTACTCGCACAGGTCGCAGGCGCGCGCCTGCAGCGCGTCCAGCACCTGCTCGGCGGCCATCTCCAGCAGCAGCCCGCGCTGACCGGCGTTGAACCACACGCTGCTTGCGCCCAGCGCCGCGCGCTCGATCAGCACCGGCGCGGGCCGCTGCTGGCCCAGCGGGCTGATGCCGCCGACCTTGTAGCCGGTGCGGCGCTCGGCCTCGGCCACCTCCATCATCCGTGCCGACTTGCCGCCCGCGGCGGCGGCGAGCTTCTTCAGCTGCACGCGGCGGTCGGACGGGACCACCACGCATACCGCGCGGCTGTCGACCCACGCCATCAGGCTCTTGAGCACCCGCTCCGGCGGCAGGCCGAGCGCCTGCGCGGCCTGCAGGCCCTTCGCGCCGGCCTCGGCCTCGTAGTCGTAGGGGTGCAGCCGATAGGCGACGCCGGCCGCGTCCAGTGCCCGGGTCGCGCGGGTGGCCTTGGACATCGCGGCTCAGGCGGCTTCGAAACGGTTGGCCGCCACGTTCTTGCGCACCTTCTGCGGATCCCAGATCCGGCCGTTCATCGCGATGTAGACCCCGGCCGGCAGCGACTGCACCGCGCCGACTGCGCAGCCGATGTTGAACTCCGCGTCCGAGCCGCGGAAGCGCGCCGGGTTCAGCGCGCCGGTCATCACGATGGTCTTGTCCGGAATCGTCTTCAGCACCTGCCCGGTCTGCACCATCGAATCGGTGCCGTGGGTGATCAGCACGTGGCGCGCCGACTGCGCGGCCACGGTGGCGCGGATCAGTTCGCGGTCTTCGTCGGTGATGTGCAACGAGTCCTTGCGGATGATCGGAATCACGGTGAAGCGGAAGGTCACGCCCAGTTCCTTGAGGATCTGGCCGATCTGCGGATCGCCGATCTGGTAGTCGGACTTGTCGTCGAAGTAGATCTTGTCGATCGTGCCGCCGGTGGTGACGATCAGGAGTTCTTCCATTGCCGGTTCCTAGTGCATGACGGAGCGCCGCTGCGGCGGCGCGAGGCCGCCATGATACGGCGTGGGCCAGGGCCGGCGCCTCGCCGCCGAGAAGCCGCGTCTGCCGGGCCGCGCGCCGTCGCTTGCGCCAAGCCAAGGGTTCCGGCGGCTAACCGCGCTTGCGGCCGAAGCGCGCGCGCACGCCGGGCGCGCTGGACAGGCCGATCGCCAGCAGCGCCAGCAGCAGCTCCGCCCACGCGTAGAGCCGCTGCGGCGGATGGCTCCAGGCGGTCATTACCCCGTGGCTGAACCAGAACAGCCCGAACACGCCGGCCCAGAAGCGCGCCACTGCCGAGCCGCGGAACACGCCGATCGCCATCAGCAACGGCGGCAGCGCGAACACCAGCAGCGCGGCGAGGCGGTGGCGGTCGTCGTGGAACCAGGCCGCGTACAGCGCGACCAGCGCCAGCAGGGTCGCCACCAGGGCGTAGCGCAGGCGCGCCCCGCTCATGGCTGCGCCAGCCGTTGCGCGATGCCGGCCAGGCGGCGGCCCAGCGCGCGCGCCAGGTGCGCTTCCTCGTCGCTGGGTTGCGGGTCGTCGTCGGCGCCGGCGACATGGCTGGCGCCGTAGGGGGTGCCGCCGCTGCGCGTGCTGCTGAGCATCGGCTCGGTGTAGGGGATGCCGACGATCACGCAGCCGTGGTGGAGCAGCGGGATGTGCATCGACAGCAGCGTCGCTTCCTGCCCGCCGTGCAGCGACGCGGTGGAGGTGAACACCGCCGCCGGCTTGCCGGCGAGCGTGCCGCTGGCCCATTCGGCGCCCAGGCCGTCGATGAAGTGCTTGACCGGCGCGGCCATGTTGCCGAAACGGGTGGGGCTGCCCAGGGCCAGGCCGACGCAGTCGCGCAGGTCGTCGGCGTCCACGTACGGCGCGCCGCTGTCGGGCACCGGCGGGGCGCTGGCCTGGGTCACCGCCGCCACCGGCGGCAGCGTGCGCAGGCGCGCGCCCATTCCGGGCACTTCGCCGATGCCGCGCGCGATCTGCCGCGCCAGCCGCGCCACCGATCCGCCGCGGCTGTAGTACAGGACCAGGATCTCGGCCATGCGGCCCTCTTGCGCTGGAAACGGCGCCCAGTATCGGCGATGCCGGGCATCGCGCGCATCGGGTACCCTTGCCCGATGCAGCCACTGGACACGCTCAATCACTGGATGGAACGGGTACGCGACCGCGCCCGCGTCACCAGCTTCGCGCGGTTCCTGTGGCGGCGCTTCCTCGACGACCGCCTGTTTCAGGCCGCCGGTTCGCTGGCCTACACCACGGTGTTCGCGCTGGTGCCGCTGGCGATGGTGGTGTTCGGCGTGCTGTCGGCGTTCCCGGTGTTCGACCGCTGGAGCGACCAGCTCAGCGACTACGTGTTCTCCAACTTCGTGCCCAGCGCCGCGCGCGCGGTGGAGACCTACCTGCGGCAGTTCTCGGCCAGCGCCAAGGAACTGACCGCGGCCGGCGTGATCGCGCTGATGGTGTCGCTGCTGATCACCTTGAACAGCGTCGAGCAGACCTTCAACCGCATCTGGCGGGTGGCCTCGGCACGCCCGCGTTTCACCCGCTTCCTGGTGTACTGGACCGTGCTGACGCTGGGCGCGTTCCTCGCCGCCGCGTCGCTGGCGATGTCGGCGCGGTTCTTCGCCCTGCCGCTGTTCAAGACCACCGAAGGCCGGCTGCTGGCGCAGCTGGCGCTGGGCCTGGCGCCGGTGCTGATCGAGTTCGCCTGCATCGTGCTGGTGTACCGGGTGGTGCCGCACCACACGGTCAAGCTGCGCCACGCGGTGCCCGGCGCGCTGCTGGCGGTGGCGCTGCTGGAGCTGGTGAAGGGGGGGCTGAGCCTGTACCTGGGCAGCTTCCAGTCCTACCAGCGCATCTACGGCACGGTGGCGTTCGTGCCGATCTTCCTGCTGTGGACCTACCTGAGCTGGGTCGGGATACTGCTCGGCGCCTCGCTGTCGTCGTCGATCTCCGCGTACCGCTACCAGCCGGCGGCGATGCGCCTGCCGGCCGGCTACGAACTGTACGGCCTGCTGCGCCTGCTCGGCCGTTTCGCGCAGGCGCGGCGCGAAGGGCGCGGGCTGCGCGAAGACCAGATCCTGCAACTGGAGCCGATGCTGACCGACTCGCTGGTGCAGGAACTGCTGTGCGAACTGGAAAGCATCCGCCTGCTCAGTTTCAGCGAGCGCGGCGAGTGGCTGCTGTCGCGCGACCTGCACGATGTGCCGCTGACCGAACTGTACGAGAATTGCCAGCTGCGCATTCCCATCGCCGAAGCCTACCTGCCGTGCCGCGACGATGCGCTGGGACAGGCCGCGTCCCGCGCGCTGGACGAACTGCGCATGCCGCTGCGCGACGTGCTGAAACGGCGCGTCGGCGACCTCTACCCCGATACCGGAGACACCGCATGACCCCGCGCATCCTGCTCCCGCTGCTCGCCGTCGCGGCGCTGCTGTGCGCCTGCGAGCGCCAGCCGCCGGCCGGCTCCGCCGCGCCGGCCGACGCATCGTCCCCGGCTCCGGCCGCGCCGCCGGCTGCCGCGCCGCCGGCCACGCCCGCTGCGCCGGAAACCCCGGCGGTGGTGCAGGAGACCCGCCCGCAGCCGTCGCTGAAGATGAAGGCGGTGGACGGCAGCGACTACGATCTGGCCGCGCATCGCGGGCAGTGGGTAGTGGTGAACTTCTGGGCCACCTGGTGCGCGCCGTGCCTGAAGGAGATGCCGGAGCTGTCGGCGCTGCACGTGATGCGCGACAACATCGAGGTGGTGGGCCTGGCCTACGAGGATATCGAGCCGGCTGACATGCAGGCCTTCCTGAAGGAGCATCCGGTGGCCTATCCGGTGGTGATCGTCGACACCTACGCCCCGCCGGCCGACTTCGCCACCCCGCGCGGGCTGCCAATGACCTATCTGATCGACCCGGACGGCAAGCTGAGCAAGCAGTTCCTGGGCCCGGTCACCGCGCACGACATCGAGGCGGCGATCGCCGCCGGCGGCGGCCAGGCGGGCGGCAGGGCGAAGGCCGCGGGCTGATGGCGGCGGCGCGGTTCCTGGTCAGCGGCCGGGTGCAGGGCGTGTTCTTCCGCGCCTCGACCCGCGAGCGCGCGCAGGCGCTGGGGCTGGACGGGTACGCGCGGAACCTGGCCGACGGCCGCGTCGAGGTAGTTGCCGCTGGCGAGGCTGCGGCGCTGGAGACGCTGGCGCAATGGCTGCAGCACGGCCCGCCGGCGGCGCGGGTCGTGCAGGTGTCGCGCGAGCCATGGCCGGAGCCGGTGGCGGCCGGCTTCGCGATCGGTTAAAGCCGGAATCTTGGGAATCCACACGCGCATGCGGCTGCAGAAGGGGTTGCAATCCGGCCGCGTCTTTACGGAGACGTCCGGTCGCGGCTGAAGCCGCTCCTACAGAAAACCATTGCAGCGTCAGGTGCGGGCTGCATCATCGAGTCCCGAGTCCCGAACCCGGCTTCACCCCAGATACGGCGCGATCGGTTCAAGCACCCCGAACTTCTCCTTGCGCGGCTTGTGCGGCAACGGCGGCAGTTCCAGCGCCGGTTCTTGCACGCGGGTGTCCGGCAGCTGGTCGAGCAGGTGCCGGATCAGGGTGAGCCGGCCGCGCTTCTGGTCGTTGAAATCGACCAGCGTCCACGGCGCATGCGTGCGGTGGGTGGCGTCCAGCATCGCTTCGCGGGCGCGGGTGTAGTCGGCGTACTGCGCGCGCGACTGCAGGTCGATCGGCGACAGCTTCCAGCCCTTCAACGGATCCTCCAGGCGCTCGGCGAAGCGCTTTTCCTGCTGCGCCTGGTCCACGCACAGCCAGTACTTGAACAGGCGGATGCCGTCGTCGACCAGCATCTGCTCGAACAGCGGCGCCTGGCGCAGGAAGGCGTGATAGTCGGCATCGCTACAGTAACCCATCACCCGCTCGACCCCGGCGCGGTTGTACCAGCTGCGGTCCATCAGCACGATCTCGCCGGCCGCCGGCAGATGCGCCACATGGCGCTGGAAGTACCACTGCGTGCTCTCGCGGTCGGTGGGCTTGGGCAGCGCCACCCCCCGGCACTGGCGCGGGTTCAGGTGCTCGGCGATGGCCTGGATCGCGCCGCCCTTGCCGGCGGTGTCGCGGCCTTCGAACAGCACCAGCACGCGCCCGCCGGTATGCCGCAGCCACTGCGCCAGTTCGATCAGCTCCAGCTGCAGCGGCTGCATCAACGCCAGATAGTCCTTGCGCCGCAGCTTGTTCATTTGCGGCGCCCGCGCTGGCCGGCCATGCTGCGCGCCACTTCCAGCAACGCGCCCTGCTGGCGCGGGTCCAGCTCGCGGTAGGCCTGCAGCAGGCCGTGCTCGCCGCGGGTGCGGGCCGGGTCGAGCTGGCTGGCCAGCTCGCCGAGCAGCGCGCCGGCGGGAACGCCGAAGGCGCGCGCCAGCGCGTTGAGCTGGTCGCGGCCGGGCATCTTCTCCCCGGCCAGCCAGGCCTTCACCGTGGCCGCGCCGGCGCGCGGGATGGCCGCGGCGATATCGGCGGCGGTCATGCCGCTGGCCTTGGCCAGCAGGCGCAGCGTGGTATCCAGCGACATCGGGGCTCCCAGGGTCATTCCTTTAGGCGCGGGCGCAAGGTGGCCAGGTTGCATGGCCGGGTGCGCGCGTCCAGCTGCGCGGCGACGATCTTTTCCCATGCCGTGCGGCAGGCCGAGGTGGAGCCCGGCAGGCAGAACAGGAAGGTGGCGTTGGCCAGGCCGGCGAAGGCGCGCGACTGCAGCGACGAGGTGCCGATCTCCTCGAAGCTGATCGCGCGGAACAGTTCGCCGAAGCCGGGCATCTGCTTGTCCAGCAACGGCAGCAGCGCTTCGGGGGTGGAGTCGCGGCCGGTGAAGCCGGTGCCGCCGGTGACCAGGATGCCGTCGGCCTGCGGATCGGCGATCCATGCCGACACCACCGCGCGCATCCGGTAGCGGTCGTCGGGCAGCAGTTCGCGCGCGTACAGGCGGTGGCCGGCCTCGCCGAGCGCAGACACCAGGTAGTCGCCGGAACTGTCTTCGGCCAGGCTGCGCGTATCGGACACGGTCAGCACGCACAGGTTCAATGCAATGAAATCGGCTTTGGCGCTCATGCCCGCAGCCTAGCGGCTCGTCCGGCCGGCGTACAGCGCGGCGGCATGACCGCTGGCTTACCGCGCGGCGACCCGGTCACGCCCGGCGCCGCAGCGCGGCGGCGGAGATGCCGGGCCTGAACACCTCGTGCAGCCGGTAGCGCTGCGTCGTGGCTGTGGGCAGGTGGGCGAGCGGAAGCCGCTTTGGATCCCGTTGCAGCGCGCGCCGGTAGGCGTCGTCGCTGGTCCATTCGGCGTACTCGAGCAGCGAGCGCGCGTCGTCGGCCAAGTGCAGGTGCGAGGCGATCAGCCCGCGCAGCGCATGCGCGCCGTCCTGCATCGCCGCGAAGGCGGCGTCGCCGTGCCGCCGCGCCTGCGCCGTATCGGCGGTCGCCAGCGTGGTGACCACGATGCAGCCGGGCAGGCGCCGCGGATCGGAGACGCCGCTGCGGACGCGGCGGTATGCCTGCCCGATCGGCGCCATGGCCGGCGCGGCGAGCAGCGCCCGCAGCGCGGCGCCGGCCGCGTCCGGGTCGTGGCGGCATTGCAGGTACAGCAGGTCGTGCGCGGCATCGATCGATCGCAGCCAGGCCAGCGCGTGCAGCCACGGCCCGCATGCCTGGCGCTGCAGCGCGGCGATCGCGCCGGCGCACTGCGAGGCGGGCGCGGTGGTGACCAGGACGGCATGCGCGTCCGGGCAGGGCAGGGGGAACGCGAGGTCGGCGCGCATCGTCGGGGCAGTGGCGGGGCGGGACGCGCAGTGTCCAACCTCGACCCGACTCGAGGTCAAGCATCGATCGCGCCGGGTCGGTCGGCCACGTCGAGGCGCATGCGCCGCCGCGGTCGCCGCACCTGCGCGGCGATCGCAGCACGGGGTCGCCTCATCCCGCTTGCCAGCCGTGGCGGCGCGCCGTGTGCTCGATCAAGGCGTTGAAGTCGTTGGCGAAGCCGCGCATGTCGAACAGGCCGCTGGCATCACGCCGCTCCCGCACGCGGGCACCAAGCGCGGCCAAGGCCTGCGGGTCGTTGCCCAGCCGCACCGCGGTGGCTACGAAGGCCGCGTCGTCGACCGCGTTCAACGCGTCCAGGCCGAGGTGGTGGTTGAGGCTGCCGGCCACGCGCGCGGCGAAGCTCTCGCCAGGGCAGGTCAGCACCGGGCAGCCGGCCCACAGCGCATCGGAAGCGGTGGTATGCGCATTGTACGGGTGCGTGTCCAGGAACAGGTCGGCATGGCGGTAGCGCGCCAGGTAGTGCGGATGCGCCAGCTTGGGCATGAACACCAAGCGCGCCGGATCCACCCCTTGCCGCTGCGCCGCCGCGCGCAGCCGCGCGTCGGCCTGGCCCGGGCCGGACAGCAGCCACAGCACGCTGCCGGGCACCTGGTGCAGCGTCGCCAGCATCCGCGCCACGCTGCGCGGATTGAGCTTGTAGCTGTTGTTGAAGCAGCAATACACCACGCCGCGCTCTGGCAGGCCGCAGTCGCGCCGCGACGGCGGCTCGCCGACCTGGCGGGTGTCGTCCGAGGGCTGGAACGCGCGCGGCAGGCGCAGCACCTGCTCGCTGTAGTGCGGCGCCAGCGCGTCCGGCAGCGCGTAGCCGTCGCCGATCACGTAGTCCATCCACGGCGCGCCGGTGCTGCCGGGATAGGCCAGCCAGTTGATCTGGATCGGCGCCGGACGCATCGCCAGCACCTCCGGCGCGCCGCCGCCGCCCCAGCCGCGCAGGTCGAACAGCAGGTCGATGCCGGCGTCGCGGATGCGCTGGGCGATCGCGCGGTGCGGTTGCCCGGCCATGTCGTGCAGCGCGTGCGCCGCGGCGCGCAGGCGCGCGCGGATCGCGCTGCCGTCGTCGCGGTTGAGCGCGAACAGGTGCACCTGCAGCGCCGACTGCGCGCGCAGCCGCTCGAACAGCGCCACGGTCAGCAGCCCGGTCGGATGCGCGCCGAAGCCGTTGGACAGGAAGCCCACGCGCAGCGCGCCGTGCGTGCGCAACGCCGGCGCCGGCAGTGGCGCGATCGCCTGCGCCAGCGCGCGCGCGCGGTTGCGCGCGCAGGCCAGCTGTTCGGCCGGGCCGGCCTCCTCGCTGAGGAAGGCGAACGGCTCCACCGCCGGATGCCCGCGGCGCACCGCCTCGCGGACCTGCAGCGACAAAGCGTCCAGGCCGCGCCAGTCGCACAGCTTGCGGCGCCAGTTCAGCAGGTGCGCGGCGATCGACGGCTCCTGCGGCAGCAATGCGTGTGCGCGTTCGTAGGCCTGCGCGGCGGCCTCGGCCTCGCCGTTGTCCTCCAGCGCATGGCCCAGCCACAGCGCGATGCCGGGATGCTGCGGCGCCTGCTGCAGCGCCTGGCGCAGCGCGGCGGCGGCCTCGGCGTGGCGGCCCTGGGTCCAGCGCGTGCGGCCGAGCCGCGCCAGCGCCTCGGGATGGCCGGGGTGCAGCTGCAGCGCGCGCAGCGCGGCGCGTTCGCCGGCGTCGACCGCGCCGGCGCCGAGCTCGGCATCGGCCAGCATCACCCAGGCGACGAAGTCGTTCGGGTCGCGCTGTACCGCATCGCGCAGTTGGCACAGCTCCTCGGAGGCCGCGTCGTTCATGCGCGGCCGCCGTGCGGTCGCAGCGCGAGCCGCGGCCGGGTCATCGCCGCAGCGCTTTGTGGAAATGCAGCGCGGTGTCGTCCTGCATCCAGCCCTGCGCGCGGTACAGCGCCTGCGCCTGGTGGTTGTCGCGTGCGGTCTCCAGCACGATGCGCACCGCGCCGTCGTCGGTCGCATGGCGTTCGGCGGCGTCCAGCAGCGCCTGCGCCACGCCCGCGCGGCGATGCGCCGGCGACACGAACAGGTCGTTGAGGATCCACACGCGCGCCGCGCGCACCGACGAGAACGACGGATACAGCTGGGCGAATCCGGCCGCGTCGCCATCGCGCGTGGCCAGCAGCAGCACCGACTCGCCGCGTGCCATGCGCTCGCCGAGGAACGCGCGCGCCACCGCCAGGTCGGCCGGCTGCCCGTAGAACTGCCGGTAGCCGTCGAACAGCGCCGCCAGCGGCGGCAGGTCCTGCGGCTGCGCGTGGCGCACCTGCACGCTCACGGGCTGTCGCTCAGGCGCGCCAGTTCGTCGACCTGGTGCTCGTGGCTGAGCCGCTCGATCAGCGCATCCAGGTCGCCTTCGATCACGTTCGGCAGGTCGTACAGGGTCAGGCCTTCGACGCGGTGGTCGGTGATGCGTCCCTGCGGGTAGCTGTAGGTGCGGATGCGCTGGCTGCGGTCGCCGCTGCCCACCTGCAGCTTGCGGGTCTGCGCCTCGGCGGCGGCCTGCTTGCTGCGCTCGGCGTCGAGCAGTTGCGCCTTCAGCCGCTTCATCGCCTTGTCGCGGTTGGCGTGCTGGCTGCGCTCGGTCTGGCATTCCACCACCGTGCCGGTGGGCAGGTGGGTGATGCGGATCGCCGATTCGGTCTTGTTGACGTGCTGGCCGCCGGCGCCGGAGGAACGGAACGTGTCCACCTTCAGGTCGGCCGGGTTGATCGCGATCTCCTCCACGTCGTCGGCCTCGGGGATGATCGCCACCGTCGCCGCCGAGGTGTGGATGCGGCCCTGCGACTCGGTCGCCGGCACCCGCTGCACGCGATGCGTGCCGGATTCGAACTTGAGCTTGGAATACGCGCCGCGGCCGACGATGCGCGCCACCACCTCCTTGTAGCCGCCATGCTCGCCGGGGCTGTCCGATTCCACCTCGACCTTCCAGCCCTGGCGTTCGGCGTAGCGCGCGTACATGCGGAACAGGTCGCCGGCGAAGATCGCCGCTTCGTCGCCGCCGGTGCCGGCACGCACCTCCAGGAACAGGTTGCCCTCGTCGCGCGGGTCGCGCGGCAGCAGCAACAGCGCCAGCTGTTCGTCCAGCGCGACCAGCCGCGCCTGCGCCGCGGCGATCTCTTCCTCGGCCAGCTCGCGCAGCTCCGGATCGGCGCGCATCGCCTCGGCCGCGGCCAGGTCGGCCTTGGCCTTGGCCTCGTCGGCCAGCGCGGCAGCGACCGGTTCCAGCTGCGCGAACTCGCGCGAGTAGTCGCGGAAGCGCGCGTTGTCGCTCACCACCTCCGGATCGGACAGCAGGCGTTCGAGTTCTTCGCGACGCTCGGCCAGCGCCTCCAGCTTACGGCGCAGGGTCGGTGTCATCGGTCTTCAGGATAGGGTGGAGATAGCCCGGTTTTTCCGGGAACAGGCGTTCGGCCGCGCGCGCCAGCTCGGCGTCGCCGCTCAGCGCGGCCTCGCGCAGCGCCGCGGTGGGCGGATGCAGCAGGCGGTTGGTCAGCGTGTTGGCGAGGAATTCCAGCACCTCGTCGGCGGGCTTGCCGTTGGCCAGCTGCTGCCGCGCCTTGGCCAGCACGTCGTCGCGGGTGCTGTCGCCGTGCGCGCGCAGGCGCTTGAGCGGCGCCTGGCGCGTGCTGGCCTGCAGCGTCTCGACGTAGCGCAGCACCTGCAGGTCGATGATCGCCTCGGCGGCCTCGGCCGCCTCGCGGCGGCCGCGGCGGTTGTCCTCGACCGCGCGTTCCAGGTCGTCGACGGTGTACAGGTAGGCGTCGGCGAGTTCGGCGACGCCGGCCTCGATGTCGCGCGGCACCGCCAGGTCGAACAGCAGCATCGGCTTGTGCTTGCGCCGGCGCAGCGCGTCGTCGACTTGCGCACGGGTGACGATCGGCTCGCGGCTGGCGGTGGCCGAGAACACCACGTCGGCGTCCTGCAGGTGGCGATCGAGCTCGCTCAGCGGCAGCGCCACGCCGCCATGGCGGCTGGCCAGCTCCTGCGCGTGGGCGAGGGTGCGGTTGGCGATCAGCAGCCGGCGCACGCGGCCTTCGCTCAGGTGCTTGGCCGCCAGCTCGATGGTCTCGCCGGCGCCGATCAGCAGCACGGTGGATTCGTTCAGCCGGGCGAAGGAGTTCTGCGCCAGGCGCACCGCGGTCGAGGCCACCGACACCGGATTGGCGCCGACGCGGGTGTCGGTGCGCGCGCGCTTGGCCACCGCGAAGGTCTGCTGGAACAGGCGGTCCAGGCGCCCGCCCATCGCCCCGTGTTCGCGCGCCAGCGCCCAGGCGTCCTTCACCTGGCCGAGGATCTGCGGCTCGCCCAGCACCATGGAATCCAGGCCGGTGGCGACGCGGAACAGATGCCGCACCGCGTCGGCGTCCTGGTGCTGGTAGAGGTAGCCGTGCAGGCCGGCGGCCTGCGCGTCCAGCCAGCCGGCCAGGCGCTGCGCGTCGTCGGCGATCGCGTACAGCTCGGTGCGGTTGCAGGTGGACAGCAGCGCGGCCTCGGCCACGCCCGGCAGCTCGCGCAGCGACTGCAGCGCGCGCGGCAGCGCATCGCCGGCAAAGGCGACCCGTTCGCGCAGGTCGACCGGCGCGGTCTGGTGGTTCAATCCAAGCACCCACAACGTCATCTGTTCAGTCGCTTGCGATAAGCTGCTGGCCATTCAGGGCCCCATTTTACGGCCCGGCTGCTTCCGATGCCCGAATTGATACGCATCCGTACCTTTCCGCTGCTGTTCGCAATCGCGCTGGCCCCGGCCGCCGTTGCCGCCCCGGCCGTGCCGACCGCCACCGCCGCGCTGCCGCAGGGCGCCGCCACGACCTCGCTGACGCCGGTGCTGGCCGGCGAATTCGCGTTGCAGGCCGGGCAGTTGGCCGATGCGTCGCGCTGGTACCTGGACGCGGCCCACGACGCCCCCGGCGATGCCGGACTGGCCGAGCGCGCGACCCGCATCGCGATGCTGGCCAACGACAATGCCCGCGCCGCGCAGGCGCTGGCGCTGTGGCGCGAACGGGCGCCCGAATCGCTGGCGATGCGCAGTTCCGAGGCATCGCTGGCGCTGCGCACCGGCAACCTGCGCAAGGCACGCAGCGGCCTGGTGGCGCTGTTGCGCGATCCGGACCCGCGCGGCTGGCGCTTCGCACTGGTCGCCCTGGTCAGCGGCAGCCGCGATCCGGACGTGGCCGCCAAGGCGCTGGACCAGCTGCTCGACGCCAATGCCATTCCCAACCAGCTCGAGGCCTGGCAGGAATTCGGGCGGCTGGCGCTGCGCCTGGAGCAGCCGAAGCTGGCCGAGCGCATCGTCGACCAGCTGGTCAAGCGCTTCCCGGCCGAGCCGCGGGTGGCGCTGCTGCATGCCACCCAACTGCACCAGGCCGGCGACACCGAGCGGGCGCAGGCCCTGCTGCAGGGCGTGGAACCCAAGGCGGTCCAGGATCCGGAACTGCGCGGCGCGCTGGCCTACGCCTACGATGCGATGGGCAACACCGCCGCGGCGGCGCGGGTGCTGGCGCTGGGTCCGCAGGACACGCAGAACTACGGCCTGCGCGCGTCGATGCTGGCCAAGCTGCAGGACAACGCGGCGCTGACCGCGCTGTACGAGGAACTGCGCAAGGGCGCCGCCAAGCCCGATCCGGAGCGGCGCCTGCTGCTCGGCAAGATGGCCGAATTCCTCAAGCGCTACCAGGAGGCGGTCGACTGGTACCACGGCGTGCCGGGCGGCCCGCAGCGCAACGAGGCGCGGCTGCGCGCCGCCAGCGCGCTGTACGAGCTGGGGCAGAAGGAGACCGCGTTCGCCGAGGCGCGCGCGTTGCAGGGCGACGCCTCCGCCGACGATGCCGCGCGCCGCGACGCCTACGTGCTGGAGGCCGAGCTGCGCCAGCGCAGCGGCGACGACGCCGGCGAACTGGACGTGTTCGCGCGCGGGCTGGCCGCCTATCCGGACGACAACGCATTGCTGTACGCGCGCGGCCTGGCCTGGGAGCGGCGCGACCGCATCGACCGCGCCGAGGCCGATCTGCGCAAGATCCTGGTCACCGAGCCGGAGAACGTGTCGGCGCTGAACGCGCTCGGCTATACCCTGGCCGACCGCACCCACCGCTACCGCGAGGCGCTGGAACTGATCGACCGCGCGCGCACCGCCGATCCGGACAATGCCGCGATCATCGACAGCTACGGCTGGGTGCTCTACCGGCTGGGCAAGACCCAGGAAGCGCTGGTGCAGCTGCGCCGCGCCTGGAGCCTGTTCAAGGATCCGGAGATCGCCGCGCACATTGGCGAGGTGTTGTGGAGCCAGGGCAAGCGCGAGGAGGCCAACCGCTACTTCGAGGAGGCGCGCAAGCTCGATCCGAAGAACCGCGCGCTGCAGCGGGCGATGGAAAAGGTCGCGCCATGACCGCGACGCTGCGCGCGGGATGGTGGCTCGGCGCGTTGCTGGCGCTGGGTGGGTGCACCTCGATGGCGCCGCGGCAGGCGCCGACGGTGCCGGTAGCCGCGGTCAGCGACGCCGCGCGCCAGGCCGAGGCCGCACGTGGGCAATGGCTGCGCGCGCATCCGCAGTGGTCGTTCCAGGGCCGCGCGGCGATCACCAAGGGCCGCAACGGCGGCAGCGGGCGCATCGACTGGAGGCAGCAGCAGCGGCAGTACCAGGTGGAGCTCAGCGCGCCGGTGACCCGGCAGAGCTGGCGCCTGATCGGCGACAGCCATTCCGAGGCTGGCCGTTTGGAAGGGCTGGAAGGCGGCACGCGCGAGGGCGAGGACGCCCAGCAACTGCTGCTGGAGGCCACCGGTTGGGAGATTCCGGTCAACTTGCTGCCGGACTGGGTGCGCGGGCTGGTCGCCTTCGATGCGCAAGCGCCCGAACAGGTCCGCTACGACGCCGAGGGGCGGCCGCAGGCGCTGCGGCAGATGGGCTGGGAGATCGAGTTCCAGGAATGGTATCCGCCTGCGGATGGCCGGCCGGCGCTGCCGCGGCGCATCGAGGCGCGCAGCGGCGATGCCAAGGTGCGGCTGCTGTTCGACCAGTGGGATTTCGCCGCGCTATGAACGGGCCGGCAATCGGGCGCTGGTCGAGCTGGCCGGCGCCGGCGAAGCTGAACCTGTTCCTGCGCATCACCGGCCGCCGCGCCGACGGCTACCACCAGCTGCAGACCGTGTTCCGCCTGCTGGACTGGGGCGACACGGTGCATCTGCGCCTGCGCGCGGACGCGCGCATCGCCCGCGTCGGTGAGTCGGTGCCGGGCGTGGCGGAGGCCGACGACCTTCTGGTCCGTGCGGCGATGTTGCTGCAAAATGAAGCCAATATCAGTCAAGGTGCCGACATCTGCGTCGAAAAACGCATTCCAGCCGGCGGCGGCTTCGGTGGCGGTTCGTCCGACGCGGCCACCGCGCTGGTGGCCCTGAACGCGCTGTGGGGCGCCGGGCTGGACGAGGAGGCGCTGGCGGCGCTCGGCCTGCGCCTGGGCGCGGACGTGCCCGTGTTCGTGCGCGGCCGCGATGCCTGGGCCGAAGGGGTGGGCGAGCGGCTGACGCCGATGACCCTGCCGCCGGCCTGGTACGTGCTGGCGGATCCGGCCGTTCATGTGCCCACTGCGGCTCTGTTCCAATCGCAGGATTTGACGCGGGATGCTGCGCCCGTGAAAATGGCGGACTTCGTTTCAGGTTCCCAGCTCGGCAACGCGTTCGAGCCGGTGCTGCTTCGCCGCGAACCGGCCGTCCAGGCCGCGTTCGACGCGCTGAAGCGGATCGGCACGCCGCGGCTCACCGGGTCGGGGAGCGGCTGTTTCGTCGAGTTCGCCGATCGCGCTGCCGCTGAGCGCGCGCTGGCGGACTTGCCGGAAGGCCTGCGCGCCTGGGTGGCGGGGAGCGTGACGCGCTCGCCGCTGCTCGATGCGCTGCAGGCATAGCAAGTGTTCCATGCAGGGGCGTCGCCAAGAGGCCCAAGGCACCAGGTTTTGATCCTGGCATTCGTAGGTTCGAATCCTACCGCCCCTGCCATTTGTGTATGCAGGTCCCTCTGCAAGAGCCCGCACATCCGTGTGCGGGGATTCAAAAATGCGAGTCCCTCGCAAAAGCCCGCACATCCATGTGCGGGGGTTCGACGGGTAGAAGCTCGCTTCGCCTGGTTTTCCGGTTCCACGCTGTTTCTTCGCTTCACGCTCTTTGCCGCCGCCCAAGAGAACCCTCATGCAAGATCAACGCAACCTGCTGGTGTTCTCCGGCAATGCCAACAAGCTTCTGGCCAAGAACATCTGCCAGGAGCTGGGCGTGCGTCCGGGCAAGGCGATGGTCTCGCGCTTCTCCGACGGCGAAGTGCAGGTGGAGATCGAGGAGAACGTGCGCCGGCAGGAAGTGTTCGTGATCCAGCCGACCTGCGCGCCGAGCGCGGAGAACCTGATGGAGCTGCTGGTGCTGATCGACGCGCTCAAGCGCGCCAGCGCCGCCAGCGTCACCGCGGTGGTGCCGTACTTCGGCTATTCGCGGCAGGACCGGCGCATGCGTTCCTCGCGCGTGCCGATCACCGCCAAGGTCGCGGCGAAGATGTTCTCGGCGGTCAACGCCGACCGCGTGCTGACCGTCGACCTGCATGCCGACCAGATCCAGGGCTTCTTCGACATCCCGGTCGACAACGTCTACGCCTCGCCGCTGCTGCTGGCCGACATCTGGCGCGCCTACGGCACCGACAACCTGATCGTGGTGTCGCCGGACGTGGGCGGCGTGGTCCGCGCGCGCGCGGTGGCCAAGCGCCTGGACGACGCCGACCTGGCGATCATCGACAAGCGCCGCCCGCGCGCCAACGTGTCCACGGTGATGAACATCATCGGCGACGTCGAAGGCAAGACCTGCGTGCTGGTCGACGACATCGTCGACACCGCCGGCACGCTGTGCGCCGCCGCGGCCGCGCTGAAGGCACAGGGCGCGCTGAAGGTGGCCGCGTACTGCACCCATCCGGTGCTGTCGGGCCCGGCGGTCAGCAACATCAGCAATTCGCAGCTGGACGAACTGGTGGTCACCGACACCATCCCGCTGTCGGACGCCGCGCGCGGCTGCAACAAGATCCGCCAGCTCAGCGTCGCCGAGCTGCTGGCCGAAACCATCCGCCGCATCGCCTTCGGCGAATCGGTGAGTTCGTTGTACGTGGATTGATCAAGGGCGGGGATTGGGGATTCGGGATTGGGGATTCGCAGAGCAGGCGCTGTTGCGAATCCCCAATCCCGAATGCCGAATCCCGGCTTTCCAACGACTCTTCTGGTCGCGGAAGAGTCCTCAAAACCGCCGCGAGGCGGTTCATTCAACCTAGGTAGTAAACGCAAATGGCAACCACACATGAAATCAAGGTTCAGCGCCGCGAGGTCGAGGGTAAGGGTGCGAGCCGCCGCCTCCGTCGCGACGGCCTGATCCCCGCCATCGTCTACGGTGGCGACCTGAAGCCGGTCAACATCGAGTTGAACCACAACGAAGTCTGGCTCGCCAGCCAGAACGACTGGTTCTATTCGTCGATCCTGAGCCTGAGCCTGAACGGCGACGTGCAGAAGGTGCTGCTGCGCGATATGCAGCGTCACCCGTTCAAGCAGCTGATCATGCACATCGACTTCCAGCGCGTGAACGACAACGAAGTGCTGCACGCTTCGGTGCCGCTGCACTTCCTCAACGAGGACACCTCGCCGGCCGGCAAGTCGGCCGAAGTCGTGGTCACCCACGAGCTGAACGAGATCCAGGTCGTGTGCCTGCCGAAGGACCTGCCGGAGTTCGTCGAAGTCGACCTGTCCACGCTGAGCGTCGGCGACGTGATCCACCTGTCCGACCTGAAGCTGCCGGCCGGCGTCGAGCTGCCCGAGCTGAAGCTGGGCAAGGAGCACGACGTGGCGGTGGTCATCGCCAAGCACGGCCGTGTCGAGGCCGAGCCGGAAGAGGCCGAGGCGCCGGCTGCGGCCGAGCCGAAGAAGGACGGCGCCAAGTAATCGCCCGTGCTGCGTCCGGATCGTTCGGTCCGGGCGCAGCGGCGATTGCCTGCGGTATGGCTGGCCTGCGTCTGATCGTCGGTCTGGGCAACCCCGGACCGGAACACGCGAATACCCGGCACAACGCCGGGTTTCGCTTCGTCGAACATCTGGCCGAACGGGCCGGCGCGCGCTGGAGCGTGGACGCCAAGCTGTTCGGTGAAACCGCCAAGGCCGACGTGGCCGGGCAGGCGGTGTGGCTGTTGAAACCGGCCACCTTCATGAATCTCAGCGGCAAGTCGGTGATCGCCGCGCTGCGTTACTGGAAGATCGAACCCGAGCAGGCGCTGCTGGCGCACGACGAACTGGATCTGGCGCCGGGCACGGCGCGCTTGAAGTTCGACGGCGGCCATGGCGGCCAGAACGGGTTGCGCGACACCATCCGTCTGCTGGGGCACGCCGGCTTCCACCGGCTGCGCATCGGCATCGGCCACCCCGGGCACAAGGACAAGGTCGTGCCGTGGGTGCTCGGACGCGCCAGCAAGGACGACCAGATCCTGATCGACCGCGCCATCGACGACGCCATCGCGGTGCTGCCGCTGGCGGTGAACGGCGATTTCAACGAGGCGATGAAGCGGCTGCATACGGTCGGGACTCGGGACTCGGGACTCGGGACTCGAAACCCCTGAATTCCCTGGAAGCATGTCCCTGTCTCACCCCATGAACATAGGATTGCTGCGAATGTACAAACAACCGCGTGCCGGCTTTGCGCCGAGTCCCGAGTCCCGAGTCCCGAGTCCCGGAGCCAACAATGGGCATTAAGTGCGGCATCGTCGGCCTGCCCAACGTCGGCAAGTCGACCCTGTTCAATGCGCTGACCAAGGCGGGCATCGCCGCGGCCAACTTTCCGTTCTGCACCATCGAACCGAACGTCGGCGTGGTGCCGGTGCCCGATCCGCGGCTCGGCGAGCTGGCGGCGATCATCAATCCGCAGAAGGTCGTGCCGACCGCGGTGGAGTTCGTCGACATCGCCGGCCTGGTCGCCGGCGCGGCCAGCGGCGAGGGCCTGGGCAACAAGTTCCTGGCGCACATCCGCGAGGTCGATGCGATCACCCACGTGGTGCGCTGCTTCGAGCACGGCGACATCATCCACGTGAACAACAAGGTCGATCCGATCTCCGATATCGAGACCATCGACACCGAGCTGGCGCTGGCCGACCTGGACAGCGTGGAAAAGGCGCTCAACCGCGCCGAGCGCAGCGCCAAGGGCGGCGACAAGGACGCGGCGGCGCGCAAGCCGGTGCTGGCCAAGCTGCAGGCCGCGCTGGCCGACGGCAAGGCCGGCCGCAGCGCCGGGCTGGACGAGGAGGAGAAGGCGCTGGTGCGCGACCTGTTCCTGTTGACGCTCAAGCCGGTGATGTACATCGCCAACGTGCTCGAGGACGGGTTCGACAACAATCCGCACCTGGATGCGGTGCGCGCGCGGGCGGCCACCGAGGGCGCCGAGGTGGTGCCGGTGTCGGCGGCGATCGAGGAAGAGCTGTCGCAACTGGACGACGCCGACCGCGACACGTTCCTGGCCGACCTGGGCCTGGCCGAGCCGGGCCTGAACCGGGTGATCCGCGCCGCCTACAAGCTGCTCGGGCTGCAGACCTACTTCACCGCCGGGGTGAAGGAAGTGCGCGCGTGGACGGTGAAGGCGGGCTCGACCGCGCCGCAGGCCGCGGCCGTGATCCACACCGACTTCGAGAAGGGCTTCATCCGCGCCGAAACCATCGCCTACGACGACTTCATCAAGTACAAGGGCGAGGCCGGCGCGCGCGAGGCCGGGCGGCTGCGCCTGGAAGGCAAGGAATACCGCGTGCAGGAAGGCGACGTGCTGCATTTCCGCTTCAATGTGTGACGGGCGCGCGCAGGTCCGGGCTTCCTCGGACGCTGCGCACCGCCGGGCGCTTCCCGCGCGCGCCGCGTCAAAATACTGTTGACAAGCCCAGGGTGTCAGGGAAGAATAGCGGGCTGTTTCACCCCGGTCTGATTTCGGCCTTGCGGCCAACGCGGAACGGGCAGTTGGAGGGATACCCAAGCGGCCAACGGGGGCAGACTGTAAATCTGCTGGCTTACGCCTTCGGTGGTTCGAATCCACCTCCCTCCACCAGTTATTTTGTTGTGGCAATGCGGCATCCCGTAGCGGGAGTAGTTCAACGGTAGAACCTCAGCCTTCCAAGCTGATGGTGCGGGTTCGATTCCCGTCTCCCGCTCCATTGAACGCGCTTTAGGTGTCACAATAGAACAACGCTCACGTAGCTCAGTCGGTAGAGCACCTCCTTGGTAAGGAGGAGGTCGAAGGTTCGATTCCTTTCGTGAGCACCATATTCAGTCGTCAATCTTTCTACGATCATCGAGAAGAAGCAGCCATGGCCAAGGGTAAGTTCGAGCGCACCAAGCCCCACGTGAACGTGGGCACGATCGGTCACGTTGACCACGGTAAGACGACGCTGACCGCGGCGCTGACGAAGATCGGCGCAGAGCGCTTTGGCGGCGAATTCAAGGCGTACGACGCGATCGACGCGGCGCCGGAAGAGAAGGCGCGCGGGATCACGATCTCGACCGCGCACGTGGAATACGAATCCCCGAACCGCCACTACGCGCACGTGGATTGCCCGGGCCACGCCGACTACGTGAAGAACATGATCACCGGTGCGGCGCAGATGGACGGCGCGATCCTGGTGTGCTCGGCCGCGGACGGCCCGATGCCGCAGACCCGCGAGCACATCCTGCTGGCGCGTCAGGTCGGCGTGCCGTACATCGTGGTGTTCCTGAACAAGGCCGACATGGTCGACGACGCCGAGCTGCTCGAGCTGGTCGAGATGGAAGTGCGCGAGCTGCTGAGCAAGTACGATTTCCCGGGCGACGACACCCCGATCATCCACGGTTCGGCGCTGAAGGCGCTGGAAGGCGACCAGAGCGAGATCGGCGTGCCGGCGATCATCAAGCTGGTGGATGCGCTGGACAGCTACATCCCGCAGCCGGAGCGCGACATCGACAAGCCGTTCCTGATGCCGGTGGAAGACGTGTTCTCGATCTCGGGCCGCGGCACCGTGGTGACCGGCCGTATCGAGCGCGGCGTGATCAAGGTGGGCGACGAAATCGAGATCGTCGGCATCCGCACCACGCAGAAGACCACCGTGACCGGCGTGGAAATGTTCCGCAAGCTGCTGGACCAGGGCCAGGCGGGCGACAACGCGGGTCTGCTGCTGCGCGGCACCAAGCGTGACGACGTGGAGCGCGGCCAGGTGCTGTGCAAGCCGGGTTCGATCAAGCCGCACACCGACTTCGAAGCCGAAGTGTACGTGCTGTCGAAGGACGAGGGCGGCCGCCACACCCCGTTCTTCAAGGGCTACCGTCCGCAGTTCTACTTCCGCACCACCGACATCACCGGCGCGTGCGAGCTGCCGGAAGGCGTGGAGATGGTGATGCCGGGCGACAACGTGAAGATGGTGGTGTCGCTGATCAACCCGGTGGCGATGGACGAAGGCCTGCGTTTCGCGATCCGCGAAGGCGGCCGCACCGTCGGCGCCGGCGTGGTTGCCAAGATCATCAAGTAATGCCCGCTCCGGCGGCCCCCAGGGTCGCCGGAGTTCGACGTTGTACCGGCAGCCTGGGCTGCCGGCCGAGCGAAGGGCGGGCCGGAACCTTCGGTCCGCCTTCGCCGTCTAAGGGAAGTGCAGTCGTTTTTCTACACGCCAGTAGCTCAATTGGCAGAGCAGCGGTCTCCAAAACCGCAGGTTGGGGGTTCGAGTCCCTCCTGGCGTGCCATTCTGCCTCCCCTATCCAGTGACCTTGGTCGCACCAGCAGCAAGAGTCGGATGAACAGCAAGATCGAGCATTCCAAAGGTGCCGCCGCTTCCTCGGGTGGCGACATCGTCAAGTACGTGATCGCCGCCTTGCTGGTGGTCGCGGGTCTGTTCGTCTGGTTCTGGTTCGACGACCCCATCCGTTCGGCGCCGCTGGGCGGCTGGTCGGCGCCGCTGCGCGGCCTGGCCGTGATCATCGGCCTGGTCGCCGGCGCGGCGGTGTTCATGATGACCGCCAAGGGCCGCGAGGCGCGCGAGTTCCTGTCCGAGTCCCGGTTCGAACTGCGCAAGGTGGTGTGGCCGACGCGGCAGGAGGCGATCCGTACCACCTGGGTGGTGATCGTGGTGGTGATCATTCTGAGTCTGCTGCTGGGCGGTTTCGATTTCGTGATCCAGAAGCTGATGCAGTGGTTCGTGAGTCGTTGAGGAGAATGCAGCAGTGAAGCGTTGGTATGTCGTTCACGCCTATTCAGGCTTCGAGAAGTCCGTGGCCCAAGCGCTGCGCGACCGTATTGTGCGTGACGAGATGCAGGAGCGCTTCGGCGACGTCCTGGTGCCGACCGAGGAAGTGATCGAGATGCGCTCCGGCCAGAAGCGCCGTTCCGAGCGCAAGTTCTTCCCGGGTTACGTGCTGGTGCAGATCGAGACCCACGAAGAGGCCGGCATCCCGCGCATCGACAACGAAAGCTGGCACCTGGTCAAGGAAACCCCGAAGGTGATGGGCTTCATCGGCGGCACCGCCGACCGTCCGCTGCCGATCCGCGACGAAGAGGCCGATGCGATCCTGCAGCGCGTCCAGGACGGCGTGGAGAAGCCGCGTCCGAAGGTGCTGTTCGAGCCGGGCCAGATGGTCCGGGTCACCGACGGCCCGTTCAACGACTTCAACGGCGTGGTCGAGGAAGTCAACTACGAGAAGAGCCGCCTGCGCGTGGCGGTGCTGATCTTCGGTCGCTCGACCCCGGTGGAGCTGGAATTCGGCCAGGTCGAGAAGGCCTGAGCCCGCGCCGGCGCGGCTGCGCCGGACACCCAAAACCCTGCTATACTGCGCGGCTCGCTGTCCAGGCTTGTCGCCGGGCAGACCGGAAGCCGCCGCAAGGCGGCTTTCTGCGCACTTCAAACGTGATGGCGGGACACGTGATTTTCCCGTCGCGATGGGGAGCCTGCGGTTTGGGCGCTAGCACCCGGAGACACTAAAATGGCAAAGAAAGTAGTCGGTTACATCAAGCTGCAGGTGAAGGCCGGTCAGGCCAACCCCTCGCCGCCGGTCGGTCCTGCGCTGGGTCAGCGCGGCCTGAACATCATGGAGTTCTGCAAGGCGTTCAATGCCGCCACGCAGAAGCTGGAGCCGGGCCTGCCCACTCCGGTCATCATCACGGCCTACTCGGACCGTACCTTCACCTTCATCACCAAGAGCACCCCGGCCACCGTCCTGTTGAAGAAGGCGGCGGGCGTCACCTCCGGTTCCAAGCGCCCCAACACCGAAAAGGTGGGCAAGGTCACCCGCAAGCAGCTCGAGGACATCGCCAAGGCGAAGGAAGCCGACCTGACTGCAGCCGAGCTGGAAGCGGCGGTACGTACGATTGCGGGTTCCGCCCGCAGCATGGGCCTGACGGTGGAGGGTTAAGCGATGGCACAGACCAAGCGACAGAAAGCGATCCGTGCTGCCGTGCAGCCGGGCAAGGCGTATTCGATCGACGAAGCGCTGAAGATCATCAAGTCCACCAGCAAGGCCAAGTTCGTCGAAGCCGTCGACGTGGCCGTGCGCCTGGGCGTGGATGCGAAGAAGTCGGACCAGCAGGTGCGCGGTTCCACTGTGCTGCCGGCCGGTACCGGCAAGAGCGTGCGCGTGGCCGTGTTCGCCCCGGCCGGCGCCAAGGCTGACGAAGCCCTGGCCGCCGGTGCCGAAGCGGTGGGCATGGACGACCTGGCCGAGAAGATGCAGGCCGGCGACCTGAACTACGACGTGGTCATCGCCACCCCGGACGCGATGCGCGTCGTCGGCAAGCTGGGCACGCTGCTGGGCCCGCGCGGCCTGATGCCGAACCCGAAGGTCGGCACCGTCTCGGCCAATCCGGCCGAAGCGGTGAAGAACGCCAAGTCGGGCCAGGTGCGCTACCGCACCGACAAGGCCGGCATCATCCACTGCACCATCGGCAAGGCCAGCTTCGAAGACGACGCGCTGAAGAACAACCTGCAGGCGCTGCTGATGGACCTGGTCAAGGCCAAGCCGGCCACGTCCAAGGGCACCTACCTGCAGAAGATCTCGGTGAGCTCGACCATGGGTCCGGGCGTCACCGTCGATCAGGCGTCGCTGTCCCTCAAGTAATCGCATCACGGCGGCGCTCCGCGAGGCGCGCCGCCGGTTCCACCCTTTTGAAGGCGTCGCCAGGGGCAACCCGACGCGAAGCCGTCAAAGACCGCAGGCGCGGTCGGCGCATACCGACGACGGGCACGGAAGCTCGATATGGCAAGGAGTCGCCGTCGGTACAGCGGGATCGCTTAATCCAGTCCCCTCGGGGACGGGCCGGCGTAGATGGTGCCGCCTTTCTGGAGTTTTTCTGGTTCAGGCCAGTCGGGTTTCCCGGCCGCGCTCACTCCAGGTCTGGAACGGCCACCAACTGGGATTCCATTTCGGCGTCCCCGGCATCCAGGATGGAGGCCGCCCAGGACCGCAAGCGGCAGGAGCCGTGAGCGGAGTATGTTTGAAGCAGGGATTCGGGATTCGGAATCGGGGATTGGCAAGAGCGCATCACGGCTCCTGCGACTCGCGAACGACCGGCCTCGAGCCCGGCTTTAACGGAGGAGTGCAATGGCTCTCAATCTGTCCCAGAAGCAAGAAGTCGTCGCCGAACTGGCAGACGTTGCCGCGAAGGCTCACTCCTTGGTTGCTGCCGAGTACGCCGGCATCACGGTCGCCCAGCTGACCGCGATGCGCAAGAAGGCGCGCGAAACCGGTGTGTACTTGCGTGTTGTCAAGAACACCCTGGCCTCGCGTGCCGTTGCCGGTACCGAATACGAGTGCGTCCAGGACGCGCTGGTCGGTCCGCTGCTGTATGCGTTCTCGACGGAAGAACCCGGCGCTGCCGGTCGTCTGATCAAGGAATTCGCCAAGGGTAACGACAAGCTGCAGGCCAAGGTCGTGTCTGTGGGTGGCCAGCTGTATCCGGCCGCTCATCTCGAGGTGCTGGCATCGCTGCCGACCCGCGAGCAGGCGCTGGCCATGCTGGCACGTGTCCTCGCCGAGCCGGCGAGCATGTTCGCCCGCGCGGTCAAGGCAGTGGGCGACAAGCTCGGTGGTGGCGAAGAAGCCCCCGCCGCAGCGGAAGAAGCCCCGGCCGAAACGGCTTAAGTTCGCGACACCTGAAACGGTTCACTAGAACCTCATCCAGAAAAAATTCCAAAGGTAATCACAATGTCCCTGTCTAACGAACAGATCGTCGACGCAATCGCCGAAAAGTCCCTCATGGAAGTGATGGAGCTGGTCAAGGCCATCGAAGAGAAGTTTGGCGTCTCCGCCGCCGCCCCGGTCGCCGCTGCCGGCCCGGCCGCTGCCGCCGCCCCGGTCGAAGAGCAGACCGAGTTCACCGTCACCCTGAAGGCTGTCGGTGAGAAGAAGGTCGAAGTCATCAAGGCTGTCCGCGCCATCACCGGCCTGGGCCTGAAGGAAGCGAAGGACCTCGTCGAGGGTGCTCCGCAGACCGTCAAGGAAGCCGTGTCGAAGGAAGATTCCGAGAAGTTCAAGAAGGATCTCGAGGCCGCCGGCGCGACCGTCGAAATCAAGTAATCGGCATCTTGCATCGCCAGCGTGTCAGGTGATGCATCGAAGGCTGGGGGCGCAAGCCCCCGGCCTTTGGCCGTTGTTGCAAAGCCGGGAAATTCGGCGTTGGAGATTCGGTCGGGGCCGCCTGGCTCGTCCCGAATCCCCTGATCCCCAATCTCGGCCTCACCGAGTTGGTAGTTGGAAGTAGCAAGAGAAGGCGTGCTGGTGCCGGCAATACCAGCGACTTCCAACTGACAATTTATGTTCACTCAGGGCCGCGGACGCGCGGCCCGCACAGCCAAGGTGATACCTCATGACGTCCTATTCGTTCACCGAAAAGAAGCGTATCCGCAAGGATTTCGGCAAGCAGCGCTCGATTCTCGAAGTGCCGTTCCTGCTGGCGATCCAGGTGGATTCCTACCGCGAGTTCCTGCAGGAGAACACCGACCCGAACAAGCGTTCGGACCACGGCCTGCACGCGGCCCTGAAATCGGTGTTCCCCATTTCCAGCTACAGCGGCAACGCCGCGCTGGAATACGTCGGCTACAAGCTGGGCGATCCGGTGTTCGACGAGCGTGAATGCCGCCAGCGCGGCATGAGCTACGGCGCGCCGCTGCGCGTGACCGTGCGCCTGGTGATCTACGACCGCGAGTCCTCGACCAAGGCCATCAAGTACGTGAAGGAGCAGGAGGTCTACCTCGGCGAGATCCCGCTGATGACCGAGAACGGCACCTTCATCGTCAACGGCACCGAGCGCGTGATCGTCTCGCAGCTGCACCGTTCGCCGGGCGTGTTCTTCGATCACGACCGCGGCAAGACCCACAGCTCGGGCAAGCTGCTGTACAGCGCCCGCATCATCCCGTACCGCGGTTCCTGGCTGGACTTCGAGTTCGACCCGAAGGACGCGCTGTTCACCCGTATCGACCGCCGCCGCAAGCTGCCGGTGTCGATCCTGCTGCGCGCGCTCGGCTACAGCAACGAAGAGATGCTGGCCGAGTTCTTCGAGATCAACACCTTCCACATCGACCCCAAGGAAGGCGTGCAGCTGGAGCTGGTGCCCGAGCGCCTGCGCGGCGAGACGCTGAACTTCGACCTGGCCGACGGCGACAAGGTCATCGTCGAGGCCGGCAAGCGCATCACCGCGCGCCACGTCAAGCAGCTCGAAGCCGCCGGCGTCGCCGCGCTGGCCGTGCCCGACGAATACCTGGTCGGCCGCATCCTGTCGCACGACGTGGTCGATGCCTCGACCGGCGAACTGCTCGCCAGCGCCAACGACGAGATCAGCGAAGACCAGCTGACCGCGTTCCGCAAGGCCGGCGTCGACGCCGTGGGCACGCTGTGGGTCAACGACCTGGACCGCGGTCCGTACCTGTCCAACACCCTGCGCATCGACCCGACCAAGACCCAGCTCGAAGCGCTGGTCGAGATCTACCGGATGATGCGTCCGGGCGAGCCGCCGACCAAGGACGCGGCGCAGAACCTGTTCCACAACCTGTTCTTCACCTTCGAGCGCTACGACCTGTCCACGGTCGGCCGCATGAAGTTCAACCGCCGTGTCGGCCGCAAGGAAGTCACCGGCGAGTCGGTGCTGTACGACAAGAAGTACTTCGGCGAGCGCAACGACGAAGAGGCCAAGCGCCTGGTCGCCGAGCACGCCGACAGCTCCGACATCCTGGACGTGATCAAGGTGCTGACCGAGATCCGCAACGGCCGCGGCGTGGTCGACGACATCGACCACCTGGGCAACCGTCGCGTGCGTTCGGTCGGCGAGATGGCCGAGAACGTGTTCCGCGTGGGCCTGGTCCGCGTCGAGCGCGCGGTCAAGGAGCGCCTGTCGATGGCCGAGTCCGAAGGCCTGACCCCGCAGGAACTGATCAACGCCAAGCCGGTGGCCGCCGCGATCAAGGAATTCTTCGGCTCCTCGCAGCTGTCGCAGTTCATGGACCAGAACAACCCGCTGTCGGAAGTGACGCACAAGCGCCGCGTCTCCGCGCTCGGCCCGGGCGGCCTGACCCGCGAGCGCGCCGGCTTCGAAGTGCGCGACGTGCATCCGACCCACTACGGCCGCGTCTGCACCATCGAGACGCCGGAAGGCCCGAACATCGGCCTGATCAACTCGCTGGCGGTGTATGCCCGCACCAACCAGTACGGCTTCCTGGAGACGCCGTACCGCAAGGTGCTGGACGGCCAGATCACCGACGATGTCGAGTACCTGTCGGCGATCGAGGAGAACGAGTACGTGATCGCGCAGGCCAACGCGCTGCACGACTCCAAGAGCCGCCTGACCGAGCAGTTCGTGCCGTGCCGCTACCAGGGCGAGTCGCTGCTGAAGCCGCCGGCCGAGGTGCACTTCATGGACGTGTCGCCGATGCAGACGGTGTCCATCGCCGCGGCGCTGGTGCCGTTCCTGGAGCACGACGACGCCAACCGCGCGCTGATGGGCGCGAACATGCAGCGCCAGGCGGTACCGACGCTGCGTGCGCAGAAACCGCTGGTCGGCACCGGCATCGAGCGCGCCGTGGCGCGCGACTCGGGCGTGACCGTGAACGCCCGCCGTGGCGGCGTGATCGAGCAGATCGACGCCGGCCGCATCGTGGTCAAGGTCAACGAGGAAGAGATCGGCGGCGGCACCGATGCCGGCGTGGACATCTACAACCTGATCAAGTACACGCGCTCCAACCAGAACACCTGCATCAACCAGCGTCCGCTGGTCAATGTGGGCGACGTGATCGCGCGCGGCGACGTGCTGGCCGACGGTCCCTCGACCGACATCGGCGAGCTGGCCCTGGGCCAGAACATGCTGATCGCGTTCATGCCGTGGAACGGCTACAACTTCGAAGACTCCATCCTGCTCTCCGAGCGCGTGGTGGAGGAGGATCGCTACACCACGATCCACATCGAAGAGCTGACCTGCGTGGCGCGCGACACCAAGCTGGGGCCGGAGGAAATATCCGCCGACATCCCGAACGTGTCCGAGCAGGCGCTGAACCGCCTGGACGAGTCGGGCGTGGTGTACATCGGCGCCGAAGTGCGCGCCGGCGACATCATGGTCGGCAAGGTCACGCCGAAGGGCGAGAGCCAGCTGACCCCGGAAGAGAAGCTGCTGCGCGCGATCTTCGGCGAGAAGGCCTCTGACGTGAAGGACAGCTCGCTGCGCGTGCCGCCGGGCATGGACGGCACCGTCATCGACGTGCAGGTGTTCACCCGCGACGGCATCGAGAAGGACAAGCGCGCCCGCCAGATCGAGGAGAACGAGATCAAGCGGGTCAAGAAGGACTTCGACGACCAGTTCCGCATCCTGGAAAGCGCGATCTATGCGCGCATGCGCGCGCAGCTGATCGGCAAGGTCGCCAACGGCGGTCCGAACCTGAAGAAGGGCGACATCGTCACCGACGCGTACCTGGACGGGCTGAAGAAGTCCGACTGGTTCGCGCTGCGGATGAAGGACGAGGACGCCTCCGACGCCATCGAGCGCGCGCAGAAGCAGATCCAGGCGCACGAGAAGGAATTCGAGCGTCGCTTCGCCGACAAGCGCGGCAAGATCACCGCCGGCGACGACCTCGCCCCGGGCGTGCTGAAGATGGTCAAGGTGTTCCTGGCGGTGAAGCGACGCATCCAGCCCGGCGACAAGATGGCCGGCCGCCACGGCAACAAGGGTGTCGTGTCGATGATCCAGCCGATCGAGGACATGCCGTACATGGCCAACGGCGAGACCGTGGACATCGTGCTGAACCCGCTGGGCGTGCCGTCGCGCATGAACATCGGCCAGGTGCTGGAAGTGCATCTGGGCTGGGCCGCCAAGGGCCTGGGTCGCAAGATCCAGAACATGCTCGAAGCGCAGACCAAGGTCGCCGACCTGCGCAAGTTCCTGACCCAGATCTACAACCACGACCAGAAGCTGGGCGAGGACCGTGTGGACCTGGATCAGTTCAGTGACGAAGAGCTGCTGCGCCTGGCCGGCAACCTGACCGACGGCGTGCCGATGGCCACCCCGGTGTTCGACGGCGCCACCGAAGCGGAGATCAAGCACATGCTCGAACTCGCCGACCTGCCGATCAGCGGCCAGACCCAGCTGTACGACGGCCGCACCGGCGAGGCGTTCGACCGCCACACCACGGTCGGCTACATGCACATGCTGAAGCTGAACCACCTGGTGGACGACAAGATGCACGCGCGTTCGACCGGTCCGTACTCGCTCGTCACCCAGCAGCCGCTGGGCGGCAAGGCGCAGTTCGGCGGCCAGCGCTTCGGCGAAATGGAAGTCTGGGCGCTGGAAGCCTACGGCGCGGCCTACACCCTGCAGGAAATGCTGACGGTGAAGTCCGACGACGTGCAGGGCCGCAACCAGATGTACAAGAACATCGTCGACGGCGAGCACGAGATGGTCGCGGGCATGCCGGAATCCTTCAACGTGCTGGTGAAGGAAATCCGCTCGCTGGCCATCAACATGGAATTGGAAGACTAAGGAGCCGGGACGCGGGACCCGGGACCCGGGACTCGGAAAAGCGAGAAGCGCGAGCGCTCCTGCTTTCCGAGTCCCGAGTCCCGAGTCCCGAGTCCCGCAAAAAGCCTTCCCGCCCCGTCCTCGATACGAAATTCCTCCGACCCGGAGATACCCAATGAAAGACCTGCTCAATCTCTTCAACCAGCAGCGCCAGACGCTGGACTTCGACGCGATCAAGATCGCGTTGGCTTCGCCCGACCTGATCCGTTCGTGGTCCTTCGGCGAAGTGAAGAAGCCGGAAACCATCAACTACCGCACCTTCAAGCCCGAGCGCGACGGCCTGTTCTGCGCCGCGATCTTCGGCCCGATCAAGGACTACGAGTGCCTGTGCGGCAAGTACAAGCGCATGAAGCACCGCGGCGTGGTCTGCGAGAAGTGCGGCACCGAAGTGACCCTGGCCAAGGTGCGCCGCGAGCGCATGGGCCACATCGACCTGGCCTCGCCGGTCGCGCACATCTGGTTCCTCAAGTCGCTGCCCTCGCGCATCGGCCTGATGCTGGACATGACCCTGCGCGACATCGAGCGCGTGCTGTACTTCGAAGCCTATGTCGTCACCGAGCCGGGCCTGACCGCCCTGGAGCGCCGCCAGCTGCTGACCGAAGAGCAGTACCTGACCGCGCGCCAGGAGCATGGCGACGACTTCGACGCCGCGATGGGCGCCGAGGCCGTGTACGAGCTGCTGCGCACGATCGACCTGCAGTCGGAAATGACCCGCCTGCGCGAGGAGATCGCCGGCACCGGTTCGGAAACCAAGCTCAAGCGTCTGACCAAGCGGATCAAGCTGGTCGAGGCGTTCCTGGAGTCGGGCAACCGTCCGGAGTGGATGGTGATGACCGTGCTGCCGGTGCTGCCGCCGGACCTGCGTCCGCTGGTGCCGCTGGACGGCGGCCGCTTCGCGACCTCCGACCTGAACGACCTGTACCGCCGCGTCATCAACCGCAACAACCGCCTGCGCCGCCTGCTCGAACTCAATGCGCCTGACATCATCGTGCGCAACGAGAAGCGCATGCTGCAGGAGTCGGTGGATGCGCTGCTGGACAACGGCCGCCGCGGCCGTGCCATCACCGGCACGAACAAGAGGCCTTTGAAGTCGCTGGCCGACATGATCAAGGGCAAGCAGGGCCGCTTCCGCCAGAACCTGCTCGGCAAGCGCGTGGACTACTCCGGCCGTTCGGTCATCGTGGTCGGCCCGACCCTGCGCCTGCACGAGTGCGGCCTGCCGAAGAAGATGGCGCTGGAGCTGTTCAAGCCGTTCGTGTTCGCCAAGCTGCAGCGTCGCGGCCTGGCCACCACCATCAAGGCCGCCAAGAAGCTGGTCGAGCGCGAAGAAGCCGAAGTCTGGGACATCCTGGAAGAGGTCATCCGCGAGCACCCGGTGCTGCTGAACCGCGCGCCGACCCTGCACCGCCTGGGCATCCAGGCGTTCGAGCCGGTGCTGATCGAAGGCAAGGCGATCCAGCTGCATCCGCTGGTCTGCACCGCGTTCAACGCCGACTTCGACGGCGACCAGATGGCCGTGCACGTGCCGCTGTCGCTGGAAGCGCAGCTGGAAGCGCGCGCGCTGATGATGTCGACCAACAACATCCTGTCCCCGGCCAACGGCGAGCCGATCATCGTGCCGTCGCAGGACGTGGTGCTGGGCCTGTACTACATGAGCCGCGCCCTGGAGAACAAGAAGGGCGAGGGCATGGTGTTCGCCAACATTGCCGAAGTGAAGCGTGCCTACGACAACCGTGCGGTCGAACTGCACGCCAAGGTCAAGGTCCGCATCACCGAGACGGTGATCGACGAGGACGGCAACCGCAGCAAGAAGACCTCGATCGTGGACACCACGATCGGGCGCGCGCTGCTGGCCGAAATCCTGCCGGAGGGCCTGCCGTTCGCGCTGGCCAACACCGAGCTGACCAAGAAGAACATCAGCCGCCTGATCAACTCCAGCTACCGCCAGCTGGGCCTGAAGGACAGCGTGGTGTTCGCCGACAAGCTGATGTACACCGGCTTCGCCTACGCGACCCGCGCCGGCGTGTCGATCGGCATCGACGACATGCTGATCCCGTCGGAGAAGAAGGGCATCCTCGGCGAAGCCGAGCAGGAAGTGCTGGAGATCCAGGAGCAGTACCAGTCCGGCCTGGTCACCGCCGGCGAGCGCTACAACAAGGTCGTGGACATCTGGTCGCGCACCAACGAGCGCATCGCCAAGGCGATGATGGACACCATCGGCACCGAGAAGGTGGTCAACGCCAAGGGCGAGACCATCGACCAGAAGTCGATGAACTCGCTGTACATCATGGCCGACTCCGGTGCCCGTGGTAGCCAGGCGCAGATCCGTCAGCTGGCCGGCATGCGCGGCCTGATGGCGCGTCCGGACGGCTCGATCATCGAGACCCCGATCAAGGCCAACTTCCGCGAAGGCCTGAACGTGCAGGAGTACTTCAACTCCACCCACGGCGCGCGCAAGGGCCTGGCCGATACCGCGTTGAAGACGGCGAACTCCGGTTACCTGACCCGTCGCCTGGTCGACGTGGCGCAGGACGTGGTGATCACCGAGCCGGACTGCGGCACCACCGACGGCCTGACCATGACCCCGATCGTGGAAGGCGGCGACGTGGTCGAGCCCTTGCGCGACCGCGTGCTCGGTCGCGTGGTGGCCGAGGACGTGTTCCTGCCGGGCAACGACGAGGATCCGATCGTCACCCGCAACACGCTGCTCGACGAGCAGTGGGTGGCCAAGCTGGAAGAGGCCGGCGTGCAGACGCTGAAGGTGCGCTCCACGATCACCTGCGAGTCCTCGTTCGGCGTGTGCGCGCGCTGCTACGGCCGCGACCTGGCCCGCGGCCATCTGGTCAACATCGGCGAAGCGGTCGGCGTCATCGCCGCGCAGTCGATCGGCGAGCCCGGCACCCAGCTGACCATGCGTACGTTCCACATCGGCGGCGCGGCTTCGCGTGCGGCGGCGGTGGACAACATCACGGTCAAGACCACCGGCTCGGTCAAGTTCAACAACCTCAAGTCGGTCGACCACGCCAACGGTTCGCTGGTGGCGGTGTCGCGTTCGGGCGAACTGTCCGTGCTCGACGGCCACGGCCGCGAGCGCGAGCGCTACAAGCTGCCGTACGGCGCGACCATCACCGCCAAGGACGGCGATGCGGTCAAGGCCGGCCAGTCGGTCGCCAACTGGGATCCGCATAACCACCCGATCGTGTCGGAAGTGGCCGGTTTCATCCGCTTCATCGACTTCATCGACGGCGTCACCGTCATCGAGAAGACCGACGAGCTGACCGGCCTGGCCTCGCGCGAGATCACCGATCCGAAGCGTCGCGGCACCCAGGCCAAGGACCTGCGCCCGATCGTGCGCATCGTCGACGCCAAGGGCAACGACCTGTCCATCCCGGGTACCGATCTGCCGGCGCAGTACCTGCTGCCGCCGCGCTCCATCGTCAACCTGCAGGACGGCGCGGCCGTGGGCGTGGGCGACGTGGTCGCCAAGATCCCGCAGGAAGCGTCCAAGACCCGCGACATCACCGGCGGTCTGCCGCGCGTGGCGGATCTGTTCGAAGCGCGCAAGCCGAAGGATCCGGCGATCCTGGCCGAGCGTTCGGGCATCATCAGCTTCGGCAAGGACACCAAGGGCAAGCAGCGCCTGATCATCAAGGACACCGACGGTTCCGAGCACGAAGAGCTGATCCCGAAGTACCGCCAGATCATCGTGTTCGAAGGCGAGCACGTGGCCAAGGGCGAGACCGTGGTCGACGGCGAGCCGAGCCCGCAGGACATCCTGCGCCTGCTCGGCGTCGAGCCGCTGGCCGCGTACCTGGTCAAGGAAATCCAGGACGTGTACCGCCTGCAGGGCGTGAAGATCAACGACAAGCACATCGAGGTCATCACCCGGCAGATGCTGCGCAAGGTCGAGATCACCGACCAGGGCAACAGCAAGTTCCTCAACGGCGAGCAGGCCGAGCGCCAGCGCGTCATCGAGGAAAATGCCCGCCTGGCCACCCGCAACGAGCTGCCGGCCAAGTACGACCCGGTGCTGCTGGGCATCACCAAGGCCTCGCTGGCCACCGAGTCGTTCATCTCGGCGGCGTCGTTCCAGGAGACCACCCGCGTCCTCACCGAGGCGGCGGTCCGCGGCACCAGCGACACCCTGCGCGGCCTGAAGGAAAACGTGATCGTCGGCCGCCTGATCCCGGCCGGCACCGGCCTGGCTTACCACAGCCTGCGACGTCGCAACGCCAGCGGCCTGACCGAATCGGAAATGCAGACCCTGTCCGGCGGCAATGCCGAGCCTGCGGTCGAAGCGCCGGTTCCGGCCGCCGCCGGCAGCGAGGAGTGAGCCGCTGCCGGCCCCGACGGGGCCGGCAGTTCCAAGCGAAAGGGGGCGCAACGGACGCGCCCCGTATTCCGGTCCGGGACGGACCAGCACGTTAAAATCCCGTGTAGTTGACGGGGCTTTTACTTGCCCGCTATACTTTCCTGTCTCGGCAGGCCGTCCTTCGGCCTGCCTTCGTTTTCACGCATCAGGCCCGACGGCCTCAATCAGAAGAATCCACTGATGGCGACGATCAACCAGCTGGTCCGCAAGCCGCGGCAGGCGACCACCTACAAGAGCGCCTCTCCGGCGCTGGACAAGTGCCCGCAGCGCCGCGGCGTCTGCACGCGCGTGTACACCACCACCCCGAAGAAGCCGAACTCGGCCCTGCGTAAGGTCGCCAAGGTGCGCCTGACGAACCAGGAAGAGGTCATCAGCTACATCGGCGGCGAAGGCCACAACCTGCAGGAGCACTCCGTGGTCCTGATCCGCGGCGGCCGCGTCAAGGACCTGCCGGGCGTGCGCTACCACACCGTCCGCGGTTCGCTCGATGCCGCCGGCGTCGCCAAGCGTCGCCAGGGCCGTTCCAAGTACGGCGCCAAGCGTCCGAAGAGCTAAGGGAAAAGCACTATGTCTCGTAAAGGTTCTACTCCACAGCGCACCGTCCTGCCGGATCCCAAGCACGGCAGCGAAACCATCGCCCGTTTCATCAACATGGTGATGCTGAGCGGCAAGAAGTCGGTCGCCGAGAAGATCGTGTACGGCGCGATGGACGTCATTGGCGAGAAAAACCCCAATGCGGTCGAGCTGGTGCAGAAGGCGCTGGACAACGTCGCTCCGGCGGTCGAGGTCAAGTCGCGTCGCGTCGGCGGTGCCACGTACCAGGTGCCGGTCGAGGTGCGTTCCTCCCGTCGCACGGCGCTGGCGATGCGCTGGCTGATCGATTCGGCGCGCAAGCGTGGCGAAAACTCGATGCCGCGCAAGCTCGCGGCCGAGCTGGTCGACGCCTCGGAAAACCGTGGTGGCGCCATCAAGAAGCGCGAAGAAACGCACCGCATGGCGGAAGCGAACAAGGCGTTCGCGCACTACCGCTGGTGACCTTCCGGGCCTTGGAAACGGGGCCCGTCAGCACCATCTGAGTGCTGCTAGCCGCGCCGTTGAGCGCTGCACAAATCCGAAGGCCGCCGCAAGGCGGCGTTCGGCCATCCGAAATCCAAGAAATTTGAGAGGCTCCCTGTGGCCCGTACCACTCCCATCGAGCGTTACCGCAATTTCGGCATCATGGCCCACATCGATGCCGGCAAGACCACCACGTCCGAACGCATCCTGTTCTACACCGGCGTCAGCCACAAGATCGGCGAGGTCCATGACGGTGCCGCGACGATGGACTGGATGGAGCAGGAGCAGGAGCGTGGCATCACCATCACCTCCGCCGCGACCACCGCGTTCTGGAGCGGCATGGACAAGTCCCTGCCGCAGCACCGCTTCAACATCATCGACACCCCCGGGCACGTCGACTTCACCATCGAAGTCGAGCGTTCGCTGCGCGTGCTCGACGGCGCGGTGTTCGTGCTGTGCGCGGTCGGCGGCGTGCAGCCGCAGTCCGAGACGGTGTGGCGCCAGGCCAACAAGTACGCGGTGCCGCGTCTTGCGTTCGTCAACAAGATGGACCGCACCGGCGCCAACTTCGACAAGGTCGTCGAGCAGCTGAAGTCGCGCCTGGGCGCATACCCGGTGCCGATGCAGGTGCCGATCGGCGCCGAAGACGGCTTCGAGGGCGTCATCGACCTGCTCAAGATGAAGGCGGTCCATTGGGACACCGCCTCGCAGGGCACCGTGTTCGAATACCGCGACATCCCGGCCGACCTGCTCGACCGGGCGACCGAAGCGCGCGCGTTCATGGTCGAGGCCGCGGCCGAAGCCACCGAAGACCTGATGGACAAGTACCTCAACGAAGGCGACCTGTCCGAGGCCGAGATCGTCGCCGGTCTGCGCGAGCGCACCCTGAAGGTGGAAGTGGTGCCGGTGTACTGCGGCACCGCGTTCAAGAACAAGGGCGTGCAGGCGATGCTCGACGGCGTGATCCAGCTGCTGCCGTCGCCTTCCGACCGTCCGCCGGTCAAGGGCATCGACGAGGACGAGAAGGAAGACAGCCGTCCGGCCACCGACACCGCGCCGTTCTCGGCGCTGGCGTTCAAGATCATGACCGACCCGTTCGTGGGTTCGCTGACCTTCTTCCGCGTCTATTCCGGCACGCTGAACTCGGGCGACCAGGTGTACAACCCGGTCAAGTCGAAGAAGGAGCGCGTGGGCCGCATCCTGCAGATGCACTCCAACAACCGCGAAGAGATCAAGGAAGTGCGCGCGGGCGACATCGCCGCGGCGGTGGGCCTGAAGGACGTCACCACCGGCGACACGCTGTGCGCGCAGGACCACATCATCACCCTGGAGCGCATGGTGTTCCCGGAGCCGGTGATCTCGATGGCGGTGGAGCCGAAGACCAAGTCGGACCAGGAAAAGATGGGCATCGCGCTGAGCCGCCTGGCGCAGGAAGATCCCTCGTTCCGGGTCAACACCGACGAAGAGTCCGGCCAGACCATCATCCGCGGCATGGGCGAGCTGCACCTGGAAATCATCGTCGACCGCATGAAGCGCGAGTTCAACGTCGAGGCCAACGTCGGCAAGCCGCAGGTCGCCTACCGCGAGACCATCCGCAAGGCGGTCAAGCAGGAAGGCAAGTTCGTGCGCCAGTCCGGCGGTAAGGGCCAGTACGGCCACGTCGTGCTCGAGATCGAGCCGCAGGAGCGCGGCCTGGGCTACACCTTCGAGAACGCGATCGTCGGCGGCGTGGTGCCGAAGGAATACATCCCGGCGGTGGACAAGGGCATCCAGGAAGCGGTGGCCAACGGCGTGATGGCCGGCTACCCGATCGTGGACGTCAAGGTGCGCCTGATCGACGGTTCCTACCACGACGTCGACTCGTCGGAAATGGCGTTCAAGATCGCCGGCTCGATGGGCTTCAAGGAAGGCTTCAACAAGGCCAGCCCGGTGCTGCTGGAGCCGATCATGAAGGTCGAGATCGTGACCCCGGAAGACTACCTGGGCGACGTGATGGGCGACGTCAGCCGTCGTCGCGGCATCCTGCAGGGCCAGGACGACAGTCCGTCCGGCAAGGTGATCAACGCGATGGTGCCGCTGGGCGAGATGTTCGGCTACGCCACCACGCTGCGCTCGATGTCGCAGGGCCGTGCCACGTTCTCGATGGAATTCGACCACTACGCTGAAGCGCCGGCCAACATCGCCGACTCCGTGATCAAGAAGTCCTGAGTCCGCTCAGGCTTCCCACCCCAATTCAGATAAGAAGGTAAAACTACAATGGCAAAGGGTAAGTTCGAGCGCACCAAGCCGCACGTCAACGTCGGCACCATCGGTCACGTCGACCACGGCAAGACCACGCTGACCGCGGCGCTGACGAAGATCGGCGCAGAGCGCTTCGGCGGCGAGTTCAAGGCGTACGACGCGATCGACGCGGCGCCGGAAGAGAAGGCGCGCGGGATCACGATCTCGACCGCGCACGTGGAATAC
Organism: Xanthomonas sp.; assembly: GCF_017163755.1. GTDB lineage: Bacteria > Pseudomonadota > Gammaproteobacteria > Xanthomonadales > Xanthomonadaceae > Xanthomonas_A. Next base: position 66,058 of record NZ_JAFIWC010000019.1, read on the forward strand.
GAATCCCCGAACCGCCACTACGCGCACGTGGATTGCCCGGGCCACGCCGACTACGTGAAGAACATGATCACCGGTGCGGCGCAGATGGACGGCGCGATCCTGGTGTGCTCGGCCGCCGACGGCCCGATGCCGCAGACCCGCGAGCACATCCTGCTGGCGCGTCAGGTCGGCGTGCCGTACATCCTGGTGTTCCTCAACAAGGCCGACATGGTCGACGATGAAGAGCTGCTCGAGCTGGTCGAGATGGAAGTGCGCGACCTGTTGAGCACCTACGATTTCCCGGGCGACGACACCCCGATCATCCACGGTTCGGCGCTGAAGGCGCTGGAAGGCGACCAGAGCGAGATCGGCGTGCCGTCGATCATCAAGCTGGTGGACGCGCTGGACAGCTACATCCCGCAGCCGGAGCGCGACATCGACAAGCCGTTCCTGATGCCGGTGGAAGACGTGTTCTCGATCTCGGGCCGCGGCACCGTGGTGACCGGCCGTATCGAGCGCGGCGTGATCAAGGTGGGCGACGAAATCGAGATCGTCGGCATCCGCACCACGCAGAAGACCACCGTGACCGGCGTGGAAATGTTCCGCAAGCTGCTGGACCAGGGCCAGGCGGGCGACAACGCGGGCCTGCTGCTGCGCGGCACCAAGCGTGACGACGTGGAGCGCGGCCAGGTGCTGTGCAAGCCGGGTTCGATCAAGCCGCATACCGACTTCGAAGCCGAGGTGTACGTGCTGTCGAAGGACGAGGGCGGCCGTCACACCCCGTTCTTCAAGGGCTACCGTCCGCAGTTCTACTTCCGCACCACCGACATCACCGGCGCGTGCGAGCTGCCGGAAGGCGTGGAGATGGTGATGCCGGGCGACAACGTGAAGATGGTGGTGTCGCTGATCAACCCGGTGGCGATGGACGAAGGCCTGCGTTTCGCGATCCGCGAAGGCGGCCGCACCGTCGGCGCCGGCGTGGTTGCCAAGATCATCAAGTAAGCTGTAGAATCACCGCCCCGCAACCACTGGGTTGGTTGCGGGGATACCGCGAAAAGAGGGGCAGGACGCCGCTCGTGTTCGCCAGACCGGGAAGGTCGCGTTGCTGGGTCGATGTCTTCAGTGCAATGCTGTTGACTCGGCCCCAAGTGCGCTTTATACTTTTCCGTCTGGGCAGATCGGGCAACTGATCTGCCTCAGTTTTTGAGGCCTGGGAAGCGGCCTTGCGCGGATCCGGCGATCGCCGATCCGTGCCGTCATAAGCAGGATTAAACCGGGGCAGGTATCCCAGAGGCCTTGCCCGTCGCTCTTTTAACGAAGGAACCCACCGTCATGGCGGACCAAAAGATCCGGATTCGGCTGAAGGCGTTCGATCATCGTTTGATCGACCGTTCGGCCAGCGAGATCGTCGAAACGGCCAAGCGGACCGGCGCGCAAGTGCGTGGCCCGATCCCGCTGCCGACCAAGATCGAACGCTACACCATCCTCGTTTCTCCGCACGTCGACAAGGACGCGCGCGACCAGTACGAGACCCGCACGCACAAGCGCGTGCTCGACATCGTCGACCCCAACGACAAGACCGTGGACGCGCTGATGAAGCTCGAACTCGCGGCGGGCGTCGATGTGCAGATCAAGTTGACCTGAGGACTACGACCATGACGAAGAAATATTCGTTGGGCTTCGTGGGCCGCAAGGCCGGCATGAGCCGCGTCTTCACCGAAGACGGCCGCTCCATCCCGGTGACCCTGATCGAGGCGACCCCGAACCGCATCACCCAGCTCAAGACCGTCGAGAGCGACGGCTACAGCGCCGTGCAGATCACCGTGGGCGCCCGCCGCGCCGCGCTGGTCAACAAGCCGGCGACCGGGCATTTCGCCAAGGCGAAGGTCGAAGCGGGTCGCGGCCTGTGGGAGTTCCGCGTTGAAGACGCGCAGCTGGGCGATTACGCCATCGGCGGCGAGATCAAGGCGGACATCTTCGAGGTCGGCCAGAAGGTCGACGTCCAGGGCGTCACCAAGGGCAAGGGCTTCCAGGGCACCATCAAGCGGTACAACTTCCGCATGGGCGACGCCACCCACGGTAACTCGCTGTCGCATCGCGCGCCGGGTTCGCTGGGCCAGCGCCAGACCCCGGGCCGCGTTTTCCCGGGCAAGAAGATGTCCGGCCACATGGGCGCGGTGCAGCAGAGCACGCAGAATCTGGAAGTGGTCAAGGTTGACGTCGAGCGTGGCCTGATCGCCATTCGCGGCGCCGTGCCTGGCGCTGCCGGTGGCGACGTGATCGTGCGTCCGGCTAGCAAGGCATAAGGAGAGATGACGATGGAACTCGTTATCACGGGTAGCAACAACAAGGTCTCGGTCTCCGACGCCGTGTTCGGTCGCGATTTCAGCGAGGATCTGGTCCACCAGGTCGTCGTCGCCTATCGCAACGCCGGCCGCGCCGGCACCAAGGCGCAGAAGACGCGTTCGGAAGTCAACGGCACCACCAAGAAGTCGAAGAAGCAGAAGGGCGGTGGCGCTCGCCACGGCGCGCTGACCGCTCCGATCTTCGTCGGCGGCGGCGTGACCTTCGCGGCCAAGCCGCGCAGCTTCGAGCAGAAGGTGAATCGCAAGATGTATCGCGCGGCGATCTGCGCGATCCTCTCCGAGCTCAACCGCCAGGGTCGCCTGATGGTCGTCGACGCGTTCGATGTCGAAGCCAGCAAGACCAAGGGTCTGATCGAGAAGCTGAAGGGTCTGGAAGTGGGCAAGCGCCCGCTGATCGTGACCGAAGAGGCGTCCGAGCATCTGTACCTGTCGGCGCGAAACCTTCCCTACGTGGAAGTGCGTGACGTGCAGGGCCTGGATCCGGTGTCGCTGGTGGGGGCCGATACGGTCGTGATCACCGCCGATGCGGTCAAGAAGGTCGAGGAGTGGCTGGCATGAGCAGCAACGAAAAAATCTTCAGCGTGCTGCGTGCTCCGCGAGTCTCGGAAAAGACCGCGCGCCTGCAGGAACTCTCCAATCAGTACGTCTTCGAAATCTCGAGCGAAGCCACCAAGGCCGATGTCAAGGCCGCGGTCGAGCAGCTGTTCGACGTCAAGGTCGAGTCGGTCAATGTGCTGAACGTCAAGGGCAAGAACAAGTCCTTCCGTTCGCGCAGCGGTCGCCGCGGCGATTGGCGCAAGGCGTACGTGCGTCTGGCCGACGGCCAGTCCATCGACGTAACGGCCAAGGCCTGAGGTCCATCCCATGCCATTGATGAAATTCAAACCCACTTCACCCGGCCGCCGTTCGGCCGTGCGCGTGGTCACGCCTGATCTGCACAAGGGCGCCCCGCACGCTGCGCTGGTGGAAAAGCAGAGCAACTCCGGTGGTCGCAACCACCACGGCCGCATCACCACCCGTCACGTCGGCGGTGGCCACAAGCAGCACTACCGCATCATCGACTTCAAGCGCAACAAGGAAGGCATCGCGGCGCGCGTGGAGCGGATCGAATACGATCCGAACCGCACCGCCCATATCGCCCTGCTGTGCTACGCCGACGGCGAGCGCCGCTACATCATCGCGCCGAAAGGCCTGAAGGCCGGCGACCAGGTGATCTCCGGTTCCGATGCGCCGATCAAGACCGGCAACACGCTGCCGCTGCGCAACATCCCGGTCGGTACGACGGTGCATGGCATCGAGCTGAAGCCGGGCAAGGGCGCGCAGATCGCGCGCGCTGCCGGCGCCGCGGTGCAACTGGTCGCTCGCGAAGGCATCTACGCCACGCTGCGTCTTCGCTCCGGCGAAATGCGCAAGGTGCCGGCCGAGTGCCGCGCCACGATCGGCGAAGTCGGCAACGACGAGCACAACCTCGAGAAGCTGGGCAAGGCCGGCGCCAAGCGTTGGCGCGGCGTGCGTCCGACCGTTCGCGGTGCGGCCATGAACCCGGTCGACCACCCGCACGGTGGCGGCGAGGCGAAGGCCGGTCAGGGTAATCCGCATCCGGTCACCCCGTGGGGCGTGCCGACCAAGGGTTACAAGACGCGCCATAACAAGCGCACCGAACAATTCATCGTCCGCGATCGTAGGGGCTAATCGACCATGGCACGTTCACTCAAGAAGGGCCCGTTCGTCGATCACCACCTCGTCAAGAAGGTGGAGGCCGCGGCCGGCAGCAAGCGTCCGATCAAGACCTGGTCGCGTCGTTCGATGATCCTGCCGGAGATGGTGGGCTTCACCATCGCCGTGCACAACGGCAAGAACCACGTTCCGGTGCTGGTCAACGAGAACATGGTCGGCCACAAGCTCGGCGAATTTGCCGTCACCCGGACCTTCAAGGGTCACGGTGGCGACAAGAAGTCGAGCCGGTAAGGAGAGATGACGATGGAAGCGAAAGCAATCCTGCGCACTGCGCGCATCTCCCCGCAGAAGGCCCGCCTGGTCGCCGACCAGGTGCGCGGCCTTTCCGCCGAGCGGGCGGTCAACCTGCTGAAGTTCTCGGACAAGAAGGCTGCCCACCTGATCAAGAAGGTGGTGGAGTCGGCGATCGCCAATGCCGAGAACAACCAGGGCGCGGATGTCGACGAGCTGAAGGTCAAGACCATCATGGTTGATGAGGGTCCCACCCTGAAGCGTTTCATGGCGCGGGCGAAAGGCCGCGGTACCCGCATCCTCAAGCGCACCAGCCACATCACTGTGGTTGTGGGCGCCGCCAAGTAAGCGGAAAGGAAAAGACGATGGGTCATAAAGTTCATCCGATTGGAATCCGCTTGGGTGTCTCCAAGGACTGGAATTCCAAGTGGTACGCCAACAAGGGCGAGTTCGCCGGGTATCTGGCGGCCGACCTCAAGGTCCGCGAAATGCTGCGCAAGAAGCTGGCGCAGGCGGGCATCAGCAAGATCCTGATCGAGCGTCCGGCCAAGACGGCGCGCGTGACGATTCACACCGCCCGCCCGGGCGTGGTGATCGGCAAGCGCGGCGAGGACATCGAGAAGCTGCGCAAGGAAGTGAGCGAGATGATGGGCGTCCCCGCCCACATCAACGTCACCGAAGTGCGCAAGCCGGAGCTGGACGCGCAGCTGGTCGCCGAGTCGATCGCGCAGCAGCTGGAGCGCCGCATCATGTTCCGCCGCGCGATGAAGCGTTCGGTCGGCAACGCGATGCGCCTGGGTGCCCTGGGCATCAAGGTCAACGTCGCAGGCCGCTTGAACGGCGCGGAAATCGCCCGTTCGGAGTGGTACCGCGAAGGCCGCGTGCCGCTGCACACGCTGCGTGCCGACATCGACTATGGCTTCGCTGAAGCCAAGACGACCTACGGCATCATCGGCATCAAGGTTTGGATCTACAAGGGCGAGATCTTCGATTTCTCCCAGGTTGGCCAGGAAAAGCAGGACGATTCCCCGCGCAACGATCGTAGCGATCGCGGCGACCGTGGTGACCGTCCGTCGCGTCCGGCTCGTGAAGCGAGGTAACGGCAATGTTGCAACCCAAGCGAACCAAATACCGCAAGATGCACAAGGGCCGCAACGACGGCCTGGCGTGGAGCGGCAACGCCGTCAGCTTCGGCGAGTACGGGCTGAAGGCCACCGCGCACGGTCAGCTGACCGCGCGCCAGATCGAGGCGGCGCGCCGCTCGATCAGCCGCTACGTCAAGCGCGGCGGCAAGATGTGGATCCGCGTGTTCCCGGACAAGCCGATCACCAAGAAGCCGATCGAAGTGCGAATGGGCTCCGGTAAGGGCAACGTCGAGTACTGGGTCGCCCAGATCCAGCCCGGTCGCATGATCTATGAAATCGAAGGCGTCGGCGAAGATGTCGCGCGCGAGGCGTTCCGCCTGGCCGCTGCCAAGCTTTCGGTGACCACCACCTTCGTGACCCGGACGGTACGCTGATGGACATCAAACAACTCCGCGAGAAGTCGGCTGACGATCTGAAGTCCCACCTGACCGACCTGCGCAAGGAGCAGTTCGCCCTGCGCATGCAGCAGGTCACCGGGCAGCTGCCGAAGACCCACGAAACCCGCCGGGTACGCCGCGAGATCGCTCGCGTGAAGTACCTGATCGGCAGCACGAAGTAAGGATGGCCGCCATGAGCGACACTAACGAAAGCAAGACGCTGCGCACGGTCGAAGGCCGTGTCGTCAGCAACAAGATGGACAAGACCGTCACCGTGCTGGTGGAGCGTCAGGTCAAGCACGCGCTGTACGGCAAGTACATCAAGCGCTCGACCAAGCTCCACGCCCACGACGCCGACAACGCCTGCAACGAAGGCGATGTGGTGCGCGTGACCGAGATTGCGCCGATGTCCAAGACCAAGAACTGGCGGGTGGTCGAAATCGTCACCCGTTCGGCCGAATAAGGGAGATCTGAATCATGATCCAGATGCAGAGCTACCTCGACGTTGCCGACAATTCCGGTGCCAAGGAAGTGATGTGCATCAAGGTGCTTGGCGGTTCCAAGCGCCGCTACGCGCACATCGGCGACATCATCAAGGTCACCGTCAAGGACGCGATCCCGCGCGGCAAGGTCAAGAAGGGCGAAGTCTACGACGCCGTGGTCGTGCGTACCCGCAAGGGTGTGCGTCGTCCCGACGGTTCGCTGATCCGCTTCGACGGCAACGCTGCGGTGTTGCTCAACAACAAGCAGGAGCCGATCGGCACGCGCATCTTCGGGCCTGTTACCCGCGAGCTGCGTTCCGAGAAGTTCATGAAGATCGTCTCGCTCGCTCCCGAAGTGCTGTGAGCGGAGGACATACACATGGCTAACCGTATCAAGAAGGGCGACCAGGTCGTCGTCACTACCGGCAAGGACAAGGGCAAGCAGGGCGAAATCGTCCGCGTCGACGGCGATCGGGTGATCGTCTCCAACGCGAACATCGTCAAGCGCCACACCAAGCCGAACCCGCAGGCGGGTGTCGCCGGCGGCGTGGTCGAGCGTGAAGCGTCGATCCATATCTCCAACGTGGCGATCGTCAACCCGGCAACGGGCAAGGGCGAGCGCGTTGGCTTCAAGGTGCTGGAGGATGGACGCAAACTGCGTGTGTTCCGCTCCAGCGGTGAGGCGCTTGACGCCTGAGGAATGAAACGATGAATTCCCGTCTCGAAAAGATCTACAAGGAAGAAGTGGTACCGGCTCTGATGAAGAAGTTCGGTTACACCAATCCGATGGAAGTGCCGAAGCTGGTCAAGGTCACGCTGAACATGGGCGTGGGCGAGGCGGCAACGAACAAGAAGATCCTGGAAAACGCCGTCGCCGACATGGCCAAGGTCTCCGGCCAGAAGCCGGTGGTCACCAAGTCGCGCGTGTCGGTGGCGTCGTTCAAGATCCGCGATGGCTGGCCGATCGGCTGCAAGACCACGCTGCGTCGCGCCAAGATGTACGAGTTCCTGGACCGCCTGATCAACATCTCGCTCCCGCGCGTGCGCGACTTCCGCGGTGTGTCCGGCCGTTCGTTCGACGGTCGCGGCAACTTCAACATGGGCGTGAAGGAACAGATCATCTTCCCGGAAATCGACTTCGACGCCGTCGATGCGATCCGCGGCATGGATATCGCCATCACCACCACCGCCAAGACCGACGCCGAAGCCAAGGCGCTGCTCGAGGCGTTCAAGTTCCCGTTCCGTAACTGATAGTCGGGATTCGGGATCCGGAAGTCGGGGTTGGAAGAGCGCTGCTCTCCAATCCCGTTTCCCGCCGATCCCCAATCCCCAATCCCGAATCCCGAGGATTTACAGATGGCAAAGACCTCCATGGTCAACCGCGACATCAAGCGCAAGAAGCTGGCGAAGAAGTTCGCCGACAAGCGCGATGCGCTGAAGAAGATCATCGCCGCCGACAGCTCGTCCTACGACGAGAAGGCCGACGCGGTGGTCAAGCTGCAGAAGCTGCCGCGCGATTCGTCGCCGAGCCGCCAGCGCACCCGTTGCGAACTGTCCGGCCGTCCGCGTGGCGTGTACCGCAAGTTCGGCCTCGGCCGCAACATGCTGCGCAAGGCGACGATGAACGGCGACGTGCCGGGCCTGCGCAAGGCCAGCTGGTAAGCGAGCCTCGCCGCTCCGGGTCCTCTTCGGGGCCGGGGCAGGGCGGTTCCACGCCAGTTCGTTGTTCAGACATCGAGTCCGACGCAAGTCGGACTCTTTGTCGTATAATCCCGCTCCTTGCCTGCGCCAAGGCGAGGCGGGCCGCGACAAGGACCTGGCCTTCCAGGACAAGATCCCCGCGTCATACCACTGCTTCACATCACAAGATTTTCGCGAAAGCGGATATCGGTGCACTCAAAGGTAAACACTATGAGCATGACTGATCCCATCGCCGACCTGCTGGTCCGCATCAAGAATGCGGCCGCGGTTGGCAAGCCGACGGTGAAAATGCCGTCCTCCAAGATCAAGGTATCGATCGCAGAAGTGCTGAAGGCCGAAGGCTACATCAGCGACCTGCGCGTCAATCCGATCGAGAACAACAAGTCCGAACTGGAAATCGTGCTGAAGTATTTCGAGGGCCGCCCGGTCATCGATACGCTCAAGCGCGTGTCGCGTTCGGGCCTGCGCCAGTATCGCGGTAAGGCCGAGCTGCCGAAGGTTCTCGGCGGCCTGGGCGTTGCCATCATTTCCACGTCCAAGGGCATCATGACCGATGCGCAGGCCCGTCAGGCCGGCGTCGGTGGCGAAGTCCTGTGCTTCGTGGCCTAAGGGAAGGAGCAAGTAAATGTCCCGCGTAGCCAAGAAGCCGATCTCCCTCCCGAAGGGCGTCGAACTGAATGTCCAGCCCGAGCTGGTGAGCGTCAAGGGCCCGAAGGGCACCCTGACCCTGCCGAAGCCGGCTGGCGTCGAAATCAAGCAGGAAAACGGTGTCGCCACGCTGTCGGCCAACGACCCGTCGCAGATCGCCATCACCGGCACCGTCCGCGCGATCCTGGCCAACATGGTGCAGGGCGTGTCCGAAGGCTTCGAGCGCAAGCTCGAGCTGGTCGGCGTCGGCTACCGCGCCACGATGCAGGGCAAGGATCTGAGCCTGGCGCTCGGTTTCTCGCACCCGGTCGTGTTCAAGGCGCCGGAAGGCATCACCCTGGCCACCCCGACTCAGACCGAGATCGTGGTGCAGGGCGCCGACAAGCAGCGCGTCGGCGAAGTCGCCGCCAAGATCCGTGGCTTCCGTCCGCCGGAGCCCTACAAGGGCAAGGGTGTGAAGTACGCCGGTGAAGTCATCATTCGCAAGGAAGCCAAGAAGGCGTAAGGCAGGCTCCTGTGCCAGGAGCCCGGCCGTCCATGGCCGGACTCTTCGATGCAAAAGCCTGTTTTCCTTCAGCTTCCGTAGGACACATATCATGACCATCAACAAGAACATCGCCCGCCTGCGCCGCGCCAAGTCGACCCGTGCGCACATCCGCGAACTCGGCGTCGCCCGCCTGTCGGTGCTGCGCACCGGCCAGCACCTGTACGCACAGGTCTTCACCGCCGACGGTTCCAAGGTGATCGCCGCGGCGAACACCTTGCAGGCCGACGTCAAGGACGGCCTGAAGAGCGGCAAGAACAGCGAGGCCGCCGTCAAGGTGGGCAAGCTGATCGCCGAGCGGGCCAAGGCCGCGGGCATCGAGAAGGTCGCCTTCGACCGCTCGGGCTACCGCTACCACGGCCGCATCAAGGCGCTGGCCGATGCCGCGCGCGAAGGCGGCCTGAAGTTCTGATCCTTGCGGGCGCGGCGTCCACGCCGCACCCGACCTGCCGATGCGGGCCGCATCGGACCTTGGCGCGCCTTGTGCGCGCGTCCGGGGAACACGGTTCCAGTCAACAACTACAAGCGGCATGCAAGCCGTAAATCTTTCAACTACCAAGGAATACACAATGGCTGAAGAACAGCGTGCACCGCGGGGTCGTGATCGCGACCGCAACCGCGAAGAGAAAGTCGACGACGGCATGATCGAGAAGCTGGTCGCGGTCAACCGCGTCAGCAAGACGGTCAAGGGCGGTCGCCAGTTCACCTTCACCGCGCTGACCGTGGTCGGCGACGGCAACGGCAAGATCGGCTTCGGTTACGGCAAGGCGCGCGAAGTGCCGGTCGCGATCCAGAAGTCGATGGAGTATGCGCGCAAGGGCATGCTCAACATCGATTTGAACAACGGCACCCTGTGGCACCCGGTGAAGTCCGGCCACGGCGCGGCGCGCGTGTTCATGATGCCGGCGTCGGAAGGTACCGGCGTCATCGCCGGCGGCGCCATGCGCGCCGTGCTCGAAGCGGTCGGGGTCAAGAACGTGCTGGCCAAGGCGGTCGGTTCGCGCAACCCGATCAACCTGGTGCGCGCCACCCTGCGCGGCCTGGAAGACATGCAGTCGCCGTCGCGGATCGCGGCCAAGCGCGGCAAGAAGGTGGAGGAACTCAACCATGGCTAATGAGTCCAACAAGACGGTGAAGGTGCGCCTGGTGCGCGGCCTTCGTGGTACCCAGTCGCGTCACCGCCTGTCGGTGCGTGCGCTGGGCCTGAACAAGCTCAACGATGTGCGTGAACTGAAGGACAGCCCGCAGGTGCGCGGCCTGATCAACAAGGTTCAGTACCTCGTCCAGGTTGAGGAGTAATCGACCATGACTTTGCATCTGAATGATCTGAAGCCCGCCGACGGCGCGCGTACCGAGCGCACCCGCGTCGGCCGCGGCATCGGTTCGGGCCTGGGCAAGACCTGCGGCCGCGGCCACAAGGGTTCGTTCGCGCGCAAGGGCGGCGGCAAGATCAAGGCCGGCTTCGAAGGCGGCCAGACCCCCATGCAGCGTCGTCTGCCGAAGGTCGGCTTCCGTTCCAAGATCGCCAAGGACACCGCCGAAGTGCTGTCCTACCAGCTCGACAACCTGCCGGAAGGCGAGATCGACTTCGCCGCGCTGCGCGCCGCCAAGCTGGTGCCGAGCATCGCCAAGCGGGCCAAGATCGTCCTCAAGGGCGAGCTGACCAAGAAGTTCGTGCTCAAGGGCATCGCGGCCACCGCCGGTGCCAAGGCGGCAATCGAGGCTGCCGGCGGCAGCGTGCAGGAGTAACACGCAGATGGCGCAGGCTGGCATGGGTAACCTCGGCGGCGGGCTCGGCAAGTTCACTGAACTTCGCCAGCGCCTGCTGTTCGTTCTCGGCGCGTTGATCGTCTACCGCATCGGCTGCTTCGTGCCGGTGCCGGGCGTCAATCCCGAAGCCATGCTTGCGCTGATGCAGGCGCAGGGCGGCGGCATCGTGGACATGTTCAACATGTTCTCGGGCGGCGCCCTGCACCGTTTCAGCATCTTCGCGCTGAACGTGATGCCGTACATCTCGGCATCGATCGTGATCCAGTTGGCCACGCACATCTTCCCGTCGTTGAAGGCGATGCAGAAGGAAGGCGAATCGGGCCGACGCAAGATCACCCAGTATTCGCGCATCGGCGCCGTGCTGCTGGCGGTGGTGCAGGGCGGCAGCATCGCGCTGGCGCTGCAGAACCAGACCGCGCCGGGCGGCGCGCCGGTCGTCTACGCGCCGGGCATGGGCTTCGTGCTCACCGCGGTGATCGCGCTGACCGCCGGTACCATCTTCCTGATGTGGGTCGGCGAGCAGGTCACCGAGCGCGGCATCGGCAACGGCGTGTCGCTGATCATCTTCGCCGGCATCGTCGCCGGCCTGCCGGCGGCGACGATCCAGACCGTCGAGGCCTATCGCGACGGCAACATGAGCTTCATCTCGCTGCTGCTGATCGCGCTGACCATCCTCGCCTTCACCCTGTTCGTGGTGTTCGTCGAGCGCGGGCAGAGGCGGATCACGGTCAACTACGCGCGACGCCAGGGCGGCCGCAACGCGTACATGAACCAGACCTCGTTCCTGCCGCTGAAGCTCAACATGGCCGGCGTGATCCCGCCGATCTTCGCTTCCAGCATCCTCGCCTTCCCGGCGACGCTGTCGATGTGGTCGGGCCAGGCGGCGTCCAACAGCCCGGTCGGCGGCGCGCTGCAGCGTATCGCCAACGCGCTGGGGCCGGGCGAGCCGGTGCACATGATCGTGTTCGCGGCGCTGATCATCGGTTTCGCGTTCTTCTACACGGCGCTGGTGTTCAACTCGCAGGAGACGGCCGACAACCTGAAGAAGTCGGGCGCGCTGATCCCGGGCATCCGTCCCGGCAAGGCCACCGCCGACTACGTCGACGGCGTGCTGACCCGGCTGACCGCCGCCGGCTCGCTGTACTTGGTGATCGTGTGCCTGTTGCCGGAGATCATGCGCGCGCAGCTCGGCACCTCGTTCCACTTCGGTGGCACCTCGCTGCTGATCGCGGTCGTGGTGGTGATGGACTTCATCGCGCAGATCCAGGCGCACCTGATGTCGCACCAGTACGAAAGCCTGTTGAAGAAGGCCAACCTCAAGGGTGGCTCGCGCGGCGGCGGTTTCGCCCGCGGTTGATTGCTATAATTTGACTTCCTTCCGCGAAGGCGCCCCGGTTCCCGGCGCAGCCTTCCGACTTGAAGGGCGGCCCATGCAGCGGTCTCGTGCGTGGGTGAGACGTGGTGGTCCTGCGCTGGAGTAGCGCGGGCGGCGGAGGCGCCTCATGGCCCGAGCCAACGACGTCCGGCGCCGGAGCATGGGCACACTCCCCATGCCGGGTCCGGTGGAACCGAAAGGTTCCACGGGCTTCCATGTAACCCGAGACCTTGCTACACTTACAAGTTCACTTTTTGATCCATCCTGCCGGATGGCGCCTCGTGTGCGCCGTCGGGCCATCACTCAGTTGGAGAACCGCGTCATGGCGCGTATTGCAGGCGTCAACCTGCCAGCCCAGAAGCACGTCTGGGTCGGGTTGCAAAGCATTTTCGGCATCGGCCGTACCCGTTCGAAGAAGGTCTGCGAAGCCGCAGGCGTGACTTCGTCCACCAAGATCCGTGACCTGTCCGAGCCGGAAATCGAGCGCCTGCGCCTCGAAGTCGGCAAGTACATCGTCGAAGGCGACCTGCGTCGCGAAGTGGGCATCGCCATCAAGCGGCTGATGGACCTGGGCTGCTACCGCGGCCTGCGTCATCGTCGCGGCCTGCCGCTGCGTGGTCAGCGCACCCGCACCAACGCCCGCACCCGCAAGGGCCCGCGCAAGGCGATCAGGAAGTAAGGGACAGACATGGCTAAGCCCGCAGCAGCAAAGACCAAGAAGAAGATCAAGCGCGTCGTCACCGACGGCGTCGCCCACGTCCACGCTTCGTTCAACAACACCATCGTGACCATCACCGACCGTCAGGGCAATGCGTTGTCCTGGGCGACCTCCGGTGGCGCCGGTTTCCGCGGTTCGCGCAAGTCCACGCCGTTCGCGGCGCAGGTTGCCGCCGAGAAGGCCGGGCGCGCTGCGCTCGACTACGGCGTGAAGTCGCTGGAAGTGCGCATCAAAGGCCCGGGTCCGGGTCGCGAGTCCGCCGTCCGTTCGTTGAACAACGTCGGATACAAGATCACCAACATCATCGACGTGACGCCAATCCCGCACAACGGTTGCCGTCCGCCGAAGAAGCGTCGCGTCTAAAGGAGCGATAAGAAATGGCTCGTTATATCGGTCCTACCTGTAAGCTCGCGCGCCGCGAAGGCGCCGACCTTTCCCTCAAGAGCCCGGCGCGTGCGCTGGATTCCAAGTGCAAGCTGGAGCAGAAGCCCGGCCAGCACGGCGCGACCGCCCGCAAGGGCAAGCTGTCCGACTACGCCACCCAGCTGCGCGAAAAGCAGAAGGTCAAGCGTATCTACGGCCTGCTGGAGCGTCAGTTCCGCAACTACTACAAGAAGGCCTCGACCAAGAAGGGCAACACCGGCGAGAACCTGCTGCAGCTGCTGGAAACCCGCCTGGACAACGTCGTCTACCGCATGGGCTTCGCCGTCACCCGCCCGGCCGCGCGCCAGCTGGTGTCGCACCGTGGCGTGCTGGTCAACGGCAAGTCGGTGAACCTGGCTTCGTACCAGGTCAAGGCCGGCGACGCGATCGCGCTTTCGGAGAAGGCACAGAAGCAGCTTCGCGTGCAGGAAGCGCTGACCGTCGCCGAAACGCACGACCTCAACCCGTCGTGGGTGGAAGTCGATTCGAAGAAGTTCAGCGGCGTGTTCAAGGCCGTGCCGGACCGTGCCGACCTGCCTGCTGACATCAACGAAGCGCTGATCGTCGAGTTGTATTCGAAGTAATCACATTGGAGAGCCTCCGGCAACGGAGGCTCGTCAGGAGAACCCGCAACATGACGGTTACCGCCAACCAGGTTCTGCGCCCCCGTGGGCCGCAGATCGAACGCCTTACCGACAACCGCGCCAAGGTCGTAATCGAGCCCTTGGAGCGTGGTTACGGGCATACGCTGGGCAATGCCCTGCGTCGGGTGCTGCTGTCCTCGATTCCCGGCTTCGCCATCACCGAGGTCGAGATCGACGGCGTGCTGCACGAGTACACCACGGTCGAGGGGCTGCAGGAGGACGTGCTGGAAGTCCTGCTCAACCTCAAGGACGTGGCCATCCGCATGCATACCGGTGACAGCGCCACGCTGTCGCTGTCCAAGCAGGGTCCGGGCACGGTCACTGCCGCCGACATCAAGACCGACCACAACGTCGAGATCCTCAACAACGACCACGTGATCTGCCACCTGACCAAGGATACGGCGATCAACATGCGTCTGAAGATCGAGCGCGGTTTCGGCTACCAGCCGGCTGCCGCGCGCCGCCGTCCGGACGAAGAAACCCGCACCATCGGCCGCCTGGTCCTGGATGCGTCGTTCTCGCCGGTGCGCCGCGTCGCCTACGCCGTGGAATCGGCGCGCGTCGAGCAGCGTACCGACCTGGACAAGCTGGTCCTGGACATCGAGACCAACGGCACCATCGACGCCGAGGAAGCCGTGCGCACCGCCGCCGACATCCTCAGCGACCAGCTGTCGGTGTTCGGCGACTTCACCCATCGCGACCGTGGCGCGGCCAAGCCGGCCAGCAACGGCGTCGACCCGGTGCTATTGCGTCCGATCGACGACCTGGAACTGACCGTGCGTTCGGCCAACTGCCTGAAGGCCGAGAGCATCTACTACATCGGCGATCTGATCCAGAAGACCGAAGTGGAGCTGCTCAAGACCCCGAACCTGGGCAAGAAGTCGCTCACCGAGATCAAGGAAGTGCTGGCACAGCGCGGCCTGTCGCTCGGCATGAAGCTGGAGAACTGGCCGCCGGCCGGTGTCGCCCAGCACGGCATGCTCGGCTGATCGAAGCAGTAACGGTAGCCCGCATGCCTGGCATGCGGGCTACCGCGTTGTAGCGTCATCCGCATCGATGGGCCTGAACGCCCACGGTGCCGGTTGTCCAGGACGGGCGACCAAGGGCCATCCGCAGTCCGTGCTTCAACGCCAGGAAGGCGACAGCGAATCTCAGTCGTTTCACCATTACTCCAGGAATCAACACCATGCGCCACCAGAAATCCGGACGCAAGTTCAACCGCACCAGCGCGCATCGCGAAGCGATGTTCCGCAACATGGCTGCGTCGTTGTTCAAGCACGAACTGATCAAGACCACGCTGCCGAAGGCGAAGGAGCTGCGTCGCGTCGCCGAGCCGCTGATCACCATTTCCAAGGTCGACGGCGTCGCCAACCGCCGCCTGGCGTTCTCGCGCCTGCGCGACAAGGAAGCGGTGGGCAAGCTGTTCGTCGAGCTCGGCCCGCGCTACCAGTCGCGTCCCGGCGGCTACCTGCGCATCCTCAAGTGCGGCTTCCGCGCCGGCGACAACGCGCCGATGGCCTATGTCGAGCTGGTGGACCGCCCGACCGCGGTCGCCGAGGAAGTGGCCGAGTAATCCCGGCCGCAGCGCGACAAGCAGAAAGCCCGGCATGTCCGGGCTTTTTTGCGTCCGGACGATGGCGCTGCGGCATGCCGGCCCGCGCGGCACGTGGTGGCGAAGCGGGCGATGGCGGATAATGCCGCGATCGTTCATGTGAGCCCGTCCCGATGAACCCGTTACGCTGGAGTTTCCGCGCGCAGTTCCTGCTCGGCTTCCTGGTCTGCGCCGCGCTGCTGGGCTATGCGATCTACGTGCAGCTGCAGCTGGGCATCGAGCCCTGTCCGCTGTGCATCTTCCAGCGCATCGCGTTCGCCGCGCTGGGGTTGCTGTTCCTGGCCGGCGCCTTGCATGGCCCGGCGCGCAGCGGCGGGCGCAAGGCCTACGGCGTGCTGGCGTTCCTCGCGGCCGCGGTGGGGGCCGGCATCTCCGGCAAGCACGTGTCGGTGCAGCTGTTCCCCGATCCGATGGCTTCGTGCGGGCCGCCGCTGAGCTTCCTGCGCGAGACGCTGGGGCCGTTCGAGGCGATGCGCCGGGTGCTGACCGGCACCGGCGACTGCGGCAATATCGACTGGCGCTTCCTCGGCCTGTCGATGCCGATGTGGTGCCTGATCTGCTTCGTGCTGCTGGGCGCATTCGCGCTGTACGCCGGCTTCAAGGCGCGGCGGCGTACGCTGATCTGATCCCGGCCGCTACCGCCCGGCGCCGGGCGCTGCAGACGCCCGTGCGTTGCCTGTGCAGCGCTCGGGCAGCCGGATTGGCCGACAAGACATCGCTTCGCGTCCGCCGCGGCCCGGGCGCGCACGCAGGCGTCGCTCCTACCTCTCCGAACGCCTGGCGGCCTCGCCCGGACCGATAAGGCTTTGCGCGGCGCGCCGCCTCTGCGAACATGGCAGGTTGTCAAGGAGCCCGCACATGAGCCTTTCCGCCGCCGCCCCCGAAATCCCTCCGGCCTGGGCGCCCGTCAGCTGGCGCGGCAAACCCGCGCTGCAGATGCCGGTGTATCCGGACGCGCAGGCGCTGGAGGCGACCTTGGGCGAATTGCGCCACCTGCCGCCGCTGGTCACCTCGTGGGAGATCTTCGCGCTGAAGAAGCAGCTGGCCGAGGCCCAGGAAGGCAAGCGCTTCCTGCTGCAGGGCGGCGACTGCGCGGAGAACTTCAGCGACTGCGAGTCGGGTACGATCTCCAACCGGCTCAAGGTGCTGCTGCAGATGAGCCTGGTGCTGGTGCACGGGCTGCGCCTGCCGGTGGTGCGGGTGGGACGCTACGCCGGCCAGTACGCCAAGCCGCGTTCGGCCGATACCGAGACCCGCGACGGCGTGACCCTGCCCAGCTACCGCGGCGACGTGGTCAACGGGCCGGAATTCAACGAACAGGCGCGCATTCCCGATCCGCGGCGGATGATCACCGCGCATTCGCGCTCGGCGATGACGATGAACTTCGTGCGCGCGCTGATCGATGGCGGCTTCGCCGACCTGCACCACCCCGAATACTGGAACCTGAGCTGGGTCGGCTGCTCGCCGCTGGCCGAGGACTACCAGAAGATGGTGTCCTCGATCGGCGATGCGGTGCGCTTCATGGAGACCTTGTCCGGCGCGCAGCTGTACAACCTCAACCGGGTCGACTTCTACACCTCGCACGAAGCGCTGCTATTGCCGTACGAGGAGGCGCTGACCCGCGAGGTGCCGCGGCAGTGGGGCTGGTTCAACCTCAGCACGCACTATCCGTGGATCGGCATGCGCACCGCGGCGCTGGACGGCGCGCACGTGGAGTACTTCCGTGGCATCCGCAACCCGATCGCGATCAAGGTCGGGCCGTCGGCGCAGCCGGACCAGCTGTTGCGCCTGATCGACGTGCTCAATCCGGAAGACGAGCCGGGCCGGCTGACCTTCATCCATCGCATGGGCGCGGCGCAGATCGCGCAGAAGCTGCCGCCGCTGCTCGACGCGGTCAAACGCGACGGCCGCCGCGTGCTGTGGGTGTGCGATGCGATGCACGGCAATACCGAGAGCACCAGCAACGGCTACAAGACCCGGCGCTACGACAACGTGCTGGGCGAGGTAGAGCAATCGTTCGACATCCACGCCGCGGCCGGCACGCGGCTGGGCGGCGTGCACCTGGAACTGACCGGCGAGGACGTCACCGAATGCACCGGCGGCGCGCGCGAGTTGACCGAGCGCGACCTGGAGCGGGCCTACCGCTCCAGCGTGGATCCACGGCTGAACTACGAGCAGTCGCTGGAGATCGCGATGGCGATCGTGCGCAAGCAGAACGGACGCAGCTTGCCGCTGGCGACGGACTGACCCTGCCGGGGCTCGCAGCGGCGCATCGCGGCCGCTGGCGATCGCGCCTGGCGGGTAGGCCGTTGCGGTTGAAACCGCTCGGTGAGCGTGCGATGCGTACCCAAGGCGATCAATCCGCTCGTGCCGGCGAGCGCGCATCGTTCCGCGTGGCCGGTCCTGACGCCGCGCTCCGCACGCAGCACGCGCTGCCACGTCGTGCGCCTGCGTCGATGGAATCGCTGCGCCATGCGTGCAGCGGTGCCTGCGCCGCGACAGGCGGACGATGAGTGCGCGCTCGACAATGCGCTAATGGCGGCTTTGGCAAGCTGTGCCGACTCCTCTCCCCCGTTCAAGGAACGCGCATTGAATTTCGATCTCGAGTGGATCCCCTGGCATGGCTATACGGTGCCGATCGGCGCCGCACTGATCCTCGGATTCCTGGTCTGGTGGCTGATGCTGCGCATCGCCCAGCGCATGCGCGGACGCGATTACCGGCGTGCGCGCATCGTCGGGGTCATCAGCGTGCCGCTGGCGTTCCTGCTGCCGATGCTGATGCTCAGCTTCGCGCTGGAGTCCACGCCGCTGCAGGAGGAGGCGCTGGCGGAGATCCAGCACCTGCTGCACCTGGGCGTGATCGGCTGCATCACCTGGCTGCTGGTGCGTGGCGTGGCCGCGATCGAGCGCGCGATACTGCGCACCTATCCGATCGAAGTGTCCGACAACCTGACCGCGCGCCGCATCCAGACCCAGACCCGGGTGCTGTCGCGCGTGGCGATGGGCACGATCATCCTGCTCGGCGTGTCGATCATGCTGCTCACGTTCCCGGCGGTGCGGCAGATCGGCACCACGCTGCTGGCCTCGGCCGGCATCATCGGCCTGGTCGCCGGCATCGCCGCCAAGCCGGTGTTCGGCAACCTGATCGCCGGCCTGCAGATCGCCTTGACCCAGCCGATCCGGCTCGACGACGTGGTGATCGTCGAGGGCGAGTGGGGCCGCATCGAGGAGATCGGCAGTTCCTACGTGGTGGTGCGGATATGGGACGAGCGGCGCATGGTGGTGCCGCTGACCTGGTTCATCGAGAACCCGTTCCAGAACTGGACCCGCAGCAGCGCCGACCTGCTCGGCACCGCGTTCCTGTGGCTGGACTACCGCACGCCGATGGCGCAGGTGCGCGCCGAGCTGGAACGGATCTGCAAGAGCGAGCCGCTGTGGGACGGCCGCGTATGCGTGACCCAGGTGACCGACACCAGCGAGAGCACGATCCAGGTGCGCCTGCTGGTCAGCGCGCGCAATTCCGGCGATGCGTTCGACCTGCGTTGCATCGCGCGCGAGCGGATGATCGACTTCCTGATCCGCGAACATCCGTATGCGTTGCCGAAGCTGCGCGCGGAGATCTCGTCGGAGGCGTCGCGGCCGCTGCGGCCGGCGCCGGCGAGCAGCGATTCGACGGCGATGCGTTCGCCCGGTGCGGAGGACGGCGCGCCGGCGAAGGCGGCGACCGCGAACGCGGATACGGATGCCGATGCGGATCAGGCGCCGGGCGCCGCGAGACCGGGAACACCGTAGACGGGCATCGCGTGCGGCGGCGGTGCCGGCTGCGTAGTGCTGCCGGGGCCGCAATCGCCTTGGCAGTCCCGCTGCACCGATGCTGCAGCGCACGGCGGCAGGCGTGCCTTGCCTTTGGCCGGTCCGGGCGAACGCCCTCGCGCAAGCGCCGGTGTCCGGGCGCGGCGTCGGCATGGATGGGGGCCGTCGCATCAGCGCTGGTCAGATGTGCGGTGCCGGATGGCACGGAGCGGCGAACGCGGATCATGCAACGGGTCGCTCGTGTCGCGCCATCGCCGTCGCGGCCTGCATCCATCGCCGCAGCGTTGGCATCGCTCGCGGCCCGATATCGCGTCCCGGTCCGCTTACGGCTTGTCCGCGTGCGTCCGCACCGGCAGCGTCGGCAGGAATGCCGGCGGCCGGCGCGCGCGGCTGCGTTGTTCATAGGCGTAGCCGAGTTCGATCAGCCGCGGCTCGCTCCACGCCGGGCCCATGAAGATCAGCCCCAGCGGCAGGCCGTCGCTGTCGCCCATCGGCACGGTCAGGCTGGGATAGCCGGCGACCGCCGCCGCGCCATAGCTGCCGCCGGGAAAGTCGTCGCCGCGCGCCAGGTCGGTCTTCCATGCGCGGCCGGTGGTCGGCGCGATCAGCGCATCCAGCCGCTGCGCGCGCAGCGCCGCGTCGATGCCGTCGGCGCCGGCCATGCGCCGCGCCTTGGCGCGCGCGTCCAGATACGCCGGATCGTCCAGCCCGCCGCCGGCCTGCGCCTGCTCGAGCAGTTCCTGGCCGAAATGCGCCAGTTCGCGATCGGCGTGGCGCTGGTTGAACGCGATCAGCTGCGCCAGCGTGCGCAGCGGCGCGCGATGCTCCTGGAGATAGCGCTCCAGCCCGGCCTTGAACTCGGTCAGCAGCACGAGCAGTTCGGCGTCCTCCCACTGGCCATCGCCGGGAATGCGCGCATCGACCACGGTGGCGCCGGCCGCGCGCAAGGCCTGCACGGCGCGGTCCATCGCCGCGGCGATGTCCGGCGTCTGCGTCAGCGGCGAGGGCAGCAGGCCGATGCGCGCGCCGCGCAGCGCGCCGGGCTTGAGGTGCGCTGCGAAGTCGTAGTCCGCATGCGGGTTGGCCGTGGTGGCGGGATCGGCCGCATCGCGCGCGGCCAGCACCGTCAGCAGCGTGGCCGCGTCGGCGACGCTGCGCGTCATCGGTCCGGCGGTGTCCTGGCTGGCGGCAATGGGGATGATGCCGTCGCGGCTGACCAGGCCCACCGTCGGCTTCAGCCCGACCAGGCCGTTGACCGCGGCCGGGCAGACGATGCTGCCGTCGGTCTCGGTGCCGATGCCGGCCACGGCCAGGTTCGCCGCCACCGCCACGCCGGTGCCGGCGCTGGAGCCGCACGGGTTGCGGTCGAGCACGTAGGGGTTGCGGGTCTGCCCGCCACGCCCGCTCCAGCCGGAACTGGACTTGCCGGAGCGGAAGTTGGCCCATTCGCTGAGGTTGCTCTTGGCCAGGATCACCGCGCCGGCCTGGCGCAGGCGCTGCACCAGGAACGCATCGCGCTCCGGGCGGAAGTCGGCCAGGGCCAGCGATCCGGCCGAGTTGACCATCGGCCGCGCATCGATGTTGTCCTTGAGTACGATCGGGATGCCGTGCAGCGGGCCGCGCACGTGCCCGGCACGGCGCTCGGCGTCCAGCCGCCGCGCCTCGTCCAGCGCCTGCGGGTTGGTTTCGATGATCGCGTGCAGCGCCGGGCCGGCGCGGTCGAGCGCATCGATGCGCTGCAGGTAGGCGCGGGTCAGGGCGAGGCTATCGAATTCGCCGCGGCGCATCTGCGCCTGCAGCATGGCGATATCGGCTTCGGCATGGACGAAGGACTGCGGCGGCGACGGTTGCGCGGGCGCGGTGCGCGCCGCGCCGGCGCGGTGCTGGCAGCCGGCGACGGCGATGCACAGCAGCGGCAGCAAGACAGGCAGGCGCATCGGCAGGCTTCCCGGAGTGGCTCCAGGCAGGCTACGCAGCGATGCGGGGATTGGCAAACCGGCCGCGGCCGGCGCCATGGATCAGCGTCGCCGGCGGCGGACCAGGTCGCGGGCGAGGATGCCGACCACGGCCAGGTTGACCACCAGCACCGCCCATGCGGCCCAGCCGGGATGGCGCACGATCGCGTAGATGTCGAACGGCAGGTAGATCGCCGCCGACAGGCAGCCGAGCAGCGAGGCCCATGCCTTGGCACGCCACAGGCCCCAGGCTTCGACCAGATGCAGGATGCCGTAGGCGAGCATGCCGGCCGCGGCCAGGTGCACCGCGTCCGGGTTGATCATGGTGAGCAGCGACGGCAGCGCGCCGTGCTCGGGGTCCAGGCTGAAACGGACGATCAGTTTGCCCACCGCCGCGCGCAGCGGCAGCGGGCCCATGATCTCCAGCCCGGTGGCCGCCAGCACCGCCAGCAGGCCCTTGCCGGCCTCCAGCAGTGCGATCAGGTGCAAGCCCGGATGCGCATGCGGATCCGGGTTGTACGCGGCGTCGGCCACGTGGGGCGGGCGATCAGCCGCCGCGACCGGCGCGCTTGCGGTCGCTTTCGGTCAGGAACTTCTTGCGCAGGCGGATTTCCTTCGGGGTGACCTCGACCAGTTCGTCGTCCTCGATGAAGTCCAGCGCCTGTTCCAGCGTGTACTTGATCGCCGGCGTCAGCTTGATCGCATCGTCCTTGCCCGAGGCGCGCATGTTGGTCAGCGGCTTGGTCTTGATCGCGTTGACGGTCAGGTCGTTGTCCTTGGAATGGATGCCGATCAGCTGGCCTTCGTACACGTTGTCGCCTTCGGCGGCGAACAGACGGCCACGCTCTTCCAGCGGCCCCAGCGAGTAGGCGGGGGTGGCGCCGGCGGCATTGGCGATCATCACGCCGTTCTGGCGCTTGGCGATCGGGCCGGTTTCCTTCGGGCCGTAGTGGTCGAACACGTGGAACAGCAGGCCCGAGCCCTGGGTCAGGGTGCGGAACTCGTTCTGGAAGCCGATCAGGCCGCGCGCCGGGATCATGTAGTCCAGGCGCACGCGGCCCTTGCCGTCCGGTTCCATGTTCTTCAGCTGGGCCTTGCGGATGCCGAGCTTCTCCATCACGCCGCCCTGGTGCTGTTCCTCGATGTCCACCACCAGCTGCTCGATCGGCTCCATCAGCTGGCCGTCGATCTCCTTGATGATCACTTCCGGGCGCGACACCGCCAGTTCGAAGCCTTCGCGGCGCATGTTCTCGATCAGCACCGACAGGTGCAGCTCGCCGCGGCCGGAGACCAGGAACTTGTCCGGATCCGAACCTTCCTCGACCTTCAGCGCGACGTTGTGCAGGGTCTCGCGCTCCAGGCGCTCGCGGATCTGGCGGCTGGTGATGAACTTGCCGCCGCTGTGCTCCTTGCTGCCGGCGAACGGCGAGTTGTTGACCTGGAAGGTCATGCTGATGGTCGGCTCGTCCACGGTCAGCGCCGGCAGCGCTTCCGGAGTGTCCAGCGCGCACACCGTATCGGAGATGCTCATGTCGGCCACGCCGGAGATGGCGACGATGTCGCCGGCCTCGGCTTCCTCCACTTCCACCCGCTCCAGGCCCATGAAGCCGAGCACCTGCAGGATCTTGCCCTGGCGCTTCTTGCCTTCGCGGTCGACGATGCTGACCGGCATGTTCTTCTTGACCTTGCCGCGCTGGATGCGGCCGATGCCGATCAGGCCGACGAAGTTGTTGTAGTCCAGCTGGCTGATGCGCATCTGGAACGGACCGTCCGGGTCCACCTGCGGCGGCGCCACGTGCTTCATGATCGCTTCGTACAGCGGGGTCATGTCGCCTTCGCGCGCGCTGTCGTCCAGGCTCGCGTAGCCGTGCAGCGCCGAGGCGTAGACGATCGGGAAGTCGAGCTGTTCGTTGGTCGCGCCGAGCTTGTCGAACAGGTCGAACACCTGGTCGATCACCCAGTCCGGACGCGCGCCGGGGCGGTCGATCTTGTTCACCACCACGATCGGCTTGAAGCCCATCGCGAAGGCCTTCTGGGTCACGAAGCGGGTCTGCGGCATCGGCCCGTCCATCGCGTCGACCAGGATCAGCACCGAGTCCACCATCGACAGCACGCGCTCCACTTCGCCGCCGAAGTCGGCGTGTCCGGGGGTGTCGACGATGTTGATGCGGTTGCCCTGCCAGGTGATGGCCGTGTTCTTGGCCAGGATCGTGATGCCACGTTCCTTTTCCTGATCGTTGCTGTCCATCACGCGCTCGGCCAGCACCGTACGCTCGGAGAGGGTGCCGGACTGCTTCAGCAGGCAGTCGACGAGGGTGGTTTTGCCATGGTCGACGTGGGCGACGATGGCGATATTGCGAAGATTTTCGATGGACATGCGAAAGGGGGCCGACCGGCGCCAGAAGGGAAGGAAAGTAAGCCCCCTATTATACCTGTATCCGGGGCGGGCTGCCGGACGCCGGCCGGCGGGCGCCGCAGGCGCCTGTTCAGCTGGGTTTTTCGGTGCCGGCAGGGGAAGGCGAAGCGGGCTGCCGTGTATCCTATGCGGCCATCGTGACGACCCCGTTTCCAAGGAATCCCATGTCCCTGATCGCCCATTTCGACACCGCCCGCGGCCCGATCAAGATCGAGCTGTACCCCGACAAGGCGCCGCTGACCGTGGCCAACTTCGTCAATCTGGCCAAGCGCGGCTTCTACGACGGGCTGAGCTTCCACCGCGTGATCGCCGACTTCATGATCCAGGGCGGCTGCCCGGAAGGCTCCGGCCGCGGCGGCCCCGGCTACCGCTTCGAGGACGAGACCGACAACGGCGTGCGCCACGAGCGCGGCGTGCTGTCGATGGCCAACGCCGGCCCCAGCACCAACGGCAGCCAGTTCTTCATCACCCACACCGCCACGCCGTGGCTGGATGGCAAGCACACCGTGTTCGGCAAGGTGGTCGAAGGCCTGGACGTGGTCGACAGCGTCGCCCAGGGCGATGCGATCAACAAGATCACCATCGAAGGCGACGCCGATGCGGTGCTGGCGGCCAAGGCCGACCGCGTCGCCGAGTGGAACCGCCTGCTCGGCGCCTGAGCCCGTGTGCGGCCGGCCGGTCACGGCCGGCCGCGCCTGCCCTGCGTGCTAACATTTCCCGGTTGACCGCCGCACTCGATTGCCGATGACGATGCGCTCCCTTCTGGTATGCCTGCTGCTGCTCGGTCTGGGCGGCGGCGCGCATGCGTGGTGGCAGAGCCGTGCGGACGATGCGCCGCTGGCCGCCGACGATCCGCGCCGGCTCACCGGCGACAGCGGCATCGTGATGCTCGCCGCCGAATGGTGCGGCTACTGCCGCCAGCAACAGGCCGATTTCGAGCGCGCCAAGGTGCGCTACCGCGTGCTGGACGTGGACCAGGAAGACGGCCGCCGCGCCGCCGCCGCGCTCGGGCGCGAAGGCGTGCCGATCACCGTGATCGGCCAGCAGGTGATCGACGGCTACGACACCGAGGCGCTGGACGAACGGCTGACCCCGCTGGGTTACCGCGTCTACTGACACCCATCCCCACTTTTTTCGCAGAGGATTCCCCCATGAAGACACCCGTACGTGTTGCCGTGACCGGCGCTGCCGGCCAGATCGGTTATGCCCTGCTGTTCCGGATCGCTTCCGGCGAGATGCTGGGCAAGGACCAGCCGGTGATCCTGCAGTTGCTCGAGCTGCCGATGGAGAAGGCCCAGGCCGCGCTGAAGGGCGTGATGATGGAGCTGGAAGACTGCGCGTTCCCGCTGCTGGCCGGCATGGTCGGCACCGACGACGCCGAAGTGGCGTTCAAGGACGCCGACATCGCCCTGCTGGTCGGCGCGCGTCCGCGCGGCCCGGGCATGGAGCGCAAGGACCTGCTGCTGGAGAACGCGAAGATCTTCACCGCGCAGGGCGCGGCGCTGAACAAGGTCGCCAGCCGCAACGTCAAGGTGCTGGTGGTCGGCAACCCGGCCAACACCAACGCCTACATCGCGATGAAGTCGGCGCCGGACCTGAACCCGAAGAACTTCACCGCGATGCTGCGCCTGGACCACAACCGCGCGCTGAGCCAGCTGGCGCTCAAGCTCGGCAAGCCGGTCGGCGGCATCGAGAAGCTGGTGGTGTGGGGCAACCACAGCCCGACCATGTACCCGGACTACCGCTTCGCCACCGCCGACGGCGCCTCGGTCGCCGAGGCGATCAACGACCAGGACTGGAACGCCGGCACCTTCATCCCCACCGTCGGCAAGCGCGGCGCGGCGATCATCGAAGCGCGCGGCCTGTCCTCGGCCGCCTCGGCCGCCAACGCCGCCATCGACCACGTGCGCGACTGGGTGTTGGGTAGCAACGGCAAGTGGGTCACGATGGGCGTGCCGTCCGACGGCAGCTACGGCATCCCGGAAGGGGTGATGTTCGGCTTCCCGGTGACCACTCAGAACGGCGAGTACACGCTGGTCAAGGACCTGCCGATCGACGAGTTCAGCCGCAAGTACATCGACAAGACCCTGGCCGAGCTGGAAGAAGAACGCAGCGGCGTGGCGCACCTGCTGGGTTGATCCGGCAGGCGGGACGGTTCAGGACGCCGGGGACATCCCCGGCGTTTTCGTTTGCGGCAGGGTCGGGGAGCGAGGTGGCTGGATTCGTGTGGATCTTGTTGACGGCGCCGTTGGCGCCGGCCGCCCGGCGGCAGCTGGAGACGCGGTCCGCATGCCCGGCGCTGCCGTTGCGCCGCGGCGATGACGGCGATGCGGGCCGGCCGCCGAGGCGCGCGCGATGATGAATCTGATCCACTGGCGGCTGCTGGTCGCCGTCGCCGAGGCCGGCAACATCACCCGTGCGGCGCAGCGTTGCGGCATCACCCAGTCCGGCGCCAGCCAGGCCATCGCGCAGATGGAAGCGTTGCTTGGCGCGGCGCTGTTCGCGCGCGAGCGTGGCCAGGTGCGGCCGACCGCCTTCGGCGAAGAGGTGCTGGCGCATGCGCGCGGCATGCTCGCCGAACTGGCGGCGATCCAGGCGCTGGCCGCGCAGGCGCGGCGGACGCCGCCGACACGGCTGCGCCTGGCCGGCTTCCCGTCGTCGCTGGCGTTGCTGCAGCCGCGGCTGCAGGCGTTCGCGCGGCGCCACCCGCAGCACGCGCTGGTGCTGCTGGAAGGCAGCGACGAGGAAATCGAGGCGTGGCTGGAGGCCGGCCACGTCGACCTGGGCGTGGTGCTGGATCCGGCGCCGGCGCGGGAGGCGCAGCCGCTGGGATGCGACGAGTGGGTGGCGGTGCTGCCGGCCGGCGACGCGCAGGGCGACGCCGCCGCGCCGATCGCGCTGGAGGCGTTGCTGGCGCGGCCGTTCGTGCTGGCCACCGGCGGCTGCCGGGTCAATGCCGAATTGCTGGCCGAGCGCGCCGGACTGCGCCTGCGCGACGTGCGCATGACGGTGCGCGACTGGGCCAGCGCGCTGGCGCTGGTGCGCGAAGGCGTGGGCGCGACGCTGCTGCCCGCATCGACGCTGCCGGCGGCGCGCCAGGGCCTGCACGTACGCGCGCTGCAGCCGCCGCTGTATCGCCGCTTCGCCCTGGCGCGCAGCGCGGCCGCGGCCGACGCGCCGGCAGTGCGGGCGCTGCTGGCGTTCCTTGCCGAGCAGTAGCGCAGTTACTGGCCGCGCGCTGAAATCCTGATTTCCACTGGCGCGCGGCGTTGCGCAGACTGCGTCCTCGCCGCGGCATGCGCGTGCGAAGCAAGGCCGCGTCGCGCGGCATCCCCGACTGGAGATTCCCGATGAAACTGTATTTCGCCGCCGGCGCCTGCTCGCTGGCGCCGCATATCGTGCTGCGCGAACTGGCGCTGCCGTTCGAACTGGTCCGCGTCGACAACCGCAGCAAGCGCACCGCCGATGGCCGCGATTTCCTGTCGATCAACCCGAAGGGATACGTCGCCGCGCTGGCGCTCGACGACGGCCAGGTGCTGAGCGAGGGTCCGGCGATCCTGCAGTTCCTCGCCGACCTGCGCCCGCAGGCCGGGTTGGCGCCGAGCCACGGCATGGCGCGTGCGCGGCTGCAGGAGTGGCTGGCGTTCCTCAACAGCGAAGTGCATGCCGGTTGCGCGCCATTGTTCGATGCCTCGCTGCCGGCAGCGGCGCACGCCCATTTCCGCGCGCGGCTGGAGCGTCGGCTGGGCTACCTGGACGGCGCGCTGGGCGATCGGCGGCACCTGCTCGGGCGAGACTTCGGGGTCGCCGATGCCTATCTGTTCACGCTGCTCGGCTGGCTGCCGCGCTTCGGCATCGAGCTGGCGCAGTGGCCTGCATTGGCCGCCTTCCAGGCGCGCGTCGGCATGCGCGCCGCAGTGCGCGCCGCCCTGGCCGCCGAGGTACGGGCCGCGCCGGTGCCCTGAGGCGGCTTCGACCAAGGTCGGGCGGTGGCGGCGCCGCGATGGGACTATGCTCGGCGCTCGTGACCGCGGGTCTGGGAGGGCTGTGTGAGCTACGAAGCGACCTATCGCCGTTCGATCGAGCGGCCGGAGGAATTCTGGGCCGAGCAGGCCGAGGCCATTCACTGGCAGCCGCCGCCGCAACAGATCCTCGATTATTCGCATCCGCCGTTCCGGCGCTGGTTCGCCGGCGGGCAGACCAACCTGTGCTACAACGCGCTCGACCGGCACCTGCCCGAACGCGCCGGGCAGCTGGCGCTGGTCGCGGTGTCCAGCGAAACCGGCGACACGCGCGAGTTCACCTACGCCGCGCTGCATCGCGAAGTGAACGCCTTCGCCGCGGTGCTGCAGCGCCTGGACGTGCAGCGTGGCGACCGCGTGGTGATCTACATGCCGAACATGGCCGAGGCGGTGTTCGCGATGCTGGCCTGCGCGCGCATCGGCGCGGTGCACTCGGTGGTGTTCGGCGGCTTCGCCGCGCACAACCTGGCGCTGCGCATCGACGACGCGCGGCCCAAGCTGCTGATCGCCGCCGACGCCGGCAGCCGCGGCGGCAAGGTCATTCCCTACAAGCCGCTGATCGATGCGGCCTGCGCCGAGGCGCAGGCGCCTCCGCCGAAGGTGCTGATCGTCTCGCGCGGGCTGGATCCGGCCGAGCCGAGACAGGCGCCGCGCGACGTGGACTATGCGGCGCTGCGCGCCGAGGTCGGCGATGCGCAGGTGCCGGTGGTGTGGCTGGAGTCCAACGAGCCCAGCTACCTGCTGTACACCTCCGGCACCACCGGCAAGCCCAAGGGCGTGCAGCGCGACGTCGGCGGCTATGCGGTGGCGCTGGCGTTGTCGATGCGCACCGTGTTCGATTGCGCGCCGGGCCAGGTGATGTTCTCCACCTCCGATGTCGGCTGGGCGGTGGGGCATTCGTACAACGTCTACGGCCCGCTGATCGGCGGCTGCACCACGCTGCTGTACGAAGGGCTGCCGGTACGCCCGGATCCGGGCGTGTGGTGGGCGCTGTGCGAGAAGTACGGCGTGCGCACCATGTTCTCTTCGCCGACCGCGATCCGCGTGCTGAAGAAGCACGACGCGCGGCACATCCGCGACCGCGACCTGTCCGCGCTGAAGTATCTGTTCCTCGCCGGCGAACCGCTGGACGAACCGACCGCGCAGTGGATCAGCGGCGCGCTCGGCAAGCCGATCATCGACAACTACTGGCAGACCGAGACCGGCTGGCCGGCGCTGACCCTGCTGCCGGGGCTGGAGATGAAGCCGGTGAAGTTCGGCTCGCCGGGCCTGCCGAACCTGGGCTACCGGATGAAGATCGTCGACGAGCGCAGCGGCGAGGAAGTGCCGGCCGGGCGCAAGGGCGTGCTGGTGATCGTGCCGCCGCTGCCGCCGGGCTGCATGACCACGGTGTGGAACGACGACGCGCGCTTCCTGAGCAGCTACTTCAGCCACTTCGACGAACTGCTGTACAGCTCGCTGGACTGGGCGATCCGCGACGAGGACGGCTATACCTTCATCCTCGGCCGCACCGACGACGTGATCAACGTCGCCGGCCACCGCCTGGGCACGCGCGAGATCGAGGAGGCCATCGCCGGCCATCCCGGCGTGGCCGAAGTGGCGGTGATCGGCATGCACGATGAGCTCAAGGGCCAGGTGCCGATCGTGTTCGCGACGATGAAGCAGGCGCCGCAGGGCGACACCGCCGAACTGGTGGCGCAGTTGCAGCAGACGGTGGTCGAGCGGCTCGGCGCGGTGGCGCGGCCGGCGCAGGTGTACCTGGTCAACGCGTTGCCGAAGACGCGCTCGGGCAAGCTGCTGCGACGTTCGCTGCAGGCGCTCGCCGAGCGCCGCGATCCGGGCGACCTGTCGACGCTGGACGATCCGGCGGCGCTGGACGACATCCGCCGCGCGTTGGGCCATTGATTCGCCGCCGCCGGCGGCTCAGGATGCGCAGGACAGGCGGAGCCGCGCGGGGGCGCGGCGGCGCAGGCGCGCAGGCCGGGCACGGCAGCGCCGCGCGGTCGGCCTGGAGCACGTCAGGGGGGAGGGAAACATGAGCCAGCGATACGGCAAGACCGAGGCGGGACGGCAGGAAATCGTGGATCGCGGCCGGCGCCTGCCGGCGGTGCTGCGCTCGATCCTGCTGATCGTGGACGGGCAGAAGGAAGATGCGGCGCTGCAACAGATCATCGGCGGCCTGCACGCGCCCGCCGACGCGCTGTCGCAACTCGAGCAGATGGGGTTGATCCAGCGCGGCGCCGGCGACCCCGTGCCAGCGGCGGCAACGGCGACGTCGCCAGCGCCGGCAGCCGCGGCTGCGAGCGAAGCGCCACACGCCGACGCACCGCCGTTGCAGGCGGAAGTCTCCGATGCGTCGGCGCAGCGCCATTCGCGGCTGTACGACGCGATGAGCGAGGCGGTACGCCAGCACCTGGGGCTGAAAGGCTATTTCATGCAGTTGAAGATCGAGCGCTGCAGCGACGTCGCGGCGCTGGAGGCGCTGTTGCCGGAGTTCGTCGCCGCGCTCGCCAAAGCCACCAGTCCGGCGCTGGCGTCGCGCTGGATGCAGGAAACGCTGCAGACCGACGCGACGAACTGAACGTCGCCAGCGCGCAGCGGCGTCGCTGTGGCGGGGCGATGGCGGCGCCGCGCACGTGCCGGCGCCGCCGCTGCGCGATCAACCCGGATTCAATCCTTCGGCGCCGAGGGCGGCCTGCACGTCGGCATCGCCGAGCATGCGCTGCACGAACGCGTCCAGCGCATGCAGGCCGTCCAGCTCGACGCCGACCTTGCGCGCCCACAGCAGGGTCACGAACAGGTAGGCGTCGGCACCGGAGCGCGCACCGTTGGCCAGCCATGCCTGCGTCTGCAGGTGCGCGTCGACCCGTTCGTACAGCGTGCGCAGCTTCTGCCGCGCGTCGCGATGGCTGAGTTCGATCAGCGCCTTGTCCTGCAGGTACGCGGTGCTGCCGAAGATCGGCTTGAAGGCCGGATGCAGGTCGGCGTTGACGAAGGCGATCCAGCGGTTGATCTCGGCACGCGTGCGCGCGCTGCCGTCGCCAGCCAGGCCGCTGGCCGGGGCCAGGTCGGCGATGTAGTTGAGGATCGCCGCGTTCTGGGTCAGCGCCCAGTCGTCCACGGTCAGCACCGGCACCGAGCCGGCCGGATTGAGCCTGAGATATTCCGGCGACTTGATGCCGGCGCCGTCCATCACCTGCAGTTCGAACGGCAACCCGGACCAGCGCAGCGCGATATGGTCGGCCAGCGAGCAGGCGCCGGGTTTGGTGTAGAGCTTCATGCGGACTCCGCAGATACAGGGCAGGCGAGATTACCGCCAAGCGCGCCCGCTGCGTGAGTGGCGATCAGGACGCGTTGCGCGGGCGCAGCTTCTGCACGCGATAGAACGTGTGGTCGCCGATCGTGGCCACCTGGTAGGCGTTGCGCCAGCTCGGGCTGGCGATCGCATGCGCAGCGAAGTGGCTGGCGCCGGGCACGATCTCCTTGCGCTCGCCCTGCGGCAGCGCCCAGTTGCGTTCGGCGGCGAAGGCCACGTCGACCGCGTCGGCCCAGGCGTCGTCGTTCTTCAGTTCGGTGCCGGGTTTGACCAGGCCGGGCGCGAACTGCTTGCGCGCGGTGACCACCTGGCACATCGAGTTGCCCCACAGGCCGCTGTCCAGGCGCCGCAGCGCGACTTCGGCCACTGCCTGCTGCCCGCGCAGGGTCTGGTCGCGCGCTTCCAGGTACACGGTGGTGCTCAAGCACAGCGAATCGGCGGCCGGCTGCGGCAGCAACTGCGACAACCAGAGTATCCAGGCCAGTTTCATATAACTCCTTGCTCCGTATGGGCCCTCATCGAAGTCCCGCCGGATGGCAGGCATGGCGATGCGGCTTGGCGTCATGGGGAGGCGGCCTGTCACGGGCCGCCCGGGTGCCGGCGCAATGTGGAGGCCGGCGCATCCACCAGAGGGGCGGACGGGAAGTGGCGCGGACGATAGGCCGCGCCTACCCAATCGGAACTGAACCCGGGTTGTTGACAGCGGTCACAAGAACGGGCTGGTCCGCGGGCGTGCGCGCGTCGGGAACGACGTGCCGATGGGCGCAGCAGGACGTCCGCGTGCACCATCACCGCGATCGAAACGACGGTCGGCGCGATGCGCCGGCGTGGACGTTGTCGGCGCTGCCGGCCGCCTGGGCATGGTCCCGTTCGCGCGCGCTGGACTGCGCCGGGCGATGCGGCGCACCCGGCCGCCGACGCCGCGGTGTCACCTCCAGCGACGTGACGCTACAGTGTGGCAGCCAGCCGGCTGCCCTGGGCGATGGCGCGTTTGGCGTCCAGTTCGGCGGCCACGTCGGCGCCGCCGATCAGGTGCGCGCTGCGGCCGGCGGCCTGCAGCGCATCGAGCAGTTCGCGGCGCGGTTCCTGCCCGGCGCAGACCACCACGGTGCCGACCGGCAGCAACTGCTCGGCCCCGTCCACGCGGATGCGCAGTCCGGCATCGTCCATGCCCAGGTAGTCCACGCCGCCGAGCATGCTCACGCCCTTGGCCTTGAGCGTGGCGCGGTGGATCCAGCCGGTGGTCTTGCCCAGCCGCGCGCCCGGGCGGCCCGGGCTGCGCTGCAGCAGCCACACCCGGCGTGCCGGCGGCTCCGGCCGTGCCGGCGCCAGCGCGCCGCGCGCCTCGAAGCTCGGGTCCACGCCCCATTCGGCCATCCAGCGCGCGGGGTCCAGCGCCGGCGACGGCCCGGCATGCACCAGGAACTCGCCGACGTCGAAGCCGATGCCGCCGGCGCCGATGATCGCGACCGCGTCCGCCGCCTGCACCCGGCCCTGCAGCACGTCCAGATAGCCGACCACGTTCGGGTGGTCGGCGCCGGGGAAATCCACCTTGCGCGGCACGATGCCGGTGGCCAGCACCACCTCGTCGAAGCCGGACAGCGCGGCGACGTCGGCGACGGTGTCCAGGCGCAAGGTCACGCCGGTGGCGTGGAGCTGGTGGCGGAAGTAGCGCAGCGTCTCGTGGAATTCCTCCTTGCCGGGAATGCGCTTGGCCACGTTGAACTGGCCGCCGATCTCCGCGGCGCCGTCGAACAGCGTGACCTGGTGGCCGCGCTGCGCGGCGACCGTGGCGCAGGCCAGCCCCGCCGGCCCGGCACCGACCACCGCCACGCGCTTGGGCGCGGCGGTGCGCACGTAGTTCAGCTCGGTTTCCGCCGCCGCGCGCGGATTGACCAGGCAGCTGGCGGTCTTGTTCTCGAACACGTGGTCCAGGCACGCCTGGTTGCACGCGATGCAGGTGTTGATCGCCTGCGGCTGCCCGCGCCGCGCCTTGGCCGCCCACTGCGGGTCGGCGAGCAGCGGCCGCGCCAGCGACACCATGTCGGCACCGCCGCCGGCGAGGATGCGCTCGGCCACGTCGGGCATGTTGATGCGGTTGGTCGCGATCACCGGCACGCGCACGTGCGGCTTGAGCTTGGCGGTGACGCCGGCGAAGGCGGCGCGCGGCACCGAGGTGGCGATGGTGGGGACGCGCGCTTCGTGCCAGCCGATGCCGGAGTTGATCAGCGTCGCGCCGGCGGCCTCGATCGCCTGCGCCTGCGCCACGATCTCCTGCCAGTCGCTGCCGCCGTCGACCAGGTCCACCAGCGACAGGCGGTAGATGATGATGAAGTCCGCGCCGCAGGCCTCGCGGATGCGGCGCACGATCTCCACCGCGAAGCGCATGCGCCTGGCCGCGTCGCCGCCCCAGGCGTCGTCGCGGCGGTTGGTGCGCGGGGCGACGAATTCGTTGATCAGGTAGCCTTCCGAGCCCATCACCTCCACGCCGTCGTAGCCGGCCTCGCGCGCCAGCCTGGCCGCGCGCGCATAGGCGGCGATCTGCCGGTCCACCGCGCGCGCGGACAGCGCGCGCGGGGTGAACGGATTGATCGGCGCCTTCAGCTTCGACGGCGCCACCGACAGCGGGTGGTAGGCGTAGCGGCCGGCATGCAGCAACTGCAGGCAGATCTTGGCGCCGTGCTCGTGCACCGCGCGCGTCACCCGCCGGTGCGGGCGCGCTTCCCACGGCCACGACAGCTTGCCGCCGAACGGCTTCAGCCAGCCGACCAGGTTGGGCGCGAAGCCGCCGGTGACGATCAGTCCGACCTCGCCGGCCGCGCGCTCGGCGAAATAGGCGGCGAGCTTGCCGAAATCGCGCGCGCGGTCCTCCAGCCCGGTGTGCATCGAGCCCATCAGCACCCGGTTGCGGATCCGGGTGAAGCCCAGGTCGAGCGGGGCGAACAGGTGCGGGTAGGCGGTGGAGGACGGTTCGGGCTGGCCGGAGGCGGGCGACATGGCTTGGATACGCTGGCGTACGGAAGCGCGCAGGGTGCCCCGAATCCCGTGTTTCGGCAAGAGGCGTGCGTCGACGGGGGCTCGAGCCATGGCTTTGGCCCGTCGACGCCGTCAGCGCGCGCCGCCGCGCCGTGCGTGTTTTGCAGGCAGTGAGCAGGGCCGGTGTGCTTCGCTAGTGGTTGCGATAGGTTGCACCGCCGCAACGGTTGTCGTGGCGGCGCCTTGTAGGAGGGGCTTCAGCCCCGACCGGTCGTTACTGGCGCCCGGTCGGGCCGAAGACCCTCCTACAGCGTGCCCTCGCGCCGAACGCGCCGGCCGTTCAGCCCCAGCCGGCCAGCGCCAGCTTGCCGATGGTGCTGCCAGATTCCAGCCGCCGGTGTGCCTCGCGCAGGTTGGCCGCATCGATCGGCGCCAGCGTCTCGGTCAGCGTGGTGCGCAGTTCGCCGGCGTCGATCAGGCTGGCCGCACGCGCCAGGATGCGGTGCTGCTCGATCATGTCGGCGGTCCTGAAGCGTGGGCGCGCGAACATCATTTCCCAGTGGATGCCGATGCACTTGGCCTTGTACGGATCGCCGATGCGCAGCGCGCCGGACGGCTCCACGATCAGGCCGACATGGCCCTGCGGCGCGACCAGTTCGCCCAGCGCGTCCCAGTAGCGGTCGGTGTCGGCGAGGTTGATCGCCGCATCCACCTGCTCGATGCCAAGCGCCTGCAACTGCGGCGCCAGCGCCTGCCGGTGGTCGATCACGTGCCTCGCGCCCAGGCCCAGGCACCAGTCGCGGGTCTGCTCGCGCGAGGCGGTGGCGATCACCTCGAAACCGGCGTGCCGCGCCAGCTGGATCGCGATCGAGCCGACGCCGCCGGCGCCCCCGATCACCAGCAGGCGGCGGCCGCGGTTGCGTTCGTCGTCGAAGTCGAACGGCATGCGCTGGAACAGCAGCTCCCACGCGGTCAGCGTGGTCAGCGGCAGCGCCGCGGCCTGGGCGAAATCCAGCGTCGCCGGCTTGCGCGCGACGATGCGCGCATCGACCAACTGGTACTGCGCGTTGCTGCCGGGGCGGGTGATGTCGCCGGCGTAGTAGACCTCATCGCCCGGCTCCAGGCCGACGACGTCCGGACCGACCGCTTCGATCACCCCGGCCGCGTCGTAGCCGAGCACCTTGGGTTGCGGTTCCACCTGCGGCTTCGGTGCGCGGACCTTGGTATCGACCGGGTTGACCGATACCGCCTCGACCCGCACCAGCAGGTCGAAACCGGTGGGCGCGGCGGGCGCGGGCAGGTCGACGTCGCGCAGCGAATCCGGGTCGTCGATGGGCAGGTAGTGGGTAAGGGCTACGGCTTTCATGCGTTCTCCAGGAGGGCGATAGGGATCGGGGGTCATACCGGACGCGGATTGCGTTCGGCGAAGCCGCGCTGGTGCCAGTACGGGTACGGCGGCACCACCGCGCTGGCCTCGTCCAGCCGCCGCACCTGCTCGGCGCTGAGGTTCCAGCCGACCGCGCCCAGGTTCTGCCGCAACTGCTCCTCGTTGCGCGCGCCGATGATGACGCTGCTGACCGTGGGCCGTTGCAGCAGCCAGTTCAGCGCGATCTGCGGCACGCTCTTGCCGGTCTCGGCGGCCACCGCGTCGATCGCCTCGACCACCCGGTACAGGCGTTCGTCCTCGACCGGGGGACCGGCCTCGGTGACCTTGCTGTCGTGCAGGCGGCTGCTCTGCGGCAGCGGCTGGCCGCGGCGCACCTTGCCGGTCAGCCGGCCCCAGCCCAGCGGGCTCCACACCAGCGCGCCCACGCCCTGGTCCAGCCCCAGCGGCATCAGCTCTTCCTCGTAGTCGCGGCCGACCAGCGAGTAGTACGCCTGGTGCGCGACGTAGCGCGACCAGCCGTAGCGGTCGGCGACCGCCAGCGACTTCATCAGGTGCCAGCCGGAGAAGTTGGACACACCCAGGTAGCGGATCTTGCCGGCGCGGACCAGGTCGTCGAGGGTGGACAGGGTTTCCTCCACCGGCGTCTTCGCATCGAAGCCGTGCAGCTGGAACAGGTCGATGTAGTCGGTATCCAGGCGCTTGAGCGCCGCCTCGACCGCGCGCACCAGATGGAAGCGCGAGGACCCGACGCTGTTCGGATCGTCGGCGTCGAAGCGGAACGTGGCCTTGGTCGAGATCAGCACCTGGTCGCGGCGGCCCTTGATCGCCGCGCCCAGTACCGACTCGGCCGCGCCGCCGGAATAGATGTCGGCGCTGTCGAACAGGTTGACCCCGGCCTCCAGGCAGATGTCGATCAGGCGCCGCGCCTGGTCCACGTCGGAGTTGCCCCAGACGGAAAAGAAATCGCCCTGGCCGGCGAAGGTGCCGGTGCCGAAGCTGAGCACGGGGACCTTGAAGCCGGAGGCGCCGAGATGACGGTATTCCATACGAATGACTCCTGTTGGGGGGAAGGATCTGAGGATCTAGGGTCGCGCGCCGCCGCGCGGGGCGGCGTCGCGCAGCACCCGCGCGGCCGCCTCGGCCATGGCGGCGTAGCCGGCATCGCCAGGATGCAGGTGATCGCCGGAATCGAATGCGGTCAGCATGCGGGTGGGGTGCGCGGGATCGCGGAGCAGGGCGTCGAAATCGATGATCGCATCGAAACCGTTGCCTTCGCGTATCCAGGCGTTGACCTGCTGGCGCACGCGTTCCTTGTCGCCGGTGTAGTAGCCGCCGATCGGCGTGTCCGGCAGCGCGCCTTCGAACGGCGTCAGCGTGGCCCCGACCACCTGCAGGCCGTGCGCACGCGCGCGCTGCACCAGCTGCCGGTAGCCGTCGATCAGGGCCTGCGCCGATACCGGCGCATCGTCGGGCGCGAACGGCGTGCCGTACCAGCTCAGATCGTTGATGCCGATCAGCAGTACCAGGGTGCGCACGCCCGGCTGCGCCAGCACGTCGCGATCCAGCCGCGCCAGCGCGTTGCGGCCCATGCGGTCGCGCAGCACGCGGCCGCCGGAGATGCCGGCATTGACCACCGCCACGCGCTGCGGCGCCAGCTGCGCGGCCAGGTAGTCGGGCCAGCGCCGGTCGCGTCCGGGCGTGGACGCGGCGCCGTCGGTGATCGAGTCGCCGAGCGTCACCACCGCGCCGGCGGCGTCCGCGCGCCGCACCTGCACGCCGCTGAGGAACACGCGCACCGGCAGCGGCGCGGCCTCGGCCGGCGCGACCGCCGAGCCGGCGTCGCCCGGCAGCAGCCATGCGCTCTGCAGGCCTTCCCAATGGAAGGTGGCGGGCTCGGTCGGCTGCGGCAGGTACAGGCTGACGCTGAGCCGGCCCAGGTCCGGCACCGACAGCGCGACCGGGTCGCTGAGCATCGGCGCGCCCGGCGGAATCGTCACCGACGCACTGCCGGCAAAGCGCAGCATGCGGTCCGAGCCCGGTACGGTCGCCGCGCCGTCGCCGGCGAGGGCCACGTGCGCCGCGCCGATCCGCAGCGGTTCGCGGCCGTAGGCGTTGGACAGCTCGATGCGCAGTTCGTCGCCGCCCAGGCTGATCCGCGCGACCTGGCGCACGGTCTGCCGCCACAGGTTGAACGGCGCCTGGGTCGGGAACGGGAACTCCGGCGACCACAGCGGCTGCGGGCTGGCCTGCCAGCTCGCGATCCAGCCCTCGTCCGCCGCGCCGGCCGGCGCGATCGCGCCACCGAGCATCGCCGCCAGCGCCGCGCGCCGCAGCGGGCGGTTCATGCCCGGCCTCCGGCGCAGGCGGCGCCCGCCGCCGTTGCCGTGGCCTGCGGCAGGCGCAACGCGACCAGCGCCAGGGCCAGTCCGGCGCTGGTGACCAAGGCGGCGATCCAGGTCAGGTGGCCGAGCGCGGCGCCGTGCGCGATCACCGCACCGCCCAGCCACGCGCCCAGCGCATTGCCCAGGTTGAACGCGCCGATGTTGAGGCTGGACGCCAGGTGGCGGCCGGCCTCGCCGGCACGGCCCAGCACCCACAACTGCAGCGGCGCCACGGTGGCGAACGCGGCCACGCCGAGCAGCCCGGTGAACAGCACCGTCGCGGCGGCCGACGGCAGCGCGAAGAACATCGCCGCCAGCACCAGTGCCAGCGCGCCCAGGGTGATCGGCAGCGCCGCGGCCGGGCGGCGGTCGGCCAGGCGCCCGCCGTACAGGTTGCCGACGATCATGCCGATGCCGAACACCAGCAGCACCGGCGACACCGCGCTGTCGGCCAGGCCGGTGACCCGGGTGAGGATCGGCTGGATATAGGTGTAGACGGTGAACACCCCGGCATAGCCGAGCACGGTCACCGCCAGGCCGAGCAGCACCGGCACGCGGCCGACCGCGCGCAGCTCCTCGCCAAGCCGCGGCGGCGCCGCCGCGTCGTGGCTGCGCGGCACCAGCGCGACGATCACCGCGGTGGCGATCGCGCCGATCGCGGCCACCGCCCAGAACGTCGCGCGCCAGCCGTAGTGCAGGCCGAGCCAGGCGCCGGCCGGCACCCCGAGCAGGGTGGCCACGGTCAGTCCGGTGAACATCATCGAGATCGCCGAGGCCCGGCGCTCCGGCGCGACCAGGCCGGTGGCGACCACCGCGCCGACGCCGAAGAAGGTGCCGTGCGCCAGCGAGGTGAGCACCCGCGCGGCCATCAGCAGCGCGTAGTTCGGCGCCAGCGCGCAGGCCAGGTTGCCGGCGGTGAACACCAGCATCAGCGCCACCAGCACCGTCTTGCGCGGCCAGCGGCGGCTGAGCACGGTCAGCAGCGGCGCGCCGACGAATACCCCCAGCGCATAGCCGGAAATCAGCAAGCCGGCGGCCGGCACGCCGACCCCGAGGTCGGCGCCGACCTGCAGCAGCAGGCCCATGATCACGAACTCGGTGGTGCCGATCCCGAACGCGCCGGCGGTCAGCGCGAACAGCGCCAGCGGCAGGCGGGGCGGGTTTGGCGTGGGAGATGGGGCGCGGAGCGGTGGCATGGCATTCCTGAGCGGCGGGGACATCGCAGCCTAGGAGCGCGCTTTGCGAACGGAAACTGGCAATATCCACAGTCACTTTCAACAAAACCAATAGAATGGACCGGATCGGCGACATCGCCCTGTTCCTGCGCGTGCTCGACCTGGGCTCGATCAGCGCCGCCGCGCGCAGCCTGGACCTGTCGGTCGCCGTCGCCAGCCAGCGCCTGCGCCGGCTGGAACGCGAGCTGGGCGTGCGCCTGCTGCACCGGACCACCCGGCGCCTGCACCCGACCCCGGAAGGGCAGCAACTGGCCGAACAGGGGCGCGCGCTGGTCGAGGACCTGGAATCGCTTGCCGGCAGCCTGCGCGGCGAGGGCGCGGCAGGTACCTTGCGGGTGACGATGTCGGCCTCGTTCGGACGCCAGTACGTCTCGCCGCTGCTGCCGCAGTTCATGGCGCGCTACCCGCAGCTGCGGCTGAGCGTGCACCTGAGCGACAACGTGGTGGACCTGGTCAGCGAAGGCTTCGACCTGGCGATCCGGATCGGCGCGCTGCGCGACTCCAGCCTGGTCGCGCGCCGCATCGCCGGCAACCGGCGCGTGCTGTGCGCCTCGCCCGACTACCTGCGCCGCCATGGCGCCCCGGCCACGCCGCGCGAGT
The DNA here is from genome assembly GCF_017163755.1 of Xanthomonas sp. GTDB lineage: Bacteria > Pseudomonadota > Gammaproteobacteria > Xanthomonadales > Xanthomonadaceae > Xanthomonas_A. Next base: position 105,911 of record NZ_JAFIWC010000019.1, read on the forward strand.
TGGCCCGGCATGCCTGCCTGCTGCTGAGCGGGGCCGAAGGCCGGCAGGACGTATGGCGCTTGCACGGTGCGCAGGGCGAGGAGGCGGTGAAGGTGAGCGGGCCGATGGAGTCGAACCTGGGCGAGGTGCTGCGCGACGCGGCGGTGAACGGGCTGGGCATCGCGCTGCATTCGGTATGGCACGTGGCCGAGGATCTGCGCAATGGACGCCTGCAGGTGGTGCTGCCGGACCATCCGCCGGCCGAGACCGGCATCCACGCGGTGATGCCGCAACGCCGGCTGGTGCCGCCGCGGGTGCGCGCGTTCACCGAGTTCATGGCCGAGCAGTTCGCCGATCCGCCGCCGTGGGAGCGCCTGTCATCGCCATGAATCGTCGGCGCTGCAAGCTGACAGACGCGAAAACTCGTCTACGGGCATGGCATTGCGTTATTTCATCAAGCTGTATAGGGTGCATCGCCAGCCGCTCTAGGGTCTGGCATTGGCTTTCACATGTTACGCGGTCGTTAACGCCGTCTTCACTTTGCCAAGCCTAATCTGCGCGTCGATGGCATGAGCAAGCGGCCGTCTGGGTGTGATGACATCTGAGCTGGACCATGCCTTACCGGTTTATATCCCCGAAACAAGGAGCTGTATACATGAACAAGAAAATTCTTACTGCCGCATTGCTGGGCGGTCTGGCCGTTGCCCAGGCAGCGTCCGCGCAGGAGTTCGACGACCGCTGGTACCTGACCGGTGCGGCTGGCTTCAACTTCCAGAACAATGATCGCGGCACCAACGATGCTCCGTTCGTGTCCCTGGGCCTGGGCAAGTTCGTCAGCCCGAACTGGTCGATCGACGGCGAGCTGAACTACCAGAACCCGAACTTCGACGACAACCAGGACCTGAACTGGAGCCAGTACGGCATCTCGTTCGACCTGCGTCGCCACTTCATCCAGGAAGGCCGCGGCTGGAACCCGTACCTGCTGTTCGGCCTGGGCTACCAGCGTTCGGAAGAAGAGTTCGACGCGTTCCCGAATCCGGATTCCCCGGGCCAGCGCAAGGACGGCAACTTTGCCGCCAAGGCCGGCGTCGGTCTGCAGACCACCTTCGACAAGCGCGTTGCCGTGCGTGCCGAAGTGGCCTACCGCGCTGACTTCGACGACGCGAGCGTGAACCCGGCGCTGGTCGGCGAAGACAAGGATTGGTTCGGCGACGTGCTGGCTTCGGTCGGCGTCGTGATTCCGCTCGGCCCGCCGCCGTCCGCTCCGGTTGCCGCTCCGGCTCCGTCCGCCGCCCCGAGCTGCGCGGATCTGGATGACGACGGCGACGGCGTCAACAACTGCGACGACAAGTGCCCGGCTTCGCAGCCCGGCCAGACGATCGGTCCGGACGGTTGCCCGGTGCCGGTGTCGATCGACCTGAAGGGTGTCAACTTCGACTTCGACAAGGCGACCCTGCGTCCGGACGCCGTGGCGATCCTGAGCGAGGCCACCGAGATCCTGAAGCGTTACCCCGACCTGAAGGTCGAGGTCGCCGGTCACACCGACTCGAAGGGTACCGACGCCTACAACCAGAAGCTGTCGGAGCGTCGTGCCACCGCGGTGTACAACTACCTGACCCAGAACGGCGTGGACGCTTCGCGTCTGGTCGGTCCGATCGGCTACGGCGAGAGCCGCCCGATTGCGCCGAACGCCAACCCGGATGGTTCGGACAACCCGGAAGGCCGTGCGAAGAACCGTCGTACCGAGCTGAACGTCCAGAACTAATCGGACGCTTCATGCTTCAAGCAAAGCCCGGCCCCGTGCCGGGCTTTGTTTTTTTGCGCCCGAAAAACGCAGTGCTGCCCCTGCAGGAGCGACTTCAGTCGCGACAGGCCTTGCCGGTAACACCCCGGGTCGCGACTGAAGCCGCTTCTGCAGGGACGGCGCTGCCAAGCTGAATTTTTTCAGTCTTCCCAATTATTTAGCGCATGCAGTGCCGGTATCGGTTGAAACCGCGCGTGGCGCTGCCTACACTCGCGGCGTCGTCTCGCCTGAATGGAAAAAAACCGATGCTGCGTATCGTTACGGCCGGCCTGCTTGGCCTTGCACTGATTCCTGCCGCCCACGCCGCCCCGGACTGTTCCGGCGACGTCCTGCCCAAGCCGCTGCCGCTGCCGGCCACGGTCGGCGCCCCGGTCGCTTCGGAGCTGTACACGCGCAGCCTGCAGCTGGGCATGCCCAGCGGCGTGCTGGCCCAGTCCTACAGCAGCGACCAGTCGGTCGACCGCGTGCTGCTGCGCCTGCGCGTGGAAGGCTGCCAGAGCCTGGCCAACGCGATGCCGGCCGGCGCCGCGGTCAAGCCGAACGATCCGGCGGCGTACAAGCCGGCGACCGCGTTCGACAACACCCCGTGGCGCTTCGACATGAGCCAGAACGGCAAGCGCATGACCGCCGAAGAGTTCGACGCGTGGATGAAGGCGCGCGGCGTGCGCGTGGTCAAGGCGCGCCCGGTGGCGGTGCCCGCCGCCGCGGTGCCGGCCGAAGCCAAGCCGGCCGAAATCAAGTAAGCGCGCCGCGCGGCCAGCGGCCGCGCCTGCGCCCGCAGCGCCAGCGGTGAAGCCTCCGCGTCCCCGCCGCCCCGCGCTCCGCCCGGTGGCGCCCTTGGCCACGGCCGCGCGGTCGCCGCGCGCCGCGGCGGCCGGCGAGACCCGCCATGGCCTGGCGCGGACCCTGTCCAAGCTCGGCCTGTGCTCGCGCAGCGAGGCCGCGCGCTGGATCGCCGCCGGCCGCGTCGCGGTCGACGGCCGCATCGTCACCGACCCCGAGTTCCCGATCCTGCGCAGCCGGCACCGCCTTGCGCTCGATGGCGCGCCGCTTGCCGCCACGCGGCGCGTGTACCTGATGCTCAACAAGCCGCGCGGCCTGGTCACCACCGCGCAGGACGAACGCGGCCGCGACACCGTCTACCGCTGTTTCGACGGTGCCGGGCTGCCGTGGCTGGCGCCGGTCGGGCGGCTGGACAAGGCCAGCGAAGGCTTGCTGTTGTTCAGCAACGATCCGCAGTGGGCGGCACGGGTCACCGATCCGGCCAGCGGCCCGGACAAGACCTACCACGTGCAGGTCGATGCGCTGCCGGACGCGGCGCTGCTGGCGCGCATCGGCCAGGGCGTCGTCGTGGACGGCGAGCCGTTGCGCGCGAAGGCGGTGCGGCCGCTGCGCCAGGGCGACAAGCATGCGTGGCTGGAAGTGGTGCTCGACGAAGGCCGCAACCGGCAGATCCGGCGCCTGCTCGAGGCATTCGACCTGCGGGTGCTGCGGCTGGTGCGGGTGGCCATCGGCGACCTGGCGCTCGGCGAACTGGGCAAGGGCGCCTGGCGCGAGCTGAGTGAGGCCGAGGTGCAGGCGTTGGGGGCGGGACCGGGGACTGG
>NZ_JAFIWC010000001.1 GCF_017163755.1 Xanthomonas sp.
GGACTCGGGACTCGGGACTCGGGACTCGGGACGGCAGGATGATGTCCCGGGGCAAATCGCTGTCAAGCGATTTGATGCAAAAAGTGCCAGTTTCTTTGAAGAAAAAGCGGTTTTTCTAGCTACGGACCAGCCCATTTTTCTGTAGGAGGGGCTTCAGCCCCGACGCCTTACCGGTAGAGCGTCGGGGCTGAAGCCCCTCCTACAGAACAGCGCAAATGCGGTGAATTTGCGAAAATCCCGAGTCCCGAGTCCCGAGTCCCGAGATTCACCAGCGCGGCGCCTTCGTCAACGGCGGCGCCTGGTGCTGGCGGTCGTAGGCGCGCAGGTCGTCGCGGATGTGGGCGATGCGCTGGCGGCCCAGCGCGTTGCGGCTGTCGTCCAGCACCACGCCGTCGAGCAGTTCGCCCATGCGCTGTACGGTGGGCAGCATCTTTTCCCACGCGTCCAGCGCGGTCAGCGGCGCCGGCAGGGTCAGAAAGAACGCGATCGCCGGCGTCTCCATCTCGCGGATGTGCGCCATGTCGAAGCTGCCCGGCTTCATGATGCTGGCCATGCTGAAGATCGGACCGCGTTCCGGGTGGCCTTCGATCAGGCGATGGAACACGTTCATGTGGCCGAACACCAGGCCGGTCTTTTCCGCGGCCACGACGATGTCTTCGCCGCGCAGCACCTGTCCGGCGCGCGCGGCGACGTACAGCGAGACGATCTTGTCGAAGTCCTGGCTGGGCCGCTTGCCCAGGTCGGTGCCAGCGGCATCGGCATCGGCCTGGGCCAGGCCCAGTTCGGGCTGGCTGGGGGCAGCGTCGCCGGCCGGCAGTTCGTCGAACGCGGCCTGCGGATCGTCGCTGAGCACCGGCTCGCGGCGCGGCTTGGCCGCCGCGTCGGCCGGCTCCACGCGGCGGCCCTGGGTCTGTTTCTTGGGACGACCGAACAGGAAGATCGCCGCGATCAGCAGCAGACCGGCGGCGAGGATGCCGATGCGTAGCATGGCCATGTCGGACATTGAGGGGTTACTCCGGCAAGGTTGCGCAGGGGGAATGGATCTTGTCTAGCATGTCACGTCAGGCTGCGCCCGCCAAACGCGCCGCTTCCTCCAGATCGACGCTGACCAGGCGGCTGACGCCGGGCTCGCGCATGGTGACGCCGCTGAGCTGGTGCGCCGCTTCCATCGTCGCCTTGTTGTGGCTGACGAACAGGAACTGCACCTTCTCGCTCATCTCCTTGACCATCGCCGCCAGGCGGCCGACGTTGGCTTCGTCCAGCGGCGCATCGACCTCGTCGAGCAGGCAGAACGGCGCCGGGTTGAGCTGGAAGATCGCGAACACCAGCGCCACCGCGGTCATCGCCTTCTCGCCGCCGGACAGCAGCGAGATGCTGGACACGCGCTTGCCCGGCGGGCGCGCCATGATCGCCACGCCGGTGTCGAGCAGGTCTTCGCCGGTCAACTCCAGATAGGCGTGGCCGCCGCCGAACAGGCGCGGATACAGCGCCTGCACGCCGGAATTGACCCGGTCGAAGGTGTCCTTGAAGCGGCCGCGGGTTTCGCGGTCGATCTTGCGGATCGCCTCTTCCAGCGTCTCCAGCGCGGTGGTCAGGTCGGCGTTCTGCGCCTCCAGGTACTCGGCGCGCTGCGAGGCCTCGCCGTATTCGCTGATCGCCGCCAGGTTGACCGGCTCCAGGCGGCGCATGCGCGCGTCGATCTGCTGCACCGCCTGCTCCCACTCGGCCGCGTCGGCCTGCTCGGGCAGCGTGTTGATCACGTCCTCCAGCACGAAGCCGGCCTTGACCACCGCCGCCGACAGCTGCTCGGCGCTGAGCACCAGCGCCTGCTGGTCGAGGCGGCGCTGGGCGATGCGCTCGCGCTGCGCCAGCGCCTGCTCGTCGCGCTGCTGGCGGGTCTGCTCGAACGTGCGCAGTTCGTTGTCGACGCTGTCGAGCAACGCGCGCGCCTCGCCGAGCACGCGGTCGGTGCGCACGCGCTCGCTCAATGCGGCCTGGTGTTCGGCTTCCAGCGCGTGCACCGGCGAATCGCCTTCGGTCAGCTGCGCGCTCAGTTCGCCCAGGCGCGAATCCAGCTGCCCGCGCTGGCTGCCCATGCGCTCCAGCGCCTGGCTCAGCGAGGAAATCTGCGCGCGCTGCGATTCCAGGGTCAGCGCCAGCGCGTGCGCGGCGTCGCGCACCCGGCGCGCGGCGTCGCGCGCCAGGTCGCGCGCCTCGGTGAACTGGCGGCGCTCGCTTTCCAGCTGCTGCCGCGCGCCCTCCAGGTCGCCCATGCGGGTGACCGCGTCTTCCAGCCGCGAACGCGCCTCGCGCGCCTGCTCGCGGCTGCTGTCCAGCGTCTCCACCAGCTGCGCGATCTCGCCTTCGATGCGTTCGATGCGGGTGCGCGCGGCATCGACCTTGCCCTGCTGGCTCTGCAGCTGGCCGGCCAGTTCGGACACGCTGCGATGGGCCAGGTACAGCTGGCGCTGCGCGTCCTCGCGCTGCTGCTCGGCCGCCAGCAACTGGTCGCGGTAGCCGGCCAGGCGCTGCTCGAGTTCGGCCTCGCGCTCCTGCAGCGCGTCGATCTGCCCGCGCAGGGTCTGGATCTCGCGCTCGCGCAGCAGCGCGCCCTGCTTGGCCGCGCCGGAGCGCGACACGCGCAACCAGCCCTCGCCCAGGCGCGCACCGTCGCGGGTGATGACCGAATCGCCCTCGCCCAGCTGCGGCAGCAGGGCGCGCGCGGCGGCCAGGTCCTCGGCCGCGTGCAGCCGCGACAGCAGCCGGCGGATCGCGATCGGGCCCTGCACCTTGGCCGCCAGCGAGGTCGGCGCGAAGCTGCCGGCTTCCTCGTCGCTGCTGACCAGCGCGATGCGGCCTTCGCCCAGTTCGCCCAACGCGTCGACCAGGGTTTCCGGCGCCTGGACCAGCACGCCCTCGATCAATTGCCCGAGCGCGCCTTCGACCGCGTTTTCCCAACCGCTCTCCACGCTGAGCCGTTCGCCCACGCGCGCGGCCGAATCCAGCCCGCGCGCCTTCAGCCATGCCACCGCCGCGCCCTGCTCCTGGCCCAGCGCGGCCTGCTGCAGGGTTTCCAGCGACGACAGCCGGCCGCGCGCGGCCTGCGCCTGCTTGCGCACCTCGGCCAGTTCTGACTGCGCGCCGCGCTGCTGCTCCTGCAGCGCCGACACCGCCTGCTTGCGCGCCTCGACCTGCTCGTTGAGCCCATCCAGCGCCGTCCGCTGCGTCTCGTGCTGCAGCTCGACCTGCTCGAACGCCGCGGCCAGCGCGTCCAGGTCCAGCCCGGCGCGCTCGGCGGCCAGGGCCTCGCGGCGCCGCTCGGCCTCCAGCGACTGCCGGTCCAGATAGTCGACGCGGGTGCGCTCCACTTCGCCGGCGCGTGAGGACTCGGCCGCGTCGCGCTGGTGCGCTTCCCAGCGCTGCTGCCAGTCGGCCAGCCTGGCCTCGGCCTCGCGCAGGGCTTCCTGTTTGTATTCGTTGTCTTCCTGCAGTTGCTCCAGCTGCGGCTCGGCCACGTCGACCGATTCGCGCAGCAGCGCCAGCTTGGCCTCGTCGCCGCTGATGTGCTGGCCCAGCTCGGCCAGCGCCGCCTGGGTCTCGTCGCGCGCCTTGTGCAGGCGCTGCGACAGGTCGCGCTGGTGCTGGATCTGCTGCTCGATGCGGGCCAGGGTGCTGCCGACCCGGTAGACCTCGGCCTGGGCCTGGTTCAGCGCCTCGGCGGCTTCCTCGCGGCGCGCGCGCCCGGTCTCGATCCGCGCCTCGGCATCGCGCTGCTCGGCGATGAACTGCTGCAGGCGGGTCTCCTCCTGGCTCAGCGCTTCGCGCAGGCCCTGCAGCTTGCCGTCCAGGCCGCGGTATTCCAGCGCCTTCCACTGCGCGTCCTTGACCCGGCGCTCTTCCTGCAGCGCCTGGTACTGCTCGGCCTGCCGCGCCTGGCGCTTGAGGTGCTCGAGCTGCTTGCCGATCTCCTCGCGCAGGTCGCCCAGCCGCTCCAGGTTCTCGCGGGTGTGGCGGATGCGGGTCTCGGTCTCCTTGCGCCGCTCCTTGTACTTGGAGATGCCGGCCGCCTCCTCCAGGTACACGCGCAGGTCTTCCGGGCGCGCCTCGATGATCTGGCTGATCATGCCCTGCTCGATGATCGAGTAGCTGCGCGGGCCCAGGCCGGTGCCCAGGAACAGGTCGGTGATGTCGCGGCGCCGGCACTTGGTGCCGTTGAGGTAGTAGCTGCTGCTGCCGTCGCGGCTGACCTGGCGCTTGACCGAGATCTCGTTGAACGAGGCGTACTCGCCGGAGATGGTGTGGTCGGAATTGTCGAAGATCAGTTCCACCGTGGCCTGCGACACCGGCTTGCGCGCCGAGGAGCCGGAGAAGATCACGTCGGTCAGCGAATCGCCGCGCAGGCGGCTGGCCGAACTCTCGCCCATCACCCAGCGCACCGCGTCGATGATGTTCGACTTGCCGCAGCCGTTCGGACCGACGATGCCGGTCATGTTGGTCGGCAGGTGCAGCGTGGTCGGATCGACGAAGGACTTGAAGCCGGACAGCTTGATGGTGGACAGGCGCATGGGGCAGGCAATCCAGGCAGTGCGGCCGGCGTGCCGGCGACGGCTGCCGCTAATGAATATCCAGGTGAGGTACTACTTCCAAGCCATTGATACCACTGCGGTTGAATGGACGGGAAAGTGGTACGGATCGGTGAGTATAGCGGCACCGGCCGGCCGCGGGGCCGGCACCGGGCGGCGCAAACGAAACGGGCACCTTGCGGCGCCCGTTTCGGTATTGCTGCGTCGGCCGGGGATCAGGCTTCGGCTTCGACGACCACCTTGACCGTGGCCTCGACGTCGGCGTGCAGGCGCACCAGCACGTCGTACTCGCCGATGTTGCGGAACGCGCCTTCGCCCAGCACCACTTCGCCCTTTTCCAGCGGCAGGCCGGCGGCGGTGAACGCCTCGGCGATGTCGCGCGGGCCGACCGAGCCGTACAGCTTGCCTTCGGTCGAAGCGTTGGCCTTGACGGTCACGCTGGCGCCTTCCAGCTTGGCCGCGCGGGCCTCGGCGTCGGCGTGGATCGACTGCGCCTTGGCTTCGTACTCGGCGCGCTTGGCTTCGAACTCGGCGATGTTGGCGGCGGTGGCCGGCACGGCCTTGCCCTGCGGCACCAGGTAGTTGCGGCCATAGCCCGGCTTGACGTCGACCTTGTCGCCGAGCCCGCCCAGGTTGGTCACTTTCTGCAGGAGAATCAGTTGCATGGTGTTGCTCCGTTATTCGTTAGCGCCGGCCAGGCCGGCGCAACGCTTGCTGTCCGAATAGGACGGGGATGGGATTGCCGGGAATCGGGAATGGAGCACCGGGAGTGGAAAAATCCCCGCCGAAGCCAAGCTATTCCTTAAATAACCCGCACATGGATGTGCGGGCTCTTTCCGAGGGACTCGGATCAACTCACATCAAATATCGTGGTTGTCCGTGTACGGGATCAGCGCCAGGAAACGCGCGCGCTTGACCGCCGTGGCCAGCTGGCGCTGGTACTTGGACTTGGTGCCGGTCACGCGGCTCGGCACGATCTTGCCGTTCTCGGTGAGGTACTGGCGCAGGGTGTTGAGATCCTTGTAGTCGATCTCCTTGACGCCCTCGGCGGTGAACTTGCAGAACTTGCGACGACGGAAGAACTTGGACATGGCAGTGCTCCTTAAGCGGCTTCGGCGGCGTCGCCGTCGGTATCGGTGGCAGCGACGGGCGCATCGCCCTCATCGTCGTCGCGACGACGGCGCTCACCGCGCTCGGGCTTGTCGCCCTTCTCGTCCTTGCTCTTCATGATCAGCGACTGCTCGGTGTCCGGGCCGTCGCGCTTGATCACCAGGTGGCGCAGCACCGCGTCGTTGAAGCGGAAGCTCTCGACCAGCTCGCTCAGGATGGCCTGGTCCACTTCGATGTTGAGCATGACGTAGTGGGCCTTCACCAGGTTCTGGATCGGGTACGCCAGCTGGCGGCGGCCCCAGTCTTCCAGGCGGTGGATGGTGCCGTTGCCGCCCTCGACCAGCGACTTGTAGCGCTCGATCATGGCCGGGACCTGCTCGCTCTGGTCCGGATGGACCAGGAACACGATTTCGTAATGACGACTCATGTGGTTGTACCTTTCGGATGTGGCCCGAGGGCCGGACAGCCCCCCGTGAGACCCGGACTGGGTGCGGTGGGGCAAGGGTTCCCGCCACGACGGGCGCAGGAAGCCGGAAAGTATGGCAGCGCAGGCGGCGCGCCGCAAGGACCGGGGTTACGCTCGCCCAATGCAGCCCGTAGCCTGCTGACCGCAGCGCGACCGAGATCGCCACTCCAGGCCGCCGTCGGTTTTGCGACACTGGCCAGGTGAATCCCCTTTCCCTTGCCATCTCGAGCGCCGCGGCCACTGCACGGCGGCCTTCCCTGCCCGCTCCCGCAGGCCGCGAGCGCGTGCCCAGGCCCGCACGGAAGGGTCGCACCGCAAGGGACGCTGCGCCGCATTGCCCGCTGCGCGCCCCGCCCGCAGGACTCGCCCAGTGAGCGCCGACCTGCTCGCCAGCCCCTCTGGCACCCATGCCGGCCAGCCGCTGCGGCTGGACCTGCCGCCAGCGGTTGTCACGGCCCTGCGCAGCGCGCGGCGCTACCTGCTGGACAACGGCATGCCGCTGTACGCGCTGGCCTTCGATGCCGGGCGCTTCCAGCCGCAGGCCTTCGCCGCCGCGGCGATCGCCTGCCCGGACAGCGTGGCGCGCAGCGTGCGCAAGCGCCAGGCGGAGTTCCTGTTCGGGCGCTTGGCCGCGCGGCTGGCGCTGGGCGAGGCGCTCGGCTCGGCGCAGGCGCAGGCCGAGATCGCGATCGGTGCAGCGCGCGCACCATGTTGGCCGGCCGGCAGCCTGGGCAGCATTTCCCACAGCGACGGCTGCGCGGCGGCAGTGGCGCTGCCGGCCAGCCAGGCCCGTGGCATCGGCATCGACCTGGAACGGCTGCTCGCGCCCGCCGCGCGCGAGGCCGTGCTGGGCGTGGCGATCGATGCGGCGGAGGCGGCCCTGCTGGCGGCGGCTGCCGACGCGCAATGGCCGCACGATGCGTTGCTGACCGCGCTGTTCTCGGCCAAGGAAAGCCTGTTCAAGGCCGCGTTCGGTGCGGTCGGGCGTTATTTCGACTTCGCCGCGGCCCGCGTGTGCGCGGTCGATCTGGGGCAACAGCGCTTGCGCCTGCGGCTGACCGAGACGCTATGCGCGCAGTTCGTCGAGGGACAGGTCTGCGAGATCGGCTTCAGGCGCCTGGACCTGGATCCGCAGCTGGTGCTGACCCACTACGCGTGGTGAGCGCGGCGCGTGCGCTCAGGACGCGGCGGCGGACGCGTGCTCGGCGGCGGTGGTGAAGCTCTCGCCGCAGCCGCATTCGGCGGTGGCGTTGGGGTTGCGGAAGATGAACGTCTCGCTCAGACCCTGCCTGGCGAAGTCGATCTCGGTGCCGTCGACCAGCGGCAGGCTGTCGGCGTCGACGTAGATGCGCACGCCGTCCTGCTCGAACACCGCGTCGCTGGCCTTGGCCTCGCGCGCCAGCTCGGTGACGTGGCCCCAGCCGGAACAGCCGGTGCGGGTCACGCCGAAGCGCAGCCCCAGCGCGCCGGGGGTCTGGGTGACGAAACGCTGCACGCGCTCGTAGGCGACAGGGGTGAGATGGATGGCCATGCGTAGGACTCCGGGGACTGCGAACGATCATTATAGAAGCAAGCCGCGCGGCCGATGTCCGCCGACGCCTCGCAAGCGCCGCTGTTCAGCCAGTACACTTGCCTGTCCCATATCGAGTCGCTGCGGCGAGGATTCAAGTCATGACGGTGGTGAGCGTTGAGCATGCGCTGGCCGGGAAGATCCCGGCGGGCGGCGAGGTGACGGTACGCGGCTGGGTCCGCACCCGGCGCGATTCCAAGGCGGGGCTGTCCTTCGTCAACGTCAGCGACGGCTCCTGCTTCGCGCCGATCCAGGTGGTGGCGCCGGCCGAACTGCCCAACTACGAGTCGGAAGTGAAGCGGCTGACCGCCGGCTGCGCGGTGATCGCGCGCGGGCGCCTGGTCGCCTCGCAGGGCCAGGGCCAGAGCTTCGAGATCCAGGCTGAGGGCATCGAGGTGGTCGGCTGGGTCGAGGATCCGGAAACCTACCCGATCCAGCCCAAGGCGCATTCGCTGGAATTCCTGCGCGAAGTCGCGCACCTGCGCCCGCGCACCAACCTGTTCGGCGCGGTGACCCGCATCCGCAACTGCCTGGCGCAGGCGGTGCACCGCTATTTCCACCAGCACGGCTACAACTGGATCAGCACCCCGATCATCACCACCTCCGACGCCGAGGGCGCCGGGCAGATGTTCCGCGTGTCGACCCTGGACCTGGCCAACCTGCCGCGCGACGGCAAGGGCCAGGTCGACTTCGGCCGCGACTTCTTCGGCAAGGAGACCTTCCTGACCGTGTCCGGCCAGCTCAACGTGGAGGCCTACTGCCTGGCGCTGAGCAAGGTCTACACCTTCGGCCCGACCTTCCGCGCCGAGAACAGCCACACCACCCGCCACCTGGCCGAGTTCTGGATGATCGAGCCGGAGATCGCCTTCGCCGACCTGGCCGAGGACGCGCGGGTGGCCGAGGACTTCCTCAAGTACCTGTTCCGCGCGGTGCTCGAGGAGCGCGGCGACGACCTGGCGTTCATCGCCGAGCGCGTGGACAAGACCGCGATCAGCAAGCTGGAGGCGTTCATCAACTCGCCGTTCGAGCGCATCGAGTACGGCGACGCCATCGCGCTGCTGCAGAAGTCCGGGCACAAGTTCGAGTTCCCCGTGGAATGGGGCCTTGACCTGCAGACCGAGCACGAGCGTTGGCTGACCGAGCAGCACGTGGGCCGGCCGGTGGTGGTGACCAACTATCCCGAGCACATCAAGGCCTTCTACATGCGCCTGAACGACGACGGCAAGACCGTCGCGGCGATGGACGTGCTGGCGCCGGGCATCGGCGAGATCATCGGCGGCAGCCAGCGCGAGGAGCGCCTGGACGTGCTGGACACGCGCATGGTGCAGTTCGGCCTGGACCCGCAGCACTACGGCTGGTACCGCGACTTCCGCCGCTACGGCACGGTGCCGCACGCCGGCTTCGGCCTGGGCTTCGAGCGCTTGGTGGTCTACATCTGCGGGCTGAGCAACATCCGCGACGCCATCCCCTACCCGCGCGCGCCGGGCAGCGCGGAGTTCTAATGCACCCTTGCGAGATCGCCGCATGATCCTGTTCTTCGCCCTGTGCTTCGTCGGCGTGGCGATCGCCGGCTTCAGCGCGTTCGTGATCTTCTGGCCGCTGACCCTGGTGCACATCCGCGACCGGCATCCGGCGCTAGTGGCCGCCTTCGGCGTCGGCGCCTTCCTCAAGCCGGTGGCGCTGGGCTGGCTGCTCGCGCGGCGCTACCGCCCGCTCGGCGACCGCTCGCTGTCCGGGCTGGCGACGCCGGCCTGGCTGTCGCTGCTGACCATCTTCTTCGGCCTGGGCATGGCGGCCCTGCTCTGGCTGCTTTCCCGGGTGACCGCATGAGCTCACATTCCTCCGCCACCGACCAGTGGTTCCTGGCCAGCCTCGGCCGCATCCTGGTATGGGCGCGGCTGCGCGTGCGCGAAGCCGGCACCGCCGAGGTGCTGGACAGCGACGGCAACACCCTCAGCTACGACAGCGAGGACACCGCCCGCGCGGCGCTGTTCGACGCCGAGTTCGTCGCCTTCGACGGCCTGGACGAGGACGATGCGCTGGCGCGCGGCTTCTCGCTGAGCGAGATTTCCCCGCCGCAGGCCGACAACGACGCGGCGCTGCGCGAGCGTATGACCCAGACCCTCGGCACGCGCGCCTGAGCCGGCGGTGTACGCGCCCAAGGCCTTCGTCGAGACCGACCTGCGCGCGCTGGACGCGCTGATCGGGCGCGATCCGTTCGTCACCCTGGTCACCGTCGCCGACGGCCTGCCCTGCGCCACCCCGTTGCCGGTGCTGTACCGCCGCGACGGCGAGCGCGTCGTCATCGAAGGCCACTGGGCGCGCCCGAACCCGCAGTCGCGCCACCACGGCCCGGCGCTGCTGATCGTGCACGGCCCGCACGCCTACGTGTCGCCGGGCTGGTACCCGGACAAGGACGCGATGGCGCGCGTGCCGACCTGGAACTACGCCACCGCGCACCTGCATGGGCAATTGCAGGTCAGCGACGACGAAGCGCTGCTGGCCGACCTCGTGGCGCGGCTCAGCGAGCGCCACGAGACCGCGATCGGCAGCGACTGGCGCTACGAGCCCGACAACGACGCGCACCGGCGCCAGCTGCGCGGCATCGTCGGCTTCCGCTTCGAACCGGAGCGGGTGGAGCTGAAGTTCAAGCTCAGCCAGAATCACCCGCCGGCCAACGTGGCCGCGGTGGCCGCGGCGCTGCAGGCGCAGGCCGATCCGTCGGCGCAGGCGGTGGCGGCGCTGATGCGCGAGCGCTCGCGGCCGCCGGCATCCTGAAGTCGCGCGCGCAGATGCGTACGGGGCGCGACAGGCCCTGCCATTGCCGCCGCGCCCCGCTCCGCCGCAGCCGTCGGTAGCCGACGAATTCCCGCGCGCCACCGCTCACCGACTCTAGACGGTGCGCCTGCTGCAATCGGCGCATGCCCGAAGGCCCCGAAACCCACCACGTCGCCGACCTGCTCAACCAGGCGCTGGCCGGCAGGCCGCTGCACCAGGTGCGGCTCGCGCTGCCGGCGCTGGAAGGCTATCCGTCGCGCCTGCGCGGCCACCGCGTCGAGGCCTTCGAGGCGGTGGGCAAGGCGCTGCTCGGCCACTTCGACAATGCGCTGACCCTGTTCGCCCATAGCCAGCTGACCGGCGTGTGGCGGATCGGCCCGCCGGCGCAGATCCTGGCCGGCGCCGAGCGCGCGCGGGTAGTGCTGGTCGCCGACGATGCCGCCGCGGCGCTGTTCGCCGCGCTGTGGGTGGAGGTATGGCCGAGCGCCGAGATCGCCGCGCACCCGTTCCTGTCCAGGCTCGGCCCCGACGTGCTCGCCGCGCACACCACCGCGGCGCTGTTCGCGCACCGGATGCAAAGCGCGCCGTTCGCCCGGCGCAGCCTGGCGGCGTTGCTGCTGATGCAGGAGTTCGCCGCCGGCATGGGCAACTACCTGCGCTCGGAAGTGCTGTTCCAGGCGCGGCTGGCGCCGCAGCGCAAGCCCACCGAGCTCGCCGCCGCCGAACGCGACGCCCTGGCCCATGCGCTGCTCGAGGTGCCACGGCGCGCCTACCGGGCCAAGTTCGAGGACGCTGCCGGCATCGGCGAGCACTATCTTGCGCAGACCGCGCCGGGCTTCCGCTTCCAGGTGTTCGAGCGCCAGGGCCAGCCCTGCCCCGCCTGCGGCGGCCCGATCGTCATGCAACGCGTGGCCTCGCGGCGCCTGTATCTATGCCCGCACTGCCAACATTGACGCCGCGCGCGGCAGCCTCGCCCGCAGGTGGCGGCCGCAAACGCCGCTAGGCTGCCGTTCACCCTCACGCGTTCGTGGCCCGATCCGCCCCGCGTGCGCGGCGAGGCAGTTCCGGGGAACGCGTTTCTGGCAGCGCCGAGCCGAACGCTCAGCGATGCGCTCCCACCACGCTGCCGGCTTCTGGGATAATGCGCGCCCATGAGCACAATCGATCAGTTGCTGGAAAACAATCGCGCCTGGGCCGACCGCATCAGCCGCGAGGACCCGGAGTTCTTCACCCGCCTGTCCAAGCAGCAGACGCCCGAGTACCTGTGGATCGGCTGCTCCGATTCGCGGGTGCCGGCGAACCAGATCATCGACATGGCGCCGGGCGAGGTGTTCGTCCACCGCAACATCGCCAACGTGGTGGTGCATACCGACCTGAACTGCCTGTCGGTGATCCAGTTCGCGGTGGAAGTGCTGAAGGTGCGGCACATCCTGGTGGTGGGCCATTACGGCTGCGGCGGCGTGCACGCCGGACTGACCCGCGCGCGCCTGGGCCTGGTCGACAACTGGATCCGCCACGTCACCGACGTGGCCGAGAAGCACGAGGCCTGCCTGCACCGCGCCGGCGACCTGCCGCTGCAGCATGCGCGGCTGTGCGAGCTCAACGTGCTCGAGCAGGTGGTCAACGTCAGCCGCACCTCGATCGTGCGCGACGCGTGGAGCCGCGCCCAGCCGCTGAGCGTGCACGGCTGGGTCTACAGCCTGCGCGACGGGCGCGTGCACGACCTGGGCATCGACCTGGACGACATCGACGAACTGCCGGCGCGCTACGATGCCGCGCTGGCCCGCATCAGCCAGGACCGCCACGACCGCTGAGCGGCCACGCCCCCGCGCCACGGCGCTCCCGCAAGGACATCCCATGCTCCCCGCGCCGCTGAACCTGCACGCCTGGATCGACGAACACCGGCACCTGCTCAAGCCGCCGGTCGGCAACAAGTGCGTCTACGCCGGCGACTTCATCGTGATGGTGGTCGGCGGGCCGAACGCGCGCAGCGACTTCCACTACGACGAAGGCCCGGAGTGGTTCTACCAGCTCGAAGGCGAGATGGTGCTGAAGATCCAGGAGGACGGCGCGGTGCGCGAGATCCCGATCCGCGCCGGCGAGACCTTCCTGCTGCCGCCGAAGATGCCGCATTCGCCGCAGCGCATGCCCGACTCGGTCGGCCTGGTGATCGAACGCCGGCGCCTGCCGCACGAGAACGACGGCCTGCTGTGGTTCTGCGAATCGTGCAACCACCTGCTGTACGAAGAGTACTTCCCGCTGCGCGACATCGAGACGGACTTCCCGCCGGTGTTCGCGCGCTTCCACGCCTCCGAGGCGCTGCGCACCTGCGGCCGCTGCGGGCAGGTGCACCCGTTGCCGGCGCCCGCCGCCGCGCCGTGAGCGCACGCGCCATCCAGGATCCGCCCGTCCGGCCGCGATGCTGCGCAGCCTGATCGCGCTCAAGCCGCGCGACGTGCCGGTGCGCGTCGCCCTGCGCAACACCTTCGCGGTGGTCGCGCCGCTGGCGCTCGGCGTGGCCAGCGGGCATACCTCGATCGGCCTGGCGGTGGCCACCGGCGCGCTGAACACGATGTTCTCCGACCAGCCCGGCCCGTACCGGGCGCGGATGCAACGCATGCTGATGTCGGCGCTGGCGGCCGGCGGCGCCGCGCTGCTGGGCATGCTGGTCGGCGCCCATACCCCGGCGTTGGCGGCCGCGGCGCTGCTGCTGGGCCTGGGCGGCGGCCTGCTGGTGGCGCTGGGCCCGGTCGCGGCGCGGGTCGGGCTGACCAGCATGATCCTGCTGGTGATCAGCGCCGACGTGCGCCTGCCAGCGGCGCAGGGCGTGGGCGTGGCCGCGCTGATCTTCGCCGGCGGCGTGCTGCAGATGCTGATGGCGCTGGCTGCCTGGCCGCTGCGGCGCTACCGCCCGGAGCGTTTCGCCCTGGCCGAGCTGATGCGCCAGCTGGCCGGCATCGCGCGGCAGCGGCCGGAGGCCACGCAGGCGCCGCCGGCGACCGAGGCGGTGCTCGAGGCGATGGTGATGCTGCACGGCGAACACCGCTCGCGAGGGCTGGCGGTGCAGTCGTTCCGGATCATCGCCGAGCTGTGCGAGCGCACCCGGCTGGAACTGCTGACCCTGGCCGACCTGCACGCGCGCCTGGGCGAATCGCCGGCGCGGCTGCCGATCGAGCGCGTGCTCGAACGCAGCGCGGTGGTGCTGATGCAACTGGCCTATGCGCTGGACAGCGCCGAGGATCCGGCCGCCGCCGAGGCGTCGATGACCGGTTTCGACGACCTGGTGGAAGCGCTGGCGCAGGTCCAGGCCGACGCCGGGCAGACCCGCGAGCGGCGCCTGCTACGCATCGCCGTGGCGCGCGCGCAGGGCCTGGGCGGACAGCTGCGCGCGCTGGTGCGCAACGGCCACTGGGCCAGCAGCCGCGGCGAGATCCAGGCCGAACTGGCCGAAGCGAAGCTGCCGGCGGCGCTGCGCCCGCTGGCGCCGCTGCAGACGCTGCGCGCCAACCTGACCTTTTCGTCGGTGGCATTCCGGCATGCGCTGCGCTGCGGCGTGTGCCTGAGCCTGGCGGTGCTGTTCGCGCGCTGGCAGGCGATCCCGCACGGCTACTGGATCCCGATGACCACCGCGATCGTGCTCAAGCCGGATTTCGGCGGCACCCTGAGCTTCGGCGCGCTGCGCGTGGCCGGCACCTTCGCCGGCCTGCTGCTGGCCACGGTGCTGGCCCACTTCACGATGGACGGCGCGGCGGTGCGGCTGCTGTTGCTGACCGTGTTCTGCCTGGGCTTCCGCCTGCTGACCCAGGTCAACTACGGCCTGGGCGTGGCCTCGCTGACCGGTATGCTGGTGCTGCTGCTGTCCTTCGAGGACGTGGCGCCCGGCGCGGCGGTCGGCGCGCGGATCGAGGCCACCGTGCTCGGCAGCGCGCTGGCGCTGTTCGCCTACGCCGCGTGGCCGACCTGGGAGCGGCGGCACATCCGCGCCACGCTGGCGCAGCTGCTACTGACCTACCGCGCGCACCTGCTGGCGCTGCTGGAAGGACGCATGGCGGCGCTGGCCGAGACCCGCGCGGCGGCGCGGACCGCGCGCACCAACGTGCAGGCGTCGATCGAGCGCCTGCGCGGCGAGCCGCGGCGCCGGCGCAACCTGCAGGAACTGAAGCTGGCCGAATCGCTGCTGGCCAACGCCAACCGGCTGATCCGCGCGTCGCTGTCGCTGGAGGCGGTGCTGCGCGACAGCCCGCCGCTGCCGCCGCTGCCGGAACTGGACGGCTTCCGCGCCCAGGCCGCGCAGGCGCTGGCACAGCTGGCCGAGGGCCTCGGCGACGGACGCGCGCCACCGGCGGCGACGCTGCGCCAGGACGAGCGGCGCCTGGCCGACGCGCTGGCCGCGCGCGCCCAGGACGCGGACCAAGCCCCCGCCCTGCTCGCCCTGGCCGATACCTGCGACCGCGTCGCCGACAGCGTCGGCACCCTCACCCACCTGCTGCGCAGCGCGCTGCTGCCACCCGCTGCCGCCGACGAAGCGCTACGCCGCGACCGGTAGACTGTGCCGTCGTCTTGCCACTTGCCGCCGATGAACGAGATCCTGACCCGCACCCACGCCACCGCGCTCGATGCCGCCGACCCGCTGCGCGAGCTGCGCCGCGAATTCCTGTTCCCGCAGCACCAGGGCGCCGACCAGACCTACTTCGTCGGCAACTCGCTCGGCCTGCAGCCGCGCGGCGCGCGCGCCGCGGTGCAGGAGGTGCTGGAGAAATGGTCCACGCTGGCGGTGGAAGGCCACTTCACCGGCGACACCCAGTGGATGACCTACCACGAGCTGCTGGCCGCGCCGCTGGCGCGGCTGGTCGGCGCGCTGCCGCACGAGGTGGTGGCGATGAACACGCTGACGGTGAACCTGCACCTGTTGATGGTGAGCTTCTACCGGCCCACGCGCGAGCGCCCGGCGATCCTGATCGAGGCCGGCGCGTTCCCCTCCGACCAGCACGCGGTGGCCTCGCAGATCCGCTTCCACGGCTTCGATCCGGCCACCGAGCTGATCGAAGTGCAGCCGGACGGCGCCGACGGCACCGTGTCGATGGACGCGATCGAGCGCGCCATCGCCGCGCACGGCCCGCGCCTGGCGCTGCTGCTGTGGCCGGGCGTGCAGTACCGCACCGGCCAGGCCTTCGACCTGGGCCAGGTGGCGCGGCTGGCGCGCTCGGCCGGCGCCAACGTCGGCTTCGACCTGGCGCACGCGGTCGGCAACGTCGCGCTGAACCTGCACGAGGACGCGCCGGATTTCGCGGTGTGGTGCCACTACAAGTACCTCAACGCCGGCCCTGGCGCGGTCGCCGGCGCCTTCGTGCACGAGCGCCACGGCCACGGCGACACGCCGCGCCTGGCCGGCTGGTGGGGCCACGACAAGCGCACCCGCTTCCAGATGGCGCCGGACTTCGTCGCCGCGCCCGGCGCCGACGGCTGGCAGCTGAGCAATCCGCCGATCCTGAGCATGGCGCCGCTGCGCGCGTCGCTGGAACTGTTCGAACGCGCCGGGCTGCCGGCGCTGCGGCGCAAGTCGCTGCAGCTCACCGGCTACCTGGAGACGCTGATCCGCGCGCGCCTGGCCGACACCCTGCAGATCGTCACCCCGGCCGACCCGGCGCAGCGCGGCTGCCAGCTGTCGCTGCGCGTGGCCGGCGGGCGCGCGCGCGGACGCGCGCTGTTCGAGTACCTGCAGTCGGTCGGCGTGCTCGGCGACTGGCGCGAACCGGACGTGATCCGCATCGCGCCGGTGCCGCTGTACAACCGCTACCGCGATGTCTACCGCTTCGTCGAGGAAGTGGAAACCTGGGCCGGCGTCTGAGCCGTCCCGCCTTTCGCGGCGCGTGCCGCCCCTCCTGCCGGATATCTTCTTGAGCGTCGCCTCCCCCCGCAGCATCACCCTGATCGGCGCCGGCCTGGCCGGCTCCCTGCTCGCCATCCTGCTCTCGCGGCAGGGCTGGCGCGTCACCGTCTACGAGCGCCGCGGCGATCCGCGCATCCGCGACTACGAGCGCGGCCGCTCGATCAACCTGGCCCTGGCCGAGCGTGGCCTGCACGCGCTGCGCCAGGCCGGCGCCGACGCCGCGGTGATGGCCAAGGCGGTGATGATGCGCGGGCGCATGGTGCACTTCTCCGATGGCCGCCAGCAGTTGCAGCGCTATGGCCGCGACGACAGCGAGGTGATCTGGTCGGTGCACCGCAACGACCTCAACATCACCCTGCTGGAGCTGGCCGAGCAGGCCGGCGCCACCATCCATTTCTACCGCCGCCTGCACACGGTGGA
Organism: Xanthomonas sp.; assembly: GCF_017163755.1. Lineage (GTDB taxonomy): Bacteria > Pseudomonadota > Gammaproteobacteria > Xanthomonadales > Xanthomonadaceae > Xanthomonas_A. The sequence goes on from NZ_JAFIWC010000001.1 coordinate 16,818, forward strand.
CTTCGACGCCGGCTACGCGCGCTTCATCGACGACCGCGACGACCAGCCGCACGACATCCGCTTCCACAGCATGATCGGCAGCGACGGCGCCGGCTCGGCGCTGCGCGCGGCGATGCAGCGCAAGGCGCCGGTGGCCGAGCACACCGAGTTCCTGGACCATTCGTACAAGGAGCTGGAGATCCCGCCGGGCGCCGACGGCGGCTTCCGCATCGAGGCCAACGCATTGCACATCTGGCCGCGCGGCCACTACATGTGCATCGCCCTGCCCAACGACGAGGGCACCTTCACCGTAACCCTGTTCCTGCCCAACGAGGGCGAGCCGAGCTTCGCCACCACGCGCAGCGGGCAGGAGGCGCTGGCGCTGTTCGCGCGCGATTTCCCCGACGCGCTGCCGCTGATGCCGCAGCTGGCCGAACACTGGGAACAGCATCCGCCCGGCCTGCTCGGCACGCTGAGCCTGGAGCGCTGGCACCTGGACGGGCGCGCGGTGCTGCTCGGCGACGCCGCGCACGCGATGGTGCCATTCCATGGCCAGGGCATGAACTGCGCGTTCGAGGACTGCGTGGCGCTGGCCGCGCACCTGCAGCGCGAATCGGACCTGGGCCGGGCGTACGCCGCGTTCGAGGCCGAGCGCAAGCCCAACGCCCGCGCGATCCAGCAGATGGCGCTGGAGAACTACATCGAGATGCGCGACCGGGTCGGCGACGCCGGGTTCCTGCTGCAGCGCCAGCTCGAGCAGGCGCTGCAGGAGCGCCACCCGACCCGCTTCGTGCCGCACTACACGATGGTCACCTTCCTGCGCACGCCGTACGCGCTGGCGCTGCGGCGCAGCGAGATCCAGCGCGATATCCTGGTGCAGGCCACGCAGGGCCACAGCGACCTGTCGCGGATCGACTGGGCCTGGCTGGAACGCATCGTGCACGCGCGGCTGGCGCCGCTGGACGGCGCGCATTGAGGCGATCTGTCTTACCCTGTAGGAGCGGCTTCAGCCGCGACCGGCATTACCGGTAGCGTTGGTCGCGGCTGAAGCCGCTCCTACAAAAGCGAGACCGCGCGTTTGCATCCGCGGCCGACGCGCACTACCCCACACCGCTCTGGTCCGACCATGCCCGACAGCTTCCTCTTCTACGACCTGGAAACCTTCGGCGCCGACCCGCGCCGCACCCGCATCGCGCAGTTCGCGGCGGTGCGCACCGATGCGGCGCTGAACGTGGTCGAAGAGCCGATCAGCTTCTTCGTGCAGCCGGCCGACGACCTGCTACCGTCGCCGATCGCCACGCTGATCACCGGCATCACCCCGCAGCAGGCGCTGCGCGACGGGGTCAACGAGGCCGACGCGTTCTCGCGCATCGCCGAGCAGATGGCGCGTGCGCAGACCTGCACGCTGGGCTACAACTCGCTGCGCTTCGACGACGAATTCGTGCGCTACGGGCTGTTCCGCAATTTCCACGACCCCTACGAACGCGAATGGCGCGGCGGCAATTCGCGCTGGGACCTGCTGGACATGCTGCGGCTGATGCACGCGCTGCGCCCGGAGGGCATCGTCTGGCCGCGGCGCGAGGACGGCGCCACCTCGTTCAAGCTGGAGCAGCTGGCGCTGGCCAACGACGTGCGCAGCGGCGATGCGCACGAGGCGCTGTCCGACGTCCACGCCACCATCGGCATGGCCAGGCTGTTCCGCGAACGGCAGCCGCGGCTGTGGGACTACGCGCTGAAGCTGCGCGACAAGCGCTTCTGCGGCGGCCTGCTCGACGTGGTGGCGATGAACCCGGTGCTGCACGTGTCGATGCGCTACCCGGCCACGCGCCTGTGCGCCGCACCGGTGCTGCCGCTGGCGCGGCACCCGCGCATCGACAGCCGGGTGCTGGTGTTCGACCTGGAAGGCGACATCGAGCCGCTGCTGCGCTACAGCCCCGAGCAGATCGCCGACCGCCTGTACACGCCGCAGGCCGACCTGCCCGAAGGCGAACAGCGCATCGCGCTGAAGGAAGTGCACCTGAACAAAGCGCCGGCGCTGGTGGCATGGAACCACCTGCGCGAGGACGACTTCGCCCGGCTGTGCATCGATCCGGCGCAGATCCAGGCCAAGGCCGCGCGCCTGCGCCAGGCCGGCCCGGAGCTGGCCGAGAAGGTGCGCCGGGTGTTCGGCAACGAACGCGCCGGCACTGTCGCCGATGCCGACGCCTCGCTGTACGACGGCTTCCTCGCCGACGCCGACAAGCGGCTGATGGCGCAGGTCCGCGCCACGCCGCCGGCGCAACTGGCGCCGCTGGAACACGGCTTCCGCGACCCGCGCCTGCCCGAGCTGCTGTTCCGCTACCGCGCGCGCAACTGGCCGCAGACGCTGTCGATCGTCGAGCAGCTGCGCTGGGACGACTACCGGCGCCAGCGCCTGCAGCACGACAACGAGCTGTCCGAACTCAGCTTCGACGGCTTCTATGCGCAGATCGCCGATCTGCGCCTGGCCCATTCCGACGACGCCGCCAAGCAGCGCCTGCTCGACCAGCTGGCCGCCTGGGGCAAGGACCTGCAACGCACCCTATGACCGCCTACTTCAGCGACGCCAGCTTCAAGTTCCTGCGTGCCCTGGCCCGGCACAACGACAAGGCCTGGTTCAACGAGAACCGGCCCAAGTACGAGGCGCACGTGCGCCAGCCGTTCCTGCGCCTGATCACCGACCTGCAGCCGGACCTGGCCCAGGTCAGCACCCACTTCCAGGCCGACCCGCGCGGCGTCGGCGGCTCGCTGTTCCGCATCCACCGCGACGCGCGCTTTTCCCACGACAAGTCGCCGTACAAGACCTGGCAGGGCGCGCGCCTGTTCCACGAGCGGCGCAAGCTGGTGCCGGCGCCGTCGTTCTACATCCACCTGCAGCCGGGCGAGAGCTTCGTCGGCGCCGGCCTGTGGCATCCGGAACCGGACACGCAGCGCAAGGTGCGCCAGTTCATCTTCGACAACCCCGGCAGCTGGAAGGCCGCCGCGCATGCGCCGAAACTGCGCCGCCGCTTCGACTTCGAGGCCAGCGAGATGCTGGTGCGGCCGCCGCGCGGGTTCCCGCCGGAGTTCGAGTTCATCGACGACCTCAAGCACAAGAACTGGGTGTTCTGGCGCCAGCTCGACGACGCCACCATGACCGGGCCGAAGCTGCGCGCGCTGATCGCCGCCGATCTGGCGACGCTGGGGCCATTCGTGGATTATTTGTGCGCGGCGCTGGATCTGGAATTCTGAAGATACAACGCTCCCTGTAGCTTGCTACCGAAGAGGCACACGATGAAAAAATGGCTGGCATTGCTGTTCCTCGCCCTGCTCGCCCTCGGCGGCTACGTCGTCGCCGGGCCGTACCTGGCGATCCGCGGGATCAGCCAGGCGCTGGAACAGCGCGACGCGGCGGCGCTGGAGCGTTACGTCGACTTCCCCACCCTGCGCGTGAACCTGAAGGCGCAGGTCGACGATGCGCTGCTGCGCCGCGCCGGGCCCGAGCTGCAGGCGGGCCTGTTCGGCGGCGCGCTGCTGTCGCTGGCCGGCAGCGTCAGCGGAATGGGCGTCGATGCGATGGTCACCCCGGCAGGGGTCGCCGCATTGCTGCAGGGCGATGCGCTGTGGAAGCGCGCCCGCGGCGACACCGTGGGCGGCGACACCTACGCGGCGCCGCGTCCGCTGCAACCGCTGCGGCAGGCCGAGCACCGCTTCGAATCGACCTCGCGCTTCGTCGCCACCCTCCACACCGCCGACGGCACCGCGGTGCCGTGCGTGTTCACCCGCGACGGGCTGCGCTGGAAGCTCAGCAATATCCTGCTGCCCCTGTAGGAGCGGCTCTCGTGGCCGCGGGCCATCAGCCGCGACATCGATGCCGGAAGAAATCTTCAGTCGCGACTGATGGCCCGTGGCCAGAGTCCCTACAGGAAGCTTGCGACCGACGCGGTGGGTGCAGGCTTCGCGCCCATCCCACAGATCGCGGAAACCATAGCGACTTCCACCTCCGTTCGTCGCGACTGAAGTCGCTCCCACAAGGACTTGCGGCACGCCAGCTGGCCTGCACTGTGGGAGGGACCTCAGTCCCGACTGCTCGATAGCATCCGCCCCAACAACGTACCGGAACCAGGATGGCATCCGCCTGCGCTCGTCGCGACTGAAGCCGCTCCCACAAGGACTTGCGGCAAGCCAGTTGGCTGCACTGTGGGAGGGACTTCAGTCCCGACTGCTCGATGCATCCGCTCCAACAACGTACCGGAACCAAGATGGTATCCGCCTGCGCTCGTCGCGACTGAAGTCGCTCCCACAGTGACGGGCGACCGACATGCGGAGCGAGGCCGCTCAGCGGCGCCAGGCCGTGGCCTCGAACGCCTGCTGCAGGCGCCGGAACGTCGGCCGCAGCTGCCAGCGCGCCGACCACGGCAGGCGCGCCAGTGCGGCGCCCGTATCCACCACCCGCAGATCGCCGGTCCACGCGAACACCACGAGGTTGTCCATCTCCGGCTCGTCCAGGCGCAGCACGCGGCCATCGAAGACCTGGCGCAGCCAGGCCACGTGCTGGCGGGTGTCGGTGTCGTACAGGTTGATCGCCAATACCCCGTCCTCGCTCAGCGCCGCGCGGCAGGCGGCGTAGAAGCCGGGCGTGGCCAGCGCCGCAGGAATGCCGTCGGCATCGTAGGCGTCGAGCAGCAGCAGGTCGTAGCGCCCGCGCCGCTGCGGCAGCAGGTGCGCCGCATCGCCGTGCTCGGCGCGCAGGCGCGCATCGTCGGCGGGAATGCAGAACGCCTCGCGCAGCGCGAGCACGTCGGCATCGCTCTCGATGGCCTCGATCCGCGCCTGCGGCAGGTGGCGGTAACAGAACTTGGCCTGCGAGCCGCCGCCCAGGCCGACGATGCCGATGCAGCGCGGCGTCGGACGCAGCAGCAGGCCGCCGAGCATGCTGCGGGTGTAGCCCACCTCCAGCAGGTCCGGCCACCAGGTGTACATGCGGCTCTGGGTCACCTCGCCCTTGAACTGCAGGCTGGTGTAGCGCCAGCCGCGCTCGACGTACGGCCTTCCCGGCGCAGGCGCAGGCGCGTGGGCGGCACCGCGCAGCAATGCGCGCAGCCGCGCCAGCCGGCTGCCGCCGCCGCTGGCACGCTTTTCCTCGTTCACGGCTTGGCGATGTCGTTGGCCACGCCGTGCGGCACGTGGCCGGCGGCGACGTGCAGGCGCGCGCTGTCGATGTTGTGCTGCGAATCGTCGAAGAAGATGTCGGCGCCGAACGCCTGCAGGAACGGCCCCTTGTGGCGGCCGCCGAGGAACAGCGCCTCGTCCAGGCGCACGCCCCATTCGCGCAGCGTGCGGATCACCCGCTCGTGCGCCGGCGCCGAGCGCGCGGTGACCAGCGCGGTGCGGATCGGCGATGCCTCGCCCGGCGGGAACGCCGCCTGCAGCGCATGCAGCGCGGACAGGAAATTGCGGAACGGCCCGCCGGTGAGCGGCTCGCGCGCGTTCTCGCGCTCGTGGCGGCCGAACGCCTCCACGCCCTGCTCGCGCGACAGCCGTTCGCCCTCGTCGCCGAAGATCACCGCGTCGCCGTCGAAGGCGATGCGCAGCTGCGTGGGCAGGCGCTCGGAATCGATCACCCCGGCCGCCGCGGCCGCTTCCTGCGCGTGTTCGCCGGGCGGCTTGGGCAGGATGGTAGCCGCGGCGATGCCGTGGCTGAGCGCGCGGCGCACCGATTCGGGGTTGGCTGACAGGAACAGGTCGGTGCCGAACGGCTTGACGTAGGGCCAGGTGGCCTCGCCGGAGGTGAAGGTGGCGCGGACGATGCCCAGGCCGTAGTGCTGGATCGAATTGAAGATGCGCAGCCCGGTGTCGGCCGAGTTGCGCGACAGCAGGATCACCTCCACCCGCGGCGTGTCCGGCGGCGTGCCCTGATTGAGCGCCAGCAGCTTGCGCACCACCGGGAACGCCATGCCCGGCGCCAGCACGTCGTCCTCGTGCTCGCGCTGGTAGGCGCTGTACGCCTCCAGGCCCTGCTGCTCGAACAGCGCATGGCCTTCCTCGAGGTCGAACAGCGCACGCGAGGTGACGGCGACGGTTAGCAGGCGGGGGGAGTTGTCGGACATGGGGATTCGCGGGCTGGAGCGACGGGACCGGGGACCGGGAAAGCGTCTCGCGGCAGAGTTTAGCCGAGCACTGGTGTTGTGGCAGCCGGCAGCGGCTGCCTTTACCGGGTCCCGGGTCCCTGGTCCCCGGTCCCCAGTCCCGGCATTCACACCATGAACTGCTCACTCAAGATCCGCTCCTCCAGATTGTGCTCCGGATCGAACAGCAAGGTGACCAGGCGGTCGCGCGATTCGCGGATGGTGACTTCGACCACGTCGCGGGTCTCGTGCGAGTCGGCGGTGACGCTGACCGGGCGCTTGTACGGATCGAGCACGCGGAAGCGCACTTCGGTGTCGGCCTTGAGGATGGCGCCGCGCCAGCGCCGCGGGCGGTATGGCGCGATCGGGGTCAGCGCGATGGTGTGCGAGCCAAGCGGCAGGATCGGCCCGTGCGCGGAGAAGTTGTAGGCGGTGCTGCCGGCGGTGGTGGCCACCATCACCCCGTCGCAGATCAGCTCGTCGACGCGGGTCTGGCCGTTGAGGTCGATGCTCACGTGCGCGGCCTGGCGGGTCTGCCGCAACAGCGACACTTCGTTGTAGGCCAGCGAGCCGGTGGTGGTGCCGGACTCGGTCTGCGCCAGCATCTCCAGCGGGCGCAACTTGGCCGGCTCGGCCTGCGCCAGCCGCGCGACCAGATCGTCGTCGCGGTACTGGTTCATCAGGAATCCGACCGTGCCCAGCTTCATGCCGAACACCGGCTTGCCCAGGCCGCCGTGGCGATGCAGCGTCTGCAGCATGAAGCCGTCGCCGCCCAGCGCGCACACCACGTCGGCGTCGGCCGGCGCGCAGTCGCCATAGCGCGCGATCAGCTGGTCGCGCGCCTGCACGGCCCCCGGCGCGGTACTGGCGAGGAAACAGATACGGGGATCGGAAGGAAGGACGGAAGCATTCATGGGCCCGATCATACCCGGCGCACCGTTACCCGCGCGCTTCAAGAGTCCATCGGTAACGCATGCCGTCCAGCGTGCTGGGCGACACGCAATGCCTCTGGAGCAAAGCCCCCCTTCTGTTAAGGGGGGCGCGGCGATAGCCGCAGGGGATAGGCGAAGCGGCCCGGTGGCGCCAAACGTTTGCGCAGCAAACTTTGGGTCAGGCCCGCAACGCGGGCCTGACCACGGGGGCTACGCCCCGTGCGCCGCCAGCTGTCCCAGCCGCTGCACCGCCACCGACACCGTCGGGTAGTCCAGCGTCTTCTGCGCCGACAGTTCCTGCAGCATGCCCAGGGTGAAGCGCAGGCTGGTGTCCTCGCGCTGCAACCATTGCTGCACCTTGGCCTCGGCGTTGGCGCCGGGCATCGACAGCACCTGCCCGGCGAGCGCGCCGTGGTGCTTGGCCAGCTCGTCGCGCAGCACGCCCCGCGCCACCGCGTGCCAGCGGCCGTTGACCTCCAGCGCGTCGATCTGCTCGAAGATCCACGGCAGCTGCAGCGCTTCGCCCAGGCGGAAATGCACCTTCGACACCTCCACCGGCTTGAGCTTGCGCGTCAGCGCCATCTCGATGATGTCGAACGCCGGCTCCAGGAACCGCAGTTCCGACAGCTGCTGCGCCAGCGCCGCCGGCAGGCCCTTGTCCTGCCACTCCTGCACCAGCGCCTCGTAGGCCGGGCGCTGCGAGTCCGACAGCACGCCGGACGCCACGCGGATGTCGTTGAACGGTTCGTGGTAGCGCGCCACCGCCGCGGTGATGCCGGGCATCGCGCCGGGGCGGAACAGCAGCCAGCGCACGAACGAGCGCTGCAGCTTCCAGATCACCTCCAGCGCATCGATCTGCACCGACTCGGGCACCTTGCCGTCCAGCGCGTCGATCTGCGTCCACAGCGCGCGCGCATCCAGCGTTTCGCGGCTGATCGTGTACGCCTTGGCGACCTCGGCGATGTTGCGCCCGGTGTCCTCCTGCATGCGCATCAGGAAGGTCGCGCCCATGCGGTTGATGGTGGTGTTGGTGACCGCGGTGGCGATGATCTCGCGCTTGAGGCGGTGCCGTTCCATCGCATCGGCGTACTTCTTCTGCAGCGGCTGCGGGAAGTAGCGTTGCAGTTCCTTGGACAGGTAGGGGTCCTCGGGGATGTCGGACTCGAGCAGCTGCTGGAACGCGACCAGCTTCGAGTACGACAGCAGCACCGCCAGCTCCGGCCGGGTCAGGCCCTGGCCGCGGGCCTTGCGCGCGGAGATCTCCGCATCCGACGGCAGGTACTCGATCTGCCGGTCGAGCAGGCCCTGCGCTTCCAGCGTGCGGATGAAATGCTGCTTGGAGCCCAGGCGCTTGACGCTCATCCGTTCCATCAGGCTCAGCGCCTGGTTCTGGCGGATGTTGTCCCACAGCACCAGCGCGGCCACCTCGTCGGTCATCGACGCCAGCAGCTTGTTGCGCGCCTCCAGGGTCAGCTTCTTGGCCTGCACCACGTCGTTGAGCAGGATCTTGATGTTGACCTCGTGGTCGGAGGTGTCCACGCCGGCCGAGTTGTCGATGAAGTCGGTGTTGAGCAGCACCCCGGCCTGCGCGGCCTCGATGCGGCCGAGCTGGGTCAGGCCCAGGTTGCCGCCTTCGCCGACGATCTTGCAGCGCAACTCGCCGCCGTTGACGCGCAGGCCGTTGTTGGCGCGGTCGCCGACGTCGGCGTGGGTCTCGCTGGCGGCCTTGACGTAGGTGCCGATGCCGCCGTTCCAGAACAGGTCCACCGGCGCCTTGAGGATCGCGTTCATCAGCTCGTTCGGCGACAGCTGCTTGACGCCGGCCTCCAGGCCCAGTGCCTCGCGCACCGGCGCGCTGATCTCGATCGACTTGAGCGTGCGCGGATAGATGCCGCCGCCGGCGCTGATCAGCTTGGCGTCGTAGTCGGCCCAGCTGGAACGCGGCAGCTTGAACAGGCGCTCGCGCTCGGCGAAGGACGCGGCCGCATCGGGGTTGGGGTCCAGGAAGATGTGGCGGTGGTCGAACGCGGCCAGCAGGCGGATGTGCCTGGACAGCAGCATGCCGTTGCCGAACACGTCGCCGGACATGTCGCCGATGCCCACGCAGCTGAAGTCCTGGCTCTGGCAGTCGCGGCCCATGGCGCGGAAGTGGCGCTTGACCGACTCCCAGGCGCCGCGCGCGGTGATGCCCATGCCCTTGTGGTCGTAGCCGACCGAGCCGCCGGAGGCGAACGCGTCGCCGAGCCAGAAGCCGTGGTCCAGCGCCAGGCCGTTGGCGATGTCGGAGAACGTCGCGGTGCCCTTGTCCGCGGCCACCACCAGGTACGGATCGTCCTGGTCGTGGCGCACCACGTCGCGCGGCGGCACGATCCTGCCGCCGACGATGTTGTCGGTGATGTCGAGCAGGCCCTGGATGAACAGCTTGTAGCAGGCGATGCCTTCGGCCAGCACCGCGTCGCGGTCGCCGCCGGCCTGGGAGCGTTTGCAGAAGAAGCCGCCCTTGGCACCGACCGGCACGATCACCGTGTTCTTGACCATCTGCGCCTTGACCAGGCCCAGCACCTCGGTGCGGAAGTCCTCGCGCCGGTCGGACCAGCGCAGGCCGCCGCGCGCCACCGCGCCGAAGCGCAGGTGCACGCCTTCCACGCGCGGGCCGTACACGAAGATCTCGCGGTACGGGCGCGGCTTGGGCAGGTCCGGCACCTTGGCCGAATCGAGCTTGAAGCTGATGCAGTGGCCGATCCCGCCGTCGGCGGTGCGCTGGTAGTAGCTGGTGCGCAGCGTCGCCAGGATCACGCCCTTGAAGCTGCGCAGGATGCGGTCCTCGTCGAGGCTGGCGACCTGGTCGAACAGCTTCAGCAGCGCCGCGCCGGTGGCCTCCAGCTGCGCGTCGCGGCCATCGCGGCGCGCGTCGATCACCGGCTGCAGCGCCTTGAGCGTGGCCTCGTCGCCGCCGGCCAGCACGCGCAGTTGCGCGGACAGCGCGGCCTGGCCCTCGGCGATCTGCGCCTTGCTCTCGTTGCCGGTGGCCGGATCGAAGCGGGCCTCGAACAGCTCCACCAGCAGCCGCGCCAGCAGCGGGTAGCGCGCGCAGGTTTCCTCCACGTAGGCCTGCGAGAACGGCACGCCGGTCTGCAGCAGGTACTTGCAGTAGCCGCGCAGGATCGCTACCTGGCGCCAGTTCAGGCCGGCGGAGACGATCAGGCGGTTGAAGCCGTCGTTCTCGGCGTCGCCCTGCCAGATGCGCACGAAGGCTTCGCCCAGGGTCGCATCGGCGCTGGACACGTCTATCGTGCCGACCGTGGACTGTACCTCGAAATCCTGGATGTACAGCGGCGTGCCGTCGACGGTGAGCCGGTACGGGCGCTCGGAGATCACCCGCAGGCCGAGGTTCTCCATCATCGGCAGCACGTCGGACAGCGGGATGTCGTCGAGCTGGCGGTACAGCTTCAGGCGCAGGCTGTCCTCGCCGTCGCGGCGCAGCGACTGCAGGCTCAGATGCAGGTCCTCCGGACCGCGCAGCGCGGCCAGGTGCTCCACGTCGCTGGCGGCGATCTGCGCGGTGGACTCCTCGATGTAGCCGGCCGGCAGCGCGCGGCCGTAGCTGGCCGCCAGGCGCAACCCGTCGCGTTCGCCGTGGCGGGCGACCAGCGCTTCGCGCAGGTCGTCCTGCCAGTTGCGCAGCAGGTGCGCCAGCTTGGCCTCCAGTTCGGTGGTGTCGAACTCCAGCGCCTCGCCGGCCTTGGGCCGTACGATCAGGTGCAGCTGCGCCAGCGGCGATTCGCCGAGCACCACGCTGCTGTCGATGTACTCGCCGTGCAGGGCGTCCTTCAGCAACGCCTCGATGCGCAGGCGCACGTCGGTGTTGAAGCGTTCGCGCGGGATGTAGACCAGCGCCGAGATGAAGCGGCTGTACTTGTCGCGGCGCAGGAACAGGCGACTGCGCACCCGCTCCTGCAGGCCGAGGATGCCCATCGCGGTGCGGTACAGCTCCTCCTCGTTGGACTGGAACAGCTCCTCGCGCGGCAGCGTCTCCAGGATATGCCGCAGCGCCTTGCCGCTGTGGCTGCTCGGCGTGAGCCCGGACTTGCGCATCACGTAGTCGTAGCGCTCGCGCACCAGCGGGATCTCCCACGGCCGGCGGTTGTAGGCGCTGGAGGTGAACAGGCCGAGGAAGCGCTGCTCGGCGATGATGCGGCCCTTGGCGTCGAATTCCAGCACGCCGATGTAGTCCATGTAGCCGGTGCGGTGCACGCGCGAGCGCGCGTTAGTCTTGGTCAGGATCAGCGCTTCCTTCAACCCGGACTCGCTCAGGCCGTGCGCGGCCAGCGTACGCACCGGACGCGCCGGCGACTTGTCGCGGCCGCGCAGCAGGCCCAGGCCGCTGTCCTCCAGCGGCGCCAGCACGTCTTCGCCGCCCTGCTTCTCCACGCGGTATTCGCGGTAGCCGAACAGGGTGAAGTGGTCGGCCGCGGCCCAGCGCAGGAATTCCTGCGCCTCGCGCCTGCCGCTGTCGTCCACCGGCAGGCGCCGGGTGGTCAGGTCGTCGGCCAGCATCAGCATCTTTTCGCGCATCGCGCCCCAGTCGCGCACGATGTTGCGCACCTCGCCGAGGATGCGCTGGATCGCCGCATCCACCGTGGGCATGTCTTCCGGCGGCTGCCGGTCGATCTCCAGCAGCATCAGCGATTCGGGCTTGCCCTCGCCCACCGCGGTGAGCTTGCCGCTCTTGTCGCGGCTCATGCGCAGCACCGGATGGCCGAGCACGTGCACGCCGATGCCCAGGTCCGACAGCGCCATGCTCACCGAGTCGACCAGGAACGGCATGTCGTCGTTGACGATCTGCAGCACCGTATGCGACGACTCCCAACCGTCGCGCTTGAGCGTGGGATTGAAGATCCGTACGTTGGCCGCGCCCGGCTTGCGCTGGCGCGCGAATTCCAGCATCCCGGCCGCCAGCGCCGCCCATTCGTCCACGCTGTGATGGGGGAACTCGTCGTCCTCCATGCGCCTGTAGAACTCGGCGGCGAAGGCCTGCGCCTCGGCCTGGCGCGCGGCCGGATAGCGCTTGCGCAGCGCTGCGTACACCGGCCCCAGGGTGAAACCCGCAGCCGCGGGCACGGCGGCCATGTTCGGCGCCGGCGCGGCAGCGGCCTTGCGTGGCGCGCGCGGCTTCGGCGCGGCGGCGGCCGCGGCAGGCTTGGAGACGGTCTTGGGAGCGGACTTGACGGAAGGCTTGGCCGAGGACTTGGCCGACGAGGTGCGGGTACGGGCGTCTGGTTTGGGTTTCATGACAGGGAGCAACAACGATGCTCGTTGGGAAAGCGAGAATTGTACCGGCGACGGATGCAACTACCTTGCTGCATGGCGCAAACCGATGATCGAACCACGCAGGCCGCCGTTCCAAGCGCGACGTCACGCAGCCGTAACTTCAGCCGCAGCGTCAACCGCATCGTTCGCACGCTAGCGTCGTGTGCGACCAACGCCGGTGCGCTGTCAAGGCTGTTTTAATTCTAAACTGGACGGTATAGTCCACCTCCAATGGCCGCCTCCCCCACCACCGCCTGCCTGCGCCGGGCGCGCGACAAGCGCGTGTATGCCGCCGTGCGCGAACTGATGGCGGAGGTGGGCATGCGCCTGAGCATGGATGCGGTCGCCTCGCGCGCCGGCTGCTCCAAGCAGACCCTGTACAGCCGCTACCGCAGCAAGCAGGAACTGCTGCAGCGGGTGCTGCAGGAGCACCTGGACCTGACCACCGCGCACCTGGGCGCGCCGGGCGGCGATGTGCGCAGCGACCTGCTGCGCTTCGCCTGCGAGCACATGGAGCGGCTGGCCGAACCGCACGTGCTGCCGACCCTGCAGCTGGTCGCCGCCGAGGCGCCGCGCTTCCCCGAGGAGGTGCGCGCGCTGTACCGCGACGGCATCGACGGCCTGATGCAGCGGCTGAGCGACTGGCTGCAGGCGGCGATCGCGCACGGCCAGCTCAGGCATGACGATCCGCACTTCATGGCCGAGTTGCTGCTGGGCATGATCGTCGGAATGGATCTGGAGCGGCAGCGCTTCCTCGCCCCCCATCGCCGCGACGCCGACGCGCGCCGCGCCTGGGCCGAGTTCGCGGTCGACAGCTTTCTGCGCGCCTTCGCGCCGGCCCCACCCCTTTTGTCTACACACCAAGACCGGAGTACCACCCGATGACCTCCCCGCTGCGTTCCCTCGCCCTGGCCTGCGCCGTCTTGGTGGTGTTGGCGTCCTGCAAGAAACAGGAACAGCAGGCCATGCCGCCGCCGGAGGTGGGCGTGCTGGAAGCCAAGCCGCAATCGCTGCCGCTGCAGCGCGAGCTGGTCGGCCGCCTGTCCGCGTACCGCAGCGCCGACGTGCGCGCGCGCGTGGCCGGCGTGCTGGAAAAGCGCCTGTACACCGAAGGCACCGATGTCAAGGAAGGCCAGCCGCTGTTCCAGATCGATCCGGCGCCGCTGCGCGCGTCGCTGGCCTCGGCGCAGGGCCAGCTGGCATCGGCCGAGGCGACCTACGCCAACGCCAAGGTCACTGCCAGCCGCGCGCGCAGCCTGGCGCCGCAGTCCTACGTGTCCAAGTCCGACCTGGATGCCGCCGAGGCCACCGAGCGCACCTCGGCCGCGTCGGTGCAGCAGGCCCGCGCCGCGGTGGAAACCGCGCGCATCAACCTGGGCTACGCCACGGTCACCGCGCCGATCGCCGGCCGCGCCGGCAAGCAGCAGGTCACCGAGGGCGCACTGGTCGGCCAGGGCGACACCACCCTGCTGACCACGATCGACCAGCTCGACCCGCTGTACGTCAACTTCTCGATGAGCTCCGACGAGCTGGCGCAGCTGCGCCAGGCGCAGGCGCAGGGCAATGTGGCGCTGAACGACGAAGGCAAGTCGACCGTACAGGTCAAGCTCGGCGACGGCAGCACCTACGCCCAGCCCGGTACCCTGGACTTCTCCGACACCGCGGTCGACCCGAGCACCGGCTCGGTGACCCTGCGCGCGCTGCTGCCGAACCCGGACCGGGTGCTGCTGCCCGGCGCGTTCGTGAGCTTCGTCGCCAACCTGGGCCAGCGCAACAACGCCTACCTGATCCCGCAGGAGGCGATCCTGCGCGACGCAAACGGCGCCTACGCGCTGGTGGTCGGCAAGGACGGCAAGGTGGCGCGCAAGAACGTGGTCACCGTCGGCCAGCAGGAGGGCAAGTGGATCATCACCTCCGGCCTGCAGGCCGGCGACCAGATCATCGTCAGCGGCCTGCAGAAGGCCAAGGAAGGCGCGCCGGCCAAGGCCACGCCGTGGACGCCGGGCGCACCGGGCCAGGGCACGGCCGCACCGCAGGGTCAGGGCGCCGCCGGCGCCGCGCCGCAGGCCAAGGCCGGCGGCCAACCGCAGGACGCAGCGGGCGGCGACACGCCGGCCGCCGCGGCCGATTCCAAGCCCGAGCAGCAGTAACGGACCCCCGCCATGCCTAAGTTCTTCATCGAACACCCGGTCTTCGCCTGGGTGGTGGCGATCCTGATCTCGCTCAGCGGCGTGATCGCCATCCTCAACCTCGGCGTCGAGTCCTATCCCTCGATCGCGCCCCCGCAGGTCACCGTCACCGCGACCTACCCCGGCGCCAGCGCCAGCACCACCGAACGCGCGGTCACCCAGGTGATCGAGCAGCAGCTGACCGGTATCGATCACCTGCTGTACTTCAACTCGTCGTCGTCCTCCAGCGGCACCGCCACCATCACCCTGACCTTCGAGACCGGCACCAACGCCGACATCGCACAGGTGCAGGTGCAGAACAAGGTATCGCTGGCCACGCCGCGCCTGCCGTCGGAAGTGACCGCGCAGGGCGTGGTGGTGGCCAAGGCCAACGCCGGCTTCCTGGCCGTGCTCGCGCTGCGCTCGGAAAACCCGTCGGTCAACCGCGACGCGCTCAACGACATCGTCGGCTCGCGCGTGCTCGAGCAGATCTCGCGCGTGCCCGGCGTCGGCAGCACCCAGCAGTTCGGCGCCGAATACGCGATGGACATCTGGCTCAACCCCGAGAAGCTGCAGGGCTACCACATGTCCGCGGCGGACGTGTACAACGCGATCAGCGCGCAGAACGTGCAGTTCGCGGCCGGCTCGATCGGTTCGGATCCGGCCCCGACCGGGCAGTCGTTCACCGCCACGGTCTCGGCCGAAGGCCGCTTCAGTTCGCCCGACCAGTTCGAGAACATCATCCTGCGCGCGGACAGCAACGGCACCGTGGTGCGGCTGAAGGACGTGGCGCGGGTGGCGTTCGGCCCGACCAGCTTCGGCTTCGACACCCAGTACAACGGCAAGCCCACCGGCGCGTTCGCGATCCAGCTGCTGCCCGGCGCCAACGCGCTGAGCGTGTCCGAGGCGGTCAAGGCCAAGATGGACGAGCTGCAGCCCAGCTTCCCGCAGGGCGTGAGCTGGTTCACCCCGTACGAGAGCACCACCTTCGTGCGGATCTCGATCGAGGAAGTGGTCAAGACCCTGATCGAGGCGATCGTGCTGGTGTTCCTGGTGATGCTGGTGTTCCTGCAGAACTTCCGCGCCACCATCATCCCCACCCTGGTGATCCCGGTGGCGCTGCTGGGCACCTTCCTGGGCATGTGGCTGATCGGCTTCACCATCAACCAGCTGACCCTGTTCGCGATGGTGCTGGCGATCGGCATCGTGGTCGACGACGCGATCGTGGTGATCGAGAACGTCGAACGCATCATGTCCGAGGAGCATCTGGCGCCGAAGGCGGCCACGCAGAAGGCGATGACCCAGATCACCGGCGCGGTGGTGGCGATCACCGTGGTGCTGGCGGCGGTGTTCATCCCCAGCGCGATGCAGCCCGGCGCCGCCGGCGCGATCTACAAGCAGTTCGCGATCACCATCGCCATGTCGATGGGCTTCTCGGCGTTCCTGGCGCTGAGCTTCACCCCGGCGCTGTGCGCGGCGTTCCTGAAGCCGACCCACAACGACAATCCGAACTGGATCTACCGCACCTTCAACAAGTACTACGACAAGCTGGCGCACCGCTACGTCGGCGCGGTCGGCGGCACCATCCGCCGCGCGCCGCGCTGGATGGCGCTGTTCGCGATCCTGGTGGTGCTGTGCGGGTTCCTGTTCACGCGCATGCCCGGCAGCTTCCTGCCCGAGGAGGACCAGGGCTTCGCGCTGGCGATCGTGCAGTTGCCGCCCGGCGCGACCAAGGCGCGCACCAACGAGGTGTTCGCGCAGATGCGCGGCATCATCGAACAGCAGGACGCGGTGGAAGGCATGCTGCAGATCGCCGGCTTCAGCTTCCTGGGCCGCGGCGAGAACGTCGGCATGGGCTTCATCCGGCTCAAGCCGTGGGCCGATCGCGACGTCACCGCCGCGGACCTGATCGGCCAGCTCAACGGTGCCTTCTACGGCATCAAGGGCGCGCAGATCTTCGTGGTCAACCTGCCCACGGTGCAGGGCCTGGGCCAGTTCGGCGGCTTCGACATGTGGCTGCAGGACCGTACCGGCGCCGGCGAAGAGGCCTTGCTGCAGGCGCGCAACATCCTGCTCGGCAAGGCCGCCGAGCGCCAGGACGCCCTGGCCGGCGTGCGCCCCAACGGTCTGGAGAACGCGCCGCAGCTGCAGCTGAGCGTGGACCGCGTGCAGGCGCAGTCGATGGGCCTGTCGGTCAGCGACATCTACCAGTCGATCCAGATGATGCTGGCGCCGGTGTACGTCAACGACTTCTTCTACGAAGGCCGCATCAAGCGCGTCAACCTGCAGGCCGACGCGCCGTACCGCACCGGCCCGGAGTCGCTGCGCAACTTCTACGTGCCCAGCAGCAGCGCCACCGACAGCAACGGCCTGCCGCAGATGATCCCGCTGAGCACGGTGGTGAAGTCGGACTGGATCTACAGCTCGCCGTCGCTGAGCCGCTACAACGGCTATTCGGCGGTCAACGTGGTCGGCAACCCGGCCCCGGGCGGCAGTTCCGGCCAGGCGATGAGCGCGATGGAGGAGATCGTCAATAACGACCTGCCGCCGGGCTTCGGCTTCGACTGGAGCGGCATGTCGTACCAGGAGATCATCGCCGGCAACACCGCCACGCTGCTGCTGGTGCTGTCGATCGTGGTGGTGTTCCTGTGCCTTGCCGCGCTGTACGAAAGCTGGTCGATCCCGGTGTCGGTGCTGCTGGTGGTGCCGATCGGCGTGCTCGGCGCGATCACCTTCTCGCTGCTGCGCGGGCTGCCCAACGACATCTACTTCAAGATCGGCCTGATCACGGTGATCGGCCTGGCGGCGAAGAACGCGATCCTGATCGTGGAGTTCGCGGTGGAGCAACGCGCGGCGGGCAAGACCCTGCGCGAGGCGGCCACCGAGGCGGCGCACCTGCGCTTCCGCCCGATCCTGATGACCTCGTTCGCGTTCATCCTCGGCGTGCTGCCGATGGCGATCTCCACCGGCGCCGGCGCCAACGCGCGCCATTCCATCGGCACCGGCGTGATCGGCGGCATGGTGTTCGCCACCGTGCTCGGCGTGCTGTTCATCCCGCTGTTCTTCGTGGTGGTGCGGCGCATGCTCGGCGACAAGCTCGACGAGCCGTCGAAGGAGTACATGGCGATCCAGCAGGAAGGGCAGACGCGGAACCAGCCTGATCGGTGAGGAGCTCGGGACTCGGGACCCGGGACTCGGGACTCGAGTCAGGACGCTGAACTGCTACGAGCGGTCGAACTGAAAGCAACAAAAAAGCGGCCGATCTGGCCGCTTTTTTGTTTTCAGCCCTTAGGCTTTTCGAGTCCCGAGTCCCGAGTCCCGAGTCCCGAGTCCCGGGTCCCGGGTCCCGACAACCTCACCGCAAGCCCGTCTCATTCCGCGCAATCACCAACCGCTGGATCTCAGACGTGCCCTCGTAGATCTCGGTGATCTTGGCGTCGCGGAAGTAGCGCTCCAGCGGCATCTCCTTCGAGTAGCCCATGCCGCCGTGGATCTGCACCGCCTGGTGGGTGATCCACATCGCCGCCTCCGAGGCGGTCAGCTTGGCCACCGACGCCTCGGTGGTGAAGCGCTGGCCCTGTCCCTTCAGCCACGCCGCGCGCAGCGTCAGCAGCAGCGACGCGTCGAGCTTGCACTTCATGTCGGCGATCTTGGCCTGGGTCATCTGGAACGCGCCGATCGGCGACCCGAATGCCTTGCGCTCCTTCACGTAGTCCAGCGTGGCCTGGTAGGCGGCGCGGGCGATGCCGATGGCCTGCGAGGCGATGCCGATGCGCCCGGCGTCGAGCACGCTCATCGCGATCTTGAAGCCCTCGCCCGGCTTGCCCAGCACCTCGTCCGGGGTCGCCACGTAGTCCTGGAACTCGATCTCGCAGGTGGCCGAGGCGCGGATGCCGAGCTTGGGCTCGGTCTTGCCGCGATGGAAGCCGGGCTTGTCGGTATCCACCACGAACGCGGTGACGCCGCGCGAGCCCTGCTCCGGCTCGCTCATCGCGTACAGCACGATGTACTTGGCCACCGGGCCGGAGGTGATCCAGCTCTTCTTGCCGTTGATCACGAAGCTGCCGTCGTCCTGCGCGACCGCGCGGCAGCGCATCGCGGTGGCGTCGGAACCGGACTGCGGCTCGGTCAGCGCGAACGCGCCGATGTGGCTGCCGTCGGCGATCGCGCGCACGTACTTCTGCTTCTGCGCCTCGCTGCCGTGCTTGAGGATGCCGGCGCAGAACAGCGAGTTGTTGACCGACATGATGGTCGAATGGGCGGCGTCGCCGGCGGCGATCTCGACCATGGCCAGCACGCAGGACACCGGGTCCATGCCGGCGCCGCCGTACTCCTCGGGCACCTCGATGCCCATCAGGCCGTTCTCGCCGAGCAGGCGGATGTTCTCCAGCGGGAACTCGCCGCTGCGGTCGTGCTCCTCGGCGCTGGGCGCGATCCGTTCCTGGGCGATGCGCCGCGCCACCTCCTGGATCATCAATTGCTCTTCAGTAAAGCTGAAATCCACGTAGAACCCCTCCCGGGCAGATTGGTCCGCCATTGTAGCGAGCCGACCATACGCCCGCGTGTGCGCGACTTGACCGCACCGACCCGTCGGCAGACAATATCTCTATATCGCGATAGGAAGATATTATGGATCTGGAGGACTGGTCGACGCGGCTGAAGGTGTTCGCCGACGCCACCCGCGTCCGCCTGCTGGCCTTGCTGGAGCAGGAAGAACTGACCGTGGCCGAGCTGTCGGCGATCACCCGGCTGGCGCAGCCGCGGGTGTCCACGCACCTGGCCAAGCTCAAGGAAGCCGGGCTGGTGCGCGACCGCCGCGCCGGCGTGTCGGCCTACTACCGCTTCGACGAGGCCCTGCTCGACCCGGCGCAGCGCGCGCTGTGGCTGGCGCTGAGCACCGGCAGCGACGATCCGCTGCTGCGCCAGGACGCCGAGCGCGTGGCCGCGGTGCTGGCCAACCGCGCCGCCGACCAGAACTGGGCCGACTCGGTGGCCGGCGACATGGAACGCCACTACTCGCCCGGCCGCACCTGGGAAGCGCTGGCGCGCACCGCGCTGCCGCTGCTGGAGACCGGCGACGTGCTCGACATCGCCTCCGGCGACGGCGTGCTGGCCGAGCTGGTGGCTCCGCACGCGCGCCGCTACGTGTGCATCGACACCAGCGCGCGGGTGGTCGCCGCGGCCAGCGAGCGCCTGCGCCGGCTGGGCAACGTGGAAGTGCGCGAAGGCGACATGCACGCGCTGCCGTTCGCCGACGCCAGCTTCGACCTGGTGGTGATGATGCATGCGCTGACCTACGCGTCCAAGCCGGCGCAGGCAGTGGCCGAGTCGGCGCGCGTACTGCGTCCGGGCGGCCGCCTGCTGCTGTGCAGCCTGGCCCGGCACGAGCACAAGGCCGCGGTGCAGGCCTACGGCCACGTCAACCTGGGCTTTTCCTCCAAGGAACTGCGCAGGTTCGTCGAGAAGACCGGGATGGCGGTGTCCAGCCTGGATACGGTCACCCGCGAGAAGCGCCCGCCGCATTTCGAGGTGATCTCGATGATCGCAGTGAAGCCGGGACCGGGGACCGGGGACCCGGGACCCGCACAGGCAAAAACAGGAGCAACGGCATGAGCGTCCCCTACACCCCTCCGGTCCCCGGTCCCCGGTCCCCGGTCCCGACGCCCTGGCTGCACCCGCAACGCGCCGAAAAACTCCTGCAGGCCCTGTCCGAGCGCATCCTGATCATCGATGGCGCGATGGGCACGATGATCCAGCGCCACGACCTGCAGGAGGCCGACTACCGCGGCGAGCGCTTCGCCGCCGGCTACGACAGCGCGCACGTGCACGGCCCCGGCTGCGACCACGCGCCGCAGGGCCACGACCTGAAGGGCAACAACGACCTGCTGCTGCTGTCGCGCCCGGAGGTGATCGCCGGCATCCACCGCGCCTACCTGGACGCCGGCGCCGACCTGCTCGAGACCAACACCTTCAACGCCACCTCGGTCAGCCAGGCCGACTACCACCTCGAGCACCTGGTCTACGAGCTGAACAAGGCCGGCGCGCGTGTCGCACGCGAGTGCTGCGACGCGGTCGAAGCGCTCACCCCGGACAAGCCGCGCTTCGTGATCGGCGTGCTCGGCCCGACCAGCCGGACCGCCTCGATCAGCCCCGACGTCAACGATCCGGGCTTCCGCAACACCAGCTTCGACGAACTGCGGCAGACCTACCGCGAGGCGGTCGAAGGCCTGATCGACGGCGGCGCCGACACGCTGATGGTCGAGACCATCTTCGACACCCTCAACGCCAAGGCCGCGCTGTACGCGGTCGAGGAAGTGTTCGAGACGCGCGGCGGGCGGCTGCCGGTGATGATCTCCGGCACCATCACCGACGCCTCCGGGCGCACCCTGTCCGGACAGACCGCCGAGGCGTTCTACGCCTCGGTCGCGCATGGCCGGCCGCTGTCGGTGGGGCTGAACTGCGCGCTCGGCGCCAAGGAGCTGCGCCCGCACGTGGAGACCCTGGCGCGGATCGCCGACGGCTACGTCAGCGCGCACCCCAACGCCGGCCTGCCCAACGCGTTCGGCGAGTACGACGAGACGCCCGAGGAAATGGCCGCGACGCTGCGCGAGTTCGCCGAGTCGGGCCTGTTGAACCTGGTCGGCGGTTGCTGCGGCACCACCCCGGCGCACATCCGCGCCATCGCCGAGGCGGTGCGCGGCATCGCGCCGCGGCAGCCGCTGGCCGCACAGGCGCAGGCGGCCTGAGGCCGTCCCACCCGCTGCACGCGCCGCGCTGCACGTTGAGTTAGTTCACGCAAACGACCCTGGAAAGCCGAGCCCATGTCCCCCGTCCGCATCACCCGCCTGTCCGGCCTGGAGCCGTTGCTGCTCACCCCCGACCTGCTGTTCGTCAACGTCGGCGAGCGCACCAACGTCACCGGCAGCGCGCAGTTCCGCAAGCTGGTCAAGGAAGAGCGCTACGAGGAAGCGGTGGAAGTGGCGCGGCAGCAGGTGGCCAGCGGCGCGCAGATCCTCGACGTCAACATGGACGAGGGCCTGATCGACTCGGAGAAGGCGATGACCCGCTTTCTCAACCTGATCATGTCCGAGCCGGACATCGCGCGCATCCCGATCATGGTCGACTCCTCCAAGTGGAGCGTGATCGAGGCCGGGCTCAAGTGCCTGCAGGGCAAGAGCGTGGTCAACTCGATCTCGCTCAAGGAAGGCGAAGCGGTGTTCGTCGAGCACGCGCGCAAGGTGCTGCGCTACGGCGCCGCCGCGGTGGTGATGGCGTTCGACGAGCAGGGCCAGGCCGACACCTGCGCGCGCAAGGTGGAGATCTGCACCCGCGCCTACCGGATCCTCACCGAGCAGGTCGGCTTCCCGCCGGAAGACATCATCTTCGACCCGAACATCTTCGCCATCGCCACCGGCATCGAGGAGCACGACAACTACGCGGTGGACTTCATCGAGGCCACCCGCATCATCCGCAAGACGCTGCCGCACTGCCACGTGTCCGGCGGCGTGTCCAACGTGTCGTTCTCCTTCCGCGGCAACGAGACCGTGCGCCAGGCGATCCATTCGGTGTTCCTGTACCACGCGATCGCCGCCGGCATGGACATGGGCATCGTCAACGCCGGCGGCATGCCGATCTACGACGACCTGGACCCGGACCTGCGCCAGCGGGTCGAGGACGTGGTGCTGAACCGCCGCCGCGACGGCACCGAACGCCTGCTGGAGATCGCCGAGCGTTACAAGGGCAAGAAGGGCCAGAGCGGCGTGGAGGACCTGGCCTGGCGCGACAAGCCGGTGCGCGCGCGCCTGGCGCATGCGCTGGTGCACGGCATCGACGCCTTCGTGGAGACCGACACCGAGGAGGCGCGGCAGCTGTCCGCGCGCCCGCTCGACGTGATCGAAGGCCCGCTGATGGACGGCATGAACGTGGTCGGCGACCTGTTCGGCGCCGGCAAGATGTTCCTGCCGCAGGTGGTGAAGTCGGCGCGGGTGATGAAGAAGGCGGTGGCCTACCTGCTGCCGTACATCGAGGCCGAGAAGCTGCGCACCGGCGACACCGGCAAATCCAACGGCAAGATCATCATGGCCACGGTCAAGGGCGACGTGCACGACATCGGCAAGAACATCGTCGGCGTGGTCCTGGCCTGCAACAACTTCGACGTGGTCGACCTCGGCGTGATGGTGCCCACCCAGACCATTCTCGACCGCGCCCGCGCCGAGAACGCCGACATCATCGGCCTGTCCGGGCTGATCACCCCGTCGCTGGAGGAGATGAGCCATGTCGCCCGCGAGATGCAGCGCCAGGGCTTCTCGCTGCCGCTGCTGATCGGCGGCGCCACCACCTCGCGCGCGCACACCGCGCTGAAGATCGACCCGCACTACGCCGCGCCCACGGTGTGGGTGAAGGACGCCTCGCGCGCGGTCGGCGTGGCGCAGTCGCTGATCTCCAAGGACCTGCGCGCCGCGTTCGTGGCCGCCAACGACGCCGACTACGCCGAGATCCGCCAGCGCCACAGGAACCGTGGCGACGCCAAGCGCCTGGTGTCGCTGGAGAAGGCGCGCGCGCAGCGCTTCGACGGCGGCTGGGACCGCTATACGCCGCCGGCGCCGAAGCAGCCCGGCCTGCACGTGTTCGACGACTACCCGCTGCCCGAACTGATCGAGCTGATCGACTGGACCCCGTTCTTCCAGGCCTGGGAGCTGGCCGGCAGGTTCCCGGCGATCCTCAGCGACGCGGTGGTCGGCAGCCAGGCCAGCGAGCTGTACCGCGACGCGCGGGCGATGCTCAAGCGCATCGTCGACGAGAAATGGCTGACCGCCAGGGCGGTGTTCGGGCTGTGGCCGGCGAACAGCGTCGGTGATGATGTGGAGGTGGTGCTGGGGCGGGACTCGGGACTCGGGACCCGGGACTCGGAAGCGCCGGTCTTGACCGCCGAAACCGCTGCGGATGCTTCTGTCGAGTCCCGAGTCCCGAGTCCCGAGTCCCGCCACCTCCTCCACTTCCTGCGCCAACAAGTCGACAAGCCCATCGAGCGCCCGGACTTCTGCCTGGCCGACTTCATCGCGCCGAAGGCCTCGGGCAAGCAGGACTGGATCGGCGCGTTCGCGGTCACCGCCGGCATCGGCATCGAGCCGCACGTGGCGCGTTTCGAGGCCGCGCACGACGACTACAACGCGATCCTGCTCAAGGCGCTGGCCGACCGCCTGGCCGAGGCGCTGGCCGAACGCCTGCACCAGCGCGTGCGTCGCGAGTTCTGGGGCTATGTCGACGACGAGGCGCTGGACAACGAGGCGCTGATCGCCGAGAAGTACCGCGGCATTCGCCCTGCCCCCGGCTACCCGGCCTGTCCCGAGCACAGCGAGAAGCAGACGTTGTTCGCGCTGCTCGACGCCGGCCGCAACGCCGGCATGACGCTGACCGAGAGCTTCGCGATGCTGCCCACCGCCGCGGTGTCGGGCTACTACTTCAGCCATCCGCAGAGCCAGTACTTCGTGGTCGGGCGGCTGACCAAGGAACAGGTCGCCGACTACGCGCGGCGCAAGGGCGTGCCGTTGCTGCAGGCCGAACGCTGGCTGGCGTCCAACCTGGACTACGACCCGGAATGACTGGGGCCTGTTAACGCCGCGCGTGGCCGCCTGCCTCCGCGTGCCGGCCCGGACGCCTCCCGCGCGCTGCTCCGCGGCCGCCGCCGGTGCGACGCCGGCCCGCCGCCACACATCGCCGGCCGGCGCGATGCCGCCACACGCGGCCAAGCCGCGCCGCGGCTTCGGCGCTATCCTTGCCGCCCTGACACCGCTGCGCCTCGCCGGACCATCTCCCCATGACATCGAAACGTCGCGCATGAGGATCCTGGTCACCGGCAGCGCCGGCCGCGTCGGCCGCGCGATCCATATCCGCCTGTCGCGGCAATACGGGGTCAGCGGCTTCGACATCGCGCCCTCCTCCACCACCGCCTGGGTCGGCGACCTGGCCGACGTCGGGCTGTTGCGGCGCGCGATGCAGGACGCCGACGCGGTGGTCCATGCCGCGGCGCTGCATGCGCCGCACGTGCCCTACGTGTCGGCCGCCAGGTTCCGCCAGATCAACGTCGACGGCACCCGCCGCGTGCTCGACGCGGCGACCGCCTGCGGCGTGCGCCGGATCGTCTTCACCAGCACCACCGCGCTGTACGGCAGCGCCGCCAGCCCCGCCGACGGCGCCGCCTGGGTCGACGAAGCGCTGCCGCCGCAGCCGCAGACCATCTACCACCACACCAAGCTGGAAGCCGAAGCGCTGCTGCGCGAGGCCGCCGTCCAGGGCGGGCCGAGCGTGCGCATCCTGCGCATGTCGCGCTGCTTCCCCGAACCGGCCGACGTGATGGCGGTGTTCCGCCTGCATCGCGGCATCGATGCGCGCGACGTCGCCGAAGCGCACGCCGCGGCGCTGCTGCATGCCGGACCGGCCGAGGCCACGTTCGTGATCTCCGGCGCCACCCCGTTTCTGCGCGAGGATTGCCCGGCGCTGCACCGCGAACCGCAGGCGTTGCTGCGGCAGCGCGCGCCGCTGCTGGTCGGCGAATTCCGGCGCCGCGGCTGGCTGCTGCCGACGCGGATCGACCGCGTCTACGTCGCCGAGCGGGCGATGCAGGCGCTGGATTGGCGGCCGCGCTACGGGTTCGAGGAGGTGCTGGCGCAGTTCGACCAGCACGTCCCGGAGGTCCTGCCGCCCGGCAACGGCATCGCCGCCGCCAGCGAGTGACCGCAAGCTGCCGCTGCTGACCTGATGGCGCGTCGGTTGCGCCGATCTCGATCAGCTGGGCGGTACCGCTGAAGCAGGAATACAACGGGCAGAACGCGAGCGTCTGCAATTCACCTTTGGCGGCAGCGCTGACGAACTGCCGGCCGCCAGGGCGCGGCGCGCCCCAGGCGCTCAATGAAACCAGAACGACACACCGAAGCCGCCCTGCCAATCCGGCGTGCGCGAGGACAGTCCGCGCAGCACCGACAGGTCCAGCTGCATGCGCCCGCCGAGCAGCCAGGTCAGCCCGGTGCCGAGCGCGCACATCTCGTCCTCGCCGCCGCCGATGCCGGCTTCGGCATAGGCGCTGAGCCCGCCCTGCGCGTAGAAGGTGTAGCTCGGCGACACGGTCCAGCCATGGCCGTGATCGGCGTCGCTGAGGTTGGCGTACAGCGCCGCGCCGCGGCCGCCGTCCAGGTCCCAGCCGGCGCTCACGCCCAGGTCGTAGCGGCGGCCGGCGTCGCCGTATGGCGCGCGCCCGGCCGGCACCCGGGCGGTTCCCAGCAAGGCCCAGGAGAAATCCTCGCGCGCGCTCGGCAACGCCCATTTCATGCCGACGCTGGCATCGCCGCCGCCATGGCCGCGGCGGTCGACGCCCGCGCCTCGTTGCCGTTGCCACACCTGGCCGTCCACGCCCAGCTGCAGCTCCATGCGTTCGGCCAGCGCGATCCGCAGCAGGCTGGCAGCCACGTACTCGCGGCTGCGCACGCCGCCGCTGCGGTCGTAGCTGATGTCGGGCAGCCCCTGCTCCCACGCCGCACTGCCGGCCGGCAGCGTCGAGGAGGCGAAGCCGATGCCGGGACGCTCGAATGCGGGCGCGTCGTCGGCGTGCGCGGCAGGGCCGGCACCCAGGCCGGCGCACAAGGCCAGCGCCGCTGCGCCGGCGCGCAGCCGATGCGGCCCGTGTCGGCTGGCGGGCGCAACGGCGCCGTAAGCGGAACCCGAACGGCACGAAGGCGATGCAGTCATCTCGATGGTTTCCGGATCGACCGAATGAACAAGCGCGGGATCAGCGCGCCGAAGGCGGCGCCACCACCGCGCGCAGGTGCGCCGAGAAGCCAGGCAGCAGTACCCGGTTGCCGTAGCCGCTGAGGTGATCGGCGTCGAAGAACAGCGGACGTCCGTCGCGCATCGCCGCGCAGGCAGCGGCGTCGCACAGGCTCGGCAGCGGGTCCCACACCGACGCGTGCGGCAGCCGCGCGGCGATGCGCTGCAGGCTCTGCAGCACCGGTGCGCGGTAGCGCTCCATGAACCTGCGTTCGGTGACCATGCCGCGCGCGCAGATCGCGTTGCGGCGATTGAACCAGTCCGCGCAGCGGTACGGCGGCGCGCGCAACAGCGGTTTCGGCGCCTCGAACACGATGCGCACGCCGCGCAGCGCCAGCGGCCGCAGCAGCTCGACCGTGGCCTCCTCGGTCGCGGCGCGCACCGCGCGCTCCTGCTCGCTGTACTGGCTGGCCATCAGCGCCGGTTCGTCGAACAGCTCGGTCTGCTCGGCCAGGCGCGGCAGCCGCAACGCCGGCAGGAACAGCACGTCGCCCGGCTGCGCATGCGCCGATACGTCGGCCAGGCTGCTTCGGTGATAGGCTTGGCAGCCGGGATTTTGCGCCTGCCAGGCCTGCATGCCGGCGATCGCGCAGCCCCCGGCACCGTACAGGCGCACGCTGACGCCGCTCTCCACGGCGAAGCGGCGCAACAGTTCGTTGTAGGCCAGCGCGTGCGAATCGCCGGCCACGAACAGCTGTCCGCCGTCTCGGTTGCGCAGGTCGCATTCGCCGCGCTCGAAGCGCTTGGCGCTGCCGACTTCCACCTGCACCTGGCTCGAACGCAGCGTGCAGTTCGGATAGTCGCCACGCAGGCCCTTGGCATAGGCGTACCAATCCAGCGGATGGCGGCTGACCACGCTCAACGAATAGTGGCGCTGGGTTTTCACCAGCAGCGAGTGCACGCCGGCCGACAGCAGCACCAGCGCCAGCCCGGCGGCGACCACCCGTCCGGGCGGGCGTTGCGCCAGCGCGCGGCCATGGCGCCAGGGCAGTTCCACGAACCGGTACGACGCCATCGCCAGCAGCGCGACCAGCAGCAGCGCCACGCCGCGCGATGGCGCCGAATCCAGGCCCACGGTCCAGCGGAACAGCACGAACACCGGCCAGTGCCACAGGTACAGCGAATACGACACGCGCCCCACCGCCACCACCGGCGCCAGTGACAATCCGCGCTTGATCCAGCCGTGCGCAGGCCCGTGCAGCAGCGCCAGCAGGCCCAGCGTGCCCACGGCCGGCCACAGCCCGTCGGGCCACGGCGAGTGGCCGGGGCGCGCGCGCCACAATCCGTAGCCGACCATCGCCAGCGCCAGCAGGATCAGCGGCGAGCGCCACGACCACGCGCGCGCCGGCACCGGTACCGGTACCGGCGCGTAGCGCCCGCTCAGCTCCAGCCCCTGGTACAGCAGCACGCCCAGGCCGAGCTGCCAGAAGCGGGTGGTGGTCAGGTAGAACGCATCGACCTGCTCCGTGCCCGACCGCGTGCGCATCCATGCATAGCCCAGCGACGCCGCAGAGCCCAGCGCGACCAGCGCCAGCGACAGGACCCGGCCCCTACCGCCCCGGTGCCAGGCCAGGAACAGCAGCGGAAACAGCAGGTAGAACTGTTCCTCCACGCCCAGCGACCAGGTGTGGGTGTATGGATTGAATTCGGCCTTGGGCGAGAAATAGTCATTGCCGGTCGCGGCGAGCACCCAGTTGCTCAAGCCCACGAAGGCCATGCGCCCGGTCTTGGCGCTGGTCTCGCTCAACCACGATTCGGGAATGAACAGGCCGCTGAGCGCGCCGGTCAGCAGCAGACAGGCGACCAGCGCCGGGGCGATGCGC
Source organism: Xanthomonas sp. (assembly GCF_017163755.1). Lineage (GTDB taxonomy): Bacteria > Pseudomonadota > Gammaproteobacteria > Xanthomonadales > Xanthomonadaceae > Xanthomonas_A. The sequence continues at coordinate 44,975 of NZ_JAFIWC010000001.1, forward strand.
CGCAGGCGGCGCGCGTAGAACTGCACGAACACGCGCCAGCTGCCGGCCGCCGGCAGGCGCTGCAGCGATGCGCTGACCACGAACCCGGAAATGACGAAGAACACGTCCACGCCGGTGAACCCGCCCGGCAGCCAGGACGGATCGAGGTGGTAGACGATCACCGCCAGCACCGCGAGCGCGCGCAGTCCGTCCACGTACGGCAGATAGCCGCCACCGGCACGCCCATGGCCCGGCCGCGGCGTACCGCCGGTTCCGGCGCCCATCCCTGGGACCTGCATCAGCGCTTACCAGACCAGGTCGTCGGGAATCTGGTACTTGGGGTCGGCGTAGGGATCTTCCCCGGCCGTGGCGTTGGGATCCACGCGCAGCGCCACCGCGGCCGGGAAGATCGCCTCGGCAGCGTCGAGCAGCGCCGCGCTGACCAGCAGGTAGCGCCCGTTCTGCTGCAGCACGCCCAGTTCGCCGGCGTTGAGCGCCTTGAGCTGGTCGGCATTGACGTAGATGCGCTTGATCTTGCCGCCATAGGGAAAGTGGCGCGCGATATCGGCTTCGGCGTCGTTCAGCGCCTTGCCCTGGAGCAGTTCGTCGAGCTTGGCCCGCGCCTCGCGGCGCAGGCGCGCCTCTTCCTGCTTCAGCCGCTCGGCCTCGATGCGCTCGTCCTTCTCGCGCTGCGCGCGGATCGCGTAGGCCTTGGCCAGGTCGATGTCCTCGCGCGAACGCGGCGGGCGGTTGCCCTGCGGCCGCGGCTGCGCGCCGCGCGGCTTGCGCGCCTCGTGCGCGCGGCCGCCGTTGCCGGGCTTGCCGGCGTTGGCGCCGGCATTGGCGTGCTGCGCGCCGGCATTGCGCGGCGGGCGACCGTCGGCCGCCGCGTTCGGCTGCGACCGGTGTTGCCCGGGCGCCCCCGCCCGCGGCGCATGGCCCCGCGCTGCGTGGGACGCCGGGGACGGGGCTTTGCGTTCGGGCTTGGGCGCGGGCTTGAAGCCCAGGCCGAGCAGCTGGTCGCGGAGGGTATCGCTCATCGTGGCAGGATCTGTTCGGTATCAGTAATGCGGAGGCGGCGGTTCGTCGGCCGGATCGGAGTACAGCGTGCTGCGCACCTTGCCCAGGTCGTCCAGCAGGTGGCGCAGCAACGCGGCGTTGCGCTGGCCTTCGGCTCGCGCCTCGGCCAACGCATCGCTCAGTTCGGACAACGCCTGTTCCTGGAAGGACAGGCGCGTCTCGAGCTCGATCAACCGGTTCTCCAGCAGTCGATCCTGGGTGGAGAAATCATGCTTCACGGATCGAGCGCCCGCGGCCGATGCCATAGTACGCCAGGCCGAACGCCTCGATTTCCTGCGGGTCGTAGAGGTTGCGGCCATCGAACACCACCGCGTCGCCGAGCAGTTCCTTCATGCGGGTGAAGTCGGGGCTGCGGAACTGCTTCCACTCGGTGACCACGACCAGCGCATCGGCGCCTTCCAGCGCGTCGAAGGCCTCTTCGCAGAAGCTCAGGTCGTCGCGTTCGCCGAAGATGCGCTTGGCCTCATGGGTCGCCTCCGGATCGTAGGCACGCACCTTGGCCCCGGCGTCCCACAGCTGCGCCAGCAGGCGGCGGCTGGACGCGGCGCGCATGTCGTCGGTGTTCGGCTTGAACGCCAGGCCCCAGACCGCGAAGGTCTTGCCCTTGATCGATTCGCTGCCGTCGTAGTGGCGCTGGATCAGTTCGTACAGGTGGCCCTTCTGCGCCTCGTTGACCGCCTCCACCGCCTCGAGCAGCTTCGGGTCGTGGCCGTACTGCTGCGCGGTGCGCGCCAGCGCCTGTACGTCCTTCGGGAAGCACGAACCGCCGTAGCCGGCGCCCGGATAGATGAAGTGCCAGCCGATGCGCGGGTCCGAGCCGATGCCCTGGCGCACCTTCTCCACGTCCGCGCCGACGCGCTCGGCGATGTTGGCGATCTCGTTCATGAAACTGATCTTGGTCGCCAGCATCGCGTTGGCCGCGTACTTGGTCAGCTCCGCCGAACGCACGTCCATTTCGACGATGCGGTCGTGGTTGCGGTTGAACGGCGCGTACAGGCGGCGCAGGCGCGCGGCCGTGCCCGGCTTGCTGAAGCCGATGACGATGCGGTCGGGACGCATGCAGTCGGCGACCGCGTCGCCTTCCTTCAGGAACTCCGGGTTCGACACCACGTCGAACTCGATGTTCTCGCCGCGCGCTTCCAGTTCGGCGGCGATCGCCGCGCGCACCTTGTCGGCGGTGCCGACCGGCACGGTGGACTTGTTCACCACCACGGTCGGACCGTGGATGTGCTTGCCGATCGTGCGCGCCACCGCCAGCACGTACTGCAGGTCGGCGCTGCCGTCCTCGTCCGGCGGCGTGCCCACCGCGATGAACACGATATCTCCATGCGCAATGGCGCTCGCCGCGTCGGTGGTGAAGAACAGCCTCCGTGCGGCGTGATTGGCCTTGACCATCGGCGAGAGGCCAGGCTCATAGATCGGGACCACGCCCTGGTTGAGCCCATCCACTTTGGCTTGGTCGATGTCCACGCAGACCACGTGATGGCCGACTTCGGCCAGACAGGTTCCGGTGACCAGCCCGACATAGCCGGTGCCGAATATCGCTACGCGCATGAAATCTCCTTTCGGTTATTGAAGGATGCCCAACAGTTCAACATCAAACGTAAGCGTCGCGTCCGGGCCGATCGGGCCGCCCGGCGTGCCCTGCGGGCCATAGCCCAGGTTGGACGGAATCCAGAACCGGTACTTGGAGCCCACCGGCATCAGCGACACGCCTTCCGACCAGCCCGGGATCACCTGGTCCAGCCCGAACTCCACCGGCTGGCCCTTCTGGTAGGAGCTGTCGAACACCGTGCCGTCCAGCAGCTTGCCTTCGTAGGCCACGCGGACCTTGCTGGTCGGCATCGGACGCTCGCCGCTGCCCTGGCGCAACACCATGTACTGCAATCCTGACGCGGTGGTGACGACGCCCTTCTGGGTCTTGTTCTGGGCCAGGAAGTCGTTGCCCTTCTTGCGGTTCTCGGTGCCCAGCGTCGCCTGCTTGGCGGTCATTTCCGCCTGCTTGGCCGCCGAGAAGGCCTGCAGCGTGGCCGCGGCCTGCTCCTGGGTCATCGCCAGTTCGCCCTTGGCGAAGGCCGCGCGCAGCGCGCTGAACAGCGTCGGCAGGTCGAGGTCGTCCTTGATCCGCGCCAGCGACGGGCCGACCGCGCGATCGCCGAGCATCAGCCCCACGTTCTGCTTGGACACCGGCGGCGGCTGGCTGCCCGGCGCCATGCCCGGCACCTGCTGGCCGCTGCGCGCGGCCATCTGCGTGCGCAGCGCGGCGTCGGTAGCCTGGGTCTGCTCGTCGGACAGCAGTGGCTTGCCGCCATTGAACGCGTTCTCGATGGCGCGCTGCATCGACGCCAGGTCGATGTCCTGGGCGATGGGCTCGAACGAGCGCGCCACGTCCAGGCCGATCGCATAGCTGACCTTCTGCTTCTCGCTGCTCAGCACCACCTGCTTGGAGGCATCCGCGCCGCCCGCGGCCGTCTGCGCGGCCGCGCCGTTGGCCACTGCCATGCCCATCAACAACGACGCCGCGGCGCCGCGCATTCCCATCTTCATTCGTTGCTTTCCTGGAAGTGAACTGGATACGCCGTCATTGGCGTGAGGCCGCATTGTCGCACGCGCGGCGGAGATGTCGATTCACGATCAGCGCCGCGCCGGCGCCGCTTTCAGTTCGCGTTCGATGGCCGCCTGCAAGGCCGGATCATCCGGCGTGACCTTGCTCGGGAATTGCGCCACCACGCGTCCGTCGCGCGCGATCAGATACTTGTGGAAATTCCACCCCGGCGCCACGCCGGTGGCCTGGGTCAGCTGCCTGTACAGCGGCGTGGCGTCGGCGCCCAGCACGTGCACCTTCTCGAACATCGGGAACTTGACCCCGTAGGTCAGCGTGCAGAATTCCTGGATCTGCTGCTCGGAACCCGGTTCCTGGCCCTTGAAGTCGTTGGACGGGAAGCCGAGCACGCTGAAGCCCTGCTTGGCGTAGCGCTGCTGCAACTGTTCCAGGCCGTCGTACTGCGGCGTGTAGCCGCATTTGCTGGCGGTATTGACCACCAGCAACACCTTGCCGCCGTAGGCCTTGTTCAGGTTCACCTTGTCCTTGCCGGCCAGCGGGCGGTAGTCCAGGTCCAGCAGCGACGCCGCCCAGGCGCTTCCGGCCACCCCTATCGCGGCCAACATCGTCATTGCGATCAATCGTTTATGCAGTTTCATCGGAGGCACTCGGTGGTCGTGAGAGGGACGCGGCGCACTAGGCCATCGGTTGGGTCGGTCATCGTGTTGACATGACGTGTGACGGTGTTATAGTTAAATACAACACCACTCATCCAACGCAGGGGACACGATGAACATCCAACGCCTACAGCGCAGCCTTCCGGCCCTGGTGGTCGTCGGCGCCCTGCTTTCGGTGAGCTGGGTCGGCGCCGAGCGCAGCCACGGACGGTCGCCCGATTATGGCGCCAGCGAGCCGCAGGAAGACAGCCGTGAGTCCGCCCCGCCGCGCCCGGCGCGGCGGATGCGCACGTCGCTCTCGATGCCCTATTTCTCCTTCGCGCAGTCGCTGCGCCCGCGGAGCTGACCATGAGCGATATCCAATGGAGCGATGGCGCTCCCATCTACCGCCAGCTGAAGGATCGCGTGATCGCGATGATGCTGGACGGGATCATCAAGCCCGGCGACGCGCTGCCCTCGGTGCGCCAGGTCGCCGCCGAGTACCAGCTCAATCCGATCACCGTCTCGCGCGCCTACCAGGAACTGGCCGACGAAGCCCTGGTCGAGAAACGCCGCGGGCTGGGCATGTTCATGACCGAGGAAGCGGCCAAGAAGCTGCGCGGCAGCGAGCGCGACCGCTTCCTCAACGAAGAATGGCCCCTGGTGCTGGAGCGGATCCAGCGGCTGGGGCTGACATTGGAAGACTTGCTGCCACCGGGGAAAACATCATGAATGCCGCTGTCGCTGCACCCGAATCCGTCGTTTCCGCCCGCGCCCTGCGCAAGGCCTACAACCACAAGCCGGCCCTGGCCGACACCTCCTTCGTCATCGAGCCCGGACGCATCGTCGGCCTGATCGGCCCCAACGGCGCCGGCAAGACCACCGCGCTCAAGGCCCTGCTCGGGCTGACCTCGGTCGAAGGCGAACTGCGGGTCCTGGGGATGGACCCGCGCAAGCAACGCGATGACCTGATGAACGACGTGTGCTTCATCGCCGACGTGGCGGTGCTGCCGCGCTGGATCCGGGTGCGCGAGGCGATCGACTTCGTCGCCGGCGTGCATCCGCGCTTCGACCGGGCCAAGTGCGAGCGCTTCCTGGCCAACACCAAGCTCAGCCCCAAGCTGCGCGTGCGCGAGATGTCCAAGGGCATGATCGTGCAGCTGCACCTGGCGCTGGTGATGGCGATCGACGCGCGCCTGCTGGTGCTGGACGAACCGACCCTGGGCCTGGACATCCTGTACCGCAAGGAGTTCTACCAGCGCCTGCTGGAGGACTACTTCGACGAGCAGAAGACCATCGTCATCACCACCCACCAGGTCGAGGAGATCGAGCACATCCTCACCGACGTGCTGTTCATCCGCGACGGCCGCATCGTGCTCAGCGCCGACATGGAGCACATGGCCTCGCGCTACACCGAGCTGCTGGTGCCGGCCGAGCACGTGGAGGCGGCGCGGGCGCTCAAGCCCATCGACGAACGCGCACTGCCGTTCGGCAAGACCGTGCTGCTGTACGACGGCGTGCCGCAGGCGCAGCTGGCCGAACTCGGCGAAACCCGCAGTCCCGGCCTAGCCGACCTGTTCGTGGCCATCATGAAGGGGACCTACGCATGAACGCTTCCGCCAAGCCGATCACCAAGCTGTCCACCTTCCGCTGGCTGCTCAAGCGCGAGTTGTGGGAACACCGCGGCGGGTTCGTGTGGGCGCCGGTCATCACCGGCGGCATCATCACCGTGCTGTACGCCCTGCTCGCCCTGATCGGCACCGTCGCCGGCCGCGGCAATCGCGGCGACAGCTTCAACATCGACGGCGGCCCGGAGAAGGTCCACCAGATCGTCGGCGCGTTCGGCGACGGGATGATGCTCGCCGGGGTGATCCTGGCCTGCGTCGTGCTGGCCTTCGTGGTGTTCTTCTACGCGCTGGGCTCGCTATACGACGACCGCCGCGACCGCAGCGTGCTGTTCTGGAAGTCGCTGCCGTTGTCGGACCTGCAGACAGTGCTGTCCAAGGCGGCGTGGGCGCTGCTGCTGGCGCCGCTGGTGGCGGTGGGCGTCGGCCTGCTGATCGGCCTGGCGCTATGGGTGGTCACCGCCCTGACCCTGACCGTCAACGGCGTCACCGAGAGCGCGGCGGTGTTCACCCACTCGCATCCGCTGCGCATCATCGGCGGCGTGCTGGCGAGTCTGCCGATCTACATCATGTGGTCGCTGCCGACCGTCGGCTGGCTGATGTTCTGCTCGGCCTGGGCGCGCACCAAACCGTTCCTGTGGGCGGTGCTGATCCCGATCCTGGGCTGCGTGATGGCGAGCATGATGGGCATCCTGCCGATGCTCAACGTCCGCCACGACCTGATCTGGTACACGGTGGTCTACCGCGGCCTGCTCAGCGTGGTCCCGGGCACCTGGTACGGCCCGCTGAGCGAAGGCGCGCAGGGCACCGCGCAGATCAACTCGCCCGACGAGCTGGCCAACGCGATCCACCTCACCGATGCCTGGCGCATCTTCCAGGGCGCGGACATCTGGGTCGGCGCCGCGATCGGCGTGGCCTTCATCGTCGCGGCGATCTACCTGCGCCGCTGGCGCGACGAGAACTGACCGCTCGTCGCGGCTCTCCGGCACCCACCTTCACTCAAGGAACCCACGACATGCGCAAGTCCCTATTGCTGTGCACGCTGCTGCTGGCGCCCGCGCTGGCCCTGGCCGACGAGTGCGAGCACTCCGCCGCGCGCGAACTGAAACTGGACTTGGCCGGCGCCAAGGCGGTGGTGTTCGAGGTCCAGCAGCACGATCTCAGGCTCACCGGCACCGCCGGCGGCGCATCGGCGCTGCGCGGCCGCGCCTGCGCCTCGCGCGCCGAGCTGCTGCCGCAGCTGACGCTGAGCCAGCGCCGCGACGGCGACAAGCTGGTGGTGACGCTGGCGCGCGACAACCCGCGCAGCTTCTCCATCGGCAACCAGTACGCCTACCTGGACATCGCCGGCAGCGTGCCGAACAATTTGCCGGTACAGCTGAAGGTCGGCTCGGGCGATGCCCAGGTCAGCGGCGTGTCCACGCTCAGCGCCGACGTCGGCTCCGGCGACGTGGAGGTGCGCGCGGTGCGCGGGCTGGTCACCGCCGCGGTCGGCTCGGGCGACCTGGACGTGCGCGACGTCGGCAGCCTCAACCTGCTGTGGGTCAACTCCGGCGACGTGAAGATCGAACGCGTCGGCGGCGACGCCAAGATCGGCAAGATCGGCTCCGGCGACCTGGAGCTGGCCGGGGCGCGCGGCAACGTGCAGATCGGCTCGATCGGCTCCGGCGATGCGGACGTGCGCGATGTCGGCGGCGACCTGACGCTGGAATCGGTCGGCTCCGGCGACCTGGGCGCACGCGGCGTCGGCGGCAACCTGAGCGTGCAGCGCGTGGGCAGCGGCGACGTCCACCACAGCGACGTCAAGGGCCGCGTCAGCCTGCCCGCCAAGCGCTGATCGCGCCGCCACTTCCCCAGAACCAGGAGAGATTCCATGCAACCACGCCATCTGCCGCTGGCCGCGCTGGCCCTGATGCTGGCGCTCAGCGCCTGCCAGCGTTCGGCGCCGCAAGCCGACGCCGATACCACGTCCGGCCGCGGGCACGGCCTGACCTTCAACGGCGGCGACATCACCCTCCACGCGGACGGCGCGCCCGACGCGACCATCACCCGCGCCGGCGACCTGCTGATCGACGGCAAACCGGTCGCGGTGACCCCGGCCCAACACGCGCTGGTCGCGGCCTACCGCGAGCAACTGGAGGCGGTCGGCCTGCAGGGCCTGGAGATCGGCAAGCAGGGCGCCGCGCTCGGGGTCAAGGCCGCCGGCGACGCGCTGGCCGGCGTGATCAGCGGCGATGCCGACAAGGTCGGCGCGCAGATCGAGGCCCAGGCCGAGAAGCTCAAGCACGAGGCGCTGAAGATCTGCGACCGGGTCGCGACGCTGCGCCTGGCGCAGGACACGCTGGTGGCGCAACTGCCGGCGTTCCGTCCGTACGCCAGCCTGGATGCCAGCGACATCAGCGACTGCCGCGACGAGAGCAGCCAGCACTGAGCGAAGGCGCGGCCTGTCGTCCAATGGCGGCAGGTCGTGTCGCCGCGGCGCGTGCACGGAGCAAAGAAGAGCCAGGACATGGGCGATCGTCCCGCGCCCGAGCGACGACCCGGCCCAGGTGCGCGCAACGGCGGCCCGGCGTGTGGGAACGGATGGCACGCCCTAGAATGGCGGGACTTTCCATCGCCCCCGCCACCCATGAAAAAGCTATTGCTGCTGTTGTCCCTGCTGTCCCTGTGCCTGGCGTTGTCCGCATGCGGCCCGCGCGAGGGCGCGGCGGCGGATCCGTCATCGCGCGCCGAACGCGGCAAGCCGCGCGTGGCGGTCGGCAGCATGACGGTGATGCTGCGCCGCGCCCCGGCCGCCAACGCGTCGATCGGCCCGGACGGCAGCCTCAAGATCGACGACATCGAACTGCCATTGCCGGCCGCGCAGCGCACGCAGCTGCAGAACCTGTTCATGCACCTGCAGATGCAGCGCCAGCGCGTGCTCGAGACCGCCGCGCCGGATCCGAACATGCGCTCGGTGCGCATGGCCACCACGCCCGAGATCTCCGCACTGCAGGCCGAGGTGCTGCGCGACATCGCGCCGTTGAAGCCCTACGAGGAGAGCTTCGGCAATCTGCAGGCCGAGCGTCGGTAGCTTTGGGCGGGGATTGGGCGCGACGGTGCCTGGAACGAGCGTCCTCGCTGTACTGACGCGCTCTGACGGCGGCGCTCGTCGCGCGCGCGCCGCGCCGCAGGGTTGTGGCGATCGGCCGGCGGCGATCCGCCGGCCTCGTGCTCGCGGCGTGGCTCAGCCGCCCCCGCCCCCGCCGGCGTGGATGCCGCCCTGGGTCAGCGCCGCCGGGTCGAGCAGCTTGCGCAGCTCCGCCTCGTCCAGGCCGCTGTCCTCCTTGGCCACCTCCAGCACCGGGCGGTTCTCCTTGTAGGCGCGCTTGGCGATCGCCGCCGCCTTCTCGTAGCCGATGATCGGGTTCAGCGCGGTGACCAGGATCGGGTTGCGGTCCAGCGCCTCGCGTACCCGCTCCTGGCGCACCTTCAGCCCGGCGATGGCCGAATCGGCCAGCAGCCGCGACACCTGGCTCAGCAGGCCGATGCCGTCAAGCAGGTTCGCCGCGATCAGCGGCAGGGTCACGTTCAACTGGAAGTTGCCGGTCTGCCCGGCCACGGTGATCGCGGTGTGGTAGCCGATCACCTGCGCGCAGGCCATCACCGTCGCCTCCGGGATCACCGGGTTGACCTTGCCCGGCATGATCGAGCTGCCCGGCTGCAGCGCCGGCAGCTCGATCTCGCCGAGGCCGGCCAGCGGGCCGGCGTTCATCCAGCGCAGGTCGTTGGCGATCTTGATCAGCGCCACCGCCAGCGCGTTGAGCTGGCCGGACAGCTCCACCGCATCGTCCTGCGCGGCCAGCCCCTCGAACTTGTTCTCGGCGCTGTCGAACCGGGACTTGCCGAGCGCCGACAGCGCTTTGGCTGCCTTGCCGCCGAAGCGCGGGTCGGCGTTGATGCCGGTGCCGATCGCGGTGCCGCCCAGCGGCAGCCGGCGCAGGCGCTTGAGGCTGTCCTCGATCCGCGCCTGCGCCGAGTCCAGCTGCGCCGACCACGCCGAGAACTCCTGCTGGAAGGTCAGCGGCATAGCGTCCATCAGATGAGTGCGCCCGGTCTTGACGATGCCGGCGAAAGCCTTGCCGCGCTTGTCGATGGTCTTGCGCAAGTGCTTGAGCGCCGGCAGCAGGTCCTGCTCGGCGGCCAGCTGCGCCGACACGCGGATCGCCGTGGGCACCACGTCGTTGGAACTCTGGCCCAGGTTGACGTGGTCGTTGGGGTGCACCTTGTCCGTGCCGGCGCCCTGCTTGAGCAGGCGGGTCGCCAGCGTGGCGATGACCTCGTTGGCGTTCATGTTCGACGAGGTGCCCGAACCGGTCTGGTAGATGTCGATCGGGAACTGCGCATCGTGGGTGCCGGCGGCCACGTCCAGCGCCGCGGCCTGCACCGCCTTGGCCACGCCCTTGGGCAGCAGCCCGAGCTCGGCGTTGACCCCGGCGGCGGCGGCCTTGATCAGCCCCAACGCGCGGATGAAGCCGCGCGGCATCGGCCGGCCGGACACCGGGAAGTTCTGCACCGCACGCTGGGTCTGCGCGCCCCACAGCGCTTCGGCGGGCACCTGCAGCTCGCCCATGCTGTCGTGCTCGACCCTGAATTTGTCGCTCATACGCCAATCTCCGCATCTGCAAAAGTAGGAATCCGACCCGGACGGGTCGCGACGGACGCTCCGGGAGTGGCGGCTGGCGAAGCTGCGGCTGGCCGACGCATTATCCGCGGCGCGCCGCCGTGCGCCAGCAGTGTGCAACAGCGGATGTTACGGGCGCCTGGACGATGCCGGCGGAACGCCGGCCACGACGCGCTCACGGCGCGATGCGGAACCAGTACCGGTAGTCGCGCCCCTGCCCGGCCAGGCGCACGTCGCGGATGCTCACCTCGTAGACCACGCCCGGGCGCAGCGCCGGCACGCGGAACTGCAGGTGGTTGGGCAGGCCGAAGCCGTCGCTGTCGTAGCGCACGGCGGTGACCGCCACGCCTGGTCCGCCGCGTTCGCCGACCGCGATTCGGGCGTGCGAGTAGTCGACGTCGCGGTTGGCGAACTTGCGGCCGCGGTCCATCAGCGCCGAGAACGACAGCGCCGCACCGGCGGCGTAGTAGCGCTGCGGGTAGTCGCCCACCGGCCAGGCGACGAAATCGCGCTGGGTGCGCGCCACGGTACCGGACGCGGCCGGGACGAAGCGCAGCGCCGCGCCGCTGCTGACCTCGTCGCCGCCGGCGCGGCCGGCGACCATGCCGAAGGCGATCCGCTGCAGGAACGGATCGAGCAGCCAGCGCCGGTGGCCCAGGCCGTCGGCGACGGCGTTGCGGGTGTCGGTCAGCCAATCGATGACGATCTCGTCGGGGCCGGCGAAGACCAGATACGGCGAACGGGTCCCGCCGTAGAGCAGGCTGCTGCGCGCGCCCCTGGCCGCGGCAGCGGAGAAACAGCGCCAGTCCGGCGTCGGCGCGTGGCTGAGCCGGCCGTTGGCGGCGATGAGCAGTGCCGCCTGGGTCGCTTCGGCCTCGGCCGCCTCGTCGTAGGCGACCGGGTCCAGCCCGTGCCGCGCGCGGATGTCGTTGACCAGCGCAAGCACCCGGCGGCGCTGCGCCGGCAGCAGTTCGCCGGCGCGGCACGCGGCGATCGACGGCTGCACCCGGTAGAGATCCGCCGCGCGCCGGGCGAAATCGTCCTGCTGCGCGGCCGCCGGCAGCGCGGCGGACACGGCGAGCAGAGCGAAGGCACGGGCGAGGATCGAGCGCATGGGCCGGGACGGCGATGGCGGAGGCCACACGATAGAAGCGTACGTGCCGGTTCGCCGGTCCACGATGGCGCGCATGCGGCGCTCCGTTCAGCCCGGCGCTGCCACCCGGCCGGCGCCGCCCGCCGCCCCGTCCGGCCGCCGGCGCCGGCCGGCGTCGCGCGCGGCCGGCGTAGAATATCCGCCCCACCGCCTTCCCCAAGCCCGCTGCCCATGTCGGATTCCGCCCTGCTCGCCCTGTCCCCGCTCGATGGCCGCTACGCCGGCAAGGTCGACGCGCTGCGCCCGATCTTCTCCGAATACGGCCTGATCAAGGCCCGGGTCAAGGTCGAGATCGAATGGCTGCTGGCGCTGGCCGCCGACCCCGGCATCGCCGAGCTGGCGCCGTTCTCGGCCTCGGCCACGCAGACCCTGCGCGCGCTGGCCGACGGCTTTTCGGTGCAGCACGCGGCGCGGGTCAAGGAGATCGAGCGCACCACCAACCACGACGTCAAGGCGGTGGAGTACTTCATCAAGGAACAGCTGAAGGACGATGCCGAGCTCGGCCCGGCGCTGGAGTTCGTGCACTTCGCCTGCACCAGCGAGGACATCAACAACCTCAGCTACGGCCTGATGCTGGAGCAGGCGCGGCGCGAGGTGCTGCTGCCGGCGCTGGACGCCATCGCCGCCACCTTGCGCGCGCTGGCCCATGCCCAGGCGGCGCAGCCGATGCTCTCGCGCACCCACGGCCAGACCGCCTCGCCGACCACGCTGGGCAAGGAGATCGCCAACGTCGTGGCGCGCCTGGAGCGGCAGCGCCGGCAGATCGCCGCGGTCGAGCTGACCGGCAAGATCAACGGCGCGGTCGGCAACTACAACGCGCACATGGTCAGCTATCCGGACGTGGACTGGCCGGCGTTCGCGCAGCGCTTCGTCGAAGGCCTGGGCCTGGTGTTCAACCCGTACACCACGCAGATCGAGCCGCACGACAACATCGCCGAGATCGGCGACGCCGCGCGCCGCGCCAACACCGTGCTGATCGACCTGGCGCGCGACATCTGGGGCTACATCTCGCTGGGCTACTTCAAGCAGAAGCTCAAGGAAGGCGAGGTCGGCTCGTCGACGATGCCGCACAAGGTGAACCCGATCGACTTCGAGAACGCCGAAGGCAATTTCGGCATCGCCAACGCGCTGTTCGAGCATTTCAGCGCCAAGCTGCCGATCAGCCGCTGGCAGCGCGACCTCACCGACTCCACCGTGCTACGCGCGCTGGGCACCGCCTTCGGCCATACCCAGGTGGCGCTGGACTCGCTGGCCAAGGGCCTGGGCAAGCTGACCGTGAACCCGGAACGCCTGGACGCCGACCTGGACGCGGCCTGGGAAGTGCTCGCCGAAGCCGTGCAGACGGTGATGCGCCGCCACGGCCTGCCCAACCCGTACGAGCAGCTCAAGGCATTGACCCGCGGCCAGGGCATCACCGCCGCGTCGATGCAGGCCTTCGTCGAATCGCTGGAACTGCCGGCCGACGCCAAGCAGCGCCTGCGCGAGCTGACCCCGGGCGGCTACGCCGGCCTGGCCGAGCGCCTGGCGCGCGCGATCTGAAGCCGGGCGCATCGCGCAGGTGCCGTGCATGCAGCCGCCGTCGCTCGACCTGGACATGCCGGGCTTGGCCCGCACCGCATGCGCCGGGCCACGGTGCCGCCGCCGCTTGATCCACCTCAATGCCGTGCGCGGCGTCCGCGGCGCATGCTCGGCGCCGCCCGCCTACCGACCTCCCAGGGAATTCCCATGACCCGCACCGCCCGCACCGCCCGCCCGCCGGCCCTGCCGTTCGAGATCCAGGCACGCAAGCACTTCCCGCTCGGCATGCCGGCGGCGACGTTCCTGCGCGACTACTGGCACAAGCGCCCGCTGCTGATCCGCAACGCCTTCCCCGGCTTCGTCTCGCCGATCGAACCCGGCGACCTGGCCGGGCTGGCCTGCGAGGAAGCCGCGCTGTCGCGGCTGGTGCTGCACGAGCGCGCCGGCGACCGCTGGACGGTGCGCAGCGGCCCGTTCGAGGAAGCCGAATTCCCGGGCATGCCCGACCACGACTGGACCCTGCTGGTGCAGGACGTGGACAAGTGGGACCCGGACATCCGCGCCCTGCTCGAACAGTTCCGCTTCCTGCCGCGCTGGCGCGTGGACGACGTGATGGTCAGCTTCGCCGCGCCCGGGGGCTCGGTCGGCGCGCACGTGGACCATTACGACGTGTTCCTGCTGCAGGCTCACGGCCGCCGCCGCTGGCAGATCGACGCCAGCGTGGCGATGGGCCGTCCCGCGCCGCCGACCGAGTTCCGCGACGACGTCGAGCTCAAGCTGCTGCGCCGCTTCGACCCGACCCACGACTGGGTGCTCGGCCCCGGCGACATGCTCTACCTGCCGCCGCTGGTGCCGCACCACGGCGTGGCCGAGGACGCCTGCCTGACCTTCTCGGTGGGCATGCGCGCGCCGTCGTCGGCCGAGCTCATCGGCGACTACCTGGACACGCTGATCGACGGCGCCGACGAGGCGCTGCGCTACCACGACGAGGACCTGAAGGTCCCGGCCGATCCCTACGAGATCGACGCGGTGGCGATGGGCCGGGTGGTCGAGGCGCTGAACGCGCTGCGCATGAACGATCCGGACCGCCTGGGCGACTGGTTCGGCCGCTTCATGACCACCTACCGCGCCGCCGGCGAAGTCCGCCCGGCCGCCGACGCCCCGGACGCCGAGGCGCTGGCGGCGGCGCTGGAGCAGGGCCTGGAGTTGCAGCGCCACCCCTGGGCGCGGCTGGCCTGGCGACGGGCCAAGCGCGGCGCCACGCTGTTCTGCAGCGGGCTGGAGTTCGCGCTGCCGGTCAAGGACGCGCAGCGCCTGGCCGCCGCCGAACTGCTCGACGGCGCCGGCTATGCCGCGCTGTCGCCGCGCGGGCGCGAAGTGCTGTCGGAACTGGTCCAGGCCGGCTACTACCAGCCGCTCGACGACGGCCAGCACGATGACGGGCAGGATCACCCACAGGACTGAAGAACCATGGCCCCTCCCGGCTTCCGCATCGAGCAGCTCGACTACGCCGTCCACGCGGCCGAGCTGCGCGCGTTGCGCGAGTCGGCCGCGGCGCAAGCGCCGGCGACCGAACCGACCTGGGATGCGCTGGACCCGCTGAGCCACCACCTGCTCGCCCGCGCCGACGACGGCCAGCCAATCGGCAGCGCGCGGCTGAGCCCGGAGCACCGGATCGAGCGCCTGGCGGTGCTGGCGCCGTGGCGCGGGCGAGGGGTCGGCGCGGCGCTGTTGCGCGCGCTGGTCGACGAGGCGCGGCAGCGGCGCTGGCCGCGGCTGGGCCTGGACGCACCCGCCGCCGCGGTGGACTTCTTCGCCCGCCTGGGCTTCCTGCCGACCGCGCCGTGCCCGGGCGACGCCGGCCCGGCGCTGCAGCCGATGCAGCGCGCGCTGGACGGCGCCGCGGCGGTGGACGACGCGGCCACGGCCGTGGCCGCCAGCGCCGCGCTGGTGGCGCATGCGCGCCGCCAGCTGCTGATCTACAGCCGCGCGCTGGACCCGGGCCTGCTGGATACCGCGCAGGTGCTCGAGCAGTTGCGGCGTCTGGCGGTGGCCACGCACGACAAGCAGGTGCGGGTGCTGCTGCACGACGCGGCCGCGCCGCAACGCGCCGGCGCGCCGCTGCTGGCGCTGGCGCAACGCCTGCCGAGCGTGTTCCGCTTCCGCCAGGTGGTCGATCCGGTCGACCAGGGCTATGCCGCCGCGTACCTGGTCAACGACAGCGGCGGCTACTACTTCCGTGCGCTGGGTCACCGTTACGACGGCGAGACCGATCTGGCCGGCCCGGGCCGCGCGCGCCAGCTGCGCGAGGCGTTCGAGCGCGTGTGGGAGCGTTCGCGCGATTGCGCCGAGCTGCGCGCGCTGGGCTGGTAGCGCGGCGCCGATGTCGTCGTTTCATGAACCCGCCGGACCGGAAATGTCCGAAATGCACCCCCGGCTGTCTCATGGGGGTATAATTTTTTCGCTTGATTACGCCCGCGCAGGCCTGTGTGTCAGCCGGTTCCTATCGCAAGCCAACCCACAAAGCGACCCGACCCCACCATCGTGGACAATCTACTAAAGCAGTTTGCGCAGTCATCGCAACTCGCCGGCGGCAATGCCGCCTATATCGAAGACCTGTACGAGCAGTACCTGGTCTCTCCCGACAGCATCGACCCCAAGTGGAAAACCTACTTCGACGGCTTCCAGGGCCGCGATGCCGGTGACGTCCCCCACTCCGCGGTCATCGCCCACATCGCCAGCGCCGCGCGCCAGGCCGCCAACAGCGGCACCAGCCCCGGCGGCGACGAGCGCGAGCGCCATGTCGGCCGCCTGATCACCGCCTACCGCTCGCGTGGCCACCTCGGCGCGCGGCTGGATCCACTGGGGCTGACCCCGCCGGTCAATCCGCCGGATCTGGGCCTGCCGTTCCACAGCCTGTCGGAAAGCGACCTGGGCAGCGAGTTCAGCACCGGCGGCCTCGGCGGCCAGCCGCGGATGAAGCTGCGCGACCTGCTGGCGCGGCTGAAGGCGACCTACACCGGGTCGATCGGCGCCGAGTTCATGCACATCTCCGAGTTCGAGCAGCGCCAGTGGATCTACCAGCGCCTGGAGAGCGCCGGCGGCAACATCGCCGGCGACACCGACAGCCGCCGCCGCACCCTGGAGCGGATCACCGCCGCCGAGGGCCTGGAGCGCTACCTGCACACCAAGTACGTCGGCCAGAAGCGCTTCTCGCTGGAAGGCGGCGACTCGCTGATCCCGATGCTGGACGTGATGGTGCGCCGCGCCGGCGCCGATGCGGTCAAGGACATCGTGGTCGGCATGGCCCACCGCGGCCGCCTCAACGTGCTGGTCAACACGCTGGGCAAGAACCCGCGCAAGCTGTTCGACGAGTTCGAAGGCAAGTTCGAGCACGCCCACGACGACCGCGCGCATACCGGCGACGTCAAGTACCACATGGGCTTCTCCGCCGACGTGGCGGTGGCCGACGGCAAGTCGGTGCACCTGGCGCTGGCGTTCAACCCCTCGCACCTGGAAATCGTCGACCCGGTCGTGGTCGGCAGCGTGCGCTCGCGCCAGGAACGCTACGGCGACGCCGAGCGCAAGACGGTGCTGCCGGTGGTGATCCACGGCGACGCCGCCTTCGCCGGCCAGGGCGTGGTGATGGAGCTGTTCCAGATGTCGCAGGCGCGCGGCTTCGCGGTCGGCGGCACCCTGCACATCGTGGTCAACAACCAGATCGGCTTCACCACCAGCGCACGCGACGACGCCCGCTCCACGCTGTACTGCACCGACGTGGCCAAGATGATCGGCGCGCCGGTGTTCCACGTGAACGGCGACGACCCGGACGCGGTGGCGTTCGTGGCCAACCTGGCCTACGACTTCCGCCAGCAGTTCAAGAAGGACGTGGTCATCGACCTGGTCTGCTACCGCCGCTGGGGCCACAACGAGGCCGACGAGCCGGCCGCGACCCAGCCGGTGATGTACCAGACCATCCGCAAGCACAAGACCACCCGCGAACTGTACGCCGCGCAGCTGGAGAGCGAGGGCGTGCTGCAGGCAGGCCAGGCGCAGGCGCTGGTCGACAGCTACCGCAACAAGCTCGACTCGGGCGAGTACACCACCGAACTGGCCACGCGCAAGGCCGACGAGTTCGCGATCGACTGGTCCAAGTACCTGTCGGGCAAGCTCGCCGACAAGGTCGACACCCGGGTCAAGCGCAAGACGCTGGACCAGCTGGCCAAGATCATCACCACGATCCCCAGCGGCGTGGAGCTGCATGCGCGCGTGGCCAAGATCTACGAGGACCGGGTCAAGATGGCCGCCGGCGAGCTGCCGGCCGACTGGGGCTTCGCCGAGAACCTGGCCTACGCCACCCTGCTCGGCGAGGGCCACAAGCTGCGCCTGGTCGGCCAGGACGCCGGCCGCGGCACCTTCTTCCACCGCCACGCGATCCTGCACGACCAGAAGACCGACAGCTATTACCTGCCGCTGCGCCAGCTGGTCGAGAACCCGGAAGACGCCACCGTGATCGACTCGCTGCTCAGCGAGGAAGCGGTGATGGGCTTCGAGTACGGCTATTCGACCACCGATCCCAATGCGCTGTGCATCTGGGAAGCGCAGTTCGGCGACTTCGCCAACGGCGCGCAGGTGGTGATCGACCAGTTCATCGCCGCCGGCGAAGCCAAGTGGGGACGCATCAGCGGCCTGTCGCTGTTCCTGCCGCACGGCTACGAGGGCCAGGGCCCGGAGCACAGCTCCGCGCGCCTGGAGCGCTTCCTGCAGCTGTGCGCGCTGGAGAACATGCTGGTCTGCGTGCCGACCACGCCGGCGCAGTGCTTCCACATGATCCGCCGGCAGATGTGCATGACCACGCGCAAGCCGCTGGTGGTGATGACGCCCAAGTCGCTGCTGCGCCACAAGCTGGCGGTGTCCACGCTGGAGGAGCTGGCCGACGGCGAGTTCCAGCACCTGATCCCGGACGCGAAGGCCGACCCGAAGAAGGTGAAGCGCGTGGTGGCGTGCTCGGGCAAGGTCTATTACGACCTGCTCGAGGACCAGACCAAGCGCGGCCAGGACGACGTGGCCATCCTGCGCGTGGAACAGCTGTACCCGTTCCCGCGCGAGCTGCTGGCCGCCGAGCTCAAGCGCTACAGCAACGCCACCGACCTGGTCTGGTGCCAGGAAGAGCCGCAGAACCAGGGCGCCTGGTACCAGATCAAGCACCATCTGCAGGCTTGCCTGGGCGAGGCGCAGAGCCTGCACTACGCCGGCCGCCCGCGTTCGCCGTCTCCCGCCGCCGGCCATTTCGCCGAGCACGTGGAAGAACAGCTGAAGCTGGTCGCCGACGCGCTGCTCAACCCGTTCAACGACCAAGTCGCTGAATAACCATTTCACCCTTCCAAAAAAGACCCCACTAGGACGCCCCTGCATGGCCACCGAAGTCAAAGTTCCGGTACTGCCCGAATCCGTATCCGACGCCACCATCGCCACCTGGCACAAGAAGGCCGGCGACGCGGTCAAGCGCGACGAGAACCTGGTGGACCTGGAGACCGACAAGGTCGTGCTGGAAGTGCCCTCGCCGGTCGATGGCGTGCTGAAGGAGATCAAGTTCGAGGCCGGCGCCACGGTGACCAGCTCGCAGCTGCTGGCGATCATCGACGAAGGCGCGACCGCCGCCGCGGCTCCGGCCGAGGCGCAGGCCAAGGTCGCCGACGCGCCCACGCCGGAGGCGCCCAAGGCCGCCGCCGCCGAAGCGCCGAAGGCGACCAAGGCCGAGGCGCCGAAGGCGTCCGGCGACGTCTCCACCCTGCCTCCCGGCGCGCGCTTCGCGGCGATCACCGAAGGCGTGGACCCGGCCCAGGTCGACGGCACCGGCCGCCGCGGCGCGGTGACCAAGGAAGACATCCTCAACTATGCCAAGAACGGCGGCGCCGGCAAGGCCGCCGGCGCGCGTCCGGAAGAGCGCGTGGCGATGACCCGCGTGCGCAAGCGCATCGCCGAGCGGCTGATGCAGTCGAAGAACTCGACCGCGATGCTGACCACCTTCAACGAGGTCAACCTGGCCAAGGTCTCGGC
Organism: Xanthomonas sp.; assembly: GCF_017163755.1. Classification (GTDB taxonomy): domain Bacteria; phylum Pseudomonadota; class Gammaproteobacteria; order Xanthomonadales; family Xanthomonadaceae; genus Xanthomonas_A. The sequence goes on from NZ_JAFIWC010000001.1 coordinate 64,251, forward strand.
CGCGCGCAAGGAGCTGCAGGACGAGTTCCAGAAGGCGCACGGCATCAAGCTCGGCTTCATGAGCTTCTTCGTCAAGGCCGCGGCCAACGCGCTGCAGCGCTTCCCGCTGGTCAACGCCTCGATCGACGGCGAGGACATCATCTATCACGGCTACAGCGACATCTCGATCGCGGTGTCGACCGAGAAGGGCCTGGTCACGCCGGTGCTGCGCAACGTCGAGCGCCAGTCCTTCGCCGACATCGAGAAGGGCATCGCCGACTACGCCAAGAAGGCGCGCGACGGCAAGCTGAGCCTGGAGGAACTGCAGGGCGGCACCTTCACCGTGACCAACGGCGGCACCTTCGGCTCGCTGCTGTCGACCCCGATCATCAACCCGCCGCAGAGCGCGATCCTGGGCATGCACGCGATCAAGGAGCGTCCGATCGCCGAGAACGGCCAGGTCGTGATCGCGCCGATGATGTTCCTGGCGCTGTCCTACGACCACCGCATCATCGACGGCAAGGACTCGGTGCAGTTCCTGGTCGACATCAAGAACCAGCTGGAAAACCCGGGCCGGATGCTGTTCGGGCTGTAATCCAGCTGCCGGGACTCGGGACTCGGGACCCGGGACCCGGCAATGCAGATCAAGCAGGACTCGGGACACGCAGGCGATTGCTTGCGAGTCCCGAGTCCCGAGTCCCGAGTCCCGCAAAAGCACAGGACTCCTGCAACATGTCAGAACAAAATTTCGACGTCGTCGTCATCGGTGCCGGTCCGGCCGGTTATCACGCTGCAATCCGCGCCGCCCAGCTGGGCCTGAAGACCGCCTGCATCGATGCGGCGCTGGGCAAGGACGGCAAGCCGGCGCTGGGCGGCACCTGCCTGCGCGTGGGCTGCATCCCGTCCAAGGCGCTGCTGGATTCCTCGCGCCAGTTCTGGAACATGGGCCACCTGTTCAGCGAGCACGGCATCAGCTTCAAGGACGCCAAGATCGACGTCGAGGCGATGGTCGGGCGCAAGGACAAGATCGTCAAACAGTTCACCGGCGGCATCGCGATGCTGTTCAAGGCGAACAAGATCACCCCGTTCTACGGTTTTGGCGAACTGCAGCCAGGCAACGTGGTCAAGGTCAAGCAGCACGACGGCAGCGAGGTCGAGCTCAAGGGCACCAACGTCATCATCGCCGCCGGTTCGGATTCGATCGAACTGCCGTTCGCCAAGTTCGACGGCGACACCATCGTCGACAACGTCGGCGCGCTGGACTTCACCGAGGTGCCCAAGCGCCTGGCGGTGATCGGCGCCGGCGTGATCGGCCTGGAACTGGGCAGCGTGTGGAAGCGCCTGGGCGCCGAGGTCACCATCCTCGAGGCGCTGCCGGACTTCCTGGCCGCGGCCGATGCCGAAGTGGCCAAGGCCGCGCTGAAGGAATTCAAGAAGCAGGGCCTGGACATCCAGCTCGGCGCCAAGGTCAGCAAGACCGAGGTCGCCGGCAAGGGCAAGAAGAAGGAAGTCGTCGTCACCTATACCGACGGCGAAGGCGAGAAGAGCCTGACCGTGGACAAGCTGCTGGTGGCCGTGGGCCGCCGCGCCGCCACCAAGGGCCTGCTGGCCGAAGGCACCGGCGTGAAGGTCAACGAGCGCGGCCAGATCGAGGTCGATGAGCATTGCCACACCGGCGTCGACGGCGTGTGGGCGGTCGGCGACTGCGTGCGCGGGCCGATGCTGGCGCACAAGGGCTTCGAGGAAGGCATCGCGGTCGCCGAGCTGATCGCAGGCCTGCCCGGCCACGTCAACTTCGACACCATCCCGTGGGTGATCTACACCGAGCCGGAGATCGCCTGGGTCGGCAAGACCGAGCAACAGCTCAAGGCCGAAGGCGTGCCGTACAAGACCGGCAGCTTCCCGTTCGCCGCCATCGGCCGCGCCGTGGCGATGGGCGAGCCGGCCGGCTTCGTCAAGGTCATCGCGCATGCCGAGACCGACCGCGTGCTCGGCCTGCACCTGGTCGGCGTCGGCGTCTCCGAGCTGGTCCACGAAGGCGTGCTGGCCATGGAGTTCAACGGCTCGGCCGACGACCTGGCGCGCATCTGCCATGCCCACCCGACCCTGTCCGAGGCGATCCACGACGCCGCGATGGCGGTGAGCAAGCGGGCGATCCACAAGGCCAATTGATGCGGCCGGGACTCGGGACCAGGGACTCGGGACTCGTGCAGAGCCCAGCCCACTGACGAACGCCGGGCCTCGCCCGGCGTTCTGTTTTCCGAGTCCCGAGTCCCGAGTCCCCAAAAATCATCCTACCTCTCGAACTTCCAAGTCCATGAAAAGCATCTGCGTCTACTGCGGCTCCAATGCCGGCAACAAACCCGCCTACGTCGAGCGCGCGACCGAGCTGGGCACGCGCATCGCCGAGCAGGGCCTGCGCCTGGTCTACGGCGGCGGCAACGTCGGCCTGATGGGCACCGTGGCCAACGCAGTGCTCGCCGCCGGCGGCCAGGTCACCGGCGTGATCCCCAAGCAACTGGCCGACTGGGAAGTCGCGCACCGCGGGCTGACGGAACTGGAGATCGTCGGCTCAATGCACGAGCGCAAGTCGCGCATGTTCGACCTGTCCGACGGCTTCGTCGCCCTGCCCGGCGGCTTCGGCACGATGGAGGAGATCTTCGAGATGCTCACCTGGCGCCAGCTGGGCATCGGCAACAAGCCGTGCGCGTTCCTCGACGTGGAGGAGTTCTATGCGCCGCTGATCGGCATGATCGATCGCATGGTCGACGAGCGTTTCCTGCACCCGGCCCAGCGCGCCGACCTGTGGTACGGCAGCGACATCGACACGATGCTGGCGTGGATGCGCGACTACACGCCGGCGCAGGCGTCGAAGTGGATCGACGAAAAGCGCCGCAACGCGTTGCGCTGAAGACTCGCCCGCTCCCGCCCAGCGGCACTCCCAAAGGCGCATGGCGATGCCACGGCATCTGCGGCGCCTTGTTGTTCGCAGTGCGCATCGACGCGCAGCGCCGCAACGCGCCGCACTGACGCCTCCCCACCGCGCGGCGGCGCGTGGCAGCGCGAGCGCACTTCCATCAATCGCGAGGCGCCGGCCGCCCTAGCAGATAGCCCTGGCCGTAGTCGCAGCCCAGCTCGCGCAGCGTGGCCAGTTGTCGTTCGGTCTCGATGCCCTCGCCGATCGTCTCGATCCCGAGCGTGCCGGCCAGCGCGAGGATGCCGTGGACCAGGGCCTGGCTGCCCGCGCCGCCGTCGCCGTGCAGGCCGGCGACGAAGCTCTGGTCGATCTTCAGCGCCGAGATCGGGAACCGGTGCAGGTACGACAGCGCCGAGAACCCGGTGCCGAAATCGTCGAGTTGGATCAGCACGCCGCGGTCGCGCAGTTTCTCCAGGATCGACAGGGTGCTCGGCGCGTCGTCGAGCAGCGCCACCTCGGTGATCTCCACCCGCAGCCGGTGCGGATCGGCGCCGGCGTCCTCGATCAGCCCGAACAGGCGCTCGGCGAACCCCGGCGAACGGAAATGCCGCGGCGACACGTTGACCGAGACGTAGCCGCTGCCGCCGTCGCTGGCCAGGCGCCGGATCACCTGCGCGTACAGCAGCCAGTCGACCTGCTCGATCAGGCCGCTGTCCTCGCCCAGGTCGATGAACTGGCTCGGCAGCAGCAGCCCGCGGCTTTCATGGCGCCAGCGCAACAGCGCCTCGTGGCCGACCACCTGACCGTCGGCCAGGCGCACGATCGGCTGGTAGAACGGCTGGAAGTCGCCGTTGTTGATCGCCCGGCGCAGGTCCGCCTCCAGGTCCAGGCTGCGCAGCGCCGCTTCGCGCATCGCCTCGTCGAACACCGCGCAGCGGTCCTGGGTCTGCGCCTTGGCGCGGTACATCGCCGCATCGGCGTCGCGCAGCAGTTCCTCGCCGCTGCGATAGCGCGGATGCCAGGCGGCGATGCCCAGGCTGCCGGACGGGAACAGCTCGCGTCCGGCCACCCACATCGGCTGACCGAGCGCGGCCAGCACCCGCTCGGCCAGTTCGCGCACGCCGTCCAGCCCGTCCTGGCACGGCACCAGCATCGCGAACTCGTCGCCGCCCAGCCGCGCGACCACGTCGCCGGCGCGCATCGTCGACACGATGCGCTGGGCCACCTCCACCAGCATCTGGTCGCCGGCGGCATGGCCGATGCTGTCGTTGACCAGCTTGAACCGGTCCAGGTCCAGGAACAGCACCGCGAACGCCATGCCGTCGCCGTCGCGTGCGCGCTGGATCGCCTCGCCGAGGCGGTCGAGCAGATGCGCGCGGTTCGGCAGGCCGGTCAGCGCGTCGTGCAGCGCCTGGTGGGTGAGCCGCTGCTCGGCGCGCCAGCGCTCGGCGATCTGCGACAGCAACTGCTGGTTGACTTCGGCCAGCTCGCCGGTGCGCTCGGCCACCCGCCGTTCCAGCTCGGCGTGCGCCAGCCGCAGCCGTTCCTGCGCGCGCTGCCGCGCCAGCCCGCCGCCGACGTTGTGCGCGACGAAGTTCAGCAGGCGCTGGTCGTCCTCGGTGAAGCGCACGTCCGCCGAATAGCTCTGCACCACGATCGCCCCGACCACCTCGCCTTCGTCGAACAGCGGCACGCCCAGCCAGCTCTGCGCATGCGCGCCGAACTCCTGCGCCTGGCGCGAATCGACCAGCTGGTCGATGCCGGCGCGGTCCAGCAGCAGCGGACGGCGCATGCGCACCACGTGCTCGGTGAGCCCGTTGCTGAGCCGCCGCGCCGGGCGGTCCGGGCTGTATTCGTCGACCGAGTAGGCGAACTCCAGCATCTTGCCGCCGTCGGACAGCAGCGCGATGTACAGGTTGCGCGCCTCGATCAGGCCGCCGACGATGGCGTGCACCTCGGCGTAGAACTGCTGCAGGCTTTCGGAGCGGATCGCCAGCTCGGCGATGCGGAACAGGGCGCGCTGCAGGGTCTCGGCGCGCTTGCGCTCGACGATCTCCTCCTGCAGGTCGTGGTTGGCGCGCTGCAGTTCCTGCGTGCGCAGCTGCAGCTCCTGGGTGCGCTGCTGCACGCGCCGCTCCAGCCGCACCTGCGCGTGGCGGCGGTCCATCGCGGTCAGCACGTGCTGGGCGACGTAGGCCAACAGGGCGCGGTCGGCGTCGGTATAGCGGATCGCGCGATCGTAGTTCTGCACCACGATCGCGCCGCAGACGCGGCCTTCGCGCAGCATCGGCACGCCCAGCCAGTCCTTGCTTTCCGGGCCGCGCTGCGGGTCGTAGTGCACGCCGAGCCGCGCGCGCACCTGCTCGGACGGGCCGCGCACCGCCCGGCCGTGGCGCAGCAGCGCGAAGGTCAGGCTGTTGGGCATCTCGTGCAGGCGGTAGCGGCGCTGCGGGTCGGCGACGAAGTCGTCCTGCTGGTCGGCGAAATACAGGAAGCGCATGCTCTGCCGGTCTTCCTCGCATTCGACGATGTAGCAGTTCTCCGCATACATCAGCGTGTCCAGCGTGGCGTGGATGCGTTGCAGCATCTGGCCCATTTCCAGGTCGGCGCCGGCCAGGTCGGCGATCTCGTACAGCGCCTGCTGCAGCTGCTTGGATTTTTCCAGGCCTTCGATGCGCGCGCGCAGCCGCGCCGCGTCCAGGATCGCGCCGCCGAACGCGGCGGCCGCCGCGCACCACGCCGCGCGCTCGACGGCCGGCAGCGGCCGCGGCACGGTCGCCACGGCCGCCACCCGCATGCCGCCCGGAAGGTCCTGCAGGTGCAGCAAGGTGTCCGGCGCCGGCGGCGGCGGCGCCGCGACGGCGAGCGAGTCCTCGGCCAGCGCGCGCAGCCGTGCGCTGGCGCCGGGACTGGCGCTGCACAGGCGGCCGATCGCATCGTCGCAGCAGGCGATGGCCACCTCGCTGCCCGCCGGCAGCAGCCCGCGCAGGGCCAGGACGATGCGATCCGGCGCGGAACCGGTGGCGTCGAGCGGCTCCTCGGGGGCGATCGCGGTCGGCTTGAACAACATCGAAAACCACTCCTGACTGATGCCGGACGTACCCGGCACCTCCCCCGGCCGCCAGCATACCTGCCCGTGAACGCGCCTACATGCGCCAAACCCCGTTGCCCGCGCCCGTGCGTTCAACCGCACATGTCCCTCGCCCACGACACCCGCGCCGACGCCGGCACGGCCGGCCGCGCCCGGCCGCCGCGCTATGCGCCGGGCGCGCGAACGCTTAGGCTTGCCGCCGTGGACGTCCTGGTCGAAGCGAGCGATGAAGCCCTGATGCTGGCCTATGCGGGCGGCGACGCGGGCGCGTTCGAGACCCTGTACGCGCGCCATCGGCGCCGCCTGTACCACTACCTGCTGCGGCAGCTGCGCGACGTCGCGCTGGCCGAGGAGATGTTCCAGGACGTGTGGCAGCGGGTCATCGCCGCGCGCCAGGGCTGGCAACCGGACGCGGCGTTCAGCACCTGGCTGCTGCGCATCGCCCACAATCGGCTCGGCGATCACTGGCGCGCCGCCAAGCACCGCCCGGCGGCGCCGGCCGACGCCGAGCAGCGCACCGCCAGCGTGGCCGACCCCGATACGCCGGAGCGCCAGCTGTCGGCATTCGAACAACGGCGCCAGCTGCAACTGGCGCTGGACGAACTGCCGGAGGAACAACGCGAAGTGCTGCTGCTGCGCCTGGAACAGGAACTGAGCCTGGAGGAGATCGGCCGGATCACCGGCGTCGGCCGCGAAACGGTGAAGTCGCGGCTGCGCTATGCAATGGACAAGCTGCGCACGAGGCTTGGCGGATGAACGAACACGAGCCGCTGACGCCGGAGGAACGCGCGCTGGCCGAGCGCCTGCGCCTGGGCCCGCAGGCGGCGCCGTCGCCGGCGCTGGACGCGGCGGTGCTGGCGGCCGCGCGTGCGGCGGTAGCCAGCGATGGCGGCGGCGTGCGCGCCGGCGTGCCGTACGCGGCACCGCCGGCCGCGAGCGCGACCCCGCCTCCCGATGTTCCCGTTGCGCGCCAAGCGCCGCGGCTGCCTGGCGTGCGCCGCTGGTCGGCGGCGATGGGCGTGGCCGCGTCGTTGGCGCTGGCGATCGGCATCGCCTGGCAATTGCGTCCGCTGCCGCCGTCGATACCGCACGCCGCGCCGGTGCCGGCCGAGGACGCTGCCGCGGAAGAACCCGGCGATTTCGGCAGCGCACCCGCGGCCTCGGCATCGGCGGCCGCCACCGATGCGGCGCCGGCGGCGCGAGCGGCACCCGCGCCCGAAAGGGCGCCCCCCGCCGCCGAGTCCCGTCAAGCCCGGGCAGAGACGTTGCATGAGCCGGTCGCCGCGCCACCGTCGCCGATGAAGGTCCTGTCGCCGCCGAAACCGACGCCGTTGCCCGCGCCGGCGGTCGAGGCCCCGCCGGCGGCGGCGCCGCAGGCGTTTCCCGAGCCCGCATCGGCGGCCGGCGGCGCAGAGCGTGGCGAGCAGTACGCGACGCAGCCGCGCGAGCGCGATGCGATCAGCGCGCAGGCCACGCCGGCGCCCGTGTTGCAACGCCGGCAGGCGCCGAAGTCGGCGCCTGCGCCCGCCAGCGCCGACGCGCCACGAGGCGCGCTCGCCGAAGCGCAGGGCGATCTTTCGGCGGCACCGCCACCGCCGCCTGCCGCGCCGGCTTCGGCAGCGGCGCCTACCGTGCTCGCCGCCGACGCCGCCGCGAGCGCCGCCGCCCATGCCGCGGCCGACGCCGATGCGCGGCTGCCGCCGCGGCAATGGCTGGCGCGCATCCGCCAGCAACGCGACGCCGGCGAGTACGACGCCGCGCGCGCCAGCCTGCGGCTGTTCCGGCAACACCATCCGCAGGTCCGCATTCCCCGCGACCTGCGCGCACTGCTGGACGACTGACGCGGCCGGCGGCTTGCGCGCCACCCTTTTCGTCCGCGCCGTTGCGCATGCAGCGCGCACGCGACGGTCAGCGGCGCGGTGGCGGAGGGACGGCGCAGCGGCGTCGTCTAGAATGGCGCCGATGCCCGATACGCTCGCCCATCCCGTCAGCCATGGCGTGGAGATCAAGCACAGCCGTTTCCTCGCCCAGGCCGCGCCGATCGCCGAGGCGTCGGCCGCGCTGGCGTTCGTGCAGCAGGTCGAAGTGGCCGATGCCACCCACAACTGCTGGGCGTACCGGCACGGCGACGACTACCGTTCCAGCGACGACGGCGAGCCGTCAGGCACCGCCGGCCGCCCTATCCTGGCGGCGATCGACGGCCAGGGCTTCGATCGCGTGGTGGTGGTGGTCACGCGCTGGTACGGCGGCATCAAGCTGGGCGCCGGCGGCCTGGTCCGCGCCTACGGCGGCACCGCCGCCGAATGCCTGCGCGCCGCGCCGCGGCAACCGCTGCTGGCGTGGAGCACGCTGCAGTTGGACTGCGGCTTCGACGACCTGGGCCTGGTACATGCGGCGCTGCATGCGTACGCGGCGGAGAAACTCGGCGAACGCTTCGATGCCGACGGCGCGCAGCTGACCGTGAGATTGCCGCGCGATCAAGCCGACGCCTTGAAAAGCCGGCTGCGCGACGCCACCCGAAACAGGGTCCGCTTCTCGGAAACCTCCCCCGCATGAACGATCGCCCGGCCGATTCGGCCAAGTCGCTGCGCAAGCTCGGCAGCCTGCGCACCTTGTGGCCGTTCGTGCAACGCCAGCGCGGCCTGTTCGGCGCGTGGCTGGTCGCGCTGGCGGTATCGTCGACCGCCACGCTGAGCCTGCCGCTGGCGGTGCGGCAGATGATCGACCACGGCTTCTCCGACGGCGGCCGGATCAACCAGTCGTTCGCGTTGCTGTTCGCGGTCGCGGTGGTGCTGGCCCTGGCCACGGCCACGCGCTACTACTTCGTCTCGCTGCTCGGCGAAAAGGTCGTCGCCGACCTGCGCGCGCGCCTGTACGCGCACCTGATCGGGCTCGACGCCGGCTTCCACGACCGCAACCGCAGCGGCGAACTGGTCTCGCGCCTGTCCGCCGACAGCGAACTGCTGCGCGGCGTGATCGGCAGCACGATGTCGGTGGCGCTGCGCAGCACGGTCACCGTGATCGGCAGCGTGGTGATGCTGTTCGTCACCAGCCCGCACCTGGCGGCGTACGCGCTGCTCGGCATTCCGCTGGCGGTGCTGCCGATCGTGCTCGGCGCGCGCCGGCTGCAGAAGATCTCGCGCGCCAGCCAGGACCGCGTCGCCGACGCCAATACGCTGGCCGCCGAGACCCTGGGCGCGGTGCGCACGGTGCAGGCGCACGCGCGCGAGCCGTACGAGCGCGGCCGCTTCGGCGAAGCGCTGGCGGTATCGGTGGATACCGCGCGGCGCCGCGTGCGCGCGCAGGCGATCGTCACCGCCGCGGCGATCGTGCTGGTGTTCGGCGCGATCGTGCTGGTGCTGTGGTCCGGCGCGCACGAAGTGGCCAGCGGGCAGATGAGCGCCGGCGCGCTGGGCCAGTTCGTGCTGTACGCGATGTTCGGCGGCGGCTCGATCGCCTCGCTGGCCGAGGTATGGAACGACCTGCAGCGTGCGGCCGGCGGCATGGGCCGCATTGCCGAGTTGCTGCAGGAACGTCCCGACGTGGTGGCGCCGGCGCAACCGCGCGCGCTGCCGCAGCCGCTGCGCGGCGAGGTGCATTTCGACCAAGTGGTGTTCCGCTATCCGCAGCGCCCCGGACACCCGGCGCTGGACGGCTTCGACCTGCACATCCGTCCTGGCGAGACCGTGGCGCTGGTCGGCCCGTCCGGCGCGGGCAAGAGCACCGTGCTGTCGCTGCTGCTGCGCTTCCACGATCCGCAAGCCGGCGCGGTGCGCGTGGACGACGCCGACCTGCGCGAGTTGGACCCGGCGCAGCTGCGCCAGCAGATCGGTCTGGTGCCGCAGCAGCCGACGCTGTTCGCCGCCAGCGCCGCCGACAACATCCGCTACGGCCGCCTGGACGCCAGCGATGCCGAGGTCGAGGCGGCCGCGCGCGCCGCCGAGGCCGGCGACTTCATCGCCCAGCTGCCGCAGGGCTACGCCAGCGAACTGGGCGAACGCGGCGCGCGCCTGTCCGGCGGCCAGCAGCAGCGCATCGCCATCGCCCGCGCGCTGTTGAAGGACGCGCCGATCCTGCTGCTGGACGAGGCCACCAGCGCGCTGGACGCGCAGAGCGAACGCGCGGTGCAGCAGGCGCTGGACCGGCTGATGGCCGGGCGCACCACGCTGGTGATCGCACACCGCCTTGCGACGGTGCTGAAGGCCGACCGCATCGTGGTGATGGACCAGGGCCGCATCGTCGCCCAGGGCACCCATGCCGAGCTGCTGGCGCAGGGCGGCCTGTACGCGGAACTGGCGCGCCTGCAGTTCATCGACTGACCACACTGCGCTAACGCCGCGGCGACTAGGTTCGGCGATGCCGCCCATGCGGCCGCGGTTCGCCCGCGAACCGCGTCCATCCATCCCAGGAGACGCGCCATGTCCTTCCGCCAGCTACCTGCCATCGGCCCCGATGGCGAGGCCTATCTGATCACCGAGTTCCAGGACGAACCGCAGCAGCAGCAACAGCAGGCGCAGCAGGACCAGCCGACAGGGCCGACGCTGCGCTACGAACTGGCCGACGGCCGCAAGCTGATCCGGCGCGGCCAGCAGTTCACCACCACCGGCGGCGAACTGACGCTGACCGCGGTTTGATTGCGTACGGTCGCTTGCGATGCATCGGCGCGCCCCGCGCCGATGCCGCAAGCATGGCCGCTGGCGATTATTTGACCAATCCGTTCGACGGCCCCGAGGCGCAACGCGCGCGGCCACTTATCCACATGTTTGCGCGACGTCCATCCACATCCGCTGTGGATAGCGACGCCATGGACCAGGCCCGCTAGGACAGCACGCGGCCGATGCCTTCCGCATCGATCTCCCGCGCCGCCGCCGCTATCGCGGCGCGGTCGCTGGCCGGATCGAAACCGATACGGAAATGCAGTTCGCCGGCCGGCGTGCGCGACGAATGGATCGAGGCCAGGCTGACGCCGTGGCGCTCGAACACGTACAGCAGCGTGCGCAGCGAACCGGCGCGGTCCTGCGGCAGGTACACGCTCAGCGCCAGCGCCTCGGTCAGGTCGGCCAGCAGGTAGCCGACGCGCTCGTAGCTGTAGTTGCCCTGCGCGATCGCCGCCTCGCCGAGCGCCTGCCGGTTGGCGTCGAGGAAATCGGCGCGGAACTGCGCGCGCGCCGCGTCGTCGCCCTGCCGCACCTGATCGCGCAGCCGCGTCAGCTGCCGGATCAGGCCGTCGAGCACGGCGCCCACGTGCGGATTGCCGAACTGGATGTCCTCGTAGATCGCCGGGTTCAGCGCCAGGATGCGCGCGATGATGGCCGTGTCCAGTTCGAACGAGGCCGAACGGTACGGCATCAACGCCGCCAGCGGCCCCAGCGCCGGCGCGTGCTCGCGCAGCACTCCGGCCTGCGCCAGGTGGCTGGCGTGCACCATCGCCTGCACCAGCGCCATCACCTGGTCGTGGTGGTCCGGCGTGGTGCGCACGCAGTGCGCTTCCAGCGCCGCGCACAGGGTCTGCAGCCAGCCGTGCCAGCGCTGCAGCCGCGCTTCGCAGACCACCATCACCCGGCCCTTGAGCGTGGGCGACTTCGGCGGCGCGGTCATCGGGTGCAGGCCGGCCACCTCGGCCTGCGAGGCCAGCATCGCCGCCACCGGCTCGCGCTTGACCGAGGTCACGTCCAGCCACAGCTGGTCGCGCTCGCGCCCGGCCGCGCGCCGCACGTAATCGCCGATCAGCGTCGGCGTGTGCCGGATCGGCGCGGAGAAGATCAGCACCTGGGCCCGCTCGAGCAGGGCGTCCTCGCCCAGCGACGCGGGATCGGCCGGATCGTGGCCGACCACCTCAAGCTGCATGCGCTCGCGGAAGAAACCGCCGAGCCAGCGGCCATAGGCGCCGGCGCTGCCGACGATGCCGATCACCGGATGCGGGATCACGCCACGCGCTCGGCGACGAACCGGATCGGCGAGGCCAGTGCCGCCGGCGTCGCCGCGAGCACGTCGAACTCCTCGTGGCCGGCGGCCAGGGTGGCCTCCAGCGCCGCGTGCACGCCGGCGATGGCGCGCCCGATCGCCTGCTCGAACGGCTCGCCGCGCAGCAGGAACCCGACCAGCAGCGCCATCAGCACATCGCCGGTGCCGGCCACGTCCACCGGCAGCAGCGGCGAGGACCAGCGATAGACCGCGTCGCGGCTGACCGCCAGGGTCAGTAGCCGCCCGGCATCGCCGCCCACGCTGTGCGCGATCACCCACTGCGGACCGCGCGCCAGCAGCGTGCGCGCCGCCGCGATCGCATCGTCCTGGGCCAGCGCCGGCAAGCCGGTGAGGCGGCCGAGCTCGAACGCGTTCGGCGTCACCAGCCAGGCGTGCGGCAACAGCCGTTCGGCGAAGATCGTCTCCAGCCCGGGCTCCACGTAGGGGCCGGTATGGGTGTCGCCGATCACCGGGTCCAGGCAATAGCGCAGCGACGGCACCTGCGGCAAGGTGGCGTCGAGCCAGTCGGCGAACGCCGCGCCGTTGCCGACGCTGCCGAAGTAGCCGGAGATCAGCATGCGCGCCCGCTGCGGCAGGCCGCGTTCGCTGGCCCCGAGCAGCAGGTCGGCGAACCAGTCCGACGGCAGCACCTTGCCGCGCAGCGTGTCGTAGAACGGCGCATTGCTCAGCAGCGTGGTCGGAATCTCCGCCACGCGCAGGCCCAGCGCGCGCAGCGGCGGCACCGCCGCGCTGTTGCCGGCGTGGCCGTAGACCAGCTGCGACTGCACGGAGATCACATCGACCGGCGAGGGACCGTCCGGACGCTGCCGGCGGCCGTGGATCAGATGACTTTCAGCGGATGGGTTCATCGCCGTAGTTTAAGACCAGGCGGGACTCGGGACTCGGGACTCGGGACTCGGGACTCGGGACTCGGGACTCGGGACTCGGGACTCGGGACGGCAGGATGATGTCCCGGGGCAAATCGATGTCAAGCGATTTGATGCAAAAAGGGCCGCTTTTTTTAGAAAAAAAGCGGCCCTTCTTGCGGCTTCGGCGCAACCGCTTTTCTGTAGGAGGGGCTTAGCCCCGACGCCTTACCGATAACGCGTCGGGGCTAAGCCCCTCCTACAGAAAAGCGCAAATGCACCGAACTTGCGAAAATCCCGAGTCCCGAGTCCCGAGTCCCGAGCCCCGAAAAACCTCAAGACGTCATCCGATCCCAGAACCCCTTCACCCCATCGATGAACGTCGCCGACTTCGGCGAATGCTTGCGCGCGTCCTCGCCGGTGAAGGTGGCTTCGAACTGTTCGAGCAGCTTGCGCTGGTCGGGGGTCAGGTTGACCGGCGTCTCCACCACCACCCGGCAGTACAGGTCGCCTTCGCTGCGGCTGCGCACCGAACGCACGCCCTTGCCGCGCAGGCGGAACAGCTTGCCGGTCTGGGTCTCGGCGGGGATGCGGATCTCCGCCTCGCCGCCGAGCGTGGCCACGCGCACGGTGTCGCCGAGCGCGGCCTGGGAGATGCGGATCGGCACCTCGCAGTGCAGGTCGTCGCCGTCGCGCTGGAAGATCGCATGCTCGCGCACCCGCACTTCCACGTACAGGTCGCCCGGCGGCGTGCCGGCCGGACCGGCCTCGCCCTCGCCCGCCAGGCGGATGCGATCGCCGTTGTCGACGCCGGCGGGGATCTTCACCGACAGCACCTTGGTTTCCTCCACGCGTCCGGCGCCGTGGCAGCTGCCGCACGGGTTCTGCACGATCTGGCCGCGCCCGGCGCAGTGCGGGCAGCTCTGCTGCATCGCGAAGATGCCGCGCTGGATACGCACCTGGCCGCGACCGTGGCAGGTGCTGCAGGTCTCGACCTTGCCGTCTTCCGAGCCGCTGCCGTGGCAGTGCTCGCACTCGCCCAGGGTCGGGATCTCGATGCGGCGCTCGATGCCGACCACCGCTTCCTCCAGGTCCAGCTCCAGCACATAGCCGATGTCCGCGCCGCGGCGCGCCGCGCGTCCTCCGCCTGCACCGCCGAAGATGTTGCCGAAGATGTCGCCGAAGATGTCGCCCATGTCCGGGCCGCCGGGCCCGCCACCGCCGCCGCCCATGCCATGCTCGAATGCGGCGTGGCCATGCGCGTCGTACACGCGGCGCTTGTTGCCGTCCGACAGCACCTCGTAGGCTTCCTTGCACTCCTTGAACGCCGCCTCGGCGGCATGGTCGCCGGGGTTGCGGTCCGGGTGGTACTTCATCGCGCAACGGCGATAGGCCTTCTTCAGTTCTTCGTCGCTGGCGGTACGGGCCACGCCCAGCACTTCGTAGTAGTCGCGTTTGCTCATTGATCGGGACTCGGGACTCGGGACTCGGGACCCGGCAGGAAGGGGAAGTGATTCAAAGCAGCTACTCCAGGCGATAACGGCAGGACCGGAAAAAATGCAGGACCGGAAAACATCGGGACCCGGCAAGTCGCCTTGCCGAGTCCCGGGTCCCCGGGTCCCGAGTCCCGGCCTTACTTCTTGTCGTCCTTGACCTCGGTGAACTCGGCGTCCACCACGTCGTCGCCGGCCGGCGCCTGCGCGCCCGCCGCGCCCGGCGCGGCACCGGGCTGGTCACCGGCGGCGGCCGCGGCGTACAGCGACTGGCCGGCCTCTTCCAGCGCCTTGGTCTTGGCCTCGATCTGGGCCTTGTCGTCGCCCTTCATCGCCGTTTCCAGGTCCGCCAGCGCCGCCTCGACCTTGCCGATCACGTCGCCGCCGACCTTGCTGCCGTGCTCGGTGATCGCGCTGCGGGTGGCGTGGATTAGGCCGTCGGCCTGGTTGCGCGCCTGCACCAGCTCGTGGAACTTCTTGTCTTCCTCGCGGTTGGCTTCCGCGTCGGCGACCATCCGCTGGATCTCGTCGTCCGACAGGCCCGAGCCGGCCTTGATCTCGACCTTCTGCTCCTTGTTGGTCTTCTTGTCCTTGGCCGACACGTGCAGGATGCCGTTGGCGTCGATGTCGAAGGAAACCTCCACCTGCGGCAGGCCGCGCGGCGCCGGCTCGATGCCGGACAGGTCGAACTTGGCCAGCGACTTGTTGTAGCGGGCCTGCTCGCGCTCGCCCTGCAGCACGTGCACCGTCACCGCGGACTGGTTGTCCTCGGCGGTGGAGAAGGTCTGCGAGGCCTTGGTCGGGATCGTGGTGTTCTTCTCGATGATCTTGGTGAACACGCCACCCAGGGTCTCGATGCCCAGGCTCAGCGGGGTCACGTCGAGCAGCAGCACGTCCTTGACGTCGCCGGCCAGCACGCCGCCCTGGATCGCGGCGCCCAGCGCCACGGCCTCGTCGGGGTTGACGTCCTTGCGCGGCTCCTTGCCGAAGAACTCGGCCACGGCCTGCTGGACCTTCGGCATGCGGGTCTGGCCGCCGACCAGGATCACCTCGGTCACGTCGCTGGCGCGCAGGCCGGCGTCGTTGAGCGCGGTGCGGCACGGCTCGATGGTGCGCTTGACCAAGTCCTCGACCAGCGCCTCGAGCTTGGCCCGGGTCAGCTTGATGTTCAGGTGCTTCGGGCCCGACGCGTCGGCAGTGACGTACGGCAGGTTCACTTCGGTCTGCTGCGAGGAGGACAGCTCGATCTTGGCGCGCTCGGCCGCGTCCTTCAGGCGCTGCAGCGCCAGCGGATCCTTGCGCAGGTCGATGCCCTGGTCCTTGTTGAACTCCTCGACGAGGTAGTCGATGACGCGCTTGTCGAAGTCTTCGCCGCCCAGGAAGGTGTCGCCGTTGGTGGCCAGCACCTCGAACTGCTTCTCGCCGTCGACGTTGGCGATCTCGATGATCGACACGTCGAAGGTGCCGCCGCCCAGGTCGTACACCGCGATCTTGCGGTCGCCGCCCTGGCCCTTGTCCAGGCCGTAGGCCAGCGCCGCGGCGGTCGGCTCGTTGATGATGCGCTTGACGTCCAGGCCGGCGATGCGGCCGGCGTCCTTGGTCGCTTGGCGCTGGCTGTCGTTGAAGTACGCCGGCACGGTGATGACCGCCTCGGTGACGGTCTCGCCGAGGAACGCTTCGGCGGTCTTCTTCATCTTCTCCAGCACCTGCGCGGAGATCTCCTGCGAGGCCAGCTTGCGGCCGTCGGCCGTGGCCACCCACGCATCGCCGTTGTCGTGCTGGACGATGCCGTACGGCACCAGGCCGATGTCCTTCTGCACTTCGGCGTCGGTGAACTTGCGGCCGATCAGGCGCTTCACCGCGTAGAAGGTGTTCTTGGGGTTGGTGACCGCCTGGCGCTTGGCCGAGGCGCCCACCAGCACTTCGCCGTCCTTGGTGTAGGCGACGATCGAAGGCGTGGTGCGGTCGCCCTCGGAATTCTCGATGACGCGGGCCTTGCCGCCGTCCATGATCGCCACGCACGAGTTGGTCGTGCCCAGGTCGATGCCGATGATCTTGCCCATTGGATGACTCCTGAAATTTCGATGTCTACCGGCTGCTGCCGGGGTCTGGTTCGGATATAGGGATGGCCGGGTTTCATTCAAGCCATCACTGCAAATTAGCGTTCCGCCGTCGGCGCGGCGGGTTCGCCGCCCGCCGCGCACGTTCAGTCGTGCTTGGCGACCACCACCAGCGCCGGCCGCAGCAGCCGGTCGTTGAGCAGATAGCCCTTCTGGAACACCTGGACCACGTGGCCCGGCGCGATGCCGTCGGCCTCGGCCTGGCTGATCGCCTGGTGGTGCTCCGGGTTGAACGGCTGCCCGGTCGGATCGAGCAGGGTCAGGCCGTTGTCGGCGGCGACCTTGAGCAGCTGCTTGTAGGTCAGTTCCAGGCCGTCGCGCAGCGGGCTGGGTTCGCTGCCGGCGGCGGTCAGCCCCGCGTCCAGGCTGTCGAACACCGGCAGCAGGTCGCCGAGCAGGCGCTCGTTGGCGAACTTGCGCGCCTGCTCCACGTCGCGGGCGATGCGCTTGCGCTGGTTCTCCAGGTCGGCGCGCTCGCGCAGCGCGTCGGCCTTGACCAGCGCCAGCTCGGTGCGCAGGGTCTCGACTTCCGCCTGCAGCGGATCGGTCGTCGGCTGCTGCGCCTCGGTCAGGCGTTCAGAATCGAATTCGGGCTGTTCTTGGTTCATTTCCGGTTCCCTGGCGGGAGGTACACCCGCCCTACCGGACAACCTATGTGGGCACTGGAGGGGGATTCAAGATGCTGTGTTGCGTTTTTCGGGACCGGGGACCGGGGACCAGGGACCCGGAGCGACACGGTTCCTGGGGCTTGGCTGGCTGGCGAAAGGCGGTTTGCCGGTCGCGGCGCGGCGGTCAGCGTTCGGTCGGCGGTGTCGGGTCCAGCGCCGCGCCGAGCACCTCGGCGGCGGTCTGCACCAGCGGGATGACCCGGTCGTAGGCCATGCGCTTGGGGCCGATCACCCCGAGCACGCCCAGCACCTGGCCGCCGGCGCCGTAGGGCGCGGTGACCAGCGAGACGCTCTCCAGCGGCACCACCCCGGTCTCCTCGCCGATGAAGATGCGCACGCCCGGCGCCTGGATGGTGCGTTCGAGCAGCTGCAGGATCTCGCGCTTGCTGGCGAAGACCTCGAACAGCTCGCGCAGCCGCTCCAGATCGGACAGGTCCTGCACGCCCATCAGCCTGGTCTGCCCGGCCAGCACCATGTCCTCGCCGCCGGCCGGGGCCAGCGCCTGCTCGGCCAGCTCCACGCTGTGCGCCAGCAGCTGTTCCATCTCCGCCTGGGCGTGGCGCAGGTCGCGCAGCAGGGTGGCGCGGATGTCGGCCAGGCCGCGCCCGGCGAACTGCGCATTGAGGTAGTTGGCCACCCGCTCCAGTTCGGCCGGCTCGTAGGCCTTGCGCGGCTCGATGACCCGGTTCTGCACCTCGTTGTCGGAGAACACCAGGATCGCTAGCACCCGGCGCGCGTCCAGCGGCACGAAGTCGATATGCCGGAACGCGAACTGCTCGCGCTTGGGCGCGCTGACCACGCCGACGAAATGGGTCATCGCCGACAACAGCTCCGAGGCGCTGCCGAGCAGCGCCTGGGTCCCGGCGGCGCTGGACATCTCCGCGCGCAGCCGCGCCACCTCGCCCTCGGCGGGCGGGCGCATCTGCACCAGGCTGTCGACGAACACCCGGTAGCCGTTGGCGGTGGGGATGCGCCCGGCCGAGGTGTGCGGCGAGCTCAGCAGCCCGGCGTCCTCCAGGTCGGCCAGGATGTTGCGGATCGTCGCCGGGCTCACGTCCAGCCCGGCGTGGCGCGCCAGGGTCTGCGAGCCGACCGGCTCGCCGTCGTGGATATAGCGCGAGATCAGCGTGCGCAGCAGCTGCCGGGCACGCGGGTCGAGCGAGGAATGGACCGGAGAGGCGCGCATGGAATCAACCCGTGAGACTGGACACTAGATAATGACGGCTTGCCGGCTTGGCAAGTCATTGGCCCAACTATCCGCGCATGCTAGCTTTGCGCGGCCTCGACCCCGACCACCATGCTAAGACATCTCTCGATCAAGGATTTCGCCGTCGTACGCGGCACCGAGCTGGAATTCGGCCCCGGCATGACCGTCGTGTCCGGCGAAACCGGCGCCGGCAAGTCGCTGATGGTGGACGCGCTCGGCTTCCTGTCCGGGCTGCGCGCCGACAGCGGCGTGGTCCGCCACGGCGCCGACCGCGCCGAGTTGTCGGCCGAGTTCGCCCTGCCCGACGACGCCCCGGCGCGCGCCTGGCTGCGCGAGAACGAGCTCGACGACGACGAACAGTGCCAGCTGCGCCGGGTGATCCGCGCCGACGGCGGCTCGCGCGCGTGGATCAACGGCCGCCCGGTGACCCTGTCGCAGCTGGCCGAACTGGCCGGCCGCCTGGTCGAGATCCACGGCCAGCACGAACACCAGGCGCTGCTGTCGCGCGGCAGCCAGCTCGGCCTGCTCGACGCCTACGCGCGCAACGAGGCCGAACGCGCCACGGTGCGCGCCGCCGCCACGCGCTGGCAGGGGCGGCTGGCCGAGCGCGAGGCGCTGATGGCGCAGGGCGACGTCTCCGACCGCATCGGCTTCCTCGAACACCAGCTGGCCGAACTGCAGCGCGAGGACCTGAGCCCGGCGGCGATCGCCGCGCTGGACAGCAACCACCGCCGCCAGGCGCACGCCGCCGCGCTGATCGGCGCCTGCGAAGGCGCGGCGCTGCGGCTCAATGGCGACGACGCGCCGGCGGTGCTCGAACTGCTGCAGCAGACCCGCCACGAGCTGGCCAAGGTCGGCGAATACGACGCGCGCCTGGCCGAGGTCGACGCGCTGCTCGACAGCGCCACGATCCAGCTGGAGGAAGCGCTGGCCCTGGTCGACCGGGTCCGCGACGACCTGGACGCCGACCCGGCCCAGTTCGAGGAGATGGAACGCAAACTGGGCCGGCTGCACGACCTGGCGCGCAAGCACCGGGTGGCGCCGGAGGCGCTGGGCGAGCACCGCGACGCGCTGCTGGCCGAGGTCGAGAGCCTGCGCGGCGCCGGCGAGCGGCTGGACGTGCTCGACGCGGAGATCGCGCGCGCCGCCCAGGCCTGGCGCGACGCCGCGGCCGCGCTGAGCGCTACCCGCACGCGTGGTGCCGAGGCGCTGTCGCGCGACACCACCGCGCTGATCGGCGAGCTGGGCATGGGCGGCGGCCGCTTCTTGATTCAGCTGGAGCCGCACGAGACCGAGCGCCCCGACCCGGCCGGCGCCGAGCGCGTCGAGTTCCTGGTCGCGGCCAATGCCGGGCAGCCGCCGCGGGCGCTGCGCAAGGTCGCCTCCGGCGGCGAGCTGTCGCGCATCTCGCTGGCGATCGAGGTCGCCGCGCTGGGCCTGGACGCGGTGCCGACGATGGTGTTCGACGAGGTGGACTCGGGCATCGGCGGCGCGGTCGCCGACATCGTCGGCAAGAAGCTGCGCGCCCTGGGCGAGCAGCGCCAGGTGCTGTGCGTGACCCACCTGCCGCAGGTCGCCGCGCAGGGCCACGCCCACTATCGGGTCAGCAAGGCGCCGGTCGAGGGCATGACCCAGAGCTCGGTCGAACTGCTGGCACCGCGCCAGCGCGAGGAAGAACTGGCGCGGATGCTGGGCGGGGTCGAGGTGAGCAAGGAAGCGCGCGCGGCGGCCAAGCGGCTGCTATCGAGCGCGGGCTGAGCGGCTGCACGCTCCGCTGGGCTGGGGCGTCGGCAGCTAAGCTGGAGCACCACTTCGGGAACTGCGCCGAGGTAGCTTGAGCCATCCGTTTGGAAGCCTGCGAACCCTTCGGATCGCGTCGGTCGGGGCTGAAGCCCCTCCTACAGTGCACCCGCGAGTCGCGCAAGCTGCCCCTGTAGGAGCGGCTTCAGCCGCGACGAACGGAGCCCTCCACCCGGCGCCGGAAACAGTCGGAACCGATGGTCTACGCCACCCAGAGTTTCCCCAGCGCACCATCGGGTCGGCAACTAGCCCATGTAGCAGCGGTTTCAACCGCGACAAACGGAGTCTTCCAACTGACCGGCTGCGGAAACAGTCGGGACTGATGGTCTACGCCGCCCAGAATTTCCCCAGCACCATCGGGGGAGCGGTTTCAACCGCGACAAATGGAGCCATCCAGCTGGCCGGCTATGGAAGCAGGCGGAACTGAAGTCGCGGCCACAAGGCACCGGCCGGCTCGCCGCACGTGTCCCTGTGGGAGCGACTTCAGTCGCGACGACCGGAGCCGGAATCCGCGACGGCTGCAGCAGCCTTGCCGAGCCCGCCGCTGCGCCCGCGAGGGCGCCCGCCTCAGCCCTTCTTGCCCGCCGGCCGCTTGCTGCGCACGTACAGCACCAGCGAGTGCTCCTCCAGCTCGTAGCCGTGATCGGCGGCGATCTTGCGCTGCAATTCCTCGATCTCGGCGCTTTCGAACTCGATGACGTTGCCGGTGTCCACGTCCACCATGTGGTCGTGGTGGCCGCCGCGGTCCAGTTCGTAGACGGCCTGGCCGCCCTCGAAATTGTGCTTGAGCACCAGCCCCGCCGCCTCGAACTGGGTCAGGACGCGGTACACCGTGGCCAGGCCGATCTCGTCGCCGTGGTCCAGCAACTGGCGATAGATTTCTTCCGCGGTCATGTGGTGACGCGCCGACTTCTGCTCGAGCAGCTCCAGGATCCGCATGCGGGGATGCGTGACCTTCAGGCCGACTTTGCGCAGATCGTGGGATTCCATGGCGTCTCCGTTCATAGCGGGTTTAGCGCCAGCTGCCTGGGGTGGGTCGCGGCGGTCGCCGGGAGTGTATCATCGACGCGATTTCACTCAGCACCCCCGTCCCCGATGCGCAATCTCCTGCTGGTCGCCGTTGTTGCCCTGTCCACCGCTGGCTGCGGGATCATCTACAAGCAGCCCATCTATCAAGGCAACCTGATCAAGCAGGCCGCCGTCGATCAGCTCAAGGTCGGGCAGAGCAAGCAGCAGGTCAGCGCGCTGCTCGGCACCCCGTCGATCCCCGATCCGTTCCATGCCCAGCGCTGGGACTATACGTCCACCGAGCGCGTCAACCGCACCGGCAGGACCGAGATCAAGAACTTCGTGGTCTATTTCGAGAACGACAGCGTGGCCCGCTGGGAAGGCGACTATTTCCCCGACCGCGACTCGGAACTGGCCAGGAACAGCGTGCGCCAGTTCGGCCGCAACCTGGCCAAGGACAAGAAGAAGCAGCGCCGCGGCGAGTAAGCCGGACCGCGCGCGGCCCGTCCGGCGGCGCTAGCGCGGCTTCGCGCGGCGCCGCCGCGCGTCCTTCGGATCGGCCAGCAGCGGCCTGAGCAGCTCGACCCGGTCGCCGTCGCGCAGCGCCTGTCCCGGCGCGGCGACGATGCCATGGACCGCGCACGGCATGTCGACGGATGCCTCCGGCAGCGCCGCCGCGGCCACCGCGTCGGCCACCGTCGCCCCGGCAGGCAGGTGCAGCTGGCGCGAGACGAACCGCTCCGGCCACGCCAGCACCACCTCGACCCGCAGCACGCTCATGCGTCTTCGCGGTCGGCCACGCGGACGAAATCGTTGACCATGCGGTCGGCCAGGCTCTGGAACCCCAACGCCAGGGCCGGCCCCAGCAGGCGCGAGGTCGGCTCGAAATCCAGCATCAGGCTGACCTTGCTGGCATGGTCGTTGAACGACTGGAACTCCCACTGCCCCTGCAAGCGCTTGAACGGGCCGTCGCGCAGCATCATATCGATGCGGTGCGGGCGCTCGAGCCGGTTCTCGGTGGTGAACCAGGTGCGGAACGAGCCCAGGCCCAGGTCCAGCCGCGCGACCAGGTGCCGGTCGCTCTGCTCGAGCACATGGGCGGCATCGCACCAGTTGAACCGGCGCGGATAGGCGGCGACATCATTGACCAGGTCGAACATGCGCGTGGAGGCGTGTTCGACCAGGGCGCTGCGGCGGATGATAGGCATTCGGTGCGGGGGAGTAAGACCAAGACGTTCGGGAGGCTCCCGAATCGGAGACAATAGCAAGATGAGCAAGAAACCCGCCAAGGATAAAGCAAACGGCGCGACGGCCAACAAGACCATCGCGTTGAACAAGCGTGCGCGCCACGAATACCACCTGGAGGACCGCTATGAAGCCGGCCTGGCCCTGCAGGGCTGGGAGGTCAAGTCGATCCGCGCCGGCCGCGCCAACATCGGCGAGAGCTACGCGTTCGTGCGCCAGGGCGAGCTGTTCCTGTTCGGCGCGCAGTTCACCCCGCTGATCCAGGCCTCCACCCACGTGGTCGCCGACGACCGCCGCACCCGCAAGCTGCTGCTGCACCGGAGCGAGATCGACAAGCTGATCGGACGGGTCGAGCGCGACGGCTACACGCTGGTGCCCACCGCGATGTACTGGAGCAAGAACAAGATCAAGCTCGAGATCGCGCTGGCCAAGGGCAAGCAGGACCACGACAAGCGCGACGCCGCCAAGGACCGCGACTGGGCCCGCGACAAGCAGCGGATCATGCGGCGGCACAACAAGAACGCGTGACCGGGGACCGGGGACCGGGGACCGCAGGATGATGTCCGGGTGCAAATCGCTGTCAAGCGATTTGATGAAAGAAGTGCATCTATTTTCAAGAAAAGTCGCGCTTTTCCATAGCTTCAGCATGCCGGCATTTGTGCTCCCCGGATGACCTCCGGTGCTGATGCCCAAGGCACCCAAAGCACCTGCCACGGAGGCAATGCGCTCGCGCTGAATCCCCGGTCCCCGGTCCCTGGTCCCTGGTCCCCGGCCACCATCACGTCGCCGCCAGCATCCGCATCAGGCTCGGCACGCCGTGCCCCTGCATGTAGCGGTCGCGCTGCAGGTCGGTGCAGTGGCTCAGCAGCAAGGACTTGATCCGGTCCGGACAGCCGATGAACTCGCGGCGCACCGACAGGAACGCGGCGACCAGGCCGGAAATGTGCGCCGCGGCCATGCTGGTGCCGCTCATCTCCACCATCCAGGTGCTCGGGTCGTCGGCCGCAAAGCGATGATGCGCCGACACGATCTTCTCGCCCGGCGCCACCACGTCGGGCTTGTGCCGGCCGTCGGCGGTAGGGCCGCGCGAGGAGAAATACGACACCCCGTAGCTGTGCGGGCTGCTCTTGTGCACCGAACCCACCGCCAGCGCCTCTTCCAGGTTGGCCGGATCGCCGATGCTCAGGTCCAGGTTCAACGGATACGCCTCGCCGTCGTTCTGCACCAGCCAGGCCAGGCCGTCGTTGCCGGCGGCGACCACCACCACCACGCCCTGCCGCCACAGCCGGCGCAGCTCGTTGCACAGCGGGGTGAAGCCGCAGCCGTAGCTCTCGGCGTCGAAGTACCCGCCCAGGCTCAGGTTGACGCCGTGGATCACCAGTTCGCCGGCGCGCTCGTTGATGTCGGCGACCTGCTGCACCCCCTTGATGATCCACGAATCGCGGCCGTTGCCGTCGTCGTCCAGCACCTTCAGGCCGTACAGCCGCGCCTGCGGCGCCATGCCGGCGAAGGCCAGCGGCGCCTCGTCGGCGCCGGGCAGCGGTGCCTGGCACTGCCCGGCGATGATGCCGGCGACATGGGTGCCGTGGCCGTTGCCGTCCAGCCCGGAAAACCCGTCGCCGTCGCTGCGGCGCAGCTCGCGCGCCGGCCCGCGCACGGTGCAGTCCCATTGCGCCGCCACCGTCTCGCGCACGCCGGCCTGGCGGAAATGCGGATGCGCCGCGGCGATGCCGGTGTCCAGCACCGCCCAGCCGATGCCGTCGCCGAGCGCGCGGTACGCCACCTGCGCCGCATCGGCCTGGATGACGCTGCGCGACTGGTGGATCAGCGCGCGCTTGCCGGCGTCGCGCCACAGCCGCTTCAGGTTCAGATGCCGGTAGCGGTCGCGCAGGCTCTCGATCTCGAACCGGGTCAATCGTACCGAGACGTAGCGCTGCAGGCTGTCTTCCAGCGCGATCGCCTCGTCCAGCGCCTCGCCCTGCAGCCCGGTCGAGGCCTGCGCCAGCTCGCGCAGCGCGGCCAGCAGCGTGACCCGCAGCTGCGCCGGCGACCGTTCGCCCGGCAGCCGCTCCAGTTCGATCAGCACCTCGTGCCGGTAACCCGGATCGCGCGCCTCGAGCTGGTCGGACAGGTCCTTGATCAGCACCGGCCGCGCGATCGGCTGATCGAAGCCCACGCCCACCGCGCGCCGCACTTCGGCGCGCACCTCGGGAATGGACAGGTAACCCGAACCGGAATGGGGATTGCGCCGCCAGTCCGGGTTCAGCCGCGCGGCGGCGATGTTGCGGAAGCGCCCTTGCGCATCGCCGATGTCGTCGCTCAGGTCCTCGTCGAAGGCGACCGGATCGCCGCTGTCGGCGACGTTGACCCAACGCCGCACGCAGGCGGGGAACGGCAGCGTCTGCTGCCCGGTCCACTCCTTGAACATGCTGCGCACCACCGGCAGCCCCAGCGGCGAGCCGACGGTCAGCAGCAGCGTCACCTCGCAGCCGTCGGCGTCCAGTTCGCGCAGCACGTCGTAGGCGATCATCGAGCCCTGGCTGTGGGCCACCACCACGAACGGGCCGCCGCCGGCGCGCATGCGCTGGAGCAGGCTCTGGCGCATCTGCTCGCGCCGCGCCGGCACGTAGAACAGGTCGTGCACGTCCTGCAGCAAGGCCGCGGAGATCAGCTTCAGCAGCATCCGGTTGATCGCATCGAGCGGGCCCTGCGCACGCACCGCGGCAGCGCCCGGCGCGGCCGCCTGCAGTTCGTCCAGCAGCCGGTGCAGGCGCTCGCGCTCCTGGGCGCTGTCGGCCAGGGTGTCGGCCAGCTGGCGCAGATCGTCCAGTTGCGGCGCCACGCCCAACGCGCTGAGCACGCGCTGCTCGGCCTGGTTCAGCGCCGGTCCCTGGTCCTGGTCCTGGCAGCTGCCCGGCTCCGGCGCCGGATAGCGCTCGCGATTGACCCAGTACGCCATGCGGGTGCGCTCGCCCATGCCGCGCCCGAACAGCGCCTTGTCCCACTGGCAGCGCAGCACTTCGGCCGGCGGCTTGTTGCCGATGCCGTGCACGTAGATCACGGTGCGGGCGCGCCCCTGGGCCAGGGTGCCGGCACCGGCGGCGGCCCGTGCGGCGGATGCGGATGCTCCGGCAGTGCCGCGGGGAACCGCGTTCCCGGCGGCGCGCCTGGATACGCTCGCCTTGGCCGTTGCGGCCGCGGCCTTCGCCGGCCTGCCCGTCTCCGGCTTGGCGACGGCGGGCCTGGCCGGCCTGGACGCGGCCTTCGTCGCGGCGCCTGCCTTGGACTTGGACTTGGACTGGGCGGCCACGGTCCTGCCCGCCTTGCGCACCGGCTTGGCCGCCTGCGCCGCCGGCCTGGCGTCCGTCCCGGCACCGCCACGCCGCGCCGTGGCGCCCGTCTTGGCCGGCCGCGCCCGGCTTGCCGCACCGCCCTCGCCGCGTCCGGCCGGGCCCGAGCCGCCGGCCGGCCGGGTACCGCTGCCACCACGCGCACGCGCTTGCTTGGTTGCCATCGAGATGCTCCTTGCCTGGGGGAACCGGCCGGGCGCCAGGGCCGCGACCTGCGCCGGGTGAAGCCAGCTTAAGTCGCGCATGTCGCACAGCTTGTGACTCCCCTCCCCGATCCCTACACTGTGCAGGTCAGCGTTTTACGTTTGTCCCCGGGGGTGCACTGGTTTCGACGGGGGTTGCAAAATCGCTTGGCGCATGCCGAGGGGGCAGCTTTCCTCGTAAATCCAGCCGCAAACTTATAGTTGCCAACGACGACAACTACGCACTGGCCGCTTAAGGCCTAGCCCCGAAATCGCTTGTGTCCGTGCTCGCGACGTAGGGTCATTATCACGGAATCGCCGGTAGTGGCTGCCTGTCAGCTATTGGCTAAATGAAGCAGGCTGGTCCCGGGATGCGCTTCGCACATCGTGCTGTTCCGGGATGAGATCCAACGATGAGCTAAGCATGTAGTGCCGGGGATGGAGTGCCTTCGGACGGCGGTTCGATTCCGCCCACCTCCACCAATAACAGAACCCCAACCGTTCGCGGTTGGGGTTTTTTTATGCCTGTCGCCCTGTCGGCGGCAGCGGCGGAACGCGATGGATGCGCTGCGGCAACGCGCGGCATGGTACTTGCATCGGCTACCGAAGCCTTTCGGAACGTTCGCAGAGCGCATCTGCGGCCCTTTCAAGCCTGGCCCCTGCCCGCCGCTAATGATGCCGACTTCTACGAACCGCCTACGTGAGCGCTAACCTCCGCCACAGCTTCAGGCTCGGGATCGTCAAGATCCTCGGGCCGACCACGTCTGCCGTGCTGTTGCTGTTCGCGCTGTACCAGATCGCGCGGGCGCAGCCGTGGCCGGCCGGGGCCGGGGCCGTGCTGGCGGCGCTGGCCGCGCTGGCCACCTGGCAGGCGCTGCGCAGCGACAACGGACGCATGGGCGCGCTGCTGAGCCTGGCCTGGCTGCTCGGCTGCGCGCTGGTCTGCTACACGCTCCAGCACAGCGCGCTGCCGTGGCTGTACCTGGTGATGATGAGCAACTTCTTCGTGACCACGCGCACGATCGCGCTGGCCTGCAACGCCACGCTGATCGCGGTGATGGCGTTCACGCCCGGCACCCTGCTCGGCACCGAACACGCGTTCTCGACGCTGGCGGTGTCGCTGCTGATCTCCGGCCTGGGCTATGTGCTTTCCACGCGCCTGCGCGACGACCGCGTGCACCTGGAAGAGCTGGCCTCGCGCGACGCGCTGACCGGCCTGCCGAACCGGCGCACCCTGGAAAAGGCCTTGACCCAATGCATGAACGATCCGCACCGTGCGACCCGCCGCCGCGGCCTGATCGTGCTGGATATCGACCACTTCAAGGAAGTCAACGACCTGTACGGCCATGCCGCGGGCGACCAGGCGCTGGCCGACCTGGCCACCATCCTGCGCTTCGAGGTGCGCGCGCCCGATTCGGTGTACCGCTTCGGCGGCGAGGAGTTCGTGGTGGTGGTGCGGGTGGAAACGCGCGATGCACTGGCCGCGGTCAGCGAGCGCCTGCGCAAGGCCACGCGCAATGCCCTGCGCGGGCCGGGCGGGCGCATCACCGTGTCGCTGGGCGCGGCGATGCTGTGCGACGAGCAGAACTGGCAGGACTGGTTCTCGCGCGCCGATGGCGCGCTGTACCGGGCCAAGGACGCCGGCCGCGACAGCTACATGGTCGCCGAGGACCTGCCGCCGTCCTGAGCGGCGTCCGCGCGGGCCGGTCCGGCACGATCCGGATATGGTCGCGTCAGCAGGTTGCCCGCCGACGCCTGCGCCAGCTTCGGCCGCCCAGGCCATATCCGCATCATCGCTGCAGTCCCGCGTGCATCGCAGGCCCACCCGTGCAAACCATGCATGCTGGCGCCGCCGGCTCACGGCGGCGCCAGCGCAACGTCAGCGTTGCGACGCCACCGCCACGTCTTCCTGCACGGTCGCGTCCTGCCCCCAGCCGCCGAGCGCCTTGTACACCCGGACCACGCCGATGTTCACCGCCGCCTGCGCGTCGGCGAGCGCGTCGTCGGCGGCCAGCTGGGTGCGCTGCGTGTCGAGCAGGGTCAGGAAGTCCTCCGAGCCCTCGCGGTAGCGGATCTGCGCCAGCGTCTCGGCGCGCCGCGCGGCCTCGGCCTGCTCGACCACGATCTGCAGCCGCGCCTGCTGCTTGGCGTAGGCGGTCAGCGCGTTCTCGGTGTCTTCCAACGCGCCGAGCACGGCCTTCTCGTACTCGGCGGCGACGCCGTCGGCCTGCGCCTCGCTCGCGCGCAGCCGCGCCCGCACGGTGCCGTAGTCGAACGCGGCCCAGCTGATCGACGGGGTCAGCGACCAGGCCTTGCTGCTGCCCTGCAGCAGCGAGCCGGCATCGCCGGACAGGAACCCGACGAAGCCGCTGAGGCTGATCCGCGGGAACAGGTCGGCGGTGGCCACGCCCACCCGCGCGGTGGCCGCGGCCAGGCGGCGCTCGGCGATGCGCACGTCCGGACGCCGCCGCAGCAGCTGGGTGGTATCGCCCAGCGGCAGGGCGCGCGCGTAGGCCGGCGTCTCGCGCGGCGCCAGCAATGCATCCAGCATGCCCGGCTGCTGGCCCAGCAGCACCGCCAGGCGGTGCCGGGCCTGGGTCTCGCTGACTTCGAGTAGCGGGATATCGGCCTCGATCGCCTTCAATCGCGCGCGGCTGATCTGCACGTCCAGCTCGCTGCCGGCGCCCAGCTGCCAGCGCGTCTCGGTCAGGCGCTGGGTGTCGCGCAGGTTGTCCAGCGTGCTGCGCGCCACCGCGATGCGCTTCTGCGCGCCGCGCAGCTCGAAGTAGTTGCGCGCCACTTCCGCCGCCACGGTGACCTGGGCGTCGGCCATGCCGGCCTGTTCGGCTTCCAGGTCGGCACGCGCCGCCTCGCTGGCGCGGCGCTGGCGCCCGAACAGGTCCAGCTCCCAGCCGGCATCGAAGCCGAGGCTGTAGCTTTCGCTGAGCACGCGCTCGCCGCCGGCATCCGGGTCCGGCGCCTTGCTGCGGGTGTAGTCGCCGCCGGCGGTGACGTGCGGCGCCTGGTCCAGGCGCCGCTCGGCGAAGGCCGCGCGCGCCTGGTGCACGCGCGACAACGCGATGCGCAGGTCGGGATTGGCGCGCAGGCTCTGGTGCACCAGTTGCTCGAGCACCGGGTCGTCGAACTGCGCCCACCACGAGGCCACCGGCGACTCGCTCGCGAACACCGGCGCCGCGGCGCCCTGCAGCGTCACCGGTGCCTGCGCCGGCGCCTGGTAGTCCGGGCCGACGCTGGCGCAGGCGGTCAGCAGCGCCAGCGCCAGGGTTCCGATCAGCGGTCGCATCACCATGGCAGCACCTGCCCCAGGTGGGTGTAGCTGCCGGTGGGGCCGTCCGCGTCCAGCAGCGCCATCTGCACGCTGCTGCGCGCGCCGTCGGCCACTTCCAGCTCGCCTTCGCCGGCGTTCATGTCGGTCTTCACGTAGCCGGGGTGGATGGTGTTGACCTTGATCGGGGTGTCGCGCAGTTCGTAGGCCAGCTGCACTGTCCACGCATTCACCGCGCTCTTGGACACGTTGTAGGCCGGCACCTTGAAGTCGTAGATCGGCGAACCGGGCTGGCTGTGCAGGGTCAGCGATCCGAGCAGGCTGGACACGTTGACGATGCGCGCGGCCGGGGCGTTGCGCAGCAGCGGCAGGAACGCCTGGGTCACCGCGATCAGGCCGAACAGGTTGGTGTCGAAGGTCGTGCGCCAGGTCTCCAGGCTCTGCTGCGAGACCGCCAGCTTGAAGTCGTCGACGATGATGCCGGCGTTGTTGACCAGGATGTCGAGCTTGCCGTGGCGCTCGGTCACCGCCGCGGCCGCGGCGGCGATGCTCGCCGCGTCGGTGACGTCGAGCGTGAGCGCCTCAACCGGCAGGCCCTCGCCCTGCAGCTCCAGCACCGCGGCGGCGGTGCGCGTGGAATCGCGCCCGGCCAGCAGGGTGTGCACCCCGGCCTCGGCCAGCTGGCGCACGGTGTGCAGGCCGATGCCACGGGTGGCGCCGGTGACCAGGGCGATCTTGCGGGTGTTGTCGTTCATGGGAATTCCAGGAATGGGGGACGTGGTAGATCAGATGTGCGCCTGCGCATCGGCGTGCGCCGGTGCATGCGACACCAGCGGACGTCCGGCCAGCTTGCGCAGGGCGACGTAGAACACCGGGGTCAGGAACAGGCCGAACAGGGTGACGCCGAGCATGCCGGCGAACACCGTCATGCCGGTGACCGAGCGCACCTCGGCGCCGGCGCCGTGCGAGAACACCAACGGCACGGTGCCGGCGATGAAGGCGATCGAGGTCATCACGATCGGGCGCAGACGCAGGCGGCAGGCTTCCAGCGCCGATTCGACGATGCCCTTGCCCTGCAGCTCCAGTTCGCGGGCGAACTCGACGATCAGGATCGCGTTCTTGCACGCCAGGCCCATCAGCACGACCAGGCCGACCTGCACGAACACGTTGTTGTCGCCGCCGGTGAGCCACACGCCGAGCAGCGCCGACAGCAGCGTCATCGGCACGATCAGGATCACCGCCAGCGGCAGCGTCCAGCTTTCGTACAGCGCCGCGAGCACCAGGAAGGCGAGCAGCACCGCCAGCGGGAACACCACCAGCGCGGCATTGCCCTGGGTCGACTGCTGGTAGCTCAGGTCGGTCCACTCGATCTCCATGCCGGTGGGCAGCACCTGCTTGGCCAGCTCGGTCAGCTTTTCCATCGCCTCGGCCGAGGACAGCATGCGCGCATCCGCTTCGCCGGCCAGGTCGGCCGCCGGATAGCCGTTGTAGCGCAGCACCGGGTCCGGACCGAAGGTCTGCTTGATCGTCACCATCGAGCCGATCGGCACCATTTCGCCGGCGGCATTGCGGGTACGCAGACGCGCGATGTCCTCGACGCTGTCGCGGAACGGCGCGTCGGCCTGGGCGATCACCTGCCAGGTGCGGCCGAACTGGTTGAAGTCGTTGACGTAGGCCGAACCCAGGTAGGTCTGCAGGGTGTCGAACAGATCGGTCAATGCCACGCCCTGGGCCTTGGCCTTGACCCGGTCGACCTCGGCGTCCAGCTGCGGCACGTTGGCCTGGTAGGTGCCGATCGGGTAGCTCATGCCCGGGGTCTGCACCACCGCGCCCTGCAACGCGTTGACCGCGCTCTGCAACGCACCGTAGCCCAGGTTGGCGCGGTCCTCGATGAACAGCTGGTAGCCGTTGCCGTTGCCCAGGCCGAGGATCGGCGGCGGCATGAACGCGAACGCCTGGCCCTCGGGAAGCTCGGAGATCCTGCGGTTGATTTCGGCGTTGATCTCCAGCGCGCTGCGGTGGCGGT
Source organism: Xanthomonas sp. (assembly GCF_017163755.1). Lineage (GTDB taxonomy): Bacteria > Pseudomonadota > Gammaproteobacteria > Xanthomonadales > Xanthomonadaceae > Xanthomonas_A. Next base: position 95,453 of record NZ_JAFIWC010000001.1, read on the forward strand.
CGGCGAACGGCTTGAGCGTCAGGAACACCACGCCGGTGTTGGGCGTGTTGGTGAACTGCAGCGCGTTCAGGCCGGGGAACGAGATCGCGTGCTCAACGCCCTCGGTCTGCATGGCGATGTTGGTGACCTTGCGCAGCATCGCGTCGGTGCGTTCCAGCGAGGAACCCTCGGGCAGCTTCACGCCGGCGATCAGGTACATCTTGTCCTGGGTCGGGATGAAGCCGGCCGGCACCGCCTTGAACATCACGCCGGTGACCACCAGCAGGCCGATGTAGACCACGAACACCGCACCGCGCTTGCCGAGGATGCGCGACACGCTGCCCTGGTAACGCTCGGAGCTGCGGTTGAAGAAGCGGTTGAACGGACGGAACAGCCAGCCGCCGAACAGGCGGTCCATCAGCCGCGACGGAGCGTCCTTGGGCGCGTCGTGCGCCTTCAGCAACCGCGCGGCCAGCGCCGGCGACAGGGTCAGCGAATTGATCGCCGAGATCACCGTGGAAATGGCGATGGTCACCGCGAACTGCTTGTAGAACTGGCCGGTCACGCCCGACAGGAACGCCATCGGCACGAACACCGCGCACAGCACCAGCGCGATCGCGATGATCGGGCCGGACACTTCCTTCATCGCCTGGTGCGCCGCGGCCAGCGGGGTCAGGCCTTCCTCGATGTTGCGCTCGACGTTCTCCACCACCACGATCGCGTCGTCGACCACGATGCCGATCGCCAGCACCAGCCCGAACAGGGTCAGCGTGTTGATCGAGAAGCCCAACACGTACAGCGCGGCGAAGGTACCCACGATCGACACCGGCACCGCGATCAACGGAATGATCGAGGCGCGCCAGGTCTGCAGGAACAGGATCACCACCAGCACCACCAGCAGCACCGCTTCCAGCAGCGTGTGCACCACGGCGCTGATCGAGTCGCGCACGAAGATCGTGGTGTCGTACACCGCCTCGTACTTCACGTCCTCCGGGAACTGCTTGGTGAGCTCGTCCATCGTGGCGATCACCTGATCGCGGATCTCCAGCGCATTGGCGCCCGGCGCCTGGAAGATGCCGATGCCCACCGCGTTCTTGCCGTCCAGCTGCGAGCGCAGCGTGTAGTCGCCGGCGCCCAGCTCCAGGCGCGCGACGTCGGCCAGGCGCACGGTCTCGCCGTCCACGCCGGTCTTGAGCACGATGTCGCCGAATTCCTGCTCGCTGCGCAGGCGGCCCTGCGCGTTGATCAGGGTCAGGAACTTGCTTTCGGGCATCGGCTCGGCGCCGAGCTGGCCGGCCGAGACCTGCACGTTCTGCTCGCGCATCGCGGTGACCACGTCGCTGGCGGTCAGGCCGCGCGCGGCGATGCGCTCCGGATCGAGCCAGGCGCGCATCGCGTAGTCGCCGCCGCCGAACACCTGCGCATCGCCCACGCCCTGGATGCGCGCCAGCGGATCCTTGACGTGCAGGCGCGCGTAGTTGCGCAGGTACAGGGTGTCGTACTTGCCCTTCGGCGAGGTCAGGTGCACGACCATCAGGAAGGTCGGCGACTGCTTCTGCGTGGTCACGCCCTGCCGACGCACGTCCTCGGGCAGGCGCGCCTGCGCCTGGGCGACGCGGTTCTGCACCTTGACCGCGGCGTCATCCGGGTCGGTGCCCGGGCGGAAGGTGATGGTCATCTGCAGCACGCCGTCCGAGCCGGCCACCGACTTGAGGTACATCATGCCCTCGACGCCGTTGATCGCCTCTTCCAGCGGCGTGGCCACCGTCTCGGCGATGACCTTGGGGTTGGCGCCCGGATACACCGTGCGCACCACCACCGAAGGCGGCACCACTTCGGGGTATTCGCCGATGGGCAGCAGCGGGATCGAAATCAGTCCCGCGGCGAAGATGATGATCGACAGCACCGCGGCGAAGATCGGCCGGTCGATGAAGAATCTGGAAAAGTCCATGGGTGGTAGTCCTGGAAAACGATGAAGAGGTTGCCGGGCGCGCGGCTACGCGCACGCCTCGACGCCGGGCCTGGCGTCGGGCGGTGGTGAGCGTCCGCCGGGACCGCTAGGTCCCGACGGTGTGCCGCCTGCGGTTCGCGTAAAAGCGGGTCAGTCCTGCGCAACGGCCTTGCTGCCCGGCGCCGGCGCGGCCGGCCCCAGGGCGACGGTCTTGGCCTGCACCGGCATGCCCGGCATGAACACCTTCTGCACGCCGTCGATGATGACCTTGTCGCCGGCCTTGAGCCCCTGCTGCACGATGCGCAGGCCGTCGGCGGTGACGCGCCCCAGCTGCACGTCGCGGCGCTGCGCCTTGCCCTGCGCGTCGACCACGTAGACGTACTTGCGGTCCTGGTCGGTGAGCACCGACTTGTCGTCGATCAGCACGGCGTTGAAGCGTCCGCTGCCGAGCAGGCGCACGCGGGCGAACAGGCCCGGGGTGAAGTTGCGCTCGGCGTTGTCCAGCAGCGCGCGCACGCGGATCGTGCCGGTGCTGCGGGTGACCTGGTTGTCGAGGAAGTCGACCTTGCCCGCATGCGGGAAGCCGTTCTCGCCGACCAGGCCCACCTGCACCGGCAGCTGCCCGTCGCGCTCGCTCGGACGCTCGCCGCTGCGCGCCATCTGCGCATAACGCAGGAAGGTGCTTTCGTCGGCATCGAAGTACACGTGCACCCTGTCCAGCGACACCAGCGTGGTCAGCACGCTGGCGCTGTCGCCGGCGGTGACCAGGTTGCCCGCGGTGACCATCGCGCGGCCGGCACGACCGTCGATCGGCGCGCGCACCTGGGTCCATTCCAGGTTCAGGCGTGCGGTATCGACCGCGGCCTGAGCGGCCAGCACGTTGGCCTGGGCCTGGTCGTCGGCGGCGCGGCGCTGTTCCCAGCTCTCGGTCGAGATCACCTGCTGCTCGGCCAGCTTCTTGGCGCGGGCGCCTTCGCTGGCGCTGAGCGCGGCCTGGCTGCGGGCGCGCGCCAGGTCGGCGTTGGCCCGCGCCAGTTCGGCGCGGTAGCTGCGCGCGTCGATGGTGAACAGCACGTCGCCCTTCTTCACTTCCTGGCCTTCGACGTAGTTGACCTTCTCGATGTAGCCGGACACGCGCGGGCGCAGGTCGACGTTCTCGACCGCTTCGACGCGGCCGCTGAACTCGTCCCACTGGCTGATTTCCTTCTGCAGCGCGGGGGCCACGCTGACCGCCGGCGGCGGCGGCGCGCCGCCCTGCTCGCCGGCCTTGTTGCCGCAGGCGGCCAGGGCCACGGCCAGCAGCGCGAACGCCAGCGGGCGCAAGGCGCGCGTTGGGGAGTGGAAAAGCGTCGGTACAGCGTTCATGGGGATACCTCGGGAGTGGAGGGAGAGAAACGGAATTCGGTCATCAACGAGGTACGCGGCGATGCGCCGTAGTGCTTGTCGACCTCGACCACGGCACGGTCGGGCACGCCGCGGCCGGCGAGCAGCGACACCGCGGCGCGGCCCACGCTCAACGCGCTGAACCACTCCGGGCAGGCATCGAGGCCGGCCTCGGTGCTGCATACCGGTTGCGTCAGCGACAGCAGCTGCACGCGCACGCCGAGCGGCTTGGCCTCTTCGTGCAGCACCTGCGCCAGCATCCGGATCGCCGCGGCGGCGACCGAGCTGTCGCCATGGCCGGCCCAGGCGCGCAGCGCGCACGGGCTGCCGAGCAGCACGTAGCGTCCGCCGCGCTCGGCCTGCGCCAGCAGCGGCAACAGGTGCCGCGCCGCGGCCAGGTGCGGCAGCAGATCGTGGTCCAGGCGCCGGCGCAGCGCGGCCAGCGGACGGTCCAGCAGGCGCCCGGGCTGCAGCGGCGTGCCCAGGCTGGCCACCACCGCCGCCAGCGGCCGCGGCCGTTGCGCGACCACGGCGGCCAGCGCCGCCGCCGAGGCGTCGTCGGCCACCGAGCCCTGCACGGTGGCGAACGCCGGCTCGTCGACGAAGCGCTGGCGCAGTTCGCTCAGCCGCGCCGGGTCGCGCCCGGAGACCAGCACCGGGCTGCCCGCCTCCAGCAGCGCGGCGACCACGCCCTGGCCGACGTTGCCGGCGCCGCCCAGCACCAGGACCTCGGGGTCCAACGTCCCGCTCACGGGACTTTTACTCCCGCTGACGGGACAATCGAAATGCGGCCCAACCGGCCCAGCGAACGCTGTCCCAGTTGCACCACGCTGCCCGCCTGGGCGCGGGGCGGTGGGGTAAACTCACGGAAGGCTTGCGGGTAGGCGCTTTTCCCGGACAGGGCGGGTCCAGGCGCAGCCGAGGCACGGCTGCGAACCCGTGCGATGAAGCGAAGAACAGTGCGCAGCAACATGGCGAAAACCCTGCCTGACGACGAATGCGTACAAGGTAGGCGTCAAAGCCGCACTTGATTAGTCCGGATTTAGGGGAATAATCATCCCGCCAACGGTCCAATTCCTTTCCGCCACCCCGGGAACCCGTCATGACCCACGATCTCAACGACACCCTGATCTTCGTCAAGGTGGTCGAACAGGGCAGTTTCATCGCCGCGGCCAATGCGCTCGGCCTGCCCAAGACCACCGTCAGCCGCAAGGTCCAGGACCTGGAGGCGCGCCTGGGCGCGCGCCTGCTGCACCGGACCACCCGCCGCCTCGGACTGACCGAGGCCGGCGCGGTCTACCACGAGCACTGCCAGCGCATCGCGCGCGAACTGGAAGAGGCCGAAAGCGCGGTCGGCCAGCTGCAGGCCGGGCCGCGCGGCTGGCTGCGCTTCAGCGTGCCCTACTCGGCCGGCATCTCCTGGGTCGCGCCGATCCTCGGCGAGTTCCACAAGCTGCACCCGGAGGTGCGGCTGGAGATGATCATGACCAGCGACAAGGTCGATCCGATCGCCGAGGGCGTGGACGTGGCGCTGCACATGGGCGCCTTGCTCGACTCGACGATGGTCGCGCGCAAGCTGGCCACGTTCCGCACCCAGGTCTTCGCCAGCCCGTACTACATCGAGCGCCACGGCGAGCCGCTGCACCCGGACGACCTGCAGCACCACCGCACGCTGGCGCTGAGCAACGGCCGCACCGGTGGCGGCCGGCTCAGTTGGGGCCTGCGCAACGGCAAGCAGAGCGGCGACTTCCCGATCCAGCCGATCCTGCTGGCCAACGATTCGGCCGCGCTGATCGGCGGGCTGGTCTGCGGCGAAGGCCTGGTGCTGGCCAGCGACGCGACGATCAAGCCGCTGATCGAGGCCGGCAAGGCGCGGCGCGTGCTCGGTGGCTGGGTCGGCCCGGACCTGGACTTCAACGCGGTGTTCCCCGGCGGGCGCATGCTCTCGCCGAAGGTGCGCGCCTTCGTCGACTTCCTGGTCGACAAGCTCAACTTCGACGTCAGCTACATGATGGCGCAGTGCCCGGCCAAGCTGGCCACGCAGCAGGCCGAGCAGGACCGGGAATTCACCCTGTGCAGTGGCGTGGCGATGAACACCCAGTCGCAGCCGGCGTTCGAGGCGCTGGAGGCGCTGGAGCCGGCCGACGCGATCGGCAGCGACGAAGCGGCGCCGCGCGAGCAGGAAGAGGAAGCGCTGGTCTAGCGCGTACTGGCGCGCCGCGCCGGGTGCGGCGCACTTCCGCGTCGTTCGACGGGCAAAAAAAACGGGCCGCTGCATGCGGCCCGTTCTTCTTCATGTCGCCTGCGCACTCACGAACGCAGCGGGATCACCCGGATCTCGACGCGGCGGTTCTGCGCGCGCCCGGCCTCGGTACCGTTGTCGGCGATCGGGAACTTCTTGCCCGCGCCCAGCGTCTCGATGCGCTCGCGCTGCACGCCCTGCGCGCTCAGGTACGCCGCCACCGAGGCGGCGCGCTGCTCGGACAGGCGCTGGTTGACCGCGTCGCTGCCGATGCTGTCGGTATGACCGACCACCTCGATCATGGTCTGGTTGTATTCGCCCAGCGTGCTGGCCACGCCGTTGAGCGCCGAGTAGAACTGCGGCTTCAGCGTGGACTGGTTGAAGTCGAAGGTGATGCCGTCAGGCAGGTTCAAGGTGATGTTGTCGCCGTCGCGGCGCACGTCGATGCCGGTGTTGGCGGTGCGCTCGCGCAGCGCGCGCTCCTGGCGGTCCTGGTAGTTGCCGATGGCCGCGCCGCTGAGCGCGCCGATGCCGGCGCCGATCATCGCGTGCTGGCGGCGCTCGGTGGCGCTGTTGCCGCTGAGCAGGCCGGCGGCGACGCCGACCGCGGTACCGATCAGCGCGCCGCGGCCGGTGCGGTTCTGCTGTTCGGTGGGATTGCCGTACGGGTCGCTCTGCACGTATGAGCCGCCGGTGGCGCAGGCGGACAACACCAGGGCGCTGGCCAGCGCCACGGAAATTCCTTTGACAATGCTGCGGTTCATCGCGCGCTCTCCCAACCTGGATTGAAGTGCCGCAAGCATAAACAGCGCGCCGCGACGCGAGGATGAATACGCACTGGCGCGACGCATGGCGCAGGGACGCCGTTCAGGAAGCGGGCAACAGCGCGTCGGCGTCCTCGGCGCGCAAGGCGTGTTCCCAGTCGCCCATCAGCGCCAGGTACAGCAGCTTGTCGAACTCGCGGCCGATGCGGCGCATCACCGCGTCCGGATCCGGGATCAGCCGCGCGTCGCCGACCAGGCCGAAGTGCACGCGGTGGTTGTAGCTGAGGATCGACACGCCGACGCCGATCGAGCCGGTTTGCGGCACCCAGAACATCATCTCGCGCACCGGACTGCCGGCCAGGTACAAGGGCTGCTGCGGCCCGGGCACGTTGGTCGCCACCGCGCTCGCCTTGCGGCTGAACAGGTCCAGCGCGAGCGACTGCAGTCCCGCCGGCGCCATGCCTACCGCCGCCAGCAGCCCGAACACGACCATCGCCTGGCGCGACCGCTTCAACTGGTCCATGCACTCGGCCACCCGTTGCACGCGCCGCACCGGATTGGCCTCGCCCACCGGCAGGTCCAGGAACACCAGCCCGAAATGGTTGCCGAGCTTGCGCGCGTGTTCGAGCGGGCGCAGGTTGACCGGCACGGTCGCGCGCAGCGTCACCCCGTCGAGCGCTTCGCCGCGTTCGAGCATGTAGTCGCGCAGCGCGCCGGCCACCGTCGCCATCAGCACGTCGTTGACCGTGCAGTCGCAGGCGCGGCCCACCGCCTTGACCTCGTCCAGATTCAGCGGCTCGGCCCAGGCCACGCGCTTGCTCACGCCCAGGCGCCCGCGCAACAGCGTCGGCGGATCGTCGGACAGCACCAGCGCGTTGAGCAGCTCGCGGCCGATCTCCCCGCCCTCCTTCGCCAGCATCGCCGGCAGCTGGTGGTCGCGGTACATCGCGCGGCCCTTGTCGAGCATGCGCCCGCCCAGCTTCAGGTAGCGATCGATCGCGCCGACCCGGCGCACCACCTCGACCCCGTCGTCCTTGAGCCAGGCCCGCCCCAGCTGCTCGGACGGGCTGGGGTCGCGGCTCACGTCGGTCAGCGACAACAGCACCTGCACCAGCGCGATGCCGTCGGCGTAGCTGTGGTGGATGCGCGCCACCAGCGCCGAGCCGCCCTCGTAGCGCTCGATCAGGTGGAACTGCCAAAGCGGCTTAGACTTGTCCAGCGGCGTGGACGCCATCTGCCCGGCGAAGCGTTCCAGCGCCTGCTTGCCGCCGCGGCCGGGCAACGCCGACAGGCGCACGTGCCAGTCCAGGTCGAAGTCGTCGTCGTGCTGCCAATATGCGCCGGTGGCCGTCTGCAGCGGCCGTTGCTGGAAGCGCGGGAACGCCAGGAACCGCTTGCGCACCAGTTGCTTGAGCCGCTGCAGCGGCATCGGCTCGGCCAGCATCAGCACGCCGGTGATCATCATCGGGTTGGTCGGCCGCTCCATCCGCAACCAGGCCGTATCCACGCGCGACATCGGTTCGCGCCGCGGCTTGCCACGAGCTTTGCTGGTCGCCATGCCCCCTCCTATCGTGGCCCGAGTGAATCACGCCGCGGCGAAGGGCGTCAATCGCAGCGGCCGTGGCGGACGGCGTGCATGCCGGGCGTCGTGCAACCACTGTCGGGGCCGTGTGCGTCGGGCAATGCGACCGGTTCACGCGACGCATCGCTTGGCGCGATCAACGAGTCGCCTCGCCGGTCGGTGGCGCGCCATGCGCCGAAGCTGCCGCTGGCGACGGCAACCGGCGCAGCGCAGGGGCGCGCGCGCGGCAGTCGGCACGCGCATCCGGCGCAGCGGCGCGAACGCCTCCGGCCGGCTCAGCCGTTCCTGGCGCGATAGGCCGCCAGCGCCGCATCGCGGCCCACCGTCAGGTCCACGATCGGCTGGCGCGGATAGCCCGGCGCGCACGCGGCCAGCTGCAGCGGCCACTGCCACGGCGCATGGCGCTGCTTGGCCGGCAGCGGCGCCAGCTCCGGGACCCACCGCGCGATGTAGCGCCCGTCCGGATCGAAGCGCTGCGCCTGCGTCACCGGATTGAAGATGCGGAAGTACGGCGCGGCATCGGCGCCGGTGCCGGCGACCCATTGCCAGCCCAGCGTGTTGTTGGCCAGGTCGGCATCGACCAGCGTGTCCCAGAACCAGCGCGCGCCTTCGCGCCAGTGCACGCGCAGATGCTTGCACAGGTAGCTGGCCACGATCATCCGCACCCGGTTGTGCATCCACCCGGTGTGCCACAGCTCGCGCAATCCGGCGTCGACGATCGGCACGCCGGTGCGCCCGTGCCGCCACGCCTGCAGCAACGCCGGGTCCGGCGCGGCCCAGGCGAAGCGGTCGAAGCGCGGATCGAGGTTGCGCTCGGGCGTATGCGGAAAGTGATGCAGCAGGTGGTGGGCGAAATCGCGCCAGCCGAGCTGGCGGATGTAGCCGTCGATGTCGGCGCCGGTGGCTGCGCTGCGCTGCCGCTCCAGTTCGGCGACGACGCGCCACGGCGCGATCTCGCCGAAATGCAGATGCGGCGACAGCCGCGAGGTGCCGACGCGGTCAGGCCGGTCGCGGTCGTGCAGGTAGCCGCGCATCGCGCCGTCGACGAACACCTCCAGCGCCTCGTGCGCGCCGTCCGCGCCCGGCTGCCAGACCTCCCAGAAGCCGCGATCCCAGTCGCGTCCTGGCTGCAGGCCCAACTGTTCCAGCGCGACGCTGTGCCAGGCCGCCGGCAGCGCCGGCAGGTACTGCGGCGCGGGGTCGGGCGGCGGCATGCGCCACTGGCTCAACGCGCTGCGCCAGAACGGCGTGAACACCTTGTACGGCCCGCCCTGCTTGGTCGCCAGCGTCCACGGCTCGAACAGCAGCGAAGCGTTGCTGCTGCGCACCTCCAGGCCCTGCTCGCGCAGCGAACGCTTGATCCGCGCATCGCGCGACTGCATCGCCGGCTCGTAGCGCCGGTTCCAGTACACCGCCACCGCGCCGGTCTCGTCGATCAGCCGGCGCAGCGCCGGTTCCGCCGCGCCGGTGCGCAGGAGCAGGCGCGAGCCGCGCTCGGCCAGTTGCCGCTGCAACGCCTGCAGCGAGCGGTGCAGCCATGCGCGCGACGCGGCGCCCGGCGCCCATGCGCCGTCGTCCTCGGGACTGTGCAGGTACAGCGGCACCGGCGTGTGGCCGGCGTCCAGCGCGGCGCGCAAGGCGGGTTGATCGTCCAGGCGCAGGTCGCGCCGGAACCAGACGATGGCATAGCTCATGCGGACGAAGGCGGCGAAGGACGCGACAGGATACGGCGCGCATGCCATGCCGGCGTGAGCGCCTGCGCGCCGTGTTCCTGCCCCGTGCCGGGAATGCAACGATCACGCCCGTGGCGGGCGTCCGCGCCTAGGCCATCGCGGCCGCGGATGCGACGGCGGCGGCGCTTTCGTCGCCGCCGAAGCTGACCAGCAGCGGCTCGACGATGGCGCCGGCCGCCTGCAGGTTGCGCAAGGCCAGGATCGAGGTCAGGCTCAGTTCGCTGCCGTGCGCCAGCAGCATCATGCCGCGCTTGGACACCACGTCCTGCTCCAGCCGCCAGCCCGGCACCAGGTCGCAGACCTTGGCCTTGCGGATGCCGCTGCGGGTATTGAGCTGCAGGTCGGCGAGCGCATCGATCAGGCCGCGAGGCAACGGCGGCTCGACCGTGCGCAGTTCCTGCACCGCGCGCGCCAGCGGCAGCTTGCGCGCCAATCCGCGCACCAGCAGCAGCGACGCGCGCAGCAGGTGCGCGCCGCGGACCACGTCCGGCGACGCGTCGGCCGGCGGCGGCAGCGCCTGGTAGCGCACGATCTCGGCCACGGCCTGCATGCGCGGGATCGCGGTCAGCAGGCGGTGCGCGACCAGCGGATGGCCGTCGATCAGCTTCTGTTCTTCCTCGGTCAGCTCGTCGCCGGCGATCTCGCGCTGCACGATGTCGCCAGGCACGCTGACGCAGCCGATATGGCTCAGCGCCGCGGCCACTTCCACCACCCAGCGGTTGGGCCACGGCAGCTTGTCGGTGACATGGCGCACGCAGGCCTGCAGCTGCGCCGAGCGCTGGAACGCCCACGGCGCGACCATCGACAGTACCTCGGTGAGCATGCGTGTGGTGCCGGCCAGGGTGGTTTCCAGCAGCTCGCGCTCCAGCAGCGTGGAGCGATGCAGCGCCACCGCCTGCTCCAGCGTGGCCACCAGCTCGTCGGTCGGGCACGGCTTGCACAGGAAGCGGAAGATCGCGCCGTGGTTGATCGCGGCGATCGCGGAGGTCGCATCGGCCTGGCCGGTCAGCAGCAGGCGCACGCTGTCCGGCGCGCGTTCGCGCGCCAGCGCCAGGAACGCGGCGCCGTCCATGCCCGGCATGCGCATGTCCGAGACGATCACCGCGAACGGCGGGCCGGCGGCGATCGCGGCCAGGCCGGCCTCGCCGCCGTCGGCGGTGACCACGTCGAACTGGCCGAACAGGTTCCGTTCCAGCGCCGCCAGCAGGTTGGGTTCGTCGTCCACGCACAGCACGCGCGGCAGTTCGGGTTCGCTCATGGGATCTGCTCCGCTTCGCGGATCCGGGCGCAGGCGGCCTGCCATTGCGGCAGCTCCGCGGCCACGCCCATCGCCTGCAGGTAGTCGGCATCCGGCGCCTCGCCCCTGGCCAGGGCCACCGCCACGTGGACCACGCCCACCGCGTCGAACTGGCGGTGCTCCACGCGGCCCGGGCAATGGTGGTGCGCGACCGCCTCGACGATCGCGCCCGGCAGGCCCCACACGCCGAGCAGGTAGGCGCCGATCTCGGCATGCGAGGGAAATCCGCTGCTGTCCGGGTCGGCGTCGCGGCACAGCCGGTCGATGTCCGGCAGCAGGCGGCCGATGTTGGCGAGCAGCGCCGCGGTCACCACGATGTCCTCCGACGCATAGCCCTTGGCGATCGCCGCCGCCAGCCGCGAGGCGCGCACCGCGTTGGTGCGGATCGCGTCGGCCGAGTCGCCGCCGTCGCTGTGGAACACTTCGCTGGCCAGCACCAGCGTGCGCAGCAGGCTGATGCCGATGCGCCCGACCGCGTCCTTGATGTCGTTGACGCGGTGGCCGTTGCCGAAGAAGGCGCAGTTGGCCAGCTGCAGCACCTTCGCCGCCAGCGCCGGATCGCCCTCCACCACCTCGGCGATCTGCGCGACGCCGCAGTTGCAGTCGCCGAGCAGGCGGTTGAGCCGCTCGAACATGCGCGGCGCCGACGGCAGCCCGCCGATGCGCCCGGCCACCGCCTGCACCGCCGGGTCGGCGAGCAGCACCTGCAGGGCCACGGCGCGGTCGATCGCCTCGATCAGCGCATCGCCGTCGCACGGCTTGGCCAGGAACTGGTGGGCCACGTCGAGCGACCGCAGCGCCGCTTCCTGCTCGGTATGCCCGGACAGGATGATGCGGATGGTCCGCGGCCAGCGCTCGCGCACCCGGCGCAACAGCTCGGCTCCGTCCATCAGCGGCATGCGCATGTCCGACACCACCACGTCGGCCGGCGCGCCGGCCAGCGTGGTCAGCGCTTCGGCGCCGCTGCCGGCGAACGCCACGTCCCAGTCCCGGTCGGCCATGAACAGGGTCCGTTCGATGCCGGCCAGCACCTGTTTTTCGTCATCGACGAACAATACGCGCATGATTCACTCCGCCGCGGACGCGGCGACGACGAGCGGCAGGCGCACCACGAACGTGGTGCCGCCGCCCGGCGTGGGTTCGAAGAAGATCCGGCCCTGGTGCTTCTCCACCACGGTCGAGTAGACGATCGCCAGCCCCTGGCCGGTGCCCTTGCCTACCGCCTTGGTGGTGAAGAACGGATCGAACACCTTGGTCTGGATCGCTTCGGGAATGCCGGGACCGTCGTCGCTGACGCGGATGTCCACGTGGGTGTCGCCGGCGCGGCGCAGGCTCACGCGGATGTGCCCCTGCTCGCGCACGCCGGGCACCAGGGTATCGCCGATGGCGTGCGCGGCGTTGACCACCAGGTTCAGCACCACCTGGCCGATCTCGTCGCGCAGGCACGGCACCTGCGGCACGTCGTCGGCGAAATCGGTGTCCAGCGCCGCCACGTATTTCCATTCGTTGCGCGCCACGGTGGCGGTGGTGGTGACCAGCTCGCGCAGGTCCACCGGCTCCTTCTCGCCGCCGGACGGATGCGAGAACGCCTTCATCGCGCCGACGATCTTGGCGATCCGGTCCAGCCCCTCCAGCGACTGCTGCAGGGCTTCGGGCGTCTGCTGGCGCAGGTACTGGAACTTGGACGACTTGACCTGCGCGTCGAGCGCGGCGATCAGCTCCGGCGCCACGCCCTGCGCGCGCGCCGCCTCCACCACCTCGAACGCCTTGTCGATCACCTGGTCGACCATGGCCTTGGCCTTGCTGACGAAGGCCACGTTGTCGCGCACGTACTGCGCAGGGGTGTTGATCTCGTGGGCGATGCCGGCGGCCAGCTGGCCGATCGACTCCATCTTCTGCGCCTGCAGCAGCGCCGCCTGCGCCTTGCCCAGGTCGGCCAGCGCATGTTCCAGCTCCTGCCGCTCCTGGTTCAGCTCGCGCGTCTTCATCGCCACGATCTTGCCCAGCGAGATGTTCTGCTGCAGCGTGGCCAGTGGCGAGGTGGCCGCGTCGTCGCGCGCGGTCACCCGCTTCTTCAGCACGGCGATGACCTTGTCGCGCGCGGCCAGCTGGCGGCGCAGCTCCACGATCAGCGCGGCGCTGGACTCGGCGTCGGCGTCGGCGATGTGCGAGGCGACGTGGGAAACGGAAGGGTCGGTGGACATGCTCATCTCCCGATCGCCACGCCGGTGAAGGTCTGGTTGACGTGCAGGCCGTTGAACTGCTCGCCGTAGGTGGAGAAGCCGAACACGCGCTGGGCGGCCATGAAATCGCCGACCGGCCCTTGCATCTGCGTCTGCCCGAACTCGATGCGGCGCAGGATGCAGTCGGAGCCGATCACCAGCGCCGGGTCCGGCACCTGCTCGCGCATTTCGGCAAAGCCCTCCTGCAGCGTGGCGATCACGTCCACCGCCTTGCCGACCGACACCACCATCGCTTCCTCTATCGCGCAGTAACAGGTCAGAGACAGGTCCTCGTTGACCCGCATGATCGAACGCACGTAGGGCTCGCCGGCGATGGTCAGCAGCAACGGGTAGGTCGAGAACACTTGCGGATTCAGCGCCTCCACGCTCATGCCGATGGCCTCGGCGTAGGCGATGGCGGCCGGCTGCCCGTCGATCTCGCGGATCAGCCGCGCCTGCGGGTCGGCCTCGGTGATCACCAGTTCGATCTCGCTGGCGACGAAGTGCTGCAGCTTGAACACCACGAACGGATTGCGCGATTCGAACAGGGTCAGCACCGCCGCGTCGATCATGAAGCGGCCGTCGTAATAGACCTGGGTGCGTTCGAAGCGCAGGTTGTCGCCGGCCGATCCGCCGAGCAGCGGCACGTTGCCGATCATCCGGTACAGCGCCGCGGCCAGGTATTCCTCACAGCTGGACAAGCCGTCGACCAGCAGCAGCGCGAAGAACTGCCCGGCCTTGCCGGCCGTGGCGCTTTGCACCGCCTCGGCGGCGACCGCGGCCTGCGCCTGCAGGTCCGCCAACGGGGCGATCAGCAGCGGCTGCGCGCGCAGCACGCCGCCGCGCAGGCCGGCGACCAGAATCCCGCTGCTCTGGAAGCCGCGCTCGCCGATTTGTCCGGCCGCGGTGCAGCCGACCACCGGGCAGTCGAAACCGGCCTTGATCGCCGGCCCCAGCGCTTCCAGGTCGTACTCGGCATCGCAGAACAGCAGCACCGCGTCCAGCGGGGCCTCGCCGAGCTGGGCGCGCAGCGACGCGACCGCGGCGACGGCGTCGCGATCGGCGGTTTCGGCTTGGGTGACGGTGAGTGGCATGGCGATGTCCGGAAAGCAGGTCTCCTGGATATCGACAACCCGGCGCCGGTGTTGAGCACGGCGACGGCGCCCTGTGACAGAGATATCTTTAACGTTCAGATGAATACGCGATCCGGCCGATCCGGCCGCGTCTGGCCCGGCCCGAGCGCGACGCGTGGTTCCTGCGGGAACGGCCGCCCTCGCCCGCTTCGACCCCCTCGCCCGCGACGCTGCTACTCGAACGCGCCGATCGAGTCGTGGGCTAGGTTGTCGAAGCGGGTGTATTCGCCGAAGAACTTGAGCTTGCACGACCCGGTGGGGCCGCCGCGGTGCTTGCCGATGATGATCTCGGCCAGGCCCTTGTCCGGCGAATTTTCCTTGTTGTAGTAGTCGTCGCGGTAGATGAACACGATCATGTCCGCGTCCTGCTCGATGGCGCCGGACTCGCGCAGGTCGGCCATCACCGGGCGCTTGTCGGTGCGCGTTTCCAGCGAGCGGTTGAGCTGCGACAGCGCGATCACCGGCACCCCCAGCTCCTTGGCCAGGCCCTTGAGCGAGCGCGAGATCTCGGAGATCTCGGTGGCGCGGTTCTCGCTGTTGCCGGGCACCGACATCAGCTGCAGGTAGTCGATCACGATCAGCCCCAGGTCGTGCTCGCGCTTGAGCCGGCGCGCCTTGGAGCGCAGGATCTCCGGCGACACGCCCGGGGTGTCGTCGATGAAGATCTTGGTTTCCTTGAGCATCTTGATCGCGCCGGTGACCCGCGCCCAGTCCTCGTCCTCGAGCTGGCCGGTGCGCAGCCGCTGCGCGTTGATGCGCCCGTTGGACGAGATCAGGCGCATCGCCAGCTGCGAGGCGGACATTTCCATCGAGAACACCGCCACCGCCTTCTTCGACTTGATCGCCGCATACTCGGCGATGTTCAGCGCGAAGGTGGTCTTGCCCATCGCCGGGCGCGCGGCGAGGATGATCAGGTCGGTCGGCTGCAGGCCGGCGGTCATCGCGTCGAAATCGTTGTAGCCGGTGGCCAGGCCGGTGATGTTGCCGCCGTTCTCGAAGCGGCTGCGCAGCTCCTCGAACGCATCCTTCAGCGCGCCGGGCATCGCCACGAAGTCGCTGCGCCCGCGCGCGCCGGCCTCGGCGATCTTGAACACCGCCTTCTCGGCGGTGGCCAGCAGCTCCGAACTCTCGCGGCCTTCCGGCTGGAAGCCGTCGTTGACGATGTTGGTGCCGACCTCGATCAGCTGCCGCAGCACCGCCTTGTCGCGCACGATCTCGGCGTAGGCGCCGATATTGGCGGCCGACGGCGTGGTGCTGGCCAGTTCGATCAGGTAGGCGCCGTCGCCGACCATCTCCAGCTTGCCCTGCGACTCGAACCACTCGCCCAGCGTCACCGCGTCGAACGGGCGCCCCTTCTCGGCCAGCTCGCGGATCGCGCGATAGATCAGCTGGTGGTCGCGGCGGTAGAAGTCGTTGTCGGTGAGCTGGTCGTTGACCCGGTCGTAGGCGTCGGGCGCCAGCATCAGGCCGCCGAGCACGGCCTGTTCGGCCTCGATCGAATGCGGCGGCACGCGCAACTGGTCGATGCGCGGCTCGCTGCGCTCACCGCGCTCGCTCTTGCGGTCGCCGCGGTAACCGGGACGGGCGGACATGGGGGCGGAGTTTCCTGTAGTGACGAAATACGCGGCGGGCGCCAAGGACGCCCGCCCGTCGGGCATCTTAGTCAGTGGCGGGCGGCGCGGCCAGGGACAAGTCTGTGGACAACCCGTTGAGAACCCGGGATAAGCCCGGCAGTTATCGCGCCGCCGCGTCTCACCGAATGCGACCTGGGCCCCGCCCTCGCCCCGCGACCGGGCCGCGCTCAGGCCTGCAGTTCGTCGATCCAGGCGATG
The DNA here is from genome assembly GCF_017163755.1 of Xanthomonas sp. Lineage (GTDB taxonomy): Bacteria > Pseudomonadota > Gammaproteobacteria > Xanthomonadales > Xanthomonadaceae > Xanthomonas_A. The sequence goes on from NZ_JAFIWC010000001.1 coordinate 111,571, forward strand.
AACTTGTCGACGAAGCCCTGCAGGAACTTGCGCGTGTCGTCGCTGGCGATCGTGCCGTCGGCGTCGATCATCCCTTGCTTGAACTGCAGGAACACCTCCGGCTGGCCGAGCACCGGCATGTCCAGGTAGGCCAGGATGTTGCGCAGGTGCTGCTGCGCCAGCGCGGTGCCGATCGTGCCGATCGAGGCGCCGCACACCGCCGCCGGCTTGCCGGCGAAGGCGCTGTCGCCATACGGGCGCGAGCCCAGGTCGATCGCGTTCTTGAGCACCCCGGGGACCGAGCGGTTGTACTCGGGCGTGACGAACAGCACCGCGTCGGCGCCGCTGACCTGGGTCTTCAGGCGCCGGCCCTGCTCGGGGTAGTCCTGGTCCTGGTCCTGGTTGTACAGCGGCAGGTCGCCGATCTCGACGTAGTCGAAACGCGCGCGATCGCCCACCAGCTTCTCCAGCGCATGCGCCAGGCGCTTGTTGAACGATTCCTGACGCAGGCTGCCGACGAACACGGCGATGCGGTACTGGCTCATGGCGTACTCCTTGCGAAATAGTGGCCGCCAGCCTAGCCGCAGGCGGCGCTGGGCCAGGTGAACGCGCCGCGTCAGCCCTCGCCCAGCGCCAGCCGTGCGGCGACCGCGCCGGGAAGCGGCGGCAGCGCGACGAACCCCGGCGTATCGGCCACCCGCCGCAGCCAGTCGCACAGCTGCGGGTAGCCATCGAGCGCGATGCCGGCGTCCCCGGCGCAATGGGTGTAGGCGAACAGGGCGATGTCGGCCACCCCATAGTCGGGCCCGGTGAACCAGGCCTGCGCCTGCAGGTGCCGTTCCATCACCGCCAGCGGCTGCGCCGCTCCTGCGCGCAGCCGCGGCAGCTCGGCGCGGCGCGGCGAGTCCGCCTCGGTCCAGCCGCGGATGAAGCGCGCCACCGCGACGTAGGGCTCATGGCTGTACTGCTCGAAGAACAGCCAGCTCAACGCCTGCGCGCGCTGCCACGCGTCGGCCGGCAGGTAGCCGCTGCCCTCGGCGAGCCAGCACAGGATGGCATTGGACTCGGTCAGCACGCGGCCGTCGTCGCGCTCGAGCATCGGCACCTTGCCGTTCGGGTTCTTGGCCAGGTACTCGGGCGTGCGGGTCTGCCCGCCGGCGCTGTCGATCTCCACCCAGCGGTAGCCACAGCCCAGTTGCTGCAGCAGCAAGCGCACCTTGTAGCAGTTGCCCGACCAGGACATGCCGTAGACGGTCAGCGGGAAACGTTCGAAGGCCATGCGCCGCCCCCCTGCAGGTGGGGAACGGCGCGCGATGCGGCGATGCCGGCCCGGTTCACGGCCGAGCCGCGTGCCGCGCGCGCCAGTCCTCGCGCGACTGGCCCCAGATCTCCACCTCGTGCTGATCGTGCGGCTCGGGCAGCCGCCCCTGGCGCAGATAGCGCGAGCCCAGCTTGGCGGCCACGGCCTTGGAGTTGGCGTTGTCCGCGGCGATGGTGTGGATCACCTCGGTCCAGCCCAACTGCTCGAAGGCCCAGTCGATCGCCGCGCGCGCCGCTTCCGGCGCATAGCCCTTGCCCCAGTGCTCGCGGCCGATCGACCAGCCGACCTCGGTGCCGGGCCAGGCGTACGGCTGCCACGGTCCGATCCTGCCGATCCACTGCCCGCTGGCCTTCTCGATCACCGAGAACATCGAAAAGCCCTGCAGCTGCCAGCTGCCGACCAGCGCCGCCAGGCTGCGCCAGGCGACCGGCGGCGACTGCGCGCCGCCGATATGGCGCGTGGCCTCGGCATCGCCGGCAAAGCGCGCGAAGGCCTCGAAGTCCTCCGCGCACGGCGGGCGCAGCAGCAGGCGCTCGGTCTCCAGGCGCAGGTCGAAGATGCTCATCGTTTTCCTCCAGGTCGTGAATGCGGCGGTACGCTCAGAACGCGTTGATGCCGGTCAGCTCGCGTCCGACCACCAGCTGGTGCACGGTCTCGGTGCCTTCGTAGGTGATCACCGATTCCAGATTCAGCGCATGCCGGATCGCGCCGTACTCGGTGGTGATGCCGGCCCCGCCGAGCAGGTCGCGGCATTCGCGGGCGATGTCCAGCGCCATGCGCACGTTGTTCCACTTGGCCAGCGACACCTGCGCCGGCTGCAGCGTGCCGGCGTCCTTCAGCCGCCCCAGCTGCAGCGCCAGCAGCTGCGCGGCGGCGATGCGCCGGGCCATGTCGGCCAGCTTGATCTGCGCGCTCTGCGTGGCCGCCAGCGGCCGCCCGAACAGGATCCGTTCGCCGGCATAGGCCAGCGCCTCGCGCAGGCAGGCGATCGCCGCGCCGATCGCGCCCCAGCTGATGCCGTAGCGGGCCTGGGTCAGGCAGCCCAGCGGCCCCTTCAGCCCGCGCACGCCGGGCAGGCGCTGCGCATCGGCCACGCGCACCTCGTCCAGGAACAGCGCCGAGGTCACCGAGGCGCGCAGGCTCATCTTGTGGGTGATCTCCTGCGCGCCGAAGCCGGGCGTACCGGCCTCGATCAGGAAGCCCTGCACGCCGTCCTCGGTCTGCGCCCAGATGATCGCCAGGTCGGCCAGGTTGCCGTTGGTGATCCACATCTTGCCGCCGTTGAGACGCCAGCCGTCGCCGTCGCGCACTGCGCGGGTCTGCATGCTGGCCGGATCCGAGCCGCCCTGCGCCTCGGTCAGGCCGAAGCAGCCGATCACCTGGCCGGCGGCCATCGCCGGCAGCCAGCGCTGGCGTTGCGCCTCGCTGCCATAGGCGTGGATCGGATACATGCACAACGACGACTGCACGCTGACGAAGCTGCGCAGGCCGCTGTCGCCGCGCTCCAGTTCCTGGCAGATCAGCCCGTAGCAGACCGCGTTGAGCCCGGCGCCGCCGTATTGCTCCGGCAGCGATGCGCCGAGCAGGCCGAGCTGCGCCAATTCCGGCACCAGTTCGGCGGGAAAGCGCGCCTGATCGAACGCATCGCCGATGATCGGCAGCACCTTGGCATCGACGAAACGCGCCACCGCCTGCTGGATCGCGCGCTCCTCCTCGCTCAGCAGCGAGCGCACGTCGAACAGGTCGTCGGGAGGCAGCGGCATGGCGATACTCGGCGGGCGGAAGCCGCATTGTATCGGCGTCGCGCCGCGGCGGAAAAAGAAAGGCCGGCAAGGCCGGCCTTTCCATCCGTCGCTGGAAACGCGCCGGTCAGCGCTGGCTGACGCCGTCGTCCACCGACGCGGTCTGCGTCACCAGGCGCCCGTCGAGCACCGGCAGGCGGTCGCTGTTGGGCTTGTCGTCCATGCGCACGGTCTTTTCCTGGCCGTCGTAGCGGTAGGTGACCTCGTAGCCCTTGACCACGTCGTCCTTGCCCATCGAGATGCGGCTGCCCGGCTTGCTGTCCATGCGCATCGTGCCGGTGCTGCCGTCCTCGTTGCGATAGGTCACGTTGTAGCCGGTGATGCGCGAAGACTCGGCGGTGCTGTTCTCGGTATGGCACTGGCGCTCGGTGCGGTTCACTACGCGGCCGCCGACATGGTTGCGGTCGACCCGATTGCCGACGAAGCCACCGGCCACCGCGCCGGCCGCGGTGGCGGCCTTGCGGCCGTTGCCGCCGCCGACCTGGTTGCCCAGCAGGCCGCCGATCACCGCGCCGGCGACGGTGCCGCCGACGTTGCCGTCGCGCTCGGGCAGCCGCTCCTGCACCACCACGTCCTGGCACACTTCGCGCGGCGTGGTCGTGGTCGAGGTCTCGCGCAGCGCCTCGGTGCCGATCACCGTCGCGTAGCGCTCCTCCTTCTGCGTGATCGGATCGATCTTGACCACGTCGGCGTATTCCAGCTTGCCGCTGCCCACGCCGTTGCCGGCGACCGCGTCGCCATCGACGCTGTTGTCCAGCGTCGGCTGCCCCTCGTTGCTGACGAAGTCGGGCTTGTCGCGGTTGTTCATGAAAGCCGCCGTGGCCACGCCGCCGACCAGCAATGCGCCAGCCGCGACCAGAATGGTTGTCGTATTGCTCTTCATCGTTGCTCTCCTGCGGTCACGACCGCGTTGTTCATGTGCTGTGATTACCACGTTCAAGCTGAACCGATCCGTGACTTGTTCAGTCGCGGCTGCGGCCGGACGCTGGTCGCGGCCTCGCGGCGTCGCCATATCAGGCGTGTTAGCGTTTTCACCCACCGCCTGGAGACCCGCCATGCCCAACCCGATCATGCTGCCGCTGCTGCGCTGGGCCGGCAAACTGCGCTACCCGACGCTGTTCAAACTGACCGCCGGCCTGTTCGTCGTGACCCTGCTGCTGCCCGACCCGATTCCGTTCGTCGACGAGATCGTATTCGGCATGGGCGCGCTGCTGCTGGCCAACTGGAAGAGCCGCAAGCCGGCGCAGCCGGCGCCGATCCAGGCGTCCGCGCGGCGGGTCCGGCACTGAGCGCCGATGCGACTGGTCGACAGCCACTGCCACCTGGACGCGGACGAGTTCGACCGCGACCGTGAGCAGGTGGTCGCGCGCGCGCTTGCCGCTGGCGTCGCCGCGCAGATCGTGCCGGCGGTGACCGCGGAGGCCTGGCCCAAGCTAAGGCAGGTCTGTGCGCAGCACCCGGGCCTGCACGCCGCCTACGGCCTGCATCCGCTGTTCCTGGACCAGCACCGGCACGAGCACCTGCAGTGGCTGGCCGAATGGATCGAGCGCGAACGGCCCTGCGCGATCGGCGAATGCGGCCTGGACTACTTCGTCGACGGCCTGGATCGCGACGCGCAGCAAGCCTACTTCGAAGGCCAGCTGCGGCTGGCGCGCGAGTTCGACCTGCCGGTGATCGTGCATGCGCGGCGCGCGGTCGATGCGGTGATCCAGGCGATCCGCAGGACCGGGCGCCTGCGCGGCGTGGTACACAGCTTCGCCGGCAGCCCGGAACAGGCGCGGCAGCTGCAGTCGCTGGATTTCCTGGTCGGCCTCGGCGGGCCGGTGACCTACGAGCGCGCGCAGCGCCTGCGCCGGCTGGTGGCCGCGATGCCGCTGCAGCAGCTGCTGCTGGAAACCAACGCCCCCGACCAGCCCGACGCCGGCATCCGCGGCCAGCGCAACGAGCCGGCACGGCTGCGCACGGTGCTCGAGACCATCGCCATGCTGCGCGGCCAGCCTGCCGCCGAGATCGCCGAGCAGACCACGCGCAACGCCCAGCGCCTGTTCGGCCTGGATGCGATGGCCGTGTCGCCGCATTGAACCGGCATCGCGCCGGCAGGTCAGCGGTCGGCGAGCCGGCCATGGGCTGCATCCATGGATATCCGAGGCAGGCGGGCGAATGAGCGAAGCGAAGATCATCGATCTGATCGAAAGTTGCGACTGCCGGACGACGCCCTCCACCGGACTGCCCGAGGACCTCGCGCTACCCGGCGACCTGGCCGCCTTCTACCGACGCTACGGCAGCGCCGTCATCCATCCGACGCAGCCGCACCCCTATGCCATCCAATCGCCGCAGCACCTCGAGCGTTCCGACTTCGCCGTGCTGGGAGAAGACCTCGAGGATCCCGATTCGGCCGGCTGGCACGTCCTGGTCAGGTGCGCGGACCAGATAGTTTCGGTGGAGCTGAAGGCCGGCCCCCGATTCGGCCACTGCTACGATTCGTTCTGGGACAGCTATCCGACCGCGGACGAAAGCACGCTCGTCGCAAGGTCGTTCACCGAACTGATCGAGAGGATAATTGCCTGCGGCGGCAAACGCCTGTTCTGGATACCCGGCCATGATTGAGCGCGTGGCGAGGCGAGCGATCGGCGCCGCGAACTGCTCGCCGCCATTTCCTTCTAGCGCCGATCTCGCGACACGGCCGAGCGCCTCCAGCACGTAAGCCTTCGGAAGAAGCTGCACCACGCGATCGAACATCCGCAAGGATGCTCCCACGAATCCCAAGCCCGAATGCCCGATCCCGCCCTGCATGGCGATAGGACTGGCACGCGATACGAACCTATGAACCGATGACCAAAGCTCAGTGCCAAGTCTGCAAGGACAACTTCGAACTGGATGTGCGGCAGCAGGCGTTCGTCGTGCCGCTGGCGGCAAGAGGCCAGCGCTTCATCATGGTGGAGTGCCCGCGCTGCGGCTCTTCCACCCAGTACGTCGCGGTTGGCGACAGTGCCGCACCCCATGCCCGGGCGGCAAACTATCGGTGTCCGGTTGCCGGATGCGCAGGATGGGTGGATCTGATCGGCACGCATTCGCCGCCATTTCGCGGCTGCGGCGAATGCGGCAGCGTCTGGCAGGAAGAGAAGGATTTTCAAAACGCAATTGCCGACATCGTCGGCCGCCATCCTCATCGAGCAGGCAGCTACGAGAAGATCAATGACGAGTGGCTGCCCGCTGGCTCAGGCTCAGAGCCAGCGAACTATGAAGAACGCGTGGACAGGGAATCCGCTACCCAGGACAGGCAGTGACTGCGATAGAAACCATAAAGCGATTTGTCGAAGCGTCCATCTCGCCGAAGGAATTCGAGAGGAAGATGCATACGGACCCATCGCTTGAGCAACTGCTGAAAATCGAGGATCGGCTACCTGCCTATGTGGCGGAGCCAGACCTGTACACCTATCTCATCGGTAGAGACTATGGCGATCCGGGATCCATTTACAGCGCCCAGACCCTGCTGGCCGGGCTCCTGGAAAAGAAGAGCATAGCCTGCAGGGTCGACCGGCGGTACGAGCAGCTGTTCAACCTCGTACTGAAAGTTCAGCCGAAGTGGTTGTCCTTGTCGTCGGACTATCTGTCCTATCTGCTCGAGGACAAGGAGTCGTGTGATCCCAAGGCACTGGAAGCATGGTTGAAGGAAACGATAAAAAGCGATTTCCGCTCGCTGAAGAAGCCACCGCGATGGCTCCAGGAGCCCGCATGGCCAATACGAGATGGAAAGCCGATGGTCTTTCTCGGACAAATCGACATCAGCGATCTACGCCATGACAATGCTCAGGCCTATCTGTTTCTTGATGAGCTGGCGAGCACATTCCATACGATCGCTCAGTCTTGCTGATCGAACGACAGGACCCAACTAGCGGGAAGTTCGTCCCGCCCGCAGCGCCAATAACGCGAACCGTATGTCAGCAGAGTTCATCGTGTTTTTTGAAGACAAGGCCTGGTACCCGACCCATCTGCAAGAGATGCGGCAGAAAATCGCCGGCCTCGGCACTTGTTCAAGATGCATCGGCGAAGCCGAGTTCCGGTTGACGGGGAACGAGCCCAGAGATCCGGACACCTGGGACTACGACGTGCGGCTGTTCCTGGAAAAGGAACGCATCTTCCTGGAGATCAGCGCCCACCCGCCCAGCATCGAAGCGGACCTGTCCGCCTTTTTCCGCTGGATCAGATCGCGCACGGAAATTTCCATCGCCGATGAAGACGGGGTGCCGGCAGGCTGGTGACGGATGAAAGACCGCCTGCAACATGCTGGCGGCCTATGCGGCACGGCCCGCTACTCGGCCGCCAGCGCCGGCGCCGCGGCGGCCTGCGCCCGCTTGGGCTTGAGCAGCATCTCCAGCGCCTTGCCCGCGGCGGCGAAGGCGAACGCGCCGGTGATGTGCGTGGCCGCGCCCAGCCCGGCGCCGCAGTCCAGGTTCAGCGCCGCATCCGGGCCCAGCTGCGGGCGCAGCCCGCAGACGCTGCCGTCGGCCTGCGGATAGCGCACGTTCTCGAGCGAATACACCGCCGGCACGCCGAAATAGCGCTGCGGGTTCTTCGGGAAGTTGAATTCGCTGCGCAGCTTCTTGCGGATCAGCGCCAGCATCGCGTCGTGCTCGGTGCGCGACACGTCGCGCACGCGCACCAGGGTCGGATCGGTGCGCCCGCCGGCCGAGCCCACGGTCAGCAGCGGCAGCTTGCGCCGGCGGCACCAGGCGATGGTCTCGACCTTGACCCGGAAGCTGTCGCACGCATCGACCACCAGGTCCAGGCCGGTATCGAGCAGCGCGTCGATGTTGCCGGGGGTCAGGAACGACGGCACCGCCACGGCCTGGATCTGCGGATTGATCGCCACGCAGCGCTCGGCCATCGCCTGCGCCTTGTTGCGCCCGTACTGGCCGGCCAACGCCGGCAGTTGGCGGTTGGTGTTGGAGACGCAGATGTCGTCGGCATCGATCAGGGTCAGCCCGCCCACCGCCGAGCGCGCCAGCGCCTCGACCAGCCACGAGCCCACCCCGCCCATGCCGACCACGGCCACCCGGCATTGCGCCAGGCGCTCGACGGTCCCGCGCCCATACAACCGGTCGATACCGGCGAAGCGCTCACGCAGTTGTTCGTTCATGGCGCCTATTTTAGCCCCGGCCGCCGCTCCCCGCCTGGACGCGGCGGCGTACCATCGCCCTACCCCTTGCCGAGTCCGCCACCATGGCCAGCCCACCTCCCGCGCCGTCCAACGCCTCGCGCTATCTGTTCGTGCTGCTGCTCGGCCTGCTGATCGGCGTGGTCGGCTCGGTGATGCTGCTGCGCGCCTGGCAGGCGCGGCAGGACCCGTTCCCGTCCAGCCTGATGCAGGTGATGTACAAGCAACTGGACCTGCTGCAACGCAGCCACGCGCAGAACCGCTGCGCGGCGGCCGACGTGCAGCCGCGGGTGCAGTCCTTGCGCATGCTGGCCAACGACCTGGAACCCGGCTTCCCCGACCTGCGCGACGACCGCCGCTTCCAGCAGCACGCCAGCGCATTGCGCGCGACGCTGGACGCGGCGCAGGCCGCAGCGCCCGGCGACTGCGCCGCGCTGGCCAAGCTCAATGGCCGCATCGACGACGACTGCCAGGCCTGCCACCAGGACTTCCACTGAGTTGCCGCCCAGGCGCGCAGCGCCAGGGCACGCGGCGCTTCGGCGCGTATGGGCGAGGAAGCGCACGGCCGGGCTTATGAGGAGCCGCCGAGCGATGAGGCCGCGCACGCCAAATAGCCGTTTCAGGTTGCACCCGGCGCCGTGAGCGACGCGCATGGCTTGGCCAGCCCTCCTCTCGCGGCGCCGCGTGCGCTCCGAATACGCCCGACTGCGCCCCAGCGTTAACCGGCCTTAACCTGCGTGGACGGCATCGATACGCACGGCGGGCTGGTTGGCGTTGTGTTCACGCGGCGGCGGACAGGATGCGTGCACGTGCGGCGCCGCCGCCTGTTCACAAGGAGAGCACCATGAAGATCCAACTACTGGCCACCGGCGCCGTTGCAGTCCTGGCCCTGGCCGGCTGTGCCACGTCCCCCGGTTACGGCGGCGGCTACGGCAACAACGGCGGCTACAGCCAGCCGTCGCAGGGCGGCTACGGGAACACCAACCGTTGTGCCGACTGCGGCATCGTCACCCGCATCGACCAGGTCGCCTCCGGCCGTACCGCGCCCACCGCGACCGGCGCCATCCTCGGCGGCATCGTCGGCGCGGTCGCCGGCCACGAGATCTCCGACCATACCGGCGGCAGCAAGGGCAATCAGAACGTGTCGGCCGTCGCCGGCGCCGCCGCCGGCGCGCTGGCCGGCAACCAGATCCAGAAGAACGTCACCAGCGACACCTACGACATCCACGTGAAGATGGACGACGGCCGGGTGATCGTGGTCAACCAGCGCGACCTCGCCGGCATCCGCGAGAACACCTACGTGCGCGTGGTCAACGGCCGCGTCGTCGTGCGCTGATCGCGCCAGGCACCGCCGGCAATGCAAAAAGGCCCGTTCGCGGGCCTTTTTGCTGGGCGTCGATCGCTCGACTCAGACCGGCTGCACGGCGTCGGCCTGCAGGCCCTTCTGGCCCTGGACGACGGTGAAGCTGACCTTCTGCCCTTCCTTCAGGCTCTTGAAGCCCTGGGTCTGGATGGCGCGGAAGTGCACGAACACGTCCTCGCCGTTCTCGCGGCTGATGAAGCCGAATCCCTTGGCATCGTTGAACCACTTAACGGTGCCGTTTTCGCGCTTGCCCTCGTTCATTGACTTACTCCCTGGAACACGTCTGAGGTGGTGGATACGCCGTGGGGCGGCGGCTGGTTGCAAGGAGGAAGCGAGGTATAACGATGTAGCGGATCGGTGGATCTACCGCATCAGGCCACGATTCACGGTGACCTTTGCAAACGCAGCGGCTGCAACTTACCCCGGCCAAAATGAAAATGCAATCACCCAAAAACCCTTTTCTGTCAACCCCCAAATTTCACGCCGGAGCCGTTCGTGGACCCTACGTTCATCTATTACCTGATTGCCGGACTGCTGGTGCTGGTCGGCCTGGCCGGCGTGGTGCTGCCGGCGCTGCCCGGCCTGCCGCTGGTGTTCTTCGGCCTGCTGCTGGCGGCCTGGGCCGACGGCTTCCAGCGCGTGGGCTGGGTCGCGCTGACCGTTTTGGGGGTATTGACCCTGCTGTCGTTCCTGATCGACTTCCTGTCCACCGTGGTCGGCGCGCAACGCGTCGGCGCCAGCCGCAAGGCCTTGTGGGGCTCGGTGCTCGGCAGCGTCGTCGGCCTGTTCTTCATGCCGATCGGGCTGTTCGTCGGCCCCTTCGTCGGCGCCCTGGCGGGCGAGTACTGGCATGGCCGCCAGTTGGGCCAAGCCACCAAGGTCGGGTTCGGCACCTGGCTGGGCATCGTGCTCGGCGTGGCGGCGAAGCTGGCGCTGGCGTTCGCGATGGTCGGGCTGTTCGCGGCGTCCTGGCTGTTTTGATGGCGCCGCGTGAAGGTTCGGCGAACACGGTGTGACGACCGCCTTGCGCCGCGGTGCTGTATGTTCCGCAACCGGCACCCCCTCCACCGGCTGCATACCGCCGCCCGCTTCCGCGAGAACCCGCATGCCTCATCCGGCCCGCCCCCTGCTCCTGCTGTCCTTCGCGGCGCTGCCCCTGGCAGTCCACGCCCAGGAAGTCATGCCCACCCCCGCCTCGCCCGAGGCCTGCGTGGCGATCACCAGCGATGCCGCGCGCCTGTCGTGCTACGACCAGGCGCTGTCGCGCCGGGTCGCCGACCCGAAGGCCGCCGACAGCGCCGCCGCGGCGGCGAGTGCGCAGCAGAAACAACAGCTCGACGCCTCGATCCCGCAGGACGCGGGCCTGGCGCAGCGCGCCCGACAGCGCACCGAGTCGTTGTTCCAGAACGACCGCTACGACGCCACCATCGCCAACGCCGGCAAGGGCTCGCTGCTGGACAGCCGCTGGGAGCTGGCCAAGGATTCCAAGCTGGGCAACTTCCAGCTGCGCGCCTACAAGCCGGTGTACCTGCTGCCCGCGTTCTGGACCAGCAAGAAGAACGAGACGCCGTCCTCGCCGAACCCGAACAACACGGTCGCCGACGCCGAGCCGCTGGACAGCGTCGAGGCCAAGTTCCAGCTCAGCTTCAAGACCAAGATCGCGGAGAACATCTTCGGCGACAACGGCGACCTGTGGGGCGCATACACCCAGAGCTCGCGCTGGCAGGTCTACAACGACGAGCAGTCGCGGCCGTTCCGCGAGACCAACTACGAGCCCGAGTTCGCGCTGGTGTTCCGCAACAACTACAGCGTGTTCGGCTGGAAGGGCCGGATGACCGCGATCCAGTTGAACCACCAGTCCAACGGCCGCAGCGATCCGCTGTCGCGCAGCTGGAACCGCGCGATCCTCAACATCGGCCTGGACCGCGAGAACTGGGCGCTGGTGCTGCGCCCGTGGTACCGCATCCCCGAGAGCGACCGCCAGGACAACAACCCGGACATCGAGGACTACATGGGCCGCGGCGACGCGACCCTGACCTACAACCGCGGCGGCCACGAAGTGTCGCTGATGGGGCGGCATTCGCTGCGCGGCGGCGACCGCTCGCACGGCGCGGTGCAGCTGGACTGGGGCTTCCCGATCAGCAACCTGCTGCGCGGCCACGTGCAGGTGTTCGACGGCTACGGCGAGAGCATGATCGACTACAACCACCGCGCCACCTACATCGGCGTGGGCGTGTCGTTGCTGGAGTGGTTCTAGGCCTGGCGCACCCGACCGGCGGGACCGGCGTCTCGGTCAGCCATCGACCGCTGCCCCCGCCGATGGCCGGGCAGCGGCCGGCCAATCACAATCAGGTCCAGTCGCTGAGGCCTTCGCGGCGGTAGGTCTCCTGGAACGCGGGGCGCGCCTTCATGCGCTGCGCGTGCTCGCGCAGCGCCGGCCAGGTATCGCTCGGACGCGGCATGTTGCGCGACCAGCGCATCAGCATGGTCAGCATGAAGTCGGCCGCCGACAGGGTCTCGCCCAGCAGGTACGGGCCGTGGTACTGCAGGTGCTCGGCGACCTGGTGCCAGGCGTCCTCGAGGGTGAGCCGCGCCTGCTCCTTGGCCGCCTCGGCCTGCGCGGCGCCTGCCGGCTCGTGCGGATAGAACCAGGCCCGGTACGCCGGCTGCAGGGTATTGGCGCAATAGAACATCCAACGGTAGTAGTCGGCGCGCGCCGGGCTGCCCGGCGCCGGCGCCAGGCCGGCCTCGGGATAGCGGTCGGCCAGGTGCAGCACGATCGCCGCCGCCTCGGTCAGCACCTGCCCGTCCAGCACCAGCGTCGGCACCACGCCGGCCGGGTTCAGCGCCAGGTACCCCGGCGCCTTGTGTTCGCGCCGTTCGAAGTCCAGCGCGTGCAGCGTGTGGGGCACCTCCAGCTCGATCAGCAGCCAGTGCACCACCAGCGCGGCGGTGCTGGGCGAGTAGTACAGCGTGTTGCTCATGCAGTCTCCCCGGTGGATGCCGCAGGCCGGCAGCGGCGCAGCGGCCAGTTTCGCATGCCGGCGGCCGCGCTTCAGGCCGGCTCGACCACCACCGGGATCTTGCCGATCCGCGACTGCCACTGCTTCGGCCCGGTCCGGTGCACCGACTCGCCGCTGGCATCCACCGCGACGGTGACCGGCATGTCCTGCACGGTGAACTCGTAGATCGCCTCCATGCCCAGGTCCTCGAACGCCAGCACCTTCGACGCCTTGATCGCCTTGGACACCAGGTAGGCGGCGCCGCCGACCGCCATCAGGTACACCGCCTTGTTGTCGCGGATCGCATCGATCGCCGCGTCGCCGCGCTCGGACTTGCCGACCATGCCGAGCAGGCCGGTCTGCTCCAGCATCTGCCGGGTGAACTTGTCCATGCGCGTGGCGGTGGTCGGGCCGGCCGGGCCCACCACCTCGTCGCGCACCGGATCGACCGGGCCGACGTAGTAGATGAAGCGGTTGGTGAAATCCACCGGCAGGCGCTCGCCGCGGTTGAGCATGTCGACCATGCGCTTGTGCGCGGCGTCGCGTCCGGTCAGCAGCTTGCCGTTGAGCAGGATCACCTCGCCCGGCTTGAAGCTGGCGACCTCCTCGCGGGTGATGGTGTCCAGGTTCACCCGGCGCGCGTTGGCCGGGTTGTAGGTGAGCTTGGGCCAGTCTTCCAGCGACGGCGGATCGAGCATCACCGGGCCGCTGCCGTCCAGGGTGAAATGCGCGTGGCGGGTGGCGGCGCAGTTGGGGATCATCGCCACCGGCAGGTTGGCGGCATGGGTCGGGTAATCCTTGACCTTGATGTCCAGCACCGTGGTCAGCCCGCCCAGCCCCTGCGCGCCGATGCCCAGCGCGTTGACCTTCTCGTACAGCTCCAGGCGCAGCTCCTCGGCGCGGTTGGCCGCGCCGCGCGCCTGCAGCTCGGTGATGTCGATCGGCTCCATCAGCGCCTCCTTGGCCAGCAGCATCGCCTTCTCGGCGGTGCCGCCGATGCCGATGCCGAGCATGCCCGGCGGGCACCAGCCGGCGCCCATCGTCGGCACCGTCTTCAGCACCCAGTCGACGATCGAGTCGGAAGGATTGAGCATGGCGAACTTGCTCTTGGCCTCCGAGCCGCCGCCCTTGGCGGCGACGATGACGTCGACGGTGGCGCCCGGCACGACCTTGACGTTGACCACCGCCGGGGTGTTGTCCCGGGTGTTGGCGCGCTTGCCGGCCGGGTCGGCCAGCACGCTGGCGCGCAGCTTGTTGTCCGGGTGGTTGTAGGCGCGGCGCACGCCTTCGTTGACCATGTCCTCCACGCCCATGGTGGCGTCGCTCCAGCGCACGTCCATGCCGATTTCCAGGAACACGGTGACGATGCCGGTGTCCTGGCAGATCGGGCGGTGGCCTTCGGCACACATGCGCGAGTTGATCAGGATCTGCGCGATCGCGTCCTTGGCCGCGACCGACTCCTCGCGCTCGTAGGCGGCGGCGAGGTTCTTGATGTAGTCGACCGGGTGGTAGTAGCTGATGTACTGCAGCGCGTCGGCGACGCTCTGGATGAAGTCTTCCTGCTTGATCGTGGTCACGGCTGGCTCGACGGGCTGGCGGGGGGAGAACCGGCTTATTTTAGGGCAAAGTGGCGGCCCCGCCCGCTGTCACGCCGGCACGCGCTGTTCCGTCCTGGTCGCCATGAGCCCCGATCCCACCTTCGAATCCCTCCGTCCCCGGCTGTTCGGCCTGGCCTACCGCCTGCTCGGCAGCCGCAGCGACGCCGAGGACGTGCTGCAGGACGCCTGGCTGCGCTGGCAGGGCAGCGACCGCGACGCGGTGCGCGATGCCGAGGCCTGGCTGGTCACCACCACCACCCGGCTCGGCCTGGACCGGCTGCGCGCGGCGCGCAGCGCGCGCGTCCACTACACCGGCCCGTGGCTGCCGGAGCCGGTGCAGGTGGCCGAGGACGCCGACCCGGCCGAACGCCACGCGATGGCCGAGCAGGTCTCGATCGCGTTCCTGGCGCTGCTGGAGCGGCTGGGCCCGGACGAGCGCGCCGCCTACCTGCTCAAGGAGGCATTCGACTACGACTATGCGCAGATCGGCCAGCTGCTCGGGCGTGCCGAGGCCAGCTGCCGCCAGCTGGTGCATCGCGCGCGCGAACGGCTCAAGGCCGCGCGGCCGCGCTTCGCGGTCGCGCCGGAACGGCACCGGCAGCTGCTCGAGCGCTTCATGCACGCCTCGCAGCAGGGCGATCGCGGCGCGATCATGGCCCTGCTCGACGCCAATGCGCGGATGCTCTCCGATGGCGGCGGCAAGGTCACCGCCACGCTGCGGCCGCTGCTCGGCGCCGAACGCATCGCGTGGCTGTACTGGGCGGTGTCCCGGCGCGGGCTGGGCCTGCAGGCGCGGATCGGCACGGTCAACGGCGAACCGGCGATCCTGCGCTTCGTCGGCGGCCGGCTGCACTCGGCCACGCTGGTGGTGGTCGACGGGGCGCGCATCGTCGAGGTGCTGACGCTGATGAACCCGGACAAGCTGCCGGCGCTGGCCGGATCCGGTTCGGCGGCGGCCGCCGCCGGCTAGCCGGCACGCACGCGCCGGGCGCTGTCACGCCGCCGCGCGCTGCCACGTCCTGGGTGCGAAGACGGCCATGGCGGCCGTCATGGCACGAGCCCCCATGCACTTCCATCGCATCGACTACACCCGCCACGAACCCGAAGCCTTCCGCGCCCTGCTGGCCGCCAGCCAGCAGGTGCACGAGGGCGTGCTCGGCGCCGAGCTGGCCGAACTGGTGTTCCTGCGCGTCTCCCAGCTCAACGGCTGCGCGTACTGCATCGACATGCACGCCACCGCGCTGCGCAAGGCCGGCATCGAGCCGCGCAAGCTCGACACGGTCGCCGGCTGGCGCGAGAGCCGCTTCTTCGACGCGCGCGAACGCGTGGCGCTGGACTGGGCCGAGGCGCTGACCACGCTGCCGTCCGGCGCGCCGCCGCAGGCGCGCTACGACGCGCTGGCGGCGCACTTCGACGAACACGGCATCAGCGAACTGACGATGGCCATCGCCGTGATCAACGCCTGGAACCGGCTGGGCGTGGGCCTGCAACCGGTCCTGCCCTGATCGCGTGCGGCATCGTGTCGCGGACATCTGCCCGCAACACGATGCCGTTAGCGTCGCCGCATCCAACGCAGGCGGGACCGGCATGAGCGAGAAGTTCGCGGCACACAGGGCGGCCAACCAGGATGCGGACGACGCGCCGCAGCTGTCCGCCTCCCCCGGCTTCGCGCCCGCGCCGCGCCATCGCCTGCTGCTGTGCCCGCCCACCCACTTCGCGGTGGACTACGTGATCAATCCGTGGATGCAAGGCCATGTCCACGGCGCCGATGCGCGCCGCGCCGGCGCGCAGTGGCAGGCGCTGCGCCATGTCCTGCTCGCGCACGCGCAGGTGGAGGAGATGGAGCCGGTGCCCGGCCTGCCCGACCTGCCGTTCACCGCCAACGCCGGGCTGGTGGTCGGCGACGTGTTCGTGCCCAGCCGGTTCGCCCATCCCGAGCGCCAGGGCGAGGAGCCCTACTTCATCGACTGGTTCGGCCAGCAGGGCTATCGCGTCCGTCCGCTGCCCGGCCCGCTGCGGTTCGAAGGCGCCGGCGACGCGCTGCTGGACCGCGGCGCGCAGCGGCTGTGGATGGGCTACGGGCACCGCAGCGAACGCGCGGTGGCGGCCGAACTGGAGCGCATGCTGGACCTGCAGGTGGTGCCGCTGCGCCTGCGCGATCCGCGCTTCTACCATCTGGATACCTGCTTCTGCCCGCTGCGCGGCGGCTGGCTGCTGTACTTCCCGGACGCCTTCGACGCCGAGGCGCGGCGCGAGATCGAGATGCGCGTGCCGCCGCACCGGCGCATCGCGGTCGAGGAGGCCGACGCGCTGGCCTTCGCCTGCAACGCGGTGGACCTGGACGACCGCGTGGTGCTGAACCGCGCCAGCCCGGCCCTGCGCCAGGCGCTGGCGGCGGCCGGCTACGCGACCCACGAGACGCCTTTGGACGAGTTCCTCAAGGCCGGCGGCGCGGCGAAATGCCTGACCTTGCGCCTGGACGAAGCCGCGCAAGGATCGGCCACCGTCGGCTGGACACGGGCGACGGCACCGCAGGAACTGCGCGCGGTGTGAGCGAACGCGACGCCCGCGCGCGTCGCTGCGGCGGGGTTTCAGCTTCCGCCGCCGGCACGCGGCGGCCGCGGCCCTAGTCCGTCCGAAGACGCTCTGCCGGCAGCAACGATCGACCCCAAGCCTGCTGCGGACAGGTAACGACCGGAAGCCGACGCGCTTGCCGTTGCCAATCCCAAATCCCCAATCCCCAAATCCCGGCCCCAAAACTACTCCCCGCGCACACGCCAGCGCCGGCACAATGCGCCGATGGCCTCCTCCCACACCGGCGCGACCGCGCGCCCCGCCGCATCGCCCAGCCTGCGCGAGCGCTTCAACGCGATGCGCAACCTGCCGCCGTTCCTGCGCCAGATCTGGCAGACCAGCCGCTGGCTGACCCTGAGCAGCATCGGCCTGCGCCTGCTGCGCGCGCTGATGCCGGTGGCCACGCTGTACATCGGCAAGCTGATCATCGACGAGGCGATCCACCTGGTCGGCCAGCCGCCGGGCTTCGCCTCGCTCGGCGAGGCGCTGGCCAGCGGGCGCCTGAACCGGCTGCTGGAACTGCTGGCGCTGGAACTGGCGCTGGCGATCGGCTCGGACCTGCTCGGCCGGCTGGTCGGCTATGCCGACGCGCTGCTGTCGGAGCTGTTCACCAACGCCACCAGCGTGCGCCTGATGGAACATGCCGCGCAGCTGGACCTGGAGGACTTCGAGGACCCGGAACTGCAGGACAAGCTGGACCGCGCGCGGCGCCAGACCATGGGCCGGATGAACCTGATGAGCCAGCTGTTCGGCCAGGTGCAGGACAGCATCACCGTGGCCAGCTTCGCGGTCGGGCTGCTGGTCTACGCGCCGTGGCTGATCGTGCTGCTGGCCGTGGCGCTGGTGCCGGCCTTCGTCGGCGAGGCGCACTTCAACGCGCTGGGCTACTCGCTCAACTTCCAGTGGACGCCGGAGCGGCGCCAGCTCGACTACCTGCGCCAGGTCGGCGCCAGCGTCGAGACCGCCAAGGAAGTGAAGATCTTCAACCTGCACCGCTTCCTGATCGAGCGCTACCGCCGGCTGGCCGACAAGTTCTACCAGGCCAACCGCGCCCTGGCGCGCAAGCGCGCGCTGTGGGGCACGCTGCTGGCGGCGCTGGGCACGCTGGGCTACTACGTCGCCTACGGCTACATCGCCTGGCGCACGGTGCGCGGGGATTTCAGCATCGGCGACCTGACCTTCCTGGCCGGCAGCTTCCTGCGCCTGCGCCAGCTGCTGGAAGGCCTGCTGATCGGTTTCTCGCAGGTCGCCGGGCAGGCGCTGTACCTGGACGACCTGTATTCGTTCTTCGACATCGTGCCGGAGATCCAGTCGCGGCCCGGCGCGGTGCCGGTGCCGCGGCCGATCGCGCGCGGCTTCGTGTTCGAGGACGTGGGCTTCCGCTATCCCGACGCCGAGCAGTGGGCGGTGCGGCACCTGGACTTCGAGCTGCGCGCCGGCGAAGTGCTGGCGCTGGTGGGCGAGAACGGCGCCGGCAAGACCACCCTGGTCAAGCTGCTGGCGCGCCTGTACGACCCGGACGAAGGCCGCATCCTGCTCGACGGGCGCGACCTGCGCGACTACGACCTGGACGACCTGCGCGCCAACCTGGGGGTGATCTTCCAGGACTTCGTGCGCTACCACCTCACCGCCGGCGAGAACATCGGCGTGGGCCGGGTGGACTCGATGGACGACGCGCCGCGCATCCGCGCCGCGGCGCAGCGGGCGATGGCCGGCGAGCTGATCGATTCGCTGCCGCACGGCTACGAGCAGCTGATCGGGCGCCGCTTCAAGACCGGCGTGGACCTGTCCGGCGGGCAGTGGCAGAAGATCGCGATCGCGCGCGCGTACATGCGCGATGCGCAGGTGATGATCCTCGACGAGCCGACCGCGGCGCTGGATGCGCGCAGCGAGTTCGAGGTGTTCCAGCGCTTCAAGGAGCTGTCGGACAACCGCACCGCGGTGCTGATCTCGCACCGCTTCTCCAGCGTGCGCATGGCCGACCGCATCCTGGTGCTGGCGGGGGGCCAGATCGAGGCCAGCGGCACCCATGCGCAGCTGATGGCGCAGGGCGGGCGCTATGCGGAACTGTTCGAACTGCAGGCGGCCGGTTACCGTTGAGGCTTCGACCCCACCGAGGCATCGCGATGACCCTGCCCTTCCCGCCCGTCGTCCCGCCGCGCGGCACCGCCGCCTGGATCCTGCTGCTGGCGCTGTGCGGCTGCGGCCGCGACGCCGGCGACCAAGCCGCCGAGCCGCGCGCGCACGCGCTCGCGCAGGCGCCGGTGCGCACCTTCGACAGCAGCGCCGGGCCGTACCAGGTCGCCGAGATCGCGCGCGGCCTGGCCCATCCGTGGGCGGTGGCGCCGCTGCCCGGCGGCGACCTGCTGGTCAGCGAACGCGGCGGCACGCTGCGCCGGATCGGCGCCGACGGCCAGGTATCGGCGCCGATCCGCGGCGTGCCGGCGGTGATGGCGCGCGGCCAGGGCGGCCTGCTCGACGTGGTGCCGGCCCCGGACTTCGCCCGCAGCCGCCGGATCTACCTCAGCTATGCCGAACCCGAAGGCGCGCTGTCGGGCACCGCGGTGGCGCTGGCCACGCTGAGCGCGGACGGCACGGCGCTGAACGACGTGCGCCGGATCTACCAGCAGCAGCCGAAGGTGGACACCGAGAACCATTTCGGCTCGCGGCTGGCGTTCGACGGCCACGGCCATCTGTTTGTCAGCCAGGGCGAGCGCACGCTCAGGCCGCTGGCGCAGCAGCTGGACAAGCTGCAGGGCAAGCTGGTGCGGCTGAACCTGGACGGCGGCGTGCCGGCCGACAATCCCTTCGTCGGCCGCAGCGACGCGCGCGCGGAGATCTGGAGCTACGGCCACCGCAACGCGCAGGGCCTGGCCTTCGATCCGCGCACCGGCATCCTGTGGCAGAGCGAGCACGGCCCGCGCGGCGGCGACGAGCTGAACCTGCCGCAGCCGGGCAGGAACTACGGCTGGCCGCTGGCCACCGACGGCATCGACTACTCCGGCCAGCCGATCGCCGAGGCGCAGGGCAAGCGCGTGGACGGCACCGAGCCGCCGCACCATGTCTGGGCCAAGTCGCCGGGCCTGAGCGGCATGGCGTTTCTGGTCGGCCAGCCCGGCAGCGCCTGGAACGACAGCCTGTTCCTGGGCTCGCTGGCCGAGCGCAACCTGATCCGGCTGAGCCTGGACGGCGATCGCATCGTGGCCGAGGAACGCCTGCTCGGCGAACTGGGGCAACGCGTGCGCGACGTGCGCGCCGGCGCCGACGGGCAGCTGTACGTGGTCACCGACGAGCCGGACGGCAAGCTGCTGCGGCTGCAGCCGCCCGCCCGGGCGCGCTAGAATCGCCGCCCCGCGCCGCTGCGGGGCTCGGTTAATGAGAGCAAATCTCATTTGAGCTAAACTAGGCGCATCCCTCCTCCCACGCGATTAACGGCATGTCTTCCGCTTTTGGCGCCGAAACGGTGCTTGAGGTCCGTCACTGGACGGACGACTACTTCAGCTTCACCACCACCCGCAACGAAGGTTTCCGCTTCGACAACGGCCAGTTCGTGATGATCGGGCTGGAAACCGAGACGCGGCCGCTGCTGCGCGCCTATTCGATCGCCAGCGCCAACTGGGAGGAGCGGCTCGAGTTCTTCAGCATCAAGGTGCCGGACGGCCCGCTGACCTCGCGCCTGCAGCACATCAAGCCGGGCGATCCGGTGCTGGTCGGCAAGAAGCCCACCGGCACGCTGCTGATCAGCGACCTGCACCCGGGCCGGCACCTGTACCTGCTCGGCACCGGCACCGGCCTGGCGCCGTGGCTGTCGGTGATCAAGGACCCGGAAACCTACGAGCGCTTCGACAAGGTGATCCTCACCCACGGCGTGCGCTTCGAGAAGGACCTGGCCTACCGCGACTACTTCGAGAAGGACCTGCCGCAGCACGAGTTCCTTGGCGAGACGATCCGCGACAAGCTGCTGTACTACCCGGCGGTCACGCGCGAGGATTTCGCCAACCGCGGGCGCCTGACCGAACTGATCGAAAACGGGCAGATGCAGCGGACTCTCGGCCTGCCGCCGCTGGACCCGGAGCACGACCGCGCGATGATCTGCGGCAGCCCGCAGATGCTGGCCGACCTGCGGCAGACGCTGGACGCGCGCGGCTTCGTCGCCTCGTCGCGGATCGGCACGCCCGGCCACTACGTGTTCGAGCGCGCGTTCGTCGAGAAGTAGCGCGGCGCGGAAACGGGTGCTCACGCGTTGCAGACATATCGCGGGCGATCCCTTGTGGGAGGGGCTTCAGCCCCGACGCTTTGCAGGTAAGGCGTCGGGGCTGAAGCCCCTCCCACACAAAGAAGGGCCGCATCGCCTACTACCCATTGCGCTCAGCCCAGCGCGCGCTCGATATCGCCGGCCAGCGACTCGGGCGTGTCGGTCGGCGCGTAGCGCGCCAGCACCTGGCCGTCGCGTCCGACCAGGAACTTGCTGAAGTTCCACTTGATCGCGGCGATGCCCAGCAGCCCCGAGCGCTGCTGCTTGAGCCACTGCCACAGCGGATGCGCGGCCTGGCCGTTGACCTGCACCTTGGCGAACAGCGGGAAGCCCACCTCGTAGGTCAGCGTGCAGAACTGCTTGATCTCGTCGGCGCTGCCCGGCTCCTGGTGGCCGAACTGGTCGCAGGGGAAGCCGAGCACCACCAGGCCGCGCTCGCGATAGCGGCGCCACAGCGCTTCCAGCCCCTCGTATTGCGGGGTGAAGCCGCACTTGGACGCGACATTGACGATCAGCAGCACCTGGCCGGTGTAGTCGGCCAGCGGCTGCGGGCGGCCATCGATGTCGGTGGCGGTGAAGTCGTAGGCGGTGGTCGGCGTGCTCATTCAATCCTCGGCGGCGACGATGCGCACGGGCGCGGCGAACGGTTCGATGCCCAGCGCGGCGTAGACCTCGCTCGGGTAGTACGCCGTGCCCTGCTTGAGCACCAGCGCGACCTTGCGCAGGTCGCCGATGTCGCGGGTCGGGTCGCCGTCGACCAGGATCAGGTCGGCGCGCTTGCCCGGGGTGATCGAACCGCGGCTGTCCAGCGTGCGCGAGTACTTGGCGCCGTTCCAGGTCGCCACCTGCAGCGCCTGCGACGGGGTCAGCCCGGCCTGCACGTACAGTTCCAGCTCGCGCTGCAGGGTGAAGCCGGGAGTGGCGTCGGTGCCGGCCACCAGCGGCACGCCGGCCTGGTACAGGCGGCCGACGAAGGCGACCATCTTCTCGTAGGAACGGTTGTACAGCGCGGCGCTGGCGTCGTCGGGAATGTCGAACTCGGCCGCGCGCAGGCCGCGCTGCACGTCCGGCGGCAGGTGCGAGGCGACCGCGGCGTAGGCCTGCGACAGTTCGCCCGGACGCTGGCGGATGAAATCGAAGGTGGCCACGGTCGCGTCGATCACGATCTGGCGCCTGGCCAGTTCCTGCACGAACTGGCGCACCGGCGCAGAATCGAAATCCAGGTCGGCGGTGCGCTTGGCCGGCAGGTAGAAGCGCTCCAGCGTGCGCGTGTCGGTCTCGTGGGTGGCGTAGAAGTTCAGCAGCACCTGGTTGATGTGCTGGATCTCGTCGTAACCCTGCTCCACCGCCTCGTGCGCGAGCATGTGCACGGGAATGTGGCCGCTCACGCGCAGGCCCTTGGCGTGCGCGCGCGCCGCGGTGTCGCGCAGCAGCGCCTGCGGGAACGAATTGTAGATCTTGACCCCGGCGTAGCCGTTCGCCGCGTACCAGTCCACCGCCGCGTCGGCCTGCGCCTGGGTGCTGACCACGAACCCATTGCGCGCCGACATCGGGCTTTCGCCTTCGAGGAAGCCGCAGGCGACCAGGCTCGGCATCAGCAGCTGCCCGGCGCGCTCTTCCTGCATCACCTGCTGCAGCGTGGCGTTGTCGTTGCCCATGTCGCGCACCGTGGTGACGCCGGCGGCCAGGTGCAGGCCGCCGTCCCAGCGCCCGACATGGCCGTGCATGTCGAACAGTCCCGGCAACAGCACCCGGCCCTGCGCGTCGATCACTTGCTGCGCATCGGCGCCGCCGGTGCCGGCGGCGCCCACCGACACGATCGTGCCGTCGCGCACCAGCACGTCCGCCGCCGCGCCCAGCGTGGCGCGCTCGCTGTCGAACACGCGTGCGTTGCGGATCAGCGTGGTGCCCGGCAGGCGATGCGCCAGCTTGCGCTGCAGCTCGACCAGGGCCGTGGCCTCGGCCTGCTTCTGCGCGGCCTCCAGTGCCGCCGCGTCGCTTTCGTAGCCGGTCTCGATCAGCTGCAGCCAGCCCGGCGCGATGAACGCGAACAGCCGCGGCGCCGCATCGGTGGTGAGCCAGGCGAAGGTGGGGGTGAAGCCGACGCCGGTGAGCGCCACCAGTTGCACCTGCCGCGCCGCACCGCCCTTGCCCACCTGCGCCTGCACCAGCTTGCGCATGGTCAGCGTGCCGCTCGGGATCAGCGGCAGCTTGCCGTCGGCGCGCCGGGTCAGCGCGGTCACCGCTGCCGAGGTCGACGCCGGCGTGCCGCCCAGCGGCCAGTACTGCGCGCTGCCGGCGAGCGTCTGTTGGCCCTGGTCGGAGGTGGTCTTCCACTGCACCCGATTGCCATCGCGGGTGAATCGCTCGTTCACCGGCGCACCGAAGGTCGAGGTGCCCTGCACCTGATACGAAGCGAACGTGCCGTCCTCGGCGAGCGTGTATTGCTCCTTCAGCTCCGGGCCGCGGCCGTTGTCCTTGAATACGTAATCCACGCGGGTGACTCCGTCCTCGCCGGTGCTGACCGTCTGCTGCCCGGCCTGCTTGCCGCCGTCGACCAGCGCCACATAGCGCAACGTCTGCGCCGACCCTGCAGGCGCCGCCAGCGCCGCGCACATCACGATGCAACAGCCGAGTACCGATTTCATCGACGTCTCCCGCGGCCGATGGCCGCCGTCTAGAGGGGATGCGGGGGATTGCGCTGCGTCCGCTATAAGACCCGTTGCCCTGGGCAAAGGCAATAGCGCGCGCCACTTGCCGGTGCGCTGCGGCGCCAACACAATCGGCGCATGCCGCTGCCCGCCCCGCCGCCGGAAACCGTCACCGACCTGTACCTGCACGTACGCGTGCTGCTGGGCATGGTGATGGGCCTGGGCCTGACCCACCTGCTGCGGAATTTCGCCCGGATCATCGAACGCCCGCGGCACAAGCCGGTGTATGCGGTGCACCTGCTGTGGGCGACCTACCTGTTCGTGTACCTGCTGCACTTCTGGTGGTGGGAGTTCCGCCTGGCCGGCGTGCGCCAGTGGACCTTCGAGCTGTATCTGTTCGTCACCTTGTACGCGCTGCTGCTGTACCTGCTGTGCGCGCTGGCGTTCCCCGAGGACCTGTCCGACTACCCGACCTGGCGCGACTACTACGACTCGCGCCGGCGCTGGTTCTTCGGCCTGCTGACGCTGGCCTGCGGGTTCGACCTGGCCGACACCTGGCTCAAGGGCGCCGGCTATTTCCGCAGTTTCGGCCCGGAGCTGTACCTGTACAGCGGCGCGATGATGGCCGGCTGCGCGATCGCCATGGCCACCCGCAACCGCGCCTACCATGCCGCATTCGTGGTCGCCGCGCTGCTGTACCGGCTGTCGTGGATCGTGCGCCAGTACGACACGCTGCTGTGAGCCAGGCCCGCCCCCGGCCGCCGCGCCCGCACCGCCGGCCATGGCTTTAGTCACGGGCCGCGCCAGCGCCGCTGCGGTAGCCTTGGGACTTCCACCCATTGCTGGACCGTTCTTGATGACCACCCGCCTCGCTCTTGCCCTCGCCGCCACGCTGGGACTCGCCATGCCTGCCTTTTCCGACGCCGCCACGCCCGCCGCCGCGCAGCCGGCCGCCCAGGCCAACCCGTTCTTCGCGCAGAGCCCGCTGCCGCTGCACTACCCGCAGTTCGACAAGATCCGCGACAGCGACTTCGCACCGGCCTTCGACACCGGCATGGCGCAGCAGCTGAAGGAAGTGGAGGCGATCGCCAACGATCCGGCCGCGCCCAGTTTCGACAACACCATCATCGCGCTGGAAAAGAGCGGGCAGGTGCTCGACCGCGCGACCACCGTGTTCTTCAACCTGGTCGGCGCCGACACCAACGACACGCGCAAAAAGCTGCAGGCCGACTATTCCGGCAAGTTCGCCGCGCACCGCGACGCGATCTCGCTCAACGGCAAGCTGTTCGCGCGCATCCAGAAGCTCTACGACACCCGCAAGCAGCTCGGCCTGGATGCGCAGGGCCTGCGCCTGGTGGAGAAGTACTACAGCGATTTCGTCCGCGACGGCGCCAAGCTGTCCGACGCCGACAAGGCCAAGCTGAAGGCGATGAACGCCGAGCTGGCGAGCCTGGGCACCCAGTTCAGCCAGAACGTGCTCAACGAGGTCAACGCCTCGGCGGTGGTGGTCGACGACGTCAAGCAGCTCGACGGCCTGTCCGAGGCGCAGATCGCCGCCGCGGCCGAAGCGGCCAAGGCGCGCAAGCTCGACGGCAAGTACGTGATCGCGCTGCTCAACACCACCGGCCAGCCGCCGCTGAGCCAGCTCAAGGACCGCGCGCTGCGGCAGAAGATCTACCAGGCCTCGGTGACGCGCGGCAGCCGCGGCGGCCAGTACGACAACACCGCGCTGGTGTCGCGGATCATGAGCCTGCGCGCCGAGCGCGCCAAGCTGCTGGGCTATCCGAACCACGCGACCTATTCGCTGGAAGACCAGACCGCCAAGACCCCCGAAGCGGTCAACGCGATGCTCGGCAAGCTGGCGCCGGCCGCGGTGGCCAACGCCAAGCGCGAGGCCGCCGACCTGCAGGCGATGATCGACCAGGAACAGAAGGCGGCCGGCCAGCCCAGCTTCAAGCTCGAGGCCTGGGACTGGGCCTACTACAGCGAGAAGGTGCGCCAGGCCAAGTTCAACTTCGACGAAGCGCAGCTCAAGCCGTACTTCGAGCTGAAGAACGTGCTGGAGAACGGCGTGTTCTACGCCGCCAACCAGGAGTACGGGCTGACCTTCAAGCAGCGCACCGACCTGCCGACCTACCGCGACGACCTGCTGGTCTACGACGTGTTCGACGCCGACGGCAGCCAGCTGGCGATCTTCATCGCCGACATGTACGCGCGCGAATCCAAGCGCGGCGGCGCGTGGATGAACTCCTACGTGTCGCAGTCGGCGCTGACCGGGTTCAAGCCGGTGGTCGCCAACCACCTCAACATCCCCAAGCCGCCCGCCGGCCAGCCGACGCTGCTGACCTGGGACGAGGTCACCACCACCTTCCACGAATTCGGCCATGCGCTGCACGGCATGTTCTCGAACGTGAAGTACCCCTACTTCTCCGGCACCAGCGTGCCGCGCGACTTCGTCGAGTTCCCGTCGCAGGTCAACGAGATGTGGGCCGACTATCCGTCGATCCTCAAGCACTACGCCAAGCACTACCAGAGCGGCGAGCCGATGCCGCAGGCGCTGCTGGACAAGGTGATCGCCGCGTCCAAGTTCAACCAGGGCTTCGCCACCACCGAATACCTGGGCGCGGCGATGCTGGACCAGCGCTGGCACCAGCTGGCGGTCGGCCAGGTGCCGCCGGCCGCCGGGGTGATGGAGTTCGAAGCCAAGGCGCTGGCCGCCGACGGCATCGCCTACGCGCCGGTGCCGCCGCGCTACCGCACGCCGTACTTCAGCCACATCATGGGCGGCTACGCGGCCGGCTACTACGCCTACATCTGGTCGGAGGTGCTCGACGCCAACACCCAGGAATGGTTCCGCGAGCACGGCGGGCTGAGCCGCGCCAACGGCGACCGCTTCCGGCAGACGCTGCTGTCGCGCGGCGGCAGCGTCGATGCGATGCAGCTGTTCCAGGACTTCGCCGGGCATGCGCCGAAGATCGAGCCGTTGCTGAAGAAGCGCGGGCTCGACGTGACTTCCGACGGGCAGATCCCGACCCAGGACGAGAAGCGCTGACCGCGTCCGGTCCCCGCCGCTGACACGGACGGACGCCCGGCACTGCCGGGCGTTCTCTTTTCCGCTCATCAACACGCCTTTCTGGTGCCATGACCCCCAAAGAATTGCTGGACGCCGCGGCAAAGCGGCCCACCGTCTCTTCGCTTGACGAGGAGCTGAAGCTGATCCGCGACATCCAGGCGCTGGACCTGGCCGACATCGAGGCCGACCTGCCGGCGCTCGTGGCGCTCATCGAGATCGTGCAGACCTCGCATGCGGACAACGGAATCTTCGAGATGGGCGAGGCCGAGGAAGCGCTCACCGTCGGGTTCTTCCGCTGGATCCAGTCGATCGAGGCGAAGACCGACGCATCGCTCGCAAGGCATGCCGACGGCCTGGAGCTGACGCGCGCCGATCTGGCCGGGAAGATGCCGGACTGATTGAAGGACGGCTCGGTCAACGCAGGCGCCCTCACCCCTCCGCCTTGATCGTTCGCTCCCGCCCGGCCGTTCTGTGGCGGCGATGCATGCGATCGCCAGCAAAGAATCCACGCATGTCAGAGATGCACCAGCCGCCGCCGCTCCTATCCTTGCGGCGCGGCGCCAGCGCGCTCTGCCGCGCTTTGCATGCTGAGCCTGAGCATTCGCAACAAGCCAAGCGTGTGGCGCCTGTCTGGATCGAAATTCGCCAGGACGTCTCCTCCGTTCGCCTGCACCGAACGCGGAGCCCGCCGGCATTTCGTCCGCGCCGCCGCGCTAGCGCGGGGCCACGTAGCCGCCGGGCACGCCCCGTGGCGACAGCACCAGCTGCCACAGCTGCGCGCGGCGCACGCGGAAGCTGGCCATCGAAGCGGCCAGGTAGAAGCGCCACATCCGGCGGAAGCGCTCGTCGTAGCGCTCGCCCAGCCGCGGCCAGGCGCGCTCGATGTTGTCGCGCCAGGCCTGCAGCGTGCGGTCGTAGTCGGCGCCGAAATTGTGCCAGTCCTCGATCACGAAGCGCCCTTCCAGCGCCGCGCCGAGCTGCCTGGCCGACGGCAGCATCGAGTTGGGAAAGATGTAGCGCGCGATCCACGGGTCGGTGCGCCGCCGCGACACGTTGCCGCCGATGCTGTGCAGCAGGAACAGGCCGTCCGGCGCCAGGCAGCGCCGGACCACGTCGAAATAGTCGCGGTAGTTCTTCTCGCCCACGTGCTCGAACATGCCGATCGAGAACACCGCGTCGTAGCGTTCGTCCAGCTCGCGGTAGTCCTGCAGGCGGAACTCCAGCGGCAACCCGGCGCACAGCTGCCGCGCGAATCCGGCCTGCTCGGCGGACACGGTGATGCCCACGCCGTGCACGCCGTAGCGTTGCGCGGCGAACTTCAACGCCTCGCCCCAGCCGCAACCGATGTCGAGCACGCGCATGCCGGGCCGCAGCCGCAGCTTGCGGCACACCAGGTCCAGCTTCGCCTCCTGCGCCGCGTCCAGATCCGCTGCCTGGCGCCAGTAGCCGCAACTGTAGACCAGCCGGCGGCCCAGCATCGCCTGGTACAGGTCGTTGCCCAGGTCGTAGTGGCGGCGCCCCACCGCATAGCTGCGGCGGCCGCGCTGCAGGTTGAACACGCGCGCGCACAGCGCCCGCCACAGGTCGCCCACGCCGCGCACGCGGCGTTCCAGGTCCGCGCCGATCAGCTGCGCCAGCGTCCGGTCCAGCGCGCCGGCGTCCCACCAGCCGTCCATGTAGCTTTCGCCCAGGCCCAGCGAGCCGTGCGCCAGCACCCGCGCGTAGAAGCGCCGGTCGTGCACGACGATGTCCTGGGCGCGGCCGCCGCCGATACGCACGTCGGCGCCGGCCAGAAGTTCGACGACACGACGCTGCAGCGGCCCTGCCATCCCGCGCCCGCTACGAGACGAACAGCTCCGCGTACTCCGGCGCCACCTGCGCACGCAGCACGCTGGCCGGGACGTCCACGGTCTGCGTGCCGTCGGAATACGGCCCCACCTGGTACGGCGGGAACACGAAGCGCAGCGCCACGATCTTGCCGGCGGCATCGACCAGCGGCTGGAACTGGCTGAAGTTCTGCGCCTGCGGCTCGGTGCCTTCGGCGATCATCTTGTCGGCGCTGCGCACCATTTCGTCGCGATCCTCCGGCGGCAGCTGCTCGGCGTCGGCGCGCGCGGCCACTGCCTGGCGCAGCTGCGCGGCCACATAGGCCGCCACCGGCGCCCAGCCCTTGGGATCGGGAATCAGCGCCTCGGCGGTCAGCATGCGCTGCTGTTGCGGCAGCCACACGAAGCGCGCCACCAGCGGCTCGCCGTGCGCACCGCCGGTGTAGCGGCTGCCGTCGGCGGCCACCGCCACCAGCGTCGGCGTGTCCAACAGTTCCTGGAACTGCAGCGACAGTTCGTACGGCGCGCGCGGGCGATCGTTGCCCAGTCCGCCGACCGCCTCCATCAGTTCGCCGCGCGCCGCCTGCGCGTACTGGCCCACCGCTTCGGCCAGGCCCGGGTACTTGTCGACCATCGGCGGATAGCTGATGCCGACCACGTAGCTGGGAGTGCGCTCGATCACGTCCTTCAGTTCCACCGGCGCCGGCGCGGCGGGCGCGGCGACCGGCGCCGGCTCCGGTGCCGCGCTCGCCGCCGGCGCCGGCGCCGGCGCGGGCGCGGCGGCCTCGCGCTGGCACGCGGCCACGCCCAGCGCCAAGGCCAATGCCGCCACCGCCACTCTCGTTCCCTGCCGCGCCTTCACCGTGTACCTCACGTCCACTGCCCCCGTGTACCGCATCGTTGGAAAGAAAGGATTATCGCGCCACCGCAGGCCCCGCGCATGCTCATTCGAGCAACCCGGCGTATTCCGGGTGGCGCTGCAGGTAGGCCGCGGCATAGGAACAGGCCGGCACCACCTTGAGCCCCTCGGCCCGCGCATGGTCCAGCGCCGCGGCCACCAGCGCGGCGGCCAGGCCGCGGCCCTCCAGCGGCCCGGGCACGCCGGTATGGGTGATGATCAGCCGCCCCGGCTCGCGCACGTAGCCCAGCTCCGCCTCGTGGCCGTCTAGGGTCAGCGCGAAGCGCTTTTGCTGCGGATCGTGGTGGATCAGCGGGGCGGACGACGGATTCATGGCGGCACTCGCAGGCGGACGACGCATTTTCGCCACGGCCATGACGCGGCCATGTGAAGCCGCCCCGCCCCGCCGCGTCACCTGCGGCCGACGCGGCGCGTCACTTCCGGCCTGAGGCCCGTCGCGGGCGGACGGACGCTAAAGTCCCGGCCGCCGCGGCCGCTACCGTCGATGGACGCCTGCAAGAACCTGGCATGGGTATTGCAGGTTCCGCCACGAGACTCGAACAGGGGGCACACCATGAGCGATACCGAAAACGGCCACGCCGGCGACCACGACGCTTCGTTGCTGGAAGGGCTGTACCAGCTGGCGGTCAGCGGCCACACCCAGGGCTGGGAGTTCGAACAGCTCAACAGCGAGGTCTACAGCCGCCTGGCCCAGGCCTACGACCGCTCCAGCATCGGCAGCGCCCAGGTGCAGCTGCGCGGCCAGGAAGCGGCCGCGGCCTGATCCGCGCGCGGACGCCGCACGGCGTCCGCATCGCCAGGACCCGCCGCGCCGGGTCCTGGTCCCGCGCGCCGGCCGCCGAGGCGGCCCGCGACCGATACGCCATCGGCCTTGCAGGCAACCGCGGCCCCGCTTGCAGCGCCTTGCCGATGCACGGCGGCAGTCCGGTCTGCGGCGCGCTGCGCCCGTCCGGCCCCGTCAGCCGAACCTGGGATTCATCAGCTGCCCCAGGAAGTGCTGCAGCACCGACGGCTCCATGATCAGCAGGAACATCACCCCGAACGCCGCGCCGGCCAGGTGCGCGCTGTGGTTGATGCGGTCGCCGCCGCGGCGGTCCATCCACAGGCTGTAGCCCACGTAGAACACCGCGTAGATGATCGCCGGCGCCGGAATGAACAGCACCAGGATGATGGTCCACGGCGACAGCAGGATGTAGGCGAACAGCACCGCCGACACCGCGCCGGACGCGCCCAGGCTCAGGTAGTTCGGGTTCTTCTGGTTCTTCAGGTAGCTGGGCAGGATCGAGACCACCAGCGCCGCCAGGTAGAACAGCGGATAGGTCAGCATGCTGCCGGTCAGCCGCTCCATCAGCGTCTCGATCGGCCCGCCGAAGAAGTACAGCGTGATCATGTTGAACAGCAGGTGGCCGAAATCGGCATGGATGAAGCCGTAGGTCACCAGCCGGTCGTACTGCCGGTGCCGGTCGATCGCCGGTGGCCACAGGATCAGCCGGTCGGCCAGCTTGCGGTTGTTGAACGCGGCCCACGACACCAGCACGGTGAGCACGATCAGGATCAGATTGATGGGAGTGGGGGCGGGCATGCGGGCCTCAGGCGGGACGGTAGTGGTCGACCATGCGGTAGCGGCGCGCGTACAGCCCGAACGCCAGCGCCGCCAGGAACGCGAATGCAGCGAAGAAGAACATCAGGAACGCCGCTTCGCTGAGCCCGGTACTGTCGATATGCGAGGTGACGGTGCCATTGCGCACCGCGGCGTTGGACAGCAGCACCCACAGGTTGCCGACCGTGGTGGTGAGGTTCCAGAAGCTCATCACCACCCCCTTCATCGACTGCGGCGCCTGGCTGTAGGCGAACTCCAGGCCGGTCGCCGACACCAGCACCTCGCCGAAGGTCAGCAGCGCGTACGGCAGGATCTGCCAGGCGATGGAGATCGCGTCGCCGCCGTCCATCACCACCTGCAAGGTCCCCACCACCACCCAGGCCAGGCCGCTGAAGGCGATGCCGGCGGTCATGCGCCGCAGCGCGGTCGGCTCGTAGCCGCGGCGCCGCAGCAGCGGGTACAGCACCAGGTTGTTGAACGGGATCAGCAGCATCACCAGCGCCGGGTTCAGCGCCTGCATCTGCGAGGCGCTGAACCACTCCGGCATGCGCATCTGCTGGCCCTGCAGCACCCAGGTCGAGGCCTTCTGGTCGAACAGCGAGAAGAACGGCGTCACCAGCGCGAACACCACCAGGATCCGCAACACCGACCGCACCCCGTCGACCGCACTGTCCGGATGCACCTGCCGCGCGCCGTCCAGCTGCCACCAGGTGCCGCCGCCGACGCCGGCCAGCAGCAGCACCAGCGCCATGCACAGGCAGATCACGATGCCCAGGGTCGGCACCAGCGCGAACGACGCCAGCGCCAGCGCCACGCCCAGCCCGGCCAGCAGCAGCCCCGGACGCGCCCGTCCCGGCGTGGGTCGCAGCAACGCGGTGCGCACCACCTGGGCGAAGCCATGCGGGTCCTTCGGCGGCAACGGCACGCGCACATAGCGATGGCGGCCGGCCCAGAACACCGCGGTGGCCACGAACATCAGGATGCCCGGGATGCCGAACGCCCACGCCGGGCCGAGGTTCTTCAGCGCCAGCGGAATCAGCAGCGAGGCGAACAGCGAGCCGAAATTGATGATCCAGTAGAACGCGTCGAACACCACCTTGGCCAGATGCTTGTTGCTCTGGTCGAACTGGTCGCCCATGAACGAGGCCACCAGCGGCTTGATGCCGCCGGCGCCGAGCGCGATCAGCCCCAGTCCCACGAAGAAGCCGCCGCGGCTGCCTTCGAACAGCGCCAGGCAGGCGTGGCCGATGCAATAGACCAGACTGAACCACAGGATGGTGTTGTACTTGCCGAAGAAGCGGTCGGCCAGCCAGCCACCGAGCAGCGGGAAGAAGTACACGCCGATCATGAAGCTGTGCATGATGTGCTTGGCCTCGGCCTCGCGGCCGGGCGCGGTCACTTCCTGCAGCAGCAGCGAGGTGATCAGGAACTGCACCAGGATGTTGCGCATCCCGTAGAAGCTGAAGCGCTCGCAGGCCTCGTTGCCGATGATGTAGGGAATCTGGCGCGGCATCCGCCCCGAGGATGTCTCGACCGTCGTGCTCATCCGGTGGTTCCAGGCAAGTGAACGGCAAAGCCTACCTCATCGGGCCGCCGATGGAGACCGGCGTGCCGCCGTGGCGGTGGCCTGCATGGGCTGCGCGGGGTTCCTGCGTGCCGCCGCCGCGCATCGGGAGCGTCCGCCGGTGGCGCGAGGCGACGGCGTTCGGCCGCCATCGAAATCGGCGATCGCGTGGCGCGCAGGTGTCGCGGACTGTTCCGATGCAAAGAAGCGGCGCCGAGGCGTGGTTCGACGATCCGTCGTTGTGCCCGCGTCGTCTCGTCGCGTCGGGCCCCGTGGCGCTGCTGCGCCGCATCCCTGTTTCGAAAGACGGCCGAGCGCTGCGCTGCTCCGACGTGGGCCAACGCATCGCTCAAGCACGCCGAGAACTCGAGGCGCTTACGCGGCGCAGCGGCGTACCGACTCCGCGGATACGCAGCTGCATATCCGCTGCACCGGGATGCGCGCCACGGCCCCGCTTCCGCCGGCCCTCGCGATACAAAAATTTGTCCTTTCAGGAACAATCAGTTAGCGCAGATCCAGCCACCCGCACGAGCGCAATTGCACTTTGGTCGCTTCCGTTCAGGCAGGCGCGCAAGCATCATGGGTGGGTTCCCTTGCTCCGGTCCGTTCATGCTGCGTCGCACAATCCTCGTCCTGGCCGCCCTGTTCGCCCTGCCCTGCGCGGGCGTCCACGCCCAGGCCGGTTCGCCGGAGCTGAGTACCGAAGCCGAACGCAGCGGCTTCGTGCGCACCGGGCGCTACGCCGAGACCGTCGCGCTGTGCGAGGCCTTCGCCCGGCGCTACCCGCAGGCGGTGCGCTGCTTCGACTTCGGCACCACGCCCGAGGGCCGGCCGATGAAGGCGCTGGCGGTGTCCACGTCCGGCGCGCTCGATCCGGCGGCGGCGCAGGCGCGCAAGCTGCCGGTGGTGCTGATCCAGGGCGGCATCCATGCCGGCGAGATCGACGGCAAGGACGCCGGTTTCCTGGCGCTGCGCGAGCTGCTCGACGGCAAGGCCGCGCGCGGCGCGCTGGACAAGCAGGTGTGGCTGTTCGTGCCGGTGTTCAACGTCGACGGCCACGAGCGCTTCGGCGCCTGGAACCGGCCCAACCAGCGCGGTCCCGAGCAGATGGGCTGGCGGGTGACCGCGCAGGGCCTCAATCTCAACCGCGACTACGTCAAGGCCGACGCGCCGGAAATGCAGGCGATGCTGCGCCTGGTCGAGCAATGGGACCCGCTGCTGTACGTGGACCTGCACGTCACCGATGGCGCGCAGTTCGAGCACGACATCTCGGTCCAGGTCGAGCCGGTCCATGCCGGCGACGCGGCGCTGCGTCGCGACGGGCTGCGCCTGCGCGACGCGGTGCTCGCCGACCTGAAGCGGCAGGGTTCGTTGCCGCTGCCGTACTACCCCTCGTTCGTGGTCGGCGACGATCCGGCCTCCGGGTTCGAGGACGGCGTGCCCACCCCGCGCTTCTCGCACGGCTATTTCCTGCTGCGCAACCGCTTCGGCATGCTGGTGGAAACGCATTCGTGGAAGCCGTATCCGCAGCGCGTGCGTATCACCCGCAACACCATCGTCTCGGTGCTGCAGCAGGTCGCGCGCGACGGCCGCCGCTGGCAGGCCGACGCGCAGGCCGCCGACGCGCGCGCCGAGCGCCTGGGCGGCCAACCCGTGGCGCTGGACTACCGCACCACCGACAAGACGCGCATGGTCGATTTCCGCGGCTATGCCTACACGCGCACGTCCTCGCCGGTGTCCGGCGCGCTGATGACCCGCTACGACGAGCGCACGCCGCAGATCTGGCGCGTGCCGCTGCGCGACGACATCGTGCCCGGCATCGAAGTGCCCGCGCCGCGTGCCGGCTACCTGGTGCCGGCGGCGCAGGCCGCGCTGGTCGGCGCCAAGCTGCGCCAGCACGGCATCGCCTTCCGCGCGCTCGGCGCCGGCGCCACGTTGCCGGTGCAGGCCTTCCGCGCCGACGACGCCAGCTTCTCCGCGCAATCGTCCGAAGGCCGCCAGCGCCTCAACGCGAGCGGCCAGTGGCATGCGGAGACGCGCGAACTCGGCGCCGGATCGCTGTTCGTGCCGATCGCCCAGCCCAAGGCGCGGCTGGTGATGGCGCTGCTGGAGCCGCAGGCCCCGGATTCGCTGCTGCAATGGGGCCAGTTCAACAACGCCTTCGAGCGCAAGGAATACATGGAAGACTACGTCGCCGAGGACGTGGCGCGGCAGATGCTGGCGAGCGATCCGGCGCTGAAGGCGCAGTTCGAGGAAAAGCTCGAACACGACGCGGATTTCGCCAAGAACCCGCGCGCGCGGCTGGACTTCTTCTACCGCCGCCATTCCTCCTGGGACGAGCGCTACCGCCTGTACCCGGTGCTGCGCAGCGACGAAGCGCCGTCCTGAGCCGGCCGCAGCGCCGGCCGTGTTGAACGCCTAGCCACACCTCCCGAACTCCCCCCGATGCGCCTTCCCCTTCAGCTGACCGAGAGACTTGACGCCCCGCTATGAAAACGTTTTCAGGATTCCTGTGGCTGGCCCTCGCGCTGGCCATGCCGGCCCTCGCCGCGCCGCCGCCCGCCCCCGCGGCCAGCGACGCGCCCCAGCTCAGCGTGGTCACGCTGAACCTCTACCACGACAAGCTCGACTGGCCGAAGCGGCGCGTGCAGATCGTGCAGGCCCTGCGCGAACTGCGGCCGGACGCGATCGCGCTGCAGGAAGTGATCCAGCACGACACGCTGCCCAACCAGGCGCAATGGCTCGCCGAGCAGCTCGGCTACGAGTGGTACTTCACCAGCGTCGATCCGCCCGGCAACGCGATGCGCTACGGCAACGCGCTGCTGACCCGGCGCCCGATCCTGGCGCGCGAGCAGATCCGCCTGAACCCGCTCGACGACAGCCGCACCGCCGGGCGCCTGCGCCTGGACGTGGACGGGCGCGCGGTCAACGTCTATGTCACCCACCTGCACTGGACCGAGGCCGGCGGCGCGCTGCGCGAACGCCAGCTGCAGGACCTGCTGAAGTGGGTCGAAGCCAGCGCCGACGGCGCGCCGTCGCTGCTCGCCGGCGATTTCAACGCCAGCGCCGATGCGCCGGAACTGGCCGCGCTGCGGCAGGGTTTCGACGACAGCTACGGCACGCTGCATGGCGCCAAGGACAGCCGCGCCAGCAGCACGTTGAACCTGAAGTTCTTCGCGCCCAGGCGCATCGACCACGTGTTCTTCCAGCGCGGGCGCTTCGTGCCGGTGAGCAGCCGCATCCTGTTCCAGCAACCCGACGCCGACGGCGTGTGGGCGTCGGACCACTTCGGCCTGGTCAGCACCTTGCGCCTGGCGCCGGCTCCCGCGGCCGATACGCTGCGGCCGTGGACCGACCGCGGCGCCAGCCCGGACCGCCGCGCCGCGGCGCTGGTCGAGGCGATGACCCAGGACGAGAAGTTCCAGATGCTGCGCAGCTATTTCGGCCTGGGCAAGGACGGCGGTCCGCGCCCGCCCGACGCGCTGGGCTCGGCCGGCTTCGTGCCCGGCATCGAGCGCCTGGGCATCGCCGCGCAGCAGCTGGCCGATGCCGGCGTCGGCGTCACCAACCCGGGCAACATCCGCCCCGGCGACCACGCCACCGCGATGCCCTCCGGTCCTGCCACCGCCTCGACCTGGAACCGCGAGATCGCCTTCCAGGGCGGCGCGACGATGGGCCGCGAATCCTGGCAGCAGGGCTTCAACGTGCTGCTGGCCGGCAGCGTCAACCTGCAGCGCGACCCGCGCAACGGCCGCAACTTCGAGTACGCCGGCGAAGACCCGCTGCTGGCCGGAGTGATGGTCGGCGAATCGATCCGCGGCGTGCAGAGCCAGCACGTGGTGTCGACGATGAAGCACTTCGCGATGAACGACCTGGAAACCGGGCGCAACACCCACAGCGCCGACATCGGCGAGCAGGCCATGCACGAGTCGGACCTGCTGGCGTTCGAGCTGGCGCTGAAGATCGGCGAGCCCGGCTCGGTGATGTGCTCGTACAACCGCATCAACGGCGTCTACGGCTGCGAGCACGACTACCTGCTCAACAAGGTGCTAAAGCAGGAGTGGAAGTTCCCCGGCTACGTGATGTCCGACTGGGGCGGCGTGCACAGCGGTTCGAAGGCGGCGCTGGCCGGGCTGGACCAGCAGTCGGCCGGCGAAGTGTTCGACAAGGCGGTGTACTTCGATGCGCCGCTGCGCATGGCGGTGGCCGCCGGCACGGTGCCGCAGGCGCGGCTGGACGACATGGTGCAACGCATCCTGCGCGCCTTCATCGCCACCGGCAGCTTCGACCGCCCGCCGCAGCGGCAGCCGATCGACGATGCCGCCGGCGGCCTGGCCGCGCAGCGCACCGTCGAGGAAGGCGCGGTGCTGTTGCGCAACGAGAACGACGCGCTGCCGCTGCCGCGCACGCTGCGCCGGATCGCGGTGATCGGCGGCCATGCCGACAAGGGCGTGATCGGCGGCGGCGGTTCGTCGATGGTCGGGATCACCGTCAACGGCGGCAACGCGGTGCCGGGGCTGGCGCCGACCACCTGGCCGGGCCCGGTGATGTTCCATCCGTCCTCGCCGCTGCAGGCGCTGCGCAAGGCGCTGCCCGAGGCGCAGGTCGACTACGCCAGCGGCGACGACCTGGCCGCCGCGGCCACGCTCGCGCGCGGCGCCGAGGCGGTGGTCGTGTTCGCCACGCAGTGGTCGGCCGAATCGGTGGACCTGCCCGACATCCGCCTGCCGGGCAAGCAGGACGCGCTGATCGCGGCGATGGCCAAGGCCAATCCGCGCACCGTGGTGGTGCTGCAGACCAACGGCCCGGTGGCGATGCCGTGGCTGCAACAGGTGCCGGCGGTGCTGGAAGCGTGGTACCCGGGCATCCGCGGCGGCGAGGCGCTGGCGCGGCTGCTGCTCGGCGAGGTCAATCCGTCCGGGCGCCTGCCGGTGACCTGGCTGCGCGACGTATCGCAGCTGCCGCGCCC
The DNA here is from genome assembly GCF_017163755.1 of Xanthomonas sp. GTDB lineage: Bacteria > Pseudomonadota > Gammaproteobacteria > Xanthomonadales > Xanthomonadaceae > Xanthomonas_A. The sequence goes on from NZ_JAFIWC010000001.1 coordinate 149,225, forward strand.
GTCGATCCCGGGGCTGGGCTTCAAGCCGGCGCAGCCGGCCGGCAGCAACGTCGACTACGACATCGAAGGCGCGAATGTCGGCTACCGCTGGTTCGCCGCGCGCGGCCTGGACCCGCTGTATCCGTTCGGCCACGGCCTGTCCTACACCCGCTTCGATTACGCCAACCTGAGCGTGCAGGTCGAAGGCGCCCACGTGGTCGCCAGCTTCGACGTGCGCAACAGCGGCCAGCGCGAAGGCGCCGACGTGCCGCAGCTGTACCTGCGCCTGCCGCAGGGCCATCGCACGCCGATCCGCCTGGTCGGCTGGCACAAGCTCACGCTCAAGCCCGGCGAGACCCGCCGCGTCAGCATCGTCGCCGAGCCCAGGACCCTGGCCGACTACGACCCGGCGCAGCGGCAGTGGCGCATCGCCGCCGGCGACTACCAGCTGCTGCTCGGCCGCTCGGCGACCCAGGCCGAAGCCAGCGCGCCGTTGCGTCTACAGGAAAGCGTGCTGCAACGCTGAAAACCGCAGCGCCGCGTGTACGCCTACACGCGGCGCTGAAGTCGCGCGCACTAGCATCGTCGCCATGAAGGGGACATCGCGACGACCACATCGCCTGGGCTGGCTGCTGCTGGCCCTGGCCTCGAGCACGGCGGCCTGGGCGCTGCCCGCGAACCCGCCGGCACTGCCGGCGACGCCGGCCGATACCGCGCTGAGCATCGTCAGCCTCAACCTCGACCAGGACCGCGACGACTGGCCCGCACGCCGGGTGCGGATCGTCGATGCGCTGCGGCGCCTGCAGCCGGACGCGATCGCGCTGCAGGAAGTGCTGCAGACCCCGGAGTTGCCGAACCAGGCGCAATGGCTGGCGGCGCAACTGCACTACCACTGCCATTTCATCAGCCCCGATCCGCCGAGCCGCGGCACCCGCCGCGGCAACGCGCTGCTGACCCGGCTGCCGGTGCTGGAGGAGGCCGAGACCCTGCTGCATCCGTTCGAGGCCTACAGCGTGGCCGGGCTGGTGCGGGTGGAACTGCGCGGGCGGCCGCTGAACCTGTACTTCACCCGGCTGCATGCCGATCCGGCCGGCGGCGGCAACCGCCGCGAGCAGGCCGACGACCTGACGGCCTGGATCGACGCCACCGACGACGGCGTGCCGTCGCTGCTCGCCGGCGGCTTCTACGCATCGGCCGCGGCGCCGGAACTGGCGCCGCTGAGCGCGCAGTTCGCCGACAGCGACGCCAGCCTGCGCGGCGGCGACCGCGAAGGCGCGCGCGGCGCCCTGGACCCGCGCCTGCTCGCCGCGCCCAAGCGCGCCGACCACGTGTTCTTCCAGCGCGGGCGTTTCCGCGCCCTGCGCAGCACCCTGCTGTTCCAGCGCGGCCAGGGCGGCGGGTCGTGGGCGTCGGACCATCGCGGCCTGCTGGTCTGGCTGTTGCCGCTGGACGAGGCGCCGCTCACGCTGCCGTGACCGGGGAGCGCGGGCGGCGCGCGGGGCCTACAGTTCGATGATGCCGCGCTTGAGCGCGATCGCCACCGCATGGGTGCGGTCGCGCGCGCCCAGCTTGCACAGGATGTTCTTCATGTGCGCCTTCACCGTCTCCTCGGCGATCGACAGCAGCGCGGCGATGGCCTTGTTCGAGTTGCCCGCGGCCACGCGCTGCAGCACCTGGATCTCGCGCGCGGACAGCGCGTCGCCGAGCAGGTGCTCGGCGATGTCGGCGGCCACCTCGGCCTGCACCTGGCGCCGGCCCTGGTGCACCGCGCGCACGGTGTCGACCAGGTCGCGGCGCAGCCCGCTCTTGAGCAGGTAGCCGCTGGCGCCGGCCTCCAGCGCGCGCACCGCCTGCACGTCGCCCCTGGACGCGGTGACCACGATGATCCGCGCCTGCGCGAATTCCTTGCGCAGCCGCGAGATGACCTCGATGCCGCTCAGGCCGGGCAGCTGCAGGTCCAGCAGCACCACGTCCGGACGCAGCGCGCGGTAGCGCTCCAGCGCCTGCAGCCCGTCGGCGGCCTCGCCGACCAGGTGCAGGTCCGGCTGCGTCGCCAGCACCGCGGCCACGCCTTCGCGCAGCAGCGGATGGTCGTCGACGACCAGGATGCGGATCGGCGCCGTTTGCCCTTCCATCACTTCGATTTCCCTCGTGCCAGCCAGTGGCGCAGGCGGCACCATAGCCGGTTTCGCCGCGGCTGGCGGTAGGCGCGGCGCGCGGCCAGGCGCAGATTGAGTTCGGTGCCCGAGCCGGGCCGCGACCACAGGTCCAGCTGCGCGCCGATGCGCCGCGCGCGCTCCTGCATCCCGGCCAGGCCCCAGTGGCCGCTGCGCCCGCCGGCCTGAAGCACCTGCGCCTCGATGCCGCGGCCGTCGTCGCGGAAGCGCAGGCGCAGCGCGTCGCGCGCATAGGCGATCTCCACCTCCACATGCGCGGCCTGCGCGTGCCGGAACGCGTTGAGCAGCGCCTCGCGGCCGAGCTGGTACAGCTCGTCGTGGACCAGCGGCTGCAGCGCACGCGGCGTGCCTTCGACCAGCACCTGGCGCTGCACCGGCCCCTGCCCGCCCAGCTCGTCGAGCAGGTCGGCGAACGCGGTCGGCAGCGACGGCAGGTGGCCGGCACTGGCGCGCAGTCCCTCGACGCGATCGCGGCCTTCCTCCAGCGCCCGCTCGGCGCGGTCCAGGGTGGTTTCCAGTTCGCGCCGCAGCGGCGCCTCGTCCGGCAGCGCGGACAGCGCGGCGTGGGTGCGCAGGATCAGGCCCTGGTAGCCCTGCAGCAGGGTGTCGTGCAGCTCGCGCGCGATGCGTTCGCGTTCGCCGAAGCGCTCCTCCAGGCGCAGCCGCACGCGGGTGGCGATCTGGCGCATGCGCAGCGCGTACAGCAGCCACAGCCCGGCCAGCAGCAGCGCCGCGACCAGCAGCGCGAAGCCGCGGGTCTGCACGAAGCGCGGCGCGATGGCGAACTCCAGCGTGGCGCCGCGGCGGTTCCAGACGCCGTCGTTGTTGGCGGCGATCACCTCGAAGCGGTAGCGGCCCGGGCGCAGGTTGGTGTAGAACGCCTCGCGGCGCATGCCGGCATCGCGCCAGGCATCGTCGACGCCGTCCAGCCGGTAGCGGAAGCGCACGCGTTCGGGCAGGGTCAGGCTGGTCGCGGTGTAGCCGATCTGCAGCCGCGTGGTGCCCTCGGGCAGGACCAGCGGCGCGCGCAGCGGCAACGCGCGTTCGTTGGCGACCAGGCTGCGCACGAACACCTGCGGCGGCAACGGGTTGTGCCGCAGCCGCTGCGGATCGATCCACGCCAGGCCCTGGCTGGTGGCCAGCCATACCAGCCCGTCGGCGCCCACCGCCGCGGTGCTGCCGAAGCTGGCCTGTACCGCCAGCCCGGGCAAGCCGTCGGCGGCGTCGAAATAGGTGGGCTGCAACACTGCACCGGCATCGGCGATGGCCGCTTCCAGCTGCCGCCGCGACACCCGCAGCACGCCGCGCCCGCCGTTGAACCACAGGTCGCCATCGCCGGTCTCGGCGATCCCGGTGACGCCGCGCAGGCCCGGCGCGCGCGCCGGCGCCAGCATGCGGAAGCCGTCGCCGCGCCATTGCGCGATGCCCAGCTCGCCGGCCACCAGCGGCGCCGTCGTGCCGGCGTGGATGGTATTGATGTGGCCGATCTGCAGGCCGTCGTCGGGCGTGTACAGGCGCGCGCGCGCCGCGCCCAGCAGCCGCACGCGGCCGAACGGGTAGCCGAACCAGTGGCGTCCTTGCGCGTCCTCGGCGATCGCCGTGCAGGTGTCCAGCGGCAACCGCGTCTCGCGCCGCCAGCGGCCGTCGGCATAGCGGAACACCCCCTGCTCGGCGAACGCCACCCAGGCCACGCCGGCGCGGTCGGACAGGAACGCGCGCACCCGCCGCGGCGCGCCTGCGGACGGCAGCGGCACCTCGATGCGGCGCCCGCCGTGCATGCGCACGATGGCGTCGCTGCCGATCGCCCAGGCGCTGTCGCGCAGCCGTGCGTACTCGGCGCCGAGCGGCTCGCCGCGCCGCAGCCGCGCGGCCGCGGCGCGGTCGGCGCGGAACATGCCCAGCGGGTCGGTCACCAGCACGCCGCCGTCCGCCTGCGCCTGCACCGTCACCTCGCCGGCCTCGGCACCGGGCTGCACCGGCAGCGCCATCACGTTGCGGTGCCGGTAGCGGTTGATGCCCAGGTTGCTGCCGATCCAGACATTGCCTTCCTTGTCCTCCAGCACCGGCGCGGTGTAGTCCGAGGCCAGGCCGTCGGCACGCCGGAAGCGCTCGAGCATCGGCGCTGGCGCGGCGTCCAGCACCACCCGCGCCGCGCCGCGCGCATCGGTCAGCGACAGCCACAGGCTGCCGTCGCGGGCGAAGCTCATGCGCCGGGCGACCACTGCGCGCAGCGCCGGTGGCGGTGGCGGCGGGGGCGGCGCGTCCAGCGGTGCGCCGCCGGCGCGCGCCACCGCGCGGGTGCCGCCGCGGCGGTCGGACAGCCAGATCTCGCCGTCCGGGCGCTCGGCCAGCACCGCATAGGGCGCGCTATCGATGCCGGTGGGTTCGAAGCGGCGCGCGCCCGGCGGCAGCCGCAGCACGCGTTCGCCTTCGGCCACCCACAGCACGCCGCGGCTGTCGCGCAGCAGCCAGTCGGCGCGCGCGGCCGGGTAGCCCCAGTCGGCGCCGACCACGTGCCAGCGCCTGCCGTCGAAGCGCGCCAGCCCGCCATAGGTCGCCGCCCACAGCGCGCCTTCGGCATCGCGCTCGAAGCGGATCACCGCGCCCGGCGGAAACCCCGCGTCCGTACCGAAATGCTGCAACCGGCCGCCCTGCAGGCGGCTGGCGCCGCCATCGAAGTAGCCGATCCAGGCCTGCCCGTCGTCCAGCAGGCTGAGCGCGGTCATGTTCTGCGACAGGAAGCGTCCCGGCGCCGGCGGCTCCAGCCGCTCGAAGCGTTCGCCGTCGAAGCGGTACAGGCCGAAGCCGGTGGCCAGCCACAGGTAGCCGTCGCGCGACTGCGCCAGCGCCCACACGTCGGCCGGCGCGCCCTGCGCCACGCGCCAGGCGGTGTTGTGGAACGGCGTGGGCGGCAGCGATGGCAGCGCATGTGCCGGGCTGGCGGCTTGCGCGGCGAAACCCAGGCCGAGCATCAGCAAACCGCATGCCCACCGCCTACTGCGCGGACCTCGCACCCTGCATCCTCGAGTATCGCAATGAATGGGAAAAGAAATTCTCGACAGCGGCAACGGCCGCGCCAACACCCCTATCGAGGGATGGCCCGCTTCCCCGAATACGGCTAGGCGGCCGCGCCGCGCCAACTATAGCCTGAGGCCATGCAACGACTGTACTCGATGTTTCCCGGCGGCCGCGCCGGCGCCGGGCTGCTGGCCCTGCGCCTGTTCCTGGCCATGAACCTGTGGCCGCCTTTCGCGCACGGCGCCTGGGCGCTACCGGCGCCGTGGCGGATCGGCGCCGGCGCGCTGGCGCTGGCGCTGCTCGGCGGCATCGCCACGCCGTTGGCCGCGCTGCTGGCCTGCCTGGCGCCCGCGCTGGCGCTGTGCCAGGGCCGGCCGGAGACCGGCGCGGCGCTGCTGGCGGTGCTGCCGCCGCTGGCCCTGGCCCTGCTCGGTCCCGGCGCCTATTCGCTGGACGCACGCTGCTTCGGCCGGCGCCTGCTGGTGTTGCCGCGCGATCGGCCGCGCCCGCCGCGCTGACCATCCCCCGTTCGGGTGAGGCGGCACTACTGCCGGATTGGGGTGGCGAGGCGGACGCGGCGGCAGCAGCATGGCCATGTCCCGGAAGCGAGTCCACGCGCACGCCGCAGGCGCCCCCAACGGATCTGCGGCGCGTTTCCGGCATCCCCCAGGAGACACGCCATGCCCCGCCCCCCCAGCACCGCCCCGCATGCTTTCCCGGCGCCGTCGCGCGCCAGCGAATCGTCCGATCCGCCCGGCCGCAACGCCGCCGCCAAGGGCCTGCGGCCCTCGGCGCTGGCACGCGCCCAGCACTTCATCGACCATCATCTGGCCGAGCGCATCGGCCTGGCCGACATCGCCAACGCCGCCTGCGTCAGCCGCTACCACTTCGCGCGCATGTTCCGCCTGAGCACCGGGCGCAGCCCGATGCAGTACCTGCTGCTGCGCCGGATCGAGCGTGCCCAGCAACTGCTGTCCAGCGGCCGCCATTCGGTCAGCACCGTCGCCCACGAACTGGGATTCTTCGACCAGAGCCACTTCGTCAACAGCTTCCGCCGCGTCACCGGCGCCACCCCGGGCCGGTTCGCGCGGCACAGCCGGATCGCGGCGGCGCCCGCGCCTTTCTCCATCCGCCATGCCGGCGACGAAGCGATCCGCCCGACCGGCACCTAGCCGCCTGGCTGTCGACTTGCAACGCGCGCGCCAGTGCGCCACGCAGCAGCGGAGCGCCACCGCGCGCCGTTGTCGCGCCACACGTTGCGGCCATACGATGGCATGCACGCCGGCTGCCAGTGCCGGGCGGCCGCACGCGGTCGGCCGGTGCCCGCAACGAAGAAGCCGGGGACGGGCCCCGGCTTCCTGGCGGTGAAACAACGCGTGGCGATCGATCAGGCGATCGCGGCCTGGTAGCGGCGCTCGACCTCGTTCCAGTCGACCACGTTGAAGAACGCGCCGATGTATTCCGGACGGCGGTTCTGGTACTTCAGGTAGTACGCGTGCTCCCACACGTCCAGGCCCAGCACCGGGGTGTTGCCCTCGAACAGCGGGCTGTCCTGGTTGGCGGTGCTTTCCACCACGATCTTCTTGTCCGGGGTCACGCTGAGCCAGGCCCAGCCGCTGCCGAAGCGGCTGATCGCCGCCTTGGTGAAGGCTTCCTTGAACTTGTCGAAGCCGCCCAGTTCGCTGTCGATCGCCTTGGCCACGTCGCCGACCGGCGCGCCGCCGGCGTTGGGCGCCATCACCGTCCAGAACAGCGAGTGGTTGGCGTGGCCGCCGCCGTTGTTGCGCACCGGGCTCTGCAGGTTCTCCGGCAGCGACTTCAGCTTGGAGACCAGTTCCTCGATCGGCAGGTCGGCGTACTCGGTGCCTTCCAGCGCGGCGTTGACGTTGTTGATGTAGGTCTGGTGATGCTTGGTGTGATGGATTTCCATCGTCTGCGCATCGATGTGCGGTTCCAGCGCGTCGTAGGCGTAGGGCAGCTTGGGGAGGGTATAGGCCATGCGGTTCTCCTGGACTTTCGTCCGCCGGAAGGACGGACGTTGCGTAGTGAATGGTAGGGACGACGGCCGAGGTTACCAAGACCGCGCCCAGGGAAACTCCGTCCCATTCCGCGGCGGCCCGGCCGGCCGGCCGCGGTTCGGCGCATACCATGCGCCCGCCACCGGTTATTCCAGCGTGAACCACTGCACCTCGACGCGGCGGTTGAGATCGCTGTCCGGGCCGGCAGGCTCCTCCCAGCCACGCCCGACCACCTCGATACGCGAGCCGTCGATCTTGGGATAGCGCCGCCGCAATTCGTCGCTGACCGACTGCGCGCGCTGTCGCGACAGCTCCATCGCCTTCAAGGCCATCGAACGCACCAGCGGCGCACCGCCCTGCCGCTCGAATTCCTTCTGCCGCCCATTGTCGACGTGACCGCGCAGCAGCACCACCGAGCCTGGGCTGACCTGGAGGAACTTGCGGATGGTTTCCAGGTATTCCACGTTTTCCGCCGCGTCCTTGTCCAGCTCCGCCGAATTGGGCTTGAACAGGAAGCGGATGTCCTTGCTGAGCAGCGCATCGCCTTCCAGCGCCACCCCGCCGGTCGTGCGGATCGGCGCGATGGCGATCTGCTGGTCCGCATACAGGCCGGCCTCGCGCAGCGACTTCAGGTATTGCATGTCGACGAAACGCGCCGGGTCGGCCGGATTCTTGATGATGTTGCCGTAGGCCAGCACCGAGGACTGGAAGATGCCCTGGAACGAGCCGGCGGCGTCGATGGTGCCTTCGAAAAACGCCAGGTTCTCCGGCAGGTTGCTCAAATGCACCTTGGCCAGCTCCTCGCGCGCCTGCGCCTCCTTCCAACCGAACGCCTTGGCGACGACAGGGCGGTAGCGTTCCGGCTCGGCCCCCATCAAGCGGTTGCCTTCGAGCAGGCCGTGCACAAGACCCTTGACCCATTCCGGATGCTGGCTGGCGAAGCCCTTGTTGACCAACAGCAGGTCGGCGACGATCAACAGGTTGCGGTTGGACACCAGCGACTTGGCTTTGCCGGCCGACGCGGCGATCACCTCGTCGGTGCGCGGCGCCCAGCCCACGCAGCCGTTCAGTCGCCGCGCCGGGGCACTCAATTCGTGCGCATAGGCGTCGCAGGCGACGAAGGCGTCCTCGTAGAACACCAAGCCGAGCTCGTTCGCGCCGGGGCGGGCGTCGAGATCGCGCAGAACCCGCACCGGCACCCCGGCCTCGGACGCGAGGTAGCGGATGAAGAACTCGCTCTCGTTGAACTGCGAGGCCGCCAGGATCTTGCCCTTGAGCGCATTGACGCTGACGATGCCGCTGTCCACCACCACCGCGTCGGCGCCGCGCGAGAAGCCGATCTGCGCGGGCACCACCACATCGAACTGGCGGCCGAGCACCGCCAGCGTGTCGGCCGTGGTCACCGAGGCGGCGACGCGGCCGTTGTTGAGCTTGGACCAGCCCTCCTCCTCGTTGAGCGTCAGGCGCACCTGGAAACCGTACTGTCGGGCGAAAAACGAATCCGGATTCGGCGCCATGCCGTTGTTGGCCGCGATCAGCCCCGCATAGCCGGCGTACTCGCTGATGTCGACATCGACGATGTTGTCCTTGGGCTGGTAGGTCGCGGCCTGGTCCAGCGCCGGCAGGCTGGTCAGCGGCTCGATCGGCGCCGGCGCCTGGCCATCGGCCAGCGCCGCGCCTGGCGCCGCATCCGCACCGGCATCGCCGCCCTCCTTGTCTCCGTCGCGACCGATCAACCACACCCCCAAGCCGATCAGCGCAGCGACGAACAGCAGCGTGACCCACAGCCCCGCCTTCCTGCTGCCTGGGTTCTGCACCGATCGGTTCATGAGCTAGATCCTTCTTTGAGGGCTTGGGACGCCGCGGGCTGGCGCAGGACCCGGCGCGGCAAGGGTTGGTTGTCGAACAGGTCGGACGTGCCGAGCAGATCGCGCTGATCCAGCAGCCAGCGGCTGGCTTCGTTGTAGGAGGTGGACAGCGCATCCAGCGACACGCCTACGCGCTCCTCGTCGGTCGCCAGCAAGGTCTGTTCGCGAATCAGCGCGATCTGCTGGTCGATGCGCTGCAGCTCCGAATCCACATGTTCCAGGCGAAGCGTGGCGTCGGCGTGCGCCGCCTGGCGCGCATCGATCACCTGCTGTTGTTGCTCCAGACTGCGCTGCAGCTCGGCGCTGACGTCGCCGCGGGCCAGGCGTTGCGCGATCTGCGACTCCTGGGCCTGCAGCGCGTCGTACTCCTCCTGCGCGGTGTCCACCACCTGTGCGATGGTCTGCCGCGCGCTCAGCATCCGCAGGTGCAGCCACACCAGCTGCTCGACGGTGTCGGTATGCGCGGCCATCACCGGCGAGCGGTCGAAGCTGGCGATGATCTCGCGCGCGCGCGACTCGATCCGCGCGTGCCGTTGCCGCGCTCGCGCCGCGAGCGGCTCGAGCAGCGATTGGTAACGCTGCTCGGCCGGGTCCGGCTCCGGTGGCCGTCGCGCGTCCGCCAGGCGCTGGAATCGCGCATCGTTCGCCAGCCAGACCAGATAGGCGACCTCCAGGCCGGCGCCGATCAGCCAGAAGCCTGGATTCACCGCCCACCCGAGCATCGCGAACGCCGCCAGGCCGAACCAGTTCGGCGGCACCGGCATGCCCCATGGCCGCGCGTTGAAAGCAGCGGCGAGATATCGCATCAGTCTCACGCGCCCGTGCTCCGCGATGCGGGCGGCGGCGCCTCGGCCAGGTGGCGCAACGCAGGCGGCACGAACTGCATGTTGCTGGCCTCGCGGATCGCCAGGCGCATCTGCAGATCGAGCACGTCCGGCGGCACCGGTGGCTGATAACCGTCCAGGCTCGCATGCAATGCCTGGCTCGGGGTCAGCGCGTCGGTACGCACGCTGCGGTAGACCTTCATCGCCAGGGCTTCGGCGGCACCGGGGGTGAGCAGCAGCGGCAATGGCAGCGGCTTCAGCTCGGCCAGCGACAGCGCCACGCCATAGCGCGCCAGCAGCGCCTGCAGCAACGACGCGCTTTCGTCGTGCGTGGTGGTCGGCAACAACGGCACTTTCACGTCCACGCGTCCGGGCCGCTTCAGGTCCACCTCGATCAGGTCCGGGCGCGAAGACGCCAACAACCACATCACCCGGCCGCGGTTGTCGCCGTCGCTCATCTCCTGCGCGATCATCGAGTACAGGCGTCCGGACAGTCCGCTGTCGCCGCTACCGGCATCGCGTTTCCCAAGCGATTGGTCGGCTTCGTCGATGAACACCATGCAGCGGCCGAGCGCGCGGATCAGCCTGAAGATCTTCTCCAGGTTGCCTTCGCTGGAACCGACCCAGCGGTCGCGGAAATTCTTCAGCTTCACCACCGGCACGCCGGCCTCGCCCGCCAGGCACTCGACCAGGAAGGTCTTGCCGGTCCCGACCGGGCCGCACAACAGGTAGCCCATCGGCAACGCGCGAAGGTCGGCGGCGCGCCACAGCGCGATGTCCTGGCGCAGCCAGACCTTCAGCGCGTCCTGCGCATGGTAGTCGTCAAGCGTGCGCGTGGAGTCGATGAACTCGATCAGCCCCGCCGCTTCGGTTTCCACCAATTGCTTCTTGATCCCGCTCCAGTCCGCGGGGCCGAGCGTGCGCCGCTGGTGCGCGCGCAGCTTCACCAGGCTCTGCAATGCGCTCACGCCGACCCCGCCCAGGGCCGCCGCCATGCCCGCATCATCCTGCGCCGCGTCGAATGCGTCCGCATGGTCGACCCGCAGCTGCGCCAACACCACTTCAAGGGTCGCCGGCTCCGGCAACGGCACGCGGATGCGTGCGGTACGCGCGCCATTGGCCAAGTGCGGGTGCAGATCGTTGAGATTGTCGGCGATCAGGAAACTGGCGAAGCTCAGTTCGGTAAAGGGCGGCTCGCCCGCCCAGTCGCGCAGCAGACTGGCCAGGCCAGCGATCTCGAACTCGCCCTGGCGCGCGGCCGGCACGATCTGCTCCGCGCCCCGCACCACGCACGCCACGTGCAGCGGTTCGGCGCCGCCCAGCGCGAGCAGGTTGGCGTGATAGCGCAGGTAGCGGGTGACCAGCTGCACCGCTTCGTATGGATCGCGCGGCCAGCCCTTCAGCTCCTTGGCCCCCGGCCATTCGTGGAAGCGTTGGCCACCGCGTGGAACGCTCAGGCCATTGCCCGGGTCGTAGGTGAACACGACATCGAACTGCCGCAGCAAACTCGCGTCCAGGTACGCGCCAAGGCCGACCAGGCGCCCGTCCAGCGGAAAACGGTCGCCGACATTGCCATACAGCACGAACTGGCCATGGGCGCCGCTTTCGTACGCCAGGCGCAGCTCGCTCAGCCAGTCCGGAACGGGTGCCTCGATACGCATGCCGGTACCTGCCGGGTCGCGCGCGCTCAACCTTCGCTGTCGGCAATCGGCTTGGGCGCCACGCCCGCACCCATGCTGCGCGGTGGCGCAGGCACCTGCGGCTCGCCCAGGCTGAGGCCCTCGCTGGCGGCGAAGTCGGCCAGCGCCTGGTCGGCCAGCGCCTTCATCTCCGCCTCCTGCACCTGAACCTGGCTCATGTCCAGCGAATCGCGCGCCACCCGGGCGCGCCCGGCGGCCTGGGTGCGTTCCTCTTCGACCATCTCGTGCAGCCGGTTCAGCGTGTCGCCGGAGCCGCCGATCTGGCCGATCATGCCGGCGGCCATTTCGTTCATCTCGGCCATCGCCTGCTTCATCCGCATGTCGTTGATCGCGCCTTTCAGGCTCTCGATCTTGGCCCGCGCCGCGGCGACCGCGACATCGCGCGCCTTGACCAGGTCCCGGTAGGTGGTTTCGGCCTGCTCCAGCTGGCGCCGGTTCTCTTCCAGCTCGCGCTTGACCGTTTGCAGGCGCAGGGCATGCTGAGCGGCGGCGTCCTGGTTGCCGGCGCGCAGGTGCGCGGTGGCGCGCGCGCGCAGCTCGCGCTCCTCGGCCTCCAGCTTGCGCACCTGGCTCATCAGCCGCTCGGCCAGGCCGGCGTGGCTGGCCAGCCCCTGGTTGTAGCTGCCGATCTGCTTGCGCAGATTCTCCTGCTCCAGCGACAGCAGCGCTTCGGGATTGCGTCGCTCCAGGTCGTTGACGAACAGCGAAAGAAAGCCGCGAAAGACATTGGCCAGGCGCTTGAACATTGCAACTCCTGTAGGCAACCGTTAGGCAGGCGCGCTCGTTTCCCCAGGCGCGCCGTACGCCATTTAAGCAAAAAACAGCCGCCCCGCCCATACTGGCGAATGAAAGTTCCCGATCCGCGAGGATTCCCGATGCGCAAGCCCACCCTGTTGATCGCCGCGATCGTGCTGCTGGCCGCCGGCCTGTGGGGCATCCGCGCGCTGCAGCAGCCGCCGCATCCGCAGTTCGCGCCGTCGTTGAGCGCTCCGCCGGCGCCGCCGACCGCCGCGCCGGTGCCGGCGGCCGCACCCGCCGGCGCGCGGGATGCGCTGCCGCCGTTCCTGCCGCCGGAAGCGCGCGCGACGATCGCGCTGATCCAGCGCGGCGGCCCGTTCCCGCACCGGCAGGACGGCAGCGTGTTCGCCAACCGCGAGTCGCGGCTGCCGTCACGCCCGCGCGGCTACTATCGCGAGTACACCGTGGCCACGCCCGGCCTCGATCACCGCGGTATGCGCCGCATCGTCACCGGCGGCGACCCGCCGGACGTCTGGTTTTACAGCGACGACCATTACGAGAGTTTCCGCAGTTTCAGCATCGCCTCCGGGAGGCCGTCGCCATGAATACCTTCAACCTTTCGCTGGACCTGGCCGAACCGGCCGCGTCCGGCGTCTACCGCGTCGCCAACGACGATCTGGACACGATCGCCGCGCTGGCGCGCGACGCCGGGCTGCGGCTGTGCCGGATCGACCTGCGCGGCTGCAACAGCAAGCCGATGCTGCTGATGCGGCTGGCCGCGCAGCTGGATTTCCCGATCGGCTTCGGCCGCAACTGGGACGCCCTGATGGACGGCCTGCGCGACCTGTCCTGGCTGCCGGCCAAGGGCGGCTATGCGCTGCTGCTCGAGGACGCGGCCGAACTGCAGGCGGTGGCGCCAAAGGACTTCGAGGTGCTGCTCGAGATCCTCGACGACGTGGCCAAGGAATGGGCGCAGGACGGCATCGCCTTCACCGCCTTCGTCGGCCTGCTGGCCGGCGACGAGGCCGAGGACGCGCACGGCGACGAACAGGACGAGATGGCCGACGAAGACGAAACGGACGAGGACGCCTCGCGCTGAGCGCAAGCAGGCCGCGTGTTCGCAGCTCCCGGGTGCCGGTACAGGGCCGGGTTGCCTCTCTCTTGGCAGGTCGCGACAACAGCCGTGCGCGTCGCGGTTTGGCACCTGCGAACGGCTCCGCGCGAGCCTGGACCATCCATCGCGTCGGGTGCCGGCCGCGCATGCTGCACGGCGCGGTGCGCGCAACCGATCCGCATTTCCCGCACGCCTGTGGTTGTAGCAGCAACTTCGGTCGCGACAGGTGTTGCCGCTGGAGCCCGTCGCGACTGAAGCCGCTCTCCTACAAGGGGATCTCCGAGGCGTGTGGCGCGCCTGCCAGGCTTCAGTCCCGATGGACCCGAACCTGCCCTCTCCCCATGGCGTTCATCGCCACCGGCGGCCGCGGCCGAACCGGTCGCGTCCGCATCAACCGCATCAAGGGCTACGCCAAGCGCGCAGCGCTTACGCGTCCAGTTCGCTCCAGCGCGCGTACGCCGCATCCAGTTCGGCCTGCGCCTGGGTCAGCGCCTGCGTATGCGCGGCCACCGCTGCCGCGTCGCGCTGGTAGAACGACGGCTCGGTCATCGCCTGGGTCAGCGCGGCGACCTGCTGCTCCAGCGCCTCGATCCGCAGCGGCAACTGCTCCAGTTCGCGCGCGTCCTTGTAGCTGAGCTTGCGCTTGGCCGCAGCCGGCGGCGCGGTGGCGGCGGCGGTGGCCGACGCCTTGGCCACCGCAGCCGCGGACGCGGCAGGCGGCGCGGCACGCTGGCGCACCCAGTCGCTGTAGCCGCCGACGTACTCGCCGATGCGGCCGTCGCCTTCCATCACCATCGTCGAGGTGACCACGTTGTCGATGAAGTCGCGGTCGTGGCTGACCAGCAGCAAGGTGCCGGTGTAGTCGCCGAGCAGCTCTTCGAGCAGCTCCAGCGTCTCCACGTCCAGGTCGTTGGTCGGTTCGTCCATCACCAGCAGGTTCGACGGCTGCGCGAACAGCCGCGCCAGCAGCAGCCGGTTGCGTTCGCCGCCGGACAGCCGGGTGATCGGCGCGCGCGCGCGTTCCGGGGTGAACAGGAAGTCCTGCAGGTAGCCGTGCACGTGCTTGCGCTTGCCGTTGACCTCGATGAAGTCGCGGCCTTCGGCCACGTTCTCGATCGCGCTCCAGTCCTCGCGCAAGGTGGCGCGGTACTGGTCGAAGTAGGCGACCTGCAGGTTGGTGCCGGTGCGGATCTCGCCGCTGGCCGGGGTCAGTTCGCCGAGCAGCAGCTTCAACAGCGTGGTCTTGCCGCTGCCGTTGGGGCCGATCAGGCCGATGCGGTCGCCGCGCAGGATGGTGGTGGAGAAATCGCGCACCAGGGTGCGCGCGCCGAACGCGAACGACACCTCCTTGGCCTCGATCACCTTCTTGCCCGAGGCCTCGCCCTGCGCCGCCTCCATGCGCACGTTGCCGCCCAGCTCGCGGCGCTGGGTGCGCTCGTTGCGCATCGACTCCAGGCGCCGCACGCGGCCTTCGTCGCGGGTGCGGCGGGCCTTGATGCCCTGGCGGATCCAGATCTCCTCCTGCGCCAGCATCTTGTCGAAGCGCGCGTTCTCCTGCGCCTGCGCGTTGAGCCGTTCCTCGCGGCGGCGCTCGTAGTTGGCCCAGTCGCCGGGCCAGCTGGTGACCTGGCCGCGGTCGATCTCCACGATCCGCGTGGCCAGCGCGCGCAGGAAGCGCCGGTCGTGGGTGACGAACACCACGCTGCCGTTCCAGCCCTTGAGGAACAGTTCCAGCCAGTCGATGGCCTCGATGTCCAGGTGGTTGGTGGGCTCGTCGAGCAGCAGCAGGTCCGGCGCCGACACCAGCGCGCGCGCCAGCAGCACGCGCCGCTTCATGCCGCCGGACAGGCGCGCGAATTCGGCGTCGCCGTCCAGGTCCAGCCGGGTCAGGGTCTCGTTGACCCGCTGGTCCAGCGCCCAGCCGTTGGCGCCGTCGATCTTGGACTGCACCGCGCCCAGCGCGTCGCCGTCGAATTCGGCGGCATGGCTGAGCCGGTGGAACTCGGCCAGCCAGTGGCCGAGTTCGCCCAGGCCGTCGGCGACCACGTCGAACACGCTGCCGGCGGCGCCATGCGGCACCTCCTGCTCCAGCCGCGCGATGCGCACGCCCTGCTGGACGCGGATCTCGCCGTCGTCGGGCTTGAGCTCGCCGGCGATCAGCTTCATCAAGGTGGATTTGCCGGCGCCGTTGCGGCCGATCAGGGCGATGCGCTCGCCCGGCTCGATCGTCAGTTCGGTCTTTTCCAGCAACAAGGGGCCGCCGACGCTGTAGTCGACGTTCTGCAAGGTTATGAGAGGCATGCGCTATTGTACGTGGATGCGCCCGCCACCGAACCCGAACGCCGCCCCGGCCGTGCGCGACGGCCATCGCCGCCGTTCGCTGCGTATCGCCCCGGACCTTATCCAGGCGCGCTTCGGGGCCGACAACTTCGACGACGCCCACGACGCGCTGATCGACCTGCTGCGCGAATGCTGCGGCAACGGCGGCTACCGGGTGGACGCGGATTTCGACGCGCGCCATCCCAATCCCTGGTTCCATCGCTACGTGCTGCACCTGGACGACGGCCCGGCCGATCTCGGGCCCGAGCAGGCGGGCGCGGCCGCCGGCGTGTCCGAGGTCTGCTTCCGCGAATTCGTGCGCCGCGTCGCCGCGCTGGGGCTGGACCCGGCGGTCGACTGACCGCGGCCCCGCCGGAGCCCCTGCGCCCCGGTCTGCGCGCGACCTGGACGGGTGATCCGGCCGTGTTTTTCCGGGTCCCCGGTCCCGAGTCCCGAGTCCCGGCTAAAATGCCCCATGAACGATTTCGCCACCCTGCCCCTCTCCCCGGCGCTCGCGCCCGGCATCGACGCCCTCGGCTACACCACGCTGACCCCGGTGCAGGCGCAAAGCCTGCCCCCGATCCTGGACGGACGCGACGTGATCGTGCAGGCGCCCACCGGCAGCGGCAAGACCGCCGCATTCGGCCTGGGCCTGCTGCAGAAACTCGATCCGGAGGTGACCCGCGCGCAGGCGCTGGTACTGTGCCCGACCCGCGAACTGGCCGACCAGGTCGGCAAGCAGCTGCGCAAGCTGGCCACCGGCATTCCCAACATGAAGCTGGTGGTGCTGACCGGCGGCATGGCGCTCGGCCCGCAGCTGGCCTCGCTGGAGGCGCACGATCCGCAGGTGGTGGTCGGCACGCCCGGGCGCATCCAGGAACTGGCGCGCAAGCGCGCGCTGCACCTGGGCGGGGTGCATACGCTGGTGCTCGACGAGGCCGACCGCATGCTCGACATGGGCTTCGAGGAGCCGATCCGCGAGATCGCCAGCCGCTGCGGCAAGCTGCGCCAGAGCCTGCTGTTCTCGGCTACCTACCCCGACGCGATCCGCGCGCTGGCGCGCGAGCTGCTGAAGGAGCCGGTCGAGATCACCGTCGAAGGCGCCGACAGCGCGCCGGAGATCGACCAGCAGTTCTTCGAGGTCGACCCCACCTACCGGCAGAAGGCCGTGGCCGGGCTGCTGCTGCGCTTCACCCCCGAATCCAGCGTGGTGTTCTGCAATACCCGCAAGGAAGTGGACGAGGTCGCCGGTTCGCTGCAGGAATTCGGCTTCTCGGCGCTGGCGCTGCATGGCGACATGGAGCAGCGCGACCGCGACGAGGTGCTGGTGCGCTTCGTCAACCGCAGCTGCAACGTGCTGGTGGCCAGCGACGTGGCCGCGCGCGGGCTGGACGTGGAAGACCTGGCCGCGGTGCTCAACTACGAACTGCCGACCGACACCGAGACCTACCGCCACCGCATCGGCCGCACCGCCCGCGCCGGCAAGCGCGGCCTGGCGCTGAGCCTGGTGGCGCCGCGCGAGACCGCGCGCGCGCAGGCGCTGGAAACCGAACAGGGCCAGCCGCTGAAGTGGTCGCGCGCGCCGCTGGCCACCGCGCGCCCGGCGCAGCTGCCGCAGGCGGCGATGACCACGCTGCGCATCGACGGCGGCAAGACCGACAAGCTGCGCCCCGGCGACATCCTCGGCGCGCTGACCGGCGAAGCCGGGCTGTCGGCCGCGGCGATCGGCAAGATCGCGATCTATCCCACCCGCTCCTACGTGGCGGTGGCGCGCGCGCATGCCGCCCGGGCGCTGGCGCAGCTGCAGGCGGGCAAGATCAAGGGCCGCCGGTTCCGGGTCAGCAAGCTTTAGACATTCGCAGCAGCGGCTGGAACCGCTGGCGCACGACGAGGACGGCAACGCCTGGAGCGAGGGGCCAGTGCGCTGGATGCAAGGGGGGCGGCTGCGGGACACCGGGCACGGGCTGCTGCGGGTGCTCGCGCACGACGGCAGGCTCTGCAAGGCCGGCCGGTTCGACGGCCATCTGCGCCATGCCGACGCCTACGCCGACCCCAGCTGGAAACGGCCGTCTACCCGCACTGGGCGTGCGGCCAGGTCCTGCCGGTTCGCGCCTCTCAGAACAGGGAGAAGATCATCGCACCTGCGAAGACGATGAGCAGCACAATGTACAGCGGGCGGAATATATGGAAACGCTGCCAGTTTGTAAGGCCAAGATCATTGATATGGATCCGCTTATCAAGCTTCACGTCATCCATACCGCTATCAACCGAAAAATCCCCGCGATTCTTCTTATAAAACCGGTATTCCTTGACCTGTACGACGATCTGATGAACCGCCAGAAGGCTGACCGCCAAGAACGCTGCTGAAAAAACCGCAATTTCCAGAATCAGCATATATTCGCCCTCGCCTGTAGCCTCGGAAAGACCGGTTTTCCTCGATCCAAAGACCGTCAAGCATCAGTAGCGCAGCGACGCGGTCAGCGGGATGTCCGCCGGCCAGCGCGCACGCGCGCCCAGTGCGGCCAGTTCCACCATCACCGTGGCCGCCACCACTTCGGCGCCGAGCCGCTGCGCCAGCGCCAGCGCGGCCAGCAAGGTGCCGCCGGTGGCCAGCACGTCGTCGACGATCAGCACGCGCGCGCCCGGCTGCAGCGCGTCGGCATGGATCTCGATGCGGTCGCGGCCGTATTCCAGGCCGTAGTCCTGGCCGATCGTCGCCGCCGGCAGCTTGCCCGACTTGCGCACCGGCACGAAGCCCACGCGCAGTTCGTGCGCCAGCGTCGCGCCCAGGATGAAGCCGCGCGATTCGATGCCCAGCACCGCGTCCAGCGGCGTGCCGCGCCACGGCTGCACCATCGCGTCGATCGCCGAGGCGAAATCGGGGCCGTCGGCGAGCAGCGGGGTGATGTCCTTGAACACGATGCCGGGCTTGGGGAAATCGGCCACGTCGCGGATCAGCTTGGACCAGGGCTGGAGTTCGCAGGCGTCGGTCATGGCGTCGATGGCGCCTGGCGCCGGCAAGAGAAGGGCGCCAATGCTAACCGTTGCGCCGCCGCCGTGCGCGGCGCTACGCCGCGCCGGGCGCAGGCGGGGCCGCCGCGCCGTGCAGCAGGCGCCGCACCAGCACGAAGAACAGCGGCACCAGGAAGATCGCCAGCAGCGTGCCCGAGACCATGCCGCCGATCACGCTGACCCCGATCTCGCGCCGGCTGGCCGCGCCGGCGCCGGTGGACAGCGCCAGCGGCAGCACGCCGGCGACGAACGCCAGCGAGGTCATCACGATCGGCCGCAGGCGCAGCCGCGCGCCTTCCAGCGCCGCCTCGCGCAGCGGCCGCCCCGCCCGTTGCTGCGCCTCGGCGAACTCGACGATCAGGATCGCGTTCTTGGCCGACAGGCCGATCGTGGTCAGCAGCCCCACCTGGAAGTAGATGTCGTTGACGAAGCCGGCCAGCGTGGTCGCCACGACCGTACCGAGCACGCCCAGCGGAATCACCAGCAGCACCGCCACCGGGATCGACCAGCTCTCGTACAGCGCCGCCAGGCACAGGAAAATGAACAGGATCGACGCGGTGTACAGCCACAGCGTCTGGTTGCTGGACAACTGCTCCTGGTACGACAGCCCGCTCCATTGCAGGTCGAAGCCCTTCTGCTCGGCGACCAGCGCCTGCATCCGCTGCATCGCCTCGCCGGAACTGCCGCCGGCCGCGGCGCCGCCCTGGATCTGCGCCGCCGGCAGCCCGTTGAAGCGCTGCTGCAGCTGCGGCCCACGGGTCCAGCGGGTGCTGGCGAACGCCGCGAACGGCGCCATCTGCCCGCTGCTGCCGCGCACGTACCATTGGCCGATGTCCTCCGGCAGCGAGCGGTACGGCGCATCGCCCTGCACGTAGACGCGCTTGACCCGGCCGCGGTCGATGAAGTCGTTGACGTAGCTGCCGCCCCACGCGGTGGACAGGGTCGCGTTGATGTCGCTGTGCGCCAGGCCCAGCGCGCTGGCCTGGGCCTGGTCGATGTCGACCTGCAGCTGCGCCTTGTCGCCCAGCCCGTTGAGCCGCACCGCGGTCAGCTGCGGGTCGTCGCCGGCCTGCTGCAGCACCTGCTGCTGCGCGCGCAGCAAGGCCGCGCGGCCGGCGCCGTCGCTGTCGCGGATCCACAGCTCGAAACCGCTGGACTGGCCCAGTCCGCGCACCGCCGGCGGCGACAGCACGCTGATGCGCGCGTCGCCGATGCCGCGGAAGTGGGCGTTGGCGCGATCGATGATCGCCTGCGCGGTGTTGTGGCGGTCGCGCTCGCCCCACGGCTTGAGCGCGACGAAGGCCTGCGCCGCGTTCTGGCCGACGCCGGCGTTGTTGCGCCCCACCACCATGAAGATCGCGCTGAGGTTGTCCTTCTCGTGGGTCATGAAGTAGTCGGTGATGCGCCGGCCAAGCGCCTCGGTCCTGGCCAGCGGCGTGCCTTCGGGCGTGGTGAACTGGATCTGCACCTGGCCCTGGTCCTCGACCGGCAGGAAGCCGGTGGGCATGCGCGCGTACAGCGCCGCCATCGCCAGCGCCACCCCCAGGTACAACGCCATCCAGCGCCGCGGCTGCTGCAGCAGCGTGCCGAGCCGGCGCTGGTAGGCGTGCTGGCCGCGTTCCACGCCGCGGTTGAACCGGCGGAAGAAGCGCCCGGGCTCGCGCTCCTTTTCCACCGGCTTGAGCAGCGTCGCGCACAGCGCCGGGGTCAGGGTCAGCGCGACCAGCGCCGACAGCGCCATCGCCGAGGCGATGGTGATGGAGAACTGGCGATAGATGATGCCGGTGGAGCCGCCGAAGAACGCCATCGGCAGGAACACCGCGCCCAGCACCACGGTGATGCCGATCAGCGCGCCGGTGATCTCGCCCATCGAGCGCTCGGTGGCTTCGCGCGGCGGCAGGTGCTCCTCGTGCATGATCCGCTCGACGTTCTCCACCACCACGATCGCGTCGTCGACCAGCAGGCCGATCGCCAGCACCATCGCGAACAGGGTCAGCGTGTTGATGGTGAAGCCGGCCGCGGCCAGGATGCCGAAGGTGCCCAGCAGCACCACCGGCACGGTGATCGCCGGGATCAGCGTGGCGCGCCCGTTCTGCAGGAACAGGAACATCACCACCACCACCAGCACGATCGCCTCGGCCAGGGTGTGCACCACGCCCTCGATCGACACGCGCACGAACGGCGTGCTGTCGCGCGGGTACGCCACCTCCACGCCATGCGGGAACGTCGGCTTGAGCCGTTCGATCGCCGCGCGCACCGCATCGGAGGTGGCCAGCGCGTTGGCGCCGGAGGACAGCGTCACCGAAAACCCCGAGGCCGGGTGGCCGTTGAGCCAGGTGCTGTTCTGGTAGTTCTCCGCGCCGATCTCCACCCGCGCCACGTCGCCCAGGCGCACGCTGGAGCCGTCGGGCAGCGTGGTCAGGATGATGTCGCGGAACTGCTCGGGCGTCTGCAGCCGCGACTGCGCGGTGACCGTCGCGTTCAACGCCTGGTCCGGCCCGGTCGGCAGCGCACCGAGCTCGCCGGCGGTGACCTGGGTGTTCTGCGTCTGGATCGCGTTGCGCACGTCGCCCGGCATCAACGCGTAGGCGTTGAGCTTGTGCGGGTCCAGCCATACGCGCATCGCGTACTGCGCGCCGAACACGTTGATCTCGCCGACGCCGTTGATGCGGCTGATCGGATCCTGCAGGGTGCTGACCAGGAAATCGGAGATGTCGACGTTGCTGAGCGTGTCGGTGGTGTCGTACAACGCCACCACCATCAGGCTGTCGCCCTGCGACTTGGCCACGGTCACGCCCTGCTGCTGCACTTCCTGCGGCAGCCGGTTCAGGGCCTGGTTGACCGCGTTCTGCACCTGCACCTGGGCGATGTCCGGATCGGCGCTCTGGTCGAAGGTGATGCTGATCCGCGACTGCCCGGACGAGGAGCTGGTCGAGGAGAAGTACAGCAGGTGGTCGATGCCCTTGATCTGCTGCTCGATCACCTGGGTGACGCTGTCCTCCACCGTCTGCGCCGAGGCGCCGTTGTAGGTGGCGGTGACGTTGACCGTGGGCGGGGCGATGTCCGGGTACTGCTCCACCGGCAGGGTGGCGACCGCGATCGCACCCATGCCCATGATGCAGATCGCCAGCACCCAGGCGAAGATCGGCCGGCGTATGAAGAAACGCGCGAGCATGCCGGCTCAGCCCTGTCCGGCGGCGACCGGCTTCGGCGTCACCGCCGCGCCGTCGCTCAGGCCCTGCCGGCCTTCCACCACCACCCGCTCGCCGGCCTTCAGCCCCTCGCCGACCAGCCAACGGTCGCCGACCGCGCGCAAGGTGGTCAGCTGGCGCTGGCGCGCCTTGTTGTCCGCGTCCACCACCCACACCTGGGCGTCGCCGCGCGGGGTGCGGTCGACCGCCGCCTGCGGCACCAGCAGCGCCTGCTGGCGCACGCCCTGGCCGACGCTGGCGCGCACGTACATGCCCGGCAAAAGCTGCCCGTCGGGATTGGGGAAGCGTGCGCGCAGGGTGACGCTGCCGGTGCCCTCCGCCACGTCGATGTCGGCGAACTGCAGCGTGCCCGGCAGCGGATAGTCGCTGCCGTCGGACAGCTTCAGCCGCACCTGGGCCGAGGACGGCTGCACGCCGCCGGCGGCGATCGCCCGGCGCAGCGCCAGGAACTGGCTGCCGGACTGGGTGATGTCCACGTTCATCGGATCCAGTTGCTGGATCTTGGCGATCGCATCGGCCTGGCTGGCGGTCACCAGCGCCCCCGGGGTCACCCGCGCGCGGCCGATGCGGCCGCTGATCGGCGCGTCCACGGTGGCGAAGCGCAACTGCGTACGCGCGGTGTCCAGCGCGGCGCGTGCGGCATCGCGCGCCGCCACGGCCTGCTGGTAGCTGGCCTGCGCGTCGTCGACCTCCTGCTGCGCCGCCAGCTGGGTCCTGCCCAGCGTCCGGTAGCGTTCGGCGCGCAGCCTGGCGGTGACCAGCGCCGCGTCCGCGGTGGCCAGGTTGGCCTGCGCCTCGTTGGCCGCGGCCTGGTACAGCGTCGGCTCGATCTGGAACAGCGGTTGTCCGGCACGCACCTGCGCGCCTTCCTCGAACAGCCGGCGCACCAGGATGCCGCCGACCTGCGGCCGCACCTCCGACTCTTCCGACGCTGCCGTGCGCCCGGCCAGCTCCACGCTCAGCGCCACCGACTCCGGCCGCAGCGTCAGCACCCCCACCGCCTTGGGCGCCGCGGCGGCCTTGGGCTCGGAACGACCGCATCCACCCAGCGCCGCCGCGGCGGCGAGCAGCACACACGGCAACAGCGCCCGGCGCAGAAAGGGGCGGGTCGGGGTCATGCGCTTGATCCTAGGCGGCAACAGGGAGATGATTTAATTTACTTAAAGACAAATAAACAATAGTGAAGAGCAGCTTACCGACCGATCGGCGCCTGCCGCCGCAGCGCCCGATCGATGCATCGCCGCGCGTGCGGCGCCGGTGGCGGCGCGCTGGGGCAGGTGCGCGATGAGCGCGGCGAACGCACCGCGCCATCGCGGCCGGCCGATGGTCACCCGTCCGCGGCTGCTGCAGGCCGCGCGCGAGCTGTTCCTGGCGCAGGGGCTGGACGTGTCGCTGGAGCAGATCGCGCGCCACGCCGGCACCACCCGGCAGAGCCTGTACAACCACTTCGCCGGCAAGCCCGAGTTGCTGATGCAGGTGTTCGAGCAGCTCACCGACGAGATGCAGCTGCCGCTGGAGGGGATCGTCCGCCACGACGCGCAGGAACTGCCGCAGGTGCTGCAGCACATCGCCGCCACCGTGCAGTCGCACCTATTCGCGGCCACCACGCTGAGCATCCACCGCCTGCTGGTGCAGGCCACCGCGCAGATGCCGGCGCTGCTGCGTTCGATGCACGAACGCCGCGCCGGCCGCCTGCGCCAGCGCCTGGCCGACCTGCTGCTGCACCTGCACCGGCAGGGACGCGTGCAGGTGGACTCGCCGGCGCTGGCCGCCACCGCCTTCCTTGGCGCGGTGATGGGCTATGCCTACCCGATGGCCATCCTCAACGAGCGCGCGCCCGATCCGGCCGCGCAGCGCGCGCTGGCCGACGAGGCCATCGCCAGCTTCCTGCTCGCGTGGCGCTATCGCGCCGATCCGCCTGGCTGAGCCGGCGCCCGCGTCAGGAGCTGCACGACAGCATCGAGCACCCGGCGCGCTCGCGCGCCCAGTCCGGGCGCTTGGCGGCCAGAGCCGCGTACTGCGGCTGATCGTCGTACGGCCGCCGCATGACCTCCAGCAGTTCCAGCACGCCGCCGTTGTCGCCCTGCTCGGCGCGGTCGATCGCCTGCTGCGCCAGGTAGTTGCGCAGCACGTAGCGCGGGTTCGCTGCGCGCATCCGCGCACTGCGCGCGTCCGCGCTCCACCCGCCGTCGTCCAGGTCCTCGCGCAACCGCTGCGCGTAGCGCGCCAGCCAGGCCTCGAACGCCGGCGCCTGCGCCGCGTACTTGCCCGGGTCGTAGAACGCTTCGGCCAGCGGCGCCAGCGCCGGCGCCCGCGGATCGAGCCCGATCAGGCCACGGAACCACAGGGTCATGTCCACCTCGCCCTGCTGCAGCAGCTGCAGCAGGTCCTGCATCAGCGCCAGGTCCTCGTCGCGGCACGCGGCCAGGCCGAGCTTGGCCGCCGTATTGTCGCGCTCGGCCTGCGCGTAGCGGTCCTGGTACTGCGCCAGCCCGGCCTGCAGCGGCTCGACGTCGGCCAGCAGCGGCGCCAGCGCCTGCGCCAGCCGCACCAGGTTCCAGTACGCGACCTGCGGCTGGGTGCCGAAGCGGTAGCGGCGGCCCTGCGCGTCGGTGGTGTTGGGGGTCCAGTCCGGGTCGTAGTCGTCGATCCAGCCGTAGGGGCCGTAGTCGATGGTCAGGCCGAGGATGGACATGTTGTCGGTGTTCATCACCCCGTGCACGAAGCCGACGCGCATCCAGGCCGCCACCATGTCCGCGGTGCGCACGCACACCTGCGCGAACCAGTCGCCGTAGCGCGACGCGCCCTCGCCGCGCAGCTGCGGGAAGTCGCGGTCGACGACGAAATCGGCCAGCTGCCGCAGCAAGCCGACATCGCCGCGCGAGGCCGGCAGCTCGAAGCTGCCGAAGCGCACGAACGACGGCGCCACCCGGCACACCACCGCGCCCGGCTCGGCGCGCGGATGGCCGTCGTAGAACATGTCGCGGACCACCCGCTCGCCGGTGCCCACCAGGCTCAGCGCGCGCGTGGTCGGGACGCCCAGATGGTGCATCGCCTCGCTGCACAGGAACTCGCGGATCGACGAGCGCAGCACCGCGCGGCCGTCGGCGCCGCGCGAGTACGGCGTGCGTCCGGCGCCCTTGAGCTGCAGTTCCCAGCGCTGGCCGTCGCTGCCGAGCACCTCGCCCAGGCCGATCGCGCGCCCGTCGCCCAGCTGGCCGGCCCAGTGCCCGAACTGGTGGCCACCGTAGTTGGCCGCGTACGCACGCATGCCCGGATAGCGCGCGTTGCCCGCGAACACCTGCGCGAACTCCGGCGAGCGCACCTGCTCGTCGCTCAGGCCGAGCAGCGCGGCGACCTCGCGCGAATACGCCAGCAACTGCGGCGCGGCGACCGGGGTCGGCTCCACCTCCGACCAGAGCGCACCGAGGACCTCGCGCAGGCGCGGCCCGCGCTCCGGGTCGCCGGGCAGTTCGGCGGTGAAACGGTTGTCGAAGCGTAATGTGTCCATGCCGCCAGCTTAGTGCAGGCGCGTGAACCTCCGGTCCGCTGCGCGTCAGCGGCGCGTGGCCGCATCGCGCCGTTGCCGTAGCCACCCGCGTCAGGCGGCGCGGCGCCTCAGCGCGGCCGGACGCCGCCGAGCAGGTCGAACGGACCGCCCTGCTGCAGCGCGCGCCGGTAGGCCGGGCGCTGCTCGATGCGCTGCACGAAACCGGCCAGGTTCGGGTATGCGTCCAGGCTCGCGCGGACCGCGGCGGCCTGCACCGGGAAACTCATCTGCACGTCGGCGGCGGTGAAGCGATCGCCGGCGAACCAGCCGCTGGCTTCCAATTCGCGCTCCATCCAGTCCAGATGCAGCTTCAGCTGCGGCCCGACGAAGCCCTGCATCGCCTTGTCGACGATCGCGCGGGCGATCGGGCGGGCGAAGAACGGCATCTTCGCCGAACGGATCCTGGCCAACACCAGGCTCATCAGCAGCGGCGGCATCGCCGAGCCCTCGGCGTAGTGCATCCAGTAGCGGTAGCGCAGGCGTTCGGGCGCATCCAGCGGCTGCGGCGACGGCGACAGCCGGCGCTCGCCGTCGTAGCGGTCGGCCAGGTATTCCAGGATCGCGCCGGACTCGGCGAGCACGTGGCCGTCGTCGACCAGCACCGGCGATTTGCCCAGCGGGTGGATCGCGCGCAACTCCGCCGGCGCCAGCCAGCTGCGCCGGTCGCGCTCGTACTTGACGATCTGGTACGGCAGGGCCAGTTCTTCCAGCAGCCACAGCACGCGCTGCGAGCGCGACTGGTTGAGATGGTGGACGGTGATCATCGGCAGGTTCGCAAGGGCCAGCGGCGGATGATAGCCGCCCCGCGCGGGCGGCCCTGCAGGCGCCGCCGCCATGGGGCGCACACAAAAGAAAACGCCGGAAGCTTGCGCTTCCGGCGTTCTGGCAACCTAACGGTGGCCGGCGGGTATTAGACCGCCTGCACCTGGTCAGCCTGCATACCCTTCTGGCCCTGCACGGCGACGAACGTCACCTTCTGGCCTTCCTGCAGCGATTTGAAGCCGGTGCCCTGGATCGCGCGGAAATGCACGAACAGGTCCGGGCCGCTTTCCGGGGTGATGAAGCCGAAGCCCTTGGCGTCGTTGAACCACTTGACGGTACCGTTCTGACGATCAGACATTTACTAACTCCTGAAACATTTAATTGAAGAAATCGCAGCCACCGGGTATCGGGACCGAGACTGAGTTGCAGGCGTTGGTAAAGCGGAACGATGAAGCGGATCGCGAGATCAACTGCACCAGGCCACGATTCACGGTGACCCTAGCAAACACAGTGGGATGCACCATACGCGGGTTGCGGGCAAAAAGCGACTGGTTCGTGTAGACAAAACCGGGATGGCCGGCAAACAAGCTTGATGCGGGCCTAAAGCCGGGCCGACGGCGGCCGATATCGCTGCCGTCCTGCATCCCCTGCCCGGCCAAGGCGGCCTGGCGAGGCGCCGCCGCAAGCCCAGCCCACATACTTACACTGGCCGCATGACCACCGCCAGCCTGCCCCGGATCTGGGTCGATGCCGACGCCTGCCCCGGCGTCATCAAGGACATCCTGTTCCGTGCCGCCGAACGCGCCCAGGTGCCGGTGACGCTGGTGGCCAACCACCCGCTTCGCACCCCGCCCTCGCGCTGGGTCCGCGCCGTTCAGGTTCCCGCCGGCCTGGACGTGGCCGACGGCGAGATCGTGCGCCGCGTCGGGCGCGGCGACCTGGTGGTGACCCAGGACATCCCGCTGGCGGCGCTGGTGCTGGACAAGGCCGCCGTGGCGCTGAATCCGCGCGGCGAGCTGTACACCCCGGACAACATGGCCGAACGGCTGTCGATGCGCAATTTCATGGAGGAACTGCGCGGCAGCGGCGTCGCCACCGGCGGCCCGGCGGCGCTGCACGCGCGCGACCGCCAGGCCTTCGCCAACCAGCTCGATCGCTGGCTGGCGCAACGGCGCTAGCCGGCGACGCCATGTCCACGGCCAGCGCAGCGCCACCGCATGCGGCGGCGCCAGGCCCGCGCAGCGGCCGGCGCCGGCGCGCCGGCGAGCGCAGCCCGCAGACACGCCCCCTACTCCGGCGGCGGCCATGGCAAGGCGCGCTCGCTGACGAAGCGCCGCGTGATGCCGGTCAGCGGGTCGGCGAAGGCCAGCGAGCGCGCCAGCAGCTGCAGCTCACGCTCCGGGTCCGCCGCCTCGCGCAGCGCCGGATACAGCGCATCGCCGAGGATCGGCGCGCCCAGCGCGGCCATGTGCACCCGCAGCTGGTGCTTGCGCCCGGTCAGCGGCGCCAGCGCGTAGCGCCACACCGGCCCGGGCGGCGCCTGCAGCAGCTCGATCCGGGTCAGGCTGTTCGGCAGGCCGGGCGCCTCGGCCATGCGGAAGAACGGCTCGCCGCGCACCAGGCGGCTCTCGCGCGCCAGCGGAAACGCCTGCGCCGGCAGCGCCGGCGCCAGCGCCTCGTAGGCCTTGTCGATGCGCCGCTCGCGGAACAGCGCCTGGTACGCGTCGCGACTGCGCGGATCGGCCGAGAACAGCACCAGGCCCGCGGTGCCGCGGTCCAGGCGGTGCAAGGGCACCAGGTGGGGATTGCCCAGCCGCGCGACCAGGCGCGCCAGCAGGGTCTCGCGCACGAAGCGGCCGGCCGGCGTCACCGGCAGCCCGTGCGGCTTGTCGGCCACCACCAGGTGCGCGTCGGCATGCACGATGCGCTCCAGGCCCGGCACCGGCGCCTCGTCGGCCACTTCGCGGAAATAGCGCACCTCCAGCCCGACCCGGTACGGCAGCGACGCCGGCAACGGCCGGCCGTGCACGTCCTGCACCCGCCCGCGCGCGAAGCGGTCCAGCCAGTGCCCGCGCGGCACCTGCGGAAAGCGCGCGCACAGCCCGTCCAGCAGCGTCGCCCACGGGCCGGGCGGCAGCTGCAGACGGCTCGGGGCCGGTTCGAACGGCAGCGGCGCGCGGGGATCGGGCATCGCCAAGCATTATCATGGCCGCCCTTTGATCCCGGTAGCCGCATGGCCCCCAACGCCACCCTCCGCAAGGCCGAGCTGCAGATTTCCGACATGGACCGCGGCTACTACGCGGCGCATTCGCTGACCCTGGCCCAGCACCCCTCCGAAACCGACCAGCGGCTGATGGCGCGGCTGCTGGCCTTCGCCCTGTACGCCGACGAGCGGCTGCTGTTCGGCAAGGGCCTGAGCAGCGACGACGAGCCGGACCTGTGGCGGCTGGACTACACCGGCGCGGTCGAGCAGTGGATCGAGGTCGGCCAGCCCGACGAATCGCGCATCCGCAAGGCCTGCGGCCGCGCCCGCGAGGTGATCGTGGTCAACTACGGCGGCCGCGCCGCCGAGATCTGGTGGGAGAAGAACGCCTCCGGCCTGCTCAAGCTCAAGCCGCTGCAGGTGGTCGACCTGCCCGCCGACGCGGTGGTCGCGGCCGGCGAGCTGATCCAGCGCGCGATGCGCTTCGACGTGGTGATCCAGGACGGCGAAGTGCAGCTGCTCGGCGACGACCACAGCGTGGTGTTCACCCCGACGGTGCGCAAAGCCGCGGCATGAGCGGGCGCGCCGAGGCCACCCGCGTCGACGTGCTGGTGATCGGCGCCGGCGCCGCCGGACTGATGTGCGCGCTGACCGCCGGCCAGCGCGGGCGCACGGTGCGGGTGATCGAGCACGCCAACAAGGTCGGCAAGAAGATCCTGATGTCCGGCGGCGGGCGCTGCAACTTCACCAATACCGGCGCGGCGCCGGGCAACTTCCTGTCGGCCAACCCGCACTTCTGCAAGTCGGCGCTGGCCCGCTACACCCCGGCCGACTTCGTGGCGATGGTCGAGCGCCACGGCATCGCCTACCACGAGAAGGAACTGGGCCAGCTGTTCTGCGACGTCTCCTCCAAGCAGATCGTGCGCATGCTGCTGGACGAATGCGACGCGGCCGGGGTGCGGATCCACGTGGGCTGCGCGGTCGACCGGGTCGAGTCCGGCGCCGACGGCTTCCGCGTGGACACCGGCGAAGGCCGTTTCGAGGCCGCCTCGCTGGTGGTGGCCAGCGGCGGCCTGTCGATCCCCAGCCTGGGCGCCAGCGGCTTCGGCTACGCGCTGGCGCGCCAGTTCGGCCACGAGGTGCTGCCGACCCGCGCCGGGCTGGTGCCGCTGACCCTCACCGGCAAGCACCAGGAACGCCTGAACGACCTCAGCGGCGTCGCCCTGCCGGTGGAGGCGCGCTGCAACGGCGCGCGCTTCCGCAACGCGATGCTGATCACCCACCGCGGCGTCAGCGGTCCGGCGATCCTGCAGATCTCCTCCTACTGGCAGCCGGGCGACGACCTGCGCCTGGACCTGCTGCCGGGCGTCGACGCGGCGCAGTGGCTGCACGAGCAGAAGCGCCAGCGCGGCGCCAGCGAACTGCGCAACGTCCTCGCCGACGTGCTGCCGCGCCGCTTCGCCCAGCGCCTGTGCGAGGTATGGCTGCCGGACAAGCCGGTACGCCAGCTCGACGAGCCGCAGCTGCGCGCGGCCGCGGCGCTGCTCGGCGGCTGGCCGCTGGTGGCCAGCGGCAGCGAGGGCTACCGCACCGCCGAGGTGACCCTTGGCGGCGTCGCCACCGATGCGGTGTCCTCCTCGACGATGGAGTCGCGGCGGGTGCCGGGGCTGTATTTCGTCGGCGAGGTGCTCGACGTCAGCGGCTGGCTCGGCGGCTACAACTTCCAGTGGGCCTGGGCCTCGGGCCATGCCGCCGGCAGCGTGGCCTGAAGCCCGGGATTGGGGATCGGCAAGAGCGGGCCTCCCTGTCCGAACGTTCGCGGGCCGCCCGAGGCAGAGCCCAAGTACCGAAGCGCGCCGTTGCCGATCCCCAATCCCGAATCCCAATCCCCGCCATAAATGGACGCCACGGCGGCCATCGTGTATTAAACCCGTCCCCCGGGAGGCTTCATGCAGACAGGCAAAGACACCACCCTCCGCCTGATGATCGTCGACGACAGCGGTGAAAACGCCGAGGCGATCGTCAGCAGCCTGCGCAACAGCGGCATCGCGGTCCGCCCGTCGCGCCCGCAGCACGCCGAAGAGCTGGCGGGCATGCTCGCCGCGCAGCCGATCGACCTGGTGCTGGCCGCGCGCTCGCAGTCCATCCCCCTGCCGCAGGTGCTGCAGCGCGTCGGCGCCAGCGGCAAGGACATCCCGGTGATCCTGCTGGCCGACAGCATCGACGAGACCGAATGGGTCGAGGCGGTGGCCGGCGGCGCCCGCGCGATCGCGCTGCGGCAGCGTCCCGAACACCTGCTGGCGGTGGTGCGCAACACCTGGGCCGACCTGCAGGCGCGGCGCGGGTTGCGCCGGATCGAGGCGCAGATGCGCGAGACCGAGCGCCGCTGCGACGCGCTGATCGCCTCCTCGCGCGATCCGATCGCCTACATCCACGAAGGCATGCACATCCGCGCCAACGAGGCGTACCTGGAGATGTTCGGCTTCGAGTCCTTCGACGACGTCGAGGGCATCTCGCTGCTGGACATGGTCGCCCCGCAGCACGTGGAGGAGTTCAAGCAGTTGCTGAAGTCGCTGAGCAAGGGCGAGCCGCCGCCGGCGCAGTACCAGGTGGACGCGCGCACGATGGCCGGCGACAGTTTCCCGGCGACGATGGAGTTCGCCACCGCCAGCTACGAAGGCGAGGCCTGCGTGCAGGTGGTGTTCCGCCGCCGCGAGGAGTTCGACCCGGAGCTGGCGCGCGAGGTCGAGGACCTGCGCCAGCGCGACCAGGTCACCGGCCTGCTCAACCGCCCCACCTTCATGCTGGCGCTGGAAAACGCCGTGGCCCAGGTCGGGCGCGGCGACGGCGTGTACGGCTTCCTGCTGGTCGAGCCCGACCACTACGCGCGGCTGCTGGCCGACATCGGCCTGGACTCGGCCGACGCGCTGGTCGCCGCGCTGGCCCGGCACCTGGCCGCGGCGGTCGACGGCGACGTGCAGGTGGCGCGCTTCGGCGAGCACAACTTCGCGCTGCTGCTCGGCGGCGACTACGCGCGCACCTCGGCGGTGGCCGCGCAGTTGCGCGACGCGTTCGCCTCGCACGTGTTCAGCATCGGCGAGCGCTCGGCCACGGTCACGGTCAGCATCGGCGGCGTGCAGATCGGCGAGAAGATCGCCAGCGTCGGCCAGGTCCTGGCCCGCGCCAGCGAGAACGTGCAGGCCACGATCGAGCTGGGCGGCAACGCCAGCAAGATCTTCGACCCTGGCGCGGCCGACCGCGCCGAGGAGGAACGCATCCAGCGCTGGGTCGAGCACCTGCGCGAGGCGCTGGCCGGCAGCGGCTTCCTGCTGCACTACCAGCCGGTGCTGAACCTGCAGGGCGAGACCCACGAGCTCTACGAGGCCTACCTGCGGCTGGAGCGCAACGGCGAGACCATCAATCCGACCACCTTCCTGGGCATCGCCCAGGAGCACGGGCTGATGGCCGAGATCGACCGCTGGGTGGTGGCGCGGGCGATCGCGGTGATCGGCGAGCGCCAGCGCGCCGGCCACGCCACCAGCCTGATGGTCAAGGTGAGCCCGGACGCCTTCGCCGACCCGCAGATGGTGGCGCTGATCCAGCGCGAACTGGCGGCGCAGGCGGTGCCCGGCGAGCGCCTGTGGCTGCAGACGCCCGAGGCGAAGGTGTTCACCCACCTGCGCAACGCCCAGCAGTTCCTGGCCGCCGCCACCGGGATGGGCTGCAAGGTCGGCCTGGAGCAGTTCGGCTCCGGGCTCGATTCGTTCCAGCTGCTGGCGCACTTCCAGCCGTCGTTCCTCAAGCTCGACCGCGGCTTCACCCAGGACCTGGCGCAGACCCGCGAGCACCAGGAAAAGATCCGCGAGATCACCGAGCGCGCGCAAACCGCCAACATCCGCACCATCGCCGAGTTCGTCACCGACGCCGCGTCGATGAGCCTGCTGTTCAGCGCCGGCGTGGACTACGTGCAGGGCGAATTCGTCGGCCTGGCGACGCCGGGGATGACCTTCGATTTTGCTTGAGGACCGGGATTGGGAATGGCGGGATTGGGGATTGGCGGAAGCCGCCAACCGTTTCCGACCCGCACGAAAAAACGCCAGGCCGGTTCCCCGGCCTGGCGTTGTTGAACCGGGTGGCGGCGCGCAGCCGCCGCTGCGCGGTCAGCTCACCGTCGCGTTGACCTGCAGGGTACGCAGCGCCGAGATGCGCTCGGGCAGCGGCGGATGGCTCATGAACAGCTTGCGCAGGCCCTCGCCCATGCCGCCGGCGATGCCGAACGCCTGCACCTGCGACGGCAGGGTGTTCTGCCCGTGGTTGAGCTGCAGCCGCTCCAGCGCCGCGATCATCTTGCCGCGGCCGGCCAGGCCGGCGGCGCCGGCGTCGGCGCGGAACTCGCGGTAGCGCGAGAACCACATCGCGATCATCGTCGCGAACAGGCCGAACACCATCTCCAGCGCGAACACGATGATGTAGTAGGCAAAGCCGCGGCCGCCCTCGCGATTGCCCGACAACGCGCTGTCGACGACGCCGCCGACCACGCGCGCCAGCACGATCACGAAGGTATTCAGCACGCCTTGCAGCAGCGCCATCGTCACCATGTCGCCGTTGGCGACGTGGCTGATCTCGTGCGCCAGCACCGCCTCGGCCTCGTCTTCGGTCATGTTCCGCAGCAGGCCGGTGGACACGGCGACCAGCGCGTTGTTGCGGTTGGCGCCGGTGGCGAAGGCGTTGATCTCCGGGCCGTCGTACACCGCCACCTCGGGCATGCCGATGCCGGCCGCCTGCGCCTGGCGCCGTACCGTCTCCAGCAGCCAGCGCTCGGTCTGGCTGCGCGGCTCGGTGATCACCTGCGCGCCTGTGGCGCGCTTGGCCATGAACTTGGACAGCAGCAGCGAGATCAGCGAGCCGCCGAAGCCGAAGATCGCGGCCATCACCAGCAGCCCGCCCATCTGGTTGGGGTCGACGCCGAGCACGGACATGACAATGCCGGCCAGCACCAGCACCGCCAGATTGGTGATGAGGAACAGGGCGATTCGATTGAACATGTGGAAAGTGCGCTCCGCACGATGGAAGGAAGGACTGACGCCGAATCTGCGGCGCGCACCGGTTGAATTCAAGCGCCCACCTGACCGACGATTCAGCTTGCCCATGCCCGACCTTCCCTACCGCGGCCGCTTCGCCCCCTCGCCGACCGGCCCCTTGCACCTGGGTTCGCTGCTGGCCGCGTTCGGCAGCTGGCTGCTGGCGCGCCGCGCCGGCGGGCAGTGGCTGGTCCGCATCGAGGACGTGGACCGGCCGCGCAGCGTGCCCGGCGCAGCCGAGCGCCAGCTCGCCACCCTGCACGCCTGCGGGCTGGTGCCGGACGCTCCGGTGCTGCGCCAGAGCGCGCGCGAGGCGCTCTACCGCGACGCGGCGCAGCGCCTGCTGCAGGCCGGGCTGGCCTTCCATTGCAGTTGCAGCCGCAGCGAACTGGCCGCGCAGGGCGGCGTGCACCATCGCTGCGTGGCGCGGGCGGCGCGGGCGCGGCCGGCGCTGCGCCTGCGCGTGCCTGCCGGCAGCGTGGTCGGCTTCGACGACGGCGTCCGCGGCGCGGTGCGCCAGGACGTGCATGCGCAGGTCGGCGACTTCGTGCTGCTGCGCGCCGACGGCTGCTGGGCCTACCAGCTGGCGGTGGTGGTGGACGACGCCGCGCAGGGCGTCAGCGACGTGGTCCGCGGCGCCGACCTGCTCGACTCCACGCCGCGGCAGATCCTGCTGCAGCGCGCGCTGGGCCTGCCGACGCCGCGCTACGCGCACCTGCCGCTGCTGCTGGACCAGCATGGCCGCAAGCTGTCCAAGTCGCAGGCGGCGCTGCCGCTGGACGATGCCGACCCGCTGCCGGCGCTGCGCGCGGCATGGGCCCTGCTCGGGCAGCCGGCGGCGGCGCTGCGCGGCGCCGGGTCGGTGCCGGCGCTGCTCGGCGCGGCGCTGCGGCACTTCGACCCGGCGCGGCTGCCGGGCGTCGACGGCACGCTCGGCGCCGCCCCCGACGACATCAAGGCTGACTAGAATCCCGTATCGGCCGCATCGCGGCTGCCCTTTTTCCTTCCGGAGCGAATTCATGACATCACGCGTTGCGCTGGTTACCGGCGGTACCGGCGGCATAGGAACCGCGATCTGCCAGCGCCTGGCCGAGCAAGGCCACCGCGTCGCCAGCAACTACCGCGACCAGGCCAAGGCGCTGGCCTGGCAGCAGCGCATGCGCGAGCGCGGCCACGAGATCACCCTGGTGGCCGGCGACGTCGCCTCGCCCGAGCACGCGCAGGCGCTGGTGCGCGAGGTGGAGCAGCAGCTGGGGCCGATCGAGGTGCTGGTCAACAACGCCGGCATCACTCGCGACACCACCTTCCACAAGATGACCGCCGAGCAGTGGCACGAGGTGATCAACACCAACCTCAACTCGGTGTTCAACGTCACCCGCCCGGTGATCGAAGGCATGCGCAAGCAACGCTGGGGCCGGGTCATCCAGATCAGCTCGATCAACGGCCTGAAGGGCCAGTACGGCCAGGCCAACTACGCCGCGGCCAAGGCCGGCATGCACGGCTTCACCATTTCCCTGGCGCGCGAGAACGCCGGCTTCGGCATCACCGTCAACACCGTCTCGCCCGGCTACGTGGCCACCGACATGGTGATGGCGGTACCGGAAGAGGTGCGCGCCAAGATCATCGCCGACATCCCCACCGGGCGCCTGGGCAAGCCGGAGGAGATCGCCTACGCGGTGGCGTTCCTGGTCGCCGAGGAGGCCGCATGGATCACCGGTTCGAACCTGGACATCAACGGCGGCCACCACATGGGCTGGTAGGGCGCCTGAACCGCTCAGGCGGTAGCGGCGGGTCGAGGTAACGCTACCGCCCATGCTGCGCCTTGGGATAATTATGCTGCGCAGCATTTTTTCCGGCCTGCGCCCCGCCGATCCTGGCTTTTGGCGGTTGCAAGCCCTGCTGCGCTGCGCCATGCTGCGCGCCTACCGTCAACGAGCGATCGCTTCATGGCTGAGATTCGCATCATCAAGAAGTACCCCAATCGCCGCCTCTACGACACCGAGATTTCGAGCTACATCACCATAGAAGACGTCCGCCAGCTGATCATCGACGGCGAGGAATTCGAGGTCCGCGACGCCAAGACCGGCGAAGACCTCAGCCGTGCGGTGCTGCTGCAGATCATCGCCGACCAGGAACAGGACGGCGAGCCGATGCTGTCCACCCAGCTGCTGAGCCAGATCATCCGCTTCTACGGCGACTCGCTGCAGGGCTTCATGGGCAACTACCTGGAGCGCAGCATGCAGGTGTTCCTGGACCAGCAGCAGCAGTTCCGCCAGCAGATGGGCAACCTGCTCGGGCAGACCCCGTGGACGATGATGAACCAGCTGACCGAGCGCAACCTGGAGCTGTGGCAGGAATTCCAGCGCAACCTCGGTACCGGCTTCGGCCGTCCCGCCGCCGGCGCGCCCAAGCCCACCGCCGCCGAACCGCCGACCGCCGGCGCCGCGCCGAAGTCGCGCGCCCGCTGAGCGAACGTCAGGCCGGCGTCCACGGACGCCGGCCGCCCCCCCGCCTCAGCGCGATCGCGCCTGCGGCTGGCAGCCCGAACAGATCCGCTCCACCTTGTAGCCGCGCGCGCGCAGCCGCTCGACCACGCCTTCGGGCCCGAGCAGGTGCAAGGCGCCGACCACCACCAACGTATCGCCCTGCCCGTCGCGCAGGCGCTGCTCCAGCCGCGGCATCCACGCCTGGTTGCGCTCGACGTTGATGCGCTGGTACAGCCGCGGGTACTCGCGCTTCATCTCCGCGCCCATCTCGTCCCACAGCTGGCGATCGTCGCCGCGGCGCCATGCATCGTGCAGGCGCTGGGTCTGCGCCGGCCCCTGCTCGGCCTCTTCCAGCGCCTCGGCGAGCAGTTGCCGCTGTTCGAGCGGGTCCATGCCGTCGAGCATGGCGATCTGCGCCTGCGCAGTCTCCAATCCCTCGACCGGCTTGCCGGCCTGCACCGCCAGATCCATGAAGTGCCGGTCCAGGCCGGCATCGGCATCCAGGCCCATCGCCTTCATTTCGGCGATGCTGATGCTCAGGCCGACGAACCAGGCCTCGAAACCGCTCATCTGCGCCAGCGGCAGCGCGTGGCTGGACGCGTAGTCGCGCAGCCGCTGCCAGGTGGCCGGGTCCAGGTCGTCCTGCAGGCGCTTGCCGTCGCGGCGCTGCGCGGCCTGCAGCATCTGCGCGGCCAGCTGCGGCGAGGCCACGTCCTGCGGCGACAGCTCGAACAGCAGGCGCGGCGACGCCGCGTAGGCTGCGTCGACCTCGCTCGCCAGCGGGTAGTCGTCCGGCTTGAGCAGGTGGAACGAACCCAGCAGGTACAGCGCGCCGCGCGGGCCGCTGGCCTTCCACAGCAGCGGCGTCGGCGCGTTGGCCTGGGCGGCGGGCACCGCGACCGGCAGCGGCGTGCGCGCCAGCGCCGGCGCGGCGACCAGCAGGGACAGGCTCAGCAGCGCGCCATGCAGCACGCGGAACATCGAATTCATGCGCGGGTCTCTCTCAATGCGGCGCGGCCGCGTACTTCTCGCCGGCGTCCACCCGCAGCTCCAGGCGGTTCTCCGGCGGCGGCAACGGGCAGGTGGCGAAGGCGGTGAACGCGCACGGCGGGTTGTAGGCGCGGTTGAAGTCCAGCACCACCTTGCCGTCGGCGCCGGGCGCCGGCACGTCCAGGAAACGGCCGGCGGGATAGCTGCCGCGGCCGCTGCTGCGGTCGGCGAACACCACGAACAGCGCGCGCCCCGGTTCGCCGATCGCCTCCAGGCGGTAGCGGTGGCCGTCGCGGTCGAACTCCACCGCGCCGGCATTGGGCATGTCGGTGGATACGCCGATGATGTCGATCACCGGCATGGTCTTGCCCACGGCGTTGGGCACGAAGCGGCCGACGATGCGCCAGCCTTCGTCGAGCGGCCAGTAGCTCAGGCCGGCGAACGCGGTGCGCGTCGGCGCGTCGGCGTGCTTGACCCGCAGCGCATAGCGGCCGCCACGCTGGATCAGGCTCAGCTGGCCCTTGCCTGCGTCGAAGCCGATCACGGTCGGCCCAGCATCGTGATCGCTGTACAAGCGCACCTGCCGCTGCAGCGGCTTGCCGTCCAGGGTCAGCGCCGCGCCCGGCTCGGGGCGGAAGAACACCTGGCCGTTCTGGCTGGACACCAGGCCCATCCGCGCCGGGCCCACGGCCAGGCGGATGCCGCTGCCGGGGCCGCTGCCGATGTAGTGCTGCTTCAGCTCCAGCCAGTGCAGGCCGACCAGGCTGGTCCAGCCGTCCGCCGCCTGCAGTTCGTGCAGACGCTGCTCGCGCCACACCTGGTGGTCGGCGAGGAACGCCTTGTCGGCGACCTTCGCCGGCGCCGGCGCCGGCTCGCGCCCGCAGCCGGCCAGCAACATCGCGCCCGCCAGCAGCGCCGCGCGCCTGCCTCGGTTTCCCATCACCGCCCCCGTAAGAACCAACGATCGATCTCGCCAAGCGTGAAGCGCGCCCAGGTCGGACGCCCATGATTGCACTGCCCGGAGCGCTCGGTGGCCTCCATGTCGCGCAGCAGCGCGTTCATTTCCGGCACGGTCAGGCGCCGGTTGGCGCGCACCGCGCCGTGGCAGGCCATCGTCGACAGCAATTCGTCGCGCGCGCCGGCCACGCGGCCGCTGTGGCCGTGTTCGCGCAGGTCGGTGAGCACGTCGCGCAGCAGCGCCTCCGGCTCGGCGTTGGCCAGCAGCGCCGGAATGCTGCGTACGTGCAGCGACTGCGGGCCGCTGCGGGTGATCTCGAAGCCGAGCTGGCTCAGCGTCTGCGCTTCGCGCTCGGCGGTGTCGGCGTCGCGTTCGCCCACCGCCAGGGTGATCGGCACCAGCAGCGGCTGCGCGTGCAGGCCGATGCCGTCGTGCGCGGTCTTCAGCCGTTCGTAGCCGATGCGCTCGT
This sequence comes from Xanthomonas sp., assembly GCF_017163755.1. Taxonomy (GTDB): domain Bacteria; phylum Pseudomonadota; class Gammaproteobacteria; order Xanthomonadales; family Xanthomonadaceae; genus Xanthomonas_A. The sequence continues at coordinate 187,703 of NZ_JAFIWC010000001.1, forward strand.
GCGCGGCGTGCATGTCGACCACGATCAGCCCTTCGGCGTTCTCGGCCAGGATGTAGATGCCGTGCAGCTGTGCGATCGCATAGCCCAGCGGCGGCACGCCGCTGTCGGCGGAGGTGGCCGGCAGTCCGCCGCCGTCCTGCGCCAGCGACGGCATCGTCGCGGCGCCGTCGCCGGAAGGCGCCGCATACAGCGCGGCATACGCGGCCGGCGCCTCGTTGATGCGCAGCCCCAGCGGCGACTGCGCCGGGCGCCACTGCGCGCCATAGCCGTTGCCGCCACCGCTGCCATGGCCGGCGTACGCCCCGGGCGCGGCGGACGCCGCCGGCCGCGCATCGGGCGACAGCGCGGCAGCCTCGGCACCGGTCGGCGTGCTGCCGGCGCGGGTCTGCGCCAGCGCATCCTGCAGGGTGCGGTAGACGAAATCGTGGATCAGCCGCGAGTCGCGGAAGCGCACCTCGTGCTTGGCCGGGTGCACGTTGACGTCCACCCGCGACGGATCCAGCTCCAGGAACAGCACGTAGGCCGGCTGCCGCCCATGGAACAGCACGTCGCCATAGGCCATCTTCACCGCGTGGGCGACGCTGCGGTCGCGTATCGAGCGGCCGTTGACGTACAGGTACTGCTGGTCGGCGCTGGCGCGCGAGTAGTGCGGCTGCGCGATCCAGCCGTGCAGCCGCAGCCCGGCGCCGCTGTGGTCCACGCGCAGCGCCTGGCGCGCGAAGTCCTCGCCCAGGGTCTCGCTCAGGCGCGCGTCCGAATACAGGTCGCCGGGCTTGTAGCGCCGCGACGGCTTGCCGTTGTGCGATACGCGCAGCTCCACGTCCGGCCGCGCCAGCGCCAGCGAGCGCAGCCATTCCTCGATATGGCCCAGTTCGGTGCGCTCGGCGCGCAGGAACTTGCGCCGCGCCGGCACGTTGTAGAACAGCTCGCGCACCTCCACGGTGGTGCCCGGCGCATGCGCGCGCGGCATCACCTGCCCGACCTTGCCGCCTTCCACCTGCAGCGCCGAACCGTGCTCGTCGTCGGCGCGCCGCGAGGCCAGGGTGAAGCGGCTGACCGAGGCGATCGACGGCAGCGCTTCGCCGCGGAAACCCAGCGTGCCCACCGATTCCAGGTCGTCGAGCGAGGCGATCTTGCTGGTGGCGTGGCGCGATACCGCCAGCGGCAATTCGTCGGCGGCGATGCCGCCGCCGTCGTCGCGGATGCGGATCAGGCGGACCCCGCCTTCCTCCAAGTCAATGTCCACGCGGCGCGCGCCGGCATCCAGCGCGTTCTCGACCAGTTCCTTGACCACCGATGCCGGCCGCTCGACCACTTCGCCGGCGGCGATCTGGTTGATCAGGATATCCGGCAGCTGGCGGATGCTCATGCGTGCCCCGCGCACGGGCGCGCCGCCGATGTCGGCGTCGATGCGGCAGCAGGGGCAAACGGGGCGAGCGGAACAGGCAAGGACATCGGCACGGCTTACGGCGCGGACGCCGCCATCGAGGATCAGCCGCCGATGATAGCCGAGCGCTTCAGCGGCTGCCGCCGGCCACGGTGCTGGCCGCTTCCATCTCGGCCTGCGCGCGCGCGGCGAACAGCGTGCCCGGCGGCGGCTGGCGGGTGAAGAACGTATTGACGCCGTCCAGCACCGCGCTGGCCAGGCGCCGCTGGTAGCTGGGATCGGTCAGGCGGCGCTCTTCCTCCGGATTGGAGATGAAGGCGGTCTCCACCAGCATCGCCGGCATGTCCGAGGTGCGCAGCACCGCGAAGTTGGCCCGTTCCAGGTCCGGCTTGTGGTTGTTGCCGATGCGCTTGAGCCCGCCGAGCACGTGCCCGGCGGCGTCTTCGGACGCCTTCATGTGTCCGCTCTGGGCCAGGTCGAGCAATACGCTGGCCAGGGTGCTGTCGGTCTTCTGCAGGCGCACGCCGCCGACCAGGTCGGCCGCGTTTTCCTTGTCGGCCAGCCAGCGCGCGCGTTGCGAGGAGGCGCCCTTGGTCGACAGCACGTACACCGACGAGCCGGTCGCGCTGCGGTTTTCCGCCGCGTCGGCATGGATCGAGATGAAGATGTCGGCCTTGGCCGCGCGCGCCTTCTGCGCACGCATCGGCAGCGGGATGAACACGTCGCTGTCGCGGGTCATGTAGGCCTTCATGCCGGGCGTGGCGTTGATCTGGCGCGCCAGTTCGCGGCCGATGGCCAGGGTGACGTCCTTCTCGCGCTTGCCGGTCGGCCCGGTCGCGCCGGGATCCTGCCCGCCATGGCCCGGATCGATCGCCACGATCAGCGGGCGCATGCCCGGCTTCATCGCGATCCGCGACGGCGCGCTGGGCATCACCGGGCGCGCCTCGGCGGCCGCGGCGATCGCCGCGTCGGCGGCGGCAGACGATGCTTCCGGCCTGGCTGGAGCGCTGGTTGTGGTCGTCGGCGCCGCGGATGCGGAGGCCGGCGCGGCCGTCGTCCCGGCCTGTGCGGTGGACGCAGCGGCGCTGCCGGCGACCGCCGTACCGCCGTTGAGGATCGCCGCCGGCGTAGCCGACGCGGCGGCGGGATTGGAGGTGCCCGACGGCGTCGCCGATGCGGGCGCGGCGGCCGCGATACCTGCCGAAGCGGGGGTCGTGGCCGTAGTGGTGGTCGGCGCAGCGGCGGTCGGCGCCGCCTGCGGCGCAGCCATCGCCGTCCCGGCGGCTGGAGTCGGAGTCGGAGCCTGCGGCGCCGGCGCGGCGCGCTGCACCACCGACGAGGTCAATGCCGCAGTGGCGCGCGCGGCGTCCTGGCGCGGATCGGAAGCAGGGGCCGGCTTGGCAGGCGCCGGAACAGCGGCCGCGGCCGTCTTGCCGGCCGGCGTATCGCCCGGCCACTCGATCACCAGCACCGAGGTGCCGCCGATGGTCTGCATCTGCGGCTTGAACGCCACCACCGGGCTGGACAGGTCGAACACGATGCGCAGCGTGCCCGGCACCGGCTGGCCCGTACGCACCGCCGTGACCACGCCGCTGGCCGACGGCAGCTTCAGGCCGTGCGCGGCCGAGGAGGCAGGCAGGTCCACGACCAGTCGATGGGGATTGGCCAGGTTCAACGTGGTGAAGCCGCCGCTGCCCTGCAAGCGGATTTCGGCGCGGGTGCCGGTGGCACCGTCGCCCAGCGAGACCGCCTGCACCTGGCCGGCCAACGCCGTCTGCGCCGCCAGGCTCAAGCCTGCGGCGAGTACGGAACAGGCTAGAAGTGGGATCCCCAGGCGCATAGGCAGCGATTCAAGCACCGCGGGACAATAAAGGCAAGAGGTTTTCCCTTAATAATCCATAACCTGCCTGCACTTCCTAGTGTCAGCCAGCAGAAAGGCCCTGCAAGTCGCCCGCGGCCGCCGCCCGCGCCAGCCAGGCCTCGCCGGTAGCCGTGCCCGCGCCGAGCTGCGCCAACCGCCCTTCCCCGTGCAGGGCCAGGGCCACGGTCAGATCCGGACGCGGCAACGCCGCGCCGCCGCGTTCGGGCCATTCCACCAGCCACAGCTTCGCGGCGGCATCGTCCAGGCCCAGGAAATCGAGTTCGCCGGCATCGGCGATGCGGTACAGGTCCAGGTGCCAGGCTTCGCCGTCGGGCAGCGGATAGCGTTCGACCAGGGTATAGGTCGGGCTGCGGATCGCGCCCTGCACTCCGAGCGCGCGAAGCAGCGCGCGCGCGAGCGTGGACTTGCCGGCGCCCAGGTCGCCGTGCAGATGGACCGCCGCCGAGGGCGGGCGGGTGGCGGCGAGGGCCTGGCCGAGCCGTGCGGTGGCATCGGCATCGGGCAGTTGCAGGCGCATCATGCCTCCGGTTCCGGGTTGGCCAGCCGGCGCAGCGCCGGCAACATGTCGCTGGGCAGCAGGCCGCGCTGGCCGTCGCGCGCGGCCACGTCGCCGGCCGCCGCATGCAGCAGCGCGCCGACGCTGGCCGCGTCGAACGCCGACAGGCCTTGCGCGCGCAGCGCCGCGATCACCCCGGTCAACAGATCGCCCATGCCGCCGACCGCCATGCCCGGATTGCCGGCGGCGATCAGCCGCGGTGTCTGCGCCACCGCGGCGACCACGCTGCCGGCGCCCTTCAACACCACCGTGGCGCGGTAGCGCGCGGCCAGCGCGGCGGCGGCACCGAACCGGTCGTGCTGGACCTCCTGCGTGGACACGCCGAGCAGCCGCGCCGCCTCGCCCGGGTGCGGAGTCAGCACCGCGTCGTCCAGCGCGCGCGGCGCCTGCGCCAGCAGGTTCAGCGCATCGGCATCGAGCACCAGCGGCGTGCCCGCCGCCAGCGCCAGCCGCCACAGCCCTTGCGCCCATTCGTCCTGGCCCAGGCCCGGGCCCAGGGCGACTACACCGGCCTTGCGCAGCAGCGGCACCAGTTCGGCACCGTCCTCGATCGCATGCGCCATCGCTTCCGGACAGCGCGCCAGCAGCGGCGCCACATGCGCGCCACGGGTCGCCACGCTGACCAGCCCGGCGCCGCTGCGCAGCGCCGATTCGGCGCACAGCATCGCCGCGCCGCCGCCGCCGAGATTGCCGCCGATGCACAGCACGTGGCCGGAATCGCCCTTGTGGCTGTCGCGCCGGCGCGGCGCCAGGCGCGCGGCCAGCTCGCCGGCGGTCCAGGCGCGCGCCTGCGGCGTGCAGCCGTCGAACGCGGCGGCGGGCACGTCCAGGTCCGCCAGTTCGGTGCCGCCGACGTAGTCCAGCGCCGCCCCGGTATGCAGGCCGGTGTGGGCGACGATGAACTGCAGCGTGAGCGTGGCGCGCAGCGCGGCGCCGGGCACGGTGCCGCGCTCGGCATCCACGCCGCTGGGCACGTCCAGCGCCAGCACCGGCGCGTCCAGCGTGGCGGCCGCGCCGAGCAGCGCCGCGAGCTCCGCATCCGGGGCGCGATTGAGGCCGATGCCGAGCACGGCGTCGACCACCACGTCGGCGTGGTCTAGCGCCGCGTCGAACACCTCGATGCGGCCGCCGGCGCCGATGTAGTCGGTACAGGCGCGCTGCGCCAGCGGCGATTGCGGGCCGCGCCCGGGCAGGTGCAGCACCCGCACGCGGCGCCCGGCGCGGTGCGCCAGCCGCGCCAGCACGTAGCCGTCGCCGCCGTTGTTGCCGGTGCCGCACAGCACCAGGATGCGCTGCGCCTGCGGCCAGCGCTGCGCCAGCGCCTGCCAAGCGGCCTGGCCGGCGCGCTGCATCAGCGTATAGGCGTCGCCGCCGAGCAGCGCGGTGGCCTGCGCATCGATGCGCCGCGCCGCGGCGGTGCCATGGAGATCGAACGAAGCGTGCATGCCGGGGATTCTATACTTGCGTCCATGTCCGCCACCGCCCTTCCCGTCGATCCCGTCGCCGCCGCTGCGCGCATCCGCGCGCTGGCGCGCGAGTTCGGTTTCCAACGCTGCGGCATCGCCGGCATCGAACTGCAGCAGGACGAGGCGCACCTGCGCGACTGGCTGGCCCAGGGCCTGTACGGCACGATGGAGTGGATGGCGCAGCATGGCGACAAGCGTTCGCGCCCGGCCGAACTGATCCCCGGCACGCTGCGGGTGATCTCGGTGGGGCTGGACTACGGCCGCAACGACGACGATTCGGCCTGGGACACGCTGCGCGACGGCGAACGCGCCTATGTCGCGCGCTACGCGCTGGGCCGCGACTACCACAAGCTGATGCGCAACCGCCTGCAGAAGCTGGCCGAGCGCATCCAGGCCGAGATCGGCCAATTCGGCCATCGCGTGTTCGTCGATTCGGCGCCGGTGCTGGAACGCGCGCTGGCGCGCGACGCCGGGCTGGGCTGGATCGGCAAGCACACCTGCCTGATCGACCGCGGCGGCGGCTCGTGGTTCTTCCTCGGCGAGATCTACGTCGACCTGCCGCTGCCGGTGGATCCGCCGGCCAGCGCGCACTGCGGCACCTGCACGCGCTGCATCGACGTCTGTCCGACCCAGGCGATCGTCGCGCCGTACCGGCTCGACGCGCGCCGTTGCATCGCCTACCTGACCATCGAACACGACGGCCCGATCCCGGAGGAACTGCGCCCGGCGATCGGCAACCGCATCTTCGGCTGCGACGATTGCCAGCTGGTATGTCCGTGGAACAAGTTCGCCAAGCGCACCGACGAGCCCGACTTCCGCGCGCGCAACGACCTGGACCGGGCGACGCTGGCGCAGCTGTTCGCGTGGGACGAGGACGAATTCCTGCGCCGCACCGAAGGCAGCGCGATCCGCCGCAGCGGCCACGAGCGCTGGTTGCGCAACCTCGCCGTGGCCCTGGGCAACGCGCCGAGCAGCGTGCAGGTCCTGCAGGCGCTGGCCGCGCGCGAACGGCATCCTTCGCCGCTGGTGCGCGAGCACGTGCAGTGGGCGCTGTCGCGGCATGCCGGCGCGGCCGCCACGCGCGCGATGCCGATCGATCCGCCGGCATAGCGAACCCGTCGCGGCGACGTGCGACGATACCGTTCCCCGACGCAGGCCTTTCCACCCCGCATGTCCGAACGCAGCGACCAGATCCTCAGCCCCAGCCAGCTCAACACCCTGGCGCGCGACCTGCTGGAGAGCGCCTTCCCGCTGGCCTGGGTGGAAGGCGAGCTCGGCAACGTCACCCGCCCCTCGTCCGGACATCTGTACTTCACCCTGAAGGACGCGCGCGCGCAGGTGCGCTGCGCGATGTTCAAGCCGAAGAGCCAGTGGCTGAAGTTCGTGCCGCGCGAGGGCCTGCGCGTGCTCGCGCGCGGCCGCCTGACCCTGTACGAGGCGCGCGGCGACTATCAGCTGGTGCTGGACCACCTGGAGGAAGCCGGCGAAGGCGCGTTGCGCCGCGCGTTCGAGGAACTGAAGGCGCGCCTGGCCGCCGAAGGGCTGTTCGCCAGCGAACGCAAGCGCGCCCTGCCCGCGTTCGTGCGCCGCCTGGCGGTGATCACCTCGCCCAGCGGCGCGGCGGTGCGCGACGTGCTCAGCGTGCTGGCGCGGCGCTTCCCGCTGCTGCAGGTGGACGTGCTGCCGAGCCTGGTGCAAGGCGCCAGCGCCGCGGCGCAGATCGTGTCGCTGTTGCAGCGTGCCGACGCCAGCGGGCGCTACGACGCGATCCTGCTGACCCGCGGCGGCGGTTCGCTCGAGGACCTGTGGGCGTTCAACGACGAGCACCTGGCGCGTGCGATCGCCGCGGCGTCCACGCCGGTGGTGTCGGCGGTCGGCCACGAGACCGACGTGAGCCTGGCCGACTTCGCCGCCGACCTGCGCGCGCCGACCCCATCGGTCGCGGCCGAACTGCTCGCTCCGGACCAGCGCGACCTCGCCGCGCGCCTGCGCGCGCAACAGGCGCGGCTGGCGCAATGGCAGCAGCACCGCCTGCGCCAGGCGATGCAGCGCACCGACCGCGCCCTGCTGCGGCTGCAGGCGCAAAGCCCGCAGGCGCGGCTGCAATTGCTGCATCGCCGCCAGCAGGACGCCACGCGGCGGCTGGACGCGCTGTGGGCGCAGCAGCAGGAACGCCGCAGCGCGCGGCTGCGGCATGCCGCCGCAGTGCTGCGCAGCGCGCAGCCGCAACGGCGCCTGGATGCGTTGCGCGAGCGCTTGCTGGCGCTGGGGCGGCGGCCGCAGGCGGCGATGGCGCGGCAGCTGCAGGCGGACGCGCAGCGCCTGCGCGCACTGGCCCGCGCGCTGGAGACGGTCAGTCCGCTGGCGACGGTCGCGCGCGGCTATTCCATCCTGACCCGCGCCGACGACGGCGCGCTGGTGCGCTCGATCGCGCAGGTCGCTGCGGGCGACACGCTGACCGCGCGGGTGGCCGATGGCCAGCTGACGCTGCGCGCCCAGGGCAGCGCGCGGCGCTGACGCGTGGCGCGCATCGGCGTGGCGATCGCCTGCGCAAGGTCGGCGCGTGCGGCACAGCGGTTCGGCGGGAACGCGATCGCCACCGATACTCGCACCGCCATGGTCGCGGGACGCCGGCTCCGGGTCTGGCACGCCGGGGCTTGCCGCGGTGGCGCTGCCATGGCGCCGCGCCGGACGGCGCGATGCCGGCGCGTCATCTCGTCCGGCTAGCCGCTTCGTTCTTTGCGCGATCGACAGACCCGCTGCGCAAAGCGCACGGCCTTGCGCCGACGCTGACAGCCGCTCGCAGTTCGTCCCCGGCATCACACCCGTCATTGCCGACGGCGAGGGCAGCGCCGTAAACAGAAAGAGCCCGCATCGCTGCAGGCCCTCGGTGGCCAGGCTCCGGTTTGCAGAATCGGATCGAGCCCTAAAACCAGGAAGGCCCCACATTTCTGCAGGGCCTTGAATTTAATGGTGGCCGGGGACGGAATCGAACCGCCGACACGGGGATTTTCAATCCCCTGCTCTACCAACTGAGCTACCCGGCCACTGCGCAACGCGGCAGAACCGGTGCGAGGACGCGCATCATAGCGATGCGATCGGGATTGGGCAAGCGTGCCGTATCGGAATTTCCCTACCTGCCGACGCGGCCTGCGCCGACTGCGCCGCCGCGCCGCGCAAGGCCATGATGGACGCGTCCCTGGCATCTGGCCTATGGACAGGCACGGATGCCGTAAGTGATGGGCATAGGCCAGATCGCCGGGGACGCTACCAGTGCCGGGAGGCCCTATGGAACGGTTGCTGATCCGCATCGAACGTACCGTCGTCGGCTGGGAAGTGCTCGATGCCGGCGGCATCCCGCATTCATGCAATCTGCAGCAGCGCGCGCTCGACGCAGCGGAGAGCCTGGCCCTGGGCCATCACTTCAAGACCGGCCGCCCGGTCGGGGTGGTGATGCAGATGGGCGCGGCGGATTCGGTGCTGCTGTCCCGGCACGGCTAGACCGGCTGCGGCGGCGCGTTCGCGCCGCTGCGCTTTACATCCTCCGGTGCGTCCTGCATAAGCTGATCCTTTCCGTCTTCGGGATCGCCTCATGCGCCATTCCTGGATCGCGCTGCTGTTGCTGGCGTGCCTGGCCTTGCCGGTGCATGCCGCGCAACCGGTCACTTCCGTCGCCGATCTCGATATCGGACGCTATGCCGGACAATGGCACGAAATCGCGCATCTGCCGGTATCGTTCCAGAAGAAGTGCGTGGGCGACATCACCGCGGCCTATACGTTGCGCGACGACGGCCAGATCGGCGTGCGCAACGCCTGCCGCACCGGCAACGGCCAGATCCAGGTCGCCCAGGGCGTGGCGCGCGCGGTGCCGGGGCATCCCGGACGCCTGCAGGTGCGCTTCGTGCCGGACTGGCTGGCGTGGGCGCCGCTGGTGTGGGCCGACTACTGGGTGATCGCGCTGGATCCGGACTACCAGTGGGCATTGATCGGAGAACCCGAGCGCAAGTACCTGTGGGTGTTGTCGCGCTCGCCGCGGATGGATCGCGTGCTGTTCGAGCAGATCAAGAACAAGGCGCGGGCGATGGGCTACGACCTGGATCCGCTGCTGGTCGCCGCGCCGCTGGATTGAGCGCCGGCCTGCGCCGCATTCGCGGCAACGCACCGGCCTGTTCCGGTCCAAGGTCTGGAGGCAGGCGGACCACCGACCGCCGACACCCGGCGCGCCCCGCCTGATCGAGCATGCGGCCGCTGCCAGGCGCACCCGCATCGGTCCCTCGGCGACGGCAGCTTCAACGCGAGGTCGTGAGGCCGAACCCGCCGAACCGGTCCACTGCGCCGGAAGCCCGGTTGCCCTTGGCGCTTTGGATCGGCGGCGAGCGGCGAAGTAGTATCCTTCGCCGACTCCCAAGCCACGGAACACGATATGCGCCAGCGGTTTCGCCTCGCCCTGCTGCTGTTGTCCATTGCGCTGCTGAGCGCCTGCGGCGACGGCATGGTGCGCCGCGTATCCGACCCGGCAGCCAGCGTGCAGCAGCTCACGGTCAACCTGGACGGCAGCTGGAAGGTGGAGCTGCGGCTGCAGAACTACAGCAGCATCCCGATGCGCTACGAGCGCCTGCGCCTGGACCTGGGCGTCGGCGGCGAAGCGGCCGGCACGCTGCAGGCCACTCCGGGCTTTTCGATCGGGCCGGAGACCGCCGACGTGATCAGCCTGTCGCTGCGCCCGAGCTCTGCCGCGCGCATCGCCGTGGCCGACGCGCTGGCCGGCCGCCGCAGCCTGGAGTACACGCTCAAGGGCGAGATCGAGGCCACGCCCGAGGAAAAGAAGCTGCGCAGTTTCGAGATCGATACGCGCAACCTGCTCAGCCCCGCCCCCGGCCTGGACGGCGTGCTGCGCTGAATCGCGCACGCACGCTTTTCGCTGCGCGAATCAACCGGCAGGAATCGCGCGCACCGGGCAACCGGCCAGGCCCGCGGCAGCAACGAGACATCGGACATCGGGAGCCGTGACCCTGCCTGTCGACCCGGCTGAGCCGGCCGCCAGACGGCGCGTTCCGCCTCTGCATGGCGCCGCTTGCTGGTCCATCGTGCGCTCGCAAAGATACCGACCGTCGCTGGCTCTCACGCCGCCGGGCCGAGCGCCAGGCGTTCGTTCGACCCGCAGCGCCGGCGCCTGGACGTTGTGTACCGGTGGCGCGCATCGCCAGAAAGGTTCCCGTCGCACCGAACGCAACTGAAGGCGTACCTGACCGCCGAGGCCTGTTCACCAGCGGACGCAAGCGCGCCCTGCCCGCGTTCGTGCGCCGCCTGGCGATGATCACCTCGCCCAGCGGCGCGGCGGTGCGCGACGTGCTCAGCGTGCTGGCGCGGCGCTTTCCGCCGCGGCCTGCGCCACGCCGCGCCATCCGCGCACGCCCACCATCGCGCGCTCGCCACTGCGAACCGCGCGCACGTTGACGGCCGGACACTGCCGCAGGGCCCGCCCTGGCTCGCAGCCAAAGCCTAGACGTCGCGTGGCGGCAGCGCGACGCCGTTGGAGCGTGTCGCGACCGTACTCGACCTCGACACTCCGCAGTCGCGGTTGTCGGCACCGGCACGCTCAAGCGCCGGCGGATTCGCCTCTGCAAGCCCAGCCCAGCTAGTGTCATCTGGACGGACCGCACCCAGCCCGGCGTTCATCCGCCGTTACCGCTCAAATACTACATAAATGTAATATATGCATATGTACAAACGAGCCTGCCATCCATGAGCCGCTTCGCCGCCACCGAGCAACGCCTCGATGTCACCCATCGCAAGCATCCGGGCTTCCCGCGCGATGCCGCCAAGGTCGTGCGGCTGGTCAAGCTGCTGCACAAGCTGATCCTGGACCAGGGCAACGACCTGCTGCGCGAGTACGGATTGAACTACTCCGAATACAACGTGCTGATGATGATCGACGCCAGCCCCGACGGGACGCTCAACCCGTCCCAACTCGGCGATGCGGCGAGCGAGAAGTCGGCGAACGTGACCCGCCTGACCAGCCATCTGGTCGACAAAGGCCTGATCCAGCGCACCCCCAGCGAGGACGACCGGCGCATGCTGCTGCTGCGCCTGACCGCGCAGGGCGAGGCGCTGATCGCGCGCTTCATGCCCGACGTGTTCGCGCAGCTGCGCGGCTATGTCCGCGCGCTCGATGCGGCCGACCTGGCCCAGTTGGAAGCCTTGCTGAAGAAGCTGCTGCAGGGCGTGGAAGCCGACGCGTGAACGCCGCCGCTCCCGCCGCTTCGCCGCAGCCGCTGCGCCCGCGCTGGCGCGCGGCGCTGGCCGACGCGTTGCGCGGCGAAGGCAGCGCCTGGCTGTTCGTGCTGCGCACGCTGCTGTCGATCTACATCGCCGGCTGGATCGCGCTGCGCCTGGACCTGTCCTCGCCGATGACCGCGATGATCACCGTGGTGGTGGTGATGCACCGGCAGACCGGCATGGTGTTCGCCAAGGGCTTCTACCGCGTGCTCGGCACCTTGGTCGGCAGCGTCGCGTCGCTGGCGATGGTGGCGCTGTTCCCGCAGGAACCGGTGCTGTTCGTGCTGGCGCTGGCGATCTGGATCGGCCTGTGCACCGGCGGCGCGCTGCTGTATCGCAACTTCAAGGCCTATGCCTTCGTGCTGTCCGGCTACACCGTGGCGCTGATCGCGCTGCCGGCGGTGAACCAGCCGCAGAACGTGTTCGCGCTGGTCACCGCGCGCGTCACCGAGGTGCTGCTGGGGCTGCTGGTGACCGGCGTGGTCAGCGACGTGGTGTTCCCCAGCCGCCTGCGCCAGACCCTGCGCGACACCGTGCGCCGCGCCTACGACGGCTTCCTGGACTTCGTCCGCGACGCCACCGGCGGCCAGTTGCCGCGCGCGGCGATGGAACAGGCGCACCTGCGCTTCGTCCGCGACGCGGTGGACATCGAGGACCTGCGCAGTTCGGTGGTGTTCGAGGACCCGGAGGCGCGCGCGCGCAGCGGTCGCCTGCGCCTGCTCAACCAGCGCTTCATGGCCGTGTCCACCAGCTTCCAGTCGCTGCACCACTACATCAACCGTCTGCTGCGGCAGGCCGAAGGCGATGTCGCCGACGCGCTGATCGGCCTGTACCGGCCGTTGAAGGCGGCGCTGAGCGAGCGCGGCGGACGCGAACGTACCGCCGAGACCGCGCGCCGGCTGGCCGAGTGCCGCGATGCGCTGGCGCCGCGCGCGGCCGCGCTGCGCGACACGCTGCCGGTCGCGCGCCACGAGGACTTCGATACCGGCGTATCGCTGCTGCGGCGCTTCTTCGGCGAGTTGCACGACTACGTCGCCACCGAGGCCACGCTGGTCGCGCCGCAGCAGTGGCGCACGCCGCAGGATGGCGGCGATACCGCGGTGTTCGTGCGCGGCAACGACTACGCGGCCGCGGCGGTGACCGCGCTGCGCAGCGCGCTGCTGGTGGCGGCGATGTGCTGGCTGTGGATCCACGCCGGCTGGATCAGCGGCGCCACCGCCGTGTTCCAGGCGGTGGCGCTGAGCGCGATCCTGTCCTCCAGCGCCAACGCGCCGGCGGCCGCGCGCTCGCTGTTCAAAGGCTTCGTGTTCGGCGCCGTGCTGGGAATGGCCTGCCAACTGCTGGTGCTGCCGCATATGGACGGCTACGGCCTGTTCGTGGCCGGGACCGCGCCGTTCCTGCTGCTGACCCTGTACCTGGCGTCGAAGCCGGCCTTGTTCGGCTTCGCCACCGGCACCAACCTGGCCTTCATCTCGATCCTGGCGCTGCAGCCGACGCCGAGCTTCGATGCCGCCGCCACCTTCAACAGCGTGGTGCCGCTGCTGCTGGGCACGCTGGCGGTGAGCGCGGCGTTCGTGTTCGTGCCGCCGGTGATCGGCACCCGCTGGCATCGCCGGCGCCTGCTGGAGCAATTGCGCCGCCAGACCACCCTGGCCGCGCGCGCCCCGCTGCCGGGCCTGCAGCTGCGGCTGGAAAGCGTCAACCGCGACCTGTTCCAGCAGATCGTCGCGCACACCCCGCCCGGCGGCGACGAACTGCGCGAACTGCTCGGCTGGGCGCTGTCGGTGCACGAGACCGGCCGCACCCTGATCGAGCTGCGCCGCGACGCCGCCGACGGCGAGCTGCCGGCAGCACTGGCGGCCGCGGTGGACGCTGCGGTGCAGGCGCTGGCCGAGCTGTACCTGGCGCCGTCGCCCGCGCGCCACCGCCTGGCGCTGGAGCGGATCGACGCGGCGCTGGCGGCCTGCCGCATCGGCGAGGTGGTGCCGCTGCGCTGGCGTCCCACCCGCGAGCACCTGCATCTGCTGCGCGGCGCGCTGCTCGATGCCGAGTCCGTGCTCGCCGCGCTCGCCGCCGAACCCGTCCCCTCTCCGACCGCGCCAGGAGCCGCCGATGTCGCTGCCCGCTGAAATCTCCATCGCCGGCGTGTACGTGCCCGGCCTGCTGGTACTGGCGGCGCTGCTGCTGCCGGTCGCCTGGGCGGTCGACGCGCTCGCCGGCCGCGCGGGGCTGTACCGCTACGCCTGGCACCCGCCGCTGTTCCGTCTGGCCGTGTACGTCGGCGTGTTCGCCGCGCTCGGCCTGCTCCTCCTGCCGTGAGTCCCGCCATGAAGACCCCTGCCCTGATCCGTTTCGCCCTGACCGCGCTGATCGTGCTGATCGCCGCCCTGCTCGCGCACGCGCTGTGGCGCCACTACATGCTCTCGCCGTGGACCCGCGACGGACGCGTGCGCGCCGAGGTGGTGCGCATCGCCCCGGACGTGTCCGGCCTGGTCGATGCGGTCGCGGTGGCCGACAACCAGCACGTCAAGCGCGGCGACGTGCTGTTCAGCGTCGACCGCCGGCGCTTCGAGCTGGCGCTGGCGCAGGCCCGCGCCGATCTGGCCGCCGCGCAGGCGCAGGCGCGCTCGGCCGGCGCCAGCATTTCCGCCGCGGCCGCCAGCCAGGCGGCGAGCGAGGCCGAATTCCAGATGCGCCGCGCGCAGGCCGAGCGCCGCGCCCGCGCCGCGTCGGTGGTTTCCGCCGAAGCGCGCACCGATGCCGAGGCCACCGCGCGCTCGGCACAGGCCGACGTGCACCGCACCGCCGCCTTGCGCGGCCAGGCCAGCGCCGCGCAGGCGCAGGCGCTGGCGGCCGTGGCGCAGGCGCAGGCCGCGGTCGACCTGGCCGAGCTGGACCTGCAGCGCACCCAGGTCCGCGCCACCGCCGACGGCTACATCACCAACCTGGACGTGCGCGTGGGCGACTACGCCCAGGCCGGCGGCGCACGGCTGGCGCTGGTGCGCGACGACGCGGTGTGGGTCTACGGCTACTTCGAGGAGACCAAGCTGCCACGGGTCCACGTCGGCGACCGCGCCGACATCCGCCTGATGAGCGGCGGGGTGATGCTGCACGGCCGGGTCGAGGGCATCGCCCGCGGCATCGCCGACAGCGACAACCCGACCGGCGCCTCGCTGCTCGCCGACGTCAGCCCCACCTTCAACTGGATCCGCCTGGCGCAGCGCGTACCGGTGCGGGTGCGCATCGATCCGGCCAGCGTGCCCAGGGGCACCATCCTGGCGGCGGGCATGACCGCGACGGTGACGGTGCATCGGGGGCCGTGAGCGGGGATTCGAGATTGGGGATTCGCAAGAACAGCGAATCTTGGCGACGATCCATCCACTGCGCAGACGGCTGTCGCGAATCCCGATCCCAAATCCCCATCCCCGCGCTACATCCATACGCCGTAGTATCCTGCCCGCCTCGGCCGCGCCGCGGCCTCTGTCACGAGCGACCGCATGAGCACCTACCAAGCCCCGCTGACCGACCTGCGATTCGCGCTGCACGACGTGCTGCAGGCCGAGGCGCTGTTCGCCCGCCTGGGTCATGCCGAGGCCAGCGCCGAGGTGATCGACGCGGTCCTGGAGGAGGCGGCGCGGTTCACCGGCACCGTGCTCGCGCCGCTGAACCGGGTCGGCGACGAACACGGCTGCAAGCTCGACCCGGCCACCGGCGCGGTGACCACCGCGCCCGGCTTCCGCGAGGCCTACCGGCAGTTCGCCGAGGGCGGCTGGACCGGGCTGACCGCGGCCACCGAGTTCGGCGGCCAGGGCCTGCCGCACACGCTGGGCGTGCCGCTCAACGAGATGGTCAATGCCGCCAACCTGGCCTGGGGCAATTTCCCGCTGCTGTCGCACGGCGCGGTCGAGGCGCTGAAGCAGCATGGCGAGGCGTGGCAGCAGGAGGTGTTCCTGAAGCCGCTGGTGGACGGCCGCTGGACCGGCACCATGTGCCTGACCGAGCCGCACTGCGGCACCGACCTGGGCCTGCTCAAGACCCGCGCCGAGGCCAACGCCGACGGCAGCTGGTCGGTCAGCGGCACCAAGATCTTCATCACCGCCGGCGAGCACGACTTCACCGACAACATCGTGCATCTGGTGCTGGCGCGGCTGCCGGACGCCCCGGCCGGCGCCAAGGGCATCTCGCTGCTGGTGGTGCCCAAGTTCAAGGTGGCGCGCGACGGCAGCGTGGGCGAGCGCAACGCGGTGCGCTGCGGTTCGCTGGAACACAAGATGGGCATCCACGGCTCGGCCACCTGCGTGCTGAACTTCGACGGTGCCCAGGGTTACCTGGTCGGCCAGCCGCACAAGGGCCTGCAGGCGATGTTCACCATGATGAACACAGCGCGGCTGGGCGTAGGCCTGCAAGGCATCGGCCTGTCCGAGCGCGCCTACCAGAACGCGTTGCGCTACGCGCGCGAACGCCTGCAGTCGCGCTCGCTCAGTGGCGCCAAGCTGCCGGACAAGCCGGCCGACCCGATCCTGGTCCACCCCGACGTGCGGCGCATGCTGCTGACGGTCAAGGCGCTGACCGAGGGCAGCCGCCTGCTGGCGCTGCACGCGGCGACGCTGATCGACATCGCCCACCGTGCGCAGGACCCGGCCGAGCGCGAGCAGGCCGACACGCTGGTGAGTTTCCTGACCCCGATCTCCAAGGCCTGCCAGACCGAATGGGCGGTGGAGAACACCTACCACGCGCTGCAGTGCTTCGGCGGCCATGGCTACATCCACGAACACGGCATGGAGCAGCTGGCGCGCGACGCGCGCATCACCACCCTGTACGAAGGCACCACCGGCATCCAGGCGCTGGACCTGATGGGACGCAAGACCGCCGCCAGCCAGGGCGCGGGCCTGAAGCTGTTCCTGGCGCAGATCGAGGCCTTCGCCGCCGAGCATGCGGACAATTCCGCCGTGGCCGAATTCGTCGCCCCGCTGCGCGAGAAGGCCGGCGAATGGGCGGCGCTGACCCGGCGCATCCTGCAGCGCGCGGCCGGCAATGCCGACGAGATCGGCGCGGCCAGCTACGACTACGTGTTCTATTCCGGCTACGTGGTGCTGGCCTACTGGTGGGCGCGCAGCGTCGCGGCGGCCAACGCGTCGGCGCACAGCGACGCGTTCAAGCAGTCCAAGCGCGAGACCGCGCGCTTCTACTTCGCCAGGCTGCTGCCGCGCACGCTCACCCACGCCGCGGCGATCGACGCCGGCGCCGAACCGCTGATGGCGATGGCCGACGAGCGCTTCTGAGCGCAGTGCGGCGACCGGTGGCCAGGCCGTGCCGCGCCCGGTCGCCGGTCCCGCGCCGTTTCGCAGGCCGCGCGCGGCATCGCCACGGCACGAAGATCGGAACACGCGCCGCGCGTTGGCGGCCCGCGGAACAGCGCCTGCGACCGGGTGGCCGGAAACGCCCGCGCCGGATACACAAATCGTCAACAATCGGGTATAAGCTGTCTTCCCGATGGAGACAGACACAACAACGCTTGGTCTGGTCGATACCGGAGCCTACGACGCTTCGGCGGTCGTGCCGTCGATGTCGCTTTCCCCGCCCCTGCCTCACCTGCCTTCGGTGCGACTGCTGTCGCTGGACGCGCATGGGCGCGTGCTGGACTGGATCAACTGGCAGGATGCGGCCTGCCTGTACGCCCGCGGCGCGGTGGCCTGGACCCTGGGCGAACCGTGCCTGCATATCCATGGCGGGATGTCGCGGCTGACCGGCGAACGCAGCGTGCTGCAGCTGCACCCGATCATCGCCGCGCGCGGCCACGCCCGCTCGCGCGCGCTGGACCCCACGCCGACGCTGACCAACACCGCGCTGTTCGCCCGCGACGCGCAGCTGTGCCTGTACTGCGGCCAGCAGTTCAGCCGCCCGCAACTGACCCGCGACCACGTGCTGCCGGTGTCCAAGGGCGGCCGCGACACCTGGGAGAACGTGGTCACCGCCTGCTTCCACTGCAATTCGCGCAAGGGCAACCGCACCCCGCAACAGGCCTCGATGCCGCTGCTGGCGGTGCCGTACCGGCCCAGCTGGATCGAGCACCTGATCCTGTCCAACCGCAACATCCTCGCCGACCAGATGTCGTTCCTGAAGGCGCAGCTGCCCAAGCGCTCCAAGCTGTCGGTCTGAACGGGTCAGCGGCGCGCAACGCGCCGCGCCCTGCGACGTTTTGTCGCAGGACCGTCCCGCAACGTCTGCCGTTCCGCCCGCCTGAACCGGTTTGCTTGCCCGGTTCCGGAATGGGGAGGAAAATGACCGGTCCGTTGAACCACTACCCCGATGATCGATCCCACCCGCTATCCGCGCCTCTCGCGCATCCAGATCCCCGCCGAACTGCGCCGCTTCGATGAAGCCGAGCTGCCGGCGATCGCGGAAGAACTGCGCGCCTACCTGATCGAGTGCGTCGGCAAGAGCGGGGGCCATTTCGGCGCCGGCCTGGGGGTGATCGAACTCACCGTCGCGCTGCACTACCTGTACGACACCCCGGCCGACCAGCTGGTGTGGGATGTCGGCCACCAGACCTACCCGCACAAGATCCTCACCGGACGCCGCGACCGGATCCACACGGTCAAGCAGGCCGACGGCGTGGCGCCGTTCCCCAAGCGCGAGGAGAGCGAGTACGACACCTTCGGCGTCGGCCATTCGTCCACGTCGATCTCCGCGGCGCTGGGCATGGCGATTGCGCTGCAGCGCGCCGGCGACGAGCGCAGGGTGGTGGCGGTGATCGGCGACGGCGCGATGACCGCCGGCATGGCCTACGAGGCGCTGAACCATGCCGGCGGCATGGAGCCGGAGCCTAACCTGTTGGTGGTGCTCAACGACAACCGCATGTCGATCTCCGAGGCGGTCGGCGGCGTGACCAAGATGCTCGGGCGCATGACCGGCAGCAAGACCCTCAACGCGATCCGCGAAGGCGGCAAGAGGATCCTCGGCGACAAGAAGACCAATCCCACCGCGCGTTTCGTGCGGCGCTGGGAAGAGCACTGGAAGGGCATGTTCGTGCCGTCCACGCTGTTCGAGGAGATGGGCTTCCACTACACCGGCCCGATCGACGGCCACGACCTGCCGGCGCTGATCGGCGCGCTGAAGACCCTCAAGACGCTCAAGGGCCCGCAGCTGCTGCACGTGATCACCACCAAGGGCAAGGGCTACGAGCTGGCCGAAGGCGACCAGATCGGCTATCACGCGGTCGGCCCGTTCGATCCGAGCAAGGGCCTGATCGCCAAGCCCGGGGCCAAGAAGCCGACCTACACCGACGTGTTCGGCGACTGGATCTGCGACATGGCCGCGGCCGAGCCGACCCTGCTGGCGATCACCCCGGCGATGCGCGAAGGCTCGGGCCTGGTGCGCTTCAGCAAGGAATACCCGCAGCGCTATTTCGACGTGGCGATCGCCGAGCAGCACGCGGTGACGCTGGCCGCCGGCATGGCCACGCAGGGCGCCAAGCCGGTGGTGGCGATCTATTCGACCTTCCTGCAGCGCGGCTACGACCAGCTGGTGCACGACGTGGCGCTGCAGAAACTGGACGTGCTGTTCGCGATCGACCGCGGCGGCGTGGTCGGCCCGGACGGCGCCACCCACGCCGGCAATCTCGACCTGAGCTTCCTGCGCTGCGTGCCGCACATGGTGGTGATGGCGCCGGCCGACGAGGCCGAATGCCGGCAGATGCTCAGCACCGGCCTGCGCTATGCGGGGCCGGCGGCGGTGCGCTACCCGCGCGGCACCGGGCCGGGCGTGGCGCTGGACACGGCGCTGGACACGCTGCCGATCGGCAAGGCGCAGCTGCGCGCGAACGGCAGCACGCTGGCCCTGCTCGCCTTCGGCTCGACCGTCGCGGCGGCCGAGCAGGTCGGGCGCGAACTGGGGCTGAGCGTGGTCAACATGCGCTTCGTCAAGCCGCTGGACCGCGCGCTGCTGCTGGAACTGGCGCGCAGCCACGAGGGCTTCGTCACCGTCGAGGACAACGTGGTCGCGGGCGGCGCCGGTTCCGGCGTGGCCGAACTGCTCAATGCCGAAGGCGTGCTGCGCCCGGTGCTGCACCTGGGCCTGCCGGACGACTTCCAGCACCACGCCAGCCGCGAGCAGCTGCTCGCCGAGGCCGGCATCGACGCGGCCGGCATCCGCGCCGCGGTGCTGGCGCGCTGGCCGCAACTGGCCGACGCGCCGCGCAGCGCGGCCGGCTGACCGGCGCCGCACGGGGCCATCCGTCCCTGCTCGGCCCGATCCCTCCTGCGCGCGGCATTCTGCTGCGGGATTCGACAAGCGTCGCTCCATAGCGGCCAGACCCTCTGCGATGCCTCCTCGGGCCGATGGACCGGCAACAACTGCTCGGCCACCGGCACGCGGGCGCACAGGCCGCGCGGCCAGGACAGTGTCCGGACACAGGGAGAGGAGCGCGTTTGCGAATCGCCGATCCCGTATCCCGAAATCACATCCGGAACGCGCTGGGTGAAGTGGGACGGCGACCAGCCGCATCCAGTCGATCGCAGCGCAAGCCGCGGCAGCACCGGTTCGCCACCCTCGGCGCCCAAGCCGAACGAACCCTGTGGGGAGCGGCGGGTGGCCTCGGGCCATCGCTTGCGACTTGCTCCCCCGCCCATGCCTGTTGCGACTGATGCCCGGGGCCATCCGGAGTCATTGCTTCAGCGCTGCGGTCACCGGGTCGAGAACGCTCAGGCGTCGAGGCTTGCTGCCGCGCGGTTTCGAACGGCAATCCATAGAACAGCATCGGGCAAGCCGGCTGGGATCGAAGCCTCGCCGTGCAAAACCCCGTGATTTCCGGACATCGTGGACGGTCTTGGTCTTGTGGCGCACGGCCCGAGCCGCCGCCGAATTCGCCGCGGACCGCGATCCGCCGCTAGGGCGCGACGTCGTCGATGCGCGCGCGCAGCTTCTCCAGCCGGTCCAGCAGGCCGACCCAGAACGCCGCCGGCAGCTCGGCGGTCAGCGGCACGCTGAAGCACCATTCGTTGACGAAGGCGGCGCACTTGACCGCGTCCTTCTCGGTCATCAGCACCGGCAGTTCGCTGCCGAACGACAGGTCCCCGGCGTGGTAGCGGTGATGGTCGGGAAACGCGTGCGGCACCACGCCGATGCCGAGCGCGCGCAGCATCTCGAAGAAGCGTTGCGGATGGGCGATGCCGGCCACCGCGTGCACGCGCTGCCCGGCGAAGCTGCGCAGCGCGCGCGTGCGTCCGCCCTGCAACGGCTGGGCGCTGTCGATGCGCAGCCGCATCGGCCATTCGCCGAAGCCGGCCTGCGCCGCCGCATCGTCGCTGGCCTGGCCGAGGTTGACCACGCGGAAATCGCACTCGCGCGCGCGCGCGGCCGGCTCGCGCAGCGGGCCGGCCGGCAGCAACCGGCCGTTGCCGTAGCGGCGGTGGCCGTCGACCACCTCGATCTCGATGTCGCGCTGCAGGCGGTAGTGCTGCAGGCCGTCGTCACAGACCACGATGTCGCAGCCGGCCTGCACCAGCGCGCGCGCGGCGGCGACGCGATCGCGGTCCACCCGCACCGGCACGCCGGTCTTGTGCGCGATCAGCACCGGCTCGTCGCCGCCGAGGTCGGCGGTGGTCGCCGCCTCGATCCAGCGCCCGCGCTGGTCCTGCGCGCGGCCGTAGCCGCGCGTGGCCACCCCGGGCTTCCAGCCGGCCTCCAGCAGCTGCCGCACCAGCGCGATGGTCAGCGGGGTCTTGCCGGTACCGCCGGCGGTGACGTTGCCCACCACCACCACCGGCACCTCCACGCTGTGGCGCTTGCGCCAGCCGCGGCGGTACAAGGCGCGGCGCAGCGCGATCGCGGCGGCGTAGATCGGGCTCAGCAGCCGCGCGTACAGCGGCGGCCGGCCCGGGCCGTACCAGTAGCCGGGCGTCTGTCTGCCGGGACCGCTCATCCCGGCTGCCTTTCGCGGAACTGCATGCTGTGCAGATGCGCGTACAGCCCGCCCTGCTCCAGCAGCGCGTGGTGGGTGCCGCGTTCGACGATGCGGCCCTGGTCCATCACCAGCACCTGGTCGGCATGCTCGATGGTGGACAGGCGGTGCGCGATCACCAGCGTGGTGCGCTCGGGCATCAGCCGGTGCAGCGCGTCCTGCACCAGGCGTTCGGACTCGTTGTCCAGCGCGGCGGTGGCCTCGTCGAGGATCAGGATCGGCGCATCGCGCAGGATCGCGCGCGCGATCGCCAGGCGCTGGCGCTGGCCGCCGGACAGCAGCGCGCCGTTCTCGCCGACCTGGGTGTGCAGTTGCTGCGGCAGGCGCTCGATGAACTCCCAGGCGTTGGCCGCTTCGGCCGCGGCGCGGATCTGCTCTTCGCTGGCCTCGGTACCGTAGGCGATGTTGGCGGCGATACTGTCGTCGAACAGCATCACCCGCTGGCCGACCAGCGCGATCTGCCGGCGCAGGTCGTGCAGCCGGTAGTCGTGCAGCGGCACCCCGTCCAGGGTGATGCGTCCGCCGCTGGGCTCGTAGAAACGAGGCACCAGCCGGACCAGGCTGGTCTTGCCGCTGCCGGAACGGCCGACGATGGCGGTGACCGTGCCGGGGCGCGCGACGAAGCTGATGTCGTCCAGCGCCAGGCCGCTGTCGTGGCGATAGCGCAGCATCACCTGGTCGAACACCAATTCGCCGCGCACGCGCTGCACCGCCACGGTGCCGGTATCGCGCTCCTCCGGCGTGTCCAGGATCGAGAACAGGCGCTCGGCGGCGGCCACGCCGCGCGAGATCGAGGTCTGCACGCTGGTGAGCCGGCGCAGCGACGGGATGATCGCCATCATCGAGGTCATCAGCGCCATGAACTGGCCGGCGTTCAGGCGCCCGGCCAGCGCTTCGCGGGTGGCGACCCACACGATCGCCGCCAACGCCACCGCGGCCAGGAACTGCACCAGGCTCGAGGCCAGCGCGCGCGTGGTCTCGACCTTCATGTTCAGGCCGAGCATGCGGTTGGCCAGCGCCGCGTAGTGGTCGATCTCCAGCGCCTGGGTGCCGTGCACCTTCACTTCCTGCTGCGCGCCCAGCGATTGCTCGGCGCGCTGCGCCATCGAGCCCATGCCGTCCTGGATGCCGCGGCTGATCTTGCGGTAGCGCTTGCCGACGTAGGAGACGATGACGCCGATCAGCGGCGCCACCACCAGCAGCGCCAGGGTCACCTTGACGCTCATCTGCAGCATCACCACCAGCATGCCGATGATGGTCAGGGTGTCGGCCACGAGCGTCTTCAGCGCGTCGGAGGCGGCCTGGGTGACCTGTTCGGTGTCGAAGTTCAGCCGGCTGACCATCATCGGCGTGGCTTCCACGTCGAAGTGCGACGACGGCAGGTGCAGGTACTTGGCCAGCACCTGCTCGCGCAGGTCGCGCACCACGCTGCGCCCGGTGCGCGCCATGCAGTAGTCGCCGACGAAGGTGGCGAAGCTGCGCATCAGGAACAGGCCCAGGATCGCCAGCGGCAGCAGCACCGCCATGCGCGCCTCGGGATTGACGAAGCCGCGGTTGACCAGCGGGTCCATCAACCGGGTGAAGAAATAGCCGGCGGTGGCTTCGATCACCATCGCCACCAGCGCTGCGACCAGCATCACCCAGTAGGCGCGGGTATAGCCGAGCAGCCGACGGTAGATCGGCCAAACCGGCACCGACTTGCCGCTCACGGCTTGGCTTCCGGCGCGGTGGCGATGGCGATGCGGCGGAAGCCGAGCTGGCCCAGGGCATCCTGGGCGGTCACCACCGCCTGGTACGGCGTGCGCGCATCGGCGCGCAGCAGCACCGGCTGCTCGCGGTCGTCGCCGGCGAGTTGGGCGATGCTGCGCTTGACCGACTCCACGTCGGTGCGCAGCACTTCCTGGTCGTTGATGAAATAGTGCCCGTCGGCGTTGATCAGCACGCTGAGCGCGCGTGGCGGCGACGGATTGTGCTGGTCGCTGGCGTTGGGCAGCTGCAGTTGCAGGGTGGAACGCGCGTCGAAGGTGGTGGTCACCACGAAGAAGATGATCAGTACCAGGATGACGTCGATCAGGGGCACCAGGTCGATATGCGGTTCGTCCTGGGCGCGGTCGTCGCGGATGCGCACGGCTCAGCCCTTGGCCGCGGCGGCGGCGGGGCGGCCGCCCGGGGCCGCGCGCGCGGCGGGCGGCGGCGTGCCCGCACGGCCGTCCAGCGCGTCGGTCAGCGCCGCGGCTTCCTGCTCCATCTCGATGATGTAGCCGGCGATGCGCCCCTTGAAGTAGCGATGGAACACCAGCGCCGGCACCGCGATGATCATGCCGGTGGCGGTGCACACCAGCGCCTTGCCGATGCCGCCTGCGAGCTGGTTCACGTCGCCGACGCCATGGTCGAGGATGCCCAGGAACATCTGGATCATGCCGACCACGGTGCCAAGCAGGCCGAGCAGCGGGCCGGCCGAGGCCACCGTGCCCAGCGCGTTGAGATAGCGCTCCATGCGGTGCACCACGTGGCGCCCGGTGTCCTCGATGCGTTCGCGCACGACCTCGCGCGGACGGTTGCGCACGTCCAGGCCGGCGGCGAGCAGCGCGCCCAGCGGCGAATTGCGCCGCAGCGACTCGATGTGGTTGGCGTCGAGCTTGCCGCGCGTGGCCCAGTTGCGGACCTCCTGGCCCAGCCCCGGCGGCAGCACCTCGCTACGGCGCAGGCTCCAGAACCGTTCCAGCACGATCGCCAGCGCCACCACGCCCAACAACAGCAGCGGCACCATCGGCCAGCCACCGGCCTTGACCAGTTCCCACACGTCGCAACCCTCCGGCGCCATCGGCCGTTCGTTCACTGGCCGATAGGATAGCAGCCGCCCGCCGCCGCTCCGCGGCGTCCCAGAACCGCGCCCGCCATGGCCGGCGTTCGCGCAGCTGCAGCCCGGCCCGGCCCACCCATACGCGCAGCGCGCCGGCCTCGGCCGTGGTCGCGACCTCGGCGCCGGCGTCCTGCCAGCGCTCGACCACCGCGGCGCGCGGATGCCCGAAGCGGTTGCCGTGGCCGGCCGAGATCAACGCCAGCCGCGCCCCGGTGGCGGCGACGAAGTCCGGTTGCGAGGAGCCGGCGCTGCCGTGGTGCGGCGGCAGCACCACGTCGGCACGCAACTCGGTGCGCGCCAGGCGCAGCAGCCGGGTCTCGATCACCTCGCCGATGTCTCCGGTCAGCAGCAGCGTCCCGAACGCGCTTTCCACCCGCAGCACGCAGCTCGATTCGTTGCCCAAGTAGGGGAATCCCGGCGTGGGGTGCAGGAAGCGGAAGCGCACGCCGTCCCAGGTCCAGCGCTCGCCGGCCACGCACGGCCGGTCGACCGCCAGCGGCGCGCCCGCCGGCGCCGCCGCACGCGCCACCGGCACCGCCGCGCGCACCGCCTCGAAGCCGCCGGCGTGGTCGTTGTCGCCATGGCTGATCACCGCCCGGTCCAGCCGCGACACGCCCAGGGCGTGCAGCGCCGGCACCACCGCGCGTTCGCCGGCATCGAAGCCGTCGGGAACGGCCGGGCCGGCGTCGTACAGCAGCTGGTGGTGCGCGGTGCGCAGCAGCACCGACAGGCCCTGCCCCACGTCGATCATCACCAGTTCCACCTCGCCGGGCGCCGGACGCTCCAGCGGCGGCCAGAACAGCGGCAGCCACAACAGCGCCGCCAGCGGCTTGCCGGGTACCGCGCGCGGCAGCAACAGCCAGAACGCGCCGAGCAGCGCCAGCGGCAACGCCCAGGCACGCGCTTCCGGCAGCCACCACAGCGCGAAGCGGCTGCTGCCGAGCGTCTCGAACAGCGGCCAGAGCAGATCGAAGCACCACGCCGCGCTGCGCCATGCCCAGGTCCCGGCGCCGGCATATAGCGCCTCCAGGGCAGTGCCGACCAGCGCCAGCGGCACCACCACCAGGCTCCACCACGGGATCGCAAGCAGGTTGGCGACCGGCCCTGCCGCCGACGCCTGCCCGAACAGCACCGTACTCAGCGGCAGCAGGCCCAGGGTGGCCACGCCCTGCGCGGACAGGAATTCGCGCAGCCGGCCGCGCCAGCCGTCCGCGCCCGCGCCCGCGCCGGGCATGCACCAGGCCAGCCAGGCCACGCCGACGAAGCTGAGCCAGAAGCCGGCGACCAGCACCGCCAGCGGATCGCACAGCAGGACCGCGATCGCCGCCAGCGCCAGCGCATCGACCACCCGCACCGGACGCCGCCACAACCGCGCCGCCACCACCACCGCGATCATCAGCAGCGTGCGCACGGTCGGCAGCGCCATGCCCGACAGCAGGGTATAGCCGCCGGCGCCTAGCAAGGCCAGCAGCGCTGCCGCCTGCAGCCTGGGCCAGCGCCGGCCCAGCCCCGGCCACAGCCGCCACAGGCCGGCGCCGAGCAGCGCGCAACCGCCGGCGACCAGCCCGACATGGAAGCCGGAGATCGCGATCAAGTGGGTCAGGCCGGCGGCGCGCAGGATGCGCCAGTCGCGGTCGTCCAGGCCGCGGGTGTCGCCCAGCGCAAGCGCCTGCACGTAGCGCGCCGACGGCGAAGCGACGCCGGCGCCGATGCGCGCGGACATGCGTTCGCGCCAGGCGTCGATGCCGCGCGCAGGCGCCAGCTCGCGCGCCTGCTGCGGCGCCTGCACGTAGCCGGCGGCGGCGATCCGCTGCGCCAGCGCATGCGCCTCGGCATCGAAGCCGCCGGGATTGCTGAGGCCGCGCGGCGCGCGCAGGCGCAGCGTCAAGCGCCAGCGTGCGCCGGCCTGCAGGCCGCTGCGCGGTCCGATGCGGCGGGCGCCGAACTCGTCGTACCACGCCAGTTGCAGCAGGCGCCCGCGCAGCAGCGCGGGCTGCGACGCGTCGTCGTCCACGCGCAGCAGGAAACGCGTGCGCCGCGGCTCCGGTTGCGGCAGATCGACCACCTGCCCGCTCACGCTGGCGGCGCGCCTTTCCCACTCCGGCGGCAGCTGCCGCGCCAGCACCCACCCCGCATGCAGGCCCAGCCAGCCGACGCCGAACAGCGCCGCACCGAGCCAGCGCCACCGCGGCGCGCGCAGCGCCAGCAACGCGCCGGCCAGCGCCAGCAGCGCGGACAGCGGCACCGGCGGCAGGCGCGGCAGCCACACCGCGGCCACCACGCCGGCCAGCAACCCCGCCGCCACCGCGGCTCCGAACGGCGCAGTCGGCGGCGGCAGGCGCAGCGCCGCTAGCAGCGCCTGGTGCCACGGGATCGTGTGTGGCTGCATCGTCGGCGCCCTCCTGGCGCGTGCGTATCCCTGGTGTCTTGGCTGGACGGCGGCCGTCGCGATCAGGCGCGCGACCTGCGCCGAGACGCGCCGGACAGCGTCGCCAGCCACAGCATCGCCGTCGGCGATGCCGCCGGCTATCGGGCAAGCCGGACAAGCCGTGTAGGAATTCGCCGGATGCATGCGCGGGTTCGCGCTGGCCAGCGGTGTCGTGCCGACCATCGAAGCGCCGGCGACCACGCGCTTCCAGCGGCAATCCATGGCGGCGACGGTCCGCGCGCCCGCTCGCCGACACCGACGCGGCGGTCGCAGGACGTAGCCAGGCTCCTACAGCGCCCTCATCTTCGCAGGCAGCGAAATGCCGCATGAGCGGCCGCGGGCGATCCGGGCCTTAGGTCCGACAGGCGCTTCAATGTCGCGACCGATGGCCAAGGCCAAAGCCCGCGAGTCGCCCCCATCCCGCGCGATCTGCGATCGGCGGGAAGGAAAACGCTAGACGTCGGCCGCAGCCAGTTCGCGCAGCTTGCCTTCGTGCAGCTCCAGCACCCGGTCGAGCTTGCGCGCCAGGCTGCGGTCGTGGGTCACCAGCGCCAGGCTCGTGCCGTGGGCGCGGTTGAGTTCGAGCATCAGCGCGAACACGTTGGCCGCGGTCTTGTCGTCCAGATTGCCGGTCGGCTCGTCGCCGAGCACGCAGGCCGGGCGGTTGACCAGCGCGCGCGCCACCGCCGCGCGCTGGCGTTCGCCGCCCGACAGCTCGCCGGGCTTGTGCTCCAGCCGATGCCCCAGGCCCACCGATTCCAGCAAGGCGCGCGCGCGCGCGTCGGCGTCCTTGACCTCGGCGCCGCCGAGCAGCACCGGCATCATCACGTTCTCCAGCGCGGTGAACTCCGGCAGCAGGTGATGGAACTGGTAGACGAAGCCGAGCGAGCGGTTGCGCAGCTGGCCGCGCGCCGCATCGCTCAGCGCCGACATGCGCTGCCCGGCCACGTACACCTCGCCGGCAGTGGGCACGTCGAGCCCGCCGAGCAGGTGCAGCAGCGTGCTCTTGCCGGCGCCGGACGCACCGACGATGGCCACGGTCTCGCCCGGCGCCACGCTCAGGTCCAGCCCGTCGAACACCGGCGTGCGCATCTTGCCCTCGGCGTAGGTCTTGCCCAGGCCTTCGGCGCGGATCGCCGCATCGGCACGCTGTGGCTTTTGCACTTCCGAGTCCCGAGTCCCGAGTCCCATGTCCCGATGCTCATTCATAACGCAGCGCCTCCGCCGGTTGCGTACGCGCCGCGCGCCAGGCCGGATACAGCGTGGCCACGAAGCTCATCAGCAGCGCGACGAGGGTGATCACCACCACGTCGTGCGGCTGCATGTCGGTCGGCAGGCCGGTGATGTAGTAGACGTCCTCCGGCAGCAGCTTGACGTTGAACACCGCCTCGATCGCGCCGAGGATGCGCTCCAGGTTCAAGGTCAGCACGATGCCGCCGATCACCCCGGCCACGGTGCCGATCACGCCGATCAGCGTGCCCTGCACCATGAACACCTGCATCACCCCGCCCGGGCTCAGCCCCAGCGTGCGCAGGATCGCGATGTCGGCCTGCTTGTCGGTGACCAGCATCACCTGCGAGGACACCAGGTTGAACGCGCCCATCGCGATGATCAGCGACAGCAGGATGCCCATCACCGTCTTTTCCATCTTCAGCGAGTGGTAGAGGTTGGCGTTCTCCCGGGTCCAGTCGCTGACCAGGTAGTTGCCGTGCAGGTTCAGCGCCAGGTCGCGGGCCACGCTCCAGGCCAGGTCCATGTCGTGCAGCTTCAGGCGCACGCCGGTGACGCCATCGCCCATGCGCAGCACGCGCTGCATGTCCTGCATGTCGGTCACCGCCAGGCCGCGGTCGATCTCGTTGTAGCCGGCCTCGAAGATGCCGCTGACGGTGAAGCGCTTGAGCTTGGGCAGCACGCCGACCGGCGAGCCCTGGAAGTCGGACAGGGTCACCACCACCTGGTCGCCCACGCCCACGCCCAGCCACAGCGCCAGTTCCTGGCCGAGCAGGATGTTGTAGGAGCCGGGGGTGAGGCTGTCGACCGAGCCCTGCTTCATCTTCTGCGCCAGCACCGAGACCTTGGCCTCTTCCGCCGGCAGGATGCCGCGCACCATCGCCGGCTGGTTGCGGCTGCCGGACAGCAGCGCTTCCTTCTCGATGTACGGCGCGGCGCCGGCCACGCGCGGATCGCGCCTGGCCACGTCGATCGCGTGCTGCCAGTCCTCCAGCGGGGCGCCCTGCGCGCTGACCGTGGCGTGCGCGGCCATCTGCAGCAGGCGGTCGCGGATCTCCTTCTGGAAACCGCTCATCACCGCCAGGGTGGTGATCAGCACGGTGACCCCCAGGGCGATGCCCAGGATCGACGCCATCGAGATGAAGGAGATGAAGTTGTTGCGGCGCTTGGCGCGCAGGTAGCGCAGGCCGATGGCCACGGGAAGGGGTTTGAACATGGGCGCCACCGTTCAGGGGACGCTATGGTGCCATCTGCGGTGGCGCAGACGAAGCGGCACGTGCATGAGCGGCCAGACGCAGTTCACGTCGCGCCGCCGCCGGCAGCGTGTCCGGCCACCACGCCAGCCGCCGCACCCTGCCGTGCCGGTCGCGCCAGCGCACGAACGCCAGCGGCCCGCGCCAGTCCACCTGCAGTTCCTCCACCGCCTGGCCGTCGACCGTGGCCGCGCCGGCCGCCGGAATGGTCAGCGCGCGCGACGGCCGCCGCGCTTCGCGCCGCAGCAGCGCGGCCCCGTACAGCATGGCGCCCAGCGCCGCCGGCCAGGCCAGCAGCGGCGCCAGGTCCGACAGCAGCAGCGAAACCGGCGCCAGCAGCGTCAACAGCCCCAGCGCGGCGAGCAGCCAGCGCGAGGGGCGCCATTCAAGCCGGCAAGGCGCGGATGGTGGCGATGAGTTCGGCGGCGCGCGCATCGGGACAGGCCTCGTAGCCCATGAACCAGCGCCACAACTTATCGTCCTCGCAATCGAGCAGGTATAGGAAAACCCCGCGCTCGGCCTCGGAAGCCTGCACCCAGCGGCGGTCCAGGTAGCGGCCGAACAGCTGGTCCAGCTCGCGCATGCCGCGCCGGCAGCGCCAGCGCAGCTTCTTCAGTTCGGTGGCTTCGTCCATCGCATCGCCCTGCTGCTGAGCGGCCGCCGCCGCCAACGAACGCGGCACCGTACCCGAAGGCCGATGCCGCGCAATCCGACGGGCGCGCCCGTCGTGTGGGTCCGCCGCGTATCAGGCGCGGCGCGCCATCATCAGCTTCTTGATCTCGGCGATCGCCAGCGCCGGGTTCAGGCCCTTCGGGCAGGTCCGCGCGCAGTTCATGATGGTGTGGCAGCGGTACAGCTTGAACGGGTCTTCCAGGTCGTCCAGGCGCGCACCGGTGTCCTCGTCGCGCGAGTCGATGATCCAGCGGTAGGCCTGCAGCAGGATCGCCGGGCCCAGGTAGCGCTCGCCGTTCCACCAGTAGCTCGGGCAGCTGGTCGAGCAGCATGCGCACAGGATGCATTCGTACAGGCCGTCGAGCTTCTTGCGGTCTTCCGGCGACTGCAGCCGCTCGCGGTCCGGCGGCGGCGGGGTCTGGGTGCGGATCCACGGCTTGATCGACGCGTACTGCGCGTAGAAGTGGGTCAGGTCCGGCACCAGGTCCTTGATCACGTCCATGTGCGGCAGCGGGTAGATCGGCACCTCGGCCTTGTGGCAGTCGGCGATCGCACGGGTGCAGGCCAGCGTGTTGGTGCCGTCGATGTTCATCGCGCACGAGCCGCAGATGCCCTCGCGGCACGAACGGCGGAAGGTCAGCGTCGGATCGATCTCGTTCTTGATCTTGATCAGCGCGTCCAGGACCATCGGGCCGCACGCGTCCAGGTCGATTTCGTAGGTATCGGTGCGCGGATTGCTGTCGTCGTCCGGATTCCAGCGGTAGATCTTGAAGGTGCGCGCGTTCTTCGCGCCCTTGGCCGGGAAGTGCTTGCCCTTGCCGATCTTGGAATTCTTGGGGAGGGTGAACTCTGCCATGGCTTTTAAAATCCGGGATTGGGGATTAG
Source organism: Xanthomonas sp. (assembly GCF_017163755.1). Lineage (GTDB taxonomy): Bacteria > Pseudomonadota > Gammaproteobacteria > Xanthomonadales > Xanthomonadaceae > Xanthomonas_A. The sequence continues at coordinate 218,565 of NZ_JAFIWC010000001.1, forward strand.
GGATTGGGGATACGGCGAGAGCAGGAAGCGAAGGGTTTCGAATCCCGAATCACCAATCCCCAATCCCGGCTTTGGTCAGTAGACGCGCGGTTTCGGCGGCACCACGTCAACGTCCTTGCTGAGCGTGTACATGTGCACCGGGCGGTAGTCGAAGCTGCACTGGCCCTTGTCGTCGACGGTGACCAGCGTGTGCTTCTGCCAGTTGACGTCGTCGCGGTCCGGGAAGTCCTCGTGCGCGTGCGCGCCGCGGCTTTCCTTGCGCTGCTCGGCCGAGTTGATCGTCGCCACCGCGTTGAGCAGCAGGTTGTTCAGCTCGTAGGTCTCGATCAGGTCGGAGTTCCAGACCAGCGACCGGTCGGAGACCTTCACGTCCTCGAAGGTGGCGAAGATCTCGGCCATCTTGTCCACGCCTTCCTTCAGCGTCTTGCTGGTGCGGAACACCGCCGCGTCGGACTGCATCGTGCGCTGCATCTTGTCGCGGATCACCGAGGTCGGCGTGGAGCCGTTGGCGTTGCGCAGCTTGTCCAGCAGCGACAGCGCCTTGTCGCAGGAATCGCCGGCCAGGGTCTTGTGCGGCATGCCGGTCTTGATCGTCTCGGCGCAGCGGTTGGCCACCGCGCGGCCGAACACCACCAGGTCGAGCAGCGAATTGGAACCCAGGCGGTTGGCGCCGTGCACCGACACGCAGGCCGCCTCGCCGATCGCGTACAGGCCCGGCACCACCGAATCGGGGTCGTCGCCGTTCTTGCGCACCACTTCGCCGTGGTAGTTGGTCGGGATGCCGCCCATGTTGTAGTGCACGGTCGGGATCACCGGGATCGGCTGCTTGGCCACGTCGACGCCGGCGAAGATGTGCGCGCTCTCGGCGATGCCCGGCAGCTTCTCGTTGATCACCTCCGGGCCGAGGTGGGTCAGGTCGAGCAGGATGTGGTCCTTGTGCTCGCCGACGCCGCGGCCTTCGCGGATCTCGATGGTCATCGAGCGCGACACCACGTCGCGCGAGGCCAGGTCCTTGTAGTGCGGCGCGTAGCGCTCCATGAAGCGCTCGCCGTTGCTGTTGCGCAGGATGCCGCCTTCGCCGCGCACGCCCTCGGTGATCAGGCAGCCGGCGCCGTAGATGCCGGTGGGGTGGAACTGCACGAACTCCATGTCCTGCATCGGCAGCCCGGCGCGCATCACCAGCCCGCCGCCGTCGCCGGTGCAGGTGTGCGCCGAGGTGGCGCTGAAGTAGGCGCGGCCGTAGCCGCCGGTGGCCAGCACCACGCCGTGGGCGCGGAACAGGTGCAGCGAGCCTTCGGCCATGTCCAGCGCCAGCACGCCGCGGCATACGCCTTCTTCGTCGAAGATCAGGTCCAGCGCGAAGTACTCGATCATGAAGCGCGCGTCGCGCGCCAGCGACTGCTGGTACAGCGTGTGCAGCATCGCGTGGCCGGTGCGGTCGGCCGCCGCGCAGGTGCGCTGCGCCGACGGGCCTTCGCCGTACTTGGTGGTCATGCCGCCGAACGGACGCTGGTAGATTTTGCCGTCCTCGGTGCGGCTGAACGGCACGCCGTAGTGCTCCAGCTCGATGATCGCCGGGATCGCCTCGCGGCACATGTACTCGATCGCGTCCTGGTCGCCCAGCCAGTCCGAACCCTTGATGGTGTCGTAGAAGTGGTAGCGCCAGTCGTCCTCGCCCATGTTGCCGAGCGCGGCGGAGATGCCGCCCTGCGCGGCCACGGTGTGCGAACGGGTCGGGAAGACCTTGGTCAGGCAGACGGTCTGCAGCCCCTTGGCGGCCAGGCCGAAGGTGGCGCGCAATCCGGCGCCGCCGGCGCCGACCACGACCATGTCGTACTTGTGTTCGGTGATCTTGTAAGCGGACATCGAATTCTGGATTCCTAGGTGGGTCGCCGGCGGATCAGGCGATGCCGAGCGCGATGCGCGCCACGGCGAACACGCTGACGATGGCGCCGAGCACGGCGACGAAGCGCACGATGGTCTGCGCCGCGAGGGCCAGCAGCGAGGTATGCACGTAGTCCTCCAGCACCACCTGCATGCCCAGCTGCGCATGCCAGAAGGAGGCGATGAGGAAGCCGACCAGCAGGATCGCGTTCCACGGCTTGGCCACCGCCTCGGTGGCGGCCACGTAGTCCGAGCCGATCAGGCTCAGCACGAAGATCAGGAACCAGATCGACAGCGGCACCAGCGCGGTGGCGGTCAGGCGCTGCACCACGAAATGCTCGGTGCCGGTCTTGGCGGCGCCGAGGCCGCGGACGTTCTTCAGCGGAGTGCGGTAACGGTTCATGCGCCGGCTCCCAGCAACACGTAGGCCCAGACGGCGGCGGTCAGCACGAAGCTGAGGATCACCGACAGCCAGCCGATGGTGACGAACGAGCGCACCGCGTAGCCCTGGCCGAAGTCCTGCAGGATGTGGCGCAGGCCGCCGAACAGGTGGAAGGCGAAGCACCAGGTCCAGCCGAACAGGAACACCTGGCCGTACCAGGCGCCGGCGAGGTCGCGGAAACAGTTCCAGGAGGCCGGGCCGAGCATCAGCGTCAGCAGCGCGGCGGCGATCACCAGCGCGCCGATCGCCAGCACGATGCCGGTGACTCGATTCAGGATCGAGGTCACCATCTGGATCTGCCAGCGATAGACCTGCAGGTGGGGGGACAGAGGACGTTCGCGGATAGCCATTCGCTGGGCTCGTTGTCTCGGCTGGGCGGCGTGCTTAGGGCCGCGTTGGCTCAATGCTGCTCAAAAATCGATGCAGCGTCCGTTTTTCTCCCAGTCGCCGTAGCGCGTCGGCTCGAGGCCGCCGCGACCGCCGATCTCCCGTGGCGCAGGCGCCGCTTCCGGAGTGTCCTCCTCGGCGGGTCGCTGCGTTTCGGTATCGGGCTCGGGTGTGGGGGTTGGTTGGCCTATCATGCGGGTCTCACAACAATGTAATTTTAGTCCTCCCCCTCGTGCCTGACAACCTGAATCTCGCTTTCGACGGCTTTTGCGCCGTGCCCGAACTGCAATGCGTCGCCTTGCAGGGTCCCGATGCGGTCGTTTTCGCGCAGGCGCAGTTCGCCAACGACGTGCAGGCGCTCGCGCCCGGGCATTGGCAGTGGAACGCATGGCTGACGCCGAAAGGCCGCGTGATCGCGGTCTTCGCCTTGCTCAAGCTCGCCGACGACGCGTTGCTGCTCGCGCTGTCCGACGGCGCCGGCGCGGAACTGGCCGCGGCGCTGAACCGTTTCGTGTTCCGCCGCAAGCTGCGCATCGCGCACCGCGAAGACCTCGTGGCGCTGGGGCGGCTGGCGGCGCCCGCGCAGGCGCACGGCGCGCGGCTGGCGACGCTGGACGGGGACGCGATCGAACTGGACCTGGGCGGCGACGGTCTTCCGCGCACCTTGCTGTTGGCGCAGGCCGGCACCGCCCGCGCCGACCCGGCGTTCGCCGACGCCTGGCGCCAGGCCGATCTGCGCCTGGGCCTGCCGCGCCTGGGCGATGCGCAACGCGAGCAGTGGACCCCGCAGCAGCTGGCGCTGGACCGCCTGCACGCCTTCAGCGTCAAGAAGGGCTGCTATCCGGGCCAGGAGATCGTGGCGCGCACGCATTTCCTCGGCAAGGCCAAGCGCGCGGCGCAGCTGCTGGAAGTGGACGGCACGGCCGAGGCCGGCGCGCAGGTGCTGCGCGACGGGCAGCCGCTGGGCAGCGTGGTCAGCGTCGCCGGCACGCTCGCGCTGGCGGTGCTGCCGCTGGAGCAAACGCCGCCGACGGCATTGCAGGTCGGCGACCACGCCGCGCGCTGGCAGCCGCTGCGCGACGGCCTGGCACGCTGAGCGGGCGCTGCGCAGCCGCCGCACCTGCCCAACCCGGTGCGCCTGCCCCGCACCTGGCGATCGGCGCGGCGGACCACCGCGCGCGCCAAGGGGCGCTATGCCGCCTGCAGGCGCTCGCCGGTTTCCACGTCGAAGAAGTGCAAGGCCTCCCCGCGCACCGCCACGCGCAGGTTCTCGCCCAGCCCCGGCAGCGCGCGCGGCGATACCCGCATCACCAGCGGCTGGCTGCCGTGACTGAGGTTGACGAAGATCTCGTTGCCGACCGGCTCGATCACCTCGATGGTGGCGTCGAACCCGGCCCGGGCATCGTCCGACGGCTGCAGATGCTCCGGGCGCACGCCGATGGCCACCGGCCGGCCGAGCCACTGCGGCGCCACCTGCGCGCCGGCCAGCGGCACGCGCCAGCCGTCGGCCATGCGCAGGTGCACGCCGTCGTCGGCGACCAGCTCGCCCTGCAGCACGTTCATCGCCGGGCTGCCGAGGAAACCGGCCACGAACAGGTTGGCCGGGCGGTCGTACAGCGCCATCGGCGTGTCGATCTGCTGGATCACGCCGTCCTTGAGCACCACGATGCGCTGGCCCAGGGTCATCGCCTCGACCTGGTCGTGGGTGACGTAGATCATCGTGGTGCCGAGCTTGCGGTGCAGTTGCGCGATCTCGGTACGCACCGAATGGCGCAGCTTGGCGTCCAGGTTGGACAGCGGCTCGTCGAGCAGGAACACCGCCGGCTCGCGCACCAGCGCGCGGCCCAGCGCCACGCGCTGGCGCTGACCGCCGGACATCGCGCGCGGCAGCTTGCCCAGCATCGGCGTCAGCCCGAGCGTCTCGGCGGCCGCGGCCACCCGGCGCTCGATCACGTCCTTGGGTTCGCCGCGCAGCTTCAGGCCGAACGCCAGGTTCTCGGCCACGGTCATGTGCGGGTACAGCGCGTAACTCTGGAACACCATCGCGATGTCGCGATCCTTCGGCGCCACGTCGTTGACCACGCGCTCGCCGATGCGCAGCTCGCCGCCGCTGATCTCCTCCAGCCCCGCGATCATCCGCAGCAGGGTCGACTTGCCGCAGCCCGATGGCCCGACCAGCACCATCAGTTCGCCATCGGCGACCTCGAAACTGGCCCCGTGCACGGCGACCTGGCCGTTGTCGTAGACCTTGCGGATGTTGTCCAGCTGTACTTTCGCCATATTCCAGTATCCGGTTCCGGCAGTAGTGACGGGCTGCCGCCGGTCCCTCCCGAGGGCAGTGCATACGAATGCGACCGCTGCATGGTGCCTGCGCCACAGGCAACAATCCGGCCGCAATGCGTTATTCTGCCATGTAACCGTTTTCACGGGGCAACATCGATGCCTGCGAGGGCCATTGCGATGCGACCCGCCAGCCCTGCCGGATGCAGCGTCGCCGCACCGGCCCCTGATGTAGGCATTGGACAGGTATGCTCAGAGGTCTGGCAGTCGTATTCATCTCCAGCTCGATCCGTCCCGTCGCGGCGCAACACCCCGCTACGCTCCGCACGAGCCGCAGGACGGATACAGGCCGGGCCCGCTGCTTACCACCCGCCACATCCCTAGCCCCCAGGTGATCGACGAAATGTCACCCGAAACCGAAAACCGGTCGATGCACGATACCTTCCTGCTGTTTGGCGCCACGGGCGATCTGGCCCAGCGCTATCTGTTCCCGTCGCTGCTGCGCATGCTCGACGACGGCTTCCTGCCGGAGGACTTCCGCATCCGTGCGCTGGCGCTGTCGCCGCACGATACCGCCAAGTTCCACGAGATCCTCAAGCCGCGGCTGCAGACGGCGATGCCGCAGGTCAGCGAGGCGATCATCCAAGCGCTGCTGCAACGCATCGACTACCGCTCGGTGGACCTGCGCAATCCCGAATCGGTGGCCGAGGCGGTGCGCGACCTGGCCGCGCGCAAGTGCGTCAGCTACCTGGCGATCCCGCCGGGGCTGTACATCACCACCTGCCAGGGCCTGTCGCTGGGCGGCGCGCTGGCTGCGCCGAACCGGCTGATGCTGGAGAAGCCGATCGGCCACGATTCGGCCAGCGCGCGCGAGATCCTGCAGGCGATCGGCACGCTGATCGACGAGGACCGGGTGTTCCGCCTGGACCACTACCTGGGCAAGGCCGCGGTGCAGAACCTGATCGCGCTGCGCTTCGGCAACACCCTGCTCGAAGCGGTGTGGAACCGCAACTACATCGAATCGGTGGAGATCCTGGTCGCCGAGAGCGAGGGCGTGGACGGGCGCGATGCGTACTATGCGCGCTCCGGCGCGCTGCGCGACATGGTGCAGAGCCATATCCTGCAGCTGCTGTGCCTGGTGGCGATGGAGCCGCCGGCGTCGCTGGAGGCCGACCGCATCCGCGACGAGAAGGTCAAGGTGCTGCGCGCGCTGCGCCCGCTGCAGGCCGAACACGCCGCGCGCGACAGCGTGCGCGGGCGCTACACCGCCGGCAGCATCCATGGCCAGCCGGCGCAGGCCTACCAGCCGCCGGAAGGCAGCGACGTGGAGACCTTCGTCGGCGTCACCGCCTACATCGACAACTGGCGCTGGGCCGGGGTGCCGTTCCACCTGTGCACCGGCAAGCGCCTGGCCGAGCGCTCCACGCGCATCGTGGTCACGCTCAAGCCGGTCACCCACTGGCTGTTCGAGCGTCCGGACGCCCGGCACGTGGCGCCGAACCGGCTGACCTTCCAGCTGCAGCCGCAGGAGAACATCGAACTGGGGCTGATGAGCAGCCTGGCCGGCCCGGAATGGGGCGCGCTGGAACTGCAGCCGCTGGAACTCGAACTTTCCGTGCCGACCGGGCTGCACCGGCGCATCGCCTACGAGCGGCTGATGCTCGACGCGCTCAACGGCAACCACGCGCTGTTCGTGCGCGACGACGAGGTGCGCGCGGCGTGGGCGTGGATCGACAGCGTCAGCGAGGCCTGGGCGCAGGCGCAACTGCCGCTGCTGCCCTACCCGGCCGGCAGCTGGGGCCCGGAGCAGGCCGCGCGCTTCGTCTCCGCCGACGACGCCAGCGCCGTGCAGCGGGAGCCGGCATGAGCGTTCCGCCGCGCCCGGTGCTGGTCGCCGACATCGGCGGCACCAACGCGCGCTTCGCGCTGGCCGACCTCAGCGCCTCGGCGCCGCTGCTCGACGACAGCACGCAGACCTTCGCGGTGGTGGATTTCCCGTCGCTCGGCGACGCCGCGCGCCACTACCTGCAGCAGACCGGCGTGGAAGCGCGCCAGGGCGTGTTCGCGGTGGCCGGGCGGGTGGACGGCGACGAGGCGCGGATCACCAACCATCCGTGGGTGATCTCGCGCTCGCGCACCCGCGCGATGCTCGGCTTCGAGGAACTGCACCTGATCAACGACTTCGCCGCGCAGGCGATGGCGATCAGCCTGCTGCAGCCCAAGGACGTGGTCCAGGTCGGCGGCGCGGCATGGCAGCCGGCGCCGATCGAGCAGCCGCGCAACTACGGCGTGATCGGCCCCGGCACCGGGTTGGGCGTGGGCGGCCTGCTGGTGCGCAACGGCCGCTGCTATCCGCTCGAGACCGAAGGCGGCCACGTCAGCTTTCCGCCCGGCACGCCGGAGGAGATCCGCATCCTGGAGCTGCTGTCGCAGCAGTTCGGCCGGGTGTCCAACGAACGGCTGATCTGCGGCCCGGGCCTGGTCAACATCCACCGCGCGCTCAGCGAGATCGCCGGCGACGACCCCGGTCCGCTGCAGCCGGCGGACATCACCGCGCGCGCAGCGCAGGGCGACTACCGCAGCATGCGCACCATCGACGTGTTCTGCGCGGTGTTCGGCGCCATCGCCGGCGACCTGGTGCTGATGCAGGGCGCCTGGGACGGCGTGTTCCTGACCGGCGGGCTGGTGCCGAAGATGCTCGACGCGCTCCAGCATTCCGGCTTCCGCCAGCGCTTCGAGCACAAGGGCCGGTTTTCCTCGATCATGGCGCGGGTACCGTCGCTGGCGGTGATCCATCCCCGTCCCGGCCTGCTCGGCGCCGCGGCCTACGCCGTGGACGTGGAGCGCGAACGCACAGGAGTCATCGCATGAACACGATGCTGTCCGAACGCATCTCCCTGGTCCGCTACGACGATCCGGACGAATGGATCGAGGCGGCCGCGGCCGAGATCGGCCAGGTGCTGCGCCACGAGATCGACGCGCGCGGCAGCGCGCGCATGCTGCTGTCCGGCGGCACCACCCCGGCGCCGGTCTACCAGGCGCTGGCCGAGCTGCCGCTGGACTGGACCAAGCTGGAAGTGGGCCTGGTCGACGAGCGCTGGCTGTCGCCGCAGGACAGCGACAGCAACGCCTACCTGGTGCGGCAGAGCTTCCTGGAGCGCGCCGAAGGCGCGCGCTTCGAGCCGCTGGTGCGGGTCGGCAAGCCGCTGCAGGACTGCGTGCACGCCGCCAACCTGCATGCGCGGCATGCGCAGGTGCCGTGCGTAGCGGTGCTGGGCATGGGCGGCGACGGCCATACCGCCTCGCTGTTCCCCGGCGCCACCGACCTGTCCAAGGCGCTGGCCAATCCGTTGCCGTACGCCGCGCTGGACGCGACCGGTTGCCCCGGCGCCAACACCTGGCCGCTGCGCATCACCCTGACCCCGGCCGGCCTGGCGCCGATCGGCCAGCGCCTGCTGCTGCTGCGCGGCAAGCAGAAGCTGGACGTGCTGAACAAGGCGCTGGCCGGCAGCGATGCGCACGAATACCCGATCCGCGTGGCGCTGGATGCGCCCGGCGCGCGCCTGCGCGTGCACTGGTGCGAATGAAGCCGGGACCGGGGACCGGGGACCAGGGACCCGGAACAACCCTGCCCCGCCGCATCTCCGCTTTTCCCGGTCCCCGGTCCCCGGTCCCGAGTCCCGGCCACCCCACTCATAGCCATCTCAGCCAATGACCCTGCATCCGAAAATCCACGCCATCACCGAACGCATCCGCCAGCGCAGCGCCGCGTCGCGGCGCGCCTACCTGGCCGGCATCGATGCCGCGTTGCGCGACGGCCCGTTCCGCAGCCGCCTGAGCTGCGGCAACCTGGCCCACGGTTTCGCCGCCTGCGGCCCGACCGACAAGAGCCGGCTGGAAGGCGGCATCACCCCGAACCTGGGCATCGTCACCGCGTACAACGACATGCTGTCGGCGCACCAGCCGTTCGAGCACTACCCGGAGATCATCCGCAACGCCGCGCGCGCGCTGGGCGCCACCGCGCAGGTCGCCGGCGGCGTGCCGGCGATGTGCGACGGCGTCACCCAGGGCCGCGCCGGCATGGAGCTGTCGCTGTTCTCGCGCGACATCATCGCCCAGGCCACCGCGATCGGCCTGAGCCACGACATGTTCGATACCACGATCTACCTGGGCGTGTGCGACAAGATCGTGCCCGGCCTGCTGATCGGCGCGCTGGCCTTCGGCCACCTGCCGGCGGTGTTCGTGCCGGCCGGGCCGATGACCCCGGGCATCCCCAACAAGCAGAAGGCCGAGGTGCGCGAGCGCTACGCCGCCGGCCAGGCCACGCGCGAGGAACTGCTCGCCGCCGAGTCAGCCTCGTACCACGCGCCGGGCACCTGCACGTTCTACGGCACCGCCAATTCCAACCAGGTGCTGCTCGAAGCGATGGGCGTGCAGCTGCCGGGCGCCTCGTTCGTCAACCCGGGCACGCCGCTGCGCGACGCGCTGACCCTGGAAGCCACCGAGCGCGCGCTGCGCATCACCGCGCTGGGCAGCGATTTCCGCCCGCTGGGCCGGCTGATCGACGAGCGCGCGATCGTCAACGCCGCGGTCGCGCTGATGGCCACCGGCGGCTCCACCAACCACACCATCCACTGGGTGGCGGTGGCGCGCGCGGCCGGCATCGTGCTGACCTGGGACGACCTGGACGCGCTGTCGCAGATCGTGCCGCTGCTGGCGCGCGTGTACCCCAACGGCGAGGCCGACGTGAACCACTTCGCCGCGGCCGGCGGCATCGGCTACGTGTTCCGCGAACTGATGGACGCCGGGCTGATGCACGACGACCTGCCCACCATCGTGCCCGGCGGCATGCGCGCCTACGGCGACGAGCCGTGCGTGCAGAACGGTGCGCTGGCCTACACCCCGAGCCCGGCCAAGAGCGCCGACGAGACCGTGGTGCGCCCGGCCTCGAACCCGTTCGAGGCGCAGGGCGGGCTGCGCCTGCTGCGCGGCAACCTGGGCAAGTCGCTGATCAAGCTGTCCGCGGTCAAGCCGCAGTTCCGCACCATCGAAGCGCCGGCGGTGGTGATCGACGCGCCGCAGGCCCTGAACAAGCTGCATGCCGCCGGCGTGCTGCCGCACGACTTCGTGGTGGTGCTGCGCTACCAGGGCCCGCGCGCCAACGGCATGCCCGAGCTGCATTCGCTGGCGCCGCTGATGGGCCTGCTGCAGAACCAGGGCCGGCGCGTGGCGCTGGTCACCGACGGGCGCCTGTCCGGCGCCTCGGGCAAGTTCCCGGCGGCGATCCACGTCACCCCGGAGGCGGCGCGCGGCGGCCCGATCGCGCTGGTGCGCGAAGGCGACATCGTGCGCCTGGACGGCGAAGCCGGCACGCTGGAAGTGCTGGTCGATGCCGCCGAATGGGCCGCGCGCACCCCGGCGCCGAACACCTCGCCGGCCGCCAACGACATCGGCCGCAACCTGTTCGCGGTCAACCGCCGCGTGGTCGGCCCCGCCGACCAGGGCGCGATGTCGATTTCCTGCGGCCCGCCGTCGGCCACCGGCGACGTGTGGGACTACGACGCCGAATACGAACTGGGACACAACCCGGAAGCGGCCGAGGCGCCGCATGAGGAAAAGGACGCCTAGCCCCGCGTGCCCCCGCACGGCGCCGGCGCCCGAACGCCGGCGCGACCCGACCCACACCGCGAACCCGAGACCTCCATGACCATCGCAGAACACCAGAACAAAGCCGAACAGCTCTTGCGCGCGGCCGGCATCCTGCCGGTCGTCACCGTCCACAGCCTGGACGAGGCGCGCCGCGTTTCCGCCGCGCTGCTCGAAGGCGGCCTGCCCGCGATCGAACTGACCCTGCGCACGCCGGTGGCGATGGAAGCGCTGGCCATGCTCAAGCGCGAGCTGCCGGACATCGTGATCGGCGCCGGCACCGTGCTCAGCGAGACCCAGCTGCGCCAGTCGATCGACGCCGGCGCCGATTTCATCGTCACCCCGGGCACGCCGCCGGCGCTGGCCGATGCGCTGGCGCAGGCGCCGCTGCCGGTGGTGCCGGGCGCCGCCACGCCGACCGAGCTGCTGTCGCTGATGGCGCGCGGCTTCCGCGTGTGCAAGCTGTTCCCGGCTTCGGCGGTGGGCGGGCTGGCGATGCTCAAGGGCCTGGCCGGGCCGCTGTCGGAACTGAAGCTGTGCCCCACCGGCGGCATCGGCGAGAGCACCGCGGCCGAGTACCTGGCGCAGCCGAACGTGGTCTGCATCGGCGGCTCGTGGATGGTGCCAAAGGACTGGCTGGCCAACGGGCAGTGGGACAAGGTGCGCGACAGCGCGGCCAAGGCCGCGGCGATCGTGGCGCAGGTGCGCGCGGCCTGATCGCCGCCATCGTCAGGCAAAAAGACGGCAGCGCGAGCTGCCGTTTTTTCGTCTGCTGAGAAGCTTCCGAGCGCGGTGGCCAGAGCATTGCGACCTGGGTTTCAAGCAGCGAAGCCCTGGATGGCCACTTCGTGAAGCGCGGACCTACAGCCGCGGCAGCTCCATCGTGCAAGGCCTGACGCGCCTAATGGCGCAGGCCACCCGCACGCAGCCGCTCCACCGAGGACCGGTCGCAGGCAAACGGACCAGGGAAACGCCTAGCCGCCGTTCTGCAGCGCCAGCTGGATGTCGCGCTGGCGCCGGCGTTCGGTGCGCGCCATCAGCCACCAGCCGACGAACGCGGCGATCGACACCGCCAGCACCATCAGCGTGGCCAGCGCGTTGATCTTCGGCTTCAGGCCCATCCGCACCGACGAGAACACGGTCATCGGCAGCGTGGTCGAATTGGGCCCGGCGACGAAGTTGGCGATCACCACGTCGTCCAGCGACAGCGTGAACGCGAGCAGCCAGCCGGACACCAGCGCCGGGGCGATGATCGGCAAGGTGATCAGGAAGAACACCTTGAGCCGGTTCGCGCCCAGGTCCATCGCCGCCTCCTCCAGCGAGCGGTCCAGTTCCTGCAGCCGCGAGGACACCACCACGGTGACGAAGGACAGGGTGAAGGTCACGTGCGCGGCCCAGATCGCGGTCACGCCCTTGGGCGGGATGCCGATCATGCCGCCCATCGACACCAGCATCATCATGATCGACAGGCCGATGATCACCTCCGGCATCACCAGCGGCGCGGTGACCAGCGCGCCGAACAGGCTCTTGCTGGGGAAGCGGCGGAAGCGGGTCATCACCATCGCCGCCAGCGTGCCGATCACCATCGCCGCGGTCGCGGTCCAGAACGCGACCTTCAGGCTGATCCACGCCGCCTGCAGGATCTGCCGGTCGCGCAGCAGCTCGCCGTACCACTTGGTCGAGAACCCGGCCCATACCGTGGCCAGCTTCGAGGAATTGAACGAATACACCATCAACAGCAGGATCGGCAGGTACAGGAAGGCGAAGCCGCCGCTCAGCACCGCCCAGCCGAACACGCGCCCGCCGCGTCCGCCGCTCATGTCAGCGTGCCTTCGAGCTGGCGCTGCTGGTAGCGGTTGAACACCAGGATCGGCAGCATCAGCAGCGCCAGCATCGCGATCGCCACCGCCGAGGCCGCCGGCCAGTCGCGGTTGTTGAAGAACTCGCCCCACAGCACCCGGCCGATCATCAGCGTGTCCGGCCCGCCGAGCATTTCCGGGATCACGAACTCGCCCACCGCCGGGATCATCACCAGCATGCAGCCGGCGACGATGCCCGGGCGCGACATCGGCAGGGTGATGGTCGCGAACGCCTTCCACGGCCGCGCGCCCAGGTCGTAGGCGGCCTCGAGCAGGCGGTGGTCCTGCTTGACCAGCGTGGCGTACAGCGGCAGCACCATGAACGGCAGGTAGCAGTAGACGATGCCGATGTAGGCGGCGATGGGCGTGTACAGGATCCGCAGCGGCGCGTCGATCAGCCCCAGCGCCAGCAGCGCCCGGTTGAGGACGCCGTTGCTGTCGAGGATGCCGATCCAGGCGTAGACGCGGATCAGGAACGAAGTCCACGACGGCAGCACCACCAGCATCATCGCGATGTTGCGCGCCGCCGGCGACATGCGCGCGATCACGTAGGCCATCGGATAGCCGATCAGCAGGGTCAGCGCGGTGGAGATCGCGGCGATCTTGATCGAACCCCAGTAGGCGGCGATGTACTGGTTGTCGCGCACCAGCGCCAGGTAGTTCTGCAGGGTGAACTTCAGCGTCAGCACGCCGTCGGTGTAGTCCAGCAGCGAGGTGTACGGCGGGCTGCTGATCGCCTGCTCGGCGAAGGAGATGCGCAGCACGATCAGGAACGGGATCGCGAAGAACAGCAACAGCCACAGGTACGGCGCGGCGATCACCGCCCAGCGCGCGCCGGGCAGGCGGCGCAAGCGGCGCAGGCGCTGCGGCAGGGAGCGCCGCGGCGCCACGGATGGCGCGGCAGGCGCGGCCGGGGCGGCGGGCGCGCTCATGCGGTCAGCACCACGCCGTCGTTGTCGCCCCACCACACCCACACCGCGTCGCCCCAGGTCAGGTTGTCGCTGGCCCAGCGCTGCTGGTTGGTGAAGTTGGCCATCAGCTTGACGCCGCTGGGCAGGCGCACGTGGTACACCGAATGGCTGCCGAAATAGGCGATGTCCTCGATCGTGCCCTGCGCCTTGTTGTGCGGCTGCGCCGGCGCGTCCTTGCCGATGCCCAGCTTCTCCGGGCGCACCGCGAACGACACCGGCTGGCCGGTGATGCCGGTGATGCCGTGGCCGACGTAGATGCTGTCGGCAAACGCGCCGGCGCGCAGGGTCACGTAGTCCGGCAGGTCCTCATCGATGACCGCGTCGATCAGGTTCACCGAGCCGATGAACTCGGCGGCGAAGCGGTTGGCCGGCTGCTCGTAGATCTCGTCCGGGGTGCCGACCTGCTGGATCCAGCCGGCATCCATCAGCGCGATGCGCGTGGCCATGGTCATCGCCTCCTCCTGGTCGTGGGTGACCATCACGCAAGTCACCCCGGAGGTCTCGATGATGTTGACCAGCTCCAGCTGCATCTGCGAGCGCAGCTTCTTGTCCAGCGCGCCCATCGGCTCGTCCAGCAGCAGCAGCTTGGGCCCCTTGGCCAGCGAGCGCGCCAGCGCCACGCGCTGCTGCTGGCCGCCAGACAGCTGGTGCGGCTTGCGCTTGCCGAGCTTGTCCAGCCGCACCAGTTCCAGCATCTCGCCCACGCGCCTGGCGATGGCCGCGCGCGACAGCCCGTCCTGCTTCAGCCCGAAGGCGATGTTCTGCTCCACGCTCATGTGCGGGAACAGCGCGTAGGACTGGAACATCATGTTGAGCGGGCGCTCGTACGGCGGCAGCTCGTTGAGCACCTGCCCATCGAGGGTGATGCGGCCCCGGGTCGGGGTCTCGAAGCCGGCCAGGCAGCGCAGCAGCGTGGACTTGCCGCTGCCCGAGCCGCCGAGCAGCGCGAAGATCTCGCCCTTGCGGATCTGCAGGCTGACGTCGTCGAGCGCGACGAAGCCGTCGAACTCCTTGCGCACCTCGACGATCGACAGGTAGGCCTCGCCGCCTGCGCTCGCTGCCGGGACGCGCTCCGGCCTTGCCTCGATCACTGACATGGAACTCCCCGTCGGTTGCCTGCCCGCTTGCGCAGCGGGCCGTGGCGCAGGCCTGCCGCCGCTGCCGTGCTGCCGGCGCGTGCATGCATCATGGCAAAAAGCCGGCGCCATGTGCAGCGCCGTGGCCGTGGCGGCCGCCGGCGGCGATGGCGCGGGCGCATCGGCCGCGTGCCGGGCTCGCGGGCGCGCCCGGCGCGTGCCGCGGCGCCGACGCCCGGCCGCGGTCGCTCACCGCCGCACCGGCTCGCCCCAGCCCAGTCCCAGGCTCTTCTGCAGCGCCACGTAGTTGACCAGCAACTGCACCTGCGCCTGCACCGCGCCGTCCTGCGCGGCCAGTTGCTGGCGCTGCACGTCCAGTGCGTCGATCAGCGAGGCCGCACCGGCGTCGCGGCGCTGCTGCATCAGCGCCGCCGAGCGCGTCGCCGAACCCTCGGCCTGCCGCGCCACCAGCAGCTGGCGCCGCGCCGAACCGAACCGCGACAGCGCGCCGTTGGCGTCCTGCAGCGCGGCCAGCACCTTGCCCTGGTAGGCCGCCGCGCGCGCGTCGGTGCCCGCGCGCGCCTGCTCCACGCGCGCGCCGGTGCGGCCGAAGTCGAACACCGACCAGCGCAGGAACGGCGCCACCAGCGCGGTCAGCGCGTCGGAGTCCAGATCGCCCGGCGACGTGGCGACCATGCCCAGGCTGCCGAGCAGCGTGACCTGCGGGAAGTAGGCCGACAGCGCCTGGCCGATCTGCGCGTTGGCGGCGGCCAGCTCGCGTTCGGCCTGGCGCACGTCCGGACGGCGCCGGATCAGCGCCGCGGCGTCGTCCACCGGCACCGCCGCCGGCAGCTGCGGCAGCGGCCGGGGCGTGGCCAGCAGCGCGTCCAGCGCGCCGGGCTCGCGCCCGACCATCAGCGCCAGCTGGTCCATCGCCTCCTGCGCCTGCGCCAGCAGCGGCAGGCGCTGCGCTTCCTGCTGCCGCAGCTGGGTGGCGGCGCGCTCGACCTGCAGGTCCGAATCGGCGCCGCGTTCGCGCCGTTGCCGGGTCAGCGCCAGGGTCTGCCGCGCCTTGTCCAGGTTCTGCTCGGCGATCGCCAGGCGCGCCTGCAGCCCGCGATAGTTGAGGTAGACCTGCCCGACCTCGGCGGCCAGCTGCACCTGCGCATCGGCCAGTTGCGCCTGCGCCGCCTCGGCCTCGGCCGCGGCCTGCTCGGCGGCGCGGCGGCGGCGCCCGAACAGGTCCAGTTCCCAGCTGGCGTCGAAGCCGACGTTGTACAGCTCGGCGTGGTCCAGGTCGAGGTCGCCGAAGGCCTGGCGCACCTGTTGCGCCGCCGCGTCGCCGCCGGTCTGCTGCGCGGCCTGGGTGGCGCCTTCGACCGCGCCGTCGACCGCGTTCTGCACCGACTCGGGCGGCTGCGCGTAGACGTACGCGGCGCTGGCGCCGACCTGCGGCAGCCGCTCGGCGCGGCGCTGGCGCGCCAGCGCGCGGTTGGCGCGCAGCCGCGCCTCGGCCGCGCGCAGGTCCGGGCTGTCGGCCAGCGCCTGTTCCACCAGCTGGGTCAGCGTGGGATCGCCCAGGCCATCCCACCAGCGGTTCAGCGGTGTGGCGCGGACCACCTCGGCCTCGCCGGCACGGTGCAGCGCCGGGGCCCGCAGCGCCGGCTCGGCCACCGCCGGCGGCCTGACGTAGTCCGGACCGAGCACGCAGCCGCCGAGCAGCAGCGCGCACAGCGCCGCCAGCGGCGCCCGGTGCGGGATGGACGTTCGAAACGCGGTGGCGTCAGTGCATCGCAAGGTGGGTCCCCTTCGGCAACGGCTTGAGCAGGAAGGCCAACGGGATGGTGCAAACCACGATCACCCCGAAGATCCAGAACAGGTCGCTGTAGGTCATCACCAGCGCCTGCTGCCGCACGACCTGCGCCAGGCGCGCGCCGGCCTGCGCCGCGGCCTCGCCGCCGGCGCTGCCCTGCAGCTGCGCGGCCAGCCCGCCGAGGAATTCCTGCGCGCGCACCGAGTTGGCGGTCACCGCGCTGCCGATCATCTCGGTGTGGAAGGTCATGCGCCGCTCCTGGAACGTGGAGATCAGCGCCAGGCCGACCGAACCGCCGAGATTGCGCCCGGCGTTGAACAGCCCCGACGCATCGCCCGCCAGCTCCGGCGGCACCGAGGAGATCGCGGCCTGGTTCAGCGCCATCATCGCGAATGCCAGCCCGCAGCCCTGCAGCAACTGCCCGGCCACGAAGTGCTTGCCCACGGTGTCCGCGCTCAGCGACAGGTTGACGAAGCAGGCGCCGGCGAAGCAGCACAAGCCGCCGATCACCAGGATGCGCACGTCCACCACGTCCAGCAGCTTGGGCATCATCGGCATCAGCAGCACCGTCGGCAGCCCGGCCAGCAGCAGCACGTAGCCGGCTTGCTCGGTGTTGTAGCCGGAGATCGTGGCCAGGAACTGCGGGATCATGTACATGACCCCGAACAGGATCATGCCCACCGCCATCACCATCACGAACACCGCGCCGAAGCTGCGCTGCAGCAGCACCGACAGGCGGATCACCGGCGCGCGGCGGCGGAACTGCCCGGCCACCAGCGCGACGAAGCCGGTCAGGGCGATCGCGCTGAGCACGTTGATCTGGGTGGACTCGAACCAGCGCTCGCGCTGGCCTTCCTCCAGCACCACGGTCAATCCGCCCAGCCCGGCGGTCAGCCCGTAGATGCCCAGCCAGTCGGCGTCCAGCAGCCCGCGCCAGTCGGCCTTCTCGTGCTCCAGGCCGAGCAGCAGCAGCGCCACCAGCCCGGCGCAGATCGGCACGTTGATGAAGAACGCGTAGTGCCAGCTGACGTTCTCGGTCAGCCAGCCGCCGAGCAGCGGGCCGATCACCGGGCCCATGATCACGGTCATGCCGAACAGCGCGGTGCCGGTGGTCTGCTGCGCCGGCGGCAGCCGCGTGGCGACGATGGTCAGCGCGGTGGGGATCAGCGCGCCGCCCGCCAGGCCCTGGCCGACGCGGCCGACGATCATCATCGGCAGCGAGGTCGACAGCCCGCACAGCACCGAGAACGCGGTGAACATCAGCGCGCAGATCAGCAGGAAGTTGCGCAATCCCAGGGTGCGCACGAACCAGCCGGTCAGCGGGATCATCACGATCTCCGCGACCAGATACGCGGTCGAGATCCAGGTGCCTTCGGTGCCGCTGGCGCCGACCTCGCCCTGGATCGTCGGCAGCGCGGCGTTGACGATGGAGATGTCCAGCGTCGCCATGAACGAGCCGATCGTGCCGGCGGCCACCGCCAGCCAGGCGCCGGCGTCGGCCTTGCGTGCGCTGCCGCCGGCAGGTTCGCCGGCGACCGCGGCCGCGCTCATCGTGACGGCTCCCTGCGCGCCTGCAGCCGCTCGGACTCGTCCTCGGCGCGCGCCTTGGCGTCCCTGGCCGAACGCGTGTCCACGGTGACCTCCACCGACATGCCCGGCACCAGCACCTTGCGCGCCTCCTCGCCCACCAGCAGGCGGATGCGCACCGGCACGCGCTGCACGACCTTGGTGAAGTTGCCGGTGGCGTTCTCCGGCGGCAACAGCGCGAACTGCGAACCGGTGCCCGGCGACAGGCTCTCGACCTTGCCGTGCAGCGTCACCCCGGACAGCGCGTCCACTTCGATCTGCGCCGGCTGCCCGGGACGCATCAGCCCGACCTGGGTCTCCTTGAAGTTGGCGACCAGGTACAGCGCGTCCAGCGGCACGATGGTCATGGTGCGGGTGCCGGCCGACAGGAACTGGCCGACCTGCACCGTTTTGTCGCCGACGCGGCCGCGGATGCGGCTGCTCAGCACGGTGTCCTCGACCGCCACGCGCGCCTGGTCGGCGTCGGCCTGGGCCTGCTTCAGCCCGGCCTGGGCCTGCTCCAGCTGCGCGCTGCCGGCCTGGATCTGGCTTTCGGTGCCGGCGACCTGGGCCAGCGCCGCGTCGTGCTGCGCCCTGGCCCGCTCCAGGTCGTGGCGCAGGCTCTCCTGGTGCTCGTGGGTGTCGGCGCCGGACGCGGCCAGCGGCGCGAAGCGCTTCACCTCGGCCTGGGCGAAGCGCAGGCTGGCGGCCGCCGCGGCGACCTGGGTGCGCGCCTGCGCCAGCTGCGCGCGCTGCGCGGCCACGTTGGCCTGCGCGGCGGCGATGTCGGCCTGGCGCGCGGCGACCGCGGCCTCGGCCTGCTGCAAGGTGGCGGTGTAGGTGCGCGGATCGATCTGCAGCAGCCGCTGCCCGGCCTCGACGATCTGGTTGTCGCGCACGTGCACGGCGGTGACGTAGCCGTTGACGCGCGGGGCGACGGCGACCGAATCGGCCTGCAGGTAGGCGTTGTTGGTGTCCTGCAGGTAGCGCCCGACCCGCAGGTAATAGGTCAGCCACGCCAGCAGCGCGAGCGCGACCAGCACGCCGATCGCGATCAGCGTCCACTTGACCTTCGGGTTCTTCAGCGGCGACGGCTTGTCGTCGGCGCCAGCGTTGGCCTCGTCCGGCGGGCGCCGCCGCCCGGGGTCCGGTTCCGGCTGTCGGGGGGAGGAAGGCGGTTGATCGTCGTCGCGCTCGCTCAACGGCGGCTCCTTTACGCGTCTCGGGGGGAGTGCGTGCCCGGTCTGTCCCGGGACAATGCGCATGCGTATCGTAGGATACCGAGCCGCCACTTCCACGCCGCGTGAACGGCGCCGCACGCGGCCGCGCTGCGGCCGGCGCGCACGCGCAGGCCGGCGTACACGCCTGAACGCGCGCCGCCGGCCCGGATTGGACAGGATTCAGCGCCCGGTCTTGAGCTCGGTCCACAACCGCGTGTACTGGCGATCCACCGCCGGCGGCATCACCGCCAGCGCGAACAGCTTGGCCTGCACCTCCGGCGGCGGATAGATGGTGCGGTCGCCGCTGATCGCCGCGTCCACCATCGCCGTGGACGCCGGCACCGCATTGGGATAGCTGACGAAATTGGTGTTGGCCGCGGCCACGTCCGGGGTCAGCAGGTAGTTGATGAAGCGGTGCGCGTTCTCCGGATGCTTGGCGTCCTTGGGGATCGCCAGCATGTCGAAGAACTGCAGCGCGCCTTCCCTGGGGATCGAATAGGCGATGCGCACGCCGTTCTTGGCCTCCTCGGCACGGTCGCGCGCCTGCAGGATGTCGCCGGACCAGCCCACCACCAGGCAGGTGCTGCCCTTGGCCAGCGCGTCGATGTACTGCGAGGAATGGAAGTTCTGGATGTACGGGCGCAGCTCCTCGAGCTTGGCCGCGGCCTTGGCGATCACCTTCGGATCGGTGCTGTTCGGGTCCTCGCCGAGGTAGTGCAGCACCGTGGGCACGATCTCCGAGGCGGTATCGAGGAAGGTCACCCCGCAGCCCTTGAGCTTGGCCAGGTTCTCCGGCTTGAACACCAGGTCCCAGCTGCCGACGACCTCGGTACTGCCGAAGGCGGCCTGGATCTTGTCCACGTTGTAGCCGATGCCGGTGGTGCCCCACAGGTACGGCACGGCGTAGGCGTTGCCCGGGTCCTGCTGGGCGATGCGCCGCATCATCGCCGGGTCCAGGTTGGCCAGGTTGGGGATCTTGCGCTTGTCCAGCGGCTGGAACACGCCTGCCTGGATCTGCCGGCCGAGAAAGCTCAGCGACGGCACCACCACGTCGTAGCCGCTGCCGCCGGCCAGCAGCTTGGCCTCCAGCAACTCGTTGCTGTCGAACACGTCGTAGGTGACGCGGATCCCGCTGTGGCGCTCGAAGCCGGGCACCGTGCCTTCGGCGATGTAGTCGGACCAGTTGTAGACGTTCAGCTGCTTCGGCTCGTCCGCCGCGGCGGCCGCGGTGTCCGCGCCGCCCTGCCCCGCATCCCCGCACCCGGCCAGCATCAGTACCGCCAACGCTGCCGCCACCGTCCGCTGCTTCATCGTCGTCTCCATGCCGTCATCGCGACGGCGGTTGGCGGGACGCCTGCCTCGCGCATGCGTCCCGAAGGCCCTCCCCTGGGCGGCCGCGCATGCGCGGCCGTACTGCCGGCACACGCCGCGTCTGCGGCGCGTGCCTTGGTCCTGACGAAGAAAGCATCGCCGAACGGCTCAACGGCCGGTCTTGATCTCCGTCCACAGCCGCGTGTACAGCTTGTCCACTTCCGGCGGATTGATCGAATAGGTGAACATCTTCGCCGACACCTCCGGCGGCGGGTAGATGGTCGGGTCGTTGCGGATCGCCTCGTCCACCAGCGCGGTGGCCTTGGGCACCGGGTTGGCGTAGTGGATGAAGTTGCTGTTGGCCGCGGCCACCTCCGGCGCCAGCAGGTGGTTGATGAACTTGTAGGCGTTCTCCGGATGCTTGGCGTCCTTGGGGATGGCCAGCATGTCGAACCACTGCGGCGCGCCTTCCCTGGGGATCGAATAGGCCACCTGCACCCCGTTCTTGGCTTCCTCGGCGCGGTCGCGCGCCTGGATGATGTCGCCCGACCAGCCCACCGCCAGGCAGGTGCTGCCGTTGGCCAGCGAGGTCACGTACTGCGAGGAGTGGAAGTTCTGCACGTACGGGCGGATGGCCTTGATCAGCGCGGCGGCCTTCTCGATCTTGGCGGTGTCGGTGGTGTGCGGATCCTCGCCCTGGTAGTGCAGCGCGATCGGGATCAGGTCCGACGGGGTGTCGAGGATGGTGACGCCGCAGTCCTTGAGCTTGGCGATGTTCTCCGGCTTGAACACCAGGTCCCAGCTGTTGGCGATGTCGGTGCTGCCGAACGCGGCCTTGACCTTGTCGACGTTGTAGCCGATGCCGGTGGTGCCGACCATGTACGGCACGCCGTACTTGTTGCCCGGATCCTGCTGCGCGATGCGCTGCATGATCTGCGGGTCCAGGTTGGCCAGGTTGGGGATCTTGCTCTTGTCCAGCGGCAGGAACACGCCGGCCTGGATCTGCCGGCCGAAGAAGTTCAGCGTCGGCACCACCACGTCGTAGCCGCTGCCGCCGGCCAGCAGCTTGGTCTCGACCATCTCGTCGCTGTCGAACACGTCGTAGGTGACCTTGATGCCGCTGGCCTTCTCGAAGTTGGGGATGGTGTCCTCGGCGATGTAGTCCGAATAGTTGTAGACGTTGAGCACCTGTTCCTCGCCGGCCGCCGGCTTGCCGCCCTGCCCGTTGCCGGAACCGCCGGAGCCGTCGGAACCGCCGCAGGAGGCGAGCAGCGCCGCGGAAAGGGAAAGAGTGAGCAGTCGCAGCTTCATCGCAGGTCTCCGCAGGTCCATGGGGGAAGATCGGAAGATACACGCCGCGCGGTCCCGCGGCCCGCGCCCAGACTACCCAGCGCCGGCGGCTTTGCCCAGCGCCGCGGCGGTGTCGTCCAGCGCCCGCCAGGCCTTGTCGAACAGCTCGTCGACCTGCTCGCGGGTGATGATCAGCGGCGGCGACAGCAGCATCGCGTCGTGGGTCGCGCGCAGGATCAGGCCGTGGCGCAGCGCGTTGTCCCGGCACAGCGCGCCGACCCGGCCGCGATCGGCGAAGTAGTGCCGGCGCGGCTTGTCCGGCACCAGCTCCAGCGCCCCGATCATGCCGACGATGCGCGCCTGGCCGACCAGCCGGTGCTCGCCCAGCTCGGCCCAGCGCTGCGCCAGGTAAGGCGCGATCTCGCTGCGCGCGCGCTCGACGATGCCTTCGTCCTGCAGCAGGCGCAGGTTCTCCAGCGCCACCGCCGCGCACACCGGATGCCCGGAATAGGTGCAGCCGTGCGCCAGCTCGCCGCCCTGCTCCTTCAGCACGGTGGCCACGCGCCGGTTGAACATCGCCGCGCCCAGCGGGATGTAGCCGGAGGTGATGCCCTTGGCGATGGTCATCACGTCCGGCTGGAAGCCGAAGTGCTGCGAGCCGAACCATTCGCCGGTGCGGCCGAAGCCGCAGATCACCTCGTCGGCGACCAGCAGCACGTCGTAGCGGCGGCAGATGCGCTCGATCTCCGGCCAGTAGCTGCGCGGCGGGATGTACACCCCGATCGCGCCCATGATCGGCTCGCCGATGAACGCGGCCACGCGCTGCGGGCCCAGTTCCAGGATCTTGTCCTCCAGCCGGCGCGCGGCCAGCAGCCCGTATTCCTCCGGGTCCAGCTCGCCGCCGTCGCCGAATGGGTATGGCGGGTCGATATGGTGGATGTCGGGAATCGGCAGCCCGCCCTGGCGGTGCATGCCCTTCATGCCGCCGAGGCTGGCGCCGGCCATGGTGGTGCCGTGGTAGCCGTCGTGGCGGCCGATGAAGATGGTCTTCTGCGGCTGGTCCTGCACCGCCCAGAAATGCCGCACCAAGCGCACGATGGTGTCGTTGGCCTCGGAGCCGGAGTTGGTGAAGAACGCGTACTCCAGGTCGCCGGGGGCCAGCTCGGCGAGCTTGGCCGACAGGCGGATGGTGGGCTCGGTGGTGCACTGGAAGAAGCTGTTGTAGTAGGCCAGCTGTTCCATCTGCCGTGCCGCGGCCTGGCCCAGTTCCTTGCGCCCGTAGCCGACGTTGACGCACCACAGCCCGGCGAAGGCGTCGAGCAGCTTGTTGCCGTCGGCGTCCCATACGTAGGCGCCTTCGCCGCGGGTGAGGATGCGGGTGCCCTTCGCCGCCAGCGCGGCGTTGTCGTTGAACGGGTGCAGGTGATGCGCGGCATCGAGCTGCTGCAGGGCGAGTGTGTCTATCCGATCCATATCGACTCCATAGGTGCGCCGCTGTTGCCGTGCTGTTGCTGTTGTTCTAGCATTTTCCCTGGCTGTTGCTGTTGCCCTGGCTGTTGCTCTCGCCGTTGCTGTTGCTCTCGTTGTTGCTTGTTGCTTTTGACTTACCGGGTTCCCTTCCGTAGCGGCGAACCGGGCGGGAAAAACCCGAAGGGCGGCGCACAGGGATGTGCGCCGTCCGCGGCAGGGGCAGGATGCCCCTTCCGCGGATCCCGTCCGGTTCGCGGACCCGGAGCGCGCAGCGCGGAGGGCGCGAAGGCAGGGTGTGCTTTCTTTTGGTTACTTTTCTTTGCACAAGCAAAGAAAAGTGACCCGCGTCAGCGGAAGCTGTTGCTGTTGCTGTTGCTCAAGGCTTAAAACAAATCAATGCAAAAGCTTTCGCCCTAACGGGCGAGTTACTTTTCTTTGCTCGTGCAAAGAAAAGGTAACCAAAAGAAAGCACGCCCTGTCCTCGCGCCTTCCGCGCTGCGCGCTCCAGGTCCGCGTCCGCGGCGGGGATTCGCGGAAGGGGCATCCTGCCCCTGCCGCGAACGGCGCACATCCATGTGCGCCGCCCCTGCGGGGTTTTTCCCCACCACGGCCGCCGCTGCGGAAGGGAACCCGGTAAGTCAAAAGCGACAAGCAACAGCCAGAGCAACAGCACCAGCAACAGCAACAGCAACAGCAACAGCAAATGCTGGTGAGATGGCGCTCTCTTTCAAGCCGCCACCACTAGCCGATGGCGGCCTCACACGTTCAGCAGCAGGAACTCTCGCTCCCACGAGCTGATCACCCGGAAGAACGTCTCGTACTCTTTGCGCTTGACCGAGATGTAGGCGCGCACGAAGCGCGGCCCGAGCAGCTCCTGCATCGGCTTGCAGCGCTCCAGCTCGTCCAACGCCTCGCCCAGCGAGCGCGGCAGGTTGTAGCCCATCTCCTTGCCGCTGCCGGTGGTCGGCGCGGTCGGCTCCAGTTTCTCGCGCATGCCCAGCAGGCCGCAGGCCAGCGTCGCGGCCATCGCCAGGTACGGATTGGCGTCGGAGCCGGCGAAACGGCTCTCCACGCGCATGTTCTCGATCGTGTCGATCGGCACCCGCAGCCCGCAGGTGCGATTGTCGAAGCCCCACAGCACGTTGCTCGGCGACACCTCGCCGAACATCAGCCGCCGGTACGAGTTGACGTTCGGCGCGAAGAACGCCATCGCCATCGGCACGTACTTCTGCAGGCCGCCCAGGTAGTGCGCGAAGACGCGGCTGTACTCGCCGGCGCGGCGGCCGCTGAACACGTTCTTGCCGCGCTTCAGGTCGACCAGGCTCTGGTGGATGTGCATCGCGCTGCCCGGCTCGTTCTCCATCGGCTTGGCCAGGAACGTGGCGTAGACGCCATGACGCATCGCCGCCTCGCGCATCGTGCGCTTGAACAGGAACACCTGGTCGGCGCGCGACAGCGCGTCGGCGTGGGTGAAGTTCACCTCCAGCTGCGCCGCGCCGGATTCGTGGATCAGCGTGTCCACGTCCAGTTCCATCGCGTCGCAGTAGTCGTACATCAGGTCCAGGATCGGGTCGAACTCGTTGACCGCGTCGATCGAATACGACTGCCGCGCGGTCTCCGGCCGGCCCGAGCGCCCGGCCGGCGGCAGCAGCGGGAAATCCGGGTCGGTGTTCTTCTGCACCAGGAAGAACTCCAGCTCCGGCGCCACCACCGGCTTGTAGCCCAGCTCGGTGTAGGCCTCGAGCACGCGCCGCAGCACGTTGCGCGGCGCCAGTTCGTGCGGCTGGCCCTCCTTGGTGTAGCAGTCGTGGATCACCTGCGCGGTGGGGTCGGCGGCCCATGGCACCATCCGTACCGTGTCCGGGTCCGGGCGCAGCTGCATGTCCGAATCCGACGGCGAGGTCAGTTCGTAGTAGTCGTCCGGGTAGTCGCCGGTGACGGTGGTGGCGAAGATGCCCTCGGGCAGCCGCGTGCCGTAGTCGTGCGAGAACTTGGCCGCGGGGATGATCTTGCCGCGCGCGTTGCCGGTGATGTCCGGCACCAGGCACTCGACTTCGGTGATGTGCCGGTCCTTCAGCCATCGCCGCAGCGAGCTTTCCTGCTGTTCGGGCGTGTTCTTGCGGGAGCGCGATCGGGTGGCCATGGGGGACTTCTAGGGTTTGCGGCGGGCCGCGTAATGGCGACAGGCGTCGCCGAAGGTCTGGAAGATGCCCAGATAGAATGCGTCGTCGAGCACGCGCCATTCCGGGTGCCATTGCACGCCGAGCAGGAAGCCCGGGCCGATGCCGCGGAACGCCTCGATCAATCCGTCCGGCGCCCACGCCTCGACGATCAGGTCGCCGCCGAGCCGGGCCACGCCCTGGCCGTGCAGCGAATTGACCCGCGCCCGCTCGGCGCCGGCGATCTCGGCCAGCCAGCCGCCGGGGCTGAGGATCACCTCGTGCGCCGGCCCGTACTGCCGGTCCAGCGGCGCCTGCGGATCCTCGCGGTGGTCGGCCAGGCCGGCGACCTCATGCACCTTCTGGTGCAAGGCGCCGCCGAGCGCGACGTTGACTTCCTGGAAGCCGCGGCAGATCGCCAGGATCGGCACCCCCATCGCGATCGCCTGCGGGATCAGCTCCAGCGCGTTGATGTCGCGCGCCGGATCATGCGGGTTGCCGGCCCAGCTGGGTTCGTCGCTGTAGTGGTGCGGTTCGATGTTGCTGGTCGCGCCGGTCAGCAGCAGCCCATCCAGGCGCGTCAGCCAGTCGCGCGCCAGGACCGGCGGCTGCAGCGACGGCAGCAGCACGGGGGCGACGCCGGCGCCGTCGATCGCCGCGCGCAGGTATTTTTCCCCGGTCACCAGGAACGGATGCGCGCCGATGGATGTGCGGTCGGTAGGCAATCCGACCAGGGGCGATACGGCCATGCGAAGTACTCGTGTGGCGTCGCGGCAACTTACTCCGGGCGTTTTATTTTTACAACACGCAGCGTCGCTGGCGCGGGCGTTCATGTGCGTGGCGAGCGCGGCCGCGGTGCCGTTGGAGCCGCCTTGGCGCCTGCCAGGCCGCGGATTTGCAGGCGCCCGCCGCCGCGCCGGGCCGATGTCCGCGCGCGCCTGCACCGCCACCGATCGGCCCGTGCCACCCCGCCTGCGCGCCGCTGTTGAGTATTCTTGACGCAGGCACGGCTCTGCTAAGCTCGGGCCACTCCCGCAGGCCGCTGCCATGACCCGCACGCACGACGCCACGCCCCTGCCCCCGGACGACGCCCTGACCCTGCAGCGGATCGATGGCTGCGAGCAGATCGACCTGCTGCTGCCGGACGGCAACGGCCTGCTGCGCGGCAAGCGCGTCACCCGCGAGGCGCTGGACAAGGTCTACCGCGACGGCGTGTGCCTGCCGATGTCGCTGATCGCCACCGACATCACCGGCAATACCGTCGAGGAGACCGGGCTGGGCTATGCCATCGGCGACGAGGACCGGCTGTGCTTCCCGCTGCCGGGCACGCTGCGGCCGGTGCCGTGGGCGCCGGTGCCGTCGGCGCAACTGCTGCTGGCGATGGGCGACGGCGCCGGCGGCCGCCTCGATTTCGCCCCGCGCGAGGTGCTGGCACGGGTGCTGGCGCGGCTGCGCGCGCGCGGGCTCACCCCGGTGGTTGCGGTGGAGCTGGAGTTCTACCTGTTCGACCCGCGCGCCGACGCGCATGGCCGACCGCAGCCGCCGCTGCAGGCGCACACCGGGCTGCGCAACGACAGCACCCAGGTCTACTACATGCAGGAGCTGGACGACCAGCGCGGTTTCACCGACGCGGTCGCGCAGGCGTGCCGCGCGCAAGGCATTCCCGCCGACACCGCGGTGGCCGAGTACGCGCCGGGCCAGTTCGAGATCAACCTCAAGCACCGTGACGACGCGCTGGCCGCGTGCGACGACGCGCTACTGCTCAAGCGCGCGATCAAGGCCATCGCGCAGCAGCAGGGCCTGCTCGCCAGCTTCATGGCCAAGCCGTTCGCCGAGCAGTCCGGCAGCGGCTTGCACCTGCACGTGAGCCTGCTCGACGAAACCGGCGGCAACGTCTTCGCCGGCACCGAACAGGCCCCGGCCGACGCCCTGCGCCATGCCATCGGCGGCCTGCAGCGCAGCGCCGACGACAGCCTGCTGCTGTTCGCCCCGCACGCCAACAGCTACCGGCGCTTCGTGCCCAACGCCTTCGTGCCGCTCAACGACAGCTGGGGCTTCAACAACCGCACCGTGGCGATGCGCGTGCCGCACAGCGACCCGGCCAACACCCGCATCGAACACCGCATCGCCGGCGCCGACGCCAATCCC
The DNA here is from genome assembly GCF_017163755.1 of Xanthomonas sp. Lineage (GTDB taxonomy): Bacteria > Pseudomonadota > Gammaproteobacteria > Xanthomonadales > Xanthomonadaceae > Xanthomonas_A. The sequence goes on from NZ_JAFIWC010000001.1 coordinate 246,087, forward strand.
TACCTGGTCGCCGCGGCGGTGCTGGCCGGCATCGAACTGGGCCTGCGGCAGCGCCTGGACCCCGGCGCGCCGGTCAGCGGCAACGCCTACGCGCAGACCACGCCGCGCGAGCCGGACTGGCGCGGCGCGATCCAGCGCTTCCTGTCCAGCGCGTTCGCCGCCGAGCACTTCGGCGAACGCTTCCGCCACGTCTACGGCCAGCAGAAACGGCGCGAGATGCTGGATTTCCACGCGCAGGTGAGCGACCTGGACTATCGGTGGTATTTGCGGACGGTGTGAATGTTGAGCCGGGACCGGGGACCAGGGACCGGGGGGGCTGGACGCGCGTTGCAACTCATCGTGACGATCGGACATGGCGCTCAGGTTCTCGGCTCCTCGTGGTACACCGACAGCGCCGCCCCGTTTCCGCCGCAGCCGCCGCTGCGTGGCGAGGTGCAGGCCGACGTGTGCATTCTCGGCGCCGGCTACACCGGGCTCAGCGCGGCGCTTGCGCTGGCCGAGGCCGGCTACCGGGTGGTGGTGCTGGAGGCCCAGCGCGTGGGCTGGGGCGCGTCCGGGCGCAACGGCGGCCAGGCCATCGTCGGCTACGGCTGCGACCAGCACGTGCTGGAACGGCTGCTCGGCGCCGACGAGGCACGGATCCTGTTCGACTACTCGCGCGACGGCATGCGCCGGCTGCGCCAGCGCATCGAGCGCCATGCCATCGCCTGCGACTGGCGCGACGGCCATGCCCACGTGGCGATCAAGCCGCGCCAGGAACGCGCGCTGCGCGCGGGCATCGTGGAGATGGCGCAGCGCTACGACTATCCGCTGCAATGGTGGGACCGCGCGCAACTGCATGCGCAGCTGCCGAGCGAGCGCTACATCGGCGCGATGTACGACCCGGCCAGCGGCCACCTGCATCCGCTGGACTACGCGCGCGGCCTGGCGCGCGCGGCGCTGGCCGCCGGCGTGCGCATCTACGAACAATCGCCGGTGCTGGAACTGGTGCGCGGCCCGCGTCCGCTGCTGCGTACCGCGCTGGGCCAGGCGCGCGGCGAGTTCGCCGTCGTCGCCGGCAACGCCTGGTTGCGCGGCATCGCCCCGGAACTGGAATCGCGGATGATGCCGGTGGGCACCTACATCGGCGCCAGCGCCCCGCTGGGCCCGGCGCTGGCGCGCGCACTGATCGGCAACGACATGGCGGTGGCCGACGTGAACTGGGCGCTGGACTATTTCCGCCTCAGCCGCGACCACCGCCTGCTGTTCGGCGGCCGCGCCAGCTATTCGTCGCTGCCGCCGCGCGGCCTGCGCGAGGTGATGACCCGGCGCATGCGCCGGGTGTTTCCGCAACTGGCGAAGGTGGAGCTGGACTACGTGTGGGGCGGCTATGTCGACATCACCCGCAACCGCGCCCCGCACTGGGGCCGGCTGGGCAGCAACGTGTACTTCGCGCAGGGATTCTCCGGCCATGGCGTGGCCGCCACCGGCCTGGCCGGCGAGGTCATCGCCGAGGCCATCGCCGGGCAGTCGCAGCGGCTGGACCGCTTCGCGCGGATCCCGCATGCCGCGTTCCCGGGCGGGCGCTGGCTGCGCATGCCGCTACTGGTCGCGGCGATGTCCTGGTACAAGCTGCGCGATGCGCTGTGGTGAGGCCGCCGCGGCGCCGCCGCCGGCCACTCAGCGGCGCGCGGCGCGGATGGCCAGCAGCGCCAGCAGGGTCAGCGCCGCCGCCGCGCTGAGGTAGTAGCCGACCCAGGCCAGGCCGTAGGTCTTGGCCAGCCACGTGGCCACGTACGGCGCCGGCGCCGCGCCGAGGATGCCGGCCAGGTTGAACGACAGCGACGCGCCGGTATAGCGCACCGGCACCGGGTACAGCTCGGCCAGCAGCGTGCCGCACGGGCCATAGGTCAGGCCCATGAAGAAGAACCCCAGCGACAGGAACGCCAGCACCTGCCACGGCTGCCCGGCCTGGAACAGCGGCGCGAACCCCAGCCCGAACAGCACAATCGCCACGCTGGCCACGATCATCGCCAGGCGCGTGTTGCGGCGGTCGCCATAGGCCGCCGACAGCGGGATCCCGGCGGCGAAGAACAGGATGCCGAGCATCTGCAGCAGCAGGAACTGCTCGCGGCTGTAGCCGAGCACCGACGTGCCGTAGCCCAGCGCGAACACGGTCATCAGGTAGAACAGCACGAACGTGGCGAACACGCCCAGCGTGCCGAGCAGCAGCGCGCCGGCGTGGCGCGAAACCACCGTCCACATCGGCAGGCCGACGCGCTCGTTGCGGTCCAGCGCGCGCTGGAAATCCGGGGTCTCGTGGATGCGCAGGCGCACCCACAGGCCGACGAACACCAGCAGCGAACTGGCCACGAACGGGATCCGCCAGCCCCAGGCCATGAACTGCGCGTCGCTGAGCAGCGCATCCAGCAGCAGGAAGATGCCCGACGACAACAGGAACCCCAGCGGCGCGCCCAGCTGCGGGAACATGCCGTACCACGCGCGCTTGCCCGGCGGCGCGTTCTCGGTGGCCAGCAGCACCGCCCCGCCCCACTCCCCGCCCAATCCCAGGCCCTGGCCGAAGCGGCACAGCGCCAGTAGCGCCGGCGCCAGCACGCCGATGCTGGCATAGCTGGGCAGCAGGCCGATCGCCACCGTGGACAGGCCCATCGTCAGCAGCGCCGCCACCAGCGTGGCCTTGCGGCCGATGCGGTCGCCGAAGTGGCCGAACAGCGCCGAGCCCACCGGGCGGGCGACGAAGGCCACGGCGAAGGTGGCCAGCGACTGCAGCGTCGCCGCGCTCGGGTCGCCGGACGGGAAGAACAGCGTCGGGAACACCAGCACCGCGGCGGTGGCGTAGATGTAGAAATCGAAGAACTCGATGGTGGTGCCGATCAGGCTGGCCAGCAGCACGCGGCGCGGCGAATTGGATGGCGTGGCGGAAGATGCGGCAACGGTCATGTGCGCGGGTTCGGACGGAAAGCCGGCCGATTCTGGCAGATCGGCAACGGCGCCGCATCGCGCGCATCGCCAGTGCGCGCGATGCGCGCGACGGTTGCCGGTGCAACCATGGCGCCTTCTTGCGCCGCGGTGGCGCAGGCACTTGCGCGTGCCATCGACGTCCGATCGCTGGCCGGGGCTCGCGCTGCCTGGATGGCGATCCGTGGATGCAAGGCCATGTCCACGACGCCGATGCGCGCCGCGCCGGCGCGCAGCGGCAGGCGCGTGCAGCTACGCTTCATCACCACCAGCACGGCACAGCGCTGGGCGCGCGAGGCGCTGTCGCAAAAGCGACTTCTCTCATCCGCCTACGGGTGGCGAGAACCTTTTTGAAGCGCGCCGGGGCAGCTGCGGGTCGATCGCGGCAGCTTCGCCGGCCTGTCGCGACCGATGGCCGAAGGCCGTCGGGAGCCGCTCGCACGACGTGGCCGGCCTTCATCTTGCGCAGCAGCGGCGCCCACTGCGCCGCACGGCCCGGATCGCTTGGCGACTCGGCGCGTTTTCGATGCACGGAAGGCTCGAGCAGCGCACCTGGCGCCGCCCGCGACGCTCAACGCGGCAGCTGCGCGCGCCCGGCCGCGGTCAGCGTCGCCACCTCGCGCTCGCCGCGCTGCTCGACGCGGATCCAGCCCGGCCCGGCCCGCCCGTCCAGGGTCGCATCGCCCAGCCAGGCCAGCGTGCGCAGCAGCACGCTCATGCGCACGCCCAGGCGCTTGCACAGCCGCGCCAGCGACACGCCTTCCGGCTCGCGCGCCAGCGCGTCGAGCAGCGCCTGGGTCAGCGCCGGGTCAGCGGACAAGCGCCACACCGATGTCGCGCGGCGACGCGTCGGCGACCTCGGCCAGGTGCGGCGTCACCACCACCGGGATCGACTTGGAGGTGGGCGTGCGCGCCTCGTCGGCGAAGCTGGACAACGGCACCAGCGCGTTGGTCTCCGGGTAGTAGGCCGCCAGGCAGCCGCGCGGGATGTTGTATTCGACCAGCAGGAAGCGCTTGGCCTGGCGGCGCACCTGGTCCTCGCACAGGCTTTCCAGGTCCACCCAGTCGCCGGCGCGCATGCCCAGTTCGGCGATGTCCTCGGCGTTGATGAACAGCACCCGGCGCTCGCCGAACACGCCGCGGTAGCGGTCGTCCAGGCCGTAGATCGTGGTGTTGTACTGGTCGTGCGAACGCGTGGTGGCCAGGGTGAACACCGGCTGCGCGCCGCGCGCCTGGCGCGCGCGATGGATCGGATTGTCGGTGGGCACCGCGTGCGCCTTGAACACCGCGCGCCCTTCCGGGGTGATCCACTGGCGATCGCGCGCGGTGTTGGACAGGCGGAAGCCCCCGGGCACGCGCACGCGCCGGTTGAAGTCGGCGAAGTCGTCGAACACCTGCGCGATCAGGTCGCGGATGCGGTCGTAGTCGCCGACCAGCCAGCGCCAGCGGATCGCGCTGCGCGCGCCCAGCGTGGCCTCGGCCAGCCGCGCCACGATCGCCGGTTCGGACAGCAGCTCCGGCGATGCCGGCGGATTGATGCCGGCCGACAGGTGCACCATGCTCATCGAGTCCTCCACGGTGACCGCCTGCGGCCCGGCCTGCTGGATATCGATCTCGGTGCGCCCCAGGCACGGCAGGATCAGCGCGTCGCGCCCGTGCACCAGGTGGCTGCGGTTGAGCTTGGTGGTCACGTGCACGGTGAGATCGCACCTGCGCAGCGCGCGGTGCGTGGCCTCGGTGTCCGGCGTGGCGGTGGCGAAATTGCCGCCCATGCCGAAGAAGGTCCTGGCGCGCCCGTCGAGCATTGCCTCGATCGCCCCCACCGTGTCATAGCCGGGCTCGCGCGGCGGCGCGAAGCCGAACACCTCCTGCACGCGGTCCAGGAACGCGGCCGGCGGCTTTTCGTAGATCATCATCGTGCGGTCGCCCTGCACGTTGCTGTGCCCGCGCACCGGGCAGGCGCCGGCGCCGGGGCGGCCGAGGTGCCCGCGCAGCAGCAGCAGGTTGGTGATCATGTGGATCGTCGCCACCGAATGCTTGTGCTGGGTGATGCCCATGCCCCAGCAGGCGATCAGCCGCTCGGACTTCAGGTAGATCTCCCCGGCGCGGCGCAGCTCGGCCTCGCTCAGCCCCGATTCGGTGACGATGACCTCCCACGGCTCGGCGATCACCTCGGCGGCGAACGCGTCGAAGTTGGCGGTGTGCCGGGTGATGAACTCCAGGTCCAGCAGGCGCGGCTGCGCCTGGCGCGCGGCCTCGGCGTCGCGCTCGAGCACGTGCTTGATGATGCCCTTCACCGCCGCCAGGTCGCCGCCGATCTTCAGCTGGAAATAGTCCGAGGAGATCCGCGTGGAGCCGTTGTGCAGCATCTGCAGCTTGTCCTGCGGGTCGGCGAACTTCTCCAGCCCGCGCTCGCGCAGCGGGTTGAACGAGACGATCGCCGCGCCGCGCTTGGCCGCCTGGCGCAGCTCGCCGAGCATGCGCGGATGGTTGGTGCCCGGGTTCTGGCCGAAGATGAAGATCGCGTCGGCCAGTTCGAAGTCGTGCAGCGACACGGTGCCCTTGCCCACGCCGATCTGCGACTTCAGCGCGGTGCCGGACGGCTCGTGGCACATGTTCGAGCAGTCCGGGAAGTTGTTGGTGCCGAATTCGCGCACGAACAGCTGGTACAGGAACGCCGCTTCGTTGCTGGTGCGCCCGGAGGTGTAGAAGATCGCCTCGTCCGGCGAGGCCAGCCCGTTCAGGTGGCCGGCGATCAGCGCGAACGCCTCGTCCCAGCCCACCGGCACGTAGTGGTCGCTGGCCGCGTCGTAGCGCAGCGGATGGGTCAGCCGGCCCTGCCCTTCGAGCCAGTAGTCGCTGTACTTGGCCAGCTGCGCGACGCTGTACTGCGCGAACAGTTCCGGCGTGGCGCGGCGCGCGGTGGATTCGGCGGCCACCGCCTTGGCGCCGTTCTCGCAGAATTCGAAGGTCGAGGTGTGGTCGCGGTCGGGCCAGGCGCAGCCGGGGCAGTCGAAGCCGTCGGGCTGGTTGGCGTGCAACAGGGTCTTGGCCCCCTGCACCGCCACGTCCTGCTCCATCAGGTGCCGGGCGACGGCGCGCAGCGCGCCCCAGCCCCCGGCGGGGTTGTTGTAAGGCTGGATGGTCTTCTTGCTCATGCGGGCTCTCCGGCGTGCTCGGCCTGGTTCAGGCGCTGCGGATGGCTGTAGACGACGTAATCGTGGTCGCGGGCGAAGCCGACCAGGGTCAGGCCGGCGCTGTCGGCCAGCGAGATCGCCAGCGCGGTGGGTGCGGAAATGGCCGCCAGCAGCGGGATGCCGGCCTGCGCGGCCTTCATCGCCATCTCGTAGCTGGCGCGGCTGGTGACCACGGCGAAGCCGCTGCGCGGGTCGATCGCAGCGACCGCCATCGCGCCGATCAGCTTGTCCAGCGCGTTGTGCCGGCCCACGTCCTCGCGCACCAGCCGCAGCCGCCCGTCGGCATCGGCCCAGCCGGCGGCATGGGTGGCGCCGGTGAGCGCATTGAGCGGCTGCTGCCGGCGCAGCTCGCGCAATGCGCGCGCCAACGCCGCCGCCGCCACCGCGGGGCCGCCGGCGACCTGCGCCGGCGCGCGCAGCACCGCCTCGATCGACTCGCTGCCGCACACCCCGCAGCCGCTGCGCCCCTGCAGGTTGCGCCGCCGCGCCGCCAGCGCCGCGGCCTGCGCCGCGGGAATTTCCAGCTCCAGCGACACGCCTTCCAGATAGGTATCGACCGAGACCACGCGCAATTGAGCCGGCGCCGCGACGATGCCCTCGCTGAGGCTGAAGCCCAGCGCGAAATCCTCCAGGTCCTCGGGCGTGGCCATCATCACCACGAACGGCGCGCCGTTGTAGGCGAACGCCACCGGCACCTCGGCCGCGATCAGGTCCTGCGCCGACGCGCCGCGCCCGCCGCGCTGGCGATGGACGCCGCGCGCGACGGCGCCGGGACGGGAACGTGCGGGAGGATGCGCGGTGGCCATGACGATCAGTGGAACAGCACGAACGCCTTCTGCAAGGTGATCCAGATACCCCAGGCCATCGGCACGCCGACCGCCAGCCAGGCCAGCGCCACCAGCAACGGGTTGCCGCCGTGGCCGATCAGCGCCATCTGCTCGGCCGGCAGCGCCGACTGTCCGCTGCTGCCGACCTTCTCGTGCGCCAGGCGCTTTTCCTCGGCCAGTTCTTCCGCCGTCATGAAGTGCTTGGCCGCGACCGGCCGCACCAGCAGGTTGCAGATCAGGCCCAGTACCAGCATGCCGGCCAGGATGTACATCGTGGTGTTGTAGACCTGTGACGGCGGCAGGCCCAGGCCGAGCTGGTATTCGCGCATGTAGCCGACCACCACCGGGCCGAGGATGCCGGCGGTGGCCCAGGCGGTCAGCAGCCGGCCGTGGATCGCGCCGACCATCTGCGTGCCGAACAGGTCGGCCAGGTAGGCCGGGATGGTCGCAAAGCCGCCGCCGTACATCGACAGGATCACGCAGAAGATGCCGACGAACAGCGCGATGCCGCCGGCGTTGCCGGCCCACGGCGCGGCCGAGTACAGCGCGATGCCGAGCAGGAAGAACACGGTATAGGTGTTCTTGCGCCCGAGCTTGTCGGACATGCTGGCCCAGAAGAAGCGCCCGCCGATGTTGAACAGGCTCAGCAGGCCGGTGAAGCCGGCGGCGATGGCCGCGATGCTGGCCAGCTGCGCGGTGTCCAGCCCGCCGAAGCCGGCGTCCACGCCGATCAGGCGCCCGCCGAACACCTCCTGCAGCATCGGCGAGGCCATGCCGATCACGCCGATGCCGGCCGACACGTTCAGGCACAGCACGCCCCACAGCAGCCAGAACTGCGGGATGCCCCAGACCCGCTTCACGTGCACGTGGTGGGCGGTGATCATCGCGTTGCTGCTCGCCGCCGGAGCGGTCCAGCCGGCCGGGGTCCAGCCGCTCGGCGGCACCCGGTAGCCGAACGCGCCGGCCATCATGAACACGAAATACAGCGCGGCCATGGTCAGGAACGTCTCCATCACCCCGACCGAATCCGGGCCGGCGAAACGCCGCATCAGCGCATCGGCCAGCGGGCTGCCGATCATCGCGCCGCCGCCGAAGCCCATGATCGCCATGCCGGTGGCCATGCCGCGCCGGTCCGGGAACCACTTGATCAGCGTCGACACCGGCGAGATGTAGCCCAGGCCCAGGCCGATGCCGCCGATCACCCCCGAACCCAGCCACAGCATCCAGATCTGGTGGAAATGGATGCCGATCGCCGAGATCACCAGGCCGCCGCACCAGCACAGCGCCGACACCACGCCGGCCTTGCGCGGGCCGGCGCGTTCCAGCCAGCCGCCCCAGATCGCCGCCGAACAGCCCAGCAGCACGAAGAACAGCGTATACATCCACTGCAGTTCGCTGATCTTCCAGTCGCAACTGGCCGAGACGATGCGGGCGAAGAAGCCCATGTCGGCCGGGCAGGCCAGCGACTGGGTGATGCCCACGGCCTTGGACAACGGCAGCCAGAACACGCTGAAACCGTAGGCCATGCCGATGCACAGGTGGATCGCCAGGGCGGCGGGCGGCACCAGCCAGCGGTTGAAACCGGGCCTGGCGATGATGCGTTCCTTCGACAGCAGCCCGCCCTCGACGGCCTGCACGGACCCTGCTGTACTACCCGAATTGACCATTCCCGTCTTCCCCCTGGCGATATGTCGTCTTTTTGCGTGATCGAGCGCCTGCCCGCGTACGGTGCGCGGCGAGAGTAGTACGAACGGGGTATGCCGCCGAGCGGCGAATGGTCTAATAATCGGCTATTGAAAGCCTATTGCCGGGGACGCCACGCGGATCGCCATGTACAAGGTCACGATCCAGCCGCAGTGGGAACTGCAGACCGCCGCCGGCGAGCGCCTGCCGCCGCGGCTGGTGGAGCTGCTGATGGCGATCCGCGGCAGCGGCTCGCTGGCCGAGGCCTGCCGCCGCACCGGCCTGTCCTACCGCTACGCCTGGGGCATGCTGCGCGAGGCGCGGCGCCTGTTCGGGCAGCCGATGCTGCGCTCCTCGCGCGGGCGCGGCGCGCAGCTGTCGCCGATCGGCGAGCGCCTGGTCTGGGCCGAGCAGCGCATCGCCGCGCGCCTGTCGCCGACCCTGGAGAGCCTGGCCACCGAGGTGGAGGCGGAACTGGAACGCGCCTTCTGCCAGCAGGCCGCGCCGCTGCGCCTGCACGCCTCGCACGGCTTCGGCGTGGAGACGCTGCGCCGCTTCATGGTGCTGGCCGGTGCGCCGCTGGACCTGAAGTACCGCAGCCCCGACGACGCGGTGGTGGCGCTGCGCAACGACGCCTGCGACCTGGCCAGCCTGCATCTGCCGATCGGCGAACTGGAGGCCGAGCTGCTCGCGCACTACCGCGACCGCCTGGACCTGCGCGGCGACTGCGTGCTGCACCTGGCCACCCGTTCGCAGGGCCTGGTGCTGGCGCGCGGCAATCCCAAGCGCATCCTCGGCCTGTCCGACCTGATGCGCGAGGACGTGCGCTTCATCCACCGCCAGCCCGGTTCCGGCACCCGCCTGCTGCTGGAATGCATGCTGGCGCGACAGGGGCTGTCACTGGCCGGTGTGCGCGGCTGCGACGTCGAGGAACTGACCCACGCCGCGGTCGCCGCCTACGTCGCCAGCGGGCTGGCCGACGCCGGGCTGGGCCTGGAACCGCCGGCCAGGCGCTACGGCCTGGACTTCATCCACATCACCAGCGAGCGCTATTTCTTCCTGTGCCGTCGCGACAGCCTGGACAGCGGCCGCCTGGCGCCGATCGTCGACCTGCTGCGCAGCGAGGCCTTCCAGCACGAGCTCGGCCTGCTGCCCGGCTACGACGCGCGCGACTGCGGGCGGGTGCAGGGGTTGGCGGAGGCGTTCGTGTCGTTGCGGTGAAGCCGGGATTGAGGATTTCGGGACTCGGGACTCGGGACTCGGGACTCGGGACTCGGGACTCGGGACTCGGGACGGCAGGATGATGTCCCGGGGCAAATCGCTGTCAAGCGATCTGATGCAAAAGGGCCGCCTTTTTTTCAGAAGAGCAGCTTTTCTTTTGCGGTTCAGGCGCAACCGCTTTTCTGTAGGAGGGGCTTCAGCCCCGACGCACTACCGGTAGCGCCGGTGATGGACTCCTCCCACGACCGCGCCGAGCCTTCGGCGCACAGAACGCTGTCTTGCCCATCGCGCCCCCCGGCACCGGAAACACCGGTTTGAGCCGGATACCGCACGCGGCGCGCCATCGATCCCGCCATTCCCGCGCCGCGTCGGTTAGGCTTGCGGCCCCCTCGCATCCGAAATGCTCCCATGCCGCTTCCGTTCCGCGTCGGCGCCGCCACGCTCCTGCTGCTCGCCGCGCACGGCGCATGCGCCGCCGACCTGCCCGCCGACGTGCTGCGCCAGCTGCCGGCCGGCTACCTGCCGCTGGCACAGATGCGCGCCGACCTGGACGCCGACGGCCGCGCCGACTACCTGGTGGCGCTGCAGCAACGCGGCGAAGCCGAGCGCGACCCTGCGCCGGCACGGCCGCTGCTGATCTTCGTGCAGCAGGCCGACGGCCGCTACCGGCTGGCCGCACGCAACGACCACGTGGTGCTCAAGCACGACGACGGCGGCCAGTGCGACCCGTTCACCGACAGCGAAGAGCCGTTCGCGGTCAAGGGCAAGTTCTTCACCGTGCAGAACAGCGTCTCCTGCGGCCAGCACTGGAGCAACTACATCACCTTCCGCTACGTGCCCGAGCGCAAGACCTGGCTGTTCCACAAGCGCATCCGCCAGCGCTGGGAACTGAATCCGGATCAGGGACCGGATGCCGAAGCGCTGGTGAAGGACGCCGACCGCGTGGACGCCGCCGACCCCAGGCACCCGGTCAGCTTCGCCGACTACGCGCCGCGCTGACGCGGATCCGGCCGCGCGATCGCTGCGCATCGGCACCGCCGTTGCCACGGCGGCGCGGTCAGCAATCGATTTCGGGAACCGCCAGCAACGCCAACCGCCGCGCTGGCAGGGGCCGGTGCCGTGGGGGTGACAACTCTCCGCTGTGGCGTCCGGATCCGGCCAGCCGGCCGCGCCGGCGACCGGCATGCTCCGCGCTTTCCCACCCGGAGCACCCGCATGTCCGCTTTCGTCTGCGTCGGCCTGTCGCCGGCACCCTTCGCCCCGCTGTTCGCCCTGTCCGATGCCGAACTGCACGCGCGGTGCGCGCGCCGCGTGATCGCCGACCAGGCGCGGGGCTTCCCGTGCCGGGTGAGCCTGCAGGACGCCGCGCTCGGCGAGGAACTGCTACTGCTGCACTACCCGCACCTGCCGGCGGACTCGCCGTATCGCGCCGCGGGCCCGATCTACGTGCGCCGCCACGCGCAGCCCGCCGCAACGGTGCCGGGCCAGGTACCCGATTCGATCCGCGCGCGGCTGATCTCGCTGCGCGGCTACGATGCCGCCGACATGATGGTCGCCGCCGACGTGCACCCCGGCGAGGCGATCGCTGCCGCGATCGAACGTGCGTTCGACGATCCGCAGGTGCGCTACCTGCATCTGCACAACGCGCGCCAGGGCTGCTTCGCCTGCCGTGTCGAGCGGGTTTGAGCGGGACTCGGGACGGCAGGAGTGATGTCCGGGCGCCAATCGCTGTCAAGCGATGCGATGCAAGCGCCATTTATTTCAAGAGAAGCAGCGCTTCCCGGCAGCTGCGGCACGACGGCATTCTGTTGGAGGCCGACGGTCCCGAGACGATATCCACCTGGCATTGCTTTCCGTGTCGCCCCGCACCACCGCCTCAGGGGCGTCCGGCATCTCGTCGTTCTCTCGCTCGGGCCCGCCGATCACTCGTTCTCTTCCAGCGCGCGTACACCGCGCATTCTCCGCCCGCTTCGCGCATCGATTGCGTGGCGCCTGAGTCCCGCGAAAAAGCTCGCAAAATCCGCCGCCGCATATTCGAAGACGTTCTTGCCCGACCGATCGCCCTGGGTGTCGTCGAACAGCACGACCTTCGGCTCCTGCCTGCCATCCCGATAGTCTAGGCACAGCCAGATATCGAAGCCGTGGTTGCTGATGGAAACGAAGCGGTCGATCTCGGGAAGGTAGTTGCGCCAGGATTCGTCGTCGTCGCCGAAATCGGTGGCATCGGAGAAATGCCCAAGCGTCTCCAGATTCTCGAGCGGCACGATGTCCATTCCCGGCAATACGTCCATCCAGACGTCGTAGGCCTGGCGGATGACTGCGCCCTGCGTCCCCACGAACTCGTACGGCGGGTCGCTGTCGCGGCTTGCAAGAAAAAAATCCGTGTGGCCGCCATTCTGACGAGCATAGAGATCGCGCAGGGGCTGAGGCAACGCCAGTCCCAACCGCGCTTCGGCCGATCGGATCGCGGCCTCGCGCCGCTCTGGGTCCGATGGCTGGCCGCTGTTCGAGTAATGCGGCGCATAGAAAAAGTTCGCCAGCGTAGGGCCATCGCGCTCGATAGCGATTCGGTCCTCTGCCGCGATAGCCACACCCGGCTCCTTCAGCGCAACGAAACGTTCTGCCAGGACATCGCCGACCTGGCCGAGTCGTGCATTGAGCCGGCCGAAAACCTCGCCAGGCAGAAATGCCCCGGGCTTGGCGCCATACCACTCCTCGCTGAGCCGGTCCCGCAACGATTCGATTTCGGAGGTCGTCGTCGCGGCCTTCGCCTTGGCTTGGGCATCATCGAAAACGGCCGTGATATGGGCCTGAAAACTTTCTGTCGTCCAGTCTGCCGCCATGACCCTCTCCTTTCGCAAACAAACAAGAGACGCATCGGCAAGGCCAGCAGGCGTCGAGCGTCGCGCAACCTGGCCCTGTCGCGAACGCGGTGCTCGAGCGAGCATGCCGAACTCGTCGGCTGGGCCCTCCAACCGCGCCGCACCGAAAAGGAATTCAACCCGCCAGATTGATCCACGTCGCCTTCATCTCGGTGTACTTGTCGAACGCATGCAGCGACTTGTCGCGGCCGTTGCCCGATTGCTTGTAGCCGCCGAACGGGGCGGTCATGTCGCCGCCGTCCCAGTAGTTGACCCACACGCTGCCGGCGCGCAGCTTGCGCGCCACGCGGTGCGCGCGGCCGATGTCGGAGGTCCACACGCCCGCGGCCAGGCCGTAGTCGCTGTCGTTGGCCATGCGCAGCGCATGCGCCTCGTCGTCGAAGGCGATGACCGACAGCACCGGGCCGAAGATCTCCTCGCGGGCGATGGTGTGCTCGTGGCCGACCTCGTCGAAGATGGTCGGTTCGACATAGCATCCGCCGGCGACCACGTCCACGCGCTTGCCGCCGAGCAGCAGCCGCGCGCCTTCCTCGCTGCCGCGGGCGATGTAGCCGAGCACGCGCTCGGTCTGCGCTTCGTCCACCAGCGCGCCCATCGCCGCGTCCTCGTCGAACGGATGCCGCGGCTGCAGCCTGCGCCCGGCGGCCACCACGCGGGCGACGAACGCGTCCTTGATCGAGCGCTCCACCAGCAGCCGCGACGCGGCGGTGCACACCTCGCCCTGGTTGTAGAAGATCGCGCTGGCGGCGGCCTGCGCCGCCTGCTCCAGGTCCGGCGCGTCGGCGAACACCAGGTTCGGGCTCTTGCCGCCGCATTCCATGTACGCGCGTTTCATGTTCGACAGCCCGGCGCATTGCAGCAGCCGGCGGCCGACCGCGGTGGAACCGGTGAACACCAGCCCGTCCACGTCCATGTGCAGCGCCAGCGGCTCGCCGGCGCGCTTGCCGAAGCCCGGCACCACGTTGAACACGCCGTCGGGGATGCCGGCCTCGGCGACCAGCTCGGCCAGGCGCAGCGCGCTCAGCGGCGACTTCTCCGAGGGCTTGAGCACCACCGAATTGCCCGCGGCCAGGGCCGGGGCGATCTTCCAGGCGGCCATCAGCAGCGGAAAGTTCCACGGCACGATCGCGCCGACCACGCCCAGCGGTTCGCGGGTGATCAGGCCCAGTTCGTCCTGGCCGGTGGGCGCGACTTCGCCGTAGAGCTTGTCCAGCGCCTCGCCGGTCCAGGCGATGCAGCGGACCGTGGCGGCCACGTCGACGCTGCGCGCGTCGCGCACCGGCTTGCCCATGTCCAGCGACTCCAGCAGCGCCAGTTCGTCGGCATGCTGCTCGACCAGCTGCGCCAGCTTCAGCAGGATCCTCTTGCGCTGCACCGGCTTGGCCTGCGCCCAGCGCCCGGCGTCGAAGCTGCGCCGCGCCGCGGCGACCGCGCGCTCGATGTCCTGCGCGTCGCCGTCGGCGACCTGGCCGAGCACGCGGCCGTCGATCGGGCTGATGCAGGCGAAGGTCTTGCCCGAGGCGGCATCGACGTAGCGGCCGTCGATGAAGGCCTGGGTGCGCAGCGACAAGGCGTCGGCCTGGGCCTGCCAGTCGGCGCGGGTGCGGGGTGCGTTCATCGTGGGATCCCGGGAAGCAAGGAACGAAGCGGAGGCTGCGCGGCCGGCGCAGCGCGTTTTTCCGGCGCGCGCGCGGCGCGTCCGGGTGTGCGGCTCAGAACGTGGCCGGCGTGTTCGCGCTGACGATCACCGCATCGTCCGCGCCGACGTTGCGGAAGCGGTGCGGTACGCGGCTCTCGAAATAATAGGCGTCGCCGGCGCGCAGCACGCGTACCTGCGCGCCGACGCTGACCTCGACCTCCCCGGCCACCACCACGCCGCCCTCCTCGCCCTCGTGCGCCAGCATCGTCGCGCCGGTGTCGCTGCCCGGCGGCATCACCTCGCGCAGGATGCACATCTGCCGCTGCGGACGGTACCGCCCGACCAGGAAATAGTGGATGCCGTCGTTGCCGACATCGGGCAGTTCCTCGGCACGGTAGAACGGCGCATCCGGCGCGATGTCCAGGTCCTGGGTGAAGAAATCGGCCAGCGAGATCGGAATGCCGTCGAGCACCTTCTTCAGCGAACTGACCGACGGGCTGACCTTGTTCTGTTCGATCAGCGAGATGGTGCTGTTGGTCACCCCGACCCGCTTGGCCAGCTCACGCTGGCTCAGGCCGTGGGCGGTGCGGACCCGTTGCAGGCGTGCGCCGATATCCATCGCGTGCGTGACGAGAGCCTGGCCAGTGTTGCCGGATACTTTACACGCCCCGTCCCGGCGGTCAATTTGCCGGCACGCCGCCGGCACGGCGGGCAACACTCCGCGCGTCCGCAGCCGCTCGGCGCCGTGGGCGGCACGCTCTTCACACGGCCCTGCGCCGCGGAATCGCCTTGCGCCGGTACCGATGCGCCCGCGCCCATCGGCTGCGGCCCGACAGGCGCCAGCGAGGCGCGGTTGGTGTAAAGTTTTTTCAACACCCCTGTCGCGCGGAGCCTGTGATGAGCCCTCAGCCCCCCTCCTCCCAGGCGCTGGCCGACCACTACGCCGCCCAGGCCACGCGGGCGCCGGAGGCGATGGACGCGTTCTGGATGCCGTTCACCGCCAACCGCCAGTTCAAGGCGCGGCCGCGGATGCTGGTCTCGGCCGAGGGCATGCACTACCGCAGCGCGGACGGGCGCCGCATCCTGGACGGCACCGCCGGCCTGTGGTGCTGCAATGCCGGGCACGCGCGGCCGCGCATCGTCGAGGCGGTATCCCGGCAGATCGCCACGCTGGATTTCGCGCCGACCTTCCAGATGGGCTCGCCGCTGCCGTTCGTGCTGGCCGAGCGCCTGGTGGAACTAGCGCCGCCGGGCCTGGACCACGTGTTCTACACCAACTCCGGCTCCGAGTCGGTGGACACGGCGATGAAGATCGCGCTGGCCTACCACCGCGCGCGCGGGCAAGGCCAGCGCACGCGGTTCATCGGCCGCGAGAAGGGCTACCACGGGGTCGGCTTCGGCGGCATCTCGGTCGGCGGGCTGCCGAACAACCGCAAGTGGTTCGGCCCGCTGCTGCCCGGCGTGGACCACCTGCGGCACACCCTGGACATCGGCCGCAACGCGTTTTCGCAGGGCCTGCCGGCGCACGGCGCGGAACTGGCCGAGGACCTGGAGCGGCTGGTCGCGCTGCACGACGCCTCGACCATCGCCGCGGTGATCATCGAACCGATCTCCGGCTCGGCCGGCGTGGTGCTGCCGCCGCACGGCTATCTGCAACGCATCCGCGAGCTGTGCGACAGGCACGGCATCGTGCTGATCTTCGACGAGGTGATCACCGGCTACGGCCGCGTCGGCAACGCCTTCGCCGCGCAGCGATTCGGCGTCACCCCGGACCTGATCACCACCGCCAAGGGCCTGACCAACGGCTGCGTGCCGATGGGCGCGGTGTTCGTCTCGCACGCCATCCACGATGCCTTCGCGCATGGCCCGGACGGGGTCATCGACCTGTTCCACGGCTACACCTACTCCGGCCATCCGCTGGCCTGCGCCGCGGCGCTGGCGACGCTGGACACCTACGCCGAGGAGAACCTGTTCGAGCGGGCGATCGAGCTGGGCGACTACTGGCAGCAGGCGATCCACGCGCTGAAGGGCCTGCCGCACGTGGTGGACATCCGCAACTTCGGCCTGATCGGGGCGATCGAGCTGGCCCCGCGCGACGGCGCGCCCGGCGCGCGCGCCTACGAGATCTTCGAGCGCTGCTTCCACGACGCCGACCTGCTGATCCGCGTCACCGGCGATACCATCGCGCTGTCGCCGCCGCTGATCGTCGAGCGCGAGCACATCGACCGCATCTTCGCGGTGCTGGCGGACATGATCGGCAGCACGCCCTGATTCGCCCCGACACCGCCTCTTTCCCAACCACCCCGTCGCGTTCCCCACGCGCGCCGTTTGCCTGGAGTGACAGCTCATGCTGATCGGCGTTCCGAAGGAGATCAAGAACCACGAGTACCGGATCGGATTGACCCCGGCCGGGGTGCGCGAACTGGTGCTGCGCGGGCACCAGGTGCTGGTGCAGCGCGACGGCGGCCAGGCGATCGGCCTGACCGATGCGGCCTACGAGCGCGCCGGCGCGCGCATCGCCGACGATGCCGCCAGCGTGTTCGCGCAGGCGCAGATGATCGTCAAGGTCAAGGAGCCGCAGCCGGACGAATGCGCGATGCTGCGCCCGGGACAGCTGCTTTTCACCTATCTGCACCTGGCGCCGGACCCCGCCCAGGCCACCGCGCTGCTGCGCTCGGGCTGCACCGCCATCGCCTACGAGACCGTCACCGACGGCCACGGCGGGCTGCCGCTGCTGGCGCCGATGAGCGAGGTGGCCGGGCGCATGTCGATCCAGGCCGGCGCGCATGCGCTGGAGAAGGCGCAAGGCGGCTCCGGCGTGCTGCTCGGCGGCGTGCCGGGGGTCAAGCCGGCGGAGGTGCTGGTGATCGGCGGCGGCGTGGTCGGCCTCAACGCCGCGCGCATGGCGATGGGCCTGAACGCGCGGGTGACCGTGCTCGACCGCTCGCTGGACCGGCTCAAGTACCTGGACGAGCTGTACGGCCACCAGCTCACCACGCTGTATTCGACCCAGGACGCGATCGAGGAACGCCTGCCGCATACCGACCTGGTGATCGGCGCGGTGCTGATCCCCGGCGCGGCCGCGCCCAAGCTGGTGTCGCGCGCGCAGCTGGCGCTGCTGCGTCCCGGCTCGGTGCTGGTCGACGTGGCGATCGACCAGGGCGGCTGCTTCGAGACCAGCCGCGCCACCACCCACCAGGACCCGACCTACGAGGTCGACGGCATCGTCCACTACTGCGTGGCCAACATGCCCGGCGGCGTGGCGCGCACCTCCACCTTCGCCCTGACCAACGCCACCTTGCCGTTCGTGCTGCAGCTGGCCGAACACGGCCTGCAGGCGCTGCGCGACGACCAGGACCTGCGCAACGGCCTCAACGTGCACGCCGGCACGCTCACCCACCGTGCGGTGGCGCAGGCGCTCGGGCAGGAGTTCGTGCGGCCGCTGGACGCGCTGGGCTGAGCCTCTTTCCAGGAGCTTCGACGATGACCCGCCATACCCTCACCCACTGGATCGGCGGCCGCCGCGTCGATGGCGACGCGCGCGGCGCGTTCGCCGACGTGTTCGACCCGGCCACCGGCGCGGTCGCGCGGCGCGTGCCGATGGGCGGCCATGCCGAAGTGGACGCCGCGGTCGCCGCCGCGGCGCAGGCCCTTCCGGCCTGGGCCGCGACCCCGCCGCTGCACCGCGCGCGGGTGATGTTCCGCTTCCGCGAGCTGCTCGAGCGCCACGCCGACGCCCTCGCCCGCTGCATCAGCGCCGAGCACGGCAAGGTGCTGTCCGATGCGCGCGGCGAGGTCACCCGCGGGCTGGAGGTGGTCGAGTTCGCCTGCGGCATCCCGCACCTGCTCAAGGGCGAGCATTCGATCGACGTCGGCCGCGGCGTGGATGCGTGGAGCGAGTACGCGCCGCTGGGGGTGGTCGCCGGCGTCACCCCGTTCAACTTCCCAGCGATGGTGCCGCTGTGGATGCTGCCGGTGGCGCTGGCCTGCGGCAACAGCTTCGTGCTCAAGCCGTCCGAGTGCGATCCGTCGGCGTCGCTGCTGCTGGCGCAGTGGCTGCACGAGGCCGGCCTGCCCGACGGCGCGTTCAACGTGGTCCACGGCGGCAAGGCGGCGGTGGACGCGCTGCTCGAGCATCCGCAGGTGCAGGCGCTGAGCTTCGTCGGCTCCACCCCGGTGGCCGAGGCGCTGTACGCGCAGGGCAGCGCGCGCGGCAAGCGGGTGCAGGCACTGGGCGGGGCCAAGAACCACCTGGTGGTGCTGCCCGACGCCGACCTGGACGACGTCGCCTCGGCGCTGCTCGGCGCCGGCTATGGGTCGGCCGGCGAGCGCTGCATGGCGATCTCGGTGGCGGTATGCGTGGGCGACGCCGTCGCCGACGCGCTGGTCGCCCGGCTGGCGCCGCGCGTGGCCGCATTGACCCTCGGCGCCGGCGGCGACGAACCGGACATGGGCCCGCTGGTCAGCGCCGCGCACCGCGAACGGGTGCGCGGCTACATCGACAGCGGCGTCGCCGAGGGCGCCACGCTGGCCGTCGACGGCCGCGGCGCGCAGGTGCCGGGGCACCCCGACGGCTTCTTCCTCGGCGGCAGCCTGTTCGACCACGTGCGCAGCGACATGCGCATCTACCGCGAGGAGATCTTCGGCCCGGTGCTGTGCGTGGTCCGCGTGGCCGACGCCGAGGCGGCGCTGCAACTGGTCGACGCGCACGAGTACGGCAACGGCGCGGCGGTGTTCACCCGCGACGGTGGCGCGGCGCGCGCCTTCGCCCATCGCGTGCGCGCCGGCATGGTCGGGATCAACGTGCCGATCCCGGTGCCGATGGCGTTCCACAGCTTCGGCGGCTGGAAACGCTCGCTGTTCGGTCCGCTGCACGTGCACGGCCCGGACGGGGTACGCTTCTACACCCGGCTCAAGACCGTCACCGCGCGCTGGCCCGACGCCGCGCGCGGCGCCGAATTCGCGATGCCGACGATGCAATGAGCCGCGTCGGTGCCCACTCGCGGCGCGCCGTGCATTCGCCGGTCCGCGCCAGCAACCGCCATGCCACAGGAGCGTCGACAGTCCATGGATGAGCAAGCCATCGCGTATGTGGAAAAGGCCGACGACGCCTGGATCCGGGTCAGGGCGCCGGAGCGCCGGCTGCACGCCGCGCTGGCGGCGCTTGGATTCGCCGCGCAGGCACGCGAGGACGAATGGTCGCTGGCGGTGCCGGACGACGCGCACAAGGCGCGCGCGTTCGCGGCCTTGCGCGAGCTGGGCGTGGCCTTCGCCGACGGCAGGGAGTGGTGCCCGGCGGAAGTGTTCGCGTACCTGCGCGACATCGGCCTGCTGCACGGCAGCTTCCTCCGGATCTCCTGGGCCGGCCCCGGCCAACACCGGCTCGCCCCGGCCTGACACGGCACTTATCGGCACCGGCGGCCGGTGCTAGCCTTGCGCCACCTTCGCGGTACCACCGACAGGAGCAGCGGCATGATCAAGGTGAGCGTGATGTATCCGTACACGCCGGGCGCGCGTTTCGACCACGACTACTACCGCGACACGCACATGCCGCTGCTGCAGGCGCGCATGGGCCAGGCCTGCAAGCGCTACACGGTGGACAAGGGGCTGTCGGGCGGGACTCCCGGCAGCGATCCGACCTACGTCGGCATGTGCCACATCTTCAGCGACTCGGTGGAAGCGTTCCTGGCCGGCTTCGGCCCGCACGCCGAGGAGATCCTCGGCGACATCAAGAACTACACCGACCTGAGCCCGGTGATGCAGATCAGCGAGGTGGTGGTCGACTGAACGGTGCAGCCGCGTCGCGCCGGCGCGGCGGCCCCACCCTTCTGATCGCCGCTCAGAGGTTCAGGTACTGGTAGAACAGCGCGAGTTCCTTGGGGTCCGCGACGCGCTGCTGCAGGTACGCGTATTTTTCCGCCAGTTCCCGGTCACGGCCCTGGCGCTTGAGCAGGTACAGCGCCGGCAGTTCGGCGTTTTCGATGATCCATTCCCGGGTACCGGCCTGTTCGAACCAACGCACGGACAGTTCGATACTGGTGGACAGCTGTTCGCGCCAGTCGGCCCGTTCTCCGATTTCGTCGAACGCATGCAACCACAGCGAAAAGCGGCCATTGAAGTCCTGCGGGCTCTCGCCTGCGTTTCTCAGTTCGCGCCAATCGGTCAGCCCGGCCACGACCTGGTTGCGGATCCGGCAGGCCTTGGTTGCCTCCACGATCTCCCGCGACCAGTTGTCCGGATAGTCGTAGGCGTCGTCGTCCAGCACCCGCGCCAGGATGCGGTTCACCTCGGCCATCAATGCCCGGTCCAGCACCTCGAGCGTCAGGTGCAACGAGTGCCAGCCCTTTCTTTTCGAGAGGTTGACGTTGTAGCGATACAGCAGGCCGTCGGCACCGGCTTTCTCGAACGAGCGGCCGCGCTTCAACGCAAACCCATGCGTCGCGAAGCCGGCGGCCAGCGCGTCGGTGATGGTTTTCCTCGGATCGTTGACCGCGTTCATCGGCGCGCGCAGCGCCGGTCGAGGCCCGCGCCGGCGGCCACGCCCACCGCATAGGCGAACAGGTCCATCCACACGAACGTCGAGCCCAAGGCCAGGTGCCCGAGCGCGGTGGCGCGCAACGCAACGATCCAGGGCGCGCGGTACAGCTGCGAAGCTTCCACCAGCCAGCACGCGGCCAGCGCCACCGCCGCCAGCGGCAATGGCCGCGCCCGTGGCGCGAGCAGCGCCAGGCCCAGGTACACCATCAGCGCCCACAATGCGTCGCCGGGGAACTTGCCCAGCCACGCCGGCAACAGCCACGGGAACTGCCGCGACGCCAGCCCGGCGGCGATCGTGGCCGCGATCGCGGCGAGCAGGCACCCACGGCGGCGGGCTGTTGCGGAAACGGGCATGGCGAGGTTCGGCGGCAAGGGTCGCGCATTACAACAGACCCGGCATGGCACCGGCCCACGACGCCGTGGCCGGTAGCACCGGTCGGTCCCGGCGCGACGCCGAACACTGCTCCCGGCGCAGCGTCGACGGCGCAGCGCCGGACGCATTGGCGCGCGCAAGTCACTACAATGCCGCCCCCGCTGCAACCTCGTGCCGTGCCCGCTGATGAACATCGTCGTCCAAGAAGACCTCCAGGCCTACATCGATCCGCTCACCGCCGACGAGTACGCGGCGCTGGAGCGCAGCCTGCTCGCCGAGGGCTGCCGCGATGCGTTGGTGCTGTGGGGCGACATCCTCGTCGACGGCCACAACCGCTATGGCATCTGCCAGAAGCACGGGCTGCCGTTCCACACCGTGCAGAACAGCCGCTTCCGCAGCATCGAGGACGTGCACCTGTGGATGATCGACCAGCACCTGGGCCGGCGCAGCGTGTCGGACTTCCAGCGCGGCGTGCTCGCGCTGCGCAAGCGCGAGATCCTGGGCGCGCGCCGCAGCCGCGCCGACGCGCCGGTCGCGCACGACGATGCCAGGGACGGAGACGAGGCGCCCTGGGCCGCGGCCGACGCCTCGGCCGCCCGGGACGGCACGGCCGAGGCGGCCCCGGCCGTCGCGCCGCTGAGCCGCGCCGAGCTGGCGCGTGCCGCACGCCTGAGCAACAGCCAGGTGGTGCAGATCGAGAAGATCCAGAAGCAGGCCGCGCCGGAAGTGGTGGCGGCGGTCAAGTCGGGGGCGATCTCGATCAATGCCGCCGCCGCGGTGGCCAGCCTGCCCGAGGCGGAACAGCGCGCCGCGGCGATGGCCGGCAAGGACGAACTCAGGCAGGCGGCCAAGCGCGGCCGCGAATCCAGGCGCAGGCCGCGCCAGGCGCCTGCGGCCGATGCCGATGCCGCTACCGCTTCCGATACGCACGAGGCCGGCGACGAACTGCAGGCGCTGCGTCGGCGCGTGGACGAACTGACCGCCGAGAACCAGGCGCTGCGTGCCGAGCTGGCACAGCTGCGCGAAGGGCTGCCCGCTTGATCGTGGCGGCGGATCCCTGTGCGCGGGCCGGAACGGCGTGCGCACTGGCGCGCCGGTGAACCGCGTCGCGCTGCAGCTGGTCGGGCGATCCGCGTCATGCGGCTGGGCCGGAACGACGTAGCGGCATGTCGCATGGCGCGCTGCGTCGCATCGGCACCCGGTAGCGCCAGCGCGGGCACGGCCAATCCGCGCAGACCGCGTTGCGCCATATCAGGAGGTACGTTCCCCTGCCCTCCCGCAAGCGGGAGGAGCGTGCGAAATGCGCAGTGCCTTCCAACGGCCGTAGACGGCCCTGCCCCGTCGCGGCGGGCCACGCATGCGCTGCCGCCATGAAGCCGCGCTAACGGCCGTTGCGTACACTTCGCGCATGAGCGCTTCCTCCGATTTCTCCACGCCGCCCGATCCGCGCCGTGCGCAGCTGCGGCGCATGAAACTGCTCGCCGCGCTGCTGTTGCTGGCGATGCTGGCCGGCTTCCTGCTCAGCCACCTGATGGGCCAGCAAGGCGCGTGGGCCTGGGTCGGCGCGTTCTGCGAGGCGGCCACCGTCGGCGCGCTGGCCGACTGGTTCGCGGTGGTGGCGCTGTTCCGCCATCCGCTCGGCCTGCCGATTCCGCACACGGCGATCATTCCGCATGGCAAGGCGCGCATCGCCGACAGCCTGGCGGTGTTCGTGCGCGACCACTTCCTGGAACCGGCCACGCTGCTGGCCAAGCTCAAGCTGTTCGACCCGGCCGCGCGCCTGGGCCAGTGGCTGGCCGAACCGGTGCAATCGCGGATGCTGGCCGAAATGGCGCGCGGCTGGGCGCTGCAGGCGCTGGACCTGCTCGACGAAGCGGCGGTGCGGCGCGGCATCCAGGGCTTCGTGATCGGCCGCCTGCGCGAATGGAACGCCGCCGCCACCGCCGGGGAGATCCTGGGCCTGCTGACCGCCGACGGCCGCCACCAGGCGCTGCTCGACGAAGCGCTGACCCGCCTGGCGCGGCATCTGGACGACGAGGCGGTGAAGCAGCGGGTATCGGCGATGATCGTCAAGTACGCGCGCCGCGAATGGCCCAAGCTGGTCGGCACGGTGGAATGGGTCAAGCCGGTCGAGGGCATCGCCGACACGCTCGCCGAGCGCCTGGCGCGCGCCATGCTCGAGGAACTGCACGACGTGCTGTCGCAGCCGCAGCACCCGCTGCGCCAGGACTACGAGCGCTGGCTGGGCGGCTACATCGAACGCCTGCGCCACGATCCGGCCACCGCCGACAAGCTGCAGGCGATGAAGCAGCGGCTGATCGAGCATCCCGGCCTGCAGGACTACGTGCAGGGCCTGTGGGACCAGATCCACGCCAGCCTGCGCCTGGATCTGTCGCGCCAGGACGGCGTGCTGGTGCAGCATCTGCAGCGCTCGCTGACCGCGCTGGGCCAGTCGCTGGGCCAGGACAGCGGCCTGCGCGAGGCGCTCAACCAGCACATGCTGGCCGGCGCGGAAAAGCTCACCCAGCGTCTGCGCAGCGGCGTCACCGAACACATCGCGCAGACCGTGAAAGGCTGGGACGAGCGTCACCTGGTCGAGCAGTTGGAACTGAGCGTCGGCCGCGACCTGCAGTACATCCGCTTCAACGGCACCCTGGTCGGCGGTCTGATCGGCCTTGCGCTGCACGCGGCCGTCACGGCGCTTCCGTAAAGGTCGCAGCGTCGCCGCAGCAGACGATGGGTCGCCCACCGTGCAGCGCATCACCGGGGCTGGTGCATGCGGATGGATCGCGCTAGCGTGAAGCGCCTCGGTGAACGCCGGGACATTCGCCGCGCGGACGTCGCAGCGCGAACCGGAGCGCCTGGGTTGCGCGCGGCGGCACCGTTGGCCAAAGGAAGCGGCACATGTCGAAAAACCGCTGGACCCCGACCCTCGGCAGCGCCCGTTCGGCGACCACCGCGGCGGCGCTGGTGCTGGGCATCGGGCTGCTGGCCGCGCTGCTGCTCGGGCTGAGCCTGCACGAACACAACCGCCAGCAGCGCCAGGACCGCTTCCAGCAGCTGACCGCGCACGTGGCGCACGAACTGCAGCAACGCCTGGACATCTACGAGCACGGCCTGCGCGGCGCGCGCGGCGCGGTGATCGCCGCCGCCGGCGACAACATCTCCCGCCAGCGTTTCGAGCAGTACAGCTACTCGCGCGAATACCACCGCGAGTTCCCGGGCGTGCGCGGCTTCGGCTACGTGCGCCGGGTGCCGCGCGCCGAGGAAGCGGCGTTTCTGGAAGCGGCGCGGCGCGACGGCGCGCCGGAGCTGCGCGTGAACGAACTGCAGCCGCACGACGGCGACCGCTTCGTGATCCTGTACATCCAGCCGGCCGGGCGCAACAGCCCGGCACTGGGCTTCGACATCGCCTCCGAGCCGACCCGGCGCCAGGCCGCGATCGAGGCGGCGATGTCCGGCAAGCCGACCATCAGCCGGCCGATCCGGCTGGTGCAGAACCCGGGCTCGGGCCATCGCGGCTTCCTGCTGCTGCTGCCGATCTACCGCGAAGGGCTGCCGTTGCAGACGCCGGCGCAGCGCTGGCAGGCCACCACCGGCTGGGCCTATGCGCCGTTGAGCATCGACGACGTGCTGGCCTCCTCGCCCGACCACAGCGGCGAACTGCTGCTGACCCTGGCCGACCGCCAGACGCCGGACGCGCCGTTCTACCGCGGCAGCGAGCAGGCCTCGCGCCGCGTGGTGCCCGGGCTGCAGGCCGAGCGCGTGCTGTCCCTGTACGGCCGCCAGTGGCTGTTCCGCGCCCAGGCCACGCCGCGTTTCGTGCAGTCGCTCAACCAGATCTCCCCGCCGCTGGCGGCGCTGCTGGTCGCGGCGATCGCCGCGCTGCTGGCGGCGCTGCTGTACCTGTACCTGACCGGGCGCGCGCGGCACCTGCAGATCCTGCGCGAGCAGACCCAGCTGGCGGCGCTGGTCGGCAACTCCAGCGAGGCGATCGTCGCCGAGGACCTGCAGGGCCGCATCACCCACTGGAACCCCGCCGCCCAGCGCATCTTCGGCCACGCCGCGGCCGATGCGATCGGCCAGCCGCTGCAGGAGTTGCTCGGCGCGCAGGTGCGGCACACGCGGACCGACGGCAGCGGCAGCGGCGGTTCGCAGGTGCGGCAGCTGCGGCACCGCGACGGGCATCTGGTCAGCGTGCTGGCCAGCGCTTCGCCGATCCTGGACGACGCCGGCAATGGCGTGGGCCATTCGCACCTGCTGCACGACGTCTCCGACCGGGTCCGCGCCGAGGCGCGGATCCTGGAACTCAACGCCACGCTGGAGCAGCAGGTCGCGCAGCGCACCAGCGAGCTGGTGACCTATTCGGCGCTGCAGCGCGCGATCCTGGCGCATGCCGGCTACGCGATCATCGCCACCGATCCGGAGGGCACCCTGACCCTGTTCAACCCCGCCGCCGAGAACATGCTTGGCTATGCGGCGCACGAGATGATCGGGCGCAAGGCCACGCGCCTGTTCCTGGACACGGAAGAGCTGACGCGCCGCGCCGAGGCGATGGCCTCGCAGTCGGGCATGAGCGTGGCGCCGTCGTTCGAGGCGGTGGTGGCGCTGTCCACGCTGGGACGCAGCGACACCAAGGAGTGGACCTACGTCAGCAAGGACGGCCGGCGTTTCCCGGTGCTGCTGACGGTGAGCACGCTGCGCGACGACAACGAGCAGGTGATCGGCTACCTCGGCATCGCGGTGGACCTGTCGGAACAGAAGCGCCGCGAGCGCCAGCTGCGCCTGGCGATCGACGCGGCCGAGACCGCCAACCAGTCCAAGAGCGATTTCCTGGCCAACATGAGCCACGAGATCCGCACGCCGATGAACGCGATCCTGGGCATGCTCTACCTGCTGCAGCGCAGCGAGCTGCCGCAGGCGGCCAAGGACATGATCCAGAAGATCGACCTGTCGGCGCGCTCGCTGCTGGAGATCATCAACGACATCCTGGACTTCTCCAAGATCGAGTCCGGGCGCATCGACCTGGAATGCGAGGCGTTCGACCTGAACCAGCTGCTTGACAACATCGCCGCGCTGATGACCTCCTCGATCAACGCCAAGCCGGTGGAGATGATCGTCGAGCCGCTGCCGCCGGGCTGCCGCTGGCTCAAGGGCGATGCGCTGCGCCTGAACCAGGTGCTGATCAACCTGGTCGGCAACGCGATCAAGTTCACCGAGCGCGGCGAGATCGCGCTGTCGGTGCGCCGCTTCCAGAGCGGCGAGAGCGGCAAGATCAAGCTGTTCTTCTCGGTCCGCGACACCGGCATCGGCATCGCGCGCGACAAGCAGAGCGTGATCTTCTCGCCGTTCCTGCAGGCCGACACCTCCACCAGCCGCCGCTACGGCGGCAGCGGCCTGGGCCTGACCATCAGCCGGCGGCTGGTGGAACTGATGGGCGGGCAGCTGGAGGTGGAAAGCGCGCCGGGCCGCGGCAGCGATTTCTACTTCGCGATCAACTTCGAACCGGCGCCGGCGCCGAGCGCCGAGACCGAGGCCAGCGAGCCGCGCCGGGTGCTGATCGCCGACGACCACGACCTGGTGCGCAGCAACCTGGCCACCATCGCCAGCGGCTTCGGCTGGCAGGTGGAGGCGGTGGCGTCGGGCCAGGCCGCGATCGCCGCGGCCGGCCCGGAGCGCGACGGCTTCGACGTGATCCTGCTGGACTGGCGCATGCCGGACATCGACGGGCTCAGCGTGGCCCAGCGCATCCGCGAGCAGACCGCGCCGGGCCGGCAGCCGATCATCGTGATGGTCACCGCCTACGAGCGCCGCCTGCTGGAACAGCAGCCCGGCCACAGCCAGGTCGATGCGGTGATGACCAAGCCGGTGACCGCCTCGGCGCTGTCGCGCACCATCGCCGCGCTGGCCGCGCGCCGCCGCGGCGACGGGCCGCCGCCGATCGTCAGCGGCGACGGCTCCCCGCGCCTGGCCGGCGCGCGCCTGCTGCTGGTCGACGACAGCGAGATCAACTGCGAAGTGGCGCAGCGCATCCTGGAAGGCGAAGGCGCGCTGGTGGAACTGGCGCACGACGGCGAACAGGCGCTGGCGCGGCTGCAGCGCGATCCCAGCCGCTTCCAGCTGGTGCTGATGGACGTGCAGATGCCGACCCTGGACGGCTACGAGGCCACCCGCCGGCTGCGCGCCGATCCGCGCCTGGCCGACCTGCCGGTGATCGCGCTGACCGCCGGCGCGTACCGCCAGCAGCAGGAACAGGCGCTGGCCAGCGGCATGAACGGGTTCGTGGCCAAGCCGTTCCAGGTCGAGGAACTGATCGCGATCATCCGCCAGTTCCTGCCGTTGTCGCTCGCCACGGCGATCGACGTGGCCGCAGCGGCCCCGCTGCCGGTGGCGCCGCCGGCTGCATCGCCGGACCCGGCGCAGTGGCGCAGCGATGCGCCCGAACTGCTCGACGCCGGGCAGGCGCAACGGCTGTGGGGCGAACGCGAGCCCTACCAGCGCTATCTGCTCAAGCTGCTGCAGGAAACGCCGCGGCCGGCGGACGAGATCGGCGAGCTGCTGCGCGGCGGCGAGCAGGCGCGCGCGATCTCCTATGCGCACAAGCTGCGCGGCTCGGCCGGTTCGCTGGCGCTGCCGGCGCTGACCGCGGCGGCGCAGCGGGTGGAGGAACAGCTGGTCGAGGATCCGCAGCGCGGCGCGGCGGCGCTGGCCGCGCTGGGCGATGCGATGGCCGCCACCGCCGAGGCGATCCGGCGCTTCGCCGCCGCCGCGCCGCAAGCCGCCGCCGAGGCGCCGGCGCCGCAGGCGGCGTCCGCCGTATCGCTGCATGCGCGGCTGCAGCAGCTGCTCGAGGTGCTGGACAGCGACGACCCGGACCGCATCGAGCGGGTGCTGCACGCGCTGGCGCCGACGCTGCCCTCGGCGATGGTCGGCGAACTGCGGCGCCTGCTGGACGGCTTCGCGTTCCGCGAGGCGGAGATTAAAGTTAGGCAATGGCAGGCCGATCAGACCCCATAGCGCACCGTACATGCCGGTGCCAACGACGACGGTCGCCAACGGACGAGAGAAGACGATGCCTCATCAGCTCATCCTGTGCGTCGACGACGAGCCGAGCAATCTGGCGCTGATCCGGCAGATCCTGCGCGAGGATTACGCTCTGGCGTTCGCCACCAACGGCCACGAGGCGCTGCGCGGCGCGCTCAAGCACCGCCCGGCGCTGATCCTGCTCGACGTCGACCTGCCGGACCTGGACGGCTACAGCGTCGCGCGCGCGCTCAAGGCCGATCCGCGCACCGGGTCGGTGCCGATCATCTTCGTCACCGGCAAGGACAAGGCCACCGACGAGAGCATCGGCTTCGACGCCGGCGGCGTGGACTACATCACCAAGCCCTACTCGCCCAGCATCCTGCGCGCGCGGGTGCGCACGCACCTGTCGCTGGTCAGCGCCGCCAGCCTGGCCAGCAGCTACCGCGACGCGATCCACATGCTCGGCATGGCCGGCCACTACAGCGACACCGACACCGGCGGCCACATCTGGCGCATGGCGTCCTACGCGCGCGCGTTGGCCGAAGCCGCCGGCTGGCCGCGCGAGGACGCCGAACTGCTGGAGCAGGCCGCGCCGATGCACGACACCGGCAAGATCGGCATTCCCGACGCGGTGCTGAAGAAGCCCGGGCCGCTGGACGCCGACGAATGGCAGGTGATGCGGCGCCATCCGCAGATCGGCTACGACATCCTCAGCCACAGCGACGCGCCGCTGTTCAAGCTGGCCGCCGAGATCGCCCTGTACCACCACGAGCACTGGGACGGCAACGGCTACCCCGCCGGGCTGGCCGGCGAAGACATCCCGGAGTCGGCGCGGATCGTGGCCGTGGCCGACGTGTTCGATGCGCTGACCACGCAGCGCCCGTACAAGGACGCGTGGCCGCTGGCGAAAGTAATGGAACTGTTCCAGCAGCGGGCCGGCACCCAGTTCGAGCCGCGCCTGGTACGGCTGTTCACCGGGATCCTGCCGCAGATCCTGCAGATCCAGGACTACTGGCGCGGACCCGAGCCGGGCGGCGAGGTGCAGCCGCGCGCCACCACACGCACCGTCGCGCAGCACAGCGACAGCTGAGCCTCCGCACCACGCGCAGCAGTTTCGCCTGCCGGCACCCCTGTAGGAGTCAACTGTCATGCAGGAGCGATCCCAGGAGGGGCATAAGGCGCTCGATCACGCGCGATGGCGTTGAGCCATCGCAGGTACTTGTGCATGCACGCCACGATGGCGACCTTGGCCGGTTTGCCTGCGGCGGTCAGGCGGGCGTAGACGTGGGACAGCGGGGAGCCGGCGCGGATCGAGGCCCAGGTGGCCATGTACAGCACCCGCCGCACGTCGGCGCGGCCGCCCTGGATGCGCCGTTGGCCGCGCCAGCGGCCGCTGTCGCGATTGAACGGCGCCAATCCGACCAGGGCGGCGATCTTGCGCGGATGCACGCTGCCCAACTCAGGGAGCCGAGCGGCCAGGGTCGCGCGCAGGATCGGGCCCAGCCCGGGCAGTTTGGGCAGGTCCGAACAGCTTGCGCCGGCCTGGGCGATCTGCCGGGACACGTCACGGATGCGCTGTTGCAGCAGCGCGATCATCTCCCCCCATTGGCGGCGCACTGCCTCGCAGGTGGCGTGGGCCAGGCATTTGCGCTGCGCATCGCGCTGGGCGACCAGGGTGCTGCGCAGGTGGAGCAGTTCGCGCAGCGCCTGTAGCGGCGCAGGGAGCGTGGTGGTGGGTGCGGCGCGGATGCACTGGGCCGCCACAGCCAGCAACCGCGCATCCAGGGCATCGGTCTTGGCCTTGAGCCCCAACGCGTGCGCCAGCGCCCGGGGACGATGAGCAGACAGCCGCACCACGGGCAGGCCGGCCTGCGCCAGCACCTGCAATATCGCCCGTTCGTAGCCGCCGCTGGCCTCCAGCACGATCCGCTCGCATCCCAGCAAGGCCAGGCGTTCGGCCAGGCGGGCGTGCCCCTCGGGCGTATTGGCCTGAGTCCAGGCCAGCCCCTCCGGCAAGACGTGAATGACCAGCTCGGCCTTGGAGACATCGATCCCGACAAAGCGCTGCATAGACATAGGCGTTCTCCGCAGTAAACTCAGGGACGAGAGATCTCCTGCCGATGCCCATGCTTGTAGGTTCGAGCTCGTGGCTCAGGCAACTGTTCGGGCTGGTTGGCAGGAGAAACGGAGTGCGGCGGCCCTGACTCCTACTCGTGCTCGTGAGGCACTGCGACTTAGCGGCCTGCCGCACTCCGCTCTCACCTCAACGGTATACCCGCATAAGACACAAGCGGCTTCAGCCGCGACCCGGCGTTACCGGTAAACCCGGTCGCGGCTGAAGCCGCTCCTACACCTACAGGAAGCGGCCCCGCCCGGCTTCAGCGACGCATCAGCCGCCACGCGCGGTGGATGCGCGGGTTGCGCTCGAAGTCCGGTGCGATGGTCTGCGCGGTGATCTCCTCGCACACGGCGAATTCGGCCAGTGCGTTCTCCTCCAGCTTGAAGCGGCGGAAGTTGTTGGAGAAATACAGCACGCCCTCGGGCATCAGCCGCGCCACCGCCGCGCGCAGCAGGCGCACGTGCTCGCGCTGGATGTCGAAGTCCTCGGCGCGCGCGGAATTGGAGAAGGTCGGCGGGTCGCAGAAGATCACGTCGTAGCGGTTCTTCTCCGCTTCCAGCCAGGTCAGCGCGTCGGCCTGCACCAGCCGGTGCTGGGCGCCGCCCTTGCCGTTGAACGCCAGGTTGTCGGCGCACCACTGCAGGTAGGTGCCGGACAGGTCCACGCTGGTGGTGGAATCGGCGCCGGCCACCGCCGCCTGCACGCTGGCCACGCCGGTGTAGCAGAACAGGTTGAGGAAGCGCTTGCCGCGCGCCTGCTGGGCCATCGCCCCGCGCAGCGGGCGGTGGTCCAGGAACAGGCCCGTATCCAGGTAATCGAACAGGTTCACCCGCAGCAGCGCGCCATGCTCGCGCACCACCAGGAACTCGCCGCGCTGCTCGAACCTGCCGTACTTGCTGCCGCCCTTGCCGCGCTCGCGCGACTTCAGCGCCACCCGCTCGGCCGGCACCTGGAACACCTCGCGCGCGGCCGCCAGCAGCTCGTTGCGGCGGCGGCGCACGTCGGCGTCGGGAATCTCCTCCGGCGCGGCGTACTCCTGCACGTGCAGGTAGGTGCACGCCTGGCCGCCGTCTTCCTGGTACACGTCGATCGCCGCGGCGTATTCGGGCAGGTCGGCGTCGTAGGCGCGAAAGCAGCTGACCTGCTCGCGCGCGCGCCAGTTCTTGAACTTGCGCAGGTTCTTGCGCAGCCGGTTGGCCACCATCTGCGCGCCGTCGCTGAGCGCGCGCGGCGCTTCGGCCGGCTCGCGCTGGGCCACCGCGATCGGATCGCAGACGATCAGCGGGCATTCCAGCGCGCCGTTGAACATCTGGTACTTCTTGCTCGCACGCAGGCCGGTGGCATAGGCCAGGTCGGCATTGCCGCACAGCAGGCTGGCGCGCCATTGCGGCACCGCGCGCTTGAGCGCCTCGCCCAGGCGCCGGTACAGCGCGGTGTCGGCGGCCAGGCGTTCGTCGTAGGGCGGATTGCACACCACCGTGCCCAGCGCCTGCGCCGGCGCGCGCAGGTCGGCGACGTCGCGCAGCTCGAACACGATCGCCTCGGCGACGCCGGCCGCCTGCGCGTTCTGACGCGCGGCGCGGATCGCGTGCGGGTCGATGTCGCCGCCGTGGATCACCGGCTGCAGCGCGGCGCGTCCGGCGGCCTCGCGCTGCCGCGCCTCGGCCACCAGCGCGCGCCAACCGTCCTGGTCGAAGCCCAGCCAGCGGCTCGGCGCGGCGCTGAACTGCGACGGCGCCGCCGCGTCGCGGCGCGCGGCGGCGACATCGCCTCGCAGCAGCCCCGGCGCCACGTCGGCGGCCATCAGCGCGCCTTCGATCAGCAGCGTGCCGCTGCCGCACATCGGATCCAGCAACCCGCCGCCCTGCTTGTACAGCTGCGGCCACTGCCCGCGCAGCAGCACCGCCGCGGCCAGGTTCTCCTTCAGCGGCGCCTCGTTCTGCGCCTGGCGCCAGCCGCGCCGGTGCAGCGAGCCGCCGCCCAGGTCCACCGACAGCGTGGCGCGGCCCTTGCGCAGCGACAGGTTCAGCCGCAGGTCCGGCTGCTCCACGTCCACCGACGGCCGCTCCAGGCCTTCGCCGCGCAGCGTGTCCACCACCGCGTCCTTGACCCGCTGCGCCGCGTAGCGCGCATGGGTGATCGCGGTGCCGGACACGTGCGCGTCCACCGCCAGCGTGTGCTGCGAGGTGAGGTGCTCGCGCCACGGCAGCGCGGCGACGCCGGCGTACAGCGCGGTCTCGTCCGGGCAATCGAACTCGTCCAGTGGCCACAGCACGCGGCTGGCCAGGCGCGACCACAGCACCGCGCGCTGCGCGTCGCGCAGTTCGCCTTCGGCATTGACCCCGGACACGGTGGCGGTGGCGGCGGTCGCGCCGAGCGCGAGCAGCTCGTCGACGAGCAGGTATTCCAGGCCTTTGGCGCAGGAGACGAAGAATTTCACGGGATGGCGGACCGAAGGAAGGAAATGCGGGAACGCGGCCGCGGGCACCGGGCCTGCGCTGCGCCTCTGGGATCGGCGCGGCGCTCCAGGCGGAACGCGGCGCTGCGATGGGCGGGATGCAAATGGTCGGGCATCGGGCCGGGCTTTACCAGCCCGCCGCGCCGGCCGTGCCCGGCCGCGGTCACCACGGGCTCAGCCGCCAGCGGTCCGGATCCGCCTGCAGACGCGCGTCCAGGCCCAGTTCGGCCAGGAACGCCTCGTCGTGCGAGACCACCAGCAACGCCCCCGGATACTGCCGCAGCACCTGTTGCAGCGCGGCCAGCGCGTCCAGGTCGAGGTGGTTGCCGGGCTCGTCGAGCAGCAGCAGTTCGGCCGGACGCTCGCGGTACAGCGCGCAGGCCAGCGCCGCCTTCAGCCGCTCGCCGCCGCTGAGCCGCCCGCTGGGCACGCCGATGCGCGCCGCATCCAGGCCCAGCAGCGCCAGCCACGTGCGCAGCTCGGCCGCGCCGGCGGCGGCGTTGGCCGCCTGCAGCTGCGCCAGCACCGGCAGCGCCGGGTCGAGCAGCCGCAGCGACTGGTCCAGGTAGGCGCTCGGCACCCGCACCTGGCAACGGCCGGCCACCGGCGCGAGCTGGCCGTCGAGCGCCCGCAACAGGGTCGATTTGCCGCTGCCGTTGGGCCCGACCACGCCGATCCGCTGCCGCCCGCCGATGCGCAGGTCGAGCGCGGCACGGCCGGGCGGCGCGTACGGCAGCCGCAGGCCGTGCAGCTCGGCGACCCGGCGTGCCGCCGCCGCGGCCGGCAGCGGCGCGAACAGCGCCACCGGCGGCGCGGCATCCACCTCGAGCGCGGCCTCGCGCACCTGCGCGGACAGCCTTTCGTGCGCGGCGGCCCGCTGCTGCTGATGCTTGCCGGCGCTGTGCTCGCTGCGCTGCTTCTGCCGGCCGAGCAGGATCGGCGCCTGGTTGGCGTCCTGCGCCTGGCGGCGGCCGCGCGCGCTGCGCCGCTGCTGGCGCTCGTGCTGCTCGCGCAGCGCATCGCCGTGGCGGCGGCGCGCGTGCTTGCGCCGTTCCAGTTCGGCCAGCGCGTGCTGCTGCTCCTGCGCCTTGCACCGGGCGTAGAACCCGTAGCCGCCGCCGTAGTCGCGCAGGCCGAGCGCGGACAGCTCCACGGTGCGCTGCAGGTTCTGCAGCAGCGCGCGGTCGTGGCTGACCACCAGCAGCCCGTTCGGCCAGCGCTGCAGTTGCCGCTGCAGTTCCCGGCGCTGCGCCAGGTCCAGATGGTTGCTCGGCTCGTCGAGGATCAGCACGTCGGCGTCGGACAGCCACGCGCCGAGCAGCGCCACGCGCACCGCCTCGCCGCCGCTGAGGCCGGTCGCCGACCGCTGCGGCGACAGGTGGCCGAGCCCGTGCAGGTCCAGTTCCGCGCGCAGGCGCTGGGCGATGTCCCAGCGCTCGCCCAGCACGTCGAAATCCGCCGCGTCGGTGCTGCCGGCCTCGATCCGCGCCAGCGCCTCCAGCGCCGGAGCGACCCCGGCCAGCGACGCCACCGTCGCCCCGGGTGCCGGCGCGACCTGCTGCGGCAGGTAGTGCACCCGGCCGCGGCGCACGCAGCGTCCGGCGCTGGGC
The DNA here is from genome assembly GCF_017163755.1 of Xanthomonas sp. Lineage (GTDB taxonomy): Bacteria > Pseudomonadota > Gammaproteobacteria > Xanthomonadales > Xanthomonadaceae > Xanthomonas_A. Next base: position 280,617 of record NZ_JAFIWC010000001.1, read on the forward strand.
GCCAACTCGCCGGCGAGCAGGCGCGCGAGCACGCTCTTGCCCACGCCGTTGCGTCCGACCAGGGCGGTGGTGCGCGCATCGAGCGCGAAATCCAGATCGGAGAACAGGGTCCTGCCGTCGGGCAGGACATAGCGGGCGCCTTCCAGCGCGAGGAAGCAGTTCGTCATGCGTACTCCATGCAGATGCCAGGCACTCCCGCCGCACGATCGGCAGGGAACACGGGCCGTCGAAGGACGGCGGCATCAATGGCGCATTGGACGAAACTCCTGAATCACGCGAAGCGGCAAGTGTAGCGCGGGCATGCGCCCGCGCGGCCGCGCACGCGGCCGCCGCTCAGCCGGCGGACACGAACGCTTCGTGGTACTCCACTTCGGCCACCGGCACCAGGCGGTCGCCGAAACCGATCGCCTGGAAATACTCCGCCGGCACGCCAGGCAGCACCGGCCCCGGTTCGGCGTGGAAGCCGAAGCGGTCGTAGAAGTCCGGCTCGCCCAGCACCACGCAGCCGGCCGCGCCAAGCGCCTGCAGCCGCGCCAGCGCCTCGCGCACCAGCCGCGAGCCCAGGCCCTGGCGCTGGTGCCCCGGACCCACCGACAGCGGGCCCAGGCCGTACCAGCCGCGGCTGCCGTCGGACAGGCGCACCGGCGATACCGCCACGTGGCCGACGACGTAGCCGTCGTGCTCGACCACCAGCGACAGGGTCAGCGCGTCGGCCGCGCGCAGCGCCTCGATGATGCGCTGCTCGTCGTGGCGGCTGTGCGCGACGCGGAAGAATGCGACCAGGGTCAGCGCCTCGATCGCCGCATGGTCGGCCTGGGTCTCGTCGCGGATCTTCAGTTCCATCGATGCCTCCCGGCAACACGGCGCGCGCCATCCGGCGCCGCGGTCACAGCGTGCCCAGCAGGTCGGCGAACGCCTGCGCCGATGCCTCGACGTGGTCGCCGAGCCGGTGGCCGTCGTCGACCAGCAGCAGCCGCGCCCTGCGCGGCTGCGCCCAGGCGATCACCTCGGCGGCGGGGATCAGTTCGTCGCGCCAGGCATGCACGATCGAGATCGGCACCGCCGCCGCGTCCAGCGCCGGCAGCCGGCCCATCCGCGTCGGCGGCACCATCAGGAACAGGCCGCGCACCGGCACCTGCAGCGACACCTGCGCGGCGATGTACGCGCCCAGGCTGGACCCGGCCAGCACCAGCGGCCCGCGCGCGGCCGCCGCCTGCGACCGCTGCAGCAGGCGCTGCAGGCGCGCCGGCACGTCGCCGAGCTCGCTGACCTGGCGGCACGCGTCCAGGTCGGTGTAGTCGGGCCGCTCGTGGCTCCAGCCCAGCCGCTGCGCGACCTCGGCCAGCGCGGCGACCTTGACCGCGTCCGGGCCGCTTTCGAAGCCGTGCGAAAGGATGCAGTGGCCGCGGCTCACAGCGCCACCACCGCATCGCCGAGGCGCAGCGTGCCGCCGCGCACGATCCGCGCGCACAGTCCGCCATGGCCGCGCATCGCGTTGTAGCCGCCCGGCCCCAGCGCGTCCTCCATCCGCGAACACGGATCGCACGGCGCGACGCCTTCCAGCTCCACCTCGCCGATGCGGAAGCGGCGCCCCTTCAACGCGATCAGCGGGATGCCGGAGACCACCAGGTTGCGGCGCAGGATCGCCGGCGCCAGCGCCGCGCGGCCGGCCAGCGCGGCGATCGCCGGCAGGTGCTCGGCCTGGATCAGGGTCACGCCGCGCTTGCCGTTGCGTCCGGCGTAGCGATCGCCGGCCAGTCCGCGCTCGGCCTGCGCATCGGCCTGCGACACTTCGCGCATCGGCATCTCGCGCGACGGGCGCAGGCCGATCCAGTCCACGCGTCCTGCGCGCGGCAGCGCGGCGAGCAACGCCGCCAACGGGCTTTCGGGGTTCAAGGTCATGCCCGAATGCTAGCATCCGCGCATGCCGCACGCCCCGTCACCGCTGCCGATCCGCCGCGATCCATTGCCCTACTGCGAACGCCTGCCGGCGCGCGCGCCGCAGGACATCGACCTGGCGGTGATCCACTGCACCGAGCTGCCGGACCTGGCCACCGCGCGCGACTACGGCGAGCGCGTGCTGTATCCGTCGGGCACCGGCAACAGCGGCCACTACTACATCGACCGCGACGGCAGCCTGCACGAATACGTGCCGCCGCAGCGCGTGGCGCACCATGTGCGCGGCTACAACCCGCGTTCGATCGGGATCGAGCTGGTCAACCGCGGGCGCTATCCGCACTGGCTGGATTCGCGGCACCAGGCGCTCACCGAGCCCTACCCCGCCGCGCAGATCGCCGCGCTGATCGCGCTGTTGCGGCAGCTGTGCGAGCAGTTGCCGAACCTGCGCCTGATCGCCGGCCACGACGCGCTGGACCGCGATTGCGAGGCGGCCAGCGACGACCCGGCGCAGCAGGTGCGGCGCAAGCTCGATCCGGGCCCGCTGTTCCCGTGGACCCAGGTGCTGGACGCGGTACCGCTGGCGCCCTACGCCGGCTGAGCGCGGCGCTCAGTGCGCGGCGAAGTAGCTCTTCTCGCCCGCCGTCACCGCCAGGTCCAGGCGGTTGCCGACCGGCGCGATCGGGCACACCACGTGCGCGGTGAACGCGCACGGCGGATTCTGCGCGCGGTTGAAGTCGAGCACGATGCGTTCGCCGCGCGGCGGCGGGTCCACGAACAGGTAGCGCGCGCCGCCGTAGGTCTCGCGGCCGCTGGTGCGGTCGGAGAACGGGAAGAACAGCCGACCGGTGCTGTCCTCGCGCAGCGCATGCAGGCGGTAGCTGCGTCCGTCGATCTCGAAGCGCGCCTCGCCGGCCACCGGCAGCGACTGCGGCGTGCCGATCGAGGTCAGCAGGGTCATCCGTTGCGGCGCCGTCGCCGGGCGCCAGTCGGCGACCACGCGCCAGCCGCGGTCGACCGGGAAATAGTCGATGCCGCGGAACGCTTCGCGCGCCTGCGCCGCGGGATCGCGGAAGCGCCAGCCGAAGCCGGCGCCGGTGTCGACCACGTAGAACTCGTCCTCGCCCACCGACAGCCGCGTTTCCACGCCGTGCATCGCGTCGGTGTTCAAGGCCCCGCGCACGAACGGGCGCCCGCGCAGCATCACCGCCGCGCCCGGCGCGGCCTCGAAGCCGACCGCGCCGTCCTCGCCGATCTGCAAGGTGCCCAGCTGCGCCGGGCCGCCGGGCAGCACCACGTCGTTGTCCTGCGCGCTGCCGACGCGGTAGGTGCCGGCGCGCAGCCGCCCCGAACCGGTGTAGCTCAGCCACCCCATCGGCGCGCGCAGCAACGCCACGCGCTGCGCGCGCCAGCGTTCGATTTCCTCGCGGTAGTGGCTGCCGGCCTGCGCCGCCGGCGAGGCATCGGCGCCGGGCGCGCGCGCGGCCGCGTCGCGGCCTCGGTCGCAGGCGGCCAGGCCGAGCAGCAGCGCCGCAACGCACAGTGCGCGCCCACGCCTGCCCGCGCCGGGCGCCGACCGGCCTGGTCCCGCTGCGCGGCCGCCACACGCCGTCATCGCCCTGGCCTCAGCCGCTCGCCCGCGGACGCGCCGGATCGGCGATCCAGCCGCTCCAAGACCCTGCGTACACGCGCGCGCCGGGCAATCCCGCATGTTCCATCGCCAGCAGCAGATGGCAGGCGGTGACGCCGGAGCCGCACATCAGCACCACCTCGCGCGGATCGCGCCCGCGCAGCAGCGGCTCCAGCTCGGCGCGCAGTTCCTGCGCCGGACGCAGGCGCCCGTCGCGCAGGTTCTCGCCCAGCGGCCGGTTCACCGCGCCGGGCACGTGCCCGGCGACCGGGTCGATCGGTTCCACCTCGCCGCGGAAGCGCTCGCCGGCGCGCGCGTCGAGCAGCCAACCGGGCGCTTCGTGCAGGCGCGCGGCCACTTCGTCGGCCTCGGCGATGCGCGCGGCGTCGAAACGCCCCGGATACGCCGGCAGCGCCACCGGCGCGACGGCCTGCGCGCTTTCCGGCAACCCGTGCGCGCGCCACGCCGCCAGCCCGCCATCGAGCACGGCCACGCGCCGGTGCCCGAGCAGGCCAAGCATCCACCACAGCCGCGCGGCGGCCATGCTGCCGTCGCCGGCGTCGTAGACCACCACCTGGGTCTGCGGATCGATGCCCCAGCCGCCCAGCGTGCGCGCGAACGCGTCGGCATCGGGCAACGGGTGCCGGCCCAGGCCGGGCCGGCCCAGGTCCGACAGGTCGCGGTTGAGATCGGCGTAGACCGCGCCGGGCAGGTGCGACTGCGCGTACACGCGGCGCCCGGCCTCGGCGTCGGCCAGCGCGAAACGCGCATCCACCAGCCGCAGCCCAGGCCGGCCGAGCGCCGCGGCCAGCGTCGGCGCATCGACCAGGCCCTGCCAATCGGGTATCGCCTCGCTCATGCGGTTTGCTCCAGTCGTCGGCGCAGGTTGAGCAGGATCGCCGCGGTCGCGCCCCAGATCCGCTGCTCCGGCCAGTCGTATTCGAGCACTTCGCGCTGCAGGCCGCGGTAGTCCACTTCCAGGCTGCGCAGGTTCTGCGGCGCCATCAGGTAGGCCAGCGGCACCTCGAACACCTCGGCGACCTCGTCCGGATGCGGCTGCGCCACGAACGCCGGATCGATCACCGCCACCACCGGCATCACCCTGAAACCGCTGATGGTCATGAACGGATCCAGGTAGCCCAGCGGTTCGGCCTGCGCGGCCGGCAGCGCGATTTCCTCGTGGCTCTCGCGCAGCGCCGCGGCCACCGCGTCGGCGTCGTCGGGCTCGATCCGGCCGCCGGGAAAACTGACCTGGCCGCCATGGTGGCGCAGGCGGTCGGTGCGCCGGGTCAGCAGCACCCGGGTGCCATCGGCACGCGGCACCAGCCCGGCGAGCACCGCGGCCTCGGCCGGCGGATCGGGCAGCAGGTCGCGCAGTTCGTGATGGTTCCAGCCCGGGCCGGTCGGCGGCGCGTGCAGCGGATGCAGCGCGCGCAGCAGGCGTTCACGTTCGGCCAGCACCGGCGGCGGCGCGGGCGGCGACCAGCCGCGCGCCGGCAGCACCTCGTCCATGTAGCGCTGGCGTTCGTCCTCGCTCATGGCTCGCCAGCGCGCGATCTCGTCGCCGGTGCGCAGGCAGCCCGCACAGTAGCCCTGCGCGTCCAGCGAGCAGATGCCGATACAGGGCGTAGCAACACGGGAAGCGGAATCCATCGGAGTTGACACCCGGCCAGCGTAGCGCGATTCGGCCGCGGCCACACTTTCATCGTCTACAAAAAAATGCGCCGGCGTTGCCGCCGGCGCATCGTGCAACGCAGGGACAGTCGCGATTACTTGACGCTGACCAGCTTGATCTCGAACTGCACCGCCACGTTCGGCGGGAACGGCGTGCGCGGGTCGGCGCCGTAGGCCTTGTCCGCCGGCAGCGTCACTTCCCACTTGGAACCGGCCGGCATCTGCAGCAGCGTGTCGCGCATGGCCTGCATCTCGACTTCGCTGACCTTGATCGACGGGATCTGCTGCGCCGGACGCGCCTGCGCCGGACGCTCGCCGTACGGGTACGGCCCGGCCACTTCCAGCTGCACGGTGCTGGCCTGGGTCGGCTTGGCGCCCTTGCCCGCCTCGATCACGCGGTACTGCACGCCGCTGGGCAGCGTCTGCACGCCGGCCTTGGCCTTGTTCTGCGCGATGAACTGGTCGCTCTTGGTCTTGTTTTCCGCAGCGGCCTTTTCGTACGCCGCCTTGGCCTGCTGGGCACGGCCCTGCTCGCGCTTCTGGAACGCCTCCACGGCCGGCTTGAGCTGGTCGGCGCTGATCGCCGGCTGCTTCTTGGCGTAGGCATCCTGCAGGCCCTTCACCACCGAATTGATATCCAGCTGCTCGCCGCGGCCGGACAGTTCGGCAAGGTTGTTGCCGTAGTCGTAACCGAAGTAATAGCTCAGCTTGCCCTTCTCGGACGTGGTGTCCTGGGCGAACGCATTGCCGCTCAGGGCTAGGGCCGCCGCGGCGACCGCAATAGAACGCAACTTCATCAAACAATTCTCCAGGGTGGTGGCACAGGGCGGCCTGTGCCGCCTGAGATGACGCGTTAGGATAGCCGCCGCGGCGCATAACCGCCACCGACGACGCAGATCTGACAGGTCTACGTCTACGGAGTTCCCTTTACCGTTTTTTTACATGCAGGAGCCGCCATGTCCGGCGAACCGGTCCTCATCGCCCACCAAGATGCGCTGCGCATCGTCACCGTGAACCGGCCCGACAAGCTCAACGCCTTGAATCGGCAGACATTAATCGCGCTGGACGCGGCCTTCGCCGAGGCCGAGGCGGACCCGGCGGTGCGCGTGGTGGTGCTGACCGGGGCCGGCGACAAGGCCTTCGTCGCCGGTGCCGACATCGCCGAAATGAACGAACTGACACCGGTTCAGGGCCGCGATTTCTCGCAACTGGGCCAGCGCCTGATGCGCCGCATCGAGCGCATGCCCAAGCCGGTGCTGGCGATGGTCAACGGTTTCGCGCTCGGCGGCGGGCTGGAACTGGCGATGGCCTGCCACCTGCGGGTGGCCGCCGATGGCGCCAGGCTCGGCCAGCCGGAGGTCAACCTGGGGCTGATTCCCGGCTTCGGCGGCACCCAGCGCCTGGCGCGGCTGGCCGGCCGCGCCGCCGCGCTGGAACTGTGCCTGCTCGGCGCGCCGATCGACGCGGCGCGCGCGCTGCAGCTGGGCGTGGTCAACCGCGTGGTGCCGGCCGCCGAGCTGCGCGCGACGACGCTGCAGATCGCCGGACAGCTCGCCGCGTCGGCGCCGCTGGCGGTGCGCGGCATCCTCGACGCGATCCAGGTCGGCGGCGAATGCGCGATCGACCAGGGACTGGACTACGAGACCACCCAGTTCGGGCTGCTGTTCGCCAGCGAGGACATGCGCGAAGGCACCCGCGCCTTCCTGGAACGGCGCAAGCCGGTGTTCCGCAACTGCTGAGCGGTGCCGAGCCCGATGCCACGCACACCTGACCCCTCCGCTGCGCCCCTGCCCCATCCGCTGCGACTGCTGCGCTGGGTGCTGGACGACGACCTGGACGCGGCGATCGACGCCGGCCTGATGGACTACCGCCCGGCCGCCGGCGACGACGCGCTCGATCCGCTGCATCCGCAGCTGAGCGCGCAGTTGCTCGCCGCGCAACGGCGCCTGCGCGAGGCCTGGGACGCGCGCGAGCGCTATCGCGCGCGCAGCGCACGGCTGGCGCGGCGCGGCGCCGAACGCGAAGCGCGCCGCGCGCCGCCGCCGGCCACGCCGAGCGCGGCCGCCGCGCTGCCCCCCGCCGCCGCCGCGATCCTGGCGCGGGCCAAGGCCAGGGCCGCCGAACGGGGCACGCGATGAGCGAGCTCGCCGCCGCGACGCGGCGCAGCCGCACGCTGAGCAAGCCGGAGATCCACGAACTGTTCTCGCGGCTGGCCGAGCTCAATCCCGCGCCGACCACCGAACTGGAGTACCGCACGCCGTTCGAACTGCTGATCGCGGTGATCCTGTCGGCGCAGGCCACCGACGTGGGCGTCAACAAGGCCACGCGCCGGCTGTATCCGGTGGCCAACACGCCGGCGGCGATCCTGGCGCTGGGCGAGGACGGCCTCAAGCCCTACATCTCCACCATCGGCCTGTTCAACGCCAAGGCCAAGAACGTCATCGCCACCTGCCGCATCCTGGTCGAGCAATACGCCGGACAGGTGCCGCGCGAGCGCGCCGCGCTGGAGGCGCTGCCCGGCGTCGGCCGCAAGACCGCGAACGTGGTGCTCAATACCGCCTTCGGCGAGCCGACCATCGCCGTGGACACGCACATCTTCCGCGTCGCCAACCGCACCGGCCTGGCGCCGGGCAAGGACGTGCGCGCGGTCGAGGACCGGTTGATGAAGGTGGTGCCGGACGCGTTCAAGCAGGACGCGCACCACTGGCTGATCCTGCACGGGCGCTATGTCTGCAAGGCGCGCCGGCCGGACTGCCCGCAATGCGTGATCCGCGACCTGTGCCGGTTCAAGGACAAGACGCCCGGCTGAGGGGAAGCCGCCACGGCGAATGGGCGGGGCCACCGCGAGCGGCAGCCCCATGAATGGGGCGCCCGCTCGGTGCACTGGATGCACAGCACCAGGATCCGTGGCCTTGTGCCGGCAGACGACCGAACCGGCCATCGCTTGCGTGTCGCGACTGAAGCCGCTCCTACCGGGAGCAGCGAACCTCCAGATGGCTGGCCGGACGCACTGCAGGAGGGGCTTGAGCCTCGACGCTGGCGACGCCGGGCACCCGCGCTCCGCGCGTCGCGGCTGAAGCCGCTCCTGCAGTGGCCTTCGGATGGAATCTGGAGCTGCCGATCGCCCCGGCGCCCTATGCTGCGCGCTGCCCCTCCACGCGGCGGTCCAGTTCCTTCCAGTCCACCACCAGTTGGCAGCCGCGCGCGGCCGCGTTGCGGCTCCAGTCGCGCAACAGCTCCAGGCAGGCGTGGTCGACGTGGTGCAGCCGCGCCACGTCCAGATGCAGTTCGGTGTTCGGTGGCAGCTGCTCCAGCGTGCGCGCCATCGTCGGCACGCGCAGGAACGTCGCCGAGCCTTCCAGCGACAGGCGCAGCCTGCCGCCGCCGGCACCGGCGCCGGCGCGCTCGTCCTCGTGCGCGTGCACGCCCACCTTCAGCCGCGACTGCTGCAACGCCAGGCGCAGCAGCGACAGCGCAAAGCCGGTCAGCACTCCGGTCAGCAGGTCGGTGGCGACGATCGCGAACGTGGTCGCCAGGTAGATAGCCGCAGTGCCGCGGCCGTATGCCGCCAGCTCGCGCACCTGCCCCAGCTTGACCATCTTCGCTCCGGTATAGACCAGGATGCCGGCCAGGCACGCCACCGGCGTCATCCGCAGCAGCCACGGCAGCAGCAGCGCGAACACCAGCAGCCAGCCGCCATGCAGGATCGTGGACATGCGGCTGGCGGCGCCGGCCTGCACGTTGGCCGCGCTGCGCACGATCACCCCGGTCATCGGCAGCGCGCCCAGAAAGCCGCACAGCATGTTGCCCACGCCCTGCGCCGCCAGCTCGCGGTCGTAGCGGGTGCGCGGGCCGTCGTGCATGCGGTCCACCGCCGCCGCCGACAACAGGGTCTCGGCGCTGGCGATGAAGGCGAAGGTGAACGCGGACAGCAGCAAGGTCGCGTCGAACACGCCGAGCAGTTGCGCCACGTCGGGAACGGCGATGGCCGAGAACAGGTTCGCCGGCACCTCGACCTTGGCCACGTCCAGGCCCTGCATCTGCACCAGCGCGGTCATCGCCACCACCGCCAGCAACGCGCCGGGCAGGAAGCGCAGCCGCGCCGGACGCAGCCTGTCCCAGGCGAGGATGATCGCGATCGTGCCCAGCCCGACCGACAGCGCGGTGCGGCCCACGCCCTCGTCCAGCGCGCGCCACAGCACCGCCGGCAACGCGGCGAAGTTCTCCAGGCCGCGCGCCTTCGGCGCCGCGTCCATCAGCACGTGCGACTGCGAGGCGACGATCAGGATGCCGATGCCCGAGAGCATGCCGGCGACCACCGCCGGCGAGGTCATGCGGAACCACACCCCGGCCCGGCACAATCCGGCGAGCAGCTGGATCGCGCCGGCGAGCAGCACCACCGGCCCCAGCGCGGCGACGCCGTGCTGGCGCACCAGCTCGAACACCAGCACCGCCAGGCCCGCGGCCGGGCCGCTGACCTGCAGCGGCGATCCGGCCAGTACGCCGACCACCAGCCCGCCGACGATGCCGGTGATCAATCCCGCCGCCGGCGGCATGCCCGAGGCGATGGCGATGCCCATGCACAGCGGCAGCGCCACCAGGAACACCACCACCGATGCCAGCAGGTCGCGGCCGAACAGGCCGCCGCGCAGATATCCTTCGCGTGTCGATCGCATCGTGCCGGCCTCCTTCATGCGGCGACGCCGCCCACCGCCTGCGCCAGGCGCGGCCGCGGGGTGGCTTCGGGGGTGCGGCCGCTGTCGGGCAGCAGCGGCACGAAACGGCCGTGCTCGGCGTCGAACGCGCGGATCTCGCCGTGCGCGATGTCGTAGATCCAGCCGTGGATGCGCAGCGTGCCGCTGGCCAGGCGCGCCGCCACCACCGGCTGCGTGCGCAGGTGGTCGAGCTGCGACACCACGTTCTCCTCGGTCAGGCAGGCCAACGCGGCGTCGCTGTGCGGCTCGTGGCCGTGCTGCGCGGCGACGTGGCGCGCGCTGTCGGTGTGCTTGAGCCATGCCGCCACCGTGGGCACGCCCTCCAGCGACTCGGGCCTGAGCACCGCCTTCATCGCCCCGCAGTCGCTGTGGCCGCAGACCACGATGTGCTTGACCTCCAGCACCGCCACCGCGTACTCGATCGCCGCGACCACGCCGCTGACGTGCTGCGAATACGGCGGCACGACGTTGCCGACGTTGCGGTAGACGAACAGTTCGCCCGGCTGGGTGGAGAACATCAACTCCGGCATCACCCGCGAATCGGCGCAGGTGACGAACAGGGTATGCGGGGTCTGGCCGGCGGCCAGTTGCCGGAACAGGCCGCGCTGGCGCGGATAGACCTCCTTGCGGAAGTGGCGAAAACCGTTCAACAGACTTTCCATGGGGCACCTCGGAACAGGGGGATGGGGAGAGCGTCGCCGCGGCAGTGCGCCGCAGAACTCAAGGAAGCGATAGGGACGGGTGGATGCCGGCGCGAGGGCGCGGCGGATCAGGCGGTCGCGACCGGGCGCCGGCGACAAGGAGGCCGCAACCACGACGGCAGGTCGCCGCCATGGCTGCGTCGCGTGGCCGGCTCGGGCCGCATCGGCAGCGCACGCGCGAAGCGCCGCAGCAACGGCGGCAGCATCGGCGTGTCGTCGTAGACGTTCTGGTCGCCCGGGTCGGCCACGTGTCCGGGCATTGCCGGATCGGCGTGCGCATCCGCGCCGGCGGCGGCCTGCGCCTGCGGCATCTGCCCGGCGTCGGCGCACGACGCTGGCATCGACGGCATCGCTGCCACATCCGGCGCCGCGATCCCCCATAGCGTCGGCAGCGCCGCGGCCAGCAGCACGGCGAGCGACAGCATCAGCATCCAACAGGTGGCCTGCATCCTCATGCGTCCACGCTAGCCAAGGCCGCGCGCATGCGGAAGTGGTGCAGCGCACAAATCGGCCGATACGCTGGCGCAACCGCGAGACGATGCGCCACTGTGTGATCGCGTTCCGCAGAAAACGCGCGACGCACGCTTCGTTTTCGCGCCTGCCATCTGCGCGCCATCTGCGCGCAACATCGCCGGCGTTCAATCGTCGCGTGCGATCTCGACCGGCATTGCCGTGCGTCGGTAATGTTGCAGTGTCACATTTACGCAATCTTCACATATTAGCCTGCGCGCATCTTCCCACCGCCCAGGCAACCCATGAAACTGTCTCGCACCCTCCTCTCGGCAGCCGTGCTCACCGCCGTGTTCGCGCCGGCCGCGCAAGCGGAAATCGCCATCGACGTGATCGGCGGCTCGGAAATCTCCTTCGAGGGCCTGTTCCAGGTCGACGGCAACTGGTACGACAACGACATCCAGGATCTCAACGGCGCGATCGGCGCCAACGGCAAGGATTCGGAGTTCGGCCTGCGCCGCGCCGAGCTGGTGCTCAAGGGCAAGGGCCCGGGCAACATCGAGTGGGTCGCCGGCTACGACGCCAGCACGCTGAAGGACGTGTCCATCCAGGGCACCACCGTGCGCAGCAGCGGCAAGTTCCTCGACACCAACATCAAGTACAAGTTCGGCGGCAACAGCAACCACTTCGTCCAGCTGGGCCAGTACAAGCAGCCCAACAGCCTGGAAGAGCTGTCCAGCACCAAGAACAACGACTTCATCTCCAAGTCCTCGGTCACCAACACCTATGCGGTGGCGCGCCGCCTGGGCGCCGCCTACGGCGTGGGCGACAACAACTGGAGCGTGACCGCCAGCGCGTTCGGCCGCGAGCTGACCCGCAACCTGGCCCACGGCAGCGGCTACGGCGCGCGCGGCACCTTCGCGCCGATCAACGAGTCCGGCAACATCCTGCATTTCGGCCTGAGCTACGTGAACTACGACACCGACGCCGACACGCTGCGCCTGCGCGCGCGTCCGAACGCGGACCTGGCGACGGTGCGCCTGGTGGACAGCGGCAGCCTGACCAATACCGACCGCATCGGCGTGATCGGCGGCGAAGCGATGTGGGTCACCGGCCCGTTCAAGGCGCAGGGCGAGTACTACAACGCCAAGGTCGAGCGCAACGGCGCCAGCGACAACTACAGCAACGACGGCTGGTACGTCAGCGGCGTGTGGAACATCACCGGCGAGACCTGGGGCTACAGGGGCGGCGTGCCGACCACCCCGCTGCCGAACGAACCGGCCAGCGGCATGTGGCAGCTGGGCGTGCGCTACGACAGCATCGACCTCAACGACGGCAACCTGGTGCCGCGCGCCACCGGCGCCCCGCTGGTCGACGGCGTGCTCGGCGGCAAGATGGACACCTGGACGGTCGGCGCCAACTGGTACTGGCGCTCCAACTTCAAGTTCGCGCTGAACTACGTGATGGTCGACAGCGAGAAGTACAGCAGCGCGGTCCGTGGCAACGTGTCGGACAAGCCGAACATCCTCGAAGCGCGCGCGCAGTTCTACTGGTAATCCGCGGCCGCTGCCTGCGGCCTTCCGAGCGCGGCGGCGACGCCGCGCTCCTCCCCGAACGCAATACCGCAGCGGCGTCATGCGCCGGTCATGGACCGGCCGCGGCGCCGTCATCGAACGGTTATGTAATGGCCGTCTGCGGCCACCCGCCCATCCTTTCAGGAGTTTCCTCGTGATCTTCTCGCTCAAGTCCCGCGTCTTGGCTGCCGCCGTCGCCGCGTCGTTCGTGTTCTCCGCCAACGCCGCCGACGTCACCGGCGCGGGCGCCTCGTTCATCTACCCGGTGATGTCGAAGTGGTCGGCCGACTACAACGCCGCCACCGGCAAGAAGGTCAACTACCAGTCGATCGGTTCGGGCGGCGGCATCGCCCAGATCAAGGCGGCCACGGTCGACTTCGGTTCGTCCGATGCGCCGCTGAAGCCCGAAGAGCTGGCCGCGGCCGGCCTGGCGCAGTTCCCGTCGGTGATCGGCGGCGTGGTGCCGGTGGTCAATGTGCAGGGCATCGCGCCGGGCGCGCTGAAGCTGGACGGCAAGACCCTGGGCGACATCTTCCTGGGCAAGGTCAAGACCTGGAACGACCCGGCGATCGCCGCGCTGAACCCGGGCCTGAAGCTGCCCGACGGCAAGATCACCGTGGTGCACCGCTCCGACGGTTCGGGCACCAGCTTCAACTTCACCAACTACCTGTCCAAGGTCAACCCGGACTGGAAGAGCAAGGTCGGCGAAGGCACCGCGGTGCAGTGGCCGGTCGGCATCGGCGGCAAGGGCAACGAGGGCGTGGCCGCCTACGTCAAGCAGATCAAGGGCGGCATCGGCTACGTCGAACTGTCCTACGCGCTGCAGAACAAGATGTCCTACACCTCGATGAAGAACGCCTCGGGCAAGTTCGTGCAGCCCAGCGACGAGAGCTTCGCCGCCGCGGCCGCCAGCGCCGACTGGGCCAGCGCCAAGGACTTCTACTTGGTGATGACCAACGCCCCGGGCGACGCCTCGTGGCCGATCACCGCGACCAACTTCATCCTGGTCCACAAGCAGCCGAAGAACCCGGCCAGCGCCAAGGCCACCAAGGAGTTCTTCAAGTGGGTCTACGCCAGCGGCGACGCCCAGGCCAAGCAGCTGGACTACGTGCCGCTGCCGGACGCGTTGGTCAAGCAGATCGATACGTACTGGAGCAGCAACCTGAAGTATTGATCGGCGGGTCTCTCTCCCCCAGCCGGTCGACACGGGACGCGGGCCTCTCACGGGGCCCGCGTTTTTTTTGTTCCTTCTTCCACCGGGAGAGGCTGCGCGCAGGCGGATGAGCGCGTCCGAAGCGTCCCGCGAAGGACGCCTCGGGACCCGCCGCGACGGGCGAACGAGCCGGCCGCGCTGCGCGAGACGTTCGCCCCGCCCCCCGCCCGGCCCTCCTGCCGGCGTGAACGGCCGGGCCAGGCTGACGCGCAACCGGCTGTTTTCCTTGACCAATTTCACGTACCGGCAGCCGCGTCATGAGGCTGTAACAAAAACATCATTTCATAGCCCGCATCCGCCGGACATCCGGCCATCTTCGCCCACGGAGTGACTCCATGAAACTGCAGCCGGCGCGCTTTGCCGTACTGTCCCTTGCCCTCGCTGTCGCCGTCGCCGCCTGCCAGCCGGGCAACGGCGACAAGCCGCAGTCCTCCGCCGACGCGGGCAGCAGCGCGCCCGCCGCCGCTCCGGCCGCCGGCGACAAGGCCATCGCCGAGATCTCCGGCGCCGGTGCGTCCTTCATCTATCCGCTGGTGTCCAAGTGGTCGGCCGACTACAACGCCGCCACCGGCAACAAGATCAACTACCAGTCGATCGGTTCCGGCGGCGGCATCGCCCAGATCAAGGCCGGCACGGTCGACTTCGGCTCCTCCGACAAGCCGCTGGACAGCGCCGAGCTGGCCGCCGCCGGCCTGGGCCAGTTCCCGTCGGCGATCGGCGGCGTGGTGCCGGTGGTCAACCTGGAAGGCATGGAGTCGGGCAAGCTGAAGCTGACCGGCGCGGTGCTGGCCGACATCTTCCTGGGCAAGATCACCAAGTGGAACGACCCGGCGATCGCCGCGCTCAATGCCGGCACCGCCCTGCCCGACACCAAGATCAACCTGGTGCACCGTTCCGACGGCTCCGGCACCAGCTTCAACTTCACCAACTACCTGTCCAAGCTCAGCCCGGAGTGGAAGAGCAAGGTCGGCGAAGGCACCTCGGTGCAGTGGCCCGGCGGCGTCGGCGGCAAGGGCAACGAAGGCGTGGCCTCGTACGTGCAGCAGATCAAGGGGTCGATCGGCTACGTCGAACTGGCCTACGCGCTGCAGAACAACATGCCGTACGCGTCGCTGCAGAACGCCGCCGGCAACTGGGTGCAGCCCAACGCCGACAGCTTCGCCGCGGCTGCCGCGTCGGCCGACTGGGCCAACGCCAAGGACTTCAACCTGGTCATCACCAATGCGCCGGGCGCGCAGGCGTGGCCGATCACCGCGACCAACTTCATGCTGATGCACAAGCAGCCCAAGGACGCGGCGCGCAGCAAGGCCACGCTGGAGTTCTTCAAGTGGGCCTTCGAGAAGGGCCAGCCGCAGGCCAGCGAACTGCACTACGTGCCGCTGCCGCCGGAGCTGGTGCAGCAGATCGAGGCCTACTGGGCCAAGGAATTCAAGTAATGCCACGCGCGCTCGCCGACAGCGGCGAGCGCGCCTGCGCGGGGCCGGTTTCGCAACGGATGCGGACCGGCGCCCGGGCTGCCGCCATCCGGCAGCCGACGTTGCACCGGTACGACGTACTCCGAACTTTCGGGTTCCCGCCTGCGCGGGAACTACGCCAGCCACTCGCCGCGACCGGCCACCCCCGCCGCGGCCACGACCGATCCCCGCCTGCGCGGGATTCGGCGACACCGAGCCCATGAACGCCACCCTCATTCCCGAAGTGATATCGGCTCCCACAGGACGCGATCTGCGCGACGCGCGCGCCGACCGATTCTTCCGCTGGACCCTCACCGCCACCGTGATCTTCGTGCTCGTCGCGCTGGCCAGCGCGGCGCTGTCGATGCTGTGGGGCGGCCGCCACGCGCTGCAGATGGAAGGCCTGAGCTTCTTCTATTCCAGCGAGTGGAACCCGGTCGAGAACAAGTACGGCGCGCTGGCGCCGATCTACGGCACCCTGGTCACCGCGCTGATCGCGATGCTGATCGCGGTGCCGGTGAGCTTCGGCATCGCCTTCTTCCTCACCGAGGTGGCGCCGCGCTGGCTGCGCGGCCCGGTCGGCACCGCCATCGAACTGCTGGCCGGCATCCCGTCGATCATCTACGGCATGTGGGGCCTGTTCGTGCTGGTGCCGGTGATGACCGAGTACGGCACGCCGTGGCTCAACGACCACGTCGGCACGCTGCCGGTGATCGGCCCGATGTTCCAGGGCCCGCCGCTGGGCATCGGCCTGCTCACCGCCGGCTTCGTGCTGGCGATCATGGTGATCCCGTTCATTTCCTCGGTGATGCGCGAGGTGTTCCTGACCGTGCCGACGCGACTGAAGGAGTCGGCCTACGCGCTGGGCTCCACGCGCTGGGAAGTGAGCTGGGACATCGTGCTGCCCTACACCCGCTCGGCGGTGATCGGCGGCATCTTCCTGGGCCTGGGCCGCGCGCTCGGCGAAACCATGGCGGTGGCGTTCGTGGTCGGCAACACGGTGCGGCTGTCGCCGTCGCTGCTCGAGCCCGGCACCACCATCGCCGCGCTGATCGCCAACGACTTCGGCGAAGCCACCGAGACCTACCGTTCGGCGCTGCTGCTGCTGGGCTTCGTGCTGTTCATCGTCACCTTCATCGTGCTGGCGATCGCCCGCCTGATGCTGCAGCAACTTTCGCGCCGGGAGGGCACCTGATGGCCAGCACCGTCGCCGACCGCCTGTACAACCGCCGCCGCGTGGTCAACGTGATCGCGTTGACCCTGTCGTGCGCCACCGCACTGTTCGGCCTGTTCTTCCTCGGCTGGATCCTGTGGACGCTGCTGGCCAAGGGCCTGCCCGGCATCGACATCGACCTGTTCACCAAGATGACCCCGCCGCCGATGCAGGACGGCGGCCTGCTCAACGCCTTCTTCGGCAGCGCGGTGATGTGCGGGCTGGCGATCGCCTTCGGCACGCCGCTGGGCGTGGCCGCCGGCACCTGGCTGGCCGAATACGGCAACGCGCGCAAGGCCGGCCTGGTGGTGCGCTTCGTCAACGACATCCTGCTGTCGGCGCCGTCGATCGTGCTCGGCCTGTTCGTCTACACCCTGTACGTGATGCAGACCGGCGGGCGCTTCTCGGCGATGGCCGGCGCGCTGTCGCTGGCGTTCATCGTGCTGCCGGTGGTGGTGCGCACCACCGACGAGATGCTGCGGCTGGTGCCGGCGCAGATGCGCGAGGCGGCGCTGTCGCTGGGCGTGCCGCAGTGGAAGGTGACGGTGCAGGTGCTGTACCGCAGCGCCTCGGCCGGCATCGTCACCGGCGTGCTGCTGGCGCTGGCGCGGATCAGCGGCGAGACCGCGCCGCTGCTGTTCACCGCGTTCGGCAACCAGTACTGGAACAACAACGTGATGCAGCCGATGGCCAGCGTGCCGGTGGTGATGAACCAGTTCGCCGGCAGCCCCTACGATTCGTGGAAGACGCTGGCCTGGGCCGGCGCCCTGGTGCTCACCGCCTTCGTGCTGATCGTCAGCCTGAGCGCGCGCGGCCTGCTGTTGCGCAACAAGATTTCCAACGATTGACACTCCTACGGACCCGGCCATGAACGATCTGCACAACGCCACGCCGATGCACCGCATCGCCGTGCCGAACGCCCACACCGCCCTGGCGCCGTCGCCGGTCAAGGTGGCCGCGCGCGGCCTGGATTTCTATTACGACAAGTACCACGCGCTCAAGGGCATCAACCTGGAGGTGCCGGAGAAGCGCGTCACCGCGCTGATCGGCCCGTCCGGCTGCGGCAAGTCGACGCTGCTGCGCATCTTCAACCGCATCTACGCGCTGTACCCGAAGCTGGAAGCGCGCGGCGAAGTGCTGCTGGACGGCGAGAACATCCTGTCGCCGAAGTACCCGATGAACCGGCTGCGCAGCAAGGTCGGCATGGTGTTCCAGAAGCCGGTGCCGTTCCCGATGACGATCTTCGAGAACGTCGCCTACGGGATCCGCCACCACGAGAAGCTGTCCAAGGCGGACATGAGCGACCGCGTCGAGCACGCGCTGCGCCAGGGCGCGCTGTGGGACGAGGTCAAGGACAAGCTCGGGCAGAGCGCGCTCGGCCTGTCCGGCGGCCAGCAGCAGCGCCTGTGCATCGCCCGCGCGGTGGCGCTGCGCCCGGACGTGCTGCTGCTCGACGAGCCGACCTCGGCGCTGGACCCGATCTCCACCAGCCGCATCGAGCAGCTGGTCGAAGAGCTGAAGAACTCCTACACCATCGTCATCGTCACCCACAACATGCAGCAGGCCGCGCGCGTCTCCGACTACACGGGCTTCATGTACCTGGGCGACCTGATCGAACACGACCGCACCGACGTCATCTTCTCGCAGCCCAGCAAGCAGCAGACCGAAGACTACATCACCGGCCGCTTCGGCTGACCGCGCGCGCGGCCACCGCCTCCTCGGCGGCGGCCGCACGCCAACGGCACGAAACCGGCCCTGCAACGCCACGGAAGGCCGCGGCGACACCCACGAATTCACCGGACTACGACATGACTACCCTGCCGAACGAGCACATCGTCAAGAGCTACGACGAAGAACAACACCGCATCTCCGCCGAGATCGTGCGCATGGGCGAGACCGCGGTGGCGCAGCTGGAAGCGGCGCTGGACGTGGTCGACCGCCGCGACGACAACGCCGCGCTGCGCATCGTGGTCAACGACGAGGCGATCGACGCACTCGAGCATTCGATCGCCAACGACGTGATGCGCCTGGCGCTGCGCGGTCCGATGGCGCGCGACCTGCGCGAGATCCTCGCCGGCCTGCGCATCCCCGCCGACATCGAGCGCATCGGCGACTACGCCGCCAACGTGGCCAAGCGCTCGATCGCGCTCAACGCCTCGCCGCCGATGCCGCACACCCTGGGCCTGCGCGCGCTCGGCCAGCTCGCCGCGCAGCAGGTGCGCGAAGTGCTGATCGCCTACCGCGACAACGACGCCGATGCCGCGCTGCGGGTACGCCAGGACGACGCTTCGCTGGACGCGCAGTACACCGCGCTGTTCCGCGAACTGCTGACCTACATGATGGAAGATCCGCGCAACATCACCCCGTGCACGCACCTGCTGTTCATGGCCAAGAACCTGGAGCGGATCGGCGACCACGCCACCAACATCGCCGAGAACGTCTGGTTCCTGGTGCACGGCGATCAGCCGCTGCCGCCGCGCGACAAGCGCGACGACACCAGCAGCACGTCCAGCGTCTAACGGTGGCGGCGTTCATCTTGCTGGACGCCGGGCATACGAACGCCATGGTCCAACGTGACCAGCGGCTGATTGTTACGAGCGATTCAGTGGTCGGCGCCTAGGGTGCAAGACGCAAGTGGAGCCCCTGCTCCACCGACACCAGGAATCACCATGAAGCGCATCATCGGTTCGGTCCTCGCGCTGTCGCTGCTCACCTCCGGCGCCGCCTTCGCGGCGGGCCAGGACGGGCGCCGCGATCAGGACGATCGCCAGGAGCATCGCGACGACCGCAAGGGCGTCGCCAAGGGCCACGACGACCATCGCGAAGGCGACCGCCGCGACGACGACCGCCACGACAACCGCGGGCAGGCCAAGCACCATCCGTCGCACAAGCGTGGCGAGCGCCTGGCCCTGGGCCATCGCGGCGATCGCGTTTCCGACTACCGAAAGCATGGCCTGAAGCCGCCGCCGCGCGGCCACGAATGGCGCCGCGTCGATGACCAGTACGTGCTGATCGCCGTCGCCACCGGCATCATTGCCAGCGTGATCGCCGGCAGCCGCTGACCGCGCCGGCGCAACGGCGTCCAGAAGGCCCCGCCCCGGCGGGGCCTTTTCTTTGGCCGCAGCCGGCCGCAAGACGCACTGCGTCGATGCGCGAGAAGCTTCGGAAAGACCCTCCAGGACTCGAGTCCCGGCCCGGCCTTGGCTGGGATCCACGACGTCTTCGGCTAAACGGCGGCCTGCGCCGCCGCGAACGGCGCCGCTCCGGTGCCTGCCAGCGGCCGTTCGTGCCGTACCGCCGGCCGGCCGAACCGACCGCAGCGCAGGCACATGCGGTGCCCGCCGCCAGCGGGTAGGCTGCCGTGGCAACCGCCGCACCTGCCGCACGATTCCTCCCATCCTGGAGACGCCCATGTCCACCCCGCTGCGATCTTCCACCGCCCTCGCCGGCGCCGTCCTGATCGGCGGCCTGAGCGTGGCCTCGCCGGCCTTGGCGATGAACGAACTGGCGCAAGGCTATGCGCTGGGGGCGCAGGCCGCGCCGCCGGCCGACCGCGCGCACGCCGACGCCGATCCTGCGCGCGAGGCCGACCACGCCGGCCAGGGCACCGGCACCGCGGCCGCGCAGCGGGCCGATACCGCGCTCGATCGCCGCGCCGCGCCGAAGGCGGCGCTGAAAACCAAGGCGAAGACCGACGCCAGCGCGGCCGGCGCGCCGCGCGAGCCGGCGAAGAAGATGGACGCCAAGGACATGGCCGAAGGCAAGTGCGGCGAAGGCAAGTGCGGTGGCGGCGGCTGACGGCCCCGCCCCTGCGTGCGCGCCGGCGCCTGCCGCGGCCGGCCTGGGCCTGCGTCGCGCGCTGCTGCAACCGCTGCTCGACGCGCCGGCGCAGGCGTTCGACTTCCTCGAATGCGCGCCGGACAACTGGATCGGTGTCGGCGGCCGGCTCGGCGCGACGCTGGCCGCGCTCGCCGAGCGCCACCCGCTCAGCTGCCACGGCCTGTCGCTGTCGCTGGGCGGGGTCGCGCCGCTGGACGTCGCGCTGCTGCGGCAGACCCGGCAGTTCCTGGACCGCCACCGGGTGGCGCTGTACAGCGAACACCTGAGCTACAGCGCCGACGACGGCCAGCTCTACGAACTGTTGCCGCTGCCGTTCAGCGACGAGGCGGTGCGCCATGTCGCCGCGCGCATCCGCCAGGCGCAGGATGCGCTGGGACGGCGCATCGCGGTGGAGAACGTGTCCTACTACGCCGCACCGGGCCAGCTGCTGAGCGAGGCCGAATTCGTCAACGCCGTGCTCGCCGAAGCCGACTGCGAGCTGTTGCTGGACATCAACAACGTCCACGTCAACGCCTTCAACCACGGCTACGACGCGCAGGCGTTCCTGGCCGCGATGCCGTCCGCGCGCGTCGCCTCCTACCATGTCGCCGGCCACTACGACGACGCGGCCAGCGCGCTGAAGATCGACAGCCACGGCAGCGCGGTGGCGGCGCCGGTGTGGTCCCTGCTGGCCCAGGCCTACCGCCTGCATGGCGTGCGCCCGACCCTGCTCGAGCGCGACGCGCACTTCCCGCCGCTGCCCGAGCTGCTGGCCGAGGTGCAGCGCATCCGCACCGCGCAGGCGCAGGCGCTTGCCGATGAATGAGTCGCTGCGCGCGCAGCAGTTCGCGCTGACCCGGCACCTGCGCGATCCGCTGCGCCACCCCGCGCCCGACGGCATCGAACCGCGGCGCCTGGCGGTGTACCGCACGCTGCTGTTCGACAACCTCGAACGACTGCTGTCCGGCAACTTCCCGGTGCTGCGCGCCTGCCTGCCCGGCGACGCCTGGCCGGCGCTGGTGCGCGCGTTCTGCGCCGAGCACCGCGCGCGCACGCCGCTGTTCCCGCGCATCGGCGAGGAGTTCGTGCAGTTCCTGAGCCAGCGCCAGGATCCGCGCCAGGCGCCATGGCTGGCGGAGCTGGCGCACTACGAGACGGTGGAACTGTCGCTACAGATCGACGATGCGCCGCTGCCGCCGCACGACCCGCACGGCGACCTGCTGGACGGCGTGCCGCAGTTGTCGCCGTGGCTGCGCCTGCTGGCCTACCGCTGGCCGGTACAGCGCATCGGCCCCACCTGGCAGCCGGCCGAACCGCCGGCCGCGGCGACCTTGCTGCTGGCGCGCCGCGACGGCGACGGCCAGGTGCGCTTTGCCGAACTGGCGCCGCTGGCCTACCGGCTGATCGACGCCTTGGGCACGGGCAGGCGCAGCGGCCGCGAGCTGCTGCTGCACCTGGCGGCCGAAGCCGGCGCCGCGGCGCCGGAGCTGCTGCACGAAGGCGCGGCGCTGCTGCAGCGCCTGCGCCAGCAGGACAGCATCCTGGGCACGCGCCGCGCATAGGGCGCTGCCGCGAGCCACCGCGGTTTGCCGCCCTCGATCCGGTACGCGCAGCGCCAGCCGAACCCGACGACCGCGACGGCCCCGCCAGGCGCACCCGCGCTGCGAGGGCGGAGTTTAGCCGCGCTCTGCTACCCTTGCCGGATGAACGATCATGTCGACACCTCGCCGCAGCCCCTCGCCGTCACGCCCATGTCGCGGCGCTTCCGCAGCTATCTTCCGGTGGTGGTGGACGTGGAGACCGGCGGCTTCGACTGGAACCGCCATGCGCTGCTCGAGATCGCGGTGGTGCCGATCGAGATGGACGAAAACGGCCTGCTGTATCCCGGCGCCACCGCCAGCGCGCACGTGATCCCCGCGGCGGGCACCGACATCGACCCGAAGTCGCTGGAGATCACCGGCATCATCCTCGACCACCCGTTCCGCTTCGCCAAGCCCGAGCGCGAGGCGCTGGACCACGTGTTCGCGCCGGTGCGCGCGGCGGTGAAGAAGTACGGGTGCCAGCGCGCGATCCTGGTCGGCCACAACGCGCACTTCGACCTGAACTTCCTCAACGCCACGGTGGCGCGTTGCGGCCACAAGCGCAACCCGTTCCATCCCTTCAGCGTGTTCGACACCGTGACCCTGGCCGGCATCGCCTACGGCCAGACCGTGCTGGCGCGCGCGGTGCAGGCCGCCGGCTTCGACTGGAACGCCGCCGACGCGCACAGCGCCGTATACGACACCGAACAGACCGCGCGCCTGTTCTGCAAGATCGCCAACGCCTGGCCGGCGCCGCAGATCGGCTGAGCGTCGCGCGCGCCGCGTCGCGCGATTGGATCAAGCAGTGGGCATCATCGGAGTGTCCGTGCAGAAGATTGACCTCAAGCAGGATCTGAAGCATCTCTACAAGCCGTCGGCCAAGGCGGTGGTCCGGATCGACGTGCCGACCCTGCGGTTCCTGATGATCGACGGCGAAGGCGATCCCGACACGTCGCCGGCGTATGCCCAGGCGGTGGAAGCGTTGTTCTCCGTGGCGTACACCGCGAAGTTCATGACCAAGAAGGGCCCCCTCGCGGTGGACTACGCGGTCATGCCGCTGGAAGGCCTGTGGTGGGCGGACGACCTGTCCACTTTCGCCGCCAACGACAGGGCGAAGTGGAAATGGACCATGATGATCATGCAGCCGGGTTTCGTGGCGCCGGAAGTTCTTCGCGCCGCCATCGCCGACGTGGAGAGGAAGAAGGCGCTACCGGCGGCGGGCAAACTCAGGATCGAGGACTTCGCGGAAGGTCCGTGCGCGCAGGTGCTTCATGTCGGCCCGTTCAGCGAAGAGGGTCCCACGATCCAGAAAGTGCACGCGTTCATCAACGCCAGATCCGGCCTGGCAGGCAAGCACCACGAAATCTATCTCAGCGACATCCGCCGTGCCGATCCGTCGAAGTGGAAGACGATCATTCGCCAGCCAATGAAATGATGGCCGGCAGTTCCCTCCGGCATGCACGCGACTGAAGGATGGCGTTGGGCATCGGCGAGCACGTCGCGGCCAATGCGGCACGATGCTCTGCACGGACGTTGGCACGAGCCGGCGTAGGACGCGGCCATCCCAGCGTCGTCCTGCACGGTGCGAGGGAGCATAGGCACGGTGCCTGTCGCAGCGTCGGAAGACGCCGGCCGCCGTAGACGGGCGCCGCATACGAAGGAAACGGCCAGTTGCGGTGCGGACCGCAACGTCCACCCCGCCCTCACCCCACGCAAACCCGGTCGCGTCCTTCGCTCTTGGCCCGGTACAAGGCCACGTCCGCGCGCTGCAGCAGCTGGTCCGCGGTTTCGCCCTCGGCCAAGGCCACCAGCCCGCCGCTGAAGGTGACCCGCAGCGTCGGCGCGTCGGCCCACTGCGCGCGCGCGTGGAAGCGCGCGCGCATGCGCTGCGCCACGCGCTCGGCCTCGGCCAGCGGGGTATCGGCGAGCAGCACCGCGAATTCCTCGCCGCCCATGCGCGCCGGCACATCCTCGGCGCGGCACGCCTCGGCCAGCAGGCGCCCGACCTCGCGCAGCACCGCATCGCCGACCGCGTGCGAATGGCCGTCGTTGATCTGCTTGAACCGGTCGATGTCCAGCACCAGCAGGCACAGCGGCAGGCCGCTGCGCTGCGCGCGGGCGATGCCGCGCGCCAGCGCGTCGTCGAAGTGGCGGCGGTTGGGCAACGCGGTCAGCGCGTCCTCGTGCGCCTGGCGCTCGAACGCGTCGGCCTGGCGCTGCAGTTCGTCCAGCAACCGGCTCTTCTCGGTGTCGGCGGCCAGCAGGCGTTCGGTCTGCAGCCGCAGGTCGCCGGTCCGCTGCTCGACCAGCCGCTCCAGGCGCAGGTTGCGGCGCTTGTAGCGCGCGATCAGGTAGCGGTACAGCGCCACCAGCGCGACCAGCAGCGCCAGCGCCGCGCCGGCCTGCACGCTGCGCCGCTGCCACCACAGCGGCGCGACGGAAAAGCGCCAGCGCGCTTCGTGGTCGCTCCAGCGCCCGTCGGCGTGCGCGGCGGCCACCCGCAGCGTGTAGTCGCCGGGCGGCAGGCCGATGAACTCGACGCTGCGCTGCTGCCCGCGCTCCACCCAGCCGCTGTCCAGCCCGTCCAGCCGGGTGCGGTAGCGGATGCGCTCGGGCAGCAGGTAGCTCAGGCCGACGTACGACACCGCGATGCGCTGGCCGCCCGGCAGCCGCGACTGCTGCCGCCACGGGAACGCGTGTCCGTCCAGGCGCACGTTCTCGATCACCGCCGGCGGCGGCAGGTGCTCGCGAAACCGCTGCAGGCGCCGCGGATCGACGCTGCTGAGGCCGCCGGCGGTCACCAGCCACACGCTGCCGTCGCCGCGCAGGATCGCCGACGGCCCGGAACTGCCGTTGGCCTGCGAGTTGGCCATGCCGTCGATCTCATTGTAGCGCGCCACCTGCAATCTGCCGCCGCGTCCATCGGCGGCCGCGTTCAGCGCCGCCGGCGTGGTCCGCAGCACGCCGCGGTTGCTGGTGATCCATACGTCGCCCTGGCGGTCGCGCACCAGCTGGAACAGCGCGTCCACCGGCATCCCCTGCTCCAGCCCGACCCGCGCCAGGCGGCCGTCGCGATAGCGGTGCAGGCCGCGGTCGGTGGAGATCCACACGTCGCCGTCCATGCCCTGGAAACCGAACACGGTGCGCGCGCCACCGAGCGGCTCCAGCGCCAGCCGCTCCACGCGCTCGCCGCGCAGCGCCGCGGCGCCTTCGACCGAACCGATCCACAGCGCGCCGTCGATGCTGGCCAGCGCGGTGATCAAGCCCTGCGGCAGCCCGGGCACGCGCGGACTGCTCGCCTGCTCGCCGTCGATGCGCACCAGGCCGCGTTGGGTGCCGATCCATACCGTGCCGGCGGCATCGACGGCGATGGTGCGCACGTGCCCGCTGGGCAGGCCGTCGGCCTGCCCGTAGTGGCGGCGCACGCGGCCGTCGCGCAACCGGTACACGCCGTCGGCGTAGGTGCCGACCCACAGGTCGCCGTCGGCGCCGCGCGCCAGGCTCAGCACCGATGGCGCCTTGCCGCCCGGCGTGCGCAGCGCGACCGGCGCGATGCGGCCGTCGCCATCCATCCGGTCCAGGCCGGCCGCGCTGCCGATCCACAGCGCGCCGTCGGGCGCTTCCAGCACCGCGCGCAGGTAGTCGCCGCTGAGCCCGTCGCGGCGGGTGTAGCTGGTGAACAGGGTCTCGCGCAGCCGGAACAGGCCGCCGTTGGCGCCGATCCACAGGCTGCCTTCGGCGTCCTCCAGCAGGCTGACCACGCGCCCGTTCGGCAGCAGGTCGCCGGCCGGCAGGTGCTCCACGCCATGGCGGCCGATGCGCAACAGGCCCTGGTTCTCGGTGCCCAGCCACAGTTCGCCGTTGCGGTCGCGCAGCATCGCGGTGAAGTGGCCCTGGCCGGGAATGCGCGCGACCCGCACCGCGCGCTCGCCCTGCAGACGGTAGATGTCCTCGCCGGCCACCAGCCACAGCGTGCCGTCGGCGGCGCGGTACGGCCACGCCAGTCCCGGCGGCAGCCCGAACGCGGCCGGGGCGCGGCGCAGCTGTCCGCGTTCGTCGCGAAGCAGCAACCCGTCCAGGCTGCCGATCCACACCCGGTCGCGCGCATCGATGGCCAGGTGCGGGAAGCTGGCCGCCAGCGGCACGCCCGGCGGCGGCGGCTGGTAGTCGAAGCGGCCGTCTGGCCACAGGCAGCCCAGCCCGTTGCCTTCGAACAGCAGCCACATGCGGCCGTGGCGGTCCTGCGCCATGGCGTGGATCAGCGCGCGCGGCCAGCCCGGCGGCTGCACCCAGAAGCGCCAGCGGCCATCGCGGCCGTAGCGGCCCAGGTTGCCGCGCGAATCGCTCAGCCACAGCGCGCCGTCGCGGTCGGCGTACAGCGCGCCCACGCCGTTGTCGGGCAGCCCCGGGCGCGTGCCGCGGTCGATCACCGCGAAGTCCAGGCCGTTGTAGCGGACCAGCCCCTCCCAGGTGGCGAACCACAGCTGGCCGTCGGGGGTCTGCGCCAGGTCGCGCAGCGAGTTGTGCGGCAGGCCGTCGCGCGAGGTCCACGCGTCCACCGCATAGTCGCGCAGCGGCGGCGGACCGGCGTCGCCGGCCGACGCCGCACCGGCCAGCCACCACAGCAGCAACGACAGCGCAGGCACGCCGCGCAGCCACGCCCGCCGCATGCGCCAACGCCGTGGCGCAGGCGCCTGTGCGATCGCCGCGGCACTCACCGCAGCGGCGCTCCGCGCCCTGCGCGGGCCAGCGGCATGCGGGATTCGGGGCGCGTGCATCGATCCGGAACGACGGCGCAGGGGTGACGCTGGCTCATTGCCGCAACGAAGGCGCGAAGGGGACGCTTATGGTAGGCAAAAACTCCGCTGCGCGGGCGTCCCCGTCCGCAAGCAGGGCCAGCGCTGCCGCCTGGACTGCCGGCCGAACGGCTGGGATGGCGCCCGACCTGCATGGCCGGACTGCGCCTGCGAGGCACCGGCCATGCAGCCGCGGACGTTCGCAGCGGAACCTGTCGCCGCCGACCTCCTTGCCGGCGAACGCCGCTTCAGCCGCGCTGTCGCACCGCCTCGAACAGGGTCACGCCGGCGGCGACCGACACGTTGAGGCTTTCGATGTCGCCCGGCATCGGGATCTTGACCAGGCCGTCGCAGTGCTCGCGGGTCAGCCGGCGCAGGCCGTCGGATTCGCCGCCCAGCACCAGCGCCACGTTGCCGCGCAGGTCCTGCGCGTACAGCGAGGTCTCGGCGTCGCCGACCAGGCCGTAGATCCACACGCCCTGCTTCTGCAGGTCGCGCAGGCAGCGCGCCAGGTTGGTCACCGCCACGATCGGGATGCGGTCGGCGGCGCCGGCGGAGGTCTTGCGCACGGTGGCGTTGACCGGCGCCGACTTGTCCTTCGGGATCACCACCGCGGTCGCGCCGGCCGCGGCCGCGCTGCGCAGGCAGGCGCCGAGGTTGTGCGGGTCCTGCACGCCGTCGAGCACCAGCAGCAGCGCGCGCCCCTCGGCGGCGGCGACCAGCCCTTCCAGTTCGTTCTCGCCCCAGGTGCGCGCGGCGGCATAGCGCGCCGCCACGCCCTGGTGCCGCACCGAACCGCCGACCCCATCCAGCGCCTGGGTGTTGACCCGGCGCACCTCGATGCCCTTGCGCCGCGCGTTCTCCTCGATCTCGACCAGCCGCGGGTTCTTGCTGCCCGCCTCGATCAGCACTTCGCGCACGTTGTCGGCGTCGTTCTCGATCGACGATGCCACGGCGTTGACGCCGACGATCCACGGGTTCTGCTTGCTCATGAGGCGGGGACTGCGAGGAAGGAAAGCGGGAATGGTAGGCGTTGCCGGCGCCCACGTCACATCGCCGGCGCGCGGGCTGGACCGCGCCCGCCTCCATGCGGTCCGCATCCGGGGGCCAAGCGCGCAGAAGTCCTGTCGCGAACGTGCGCCCACCGCGCGCGATTTACAGAAAGCCGCATGGAACGGCAGCACTCCGGCTCAGGCGGGCCAGCGCTCGGTGTCGTGGTCCGGATGCTGGTGCGACACCACCTGCGCCAGGAACGGCGCAGCGTCCAGGTCGGCATCGGTGCGGATCGCCGGCAACCGGTGCAGGCCGTCCACGAACGGCAGTTTGCCCTCCAGCCCGTACTGGATCCGCGGCGGCAGCGCCGCCGGGTCGTCGAACGCGCCGGCGGCCACCGCGACGCCGTCCGGCGCCTCGTAGGTCAGCGGCGTGCCGCAGTCGGCGCAGAAACCGCGCCGCACCAGATTGGAAGACTGGAAATGCTTCGGCGCCCCGCGCGTCCACACCAGTTCCGCGCCGCGCGTGGATACCAGCGGCGCGTAGTAGGCGCCGAACGCCTTCTGGCACATCCGGCAATGGCAGATCGAGGCGTCGTCGAGCCGGCCGCGCACCCGGAAGCGCACCGCACCGCACTGGCAACCGCCGCTGTAGTCGTCATGGTCCATGCATGCCCCTTGGTTGCGGACTTGGCGCTTGGCCGGCCCAAACTGTTTTACCAGAACGTCGCGATACAGACTGTGGAACGCGTGCAGCTTGCACAAGGCGCGCCTGCCGCGCCGCAGGAGCGACTCATTCTGCGCCGCCCGGATCGCGAAGCGGCATTTCGAACGCCACGTGGCCCAGGCGATTGCTGACCCGGTAAGCGCCTTCGCCGAGTTCTGCGGATTTAAACAGCTCGCGCCGGTCGATGAATCCCGGTACCTCGTGCATCCAGACCCGTTCTGCCTTTGCGTCCCCTTGGCTCGCGACTTCGCAATACCAGGCTTCGCCAACGTCGGAATTCAACAGCTTGAACACAGTGACCTTCCGCTTGCCGTCCTTGCTGCGTTTTGCAAGCCTTTTGATCGGAATCAGCAAGCGGAAACCGGCATTCAAGACCGAATCAGCGGTGGATTCCACGAGCTTGACGAGCCCATCGCCGCCACTCCTTTGGGCAATTGCAACCAGCGCGCCGCGCAGTTCTTCCAATAGCCTGATGTCCTGGCCCGGCCGGTCCAACGACAAAAAATGCTCGAAGTCGAAGTCTTCAACAAAGACGTTGGTCACGCCCAACACGTTGTCGAACACGGCCTCGTTGCCGCGCGGACCCAGCGACACCACGATCTTGCTGGAGCCGTTGATCTCCATCTTCGGCAGCAGCGCCATGAACATCTGTGTGATGTGATGGCTCGACCGACGAATACGGCCGTTCTCCGGGAGAACGGCCGCGTCGCTTTCCTGCAGGACGAGCAGATTCAGATGCATTGCTGTTCGCAACCATGAACCACATCGCGCGCGGCATGCCCGCCGCGCGCCACTTGCGCGATCGCGGCGGCCGCTGGGCGGCCCACCGCGATCCTGCGCCGTCAGTACTTCTTTTTCTTGCGCTTGGCCGGCTGCTGCTGCCCGCGTTCCGGCGGCGGCGGCATGGCGGTCATCGGCTCGCCTTCCACCACCAGGCGGAAGTCGATCTTGCGCTCTTCCATGCTGGCCTTGAGCACCAGGATGCGGACCCGGTCGCCGAGCCGGAACTGCATGCCGCGGCGCTCGCCGGACAGGGTCTTGCGCACCGCGTCGAACTGGTAATAGTCCTGCGGCAGCTGGGTCACGTGGATCAGGCCGTTGACCTTGGACTGGTCCAGTTCCACGAACAGGCCGAAGCTGGTGACGCCGCTGACCACGCCGTCGAACTGGCCGCCGACGTGCTTCTCCATCCATGCCGCGCGGTAGCGCTCGTCGACCTCGCGCTCGGCCTCGTCGGCGCGGCGCTCGCGCTCGGAGCACTGCAGCGCCAGCGCCGCCATCTCGCGCGGCGAGTACAGGTACTTGTCCGGCGCACCACGGGTCAGCGCGTACTTGATCGCGCGGTGCACCAGCAGGTCCGGATAGCGGCGGATCGGCGAGGTGAAGTGCGCGTACGCCTCCAGCGCCAGGCCGAAATGGCCGGCGTTGTCCGGCGAGTACACCGCCATGCTCTGGCTGCGCAGCAGCACCGACTCCAGCAACGCCGCGTCCGGGCGCTCGCGCACCTTCTTCAGCAGCTTGGTGTAGTCGCCCGGCACCACCTTGCTCCACGGCGGCAGGCTCAGCTTGAATTCCTTCAGGAACTCGAGCAGGTCCGCGTACTTGGACTCCGGCGGCCGCTCGTGCACGCGGTACGGCGCCGGGATGCGCGCCTCCAGCAGGTGCCGCGCCGCGGCCACGTTGGCGGCGATCATGCATTCCTCGATCAGCTTGTGCGCGTCGTTGCGCACCAGCATGCCGGCCTGGGTCACTTCGCCGGTGTTGTCGAGCACGAAGCGCACTTCCGAGGTCTCGAACTCGATCGCGCCGCGGCGCGAACGCGCCTTGGCCAGCACGTGGAACAGCTGGTACAGGCGCTCGATCTGCGGCAGCACCGCGGCCACGTCCTTGCGCACCTGTTCGTCTTTCTCGCCCACCGCCTGCCACACCTGGTCGTAGGTGAGCCGCGCATGCGAATTCATCACCGCCTCGTAGAAGCGCGCGCCGGCCACCTCGCCCTGGCGATCGATCTGCATGTCGCAGACGAAGCACATGCGGTCGACCTTGGGATTGAGCGAACAGATGCCGTTGGACAGCGTCTCCGGCAGCATCGGCACCACGAAGCCGGGGAAGTACACCGAGGTCGCGCGGCGGATCGCTTCCGCGTCCAGCGGCGTGCCCGGGCGCACGTAATGCGACACGTCGGCGATGGCCACCACCAGGCGGAAGCCCTCGGCGTTTGGCTCGCAGTACACCGCGTCGTCGAAATCCTTGGCGTCGGCGCCGTCGATGGTCACCAGCGGCGTCTGCCGCAGGTCCACGCGGCCCTTGATCGCCGCCGGCTCCACCGTCATCGGCACCGCCGCGGCTTCGTCGAGCACCGCCTGCGGGAATTCGTACGGCAGCTCGCGGCCGTGGATCGCAGTCTCCACCACCAGCGACGGGGTCAGCTTGTCGCCGAGCACGGCGATGATCTTGCCGATCGGCGGGCGCCGCCCGTCCGGGGTGGAGGTCAGTTCGCACACCACCAGCTGGCCGTCGCGGGCCTCGCCCATCGCATCGGTCGGGATCTGGATGTTGCGCTGGATGCGCTTGTCGTCCGGCACCACGTAGGCGATGCCGCCCTCCATGCTGAAGCGGCCGATCAGCCGGCTCAGGCCGCGCTCGATCACCCGCGCGATGCTGCCTTCGCGGCGGCCGCGGCGGTCGATGCCGGTGACGTTGGCCAGCGCGCGGTCGCCATGCAGCACCTTGCGCATTTCGTACGGCGGCAGGAACAGGTCGTCGCCGCCCTCGTCCGGGCGCAGGAAGCCGAAGCCGTCGGGATTGGCGATCACCACGCCGGGGATCAGGTTGGTCTGCTGCACCGGCGCGTAGCCGCCGCGGCGGTTCTGCACCAGCTGCGCCTCGCGCAGCATCGCGCCCAGGCGCTTGCTCAACGCCTCCATGCGCGTGGGCTCGGTCAGGCCGAGCTGCGTGGCCAGTTCTTCCAGGGTCTGCGGGCCATCGCAGCGGTCGAGCAGTTGCAGGATCGCCTCGCGGCTGGCGATCGGCTCGGCATAGCGCTCGGCCTCGCGCGCGGCGAACGGATCGGCGACCGCGGCAGGTTTCTTGCGCGAGGACGGTGCGGACACAGGCTCGGGCGGATGCAGCGGCTGCAACGGCGGCTTGGGGCTACGCCGCAGGAAGCTGGGGAGACTGGGCATCCACGACGGCATCCGGGATTTCTTCGCCGCAGGCGGAGCGGCCGGGGCGCCGCCCTTGCTGGCGGGCGTGTCGTGGGATGCAGACTTGCCGGGCTTGCCGGACTTGGTTTTTCGATTGGTCATCCCCCCATGGTACTCGCTGGGCCGTCAACGCAGGCAAACCCGCCCCCGGATCGGGGCCGCCCCAGAAACGACGAAGCCCGCGTCAGCGGGCCGGTCGTTGCGGGAGTTCAGCGCTCCCGCGGGTTGCATGTGGTGCCCAGGAGAGGACTCGAACCTCCACGGAGTTGCCCCCGCTAGCACCTGAAGCTAGTGCGTCTACCAATTCCGCCACCTGGGCGCTGAAGGCCGCGAATTCTGCGGGCAGCGTGCCGACTTGTCAACGCGCAGGCGTGCGCGACGAAACCGGCCGTCCCGGTCGGCGCGCGGCACCGCGTACCCGCTTTGTTGCGACAGCGGCAGCGCCGCGGTCGGGCGCCACCGATAGGCGCGAGCCGCGGATGCGCGCTCGACGCGCCGGCGCACGCGCATCCAGGGTGGCGCTATCGCGGCACCGCCGGCACATCGTGGCGCTCGCCAGGATCAGCCGGGCGCCGTTCGGTCGTCGGCAGCTTGCCGGCGCGCTGCCGGTGGTCACTGTGCAGCGCGGCCAGGCCCTCGATCAGATACGCGCGATGTATTCAATTCAAGCCGGGTTCCCGTGCAACGATCTTCCATGGCTGCCATTTCCCTAGCGCAGCCGGCTTGGCGGCGGGCGGCCCCCATCGAAGAGCTCATGCCTGCCGCACAGGGCGCCTCCGGTGCGGTCGACACGCGCTGCTCCGCTCTTCCCTGCCCTGTGCGACCGGGCACGGCGTGGCGCGCTTCAATCGGTGGCGCCACACGCCTGCCCATGCTTGACAGCGCCGCAGGCAGGCCGCAAACTTCGCCGCCTGTTGCCCAGGTGGCGGAATTGGTAGACGCACTAGCTTCAGGTGCTAGCGGGGGCAACTCCGTGGAGGTTCGAGTCCTCTCCTGGGCACCATCCTGAAAGACGCTCCAAGAAAAAACCCGCTGCGGCGGGATTTTTTTTGCCTGCGGTTCCCGCGGCACGCGCGCTCGCAGCCGCGCCGCGGATCGCCGCACGCCTCGCTTGCCACCGTACCGGTGTTCACGCCCGCGCCATGCCGGAGCGGTCGGTTCGGACGAGCCCTGCCCGGCTGCAGCGAAGGCGTGGCGCAACCGAATGATCCCTACGGACGTTCATCGCTCGCTAGCTCGGCGGCCGCGGCCGCCGATCCGCAGCGCGCTGCGGCGAGCGGATCGGGCATGATCGGTCGGCCGCCGCGAGCGGGATGCGGACGCGTCGAGCACAGGAAGAGGACGAAGCCTTCCGTTACACGTCACGACGGCTTCGCCGCGCGCGTGGCGAGATCCCGCATCCATGCGCCACGCGACCCGCGTGCCCTGCGCAGGCACCGCCGCGACGCGGTCGCTGTTCGCCGCTGCTTGACAGCCATGCGCGCAGCCAGCACACTTCTCCGCCTGAGTCGCCCAGGTGGCGGAATTGGTAGACGCACTAGCTTCAGGTGCTAGCGGGGGCAACTTCGTGGAGGTTCGAGTCCTCTCCTGGGCACCACGACTCAAGTAAACGGCAGTGAACGCAGAGACCCGCTTCGGCGGGTTTTTTGTTGCCCTGCCCGCTCTTTTTCCGTTCCCAGGTCCCGCGACGTCGTTGCCGCATGCTCAGTGCCTCAATGCGGCTCCATCGCCCAGGCGCCGGCGTCCACCCAGTTGCCGTTCACCCATGCCGCCACCCTGCGCACGCGGTAGCCGGGATTGTGCCGCTCGGCGGCGCGCGCGGCCTGTTGCGCCGTGACCGCGTGGACGATGACCCGCACCTCGCGCTCGAAGCGCCGCGCGCGCCGCAACGTCACTTCGTAGGTCGTCGCCATGGCCGGCGCTACCGTGCGGCGCCGCCCTGTGCGCCGCGTGCGCGGGTGCGTCGGCGCGCGCGCGTGGCGGCAGATGCGCAATGGCTACGGGAAGGCTCGCCGCCGGGCCGCGGCAGTAGCGAAAGGCGAAGCATCGGTGCGCTCCTGATCGTCCTTGTCGGGGGTGCGCGCCCGCGTTCGGCAAGGCCCGCACCGCAAAAGTATGGTTTTTCCGAATATACAGAGTCAAGCCTGCCTGTACGACAAGCCTACGGATGCTCCATATCTTGATAAGCCTCGATCAGGCAGGGGCCATCGCGATGAAAAGCTTCGGCGACCGCTTGCGCGAGGCCAGGAAAGCCGCCGGCCTGACCCAGGAACAGCTCGGCTTCGCGCTGGGCGTCACCAAGTCGTCGGTCTCGGCCTGGGAGAACAACCGCGAGACGCCCAGCTTCCGCCTGCTGCCGGCGTTGCGCGGCACGCTCAAGCGCTCGCTCGACGAACTGATCTGCGAGCACGGCAACGCCGCCTCGCGCGTGCAGGACACGCACGCCGACTACGCGTTGCAGGCCCACGACGTGCACGAGCAGGCGCTGCTGACCCGCTACCGCAACCTGCCCCCGCGCCGCCGCGAGGCGGTGCTGGAACTGCTCAAGCCGGACAAGGAAGACCTGCCGAAGACCCGCGCCAGGTCCAGGCGGGCATCGTCGTCGCCGCAGGAGTGATCCGGCGCCGGCGACCGGCATCGTTCGCGCTCGCCTCGCGCGTCTTTAGTCTGCGGGCCACCGACCCTGCGCGATGGATTCTTCCATCCGGCGAGCGAATCGACCGGGCGTATCGGTAAGGCCCCTCGCGACCGATCGCCGACGCTGCCCGAAATCGTTCCTGCAGCGCCGCCGATCGCGGACGCCGCGGAGCGGCGCTAGCGCAGCAGCCCGGTCTCGCCCAGCGCCTGGCCCCAGATCCGGTAGCCCTCTTCGCTGGGATGGGTGGTATCGGGCATCAGCGCCGGCGGCAGGCTGCCGTCCGGCTGCAGGAAACGTTCGCCGATCTCCAGCCAGCGCACCGCCGGATCGCGTGCGAAGCGCGCGGCCAACAGCCGGTTGGTGGCGCGGATCGGCGCGCGCAGCGGCGCGTCGGCGGCCAAGCCGCGCGGCAGGATGCCCATCAGCACCAGCTTGCTTCGCGGCAGCCGCCGCCGCACCTCGGCGACGATCGTGGCCACGCCGTCGGCGGTTTCCTGCGGGGTGCTGGCGCGCGCATTGCCGGTGCCGGCCAGGTTGTTGGTGCCGATCGCGATCACCACCCAGTCCGGGTCCAGCCCGTCCAGTTCGCCCTGGCGCAGCCGCCACAGCACGTTCTGGGTGCGGTCCCAGCCGAAGCCGAGGTTGAGCACCGGGGTGTCGCCGAAGGTGCGCCGCCACGCCTGCGCGCCGCTGACCCGCGCCGCCTGCGGCGGGCCGGCCCAGAAATGGGTGATCGAATCGCCGATCAGCACGCCGCGCGGCCGCATCCGCCGGCCCTGCTCGAGCGCCGCGTGATGGCGCGCGTACCAGTCGTAGGAATCGGGCTCCAGCCACGGCACCGGGATGGTCGCGGTGTTGACGTCGGTCATGTCCGCCAGCGGCACGCGCGGCGGCTCGCCGAGCAGCCTGGCCAGGGTCGGCTCGATCGCCTCGGCCATGCGCCGCTGGCCGCGCGTGTCCGGATGCAGCGCGCGGCCCGCCGGACGCAGCCGCGGATCGTAGAACAGGCCGCCGTCGAGCTTGCCGTCCTTGAGGAAGACCGAGCCGATGTCCAGGTAGGTCACGCGCGGATGCTCGCCGTAGCGCACCGCCAGCTGGCGATTGACCTCCGCGTCGCGCGCGCTCTTGTCGGCGGAGACGTCGCTGGGCAGCAGGCCGAGCAGCAGGATCCGCGTGTCCGGCAGGCGCCGCTGCAGCGACACCAGCACCGCATCGATGCCGAGCAGGGTCTGCGCCGCGCTCTGCCCTTCGTGGCCGGTGTTGTTGGTGCCGATCAGCAGCATCGCCACCTTCGGCCGCAGCCCGTCCACTTCGCCGTGCTCCAGCCGCCACAGCACGTGCTCGGTGGCATCGCCGCTGAAGCCCAGGTTGAGCGCGCCGCGCGCGCCGTAGAAGGTCTGCCAGGTCGGCTGGAAGTTCTCGTCCGGCAGCGTCGCCTTGTCGTAGTTGTGGGTGATCGAATCGCCGATCAGCAGCAGCGGCGCGTCGGCGTGCGCGCGCACCTGCGCGAGCACCTGCTGGTGACGCTGCGCCCACCAGGCTTCGCCGAGCCGGTCGGCCGGCGTGGTCGCGATCGCCGCATCGCCCGCATCGCCCGCATCGCCCGCGTCGTCGGCGGCGCGGACGCCGCCGGCGGCCAGGCATGCACATAGCGCCAGCGCGGCCAGCCACCCGCGTGCGCCGGCGAGACGCGGAACAGCCGACCAACCTACGCGTGATGCCAGGAAACCGTGCATGCCGAGCCTACCGATCCGCTGCGAGGGAGCGGCATTCTGGTCCGCGCGACGGCGCCGCCGCAAGCGCGGCGCTATGCGCGTGCGATCACGCGCGCATGCCGCCTGCGGTCAGCGCGAGCAAGGACGTCGCCTTGGCCCGGAGCCACGATGGTTGCGGAGACAGGCCGCGGCCAGAGACTCTGCCGGCAACGCGCGTCGGGACTGTAGTCCCTCCCACAGCTTCGCGGCGCTTCCGCAACGTCGCGGTCCCTCCCGCGACGCGGCGACTCATGCCGGCGACCGCCGCCATGGCGCAGCACCCCACCTGTGCAGGGTTGCCGCGCCGCGCGAGCCGCTCGCCGGCGCCGGCTCAGTGGCCGCCTGCCGCCGCCGCGCTGCCGCCGCCTGCGAACGGCGGCTTGGCCAGCCACAGGAAGAAGATGATGGCCAGGAACACCCAGCCGAGCAGGTAGAAGATGTCGTTGAAGCCCATCTGCGAGGCCTGGTGGTTGATGGTGTTGTTGAGGAACGCCGCGCCGGTCTGCAGGTCGCCCTGCCCCATCGCCTGCACCTGCTCCTGCATGCCCGGCGTATAGGTCGAAACGTGCTCGGTCAGGTGCGCATGGTGCATCTGCGTGCGCTTGGCCCACAGGTAGGTGGTCAACGACGCGGCGAAGCTGCCGCCCAGAGTGCGCAGGAACGTCGCCAGGCCGGAGCCGGCGGCGATCTCGCGCCCGTCCAGATCCGACAGCAGGATCTGCAGCACCGGCATGAAGAACAGCGCCACGCCCACGCCCATCAGCAGCTGCACGCCGGCCACGTGCTGGAAGTCGACCTGCAGGTTGAAATCCGAGCGCATGAAACTGGTCACGGCCATGAAGATGAAGGCGACGCTGGCGAGCATGCGCAGGTCGAAGCGCGGGGCGTACTTGCCGACGAACGGGGTCATGATCACCGGCAGGATGCCGATCGGCGCGGTGGCCAGGCCAGCCCAGATCGCGGTATAGCCCATGTCGCGCTGCAGCCACTGCGGGATCAGCAGCGACACGCTGAAGAATGCGGCATAGGCCACGATCAGCGCCAGCGTGCCGGCGCGGAAGTTGCGGTGGCGGAACAGGCGCAGGTTGACGATCGGGTCCTTGTCGGTCAGCTCCCAGATCAGGAACACCGCCAGCGCCACCGCCGAGACCGCGGCCAGCACGATGATCTTGTCCGAACTGAACCAGTCCTCGTCGTTGCCCAGGTCCAGCACCAGCTGCAGGCAGCCCACGCCGATGACCAGGGTGATCAGGCCGACGTAGTCCATGCGCGGGCGCTCGATCGGCTCGGGGCGGTCGCGCAGCTGCGAGCCGACCACGATCGCGGCGATGATGCCCAGCGGCACGTTGATCAGGAAGATCCATTCCCAGCTGTAGTTGTCGGTGATCCAGCCGCCGAGGATCGGCCCGGCGATCGGCGCGACCACGGTGATCATCGCCAGCAGCGCGAGCGCCTGGCCGCGTTTCTCGCGCGGGTAGATCGACACCAGCAGGCTCTGCGTGATCGGGTACATCGGCCCGCACACGAAGCCCTGGATCGCGCGCGACACCACCAGCATGCCCATGCTCTGGGCCAGGCCGCACAGCAGCGAGGCGGCGGTGAAGGCCAGCGTGGCCCACACGAACAGCTTGGTCTCGCCGAAGCGCCGGCTCAGGAAGCCGGTCAGCGGCAGCGCGATGGCGTTGCTGACCGCGAACGAGGTGATGACCCAGGTCGCCTGCTGCGAGCTGGCGCCGAGGTTGCCGGCGATGGTCGGCAGCGAGACGTTGGCGATGGTGGTGTCGAGCACCTGCATGAACGAGGCCATCGCCAGGCCCACCGTGCACAACGCCACGCTGGCGGGACGGAAACCGGCCGCCGGTGCGCCCGGTGCCCCGGGCGCGGCGGGGGTAGCTGCGGAAGTGGCCATGACCGGACTCAGTTCGCCTTGGCGGCGGCGGGCAGGTTGTCGTGGACGATGCGCTCGATGGTCGCGTCGGCCTGGCCGAGCAGCTGCGCGTAGACGTCGGTGTCGAGCACGCTGCCGGTGGCCGGCTTGGTCGGCAGCACGCCGCCGTCCTGCTCATGCAGGTTCACGTCCACCTTCATCGACAGGCCGATGCGCAGCGGGTTTTGCGCCAGTTGCTTGGGATCGACGGCGATGCGCACCGGCACGCGCTGCACGATCTTGATCCAGTTGCCGCTGGCGTTCTGCGCCGGCAGCAGCGAGAACGCGCTGCCGGTGCCCAGGCCCAGGCTCTGGATCGTGCCGCGGTAGCGCACCGCGCCGCCGTACAGGTCCGACTCCAGTTCCACCGGCTGGCCCAGGCGCATGTGCTTGAGCTGGGTTTCCTTGAAGTTGGCTTCCACCCAGACCTGCTCCAGCGGCACCACCGCCATCAGCGCGGTGCCGGGCTGCACGCGCTGGCCGACCTGCACCGAGCGCCGGGCCACGTAGCCGGAGACCGGCGCGACGATCGCGCTGCGGGCGTTGTTGAGGAAGGCCTGGCGCACCTGCGCGGCGGCGGCCTGCACGTCGGGCTGATGGGCCACGCCGTTGTCGTCGATCAGCGCGCGGTTGCGTTCCACCGTCTCGCGCGAGCCGCTGACCGCGGCCTGCGCGGCCGCCAGCTGGTCGCGCGCATGCGACAGTTCTTCGGCGGAGATCGCGCCGGTGGCGACCAGGCTGGCGCGGCGGGCGACGTCGGCGCGCGCGCGTTGCAGCGCCACCTGCTGCGCCGACAACTCGGCCTGCGCGCCTTCGACCGTGCGGAACAGGCCGCGCACCTGGCGCACGGTACGCGCCAGGTTGGCTTCGGCCTGCTGCAGCGCGACCTCTGTGTCGGAGGGATCGAGCTTGACCAGCAACTGGCCGCGCTCCACGCGCATGCCGTCGTCGGCGCCGATGCTGACCACGGTGCCGGCCACCATCGGCGTGATCTGCACCAGGTTGCCCTGCACGTAGGCGTCGTCGGTGTCTTCGTGCCAGCGGCCGGAGACGAAGTACCAGATCGCCAGCGCGATCAGCACCAGCACCACCACCACGGCCAGGCCGCGCAGCAGCTTGCCGCGCCGGCTCGGGGCGGGAGCGGAGGAATCGGGGGTCGTAGTCTGATTCATCGTGGGCGTCTCAGGAATGCGGGGATGCGGAAGAGATTCGGGGCGCTTCGGCCGCCGGCGTGGCCTCGAAGCCGCCGCCAAGGGCCTGG
The DNA here is from genome assembly GCF_017163755.1 of Xanthomonas sp. GTDB lineage: Bacteria > Pseudomonadota > Gammaproteobacteria > Xanthomonadales > Xanthomonadaceae > Xanthomonas_A. The sequence goes on from NZ_JAFIWC010000001.1 coordinate 319,837, forward strand.
TTCAGCCGCACCGAAACCAGGATCTGGTTGGACTGCAGCGAGGCCAGCCGCTGCTGCGCTTCGAGCAGCTGCTGCTGCACGCTGAGCACGTCCAGGTAGTTGCCGATGCCGGCGCGGTAGCGCTGCTGGGCCAGGTCGAACGCCGCCTGCGCGGTGCTCACCGCCTGCGCCTGCTGCTGCGCCTGCTGCTCGAGCGAGCGCGCCGCGTTGACCTGGTCGGCGACCTCGCGCAGCGCCGCGACCAGGGACTGGTTGTAATCGGCCACCGCCAGGTCGTACTGCGCGTCGCGCTCGGCCAGCTGGCTGCGCAGGCGGCCGCTGTCGAACAGCGGCAGGCTCAGCCCGGGCGAGACATAGCCGAGCACCGCATCGCTCTTGAACAGGTCGGTCAGGTCGGTGGCGGCGACGCCGCCGAGCGCGGTGAGGTTGATGCTGGGATAGAACTGCGCCTTGGCCGCGCCGATGCCCTGCCCGGCCGCCTCGACCCGCCAGCGTGCGGCGACCACGTCCGGGCGCCGCCCGAGCAGGTCGCTGGGCAGCACCGACGGCAGGCGCACCGCCAGCGGATCGAGCGGCCGCGGCCGCTCGATCTGCAGGCCGCGGTCCGGGCCGCGGCCGAGCAGCGCCGCCAGCGCGGTACGCGCCTCGTCGATCTGCTGCTGCGCCGCCTGCTGCTGCTGGCGCGCCGCCGGTACCCGCGCCTCGGCCTGGCGCAGTTGCAGGTTGCTGTCGATGCCGGCGTCGCGGCGCTGCTGCACCAGCTTCAGGCTGCTCTGCGACCGCGCCAGTTCCTCGCCGGCCAGGTCGTACAGGCGCCAGGCGTAGCCGAGCTGCGCATAGGCGCGCGCCACCGCCGCGGACAGGTCCAGGCGCGCGGCGCGCGCATCGACCTCGGCCGCATGCGCCTGGTCCACCGCCGCTTCCCAGGCAGCGCGCTTGCCGCCCCACAGGTCGAAGCCGTAGCTGAAATCCAGCAGCGCCTGCTCGTTGTGGATGTACTTGCCGCCGATCTCCTCGCCCGCCAGCCCCTTGGGCAGCTGCACGCCGGTGTAGCCGGCCGACAGCGACAGGCTGGCGCCGCGGTCGGCATTGGCCGCGCCGGCCTGGGCCTGGGCCAGGCGCAGCCGCGCGTCGGCCGCCTCCAGGCTTGGCGTGCCCTGCAACGCCTCGGCGATCAGGCCGTCGAGCTGCGCATCGCCCAGCGCCTTCCACCAGTCCTGCTGCGGCCAGGCCGCCGGGGCCAGCGCCTCGGCGCCGAGGGTGCGCCCGGCCTGCAGGTGGCGGTCGGTGTCGAGCAGCCGGCCCTGCGGCTCCAGTCCGCGGCTGCTGGCGCAGGCGGCCAGTACCAGGGCGAGCGCCGCGGCCGCGAGCGGGCGCAGGCGATGGGACGAGACGGAGAGGTTCATAAGCGGATTCATGGCGAGTTGAGGGAGTCGCGGACGCGGGTCAACAGCGAGGTGAGCTGTTCGCGCTCGTCGGCGGAGAGATCGCGCAGGGCCACGGCGATGGCGTCTTCGCCGCGCTGCTTGAGCTGTTCCCACAGCGCCTGGCCTTCATCGGTCAGCACGATCTGCAACGCGCGGCGGTCCTGCAGATGCGCCTCGCGGCGCACCCAGCCCAGGTCTTCCAGCTTGTCCAGCAGCCGGGTGACCGCGCTGGGGTTCTGGCCGATCGCCTGGGCCAGTTCGTTGGCGGTGCATGGCTGCATGTGCGCCAGCGCCTTCATGCCCAGGTAGTGGCTGAAGCCCAGCCCCAGCTGCAGTTCGGTCATCGATTGGTCGAGGTGGCGCATCAGGCCGTCGCGCACCTGGCGCAGCAGCAGGCCGAACGACGGCGGGTCGGGAAACGGAGGACAGTTCATGGCGGCCTATTATTTTCATATGGTAATATTTGTCAAGAAAATATCGCGCAAATAACTAAAAGCTGTGTTGCAGCACCGCAACAGCCGCCGGGCGCCACACTAACGGGTGCGTCCGCTGGCGCGGTACTACAATCGGGACAATGGATATCGAAATTCGGCCATCGCTACGATCTTCTCTCGATCCGCTCGACCGGCGCGTGGCCGAATGGTTCGAGCGCGTCGACGGCCCGCCGGTGCTCGGCTTCCTGGCCCATACCCCGACCGCGCTGGAGCACGAGGTGGACTGGCACCGCCATGCCCGCGGCCAGATGATGTGCGTGGACGCGGGCCTGCTCAGCACCCGCACCGAGCGCGGGCACTGGTCGCTGCCGCCCGGCTGCGCCGGCTGGATGCCGCCGCAGGAGCTGCATACGGTGCAGATCTCCGGGCCGCTGCGCGGCTACATGCTGCTGGTCGGCCCGGCGGCCTGCGCCGGGCTGCCGGATCGTCCCTGCGTGATCGGCATGAACGGCCTGTTCCGCGAACTGCTCCTGCGGGTGGCCTCGTGGGGCGTGCCCGAGGCCCTGGGCGAGGACCGGCAGCGGATCTGCGCGGTGCTGCTGGACGAACTGCGCCAGGCGCCGATCGAACGCCTGCACCTGCCGATGCCGCGCGACCGGCGCCTGCTGCGCATCGCCGCGCAGCTGATCGCCCGCCCCGCCGACGACCGCTCGCTTGCGCAGTGGGCGCAGTGGGCCGGGTTGTCGCCGCGCAGCCTGAGCCGGCATTTCCGCGCCGAGACCGGCCTGAGCTTCGCCAACTGGCGCCAGCAGGCGCGGCTGGCCGAGGCGCTGCGGCGGCTGACCGACGGCGCCAGCGTCGCCGATGCCGCGCACCAACTGGGCTACAGCAGCCCCAGCGCCTTCGTCACCGCGTTTCGCGGACACTTCGGCAGCCCGCCGGCGCGCTACCTGGCCAGCGCCGCCGCGGGCCTGTCCACGCACGGCTTGGCATCCCCGGCCGCATCCGGATAATCGACCGGCTGACCAGCGGCGCACCCGTCGCCGCCTTCCCCTATTAGGTAACTCCCGCGCATGACCGATCTCGCCCGCCCCGCCTTCCACGGTTTCGAACAGCTGCCGCTGCGCGAATACGCCGAACGCGCCTATCTCGACTACTCCATGTACGTGGTGCTGGACCGCGCCCTGCCATTCCTCGGCGACGGCCTGAAGCCGGTGCAGCGGCGCATCATCTACGCGATGAGCGAGCTGGGCCTGAACGCCGGCGCCAAGCCGAAGAAGTCCGCGCGCACCGTGGGCGACGTGATCGGCAAATACCATCCGCACGGCGACAGCGCCTGCTACGAGGCGCTGGTGCTGATGGCGCAGCCGTTCTCGTACCGCTATCCGCTGATCGAGGGCCAGGGCAACTTCGGCTCCACCGACGACCCCAAGTCGTTCGCGGCGATGCGCTACACCGAATCCAAGCTGACCCCGATCGCCGAGGTGCTGCTGGGCGAACTGGCCCATGGCACCGTGGACTGGGCGCCGAACTTCGACGGCACCATGGACGAGCCGACCTGGATGCCGGCGCGGCTGCCGCACCTGCTGCTCAACGGCACCACCGGCATCGCCGTGGGCATGGCCACCGACGTGCCGCCGCACAACCTCAACGAGATCGTCAGCGCGCTGATCCGCCTGCTCGACGACCCCGACGCCAGCGTCGCCGACCTGTGCGAGCACGTGCGCGGCCCGGACTACCCGACCACCGCCGAGATCATCACCCCGGTCGCCGACCTGCGCACGATGTACGAGACCGGCCACGGCAGCGTGCGCGCGCGCGCCACGTTCGTGAAGGAACACGCCAACATCGTGGTCACCGCGCTGCCGTACCAGGTCTCCCCGTCGAAGGTGATCGAGCAGATCGCGCAGCAGATGCGCGCCAAGAAGCTGCCGTGGCTGGAGGACATCCGCGACGAGTCCGACCACGCCAACCCGGTGCGGGTGGTGCTGGTGCCGCGCTCCAACCGCGTCGATGCCGACCAGCTGATGGGCCACCTGTTCGCCACCACCGACCTGGAGCGCAGCTACCGGGTCAACCTCAACGTGATCGGCCTGGACGGCCGCCCGCAGGTGAAGAACCTCAAGACCCTGCTGGAGGAATGGCTGCGCTTCCGCAGCGACACCGTGGTGCGCCGCCTCAACCACCGCCTGGAGAAGGTCGAGCGGCGCCTGCACCTGCTGGAGGGCCTGCTGGTCGCGTTCCTCAACCTGGACGAGGTGATCCGCATCATCCGCAGCGAGGACGAGCCCAAGCCGGTGCTGATGGCGCGCTTCGGGCTCAGCGAGGAGCAGACCGACTACATCCTGGAGACCCGCCTGCGCCAGCTGGCGCGGCTGGAGGAGATGAAGATCCGCGGCGAGCAGGACGCGCTGGCCAAGGAACGCGAGCAGCTGACGGCGATCCTGGCCAGCAAGACCAAGCTGAGGAAGCTGATCAAGGACGAACTGACCGCCGACGCCAAGAAGTTCGGCGACGCGCGCCGTTCGCCGCTGGTGCAGCGTGGCGCGGCGCAGGCGATCGACGAGACCGAGCTGGTGCCGAGCGAGCCGATGACCATCGTGATGTCGGAGAAGGGCTGGATCCGCGCCGCCAAGGGCCACGACGTGGACCCGGCCGGGCTGTCCTACCGCGATGGCGACGGCCTGCTGGTCGCGGTGCGCGGGCGCAGCACGCAGCAGGTGGCGTTCCTGGATTCGGAGGGCCGCGCCTATTCGACGCTGGCGCACACCTTGCCGTCGGCGCGCGGCAACGGCGAGCCGCTGACCGGGCGCTTCTCCCCGGCTTCCGGCGCGTCGTTCCAGAGCATGGCCAGCGGCGACAACGATGCGCGCCTGGTGCTGGCCTCCTCGCACGGCTACGGCTTCGTCACCCGCTTCGAGAACCTGACCAGCCGCAACAAGGCCGGCAAGGCGATGCTCAACCTGACCCCGGGGGCGAAGGTGCTGCAGCCGGCGTCGGTGAGCAATGCGCAGACCGACCGCGTCGTCGCGGTGACCAGCGCCGGGCACCTGCTGGCGTTCCCGCTCGCCGACCTGCCCGAGCTGGACAAGGGCAAGGGCAACAAGATCATCGACATCCCCAAGGCCAAGCTCGGCACCGAGCGCGTGGTGGCGATCGCCGCGGTGGCGCCGGGCAACACGCTGCTGGTGAGAAGCGGCCAGCGCACCATGTCGCTGTCGTTCAAGGACCTGGACGCGTACCTGGGCGCGCGCGCCAGCCGCGGCGGGCTGCTGCCGCGCGGCTGGCAGAAGGTGGACGGGCTGGCGGTGGAGTAAGCCGGATCCGGGCTGCGGGCCCGGCCCGGGGCGCCGGACGGCCTGAGCGCGCCGGTCGGACGAAGTCGCCGGGGCGCGCCGCTCCGGCGTCGCCCCAATCCGAGCTGATCGGGCATGGCCCGATGGCTTGGCTTCCTACGCAATGCCCAGCCGACCGCGCGCCGCATTCCACGCAGGCCGGAACGGCGCCAGCGTCAGCCCGGCGCCCCGCACAGCCTCGACCGGATGGACGGGCGATCCCTTTGCGATGTTTGCGAGGAGCGACCCGCGCCGCGCGCACCGTGGATGGCCCCAAGGGTGGAACGCGGACGTCCGTCGATCTGGGACAATGGCGCCACCATCGGAGCAGGAGCGGGCAATGGGCAGATTCCTGGCGCTCTACCTCGGCTCGGCCTCGGAGGCCGAGAAAGCTGCGGCTCCCGTCGACGCCCGGACCCAGGCCGACGGAATGAAGGCCTGGGGCGCGTGGATGGGCCGGCACGCCGCCAGCATCGTGGATGGCGGCGGCCCGCTGGGGCCCACCAAGCGAGTGTCCAAGGCCGGCATCGCCGACACGCGGAACAACCTCACCGGCTACGTGATCGTCGAAGCGGAGACGCTCGATGCCGCTGCCCGGCTATTCGAGGATCATCCTCATTTCTCCATCTTTCCCGGCGAGGCGGTGGAGATCGTGGAGTGCTTGGCGTTGCCCGGCATGTAGGACAACGCCATGGCGCACGTCCGCGCTGGGGCGTCAGCCGACCCTCCGCTCATGCGTCTTTAACCGGATCGACGGCGATGCCCGCTTGCCGCGGCGCCGCCAGAGGACGCGCGACCGCTCGCGCATGCTGCCGCGCAGGTGGCGGCGGCTTAACTGAGCACTGCCGGGAAATGCAGCGCGACCATCGCCCGTAGCTAGCCCGACCCGGTCCGCCTTCGCGATCGGACCGCCGAGCTTGGATCGGCGGGTGCGTCCGTTCTTGCCGCCAGGACCCGGCTCGCCGGGAATCGAACGCAGCGGCGCCGTCCGTGGCCGCCGCATCGTGCGCCGGCGACTCAGCGCAGGTCCACCTGCACGTCGGCCGGCAGCGCGCGGATGCGCAGTTCGCCGTTCTCCCATTGCGCCGGCTCGCCGTTGACCAGGGTCCGGCCCGGCGCCTCGGAGGGGTACGGCCACGGCAGCACCAGGCCGCCGCCGGGCACGCGCAGGCCGCCGTCCACGTGCAGGGTCAGGCGGTTCTTCTGCCGGCGCAGCTGGTAGCTCAGCTGGCCCTGCGGCGTGCGCAAGGCGCGGATGGCCACGCCCTTGTCGGCGAACCAGGCCGGCGGTATGCCGGCCGCCAGCACCAGGCTGTCGTCGATGTCGCGCGAGTAGGCGAACATGTCCAGCACCGAGCGCACGAAGTCCGACCCCACCCAGGCGTGCGGCAGGTCGCCGACGAAGAACGGCTTGCGCGGCGTGCGCGACACCACCTCGGCCCACTGGTTCCACGGCTGCGGCGCGCGATCCTTGAAGAAGAACTGAGTCGCGTCCCAGGCGCGCTCGCGCCAGCCCAGGCGTACGAACGCGGCGACGTTGCGCCACTCGTACGGGGTGTAGTCCTTCCATTCGCGCTTGCCGTCGCGGCGGCCGACGAACTCGCCCCAGTAGCGTTCGAAGGTGGCGTTGAGCAGTTGCGGCGGCAGCCTGCCCTGCTCGCCGCCCGGCGCCAGCGCGATGGTGCTGGAAGTGGGGTCGAAGTCGCCGAGCTCGGCCGAGCCGGGCAGGAAACCGATGCCGTGCTGCGCGGCGGCCGCGTCGATCGATGCGTACAGGTCCTGGCGGAACTGGTCGCGCGAGGCGGCGAAACGCGCCGCGTCGTCGATCCGGCCCAATTCGGCGGCGATCTCCACCGCGTCCTTGTAGCCGCGCAGCGCCCAGAAGTTGTCCCAGTACGAATGCATCGGCTTGGCCGAATAGCCTTCGTGGCTGATCGACACCGGCATCATCCCGTAGAACGCCGGGTTGCGCGCGCGGTTCTCCTCGGTGCGCTCGCTCAGGCGCAGCTGCTCCATGTACTCGTACGCGGCCAGCACGTGCGGCCACATCTTCTCCAGGAACGCGCGGTCGCCGCTGTAGCGGTAGTAGTCGGCGATGTTGAAGATCAGCTCCCCATGGCTGTCATTCTCCGGCACCGGATCGCTGCCGCGGTCGTCCACGCAGCACGGCACCATGCCGTTGGCGAACTGGTACGGCGCGTACCAGTCCACGTACTCGCGCACCACGTCCTCGCGGCCCAGGCGCAGCAGGCCTTCGGAGATCATCGCGCCGTCGCGGATCCAGCTGCGCGAATACGAGCGCGTGCCCGGCTGCAGGCGCGGGCCGATCCGCGAGATCAGCATGTGCGCCAGCGCGGTGCGCAGCGTGTCCACCACCGCCTTGCCCTGCTCGGGCACGCGCAGCTGCACCCGGTCCAGTTTCTCGCGCCACTGCTCGGCCACCGCCTGCTGCGCGCGCGCGGCGTCGAAACCGGACGGCAACGCGCGTTCGCCGGTCTGCGGGATCACCAGCGCCACTTCGCGCACCTCGCCCGGGGCCAGCCGGCCGCGGTACAGCATCGCGCCGGAGGCCAGCCCGCTGGGATCCTGCGCCGTGGGCGACAGCGTCGACGCGTCGGCGCCCAGGCGTTCGATGTCGATGCCGCCGTCGAACGGCGTGGCATAGGCCGCATCCGGCTTCTGCGCCGCGAACACCCGTGGCTGCCCGTCCACCAGCACCTGGCTGCCGTCGAAGGCCAGCGACCGGATCGGGCTGACGCCGCCGACGGTGTTGAGGAACTGGCTCGGCGGATTGACCTGGAACGGCCGCACCGCCAGCGCCAGGGTGTAGTCGTGCGGCTTCTTGCTCGGGTTGCTGAGCCGGTAGCGCGCCACCAGCTGCGCCTGTTCGGGCCGGCCTTCGACGAACGCGGTGACGCGCAGCCCGGCGTTGTCGTGGCTCCAGTCCACGCTGGGAATGGGCAGGTAGTCGTCCTGCAGGCTCTGCGTGGTCTTGACGTCGGCCCAGGTCAGCGGCTTGCCGTCCAGCAGCACGAACGGCTCGATGCTGAAGCCGCCCTTGCCCACCTCGATCGCGCCGTCCTCGCCGATCAGGCCCTGCTCGCGGCCGCCGTCCAGGCCGACGATGGTCCAGTACGGCTGCTCGCCGCTGAAGCCGCGCGGGAACCAGCCGCGGGTGGACTGCGCGGCCACCGACTTGACGAAGTCGTTCGGCGTGGCCGCGAACGCCAGCGGCTGCAGCGCGATGTCGGCGATGCCGTAGCGGAAGCTGGGGCCGTCCTCCAGGTCCAGGCGCAGGTAGCGCGCCTCGGTCTCCGGCAGCGCCAGCCAGTCGGTGCCGCCGTTGCCGGCGGTGACCTCGCGCAGCTCGCGCCAGCTGCGGCCGTCGGCCGAGCCCTGCACCTTGTAGCGCGAGGCGTACACGCCCGGCGCCCATTGCACCCTGGCGCCGCCGAATTCGCGCACCTTGCCCAGGTCCAGCATCACCGTCTGCGCCTTGGCGTTGCCGCTGTACCACACGGTGTCGGCCTTGCCGTCGGCGATGCGCTGCTCCAGCGCCGGCGCGGTATCGGCGCTGACCTTGGCGCTCAGCGGCGAGTCGTCCTGCGCCGGCAGCGGGGTCAGCGCGAGCTGGTCGAAGCACACCGTGCCCTTGCCGCCGACCTGGTTGTAGAGGGTGAACTCGACCTGCGCGCTGCGCTTGAGTTCCTTGTCCGCGCCCGGGCCCCACGCCTTCTCGATCTGGCGCTTCTTGTAGCTGACCGTGCTCCACTGCTTGGGGAACGCGTAGCGCGGGCGGTTCACCCACCACACGTTGTCGCCGCTGGGGTCGACCAGCTTGAACTGCAGGTCGTTGCTCGGCGAATCGCCGCGCAGCTGGAACGAGAGCTGGTAGTTGTCGGGGAAGTCGATCAGCAGCGCGCGGCGCAGGCCGGCGTAGCCGGAGACGCCATTGAAGTCGTAGTCCAGGCAGATCGCCTTGGCGCGTCCGCCGCTGGCGGCCTGCACCAGCCGGGTCGAGGCGCTGACCTGGTTGGAGGCGACGATCTGCCAGCTGTCCAGGTTGTTGAAGCCGTCCAGCGACACCGGCGCCGTCGCCGGCGCGGCGAGGGCCTGGGTCGCCGCCAGTCCCAGGAAGACCACCGTCAACCGCCTGCTCGTCATCGCCGCTCCCGTCATAGACCTCGTCCTGTTCGTGTCGTTGGTTTTGGTAGGAGGATTTCAATCCCGACGCGTTACCGGCAAGGCGTCGGGGCTGAAGCCCCTCCTACGCGTATATCCCCATCATCGCCCATGGCTTAGTGCGAAGCGATGCATCAGCCTTTTACGCTACCCAGCAGCAATCCTTGGATGTAGTAGCGCTGCAATGCCAGGAACAGCGCCAGCACCGGGATCACCGTCACCACCGCGCCGGCCATCATCATCTCCACGTCCATGATGTGCTCGCGCGACAGCGCCGCCAGCGCCACCGGCAAGGTGTAGTGCTCCTGGTCGGTCAGCACGATCAGCGGCCACATGAAGTCGTTCCACGCCGCCATAAAGGTGAAGATGGTCAGCGTCACCAGCACCGGCTTGAGCATCGGCAGCACGATCTGGAAGAAGATGCGCATCTCGCCGGCACCGTCGATGCGCGCCGCCTCCAGCAGCTCGTCCGGGATCGAGCGTGCGTACTGGCGCACCAGGAAGATGCCGAACACCGTCGCCAGCGCCGGCACCACCACGCCGCCGAAGTTGTTGACCAGGTGCAACTGCTTCATCAGCAGGAACAGCGGCAGCATCGCCACCTGCGCCGGGATCACCAGCGCCGCCAGCAGGATCTGGAAGATCCGCTCCTTGCCGACGAAGCGCAACTTGGCGAACGCGTAGCCGGCCATGGTGTTGATCAGCAGCGAGCCGAAGGTGATCGCGCACGACACCAGCAGGCTGTTGGCGAAGTTGCGGGCCATGCCGGTGCGCGAGAACAGCTCGCCGTAGTTGGCCAGGGTCGGGCCGGTCGGCAGCATCGGCGGCGGGAAGCGGCTGGCCTGCCCGGCCGGCATGAACGACACCGACACCATCCACAGCAGCGGCGCCAGGCTGACCAGCGCCAGCAGCAGCAGCCCGCCGTTGACCAGCACGGTGTTCCAGCGCGAGGCGCCGATTTCGCGGCTCATACCAGGTCCTTCTTGCGGCCGAAGCGCAGCATCACGGTGGTCACTCCCAGGATGATCAGGAACAGCAGGAACGCCACCGCCGACGCGCGGCCCAGGTTCCACCACTTGAAGCCTTCCTCGAACATGAAGTACAGCACGCTGACCGTGCTCTGCAGCGGGTCGCCGCGGGTCATCACGTAGGGTTCGGCGAACAGCTGGAAGTAGCCGGACACGGTGATCACGCCGACCACCAGCAGCACCGGCCCCAGCATCGGCAGGGTGATGTGCAGGAACTGCCGCCACTTCGACGCGCCGTCGATGCGCGCGGCCTCGTACAGGTCCTGCGGGATGCCCTGCAGGCCGGCCAGGAAGATCACCATGTTGTAGCCGAAGTTCTTCCACACCGCGAACAGCATGATCGTCGGCATCGCCCAGCGCGGGTCGCCGAGCCAGTCGACCGGGCCGATGCCCAGATGGCTCAGGCCGTAGTTGACCAGCCCGTAGCTGGTGTGGAACAGGTAGCGCCAGATCACCGCCACCGCCACCAGCGTGGTCACCACCGGCGCGAACAGCGCGGTGCGGAACAGCGCCTTGAACCGCGCCACCGGCGCGTTGAGCAGCAGCGCCGCGCCCAGCGAGGCGGCGATGGACAGCGGCACGCCGACGATCACGAAGTAGGTGGTGTTCCACAGCGACTTCCAGAACATCTGCGTCTGCAGCAGCTCGATGTAGTTGCCGAAGCCGACGAAGCGCAGGTGGTTGCTGTCGGCCAGCGCGTACAGGTCGAAGTCGGTGACGCTCAGCGCCAGCGCCGACAGCACCGGCAGGCCGAAGAACACGCCGATGACGATCAGCGCCGGCCCGGCGAACAGCCAGCCGACCAGGGAACCGCGCTTCATCGCGCCGCTCCCGCGGCCGGCGCCGCCGCTGCCTGCTCGCGCTTTTGCTGATCGATCCAGCGCCGCTTCTCGAGGATTTCGTCCACGCGCTTGTCCAGGTCCTGCACCGCCTTCTCCTGGCTCTCGCCGCCGCGCACCACGCGCTCGGTGACCAGCCGCATCTCCTGCACGATGCGCTCCCACTCCAGCACCTTGGGGGTCGGCTTGACCCGCTCCAGCTGGTCGCGGAACGCGTGCGCCAGCGGGTCGTTGGCCAGCGACGGGTACTCCCAGGTGCTGCGCCGCGGCGGCATGTCGCCGATCAGCGCGTGGAAGCGCGCCTGGATCTGCGGACGCGACAGGAACTCGATCAGCTTCCACGACGCTTCCTTCTGCTGCGACTTGCGGAAGATCACCAGGCTGGTGCCGCTGGCGATGCCGGCGCCCGGACCGTCCGGGCCCGGCAACGGCATCGTGCCCCACTGCCCTTTCAGCGCCGCCGGCTCGAGCTTGCGGAACTCGCGGATGTTCCACGGGCCGGAGATGTAGAACGCATAGAAGCCGTTGAAGAACTCGTCCCACACGTTGGAGATCTGCGTCTCGGACATCTTCGGCGCCCAGTCCTGCTCGAACATGTTGGCGTAGAAGCCCAGCGCCTTGCGGAAGCCGGGGCTGCGGAAGTTGCCGTAGTTGTTGTGGTCGCGCAGCAGCGGGTCGTCCAGCTGCAGGCCCAGCGACAGCTGCTGCTCGAATTCGTTGATCGGCATCAGGATCGCGTAGCGCTTGGGGCCCACGTGCTTCTTGACCGCCGCCATCGCCTGTTCCCACTCGGCCCAGGTCTGCGGCAGCGTATCCACGCCGGCGTCCCGGAGCATGTCCTTGCGGTAGAACAGCAGGCGCGTGTCCACGTACCACGGCACGCCATACAGCTGGCCATCGATGACGTTGGTGTCCCAGATGCCGGCGAAGTAGTCGTTGGGCTCCACCACCTTGGAGCGGTCCACGTACGGCTGCAGCGGCTGCAGCGTATCGAGCGCGGCGAACTCGGGGATCCAGGTGTTGCCGAGCTGGCACACGTCGGGCAGGCCGTCGGCGGCGAAGGCGGTCAGCAGTTTCTCGTGCGCGGCGGTCCACGGGATGTTCTGGATGTCCACGCGGATGCCAGGGTTCTCCTTCTCGAACTCCGGGATCAGCTCGGCCACTACCTCGGCCTCGCGGCCCATCGCCCAGAAGCGCACCACCTCGCCTTCCGGTTCGCGCGCGCAACCGCACAGCGCCAGCGCGGCGAGGCCGGCGGCCAGCCAGCGGCCGATGCCGAGTTTCGTGCGGGTCGTGCGGATCATGCTCATTCGGGCTTCTGCGGCTGGCGCTGCGCGGGATTCTGCTGCGCCTCGGCGGCGGCCGCGCGCGATTCGGCGATGCCGATCGCACGCGCCGCGGCGGCCTGCTCGTCCTTCTTCGGCACCGGCTGCGCCTCGCCTTCCGGGGTCAGCCAGCCGCCGCTGAAGCCGGCGCGCTCCAGGCCGGTGCGGATGTACTTGTTCTTCTTCATCACGTTCCAGACGAATTCGTTGCGGTAGTTGGCGATCATGGTCAGGATCGGGCCCTGGTCGATGCCGATGTAGTCGCTGGACACCCAGCCGCGATCGGGTACCACGCGGCCGGTCTTGAGCGGGATGTCGTAGTCGAAGCTGGGGTTGAACGAATCCAGGAAGCCGTAGCTGGAATAGATGTAGTTGCCGTAGCGCTTGTGCATCTCCTGGGTGGCCGGGATCACCACTTCCGGCGCGAACACGATCGAGGCCACTGCCGCGGTCGGCGCCAGCGTGCCGTCGTCGAAGTTCTCGCGCAGGCCGGCGCCGCGCGAGGAGTAGTGCCGGAACTGGCGCTGCTCGCCGCGGTAGTCCTGCGCGGTGTTCTGCGGGCCGTCGCTGGCGGTCAGGCCCCACACGTTCTCGCCGTAGTCCTTCCACTTCATCGGGTTGGCGATGGCGTATTCGCGCTGCGCCAGCACCGCGCGGCGGCTGTTGAGGAAATAGTCGATGCCGCGCTCGCGCATGTACTGGTCCTGCAGGTCGCGGAAATCGATCCACACATGGCTGTACTGGTGCGCGAACATCGGGCCGAAGGACAGGTACTCCTGGCCGTAGTACACGCCCCAGTCGTTGTTGTAGGTGCGCGTCCACACGGTCCACGCGTCCGGGCTGACCGGGTGGGTGGGCGAACCGAGCGCGAGCACGTACAGCATCATCGCCTCGTTGTAGCCCATCCAGTCGTGGCTGATGAAGCCGCTCTCCGGGAACCAGCCCATCGAGATCAGCGGCTCGCGCTGCTGCAGCCAGTTCCAGTCCACGCGCTTGTACAGCACGTCGGCGATCTCGCGGATCTCCTTTTCGCGCGCGTCGTCGCCGTCGTAGTAGGACTGCGCGAACAGCACGCCCATCATCAACAGCGCGGTGTCCACGCTCGACAGCTCGACCCAGCTGTCGTAGCGGTGGCCGTTCTGCATGTCCAGGAAATGATAGTAGAAGCCCTTGTAGCCGGCCTTGCCGGTGCGCTGCGGGCCTACCGGCGCGTCGCGGAAGAACTTCAGGGTGGTCAGGGTGCGGTCGACCGCCTGGTTGCGGCTGATCCAGCCGTTCTCGATGCCGATCGGATAGGCGGTCAGCGAAAAGCCGACCGAGGCGATGCTGGCGAACGGACGCGACGGGAAACGGTCGGGCGTCAGCCCGTTGACCTCGTTGGTGGTGTCCCAGAAGAACTGGAAGGTGCGGCGTTCGATGTCGTCGAACAGCGGCGGCAGCTCCGGCTTGAGCGGCTTGGGCGGCAGCTCGGCCTCGATCAGGATCACCTGCACCGGCTTCTTTTCGCTCAACGCGGGCTCCTCGGTTTTCTTGCACGACGTCAGCAACGCGCCGACGGCGATCGTCAGGACCAGCGAAAAGCGTACGAAAGCGCGCTGCTTCATCATCGTGCGACCCCTGTGTAATCGTTTACATCCACGCTGAAAATATACCCCACTCCGCTACCGCCGCGGCCCCCGGCGATCCGGGAGCCGCGGCAGCAGGACTTACCAGTTCAAGCCGAACGACAGCTTGAACGTGCGCATCGGCGAGGCCAGCACCCCGTTCGGCGTGCCAAACGACGTGTTCAGGTCGTCGAAGGTGCCGGTGGCGGTGTTGTAGTCCGCATAGTTGGTCCAGTTGAACAGGTTGATGACGTCGGCGCGCACGTTGAACTTGATGCCCGCGCCGGTATCCCATTCCTTGTTCGCCGCCAGGCTGAATTCCTTGTAGCCCAACGTGGAATCCGGCTTGTACTGGATGATATAGCACTGCTCGTTGCCTGCCAGGCAATTGGTGCCATAACGCGGGGTCTGGCTGGCCAGCGACAGCTTGCCGGACAGGGTGATGGCGTACGGCAGGTCGTAGATGCCGGTCACCACCAGGCGGTTCTTCGGGATGCCGCCGGCCTCGCGCCAGCCGTAGCCGGCCATCGACTCCTGGTCCAGCGCGTAGTGCTCGCCGTACTGGCGGTTCTCCTTGGCGTCGGAGAAGGTATAGGCCACGGTCAGGCCCCAGCCCGATTGCTCGTCGTACGGCTTGTCCAGCTTCAGCGCCAACTGGTTGTTGCGCGTCTCCAGGCCGTTGGTGCCCAGCACGATCGCGCTGTAGCCGGAAGGCGACTCGGTCGGCACGCCGGAGGTGGTGCCCGGCAGGAAGAACGAGCCGTCGGCACGGCGGTTGCCGCGCAGGAACACGAAGCCGTCCTTGCTCACGATCCGGCTCAGGGTCACGTCGGTGTACCAGTCGTTGCCCCAGAAGTGCAGCATGTTGCGCATGCCGATGCTGAACTGGTCCGAGTACGGCACCTTGATGTTGTTGTCGATCAGGTAGACCTCGCGGCCGCCGCCACCGCCGGCGCCGCTCGCGGCCAGCGCGTCCAGGCCGGCCTGGGTGGTATAGCTTTCGTTCCATTCCACACAGGGGTCGCCCAGACAGGGGGTCGCACCGCCATTGTTGTCTACCCCGTTGAAGTAGTAGCTGTACGACTTGAAGCTGTTGTTGAGCTGCTCCAGCGCCAGGTAGTCGAAGATGTTGCGGTCGTAGGCGCGGCCGGCGCCGCCGTAGACCACGTGCGCCTGGTCGCCGAACAGGTCGTAGGAGAAGCCCAGCCGCGGCTGCCAGGCGTCCTTGAACGCCTTGCGGTTGTTGCCGGTGCTGATGTAGTTGGAGATGTCGTAGTTGGCGTTGTCCAGGTTGCTCCAGTTCTGCAGCGCGCTGGCGACGTCGGTCGGGGTGACGAAGTCGAGGAACGACGGGGTCTTCTCGTAGTCGTAGCGCACGCCCAGGTTCAGCGTCAGGTGCTCGTTGACCTCCCAGTCGTCCTGCAGGTAGATGCCGTACTGCTTGTTCTTGGACACCACCGAGCCGCCGCTGTTGGCATCGCCCCAGCGCACCCGGTACGGGGTGTCGGTGTCGGTCAGGATGTTGTAGTAGTACTGCGGATTGGCCGGGTTGATCTGGGTCGAATCCAGCTCGATGTCCTTGTACTTGAAGCCCATCTTGACCGTGTGGCTGCCGTGCCAGTCCATGCTGTTCAAGGTCAGGTCGTCCTGCAGCGTCCAGCCTTCCTGGCCCTTGTTCTGGAAGCTGCTGCCGGCCCCGGCGGTGAGGATGGTGGTCTCGTTGCCGGCCTGCGGCACGTACGACAGCACGTAGCCGTTGCCGTCGGTGAGCGGATCCTGGGTCCAGTACGCGCTTTCGTAGCTCAGGTTCAGGTCGTTGAGGAACGCCGTGCCGCTGTACTGCCAGCGCAGGTTGGCGCGCTTCTCTTCCTGGCCGTTGGTGCTGCCGTGCTGGTAGGTGGTGGTGTCGCCGATGTCCGACAGCTCGTCTTCCTCGCGGTACTTGCCGGACAACTCGAACAGGTGGTTGTCGCCCAGCGTCCAGTCGATCTTGGCGAAGTACAGGTCTTCCTTGAACGGGGTGCTGTAGGTGGCCACCAGCGGCTGCAGGTCGGCCGGCAGCTGGTCGACGCGGTCGGCATAGATGCCGCCGGGGATCACCGTGTTGGGCGTGGTGTATTCCTTGGCCTCGTAGGCGACGAAGAAGTGCGCGCGGTCCTTCAGGATCGGGCCGCTGAACGTGGCGCCGTACTGGGTCTCGGAGAAATCGTCGCGTTCGCCGGCCTTGCGCTCCAGCGGGCTCTCGGCGCGCCAGTCGTCGTTGGTGGTGTCCCAGAAGAAGCTGCCGTGGAAATCGTTGCCGCCGGACTTGGTCGAGGCGACGATCGCCGCGCTGCTGACCTGGTCGAACTCGGCCTTGTAGTTGGAGGTGATGACCTTGTACTCGCCGATCGCCGACTGCGGGAACGGGTTGCCGCGGCTGGAATCCTGGCCGCTGACGCCGCCGGTCAGCACGTAGTTCTTCTGGCTGATGCCGTCGATGTAGACGTTGGTGCCGTTGGCCGAGGTCGCGCCCGAGCGCACCGTGGTATTGCCGCGGGCGTCGCGCTGGAACTGCACGCTCGGCACGCTGTCGGCCAGCTCGAGGAAATTGCGCGTGGCCTGCGGCAGCTTCTCGATCTGCACGTTGGAGATGTAGGTGGCGTTCTCGGAGGTGCGGGTTTCCACCAGCACCGGCGGCGCGGTGACCTGCACCGCGTCGAGCGTGGTGGCGCCCTCGCCGCTGGCGGTGGCCGGCTGTCCGCCCACGCCCAGGTTCAGCGTCGCGGTCTGGCCGACCTGCACGGTGACGTTCTGCGAGGTGGTCTGGCCGTTGGCGGTGACGTCGATGCGGTACGAGCCCGGCGGCAGGCCGCCGACCGAGTAGGTGCCGTTGCTGGCCTGCACGCTGCGGGTCAGGCCGCTGGCCAGGTTGGTCGCGGTGACCTGGGCGTCGGTCGCCGGCGCCGAGTCGACCATCACCTGGCCGCGGATGGTGGCGGCGGTGCTCTGCGCGAAGGCCGGTGCGCTGCCGAGCAACAGGCAGCTGGCCAAGGCGCAGGTCAGCAGTTTGCGGCTCGGGCGCGAGGTGGGACGTGGGGTGTACTTCATGGGTGGTGCTACCTCCAGGTGGTGTCGCTAGTTGTTGTTGTTTTGGGTCCGGCGGCATCCGCCGGACGGGTCGAGCGCGCGGGCGGCTCGAAATGTGGCCGCGCCCGCGGTACTGCTAAGCCCGGGTCATGCTCGAATCGCGCACGACCAGAACCGGGGTAAGGGTTTGCCTGCGCCCGTCGTCGGCGCCGGGGTGGTCGATCAGTTGCAGCAACCGACCCATCGCCTGCTCGCCGAGGCCGGCGATGCTGACGTGCATCGTGGTGAGGGACGGGTGAACGAAACGCGCCAGCGGGATGTCGTCGAAACCGGCCAGGGCGATGTCCTGCGGCACGCGCACGCCGGCCTGCGCGAACGCGTACAGGCAGCCGAGCGCGGTCATGTCGTTGGCGGCGAACACCGCATCGGGCAGCGCGCCGGCCTGCAGCATCGCCTGGCCGGCGCGATAGCCGGAGGCTTCGTCGAAATCGCCCGGGAACTCCTGCGCCTGCGCCGCCACGCCGTGGCGCACGAGGGTGTCGCGGAACCCGCGCAGGCGTTCGCGCGCATCGAAGTTCAGTTCCGGGCCGCCGATGAAGGCGATGCGCCGGTGCCCCATCGCCAGCAGGTGCTCGGTCATCGCCACCGCGCCGGCATGGTCGTCGATGCTCAGCACGGGATAGCCGCCATCGGGCAGGTGCGTGTTGATCAGCACCGTCGGCAACGCCTGCGGCAGGTTGTCGGTGAGGAAGCCGGGGCGCTCGGCGTACGGCGACAGCACCAGCAGGCCGTCCACGCGCCCGCGCATCGCGCGCAGCGCGCGCCCCTGCTCTTCCGGGTCGCCGTGGTAGCTGGACACCAGCAGGTGCTGGCGGCGCGCGCGCGCCGCGCCGTCGATGCCGCGGATCAGCTCGGAGAAGAACTCGCCATACAGGTCCGGCAGCACCACGCCCAGGGTCTGGGTGCGGCGGCTGCTGAGGCTGCGCGCGGCCGCGTGCGGGCTGTAGCGCAGGCGGTCGGCGACCTCCAGCACCAGCTTGCGCACCGGCTCGGCCACGTTCTCGTGGCCGTTGAGCGCACGCGACACCGTCGCGACCGACACATTGGCCTCGCGGGCGACATCCTTGATGGTTACCGCACTCTTCGCCATCGTGCCGCCCTCCGCGGCAGAGACATTGAGAAACTGGCGCGGACTGTAATCGTTTTCACATCAAGGCAGAAGCCTTTTGTTATTTTTTAAGCAAATTCCTTTATATTCATACACTTGCCGATATAGGAATTCGCCGCGATCATGATGCGGCGCAACAAAAATCGGATTATCTATGCGCTGATGGCGCGTTCGGAGCCCCGCGGGACAACCGGGGACAGGACACCGGCTTGATCCCGCGCGGGCGGACTAGGGCCTGTTAACGCTCTCGGGATAGCCTCAACAGACCCTAGGGTGTCCGGCCCGGCGCTTCGGCCTTGATCGACAAGGCATGGATGTCGGTCTGCATCATCTCGCCCAGCGCGGCGTAGACCGCGCGATGCCGCGCCAGCGGCGCCATGCCGGCGAAGGCGGCGCTGACGATCACCACATTGAAGTGTCCGCGCCCGTCGCGTGCGCCGGCGTGGCCGGCATGGCGGTGGCTGTCGTCCTCGACCTCCAGCGCCTGCGGCGCGAACGCCGCCTGCAGCGCGGCGCGGATGCGCTCGACCCGGTCGATGGCAAGCCCGCTCATGGCAGCGTCTTGCGGAACGGCCGCACCTCGACCCGCGCGTACACGCCGGCGGCCACGTACGGATCGTCGTCGGCCCAGGCTTGCGCCTCGGCCAGCGAGCTGAACTCGGCCACGATCAGGCTGCCGCTGTAGCCGGCCGCGCCCGGATCCTCGGCGTCGATCGCCGGGCACGGCCCGGCCAGCAGCAGGCGTCCGGCGTCCTTCAGCGCCAGCAGCCGGGCCATGTGCGGCGGGCGCGCGGCCAGCCGCCGCTGCAGCACATCGGCCCCGTCGTAGCCCTGGATCACGTACCACATGCCGTCACCTGCCTTGCTTCGCGTATGAACCTGGGCCAATTCTAGCGCCACGGCGCTGGACACCGACCCGGCCGGCGCATTACCCTTGGCGACATTGCACGCGGCCGGATGCAGCGGCCCGTCGGTTTAACGGCTTCCCTGCCCTTCCGACGATCGATTCGCTGCCTGACACCGCCCGCGCAGACGACCTCCTCAGCTGTTCCGTCGCCGCAACGCTCATGCGGCGTACGCCTTGTGTCTTGTTGAAGTGTGGATCGCGTTGCCGGGACGACGCGACAAGAACCGCAGTACCGCAGGCAAGGCGCCGCGCCGGATCGCACCTGCCCGGGCCTTCGCTACCGCAATACCCTGATGTCGAACTGATGACCTCCGAACTCGCGCACGACGCGAACCCGCCAATCCAGCCCGCCTCTCCGCAGCAGCAGGAAATGCCGCTGGCGGTGGTGCATGGGCAAGCGGTCCTGCAGATCCCGCAGGATCTGTACATCCCGCCGGATGCGCTGGAAGTCATCCTCGATGCGTTCGAAGGCCCGCTGGACCTGCTGCTGTACCTGATCCGCCGGCAGAACCTGGACATCCTCGACATCCCCGTCGCCGAGATCACCCGGCAGTACGTGGACTACATCAACGTGATGCAGGAGCTGCGCTTCGAACTGGCGGCCGAATACCTGGTGATGGCCGCGATCCTGGCCGAGATCAAGTCGCGGATGCTGCTGCCGCGGCCGCCGGTGCAGGAAGGCGAGGAAGCCGACCCGCGCGCCGAGCTGGTGCGCCGCCTGCAGGAGTACGAACGTTTCAAGCAGGCGGCCGAGGACCTGGACGCGCTGCCGCGGCAGGACCGCGACACCACGCCGGTGCAGGCGCACGTGCCGGACCGCGCCGCGGTGAAACTGCCGCCGCCGGTGGAACTGAAGGAGATGCTGCTGGCGCTGTACGACGTGCTCAAGCGCGCCGAGCTGTTCAGCGGCCACGCGATCAAGCGCGAGGCGCTGAGCGTGCGGCAGCGGATGGGCGATGTGCTCAGCCGCCTGGACGACGGCCGCTTCTATCGGTTCGAGTCGCTGTTCACCGCCGAGGAAGGCAAGCTCGGCGTGCTGGTCACCTTCCTGGCGCTGCTGGAACTGGCCAAGGAACAGCTGCTGGACATCGTCCAGGAAGCGCCGCTGGCGCCGATCTACGTCAAGTCGCTGGCGCTGGGCAACACCAACGAGCCGCTGCAGTTCAACAGCGAGTTCGACGACAGCGACGCCGCCAACGACCCCAACTGAGTCCACGAAGACCCACTACGCATGGATCAAGCGCTGATCAACCGCATCGTCGAGGCCGCCCTGCTCGCCGCCAACCAGCCGCTGCCGCTGGCGCAGCTGCACGGCCTGTTCCCCGAGGACGAGCCGGCGCCGCCGGGCAGCGTCGAACGCGCGCTGGAACAGCTGCGCGAGGCCTGCGCGGGACGCGGCGTGGAACTGGTCGAGGTCGCCTCCGGCTTCCGCTACCAGGTCAGCAGCGAGGTGCACCCGTGGGTGGCGCGGCTGTGGACCGAACGCAAGACCCGCTACACCCGCGCCACGCTCGAGACCCTGGCGCTGATCGCCTACCGCCAGCCGATCACCCGCGGCGAGATCGAACAGGTGCGCGGCGTGGCGGTCAGCAGCAACATCATCCAGGCGCTGGAAGAGCGCGAATGGATCCGCGTGGTCGGCCACCGCGACGTGCCCGGCAAGCCGGCGCTGTTCGGCACCACCAAGGGCTTCCTGGACTATTTCGGGCTCAAGCGCCTGGACGAACTGCCGCCGCTGTCGGAACTGAAGGACATCGGCGAGCTGGAGCCGCAGCTGCCGCTGGAGCGCGACGCGATGCCGGTCGGCGACATGGCCCAGGCCGCGCCCGATGCCGGCGGCGGCGCGCCGGCGCCAGGCGACAGCGCCGCGTCGGCGGACGCCGGCGCAGATGACGCCGGCGACGGCGATGCGGCGGACCGGACCGATCCGCTCGACGCCGACGCCGACGCCGACGCCGACGCCGCAGCACAGCATCAGCAGCACACCGGCGCGGACGCCGGGCAAGACGCGCAGGATGCGCAAACCCCCGATACCGCCCTCACGGGCGAACCCGAAGCCGCGCCGGGCGAGCGCGCGGCGGATGCGAACGAAGCCGAAGACAACGCCGTCGCGACGACGACCGTGGCTGTTGACGATGCCGATTCCGAACCACAGGCCGACGCGCCCCGCGCCGGCCGGAGCCAAGTGAATGAGTGACACCTCCCGCAAGCTGTCGTTGAACAAGCTTTCGCTCAAGCGCGACAGCGCTGCCGAGCAGCCGAAACTGGAAGAACGCCTGCACAAGGTCCTGGCGCAGGCCGGACTGGGCTCGCGCCGCGCGCTGGAACAGCGCATCGCCGACGGCCTGGTCAAGGTCAACGGCGAAGTCGCGCAGACCGGCATGTCGGTCAAGAGCGGCGACAAGATCGAGCTCGACGGCCGCAGCTTCGTCGCCAGCGCGCTGACCGAGCCGTCGCGGATCCTGATCTACAACAAGCCCGAAGGCGAAGTGACCACGCGCGAGGATCCCGAAGGCCGCCCGACCATCTTCGAGGCGCTGCCGGCGCTGAAGGGCGCGCGCTGGATCGCGATCGGCCGCCTGGACATCAACACCACCGGCCTGCTGCTGCTCACCACCGATGGCGAGCTGGCCAACGCGATGATGCATCCGTCCTACGAGATCGAGCGCGAGTACGTGGTGCGCGTGCGCGCCCCGGAAGGCCAGGAGAACGTGCCGGACAACCTGGTCGACCGCCTCGCCCGCGGCGTGGCGCTGGAGGACGGCCCGGCCAAGTTCGACGAGATCGAGCGCATCGGCGGCACCGACTCGCACGACTGGTTCCGCGTGGTGGTCAAGGAAGGCCGCAACCGCGAAGTGCGGCGCCTGTGGGAATCGCAGGGCTGCCAGGTCAGCCGGCTCAAGCGCACCCGCTACGGCAAGGTGTCGCTGCCGCGCGAACTGCTGCGCGGGCAGTCGATGGAGCTGCCGCTGGACAAGGTCGAGGCGCTGCGCGCCGAACTGAAGCTGGAGGAAGGCGCGCCGTCGGCGCTGACCCTGCAGCCGGTGATCGGCCAGCGCAAGGCGGCCAAGGCCACGGTGCAGGTCGGCCGCGGCGGCAACGCCTACGTCAACGGCCACAACGTCGCCGACGAAGGCCGCGAGCTGCGCCGCTTCGACAACTTCCGCGAGGACCGCGGCCGCGGCCGCGGCGGCAAGAAGCCGCACGGCGGACTGACCGTCAGCGGCGAGATGGCGGCCAAGCAGGCGCAGAAGCCGTTCAAGCAGCGCAACCCGAAGGGGCCCAAGCCGCTGCCGGACGGCAACCCGGCCGCGTTCCGCACCTGGTACGTGCCCGAAGGCGTCAGCACCGGCCCGACCGGCCACCGCAACGCCGGTCCCGGCCCCGGCCGTGGCGGCCAGGGTCAGGGCCAGGGCCGTCCCTACGGCAAGCCGCGTCCGGCCGGTGGCGGTGCCGCCGGTCAGGGCGCCGGACAGGGCCGCGCACAAGGCCAGGGCCAGCGCAAGGCGCATCCGTACGGGCATCCGGGCAATGCGCCGAGCTTCCCGTCCGATCACGCCAACCCGGGCTTCAGCCCCTACGGCGCCGCGCCGCGCAGCGCGCGTCCGGCCGGCGGCCGTCCCGACGGCGGCCAGAAGCGCGGCCCCGGTCCCGGTGGGCGCGCACCCAGTGGTCGTCCGGGCGGACGCCCCGGCGGCAACCGCCCGGGTGGCGGCGGCAACCGCTCCGGCGGCGGCAATCGCGGCCCGCAGGGCGGCTGATCGCGCCGGGCCACGGCGGCAAAGACAATAAAGACAAAGGGCGTCCCCGCAACGGGACGCCCTTTTCATTGGCGGGCCTTTTGCCGGCGGGGCGTTCTACAACCACCATCGCGCGCGCGAGGCACCGGTCGCTGTACGCCGGCGGGGAGAAGCCATATCCTGCGCGCTCCGCCACCCCCGTCGTGCGACGGCCGGCCCACTTTCAGGACCCACCATGTCACGGAAGATACTGTTTCCCCTGCTGATCGCCGCCGTGCTGAGCCTGGGCGCCTGCAAGAAGGTGCAGGAAGAAATGGCCGCGGCGCAGAACCCCTATCCGAAGAGCTCGCCGCTGCACGCGCCGTTCGACCGCATGGTGCGCAAGCTGGTCAACGATCCGCGCTACATGGCGCTGCTCAAGCAGGGCGACAAGGCGCAGGCGCAGACGGCCGGGTTCGAGCTGGCGCAGAAGGGCATCGC
Source organism: Xanthomonas sp. (assembly GCF_017163755.1). Classification (GTDB taxonomy): domain Bacteria; phylum Pseudomonadota; class Gammaproteobacteria; order Xanthomonadales; family Xanthomonadaceae; genus Xanthomonas_A. The sequence goes on from NZ_JAFIWC010000001.1 coordinate 343,375, forward strand.
GCGGCTGGACGCCGCGGCGCTGGAGCAGCGCCTGAAGATCATCGCCGCGGTCACCGAGGCCGCGCCGGTGGCGCAGTGCGCGGTGCTGGCGCGCGGCGGCGACGCCAAGAACGCGCAGGCGATGAGCGATGCGATGCTGCAGGGCCTGGAACGCCTGCCGCCGGCGCAGATCGACGCCTGGTTCGACATCTCCTTCCAGGCCACCGACGCGCAGCTGAGCCAGCGCCCGCCGCAGCCGGTGGCGCCGGCGCAGGTCGAAGCGGCGATGGGCAAGCTGATCACCGCCCTGCCCGGCGAACAGCAGCAGCGCCTGGCACGGGTGCTGCCGCAGATCGCCAGCGCCAGCGACGAGGACGCCTGCTGGGCCGCGCGCACGCTGTACCGCGAGGCGCTGGCGATGGACCAGCCGACCCGCGGCCAACTGGCCTGGCTGTTCGCGCAGCAATAACCGCGGTGCGGGACGACGGGCTCCCGGGCGCATGCGCGCACGGGAAACCGTCATGCCGGCACGGCCCTGCTTCGTTCCGATAGACCGCCAACGCCGAGGACGCGCCACCGCAAAACGGCGCGCCCGTTGGCTCAGCGCCGCTCGATGGTGAAGCCGCCGACCGCCACGCCCAGGTCCCAGCCCTTGCCGGTGCCGGCCAGCGCCAGCGAGATATCGCCCTTGGTCATCACCTGCGCATCGGACGACTTCACCGCGCCGGCGTGGGCGCCGGCCACGACGTAGGTGCCGAACAGGTCGTTGAGCGTGTAGGCGCCGGTGAAGCGCCCGCGGCCGTCGACGATCTTGGACTTGCCCACGCTCAAGCCGCCGCCCTTGCTGCTTATCTTGACCGGGATGCTGGCGCCGTTGTCGCAGGTGATGGTGCCGGTGCCCGAGGCGGTCTTGTAGAACGCCGACCAGCCGGACAGGGTGAAGCGCAACTGGCAGTCGATGTTGCCGGCGGCATGCGCTTGCGGCACGAGGGCGAGGCCGGCGAGCAGCGCGGCGGTGGTCAACAGCTTGTTCATGGCGCAGTTCCTGCGGATGTGAAAACCGCGCCGAGCGTAGCAGCGCCGCGCGCACGGCGGCGTGGCGAAAACGCCTGCCGGAACGGCGGCGTTCAGCGATCGGCGTTGGCGCCGCCGAGGGTGAACGCATCGGCGTCGAGCATCGCCGGGAAGCGCTCGCGGTGCGCCGCCAGCGCCGCTGCCGAGATCGTGGTGGTGACCACCTGCTCGCGCTCGCGGATCTCCACCTGCGGCTGGCCGAGGAAGTCGATCACCGCGCTGTCGCCGGCATAGTGCAGGTCGTTGCCGTCCACGCCGACGCGGTTGACCGCCGCGACATAGCACAGGTTCTCGATCGCGCGCGCGCGCAGCAGGGTTTTCCACGGGTAGGCGCGCGCCGACGGCCAGTTGGCGACGAAGATCTGCAGGTCGAAGTCCAGTTGGCCCGGGCGCTCGACGTCGTAGCGGTTGCGGCAGAACACCGGGAAGCGCAGGTCGTAGCAGACCTGCGGATTGATCCGCCAGCCCTTCCACTCCACGCTCAGCCGCTCGCGCCCGGCGGCGTAGCGTTGGTGCTCGTTGGCATAGCGGAACAGATGGCGCTTGTCGTAGTACTGCAGCGCGCCGTCCGGCGTGGCCCACAGCAAGCGGTTGAACACCCTGGCCGCGCCGTCGTCGCCGGGCACGCGCAACTGCACGCTGCCGGTCACCGCCGCGCCCAGCTTGGCCGCCTGATCGCGGACCCAGGCCACGGTCGGCCCGTCCATGCCCTCGGCCTTGTCGATGGCCTCGTTGGAGAAACCGCTGGTGAAGGTCTCCGGCAGGATCACCAGATCGGTCGCGCCGGCCAGCGGCGCCAGCAACGCGCCGTAGTAGTCGCGATTGCCGGCCGGATCGTGCCAGCGGGTGGCGCCTTGGATCAGGGAGACGCGCAGGTCGATGGGGTGCATGGAGAGTGTCCGGAGGTTTGAAGGAGCGGGACCGGGGACCAGGGACCAGGGACCCGGAAAATCAAGAGCGAAGACCGGCAGCTTTTGCTCTTCCGGGTCCCCGGTCCCTGGTCCCCGGTCCCGGCGACTCGTCAGAGCCGCCGCAATCGTTCGATCGCCGCGTCCAGCGTCGCCTCGTTCTTGGCGAAGCACAGCCGCGCCAGGCGTTGGCCCTGGGGCGGGCTGTCGTAGAACGGCGACAGCGGGATCGCCGCCACGCCCTTCTCCACCGTCAGCCATTTCACGAACTCGGTGTCGGGCAGGTCGCTGACCGCCGAGTAGTCGACCAGCTGGAAATAGCCGCCCGGCACCGGCAGCGGCGTGAGCCGGGTGCCCAGCAGCTGTTCGCGGAAGCGGTCGCGCTTGGCCTGGTAGAACGCGCCGAGCTGCTCGTCGTGTTCGGGCTCGTCGTGGATCATCGCCGCGAAGGCGTGCTGCGCCGGGCCGAAGCTGGCGAAGGTGTTGTACTGGTGGACCTTGCGGAACTCCGCGCTCAGCGCCGGCGGCGCGATCGCGTAGCCGATCTTCCAGCCGGTGCAGTGGTAGGTCTTGCCGAAGCTGGAGATGACGAACGCGCGCTCGCGCAGCTCCGGCCAGCGCAGCACCGATTCGTGGCGGCGGCCGTCGAATACGATGTGCTCGTAGACCTCGTCGGAGATCAGGAAGATGTCGCTGCCGCGCAGCAGCCCGGCGACGGCCTGCATGTCCTCGGCGCCGAACATCGCGCCGGACGGGTTGTGCGGGCTGTTGATCATCAGCAGCCGCGTGCGCGGGGTGATCGCCGCGCGCACCCGCTCCCAGTCCACCGCGAAGGTCCGCGGGTCCAGCGGCACGTGCACCGCGCGCGCGCCGGCCAGGTCGATCGCCGGCTCGTAGCTGTCGTAGGCCGGGTCCAGCACGATCACCTCCTCGCCCGGCCGCACCACCGCGTGGATGGCGTTGAACAGCGCCTCGGTGGCGCCGCTGGTGACGGTGACCTCGGTGTCGGCATCGACCTGCGCGCCGTAGCAGCGCAGCGCCTTGCCGGCGATCGCCTGGCGCAGCGCCGGCACCCCGGTCATCGGCGGGTACTGGTTGTGGCCCTCGCGCATCGCCCGCTGCAGCGCCTCGATCAGCCGCGGCGGCACCGCGAAGTCGGGAAAGCCCTGGCCCAGGTTGACCGCGCCGTGTTCGGCGGCCAGTTGCGACATCACGGTGAAGATGGTGGTGCCCACCTTGGGCAGCTTGGTCTGCGGGTGCATGCGTCCGGTACGGGGAACGGAAAACGCCGAGTGTACGCAAAGCCGGCCGCCGGCGATGCCGCGCCCGGCCGCAAAACAGCGTCCTGCCTGGCATCGCCGGCCACGGTCCACCGCCACGCTCGCGCAGCCGCGCCGCGGCGCTGGCCGCGCATGCCGATACAATGCGCGCTCCCTGGCCTCGCCCTGCCCCGCCCCGGTCGTGCGACCGCGGCTCTACGCCGATGACCGACCCGCAGCACTCCCCGCCGCCGCTGCTCGCCGCGCGCGGGCTGACCTACGCCCGCGACGAGGCCGCCGTGTTCGGCCCGCTGGACTTCCACCTCGACGCGGGCGAAGCGCTGCTGGTGCAGGGCGACAACGGCGCCGGCAAGACCACGCTGCTGCGGGTGCTGGCCGGCTTGCTGCGCGCCGAGGCCGGGCGGATCGAGATCGATGGCCGCCCGGTGCGCCGCGGCGACCGCGCGCGCTTCATGGCCTACCTCGGCCACCTGGGCGCGCTGAAGGCCGACTTGAGCACGCTGGAGAACCTGCACTACCTGTGCGGGCTGCAGGGCCGCCGCGCCAAGCAGATGCCGGGCAGCGCGCTGGCCATCGTCGGCCTGGCCGGCTACGAGGACACGCTGGTCAGGCAACTGTCGGCCGGGCAGAAGAAGCGCCTGGCGCTGGCCCGGATCTGGCTGTCGCCGGCGCCGCTGTGGCTGCTCGACGAACCCTACGCCAACCTCGACCTGGAAGGCATCAACCTGGTCAACCGGATGGTCGCCGCGCACCTGCGCAGCGGCGGCGCGGCGCTGGTCACCACCCATGGCGCGTACGCCGCGCCGCCGGTGCGCAGCCGGCTGCTGACCCTGGGCGGGGTGGCCGCATGAGCCTGGCCGCCCCGCTACCTTCGCTGTGGCAGGCCACCCGCGCGCTGCTGCTGCGCGACCTGCGGTTGCTGTGGCGGCGCCGCGGCGACGCGCTGCAGCCGGCGCTGTTCGCGCTGCTGATCGTGGCGCTGTTCGCGCTGGCGCTGGGCAACCGGCCGCGGCTGCTCGGCGAGGTCGCCGGCGCGGCGCTGTGGCTGGCGGTGCTGCTGGCCGGGCTGCTGGCGCTGGACAGCCTGTTCCGCGGCGACGCCGAGGACGGCTCGCTGGAGCAATGGCTGCTGGCGCCGGTGCCGCTGGCCTGGCTGGTGCTGGTGCGGGTGCTGCTGCACTGGCTGACCACCGCGCTGCCGCTGATCGTGGCGGTGCCGCTGCTGGGCGAATTGCTGCACCTGCCGCATGACCGCATGCCGGTCCTGCTGGCATCGTTGGCGCTCGGCACGCCGCTGCTGAGCCTGCTCGGCGCGGTGGTGGCGGCGCTGACGGTGAGCATGAAGCGCGCGGGGATCCTGGTCGCGCTGCTGGCGTTGCCGCTGTACGTGCCGGTGCTGGTGTTCGGCGCCGGCAGCGTCGCGGCCAGCGCGCAGGGGCTGGATCCGGGCGGCGGGTTGCTGCTGCTGGCGGCCGGGCTGGTCGCCGGCCTGGTGCTGGCGCCGCTGGCCGCGGCGGCGGCGATCCGCATTTCGTTGAGCTGACCGGTCGCGGCGCCGCTGCGCCGGCCGGCTCGCCGGAGCGGACCGCTGCCGCCGCGCTTGGTCTATTGTGGAACCGTTGTCGCCGCACCGAAGCAGAACGCAAGCCTCCCGCCCGCTAGAATCGTCCGCATGCCCTCCGTCGTCCGCTGGTTCCACCAACTCGGTTCACCGCCCACCTTCGATCGCTTCGCCGCGCGCTGGACGCCGTGGTGCTACCTGGCCGCGCTGCTGCTGGGCGGCATCGGGATCTGGCAGGCGCTGTTCGTGGTGCCGGCCGACCGGCTGCAGAGCGACGCCTTCCGCATCCTCTACATCCACGTGCCCAGCGCGTGGATGAGCCTGTTCGTGTTCGGGCTGATGGCGCTGTACGCGGCGATCGCGCTGGTGTGGCGGATCAAGCTGTGCGAGATCCTGGCGATGGCCTGCGCGCCGATCGGCGCCGCCTTCACCCTGATCACGCTGCTGACCGGCAGCATCTGGGGCAAGCCGATGTGGGGCGCCTGGTGGGACTGGGACCCGCGCCTGACCACCGAGTTGATCCTGCTGTTCCTGTACATCGGGGTGATGGGCCTGTACCTGGCGATCGAGGACCGCCGCAACGCCGCGCGCGCGGCCGGCCTGCTGGCGATCGTCGGCGTGGCGCTGCTGCCGGTGATCCGTTATTCGGTGGTGTGGTGGAACTCGCTGCACCAGGGCCAGACCATCCGCCTGTTCGGCGCCTCCAGCATGGACCCGAGCATGCTGCCGCCGCTGTGGCTGATGGTGGCGGCGACCAAGTTCTGGTTCCTCGGCTCGCTGCTGGCGCGCGCGCGCGCCGACAACCTGCGCCGCGAGGCCGGCAAGGACTGGGTGCTGAAGCTGGCGGAGGCGCGCGCATGAACTACCTGCCGTACGTGATCGGCGCCTATGCGGCATTCGCCGGCGTGCTGCTGGCCGACTTCGTGCTGGCGCGCCTGCAACTGCGCCAGGCGCTACGCCAGGCGCGGCTGCGCGCGCAACGCCAGCGCGCCAAGCCCGACCCGGCGACGCTGGAACTGAGCCGATGAACCCGCAACGCAAGCGTCGCCTGCTGCTGGTGATGGCGCTGGTGCTGGCTGCCGGGCTGGCGACCACGCTGGTGGCGATGGCCCTGCAGCGCAACGTCGCCTACCTGTACACGCCGGCGGAGGTTCTCGCCGGCCAGACCGGCGAACACGCCCGTTTCCGGCTCGGCGGCATGGTCGAGAAGGGCTCGTTCCGGCGCGCGCCCGGTTCGCTGCTGGCGCATTTCCGGGTCACCGACGGCGACGCGCAACTGACCGTCAGCTACGACCGGATCCTGCCGGACCTGTTCCGCGAGGGCCAGGCGGTGGTGGCCACCGGCAGCATGCGCGACGGCGTGTTCGTCGCCGAGGACGTGCTGGCCAAGCACGACGAGACCTACATGCCCAAGGAACTGGAAGACAAGATGGGCAGCGCGCATCGCAAGCACGATGTGGCGGAGGCGGCGCAGTGACTGGATGGTGGTGCGGGACCCGGGACTCGGGACTCGGGACTCGTAAAAGCCAACATCCAGGCCGCGCGCGGTCCCGCTTTTGCGGGTCCCGAGTCCCGAGTCCCGAGTCCCGGCTTCACCATGCTTCCTGAACTCGGCCAAGTCCTGCTGATCCTGGCCCTGCTCGCCACGCTGCTGCAGGCGGTGGTGCCGCTGGCCGGGGCGCAGCGCGGCGACGCGCGCTGGATGGCGGTGGCGCGGCCGGCGGCGTTCGCGCAGCTGGCGCTGGTCGCCGGCGCCTTCGCGGTGCTGACCCATGCGTTCGTGGTGCAGGATTTCTCGGTGCGCTACGTGGCCGAGAATTCCAACTCGCTGCTGCCGCTGCTGTACCGCTATTCGGCGGTGTGGGGCGCGCACGAGGGTTCGCTGCTGCTGTGGACGCTGATCCTGGCGCTGTGGACCGGCGCGGTGGCGGTGTTCTCGCGCAGCCTGCCGGCACCGGTGGTGGCGCGGGTGATCGGCACGCTGGCGCTGGTCAGCCTGGGTTTTCTGGCGTTCCTGTTGTTCACCTCCAATCCGTTCGCGCGGCTGCTGCCGGCGCCACTGGAAGGCCGCGACCTCAACCCGCTGCTGCAGGATCCGGGCCTGGTGATCCACCCGCCGCTGCTGTATGCCGGCTATGTCGGCTTCGCGGTGCCGTTCGCGTTCGCGATCGCCGCGCTGCTCGACGGCCGCGTGGATGCGCGCTGGCTGCGCTGGACCCGGCCATGGACCAACGTCGCCTGGGGCTTTCTGACCATCGGCATCGCGCTGGGCAGCTGGTGGGCGTACTACGAACTGGGCTGGGGCGGCTGGTGGTTCTGGGACCCGGTCGAGAACGCCAGCTTCATGCCGTGGCTGGTCGGCGCGGCGCTGCTGCATTCGCAGGCGGCGACCGAGAAGCGCGGCAGCTTCACCGCGTGGACCCTGCTGCTGGCGATCGCCGCGTTCTCGCTGTCGCTGCTGGGCACCTTCCTGGTGCGCTCGGGCGTGCTGACCAGCGTGCATTCGTTCGCCGCCGATCCCGGCCGCGGCCTGTTCATCCTGATCTTCCTGAGCCTGGTCAGCGGCGGCTCGCTGCTGCTGTACGCGCTGCGCGCCGGACGCCTGACCGGCGACGGCGACGACAGCCGCCAGCGCTTCGCCGCCAGTTCGCGCGAGACCCTGCTGCTGGCCAACAACCTGCTGCTGAGCTGCGCCTGCGCGATGGTGCTGCTCGGCACGCTGTACCCGCTGCTGGCCGACGCGCTCGAACTGGGCAAGCTGTCGGTCGGCCCGCCGTACTTCGGCACCCTGTTCGTGGTGCTGATGGCGCCGCTGGTGGCGCTGCTGCCGTTCGGCCCGCTGACCCGCTGGCAGCGCGAACAGGTCTCGCGGCCGCTGGCGCTGCTGGCGCCGTGGGCCGGGCTGGCGCTGCTGGCCGGCGTGCTCGGCTTCTTCATGGCGCCGCAGGGGCCGTGGAAGACCGCCGCCGGCGTCGCCGGCGCGGCCTGGGTGCTGTTGGGCACCGCGCGCTTCGTGTGGAGCCGGGTGCGGCTCAAGGGCGGCCGCTTCACCGCCGAGATGCTGGGCATGACCCTGGCGCACGGCGGCATCGCCGTGTTCCTGGTCGGCGCGCTGCTGGTCGAGTCGCTGGACATGCAACGCGAAGTGTCGCTGGCGCCCGGGCAGAGCCTGCAGATGGGCCGCTACCGGTTCCAGTTCCAGGGCCTGGACGAGACCCGCGGGCCCAACTACGTGTCCGAACGCGCGCACGTGCAGGTGCTGCGCGACGACCGCCCGCTGGCGCTGCTGCATCCGGAAAAGCGCGCCTACGCCAGCGGCGGCCAGAGCATGACCGAGGCCGGCATCCATCCCGGCCTGTTCGGCGATGTCTACATCGCCCTGGGCGAACCGCTGGGCGGCAACGCCTGGGCGATGCGCCTGCACGTCAAACCGTTCGTCCGCTGGATCTGGATCGGCGCGGCGCTGATGGCGCTGGGCGGTTTCGTCACCGCCACCGACCGGCGGTTCCGTCGTCCCCTGGAGAAACCCTGATGTCCGCCCCCGCTCCCCGCCGCCTGCCTCCTGTCGCCATCGCGCTGGGCGCGCTGCTGTTCCTCGGCCTGCTGGCGCTGATGTTCTATGCGGTGCAGCGCTCCGGCCGCGCCGACCGCGACGCGCTGCCGTCGGCGCTGATCGGCAAGCCGGCGCCGGCGTTCGACCTGCCGGTGCTGCACGATGCGTCCATCCGCGTGCGCAGCAGCGAGCTGCGCGGCGCGCCGTACGTGCTCAACGTGTGGGGCAGCTGGTGCCCGGCGTGCCGCGAGGAACACCCGGTGCTGACCCGCTTCGCGCTGACCAAGCGCGTGCGGGTGATCGGCTACGACTGGAAGGACACCCGCGAGGACGCGCTGCACTGGCTGGAACAGCTGGGCAATCCGTTCTTCGTGGTGCTGTTCGATCCGGAAGGCCGCACCGCGATCGACTGGGGCATCGCCGCCGCGCCGGAGACCTTCCTGGTCGATGCGCAGGGCGTGGTGCGCTGGAAGCACTCCGGCGCGCTCACCGACCGCGTCGTGCAGGACGAACTGCTGCCGGCCCTGCTCGAGGCCGAACGCGCCGCGCCGGTGGCCAGGCAGGGCCAGGCCACGCCGTGAAGCGCCTGGGGCTCGCACTGCTGATGCTGGCCTGCGCCGCCATGGCGGCGGCGCAGCCGGTCGCCGATCCGCGCCCGCTGCAGTACCGCTCGGCGCAGGAGGAAGCGCGCTTCCACGCGCTCACCGCCGAACTGCGCTGCGTGCAGTGCCAGAACCAGTCGCTCGCCGATTCGCATGCGCAGATCGCGATGGACCTGCGCCGCGAGGTGCTGGCGCTGATGCAGCAGGGCCGCTCCGACGCGCAGATCAAGGCGTTCCTGGTCGCGCGCTACGGCGATTTCGTGCTGTACCGGCCGCAGGTGGAATCGCGCACCTGGCTGCTGTGGTTCGGCCCGCTGCTGCTGCTCGGCGCCGGCGCGCTGCTGCTGGTGCGGCTGGTGCGCCGCCGTGCGCCCATCGACGCGGCCAACGCACGGGACGAGCAGGAATGGTGAGCTGGGGCATGCACGCGCTGGCCGCCGCGCTGGCGATCGGGGTGCTCGGCGCGATGCTGTGGCCGTTGCGCCAAGGCCGCGGCGGCACCGCCGTGCTCGCCTGCGCGGTGCTCGCGCTGGGCCTGGCCGCCGCCGCGCTGTACGCGCTGGTCGGCACGCCGCGCGCGCTGCTGGCGGAAAACCGCCAGGCGCCGCGCACGCTGCAGGACGGCGTCGCCCAGCTCAAGGCGGCGCTGGCGCAGGACCCGCAGCGCGCGGACGGCTGGGCGCTGCTGGCGCGGTCGCAGATGTCGCTCGGCCAGACCGGCGAGGCCGCCGCCTCGTTCGCGCGCGCCGCGCAGCTGGCGCCGGACGAACCGCAGATCCTGGTCCAGGCCGCCGAGGCGCGCGCGCTGAGCCTGCCGCAGCGGCAGTTCGACGACCAGGCCATCGCCTGGTTGCGGCATGCGCTGCAGGTGGCGCCGGACAGCGAACGCGCGGCCTGGTTCCTGGGCATCGCGCAACGCCAGCGCGGCCAGTCGGCCGAGGCGGCCAAGACCTGGGAAGCGTTGCTGCCGCGCGTGGACCCGCGCACCGCCGCCGCGCTGCGCCCGCAGATCGACGCCGCGCGCGCCGATGCCGGGCTGCCGCCGCTGCCGGCGGCGCCGCTGGCCGCGCAACCGGCGCCGGCCGCGGTGGCCGGCGCGGACGCGCGGACGGTGACAGTGACCGTGTCGCTGGCTCCGGGCGCCGCCGCGCGCCTGCGCGGCGACGCCAGCGTGTTCGTGATCGCGCGCGTGCCCGGCGGGCCGCCGATGCCGGTGGCGGTGCAGAAGCACCCGCTGCAATCGCTGCCGCTGACGCTGACCCTGAGCGACGCCGACAGCCCGATGCCGACCCAGCGCCTGTCCGCGCTGACCCGGGTGGAGCTGGTCGCGCGGCTGTCCAGCAGCGGCGATGCGATGCGCCAGGAAGGCGACCTGGAATCGGCGCCGGTGACCGTCGCGCTGCCGGCGAAGACGCCGGTGGAGTTGGTGATCGGAAGGCCATGACGCGGCATGCCGTCACCGTGGCTTCCCCTGTAGGAGCGGCTTCAGCCGCGACACCGGCGCCAAGAAACTACGGTTGCTGAAAATGCCGATCGCGGCTGAAGCCGCTCCTACAGGGCGCGTCGCTCATTGCTCGCTCGTCCATGCGTCTTCCTGCGCCAGGCGCGCGCGCCGCATCCGCCGCGGCGCGGCTAGAATCGGCGCATGACCGAATTCATTCCTCCCGGCAGCCGTTTCCTCGCCCTGCCCTCGCCGTTCCCGATGAAGCGCGGCGGCCAGCTCAGCGGCGCCCACGTCGCCTACGAAACCTGGGGCACGCTGGCGCCCGGCGGCGACAACGCGATCCTGATCGTCACCGGCCTGTCGCCCGATGCGCACGCGGCCGCGAGCGCCGACGATCCCTCGCCGGGCTGGTGGGACGCGATGCTCGGCGCCGGCAAGCCGATCGATACGCAGCGCTGGTTCGTGATCTGCGTGAACTCGCTGGGCAGCTGCAAGGGCTCCACCGGCCCGGCCTCGCGCGATCCGGCCAGTGGCCAGCCGTACCGGCTGGCGTTCCCGGAGCTGTCGATCGAGGACGTCGCCGATGCCGCCGCGCACGTGGTGCGCGCGCTGGGCATCGCCCGGCTGGCCTGCCTGATCGGCAACTCGATGGGCGGCATGACCGCGCTGGCGCTGCTGCGCCGGCATCCGGGCCTGGCGCGCAGCCACATCAACATTTCCGGCAGCGCGCAGGCGCTGCCGTTCTCGATCGCGATCCGCTCGCTGCAGCGCGAGGCGATCCGCCTGGATCCGAACTGGAACGGCGGCGACTACGACGAGACCACCTACCCCGAGTCGGGCATGCGCATGGCGCGCAAGCTCGGCGTGATCACCTACCGCTCGGCGCTGGAATGGGACGGCCGCTTCGGCCGCGTGCGGCTGGATTCGGACCAGGCCCACGACGATCCGTTCGGCCTGGAATTCCAGGTCGAAAGCTATCTGGAAGGCCACGCGCGACGCTTCGTGCGCCGCTTCGACCCGAACTGCTATCTGTACCTGAGCCGCTCGATGGACTGGTTCGACCTGGCCGAATACGCCGGCGGCGACGTGCTCGCCGGACTGGCGACGATCCGGGTCGAGCGCGCGCTGGCCATCGGCGCCAACACCGACATCCTGTTCCCGGTGCAGCAGCAGCAGCAGATCGCCGACGGCCTGCGCGCCGGCGGCGCCGACGCGCGTTTCCTGGGCCTGGATTCGCCGCAGGGCCACGACGCGTTCCTGGTCGACTTCGCCCGCTTCGGCCCGGCGGTGCAGGCGTTCCTCGACGCGCTGTAGCGGCATGCGAGACGGCTGCTGGCATGCCGCTGGGCTCCTGAGGCATGGGCGGCAGCGTTCGCTCGCCTGTGGGTCGCGGCGACACCGCGGTGCGGCGTCCTGCTCAGGGGCCGGTGCCGAAGCGGCGTGCGGGGACATCGCGCCGCCCGGCGCTAGCGCCTGTCGGGCGGCTTCGATCACGTCGTCCAAAATCGGCGGCCGAGGCCGCCCTCGTTGCTGGCGAAGGTCAGGCGCTTGCCGTCGGCGACAGTTCGAACAGCTCCACGTGCAGTCGATGCCGACGCTGATCAGCTGCGGCGCGCCGCAGCCGGGCACCTGCAGGCGCAGCCGCCGGAATCGCTAGGGGTGCACATGCATGCGCATCGGCGGCCTGTGCATGCGCGCAAGCCGGCCCGGCTCGTGCCTCCGCCCGGCGCAGCGGCAGAGGCCGCCGCGCGCCCTCACTCCGACGCGGTGCCGCCGTCGATCTTGGAAGTCTGGTACAGGGGCAGGCCCAGGCGCTGGATCAGGCTCAGCTGCTGCTCCAGCCACCAGGCGTGGTCTTCCTCGGTGTCCTTCAGCTGCGCCAGCAGCACGTCGCGGCTGACGTAGTCCTGGTGCTGTTCGCACAGTTTCATGCCGGCGGCCAGATTGGCGCGCACCTCGTACTCCACCTTCAGGTCCTTGCGCAGCATCTCCTCGACCGTGCGCCCCGGCTCGAACGCATGCGGGCGCATGTCCGGGTCGCCTTCCAGGAACAGGATGCGCCGCAGCAGCGCATCGGCATGCTCGGTTTCCTCTTCCATCTCGTGGTTGATCCGCGCGTACAAGGCCTGCAGGCCCTGGTCCTCGTAGCGGCGCGAGTGGATGAAATACTGGTCGCGCGCGGCCAGCTCGCCGCGCAGCAACGCCTTCAGGCATTCCACTACTTCGGGATGACCCTTCATGCGGGCAGCTCCGTTCGATTCTCGTGGCGCCTATAGTGCCCGAGCCGCCAGCGCCGGGTTTCAATCGGAATCATTAGCATCCCGTTTCCGCGCCCGCATCGCCGGTCGCGCCGCGCCGCGCCGCGAGCGTTCCGAGCCTGCGGCGCGTGCTGGACCTGGGACTGCAGCGGATCGGCATGGCACGCGCTCGATACCTGCCTTGCACGGCACGAGGAAACCGCAGGCGGCCACGGCCGGCGGCGCCGGCGCGCGGCGTTCGGACTCCCCACGCCACACTGACGCGTTCCCCACCGGCGCCGCGGCTGACGCGGGAACGCAATGCCGGCCCGTCTAGAATTGGCGCTCGGCCGACGGAGAACGATGCGTGCGCAAATGGTGGGGACGTTTGGCGCTGCTGCTGGCGGCATCGGGACTGGGGCTGGCGCTGGCGCTGTGGCTGGCGCTGCGCGGCAGCGTGGCCGCGCTCGACGGCCAGGTCGCGCTCGACGGGCTGTCCGCGCCGGTCGGCGTGCAGCGCGACGCGCTCGGCACGGTCACCATCGACGCGGCCAACGAGACCGACGCGATGCGTGCGCTGGGCTTCGTGCATGCGCAGGAACGCTACTTCGAGATGGACCTGATGCGCCGCAGCGCCGCCGGCGAGCTGTCGGAGCTGGTCGGCGCCGCGGCGCTGGACCTGGACCGGCAGCGCCGCGTGCACCGCTTGCGCGCGCGTGTGGACGCGCACCTGGGCGCATTCGCCGGCCGCCACGCCGCGCAGCTGCAGGCCTACAGCGACGGCGCCAACCGCGGCCTGCACGCGCTGCGGGTGCGCCCCTGGCCGTACCTGCTGCTGCGCCAGGCGCCGCGCGACTGGCAACCGACCGACTCGGCGCTGGCCGGCTATGCGATGTACTTCGATCTGCAGGACAGCCAGGACACGCGCGAGCTGGCGCTGGCGCGGCTGCAGTCGGCGCTGCCGCCGGCGCTGTTCGCGCTGCTGCGCAGCGACGGCACGCCGTGGGACGCGCCGATCTCCGGCCAGGCGCGCGCCGATGCCGCGCTGCCCGACGCCACCCAGGTGGACCTGCGCACGCTGCCCGGCGCCGACCGTCCGGTCGCCCATCCGCCCGAACTCGGCGCGCCCGGCAGCAACAACTGGGCGGTGAGCGGGCGCCGCACCGCCGACGGCCGCGCCATCGTCGCCAACGACATGCACCTGAAACTGCGCGCGCCCAGCCTGTGGTTCCGGGTGCGGCTGCGCTACGCCGACGCCGCCGCGCCGGGCGGGCGCGTGGACATCGCCGGGTTCTCGCTGCCCGGGCTGCCGGCGATCGTCGTCGGCAGCAACGGCCATGTCGCCTGGGGCTTCACCAACAGCTATGCCGATACCGCCGACTGGTACCGGCTGACGCCCTGCGCCGCCGCGCCGGCCGACGGCTGCACCGCGGTGCGCCGGCATCGCGAGCGGCTGCGCGTGGCCGGCGCCGCGCCGGTGGAGTTCGAGGTCGAGGACACCGACTATGGCCCGATCCTGCACCACGAGGCCGACGGCAGCGCGCTGGCGCTGCGCTGGGTCGCTCAGCAGCCGGGCGCGTTGAACCTGGGGCTGGCCGACTTCGCCCGCGCCGGTTCGCTGGACGCCGCGTTCGCCAGCGCGCAAGCGGCGGCCACGCCGGCGCAGAACCTGATGCTGGCCGACGCTGGCGGCCGTATCGGCTGGCGCGTGCTCGGCCCGCTGCCGCTGCGCGGCCCCGGCTGCGCGGTGGACGCGCTGGTGCACGACGTGCGCGCCGGCATCGCCCCGCCCGGCGGGCGCTGCGCGCCGTGGCCGATCTCCACCCGGCATTCGCCGCAGCGCATCGACCCCGACGACGGCCAGCTGTGGACCGCCAATGCGCGCGTGGTCGACGGCGACGAACTGGCGGTGCTCGGCGACGGCGGCTACGCGCTGGGCGCCCGCGCGCGGCAGATCCGCGACGACCTGCGCCTGCACCCGCACCTGGACGAACGCCAGCTGCTCGCGATCCAGCTCGACGACCGCGCGGTGTTCCTGCAGCGCTGGTGGGCCTTGCTCGAGCGGCAGCGCGACAATGCGCGCACACCGGCGCTGCAGGCGCTGGCGCAGGCGGCCAAGCACTGGGAGGGCCGCGCCAGCACCGATTCGGTCAGCTACCGCGTGGTGCGCGCCTGGCGCCTGGCGGTGCTCTCGCGCATCGCCGAGGGGCTGACCGCGCCGGCGCAGGCCGTCTTGGGCGATGCGTTCATCGCGCCGAAACTGCCGCAGCTCGAAGGCGTGGCCTGGCCGCTGCTTCAGCAACGGCCGCCGCACTTGCTGCCGCGCCGTTACGCCAGCTGGCAGGCGCTGCTCGAGGACGCGGCGGTCGAAGTGCGCGACGAACTGGCGCAGGCCGGCCCGCTGCCGCAACGCGCCTGGGGCGAACAGAACACCGCCGCGATCTGCCATCCGCTGGCCGGCGCGCTGCCCGCGCCGGCGCGCCGCTGGCTGTGCATGCCGGCCGAACCGCTGCCGGGCGACAACGACATGCCGCGCGTGCAGCGTCCGGACTTCGGCGCCTCCGAACGCATCGTCGTCGCGCCGGGCCACGAAGCCGACGGCATCGTGCACATGCCCGGCGGCCAGAGCGGGCATCCGTTGTCGCCGTTCTGGGGCGCCGGCCACGCCGACTGGGTCCAGGGCCGCGCCTCGCCGTTCCTGCCCGGGCCGGCGCGCTACACGCTGACGTTACGGCCGCCTGCGCGACAATGACCGATTGCCGTGCGGCTCGCGCGCTGCGCCCCATGGCGTGCACGCAACGCCGCCGCGCGGCGCGGCCAGTCACTGGCCGGCCCTTCGTCCCCCAAGCGGAGCTTCTGCCCGATGACCCATCGCCCCCTGCTCGCCCTGCTGCTGCCGCTCGCCATGTGCGTGCCGTTGAGCGCTTGCGCCGCCGCGGCCAGGCCGCCGGCGCCCGCCGACCCGTCCGACTGCAGCGTGCGCGCCGAGCCCGGAGACGACCTGCAGGCCGCGGTCGACCGCGTCCCCAACGACGGCAAGCCGGCCACGGTCTGCCTGGCCGCCGGCGAGTTCCACGTGACCAGGCTGCTGTCGATCCAGCGCGACGGGCTGCGCCTGCGTGGCCAGGGCGATGCGACAGTGCTGCGCATGCGCGACGGCGTGCAGCAGCCGACCATCGTGGTCGGCGACTACCAGAACGAACGCCCGCAACGCACGATCCGCGACGTCAGCATCGAGCGGCTGCAACTGGTCGGCGGCGAGGCCGAAAAGGAATTCATGCCCGAGCGCCCCTACCTGAGCAACAGCCTGGTCGTGGTGCGCGCCGGGCACAACATCCGCCTGTCCGGGCTGCGCGCGAGCAAGTGCCGCAGCGCCTGCCTGCTCAGCGAATACGACAGCCGCGACCTGCTGATCGAACGCAACGACGTGTCCGGCGCGATCTGGGACGGGGTGTCGTTCAACCGCACCGCCAAGGTCAGGCTGATCGACAACTACATCCACGACAACGTCGCCGCCGGCATCACCACCGAGCACCTGGAAGACAGCGAGATCCGCAACAACCGCCTGGAGCGCAACGGCAGCCAGGGCGTGTACCTGGCCGACGCGCGGCGCAACGTGTTCGCCGGCAACCAGTTCACCGGCAACAAGGGCGCGGGCGTGTACCTGGCCTGCTCGATCCGCCAGCGCACGCCGGAGATCCTGTGCTGGGACAACAGCATGAGCCAGGACAACGTGTTCGAGAACAACAGCTTCAAGGGCAATCCCTACACCTACACGATCGGCGTGGACCGCGCCGCCAACTGCGCCGGCGCGGACTTCCGCCCGAACCTGTGGCGCAGGAGCAATCAGGCCGACGCCTCCGGCGTGGACATCCAGCCCGAGCGCTACGGGCGCTGCGTGCGCTTCGAATAGGCGCGCGCAAGACGATGGCGATACACGCGGCAACAACCGTCCCGCCGGGGCCTTCGCGCAGGCGGCCGCCGTGGCCTGCGTCGGCGCTTGCCGCGCACGCGCGCCGGCATCCGGGCGACATGCCGCCGTGCCGATAGTCGGCGATCGGCCCAGGCCTATCGCGGCATCGCGGCCGCAGCCCGATGGCCTGCCGCTGACCGGCGCCGTGGCGAGCCCTCCGGCCGACGAAATCGCCTATCAGAACCACATCCGCCGCATGCTCGGCAGCGCGATCGTGACCATCCAGTTGCTGACGCTGGTGGCATGGCCGGCGTCGCTGCTGTGCAATCCGCATCTGCAGCAGCCGCTCGACGCGCGCTACGTCCTGGTGTTCGCCGCCCTGCTGGCCAGCTGCGCGAACATGAGCCTGGCCGAGCGCTTCTGGCAATGGCGGCAGAGCGGCCTGCTGTTCGTGATCGCGCTGGCCACCGCGTTCCGGATCGAGCTCAACGACATGGGCGAGCACGGGCTGTTCTGGCTGCTGCCGGTGACCATCACCATCGGCCTGGGCATCAGCCTGCTGTTCTCGGTCTCGCGCGGCTATCTGCTGGCCCTGGCCTGCACCTGGGCGATCATGCTCGGCGGCCAGGAACGACTGGTGCCGGACGCCGGCGATCTTCCGCTGCTGGCGATCCTGCTGACGGCGGTGACGCTGCTCGGTTTCACCCTCAACCGCATGTTCGTCGGCGCCATGCGCACCACGTATGCGCTGAAGGAAGACTACCGGCGCCTGTCCGAAACCGATGCGCTGACCGGCATGGCCAACCGACGCGCGCTGATGGCGCAATTGCACGCGGCCACGGCGCGCGGGCGCGGCGCGCTGCATTTCGCGATGCTGGATATCGACGACTTCAAGCGGGTCAACGATGGCCATGGCCACGACGTCGGCGATGCGGTGCTGCTGGCGCTGGCCGCGGAACTGAACCGGCTCGATGCCCGATGCCGGGCCGGCAGGCTGGGCGGCGAGGAATTCGGCGTGCTGTTCGAGGACATGGCCGACGCGCAGGTAGGCGAACTGCTGCAACGGCTGCTCGACCGGGTCTGCGCGCTGCGCGTGGAAGGCGTGAGCTTCGCCTTCAGCGCCGGCGCCGCGCGGCTGGAGGCCGGCGGCGACGTGTCGGACCTGATCAGGCGCGCCGACCAGGCGCTGTATGCGGCCAAGCGCGAGGGCAAGGGACGCATCCGCGTCGGCGCCGGCGCCGGCGGCGTCCACGCTGGCGATTGACCCAAGACGACCGCTTCCGGTCATCGCCGATCGTCGCGGCGGCCACGCTGGGTCACGGTTGGCGCCGGCGACTGGCCGCCGCACCCGCCTCACCGTTCTCGCTAGCGGCTCACGAGGCCAGCGCCTGCTCGTGCACCCCCGCCACCGCGCGGCCGGAAGGGTCGGCCATCGTCGCGAAGCTCGCGTCCCAGGCGATCGCCGCCGGCGACGAACAGGCGATCGACTTGCCGCCGGGCACGGTCTCGGCCGCGGCCGGGCTCGGGAAGCTGCGTTCGAACAGCGTGCGGTAGTAGTAGGCCTCCTTGGTCTGCGGCGGGTTGACCGGGAAGCGCTTGTCGGCGGCGGCCAGTTCGCGGTCGCTGACCTGTACCTCGGCGTGCGCCTTCAATCCGTCGATCCAGCCGTAGCCGACGCCGTCGCTGAACTGCTCCTTCTGCCGCCACAGGATCGATTCGGGCAGGTAGCCCTCGAACGCGTCGCGCAGCACGCCCTTCTCCATGCGCGCCGCGCCGCCGCTGGTCTTGTCGATCATCTTGTACTGCGCGTCCATGCGCATCGCCACGTCCATGAACTCCACGTCCAGGAACGGCACGCGCGGCTCCACGCCCCAGGCCATCATCGACTTGTTGGCGCGCAGGCAGTCGTAGTTGTACAGCGCGTCGAGCTTGCGGATCAGCTCCTCGTGGAACTCGCGCGCGTTCGGCGCCTTGTGGAAATACAGGTAGCCGCCGAAGATCTCGTCGCTGCCCTCGCCGGACAGCACCATCTTCACCCCCATCGCCTTGATCCGCCGCGCCAGCAGGAACATCGGCGTGGAGGCGCGGATGGTGGTGACGTCGTAGGTCTCGATGTGCCGGATCACCTCCGGCAGCGCGTCCAGGCCTTCCTCGAAGGTGTATTCGAAGCCGTGGTGCACGGTGCCCAGCGATTCGGCCGCGATCGCCGCGGCGGCCAGGTCCGGCGAGCCCTTCAGGCCGATCGCGAACGAATGCAGGCGCGGCCACCAGGCTTCGGCCTCGTCGTTGTCCTCGATGCGCTTGCGCGCGAAGCGCGCCGCCACCGCCGCGACCAGCGAGGAATCCAGCCCGCCGGATAGCAGCACGCCGTACGGCACGTCGGTCATCAGCTGGCGGTGCACCGCGCGCTCGAAGGCCTCGCGCAGCTCCTGCTTGCTCACCTGCACGCCCTGCACCGCGGCGTAGTCGCGCCACGGCTTGCGGTAGTACCGCACCAGTTCGCCGCTGGCGCTGTCGTAGTAGTGGCCGGGCGGGAACTGGGCGACGTCGGCGCAGCTGTCGGCCAGCGACTTCATCTCCGAGGCCACACGCAGCCGGCCCTGCGGGTCGTGGCCCCAGTACAGCGGACACACGCCCATCGGATCGCGCGCGATCAGCGCGCGCCCGGCGGCCCTGTCCCACAGCGCGAAGGCGAAGATGCCGTTGAGCCGGTTGAGCAGCGCGGCCGGCGCGTCTTCGCGATACAGCGCGTTGATCACCTCGCAGTCCGAGCCGGTCTGGAACGCGTACGGATGGGTCAGCTGCTTCTTCAGCTCGCGGTGGTTGTAGATCTCGCCGTTGACCGCCAGCGCCAGCTGGCCGTCGGCCGACAGCAACGGCTGCGAGCCGCCGGCCGGGTCGACGATGGCCAGGCGCTCATGCACCAGGATCGCGCCGTCGTCGGCATACACGCCGCTCCAGTCCGGGCCGCGGTGGCGCTGCCGCTGCGAACAGTCCAGCGCCTGCCGGCGCAGCGCCTGCAGGTCGTCGCCGGGTTGCAGGCCGAAGATGCCGAAGATCGAACACATGAAAAGCTCCTGGGATGTGGGGGTGCGGCGGGGTCGGGTCGGTGAATCGACAGCGTTGGAGGCCGGCAGGGCGGTCGCGCAAAAACACCGCGCACAAAAAAACCCGCATCGGCCGATGCGGGTTTCTGGTGACTGGGCGCGGTGTCTTCGCTGGCGCCTAGTCGCAGACCCGCATCGGCCGCGCACGATTATTCGCCAGCGCATTATTGCGGCCGTTGGCGTGGATCGGGCGGAGGGCGGGCAGCGAGGTCATGCGGCGACCGTAACCCGGCACGCCGGGCGACGCAACTGTTACGACAGCAACCGTTCGATCAGGCGCCGGTACAGCGCCGGCAGCGCCTCCAGGTCGACCACGCGCACATGCTCGTCGACCTGGTGGATGCTGGCATTGACCGGCCCGACCTCGATGCACTGCGCGCCAAGCGGGGCGATGAAGCGCGCATCGGAGGTGCCGCCGCCGGTGCTCTCTTCCGGCGGCGCACCGGCGAACTCGCCGAGCACCTGGCGGGCGACGCTGCGCAGCCGCCCTTGCGGCGTGTAGAACGGCTCGCCGCTGCGGTGCCAGCGCAACGCGTAGTCCAGGCCGTGCCGGTCGAACAGCGCGGCGATCTCCGCCTCCAGCCGCGGCGCGTCCCAGTGCGGGTTGTAGCGCAGGTTGAAGGCCAGCTGCAGTTCGCCGGGAATGACGTTGTTGGCGCCGGTGCCGGCGTGCACGTTGGAGACCTGCAGGCTGGTCGGCGGGAAACTCTCGTAGCCGTCGTCCCAATGCCGCGCCACCAGTTCGGCCAGCGCCGGCGCGGCCAGGTGGATCGGATTGCGCGCCTTGTGCGGATAGGCCACGTGTCCCTGCACGCCGCGGACGGTCAGCGTGCCGGACAGGCTGCCGCGGCGGCCGACCCGCAGCAGGTCGCCGAGCCGCTCGGTGGACGAGGGCTCGCCGGTGATGCACCAGTCGATGCGCTGGCCGCGCGCGGCGAACAGTTCGGCGACCTTGCGCACCCCGTCGAGCGCATCGCCCTCCTCGTCGGACGTCAGCAGCAAGGCCAGCGTGCCCGGATGCTGCGGCTGCGCGGCGACGAACTGTTCGGCGGCGACCACGAACCCGGCCACCCCGCTCTTCATGTCGGCGGCGCCGCGCCCGTACAGCACGCCGTCGCGCACCTGCGGCGCGAACGGATCGCTACTCCAGGCCTCGCGCGGCCCCGGCGGCACCACGTCGGTATGCCCGAGCAGCACCAGCACCGGGCCGCCGGCGCCATGCGTGGCCCACAGGTTGTCGACCTCGCCGAAGCGCAGCCGTTCGATGGCGAAGCCGGCACGCGCCAGCCGCTGCGCGATCAGCGCCTGGCAACCGGCATCGTCCGGGGTCACCGAGGGGCGGGCGATCAGGTCGCAGGTAAGGTCGACGACGTCGGACATGGTCTGGGGTCACTGTAGGAGCGGCTTCAGCCGCGACAAGATCTGCGTGGTGTTACACCGCTTTGCCAGTGCGCTGGGCTGCTTTCCAATGAAACCCAAGCATGACGGTCGCGGCTGAAGCCGCTCCTACACGGAGCAGCGCGCGCGGCGGCAGCGCCGGCTCAGCTCACGCCGAAGCGCTGCTTGAACCCGTTGTCCGAAAACCCCTGGCTCAGCGTGCCATCGGCGGTGACGACCAGCGGCCGCCGGATCAGTTGCGGGTATTCGCGCAGCAGCAGTTTCCATTCGGCCTCCGAGCCTGGCGTCTTCTTGTTGTCCGGCAGTTGCCGCCAGGTGGTCGAGGACTTGTTGACCAGCGCATCGAAGCCGCCGGCCTTGCCGGCCCACTCGACCAGGGTCTCGGGGCTGGGCTTGTGCTCGCGGTAGTCGACGAAGGTGTAGGCCACGCCGAAACGGTCCAGCCACTTGGTCGCCTTCTTGCAGGTGTCGCAGTTCTTCAGTCCGTACAGCGTGGTGCTCATATGCGTTCCAGGTAGGCCGCGCGCGGCGCGGCG
Source organism: Xanthomonas sp. (assembly GCF_017163755.1). Classification (GTDB taxonomy): domain Bacteria; phylum Pseudomonadota; class Gammaproteobacteria; order Xanthomonadales; family Xanthomonadaceae; genus Xanthomonas_A. The sequence continues at coordinate 364,967 of NZ_JAFIWC010000001.1, forward strand.
CCGGCGGTCAGCGCAGCGGATGCGCCTGCACGCCTTCGTGGGTGATCTTCACCGGCAGGATATGGCCCTGCGCGTCGAAGTACATCCGGTCGATCGACGTCACCCGGTGGTTGCGGTCCGTCTCGCCCAGCGGGCGACGATGGTAGACGATGTACCAGCTGTCGTCGTCGGGCGCACGGATCACCGAATGGTGGCCGGCGCCGGTGGCGATCGCCGGATCCTGCTGCAGCACCTTGCCGATGCGCTTGAACGGCCCGGTCGGCGCGTCGGCGATCGCATAGGCGACCGAGTAGTCCGGCCCGCCCCAGCCGCCCTCGGACCACATGTAGTAGTAGCGGCCATCGCGCTTGAACATCAGCGAGCCCTCCACGTATTCCGGTGCCGGGGTGATCTCCTTGAACGTGGTGCCGTCGGCCATCGGCTCCACGCCGGTGAAGTCGTCCTTCAGCTTGACGATGTTGGCGTGCTTCCACCCGCCGTAGATCATGTACCAGCTGCCGTCGTCGTCTTCGAACACGAACTGGTCGATCGGCTGCGCGCCATTGTGGAACTTGTCGATCAGCGGCTTGCCCAGCAGGTCGCGGTACGGGCCCTGCGGCCTGTCGGCCACCGCCACGCCGATCCCGCCGACCTCGGCATCGCTCTGGATGTCGTTGGCCGAGAAGAAGAAGTAGTACTTGCCGCCCTTGCGCACCACCGACGGTGCCCACAGCGCCTGCTTGGCCCAGGGAATCGACGGCAGCGACAGCACGTCGGCATGCCGGGTCCAGTGCACCAGGTCCGGCGAAGAGAAGGCATCGAAGCTGGTCTGCTGCGCGTAGGGGCGCGAGGTGGTCGGATAGATCCAGTAGGTCTGGTCGAACACCACCGCTTCCGGGTCCGCGTACCAGCCGGGGAATACCGGGTTGCCGGAGCGCGCGACCGGCGTGACCGCGGCCGCCAGCGTCATTGCCGACATCAACGCGATGCCTGCCACCACCATGCCGAATCGCATCGGACACCTCGAGCGGAAAGTCGTGGTCCGAGTGTAAGACGGTTTGGACCGCAATGGCCGCTACCGCGCCGGCGCGGCACTCGTGCACGAAGGCGCGGCACGCAGTCCAAAGCGCATTGATAGGCATTCGCCCCGTCGGCCAAGTGCGCAGCAGGTAGCACGGCGCACCGTGGCGAAGGGTGACGCGCGGGCAAGCGCCACGCGTCGCCGTGCAGGCGCGAAGGCGCGATGGCGGCGCGTGGCCGACGGCGCATTCAAGCCTGTCGTCGCGCCCATGGCGACCGTATCGCCGGCATCAATCGGCCGGCACTTCCCTGAGCTGCGCCGATCCGATATGCCAGCGCAACTGCTCGGCCGAGGCACCGTCCACACCGTTGACGCGGCGCAGGGTGTACGTGCCCTGGAATCGCTGGCGCGCGCCGTCGTCCAGCGTCGCCTCCACGGTCACCGGCACCGGCTGGTAGAGCGAACCTGTGCCGGCATCGCCCGGTCCAGGCGTGCCGAGCGTCACCTGGGTCGAGCGCGTGCGCGCGAAGCCGGCCTTGAACGCGGCGAAGGTCTGGCCGGGGCGCCCGTGCTCGCCCCACTGGCGCCACGCCGTCTCGTAGTCGCGCGCGTTGATCGCCGAATAGTAGCGCTGCACCACGGCGGCGGCGGCCTGCGCACTGCTGGGCGCCGGGTCGCAGCCCGCCATCGGCGGCCCCTTGCCGTCGAACAGCGCGCAGCTGCGCGCGATCTCGTCTTCGACCAGCGCGCAGCTGTTGGCGGCGTTGCACGGCGGGTGGGTCGCCGGCGAGACCTCCAGGCAGGTGGCCACGCGCCTGGCCGCGGCGGCGGCGCCGATCTCGGCCGCGCAGGACAGCGGCGCGCCCGGCGGCGCGTCGGCGGCCGCAACGGCGTCCGGACCGGAGGGCGCTGCCGCGGCCTTTGCCGGTGCGGTGGACGCAACCACCGCGCTCGGCATGGCGCTGCGTTCGGAAGCGGGCGAAGCCTCGCGATCGGGCGCCGCGTCACAGCCCGACAGCGCGAAAACGGCCGCAGCCAACCAAGGACCCATCGTCATTCGCATATCGTTCTCCTGTCAGCGCGGATGCAGCGGCCATGGGCAGCGCGGACCGGATGCGATGCCGATCCCGGAGAAACCGGCGGCCCGGTGCGCTGCGCGATGTCGCGGCGCAGGTTATCCGGCGGCCGATGTACGTGCGCTTTGCGGCTCCGTGGCCGGGGGAGAACCGGCCACGGAGCCGCGGCTTGTCCGCCAGCGCCGCGATCATGCCGCCGGCGGGGAGCGCGGCCGGATCCGCATCGCAGCGGCCCCGCCCGGCGGCTCAGTCGGCCAGGCCGCGCAGCAGGTCGTTGACGCTGGTCTTGCTGCGGGTCTTGGCATCGACCTGCTTGACGATCACCGCGCAGTACAGCGAGTGCGTGCCGTCCTGGGCCGGCAGCGAGCCGGACACCACCACGCTGCCCGGCGGCACGTAGCCGTAGGAGATCTCGCCGGTGGCGCGGTTGTAGATGCGCGTGCTCTGGCCCAGGAACACGCCCATGCCGATCACGCTGTGATGGCCGACGACCACGCCTTCGACCACTTCCGAGCGCGCGCCGATGAAGCAGTGGTCCTCGATGATGGTCGGGCTGGCCTGCAGCGGTTCCAGCACCCCGCCGATGCCGGCGCCGCCGGACAAGTGGCAATGCTTGCCGACCTGCGCGCAGGAACCGACCGTGGCCCAGGTGTCGACCATGGTGCCCTCGCCCACGTGCGCGCCGATGTTGACGAAGCTCGGCATCAGCACCACGTCCTTGCCGAAATAGGTGCCGCGCCGCGCCACCGCGCCCGGCACCACGCGCACCCCGGCCTTGCGGAACCTGGCCTCGTCGTAGCCGGCGAAGCGCGCTTCGACCTTGTCCCAGAACGGCGCCGGCTTGGCCTCGACCACCGCCATGTCGTTGACCCGGAAGTACAGCAGCACCGCCTTCTTCAGCCACTCGTTGACCTTCCAGCCCCCGTGCCCGTCCGGCTCGGCGACGCGGAACAGGCCCGATTCCAGGCCGTCGATGACCCGGTTGACCACCGGCCGGGTGGAGCCCTCGATCTCGTCCAGGGTCAGCGCCGCGCGGCGCTCGAAGGCGCTGTCGATGGTGAACTTCAGCTCGTCGGCACCGCTGCCGGCGGGCTTGGCGCGCGCCGGCTTGCCGGCCGCCAACGCCTTCTTCGCCGCGGGCTTGGCCGCGGCAGGCTTGGCCGCCGCGGGCTTGGCGGCGACGGGCTTCTTGGTGGCGGGCTTCTTGGTGGCCATCAGCGGGATTCTCCGGTCTTGGTATCGGGGTCCAGGCAGGCCTGCAACGCGGCGTGCAGGGCCTGGCGGGCGTCTTCGGGCAACGGCAGGTCGTGCTCGTCGGTGATCTGGAACTGGTCTTCGGCGCGTTCGCCGAACGTGGCGATGCGCGCGTCGTGCACGCGCAGCTGCTGGCCGCGCAGGATCTGCGCCACGTCGGACAGCAGGCCGGGACGGTCCGGCGCGACCAGGCTCAGGCGGGTGCGGCGGCCGTCCACCGTCTCGCGGAACTCGATGCGCGGGGCGAAACGGAAATGCCGCAGCTGCCGGGGCACCACCCGGCGCGCCGGGCGCAGCCGGCCCAGGTCGCCGGCCAGCGCGGCGCGCAGCGCGGCCTCGAGCTGGGCGATGTCGCCGGTGGCGAAGCTGTCGGCGGGCATCACCTCGAACGTATCGAAGATCGCATCGTGCGGCGCGTCGAGCACGCGCGCGCGGTGGATGCCGTAGCCGAGCCGGTCCAGGGTCATCACGATCGCCGCGAACAGGCCGTCGCGGTCGGGCGAATAGACGAACACCTCCAGCGCATCGTCGTCCGGGGTGACCGGACGCACCTTCACCAGGGTGCCGCCCAGCGCCACTTCCATCAGCGCGCTCGCCTGCCAGGCCAGCTGCTCGGGACGGAAGCGCAGGAAGCTCTCGTTCGGCATGCCGGCGAACTGGCGATCGATGGTGGCGTCGTCGTGGCCCTGGATGTGCATCAGCGCGCGCGTGGCCTCGCGCGCCTCCTGCACGCGCTCGGCCGCCGGCACCGGGTTTTCCAGGCCCTCGCGCAGCGCGCGGCGCGCGGCGAAGTACAGGTCGGCCAGCAGGCGGTCCTTCCATGCGTTCCACAGTTTGGGGCTGGTGCCGGCGATGTCGGCGCAGGTCAGCAGATACAGGTAGTCCAGCCGCTCGCGGTCGCCGACCAGGGTGGCGAAGCGGTGGATCACCTCCGGATCGGAGATGTCCTGCTTCTGCGCGGTCACCGACATGCGCAGGTGCTGCTCGACCAGCCACACCACCAGTTCGGTGTCCTGCGCGCTGAGCGCGTGGGCCGCGCAGAACGCGCGCGCGTCCACCGCGCCGAGTTCTGAATGGTCGCCGCCGCGGCCCTTGGCGATGTCGTGGAACAGCCCGGCCAGCAGCAGCAGTTCCGGCTTGCGCAGCCGCGGCCACACCTCGTGCGCGATCGAGAAGCGGTCGTCGGCGCGCGCGCTGGCGAACACCGCGATGTTCTTCAGCACCATCAGCGTGTGCTGGTCGACGGTGTACACATGGAACAGGTCGAACTGCATGCGCCCGGACACCTGCGCGAAGGCCGGGATCCACTGCCCGAGCACGCCCAGCCGCGCCATCCGGGTCAGGATCTGCACCGCGCGCGGGCCGCGCAGCAGGGTCATGAAGCGCTCGCGCGCCAGCGCGCTGGCGTCCTCGTACGACGGCAGTTGCGACAGCGCTTCGGCCAGCGCGCGCGCGGTCAGCGAATGCAGCCCGCGCACCTCGCCGTGCGCGGCCCAGGTGGCGAACAGCGCGAACACCTGCACCGGGTCGGCCTGCGGCCAGCTCTCCGCGTCGGCGGCAAGGTAGCCGCGGCGCAACGAGAAGCCGCCGCCAAGCGGCTGCGGCTGCGCCTCGCCGTCGAACTGCTCCTCGAAGCGCTGCAGCAGCCGGTCGCTGATGCGCCGGACCATCGCCGCGCTGCGGTAGAAGCGCTGCATCATCTTCTCCACGCCGAGGTTGTCCGGGTCGTCGGCGTAGCCCAGGCGCTGCGCCAGGGTCTTCTGGTAGTCGAACCGCAGCCGCTCCTCCGGGCGCCCGGCGACCAGGTGCAGGCCGAAGCGCAACCGCGCCAGCGACTTGCGCTCGCGCGCCAGCGCCTCGGCCTCGTCGTGGCCCAGGTGGCCCAGCCCGACCAGCGCCTCCAGGTCGCGCACGCCGAACGCGCGCAGCGCCATCCAGCCCAGCGTATGCAGGTCGCGCAGCCCGCCCGGGCCGTCCTTGATGTCCGGCTCAAGATTGTCGGCGGTGTCGCCGAAGCGCTGGTGGCGGTTGAGCAGTTCCTCGCGCTTGGCCTGGAAGAACTCGCGCGGCGGCCACACCCGCTGCGGCGCGATCGCCGCGGCCAGCGACGCCCTGGCCGCGGCGTCGGCGAGCAGCGGGCGCGCCTCGATCAGCGCGGTGAGCACGGTCTGGTCGGCGCAGGCCACGGTGCATTCGGCCGCCGAACGCACCGCGTGGCTGACCGGCACCCCGGCATCCCACAGCAGCGCGAACAGCCGCGCCAGCGCCTGCTCGTGGGCGCGCTGCGCGGCCGGCTCGCCGAGCACCAGCAGGTCGATGTCCGAGCGCGGGAACAGCTCGCCGCGGCCGTAGCCGCCGACCGCGTACAGCGCCAGGCCGGCATCGGCCGGCACGCAGCGCGCCCAGACGTTCTTGATCAGCTGGTCGACCGCGCGCGCGCGCAGCGCCAGCAGCCGGTCGATGTCGTCGTCCTGGTCGAAGCGCCTGCACAGCTTGGCGTCGGCGTTGGCCAGCAGCTGCCGGATCGAGGCGACCCAGTCGCCGTCGTCGGCGCTACCGGCCGGCGTGCCGGCGTCGCTGCCGGCCGGCAGCGGGCTCACGGCTCGCCGAGACCGCCGGGCGACAGGGTCAGCACCTCGACCCCGTCCTCGGTGACCGCGACCATGTGTTCCCACTGCGCCGACAGCTTGCGGTCCTTGGTGACCACGGTCCAGCCGTCGGGCAGCACCCGGGTGTGGCGGGCGCCTTCGTTGATCATCGGCTCGATGGTGAAGGTCATGCCCGGCTTGAGCACCAGGCCTTCGCCGGGGCGTCCGTAGTGCAGCACCTGCGGTTCGTCGTGGTAGACCTTGCCGATGCCGTGGCCGCAGTACTCGCGCACCACGCTGAAACGCTCGCCCTCGGCGTACTGCTGGATCGCGTGGCCGACGTCGCCCAGGGTGGCGCCGGGACGCACCGCGCGGATGCCGCGCCACATCGCCTCGTAGGTGGCCTCGACCAGGCGCCGCGCCATCACCGACGGGGTGCCGGCGTAGTACATGCGGCTGGTGTCGCCATGCCAGCCGTCCTTGATCACGGTGACGTCGATGTTGACGATGTCGCCGTCCTTGAGGACCTTGCTGTCGCTGGGGATGCCGTGGCAGATCACGTTGTTGACCGAGCTGCACACGGTCTTCGGGTAGCCGCGGTAGCCGATGTTGGCCGGGATCGCCTGCTGCACGTTGACGATATGGTCGTGGCAGATGCGGTCCAGTTCGGCGGTGGTCACGCCGGGTTTCACATGCGGCCCGATGATGTCGAGCACCTCGGCGGCCAGCCGGCCGGCGATGCGCATCTTCTCGATGTCCTGGGGGGTTTTCAGATTGACGGTCATGGGAACCATTATCGCCCATACCGCCGCTTGCTGAACGGGCCGTCGCGGCCGGCGGTTCGTTTCGGCTCAGTTGCCGCCGCCCCGGCTCCCGGCGCGGCGCCCGCGGCCGCTCGCACCGCCGTGCGTTGCGCGGCGGCCCCGTCCGGGCTACACTTCGCCGGCTCCGTTGTGCCTCTCGGCCCGACGGATACCGTCCACGCCGGACGCACCGGCGAATTCACACCTGCTGCCATCGCCCGTGCCGGGGTGCTCCGCGAGGAGTTCGGACACGTAAGGCCGCAGGGAGGCCCAACCCCGGAATCGTCGTGCGAGCCCGCCAAGGCCCGCACGCCATGCGCGGACTCCATCTACCACAGCCGCGCACGGCCGGTTCCCCATCAGGAGTCACTGCAATGCCCCAGGTCACCATGCGTCAGATGCTGGAAGCCGGCGTCCACTTCGGCCACCAGACCCGCTACTGGAACCCCAAGATGGCGCCGTACATCTTCGGCGCGCGCGGCAAGATCCACATCATCAACCTCGAGAAGACGGTTCCGCTGTTCAACGACGCGATGAACTTCATCTCCAGCGTCGCGCAGAAGCGCGGCACCATCCTGTTCCTGGGCACCAAGCGCAGCGCGCGCGACTCGGTGAAGGAAGAGGCCGAGCGTTGCGGCCAGCCGTTCATGACCCAGCGCTGGCTGGGCGGCACGCTGACCAACTTCCGTACCGTCAAGCAGTCGGTGGCGCGCCTGAAGGAGCTGGAAGCGGCCGAGACCGACGGCACCTTCGACAAGCTGGTCAAGCACGAAGTGCTGACCCTGCGCCGCGAGCGCGACAAGCTGGAAGCCTCGCTGGGCGGCATCAAGGAAATGAACCGCCTGCCGGACGCGCTGTTCGTCATCGACATCGGCCATGAAGACATCGCCATCAAGGAAGCCAAGAAGCTCGGCATTCCGGTGATCGCGGTGGTCGACACCAACTACAACCCGGAACTGGTGGACTACGCCATCCCGGGCAACGACGACGCCATCCGTGCCGTGCAGCTGTACGCCCGCGCCGCCGCCGACGCCGTGCTGGAAGGCAAGGCCGCCGCGCCGAACGCCGCCAGCGTGCGCGAGGAAGAGTTCACCGCCGAGGCCGGCGACGACAAGGGCCGCGGCCCGCGCAAGAACGGCAAGAAGGCCGAAGAAGCCGCTCCCGCCGCCGAGTAACCGGCGCGCCATGCGGCGGCGCGATCATGCGCAGCCGCATCCCGGCGCGCGCCGCGCGCCCGGGTCCGTGGGCGTCGCAAGCGCCCGCTCCCCAGAATTACCGGCCGGCCGCAGGCCGGCCCTTTCCCACCTTTTGTGAGGTCACCCCGTGGAAATCACTGCTTCCCTGGTCAAGGAACTGCGCGAGCGCACCGGCGCCGGCATGATGGAGTGCAAGAAGGCGCTCACCGAGAACGCCGGCAACATCGACAACGCCGCCGAGTGGCTGCGCAAGTCGGGCCTGGCCAAGGCCGACAAGAAGGCCGGCCGCGTCGCCGCCGAAGGCCGTATCGCGGTCGCCCAGGACGGCGGCAAGGCCGTGCTGGTCGAGATCAACTCCGAGACCGACTTCGTCGCCAAGGACAACAACTTCCTGGCCTTCGCCGACGCCGTGGCCCAGGCCGCGCTGAACTCGGCCGTGGCCGACGCCGAGGCGCTGAAGGGCGCCAAGCTGGCCGGCGGCGAGACCGTCGAGGAAGCCCGCGCCGCGGTCATCGCCAAGGTCGGCGAGAACGTGCAGGTGCGCCGCCTGGCGCGCATCGACAGCGCCAACAACGTCGCCGCCTACGTGCACGGCGGCCGCATCGGCGTGCTGGTCGAGGTCAAGGGCGGCGACGCCGAGCTGGCCCGCGGCATCGCCATGCACATCGCGGCGATGAACCCGCCGCACGTGAAGGCCTCCGACGTCCCGGCCGACTTCGTCGCCAAGGAAAAGGAGATCGAGCTGGCCAAGATGTCCGAGAAGGACAAGGCCAAGCCGGCCGACATCCTGGAGAAGATCATCAGCGGCAAGATCGCCAAGATCGTCAACGAGGTCACCCTGTACGGCCAGCCCTACGTGCTGAACACCGACCAGACCGTCGAGCAGGCGGTCAAGGCCGCCGGCGCCGAGGTGCTGGGCTTCCAGCGCCTGGCCGTGGGCGAAGGCATCGAGAAGGTGGTGGAAGACTACGCCGCCGAAGTGATGAAGCAGGCCGGCCTGGCCTGAGCCGGCGCGCCCGGTGAAAAGAAGCCGCGACCTGTCGCGGCTTTTTTTTGCCTGGTGTTAACCTGCACCGGCAGGGACGTATGCTGTCCCAGTTCACACTTTCGCGGAACCGCATGCGCCCTGAACTCGAAGCCGTCCTGGCTCACTCCCGCAACCTGCCCTCGCCGCCGGGGATCGCGCTGCGCATCATCGACCTCGCCCAGGACCCCGAGGTCGACCTCACCACCACCGCCGACGCGATCGCGATGGACATGGCGCTGAGCGCACGCATGCTGCGCATCGCCAATTCGCCGCTGTACGCCAGCCGGCGCCGGATCGACAACCTCGGCCAGGCGCTGACCATGCTCGGGCTCAACGCCGCGCTGAGCCTGGCGCTGGGCTTCTCGATGGTGCAGAGCCTGCGCCACGGCACCGCCTCGGGCGACCTGCAGGAGCGGATCTGGCGGCGCAGCGTGCTGGCGTCGCTGGCCAGCCGCCTGCTCGGCCAGGCCGTGGGCCTGCGCAAGCACGAGGAACTGATGCTGGCCGGGCTGCTGCACGACATGGGCGCGCTGGCCCTGCTCCACGTCTGCCACGACGACTACGCGCCGCTGCTGCGCCAGGCCGACGGCGACGAGGCGCTGGTCGCGCTGGAGCGCGAGCGCCTGGGCTGCGACCACGCCGAGGTGGGCGCCTGGCTGGCGCAGAAATGGAAGCTTCCCGGCTACCTGCAGCGCAGCATCGGCGGCGGCGAAGCCACCCGGCCCAGCGAGCAGCTGTTCGACAAGTGCGTGGCGCTGTCGGGCCTGGTCGCCGACATCTGGTTGGCCGCCGACACCGATGCGGCGCGGCGCCAGGCGATGGAACGGGTCTACCGCGAACTGCAGCTGGACAGCGGCCGCTTCGACCAGGTGATCGCCGCGATGGCCGAGGCGCTGCCGACGATCGCGCCGATCTTCGAGGTCCGCATCGGGCAGCCCGAGCGCATCGACGCGATCATCAGCCATGCCAGGGAACTGATGGTGCTGCGCAACCTGCGCGAGATCCAGGAGGCCACCCGCGCACGCCACCAGGCCGACGAATCGGAGCATCGCGCGCGCCGCCTCGCCGAGCAGGCCAGCCGCGACTCGCTGACCGGCGTGTACAACCGCCACCAGCTGGAGGTGCTGCTGGAGCAGCAGTTCGAACTGGCCACGCGCCACGACTGGCCGCTGTCGGTGGCCTTCATCGACCTGGACGACTTCAAGAAGATCAACGACGTGCACGGCCACCTGATCGGCGACCAGGTGCTGCGCGCGTTCGCGCAGACCCTGCAGCCGATGCTGCGCAGCAGCGACACGGTGTCGCGCTTCGGCGGCGAGGAATTCCTGATCCTGCTGCCCAACACCAGCGAGGAGGCGGCGCTGGCGGTGATCCGGCGCATCCTCGCCGACATCACCCAGCGGCCGATGACCGAGGTGAAGAGCGGCCCGCTGCACATCAGCTTCTCCGCGGGCATCGCCACCCAGGGCGGGCGCGAGCGCTTCAGCACCGCGCAGGACCTGCTGCAGGCCGCCGACGACATGCTCTACCGCTCCAAGCACACCGGCCGCAACCGGGTCACCGCGCGCTCCTTCAGCGGCGATACGCTGGCCTGAGCGCGGCACGGCGCGGCGGCCGCGCGCGCGGCCGGCAGATTTCCGCGCCCCGCTTCCGCTAGAATCGCCCTCGTTTGCCCGTCCCCCACGAGGTCCCTATGTCCCAGCTCGCCTATCGCCGCATCCTGTTGAAACTTTCCGGGGAGGCGCTGATGGGTAGCGGCGACTACGGCATCGACCCCAAGGTCATCAATCGCCTCGCGCACGAGGTCATCGAAGCGCAGCAGGCCGGCGCCGAAGTGGCGCTGGTGATCGGCGGCGGCAACATCTTCCGCGGCGCCGGCCTGGCCGCCGGCGGCATGGACCGGGTCACCGGCGACCACATGGGCATGCTGGCCACGGTGATCAACGCGCTGGCGATGCAGGACGCGCTGGAGAAGCTCGGCGCCAAGGTGCGGGTGATGAGCGCGATCAAGATCAACGACGTGTGCGAGGACTTCATCCGCCGCCGCGCGATCCGCCACCTGGAGAAGGGCCGCATCGCGATCTTCGCCGCCGGTACCGGCAACCCGTTCTTCACCACCGACTCCGGCGCGGCGCTGCGCGCGATCGAGATCGGCGCCGACCTGCTGCTGAAGGCGACCAAGGTCGACGGCGTCTACGACAAGGACCCGAAGAAGCACCCCGACGCGGTGCGCTTCGACAGCCTGACCTACGACGAGGTGATCGCGCGCAACCTGGAGGTGATGGACACCGCCGCCTTCGCGCTGGCCCGCGACAGCGACCTGCCGCTGCGCATCTTCGACATGGGCCAACCCGGCGAACTGCTGAAGATCCTGCGCGGGGCCAACATCGGCACGCTGGTGAAGGGGCGCAGCTGAGTGTAGCCGGGATTCGGGACTCGGGACTCGGGACTCGGGACTCGGAGAGCATTGCACTGCAGCACCGATGCGAGCGCTTCGGCTGCCTGCAACGGTGCGACAAGCCCCGCTCCCGGCGGTGTCCGCGCCTTTCCGAGTCCCGAGTCCCCTGTCCCGAGTCCCGGCAGTCCCCGGTCCCGGCTATAATCGTCCGATTCAGATTCAGCACGGACACCGGCGATGCTCAACGAAATCAAACAAGACGCGCAGACCCGCATGGCCAAGAGCATCGACGCTCTGCGGCATACGCTCATCAAGGTGCGTACCGGCCGCGCCTCGACCGCGCTGGTCGAGCACCTGCGGGTCAACTACTACGGTTCGGACATGCCGCTGAGCCAGGTCGCCAGCGTCGCGGTCACCGACGCCCGCTCGCTGACCATCAGCCCGTGGGAAAAGCAGATGGTCAGCGCGGTGGAGAAGGCGATCCTGGCCTCGGACCTGGGCCTGACCCCGAACACCTCCGGCACCACCATCCGCCTGAACCTGCCCGCGCTGACCGAGGAACGTCGCCGCGAGCTGTCCAAGGTCGTGCATGGCGAAGGCGAGGACAGCAAGGTCGCCATCCGCAACATCCGCCGCGACGCCAACCAGCAGATCAAGGACCTGCTCAAGGACAAGAAGGTCACCGAGGACGAGGCCCGCGCCAGCGAGGACGACATCCAGAAGCTGACCGACAAGGCGATCAAGGACGTGGACGAGGTGGTCAAGGCCAAGGAACAGGAACTGATGGCGGTCTGAGCCTGCGCCGCCCCGGCCTGCCCGACGACCCCGCCTCCATGTCCCTACCCCGCCATATCGCCATCATCATGGATGGCAACGGCCGCTGGGCGCAGCGCCGCCGGCGTCCGCGCGTGATCGGCCACCGCGCCGGCGCGCGCGCGGTCAACCGCACCATCGACTTCTGCCTGGAGCGTGGCATCCCCGCGCTGACCCTGTTCGCCTTCTCCAGCGAGAACTGGGGCCGGCCGCAGGAGGAAGTGGACGCATTGATGAAGCTGTTCCTGCACGCGCTGGACCGCGAGGTCGAGGAACTGCAGCGGCGCGGCGTGCGCGTGCGCTTCATCGGCGACCGCAGCCGTTTCGCCCCGGCGCTGCGCGAGCGCATGGCCCAGGCCGAGGCGCGCACCGGCGACAACCAGGCGCTGCACCTGTCCATCGCCGCCAGCTACGGCGGCCGCCAGGACATCGCCCAGGCCGCGCGCGCGCTGGCCGAGGAGGTCGCCGCCGGGCGCCTGCGCCCGGAGCAGATCGACGAGGCCGCGCTGTCGGCGCGGATGGCGCTGGCCGACCTGCCGGCGCCCGACCTGTTCATCCGCACCGGCGGCGACACCCGGATCAGCAACTTCCTGCTGTGGCAGCTGGCCTACACCGAACTGTGGTTCACCGAGACCCTCTGGCCGGAGTTCGGCGCCGAGGTGCTGCAACAAGCCCTGGACGACTACGCCGGCCGCGAGCGGCGTTTCGGCCTGACCAGCGCACAGGTCGCCGCCCCGGCGACGGAGAGCACATCCGCATGACCCGTACCCGCGTCATCGCCGCGCTGATCATGGCCCCGGCCGCCGTCTGCGCCATCCTGCTGCTGCCCACGCAGTGGCTGGCGGCGCTGGCGGCGCTGCTGTTCCTGGTCGGCCTGTGGGAATGGCTGAAGCTGGCGGAGATCGACGACAGCCTGCCGCGCACCATCCTGCTGCTGCTGAACCTGCTGCTGATGGTGCTGCTGGTGTGGGCCTCGGCCGGGTCGCTGGTACTGTTCCAGCTGACCACGCTGGTCGGCGTCGGCTGGTGGTGCGTGGCGCTGCTGTGGCTGCGTTTCTTCCAGTTCGGCTCCGACCACGCCACCTATGCGCGGGTGTTCAAGCTCGCCGCCGGCACCCTGGCCATCCTGCCCGCGTGGGCGGCGCTGGTGCTGCTCCACGCCGGCGAGCCCCATGGCCACCGCTGGCTGCTGACCGCGCTGGCCACGGTATGGGCCGCCGATTCGGGCGCCTATTTCGCCGGCCGCCTGTTCGGCCGGCACAAGCTGGCGCCGCGGATCAGCCCGAACAAGACGGTCGAGGGCCTGCTCGGCGGCCTGTTCGCCGGCCTGCTGGTGGCCGCCGGCTTCGGCTGGCTGGCCGGCGTCACCGTGCCGCAGCTGCCCGGGCTGCTGATCGTCGCGGCGGTCAGCGTGCTGGCTTCGGTGGTCGGCGACCTGTTCGAAAGCCTGCTCAAGCGGCATGTCGGCGCCAAGGACTCGGGCAACGTGATCCCCGGCCACGGCGGCGTGCTGGACCGGATCGACGGTGTGCTCGCCGCGCTGCCGATCTTCGCGCTGGGCAAGGAAATCTTCGGGTTCTAGGGCCTGCTAACGCTGTTGGGATGGGTCACGCCGCGCTTGGGCGCGTGCGGGGCAAGGAAGAACGAGAGAACGCATGTCGACAAGCCAGCCAGTGATGACGCCGCCCCGTGCGCGCCCAAGCGCGGCCTTTCCGGCCGCGCCTGGCGTCCACGCCGCCGCGCGCGGCCTGCATGGGCGCCCCGCCACACGCACCCGGGCGGACACCGCCCATCGCGCCATGGCCTACCCATGGCGTTAGCAGGCCCCGGCATGGCCGCACCGGCCGTCCGCAGCGTCGCCGTCCTCGGCGCCACCGGCTCCATCGGCGCCTCGGCGCTGGACGTGATCGCGCGCCACCCGCAGCGGTTGCGCGCCAGCGTGCTGGCGGCCGGCGGCAACGTCGCCGCGCTGCTCGCGCTGTGCGCCACGCACCGGCCGGAGCATGCGGTCATCGCCGACCCGGCGCTGTACGCGGCGCTGCGCGACGGCCTGCGCGAGGCCGGCCTGCGCACCGAGGCCCATGCCGGCGCGCAGGCGTTGCACCAGTTGGTGGCCGGGCCGGCCTGCGACAGCGTCGTGGCGGCGATCGTCGGCGCCGCCGGGCTGGCCTCGACCCTGGCCGCCGCGCACGCCGGCAAGCGCCTGCTGCTGGCCAACAAGGAATCGCTGGTGCTGGCCGGCGAGCTGGTCACCGCCGCGGCCGCCGCGGCCGGCGCCGAGATCATCCCGATCGACAGCGAGCACAGCGCGATCTTCCAGTGCCTGCGCTCGCGCCACACCGGCGCGGCCGTGCGCCGCGTGGTGCTGACCGCTTCCGGCGGCCCGTTCCGCGGCTGGGACCGCGCCCGGCTGCAGGCGGTGACCCCGGCGCAGGCGGTAGCGCATCCGAAATGGTCGATGGGGCCGAAGATCTCGGTGGACTCGGCGACGCTGATGAACAAGGGCCTGGAGGTGATCGAGGCGCACCACCTGTTCGGGCTTGCGCCTTCGCGCATCGACGTGCTGGTGCACCCGCAGAGCCTGGTGCACTCGCTGGTCGAATTCATCGACGGTTCCACCTTGGCGCAGATGGGTTTGCCGGACATGCGCACCACCCTGGCGGTGGGCCTGGGCTGGCCGGAGCGGATCGAGTCGGGGGTGGCCGGGCTGGACCTGCTGGCCCATGGACGCCTGGATTTCGAGGCCCCGGACCCGGCGGCATTCCCCTGCCTGGGCCTGGCCTGGCGCGCGATGCAGGCCGGCGGCACCGCGCCTGCGATCCTGAACGCGGCCAACGAAGTGGCCGTTTCAGCCTTTCTTCAGGGCCGTATCGGTTTCCTATCGATTCCTGCGCTGGTCGAGAACGCCCTGACCGTGCTGCCTGCGGGCGCGGCCGACTCCCTGGACGCGCTGCTGGCAGCGGACGCGCAATCGCGCAAGATCACCGAACTCGCCATTGCCCGCCAGCCTGCCCATGTCTGAGACGCACGCCCCTATGAGCCACGCGCATGGGTGATTTCATCGGGTCCGTCTGGTGGATGATCGTCAGCCTGGGCGTGCTGGTGACCTTCCACGAGTTCGGCCATTTCTGGGTCGCCCGCCGCTGCGGGGTCAAGGTGCTGCGCTTCTCGGTCGGCTTCGGCAAGCCGCTGTGGTCGCGCCGCGACCGCCACGGCACCGAGTTCGCGATCGCCGCCATTCCGCTCGGTGGCTACGTGAAGATGCTCGACGAGCGCGAAGGCGACGTGCATCCGGCCGAATATCCGCACGCCTTCAACCGCAAGAGCGTATGGCAGCGCATCGCCATCGTCGCCGCCGGCCCCATCGCCAACCTGGTGCTGTGCGTGGCGCTGCTGTGGGCGATGTTCGTGATCGGCAAGCAGGACTACGCGCCGGTGGTCGGCCGCGCCGACGGGCTGGCGCTGCAGGCCGGCTTCCAGCCCGGCGAGCGCATCGTCCGCATCGGCGAGCGCGAGGCCGCCACCTGGAGCGATGCCAGCATGCAGCTGACCGTGGCCGCGATGGACCGGCAGGACGTGCGCATCGACACCGAGGACGCGCAGGGCAACGCGCGCACGCACACGCTGCGCCTGTCGCAGCTGCCGGTCGGCTTCGACGAGCAGCAGGTGCCGACCCTGGCCGGCTTCACCTGGCGCTTCTGGCTGCAGCCGGCGATCGTGTCCGAGGTGACCGAGGGCTCGGCGGCCAGCGGCCTGCTGCGGCCCGGCGACCGCATCCTGGCGGTGGACGGGCACCCGATCGACAGCGCCGACCAGGTCGCGCCGCAGGTGCAGGCGCTGGGCCGGCAGGGCAGCGGCATGATCGAGGTCGAGCGCAACGGCGAGCGCCTGGCGCTGGAAGTGACGCCCAGGCGCAGCGACGACCCGCAGCGGCCGGGCTGGGCGCTGGGCATCGGCATCGCCGCGCAGGCGCGGCCGGCGTTCGACGCCAAGCGGCAGTACGGCCCGCTGGCGGCGGTCCCGGCCGCGTTCCGCGAGACCGGCAAGCTGGCCGCCGATTCGCTGGGGATGATGCGGCGCATGCTCACCGGCCAGGCGTCGGTGAAGAACATCTCCGGGCCGATCACCATCGCCCGGGTCGCCAACGCCTCGGCCAAGCGCGGCCCGGACTGGTTCCTGAACTTCCTGGCGCTGCTGTCGCTGAGCCTGGCGATCATAAACCTGCTGCCGATCCCGATCTTGGACGGCGGGCACCTGCTGTATTACCTTATCGAGTTGGTCAAGGGCAGCCCGCTCAGCGAGCGTGCCATGGCCGCGGGGCAGTTCGTCGGCCTGGCGATGCTGGCCGGGCTGATGGGGTTGGCGTTCTACAACGACATCTTCGGCCTGGTCCTGCGATGAACCCGATGCTGATTCACTCGATCCCGCTGTCGTCGTCTTGCGCCGGCGCCCATGCAACAACGATATCGACCTCTACCGGACGTGACATGACGAGATTTCCCACTCGCCGCCTGCTTGCCCTCGCCCTCGCCGCCAGCCTCGGCTTGCCGGCCCTGGCGCAGGCGATGGAGCCCTTCACCGCCAGCGACATCCGCGTCGACGGCCTGCAGCGCATTTCCTCCGGCACCGTCTTCACCTACCTGCCGGTCGAGCGCGGCGACACGGTCGACGACGCCAAGGTCGGCGACGCGATCCGCGCGCTGTACCGCACCGGGTTCTTCGAGGACGTGCAGGTCGATCGCCAGGACAACATCCTGGTGGTCACGGTCAAGGAACGCCCGGCGATCAACAAGCTCACCGTCACCGGCAACAAGGACATCAAGAGCGAAGAGCTGCTCAAGGGCCTGTCGGACATCGGCCTGACCGAGGGCGGCACCTTCGACCGGCTGAGCCTGGACCGGGTGACCCAGGAGCTGACCCGCCAGTACAACAACCGCGGCAAGTACAACGTGGAGATCACCCCGACGGTGAGCCCGCTGGACCGCAACCGCGTCGACGTGGCGATCGCGATCAAGGAAGGCAAGGCGGCGAAGATCCAGCACGTCAACCTGGTGGGCACCGAGAAGTTCGCCAACGAGGACATCCTGGAAGGCTGGGAATCGCGCGAGCACAACTGGCTGTCGTGGTACCGCCGCGACGACCAGTACTCCAAGGAGAAGCTGTCCGGCGACCTGGAGAAGCTCAATTCCTGGTACCTGGACCGCGGCTACGTCGATTTCAGCATCGACTCCACCCAGGTCTCGATCAGCCCCGACAAGCGCGACATGTACCTGACCGCCGGCATCACCGAAGGCGAGCAGTACAAGATCTCCGAGATCAAGGTCACCGGCGACACCGTGCTGCCGCAGGAAGAAGTCGAGAAGCTGGTGATCCCCAAGCCCGGCGACACGTTCTCGCGCGCGCTGCTCGAGTTCAGTTCCGACGCGATCACCAACACGCTGAGCAACATCGGCTACGCCTTCGCCAAGGTCAACCCGATCCCGACCAGCGACCGCGAAAAGCGCACCGTCGCCGTCAACCTGCAGGTGGTGCCGGGCCCGCGCGTGGCCGTGCGCCGCATCGTGTTCAGGGGCAACACCCGCACCTCCGACGAAGTGCTGCGCCGCGAGATGCGCCAGTTCGAGGACAGCTGGTACTCGCAGGCGGCGATCGACCGTTCCAAGATCCGCCTGCAGCGCCTGGGCTACTTCGAGTCGGTGGACGTGGAAACGCCGCCGGTGCCGGGCAGCAACGACCAGGTGGACGTGGTCTACAACGTCAAGGAAACCACCTCCGGCAGCTTCACCTTCGGCCTGGGCTATTCGCAGACCTACGGCGTGACCACGTCGATCCAGCTGTCGCAGAACAACTTCCTCGGCGGCGGCAACCGCGTGGCGGTGGACGCCTCGCGCAGCAGCTACCAGGAGCGCTACTCGTTCTCCTATACCAACCCGTTCTTCACCGACGACGGCGTCTCGCTGGGCTACAACGTCTCGTACCGCAAGCTGGACTACTCCGACTTCGGCACCGCGCAGTACAACAGCACCAACGGTGCGGCGCAGGTGATCTTCGGCGTGCCGATCACCGAGAACGACACCGTGTCGGTGATGTTCGGCATCGACAGCAACCAGATCACCACCTACACCGGATTCACCCCAAGGGCGATCATCAACTACATCGATGCGATCGGCCAGCGCACCTTCCATGCGTGGCGCAGCGAACTGGGCTGGGCGCGCGACACCCGCAACGACTACTTCATGCCGACCCGCGGCATGTACCAGCGCGTCGGCCTGGAAGCCACCCTGCCCGGCTCGACCGTCGAGTACTACAAGCTGAGCTACCAGATCTCCAAGTACTGGACGATCATCCCGTCGCTGGTGCTCAACACCCGCGCCGAGTTCGGCTACGGCGATAGCTACGGCAACGACGTCTCGCGCGACATCTGCGGCGTGGAGCAGAACAACACCTACACAGCGGCGGCCTGCGATGGAAGCAACCTGATCCGCCGCGTGACCGCGTCGGGCCTGCCGTTCTATGAGAACTTCTATGCCGGTGGCACCAACTCGGTGCGCGGCTTCGAGGACAACACCCTCGGCCCGCGTTCGGAGGCCACCTCCTCGTACAGCCGCGGCCAGCCGCTGGGCGGCTCGTTCAAGACCGTCGGTTCGGCGGAAATGTACTTCCCGCGGCTGTTCGACAGCCCGTCGGCGCGCATCTCCGCGTTCGTCGACGTCGGCAACGTGTTCAACGGCGTGGACAACTACAAGACCAACGAACTGCGCGCCTCCACCGGCGTGGCGCTGCTGTGGCGCGCGCCGGTCGGGCCGATCTCGATCAGCTATGCGGTGCCGCTGAAGAAGGAAGACAACGACGAGATCGAGCGTCTGCAGTTCACCTTTGGTGGGCAGTTCTGACGAACTGCCCACCCGCCGCCAGGGCGTGGCCCTGGCGGCCCATGCTCCCGCTGTGCGGGAGCATGGGGATCGGAGCTTGGCCTTCCAAATCCCCGCGCCTGTCGGCGCGCCCCGAGCGCGTCATCGCGTTCGCGCTGACGCCCCACGATTTGCGGTGCAAATCGCGGGCCCCAGCTCATATGCTTCCAGATCCCCGCGCCTGTCGGCGCGCCCCCTTTACTAAAGGGGGCTTTTCTCCAGTTGACTGACCGCAGCTGACCGGTCCGCATGCGGTGGCTGATCCGCGCCACGATGGCTGCTGCGCAGGGGCAGCATGACCGGGGTGATGGCACACGGTAGAATCCCGGTGTGAATACTCCTACCTATACCGCACACGACATCGCCGAGCGCTTCGGGCTGCAGCTGCATGGCCCGGGCGAGACGACGATCCACGGCGTCGCCACGCTGGCCCATGCCGGTCCCGGACAGCTCAGCTTCCTGGCCAACCCGCGCTACCGCGCGCAGCTGGCCGACAGCCGCGCCTCGATCGTGGTCCTGCGCGCCGACGATGCGCCGTCCGCGCCGGGCACCGCGCTGATCGCCAAGGACCCGTACACCGCCTTCGCCAAGATCGCCGCGCTGTTCGACATCGCGCCGGCGCGCGAAGCGGGCGTGCACCCGATGGCGGTGGTCGATCCCAGCGCGCGCGTCTCGCCTAGCGCGCATGTCGGCCCGTTCGTCAGCATCGGCGCACGCAGCGTGATCGGCGACGGCTGCGTGATCGGCGCCGGCAGCGTGATCGGCGAGGATTGCGTGGTCGGCGACGGCACCGAACTCATCGCCCGGGTCACCCTGGTCACCCGGGTGCGGCTGGGCAAGCGCATCCGCATCCATCCCGGCGCGGTGATCGGCGCGGACGGTTTCGGCCTGGCCATGGACGCCGGCCACTGGATCAAGGTGCCGCAGCTGGGCGGCGTGGTGATCGGCGACGACTGCGAGATCGGCGCCAACGCCTGCATCGACCGCGGCGCGCTGGAGGACACCGTGCTCGAGGAAGACGTGCGCATCGACAACCTGGTGCAGATCGCGCACAACTGCCGCATCGGCGCGCACAGCGCGATCGCCGGCTGCACCGGCATCGCCGGCAGCGCCAAGATCGGCCGCTACTGCATGCTCGGCGGCCACGTCGGCGTGGTCGGCCACCTGGAGATCTGCGACAAGGTGGTGATCACCGGCAAGTCGGTGGTGCGCAACTCCATCCACGAGCCCGGCGAATACTCGTCCGGCACGCCGCTGACCGATACCCGCACGTGGCGCAAGAACGCCGCGCGCTTCAAACAGCTCGACAGCCTCGCTCGGCGCATCGCCGCGGTGGGCAAGGAGAAGGAATGAACGACACGCTGCAGCTCCCGATCGACGTCACCATGATCCAGACGTTGATCCCCCACCGCTATCCGTTCCTGCTGGTGGACCGCGTGGTCGAGCTGGATCTCGGCAAGAGCATCGTGGCGCACAAGAACGTCACCATCAACGAGCCGTTCTTCCAGGGCCATTTCCCCAACCAGCCGATCATGCCGGGCGTGATGGTGATCGAGGCGCTGGCGCAGGCCGGCGGCATCCTCACCCAGCTGTCGCTGGGCCGCAACGCCGAGTCGCAGCTGTTCTACATGGTCAAGGTCGAGAACGCGCGCTTCAACAAGATGGTGGTGCCCGGCGACG
Organism: Xanthomonas sp.; assembly: GCF_017163755.1. Classification (GTDB taxonomy): domain Bacteria; phylum Pseudomonadota; class Gammaproteobacteria; order Xanthomonadales; family Xanthomonadaceae; genus Xanthomonas_A. Next base: position 385,713 of record NZ_JAFIWC010000001.1, read on the forward strand.
TGCTCGAGCTGCACGTGGAAGTGAAGCGGATCATCCGCAACATGGCCTGGTACCACGGCGTCGGCAAGGTCGCCGGCGAAGTCGTGGCGTCGGCCGAGGTGCTGTGCGCGGGCTCGCGCAAACCCTGAGGAGGCCGGCATGTCAGCTAGCGCACCGTTGATCCATCCCACCGCCGTCGTCGATCCGGGCGCCGTGCTCGCCGCCGACGTGCGCGTCGGCGCCTTCACCCTGATCGGCGCGGAGGTGGAGATCGGCGCCGGCAGCGTGATCGGCCCGCACTGCAGCATCACCGGCCCGACCCGGCTCGGCCGCGACAACCATCTGGTCGGCCATGTCGCGCTCGGCGGCGATCCGCAGGACAAGAAGTTCGCCGGCGAGCGCACCGAGCTGGTGATCGGCGACCGCAACGTGATCCGCGAGTTCGTCACCGTCAACCGCGGCACCGGCAACGGCGGCGGCGTCACCCGCGTCGGCAACGACAACTGGTTCCTGGCCTACACCCACGTCGCGCACGACTGCAGCGTCGGCGACCACTGCGTGTTCTCCAACAACACCACCCTGGCCGGCCACGTCGAAGTCGGCGACCACGTGATCATCAGCGGCTTCGCCGGCGCGCACCAGTTCTGCCGCATCGGCGACCACGCCTTCCTCGGCATGGGCGCGCTGGTCAACGGCGACGTGCCGCCGTTCACCATGGTCGGCGGCAATTCGCTCGGCCGCCCGCGCGGCATCAACAGCGAAGGGCTGAAGCGCCGCGGCTTCGACAGCGAGCGCGTGGCCGCGATCAAGCGCGCCTACCGCGCGCTGTACGTGGCCGGGCTGCCGCTGGCCGAAGCCAAGCAGCAGCTGGCGCAGATCGCCGAAACCAGCGACGACGTGCGCGCGATGCTGGAGTTCATCGAGGCCGGCGAGCGGCCGTTGTTGCGATGAACATCGGGACTCGGGACTCGGGACTCGGGACCCGGAGCAGCGTTTCATCGGACGGCTCCAACGGTTCCACGGAGCAGATTCAAGGCGGCAACGCGCCTTTCGAGTCCCGCGCTGCGAGTCCCGAGTCCCGAGTCCCGAGTCCCGGCGCAGCGAAGCTGCGCGTCGTCCTCATCGCCGGCGAGGCGTCCGGCGACCAGCTCGGCGCCGGGTTGATCGAGGCGCTGCGCGTGCGCTATCCCGAGGCGCAGTTCGCAGGCATCGGCGGCGATGCGATGCGCAGCGCCGGCTGCCAGACCTGGTTCGACGCCAGCGAACTGGCGGTGATGGGACTGAGCGAAGTGCTGCGGCACCTGCCGCGGCTGCTGAAGCTGCGCCGCGCGTTCCGCGAGCGTGCGCTGGCCTGGCGGCCGGACATGGTCGTCGGCATCGATGCGCCGGACTTCAACCTGGGCGTGGAACGCTGGTTCAAGCAACGCGGCATCCGCACCGTGCACTACGTCAGCCCCTCGGTCTGGGCCTGGCGCGAGAAGCGCGCGGCCAAGATCGGCGCCAGCGCCGACCGGGTGCTGTGCCTGTTCCCGATGGAGCCGCCGATTTACGCCCGGCACGGCGTGGACGCGCGCTTCGTCGGCCATCCGATGGCCGATGCGATCTCCCTGCGCAACGACCGCGATGCCGCGCGCGCCGAGCTCGGGCTGCCGAGCGGCGCGACCGTGCTGGCGGTGCTGCCGGGCAGCCGGCTCGGTGAGATCGGCCGGCTCGGCGACACCTTCTTCGCCGCCGCCTGGCAGGTGCTGCAGCAGGTGCCGGGCGCGCACGTGGTGGTGCCGGCGGCCAACGCCGCCTGCAAGGCGCTGATCGCCGAACAGCTCTCGCGCTCGGCGCTGCCGGTGGTGTATTCGCACCTGCTCGACGGCCAGGCGCGCACCGCGATGCTGGCGGCCGACGTGGTGTTGCTGGCGTCGGGCACCGCGACGCTGGAGGCGATGCTGGTGAAGCGGCCGATGGTGGTCGGCTACAAGGTGGCGCCGCTGACCTACCGCATCGTCAAGGCGCTGGGCCTGCTGAAAGTGGACCGCTACGCGCTGCCCAACATCCTCGCCGGGCACGACCTGGCGCCGGAACTGATGCAGGACGACTGCACCGCGGACACGCTGTCGGCCGCGATGCTGCACTGGCTGCGCGACCCGCAGGCGGTGGACGCGCTGCTGCCCGAATACGATCGGCTGCACCGGCTGCTGCGCCAGAACGCCTCGGAGCGCGCGGCCGATGCGGTGGCGGAGTTGCTTGGGAGCCGGGACTCGGGACTCGGGACTCGGGACCCGGAAGAAGCAACGGCATGAAGCATCCCGATCGCATATCGCCGCAGCAGTTCCTGCTTCCCGAGTCCCGAGTCCCGGGTCCCCAGTCCCGGCTTTACGCCGGCGTCGACGAGGCCGGGCGCGGTCCGCTGGCCGGGCCGGTGGCGGTGGCCGCGGTGGTGTTCGATCCGTCCAAACCGCGCATCAACGGGCTGGACGACTCCAAGCAGCTCAGCCCCGAGCGCCGCGAGCTGCTGTACGCGCGCATCGTCGAACGCGCGCTGGCCTGGTCGGTGGTGCTGATCGACAGCGAAGAGATCGACCGCATCAACATCTACCAGGCGACGATGCTCGGCATGCGCCGCGCGGTCGAGGGCGTGGCGCATGTGGCCCAGTTCGCGCGCATCGACGGCAACCGCCTTCCCAAGGGCCTGCCGTGCGCGGCCGAGGCCCTGATCGGCGGCGATGCGCGCGACCGCGCGATCATGGCCGCGTCGATCGTGGCCAAGGTGACCCGCGACCGCCTGATGCGGCAGTTGCACGAGCAGCATCCGCACTACCGCTTCGACCTGCACAAGGGCTACAGCACGCCAACTCACCTTGCGGCCCTGCAGACCCATGGCCCGTGCCCGCAGCACCGGCGCAGCTTCGCGCCGGTGCGCCGCGCGCTTGGGGAGCCGGGACTCGGAACTTGGGAGCCGGGACTCGGCGAAGCAAATGCGGATTTCGCAAGCACAGGCGCCACGGAAGCGATCAACGCCGGCTAGGTCTCGCTCAAACCCAAATGAGACCGGTCCCGAGTCCCGAGTCCCGAGTCCCGAGTCCCGAGTCCCGAGTCCCGAGTCCCACCTGTCAAGCCTTGTTCGCCTGCGCCCCCGCCGCTAACCTGACCGGGCATCGTCCTGGTTCCGCATGTCCACTTCCCGTTTCGTCCATCTGCACGTCCACACCGAGTTCTCGCTGGCGGATTCGACCATCCGTGTGCCCGAGAAACCGGATCAGGCCGACCCGAAGAAAGCCAAGCAGGCCAACCTGCTCAGCCGCGCGGTCGAGTTGAACCTGCCGGCGCTCGCGGTCACCGACCTGAACAACCTGTTCGCGCTGGTCAAGTTCTACAAGGCCGCCGAGGGCGTGGGCATCAAGCCGATCGCCGGCGCCGACCTGCTGATCGCCGACAGCGCCGCCGAGACCCCGTGGCGGCTGACCGTGCTGTGCCGCAACCGCGACGGCTACCTGAGCCTGTCGCGGCTGCTGACCCGCGCCTGGCTGGAAGGCCACCGCAACGAAGGCGGCGTGGCGATCCGCTCGGACTGGCTGAAGACCGGCTGCGACAACCTGTTCGCGCTGGCCGGGCGCGAGAGCCTGGCCGGACGCCTGGCCAGCGAAGGGCGCCACGACCTGGCCGAGCAGCAGCTGGCCGACTGGCAGCGCAGCTTCGGCGACGGCCTGCACCTGGAACTGACCCGCACCGGCCGCGACGGCGAGGACGCGTTCAACCAGTTCGCGCTGCACGCCGCCGGCATGCGCGGGCTGCCGGTGGTCGCCAGCAACGACGTGCGCTTCCTGTACGCCAGCGATTTCGCCGCGCACGAGGCGCGCGTGTGCATCTCGTCGGGCCGCGTGCTCGACGACCCCAAGCGCCCGCGCGAGTACAGCGACCAGCAATACCTCAAATCGGCCGAGGACATGGCCGCGCTGTTCGCCGACATCCCCGATGCGGTGGACAACACGCTGGCGCTGGCGCAGCGCTGCAACATCGAGATGCAGCTGGGCACCTACTTCCTGCCCGCCTATCCGGTGCCCGACGACGAGACGCTGGACAGCTGGATCCGCAGGCAGTCCCGCGACGGCCTGGACGCGCGCCTGGAGAAGAACCCGCTGGCGCCGGGCAAGACCCGACAGGACTACGTCGACCGGCTGGAATTCGAGCTGGACACCATCATCAAGATGGGCTTCCCCGGCTACTTCCTGATCGTGGCCGACTTCATCCAGTGGGGCAAGAACCACGGCATCCCGATCGGCCCGGGCCGCGGTTCCGGCGCCGGCTCGCTGGTGGCGTGGGCGCTGCAGATCACCGACCTGGACCCGCTGCCCTACAACCTGCTGTTCGAGCGCTTCCTCAACCCCGAACGCGTGTCGATGCCCGACTTCGACATCGACTTCTGCATGGACCGCCGCGACGAGGTGATCGACTACGTCGCGCGCAAGTACGGGCGCGACCGGGTCAGCCAGATCATCACCTACGGCACCATGGCGGCCAAGGCGGTGGTGCGCGACTGCGGCCGCGTGCTCGGCTTCCCGTACGGCCTGGTCGACGGCGTGGCCAAGCTGATCCCGAACATCCTGGGCATCACGCTGAAGGATGCGATGGGCGAAGGCAAGGAATCGGAGATGGCTTCGCCGGAGCTGATCCAGCGCTACCAGAGCGAGGACGACGTCCGCGACTTGATGGACCTGGCGCGGCAGCTCGAGGACCTGACCCGCAACGCCGGCAAGCACGCCGGCGGCGTGGTGATCGCGCCGACGCCGCTGTCGGACTTCTGCCCGCTGTTCGCCGAACACGACGTCGACGGCCTGGGCAAGAACCCGGTGACCCAGTTCGACAAGGACGACGTCGAGCAGGTCGGCCTGGTCAAGTTCGACTTCCTCGGCCTGCGCACGCTGACCATCATCGACTGGGCGGTGAAGGCGATCAACGTGCGCCGCGCCAGGACCGGCGAGGCGCCGCTGGACATCGCCACGCTGCCGCTGGACGACATGCCCACCTACAAGGACATCTTCGCCTCGGGCAATACCGGCGCGGTGTTCCAGTTCGAATCCTCGGGCATGCGGCGGCTGCTGAAGGACGCCAAGCCCGACCGCTTCGAGGACCTGATCGCGCTGGTGTCGCTGTACCGGCCCGGTCCGATGGACCTGATCCCGGACTTCAACGCGCGCAAGCACGGCCAGCAGGAGATCATCTATCCCGATCCGCGCACCGAAGCGATCCTGAAGGACACCTACGGCATCATGGTGTACCAGGAGCAGGTGATGCAGATGGCGCAGATCGTCGGCGGCTACTCGCTGGGCGGCGCCGACCTGCTGCGCCGCGCGATGGGCAAGAAGGTGCCGGCGGAAATGGCCAAGCACCGCGAGATCTTCCGCGAGGGCGCGGCCAAGGGCGGCGTCGGCCAGGCCAAGGCCGACGAGATCTTCGACCTGATGGAGAAGTTCGCCGGCTACGGCTTCAACAAGTCGCACGCCGCCGCCTACGCGCTGGTCAGCTACCAGACCGCGTGGCTGAAGCGGCACTACCCGGCCGAGTTCATGGCCGCCACGCTGTCCTCGGACATGGACAACACCGACAAGGTGGTCGGCTTCCTCGACGAGGTGCGCAACCTCGGCCTGACCGTGCTGCCGCCGCGGCTCAATGCCTCGGCGTACATGTTCGAAGCGGCCACACCGGACACCATCCAGTACGGCCTGGGCGCGATCAAGGGCGTGGGCCGCGGCGCCTGCGAGGCGATCGTGGCCGAGCGCGAGCGCGGCGGACAATACGCCACGCTGCTGGATTTCTGCACCCGGGTCGAATCGGCCAAGCTCAACAAGCGCACGCTGGAGGCGATGATCAACGCCGGCGCGATGGACGGGCTGGGCAGCAACCGCGCCACATTGATGCTGCAGCTGCCGGAAGTGCTCAAGGCCACCGAGCAGATGGCGCGCGAACGCGCCTCGGGGCAGAACTCGCTGTTCGGCGGCGCCGACACCAGCGCCCCGGCGCTGCGCCTGGAACTGCCGGAAAGCAAGGAATGGCCGCTGGGCCAGCTGCTGTCCGGCGAGCGCGAAACGCTGGGCTTCTACCTCAGCGGGCACCCGTTCGACCCGTACCGCGACGAGGTCCGCGACCTGGTCGGCTGCGACCTGAGCGCGCTGGACAAGATCTGTTCGCAGTCCGGCGGCGGACGCGGCGGCGGCGATGGCGAGAAGCGCGCCTGGCGCCCGGAAACCAGCGCGATCCTCGCCGGCCAGGTGGTCGGGGTGCGGCGCAAGGGCGACAGCCAGATCTTCGTGCAGCTGGAGGACGGACGCGGGCGCGTGGAATGCAGCGCGTTCTCCGATGCGATCGCCGAGTTCGGGCACCTGCTCACCCGCGACCGCATCCTGATCGTCAAGGGCGGCCTGCGCGAGGACGAATTCAACGGCGGCTACGCGCTGCGCATCCGCCAGTGCTGGGACTACGAGCAGATCTGCACGCACCACGCGCAGCGCCTGTCGCTGCGCCTGGACCTGCGCCAGCGCGACACCTGGCGGCGCATCGACGCGCTGCTGGCGCGCCACCGTCCGGGCAAGACGCCGCTGCGCCTGGACCTGCTGCTGCGCAGCGCGCAAGGCGGCGTGGCCGGCATGCTCGACCTCAACGGCAGCCAGTCGGTGCGGGTGGATCCGCAGCTGCTGGACATGCTGCGCGCCGATCCGGGAGTGCGCACGGTCAAGGTGAAGTACAACCCGCCGTGGGCGACCTGAGTCCGCAACGCCGCTCCTCGCGCCAACCATTCCCTTCCGCACACACCGAGCACCGCCCATGACGCGTTTCCTGCCCCTGCTGTTGTGCGCCGCGCTGCTCGGCGGTTGCGGCGAGTCGGCGCAGCGCTTCGTGGTCGACAACCCGACGTCGGCACCGCTGCACATCGTCGTCGACGACCAGGCCCACACCGTGGCCGCGGACAGCGCGATCCCGCTCACGCTGGCGCCCGGCGCGCACCGGCTGCGGACCGCCGCGCTGGGCGAGGTGCCCTTCATCGTCTACGCCGGCGGCGACGGCGGGCTGATCAACCCGACCCTGTCCGACTACGTGATCGGCCGCGAGATCTACGTCACCGATGCGTCCAAGCTGAAGAACTTCGGCACGGTGGAGAACGCCGTGACCCTGCAAGGGGTGACGGTGCGCGGCCCGTTCGAGGCGCGGCACGCGCTGTTCATCGGCAAGCAGTGGGACTACGGACTGCGCGAACCGTTTCCCGAGCGTGCCATGACCTACGTCGCCGACCGCGGCGGCAACATCAAGTCCAAGCTGTTCGGCGCCGCCGAGTTCATCGCCTACTACGAGGCCGGCAGCGGCCAGCCCGGCTACTTCGCCCAGCAGCGCGCACCGGGCTGGCGCGCGCCGCGGCGCACGCTGGAGACCGCGCCGCCGGCATTGCCGCCGCTGGCCCCGGCGTTCGAGGCGCACGCCGCGCCGCTGCGCCAGGTCTACGCCCGCTATCTGCATGCGTCCGATCCGGCACAGCAGCGCCAGCTGCAGAAGGACTACTTCCAGGCCATGCTGCAGTTCACCGCGGCCACCGCCACGCTCGGCGCGGACCTGGGCGCCGAGGCGAACCAGGCGCGCAACGACTTCGTGCTGCAGCTCGGCCAGGCCTTCGGCAGCCCGGCGCTGGTCGCCGCCGCGCCGGCCGCGGCCGACCCGCGCCGCTGACCCCGCAGCCCGACCCGCCCCTGCGCTACACCGCACGGCCCCGTACGGGTTGGCCGCAGCCGTTCGGCTACACTTGCCGCTTTAGTTCACGACGGTTTCCAATGAATCCGAACTACCTCGACTTCGAGCAACCCATCGCCGATCTGGAAGCCAAGATCCAGGAACTGCGCAATGCCAGCACCGGGCCGGCGGTCAACGTCGACGCCGAAGTGCGGACCCTGCAGGACAAGCTGCGCGTGCGCACCGCGCAGATCTTCCGCGACCTGTCCTCGTGGCAGATCTCGCAGCTGGCGCGGCACCCGCAGCGGCCGTACACGCTGGACTACATCGGCGTGTTCTGCGACGAATTCCAGGAACTGGCCGGCGACCGCGCCTTCGCCGACGACAAGGCGATCGTCGGCGGCCTGGGCCGCATCAACGGCCGCCCGGTGGTGATCATCGGCCACCAGAAGGGCCGCGACACCAAGAGCAAGGTGGCGCGCAACTTCGGCATGCCGCGCCCGGAGGGCTACCGCAAGGCGCTGCGCCTGATGAAGCTGGCCGAGCGCTTCAAGCTGCCGCTGCTGACCTTCATCGACACCCCCGGCGCCTACCCCGGCATCGGCGCCGAGGAACGCGGCCAGTCCGAGGCGATCGCACGCAACCTGATGGAGATGGCCGAGCTGAAGGTGCCGGTGATCTGCACCGTGATCGGCGAAGGCGGCTCCGGCGGCGCGCTGGCAATCGGCGTCGGCGACCGCACGCTGATGCTGGAGTACGGCACCTATTCGGTGATCTCGCCGGAAGGCTGCGCGTCGATCCTGTGGAAGGACGCCGGCAAGGCCAAGGACGCGGCCGAACAGCTCGGCCTGACCGCCAAGCGTCTGTCCGCGCTGGGCCTGGTCGACAAGGTCGTGCGCGAGCCGATCGGCGGCGCGCACCGCAACCCGACGCAGATGGCCAAGCGCCTGAAGGCGGTGCTGCTCAACGAGCTCGATGCGCTGGAACAGCTGCCGCTGGAGCAGTTGCTGCGCAAGCGCTACGAGCGCCTGCGCGGCTACGGCGCCTACGAGGCGGCGTAGCCGTTTGGCAGGATTGGGAATTCGGGATTCGGGAGTGGTATCGGCAGGCCGGCAAGGCCGAAGAACGCGACATCCGCCGATCCCAATCCCCGCTCAGAACGGCTTGAACAGCACCAACCAGATCACCACCAGCAACAGCAGCACCGGGATCTCGTTGAACCAGCGCAGCGTGCGCGAGGACGGCAGCCTGCGCGCCTGGGGCACGCCCTTGAGCCAGCGCCCGGCCACCGTGTAGTGCGCCATCAGCAGCAGCACCAGGGCCAGCTTGGCGTGCAGCCAGCCGCTGCCCGGCGCGACCATCGTCGGGAACGCGGGCAGCACCTTGTAGCCCAGCCACAGCACCGCGCCCAGGATCAGCGCCAGCCCGAACACCATGTGCCCGAAGCGGTACAGGCGCCGGCCCATCAGCACCAGCCGCGCCTGCACTTCCGGCTGGCCGGCGCTCTCGGCGATGTTGACCAGGATCCGCGGCAGGTAGAACACCGCCGCCATCCACGCGATCACGAACAGCAGGTGCAGGGTCTTGACGCCCAGATACAGCGTGTAGGGATCGATCCATGGGGTGGATGGCATGCGCTGGCTCCGTGTCGCTGGCGTAGGATGTGACGCCATTTTCGCCTATCCGCCGCGCGCACGCATGGACACGCCACGCTTGAACAAATCCTACGACGCCGACTACTTCCAGCGCTGGTACCGCCGCGACGGCATCGGCGACGCCGCGCGGCTGGCGCGCAAGGTCGCGCTGGCGGTGGCCCAGGCCGAGTACTACCTGGAGCGGCCGATCCGCAGCGTGCTCGACATCGGCTGCGGCGAAGGCGCCTGGCGCGCGCCGCTGCTGAAGCTGCGGCCCAGGCTGCAGTACCTGGGCTTCGACAGCAGCGACTACGCGGTGCGCCGCTACGGCCGCCAGCGCAACCTGCACCCGGCGCGCTTCGGCGACTTCGCCTGGCTGCGTCCGTGCGCGCCGGTGGACCTGCTGGTGTGCGCCGACGTGCTGCACTACGTGCCCAGCCGCGAGCTGCGCCAGGGCCTGCCCGGCCTGGCCGAGCTGTGCGGCGGCGTGGCCTTCCTGGAAACCTTCGCGATGGAAGACGACTTCGACGGCGACCACGACGGCTTCCAGCCGCGCCCGGCACGCTGGTACCGGCGCCAGTTTGGTGCGCAGGGCCTGCGCGCGGTCGGCAGTCACTGCTGGCTGTCGCCTGCGCTGGCGGGCGATGCCGCCGCACTGGAAGGGACCGGCCTGCCGCCCCATTAAGGTGCAACCACACCGGATAGGCTATGCTGCACGGCAGCATACGCTCAGGATGGGAATCACGGCATGCTCTACCAGTGGCACGAACTGACCCGCAACCTGCTTGCTCCCTGGGTCCACCAGGCCGCGGCCAACGCCAAGATCTTCTCCGACGCCAACAGCCTGTGGGCCACGTTGCCCGGCGCCGAGCGCCTGGCGGCGACCAACGAATTGCTGCACCGCCTGGGCAAGGACTACGAGAAGCCGGCCTGGGCGCTGGACCACGTCGAGGTGGACGGCCACGCGCTGCCGATCGTCGAGCAGGAAGTGCTGCGCAAGCCGTTCTGCCGCCTGTTGCGCTTCAAGCGCTTCAGCGACGACGCCAAGGTGGTCGCCGGGCTCAAGCAGCAGCCGGCGGTGCTGGTGGTGGCGCCGCTGTCCGGCCACCACGCCACGCTGCTGCGCGACACCGTGCGCACGCTGCTGCGCGACCACAAGGTCTACGTCACCGACTGGATCGATGCGCGCATGGTGCCGCACAGCGACGGCGACTTCGGCCTGGACGACTACGTCAACTACGTGCAGGACTTCATCCGCCACATCGGCGCCGACAAGCTGCACGTGATCAGCGTGTGCCAGCCGACCGTGCCGGTGCTAGCCGCGGTGTCGCTGATGGCCGGCCGCGGCGAACCCACGCCGCGCTCGCTGGTGATGATGGGCGGGCCGATCGACGCACGTTGCAGCCCCACCCAGGTCAACAACCTGGCCACGCGCAATCCGCTGTCGTGGTTCGAGAACAACGTGATCCACACCGTGCCGCAGGCCTATCCGGGCCATGGCCGCCAGGTGTATCCGGGTTTCCTGCAGCACACCGGCTTCCTGGCGATGAATCCCAGCCGGCATTTCATGTCGCACTGGGATTTCTACGCCAACCTGGTCAAGGGCGACCTGCAGGACGCCGAGGCGCATCGGCGCTTCTACGACGAATACAACGCGGTGCTGGACATGCCGGCCACCTACTACCTCGACACGATCCGCGTGGTGTTCCAGCAATTCCTGCTGCCGCGCGGGGAATGGGTGATCGGCGGCGAGCGGGTCGATCCGGCGGCGATCCGCGACACCGCGCTGCTGAGCATCGAAGGCGAGCTGGACGACATCTCCGGGCTCGGCCAGACCGCGGCCGCGCACGCGCTGTGCACCGGCATCGCCGCCGATCGCCACCAGCACATCGAGGTCGAAGGCGCCGGCCACTACGGCATCTTCAGCGGGCGCCGCTGGCGCGACATCGTCTACCCGCAGGTGCGCAGCTTCATCGCCCGCAACGCACCGCAGCAGGCGGCCGCGCCGGCGGCCAGCAACGTCACCCCGCTCAAGCGCCGCGGCGGCCGCAAGGCCGGCTGAGCGGGTGCGCCGGCCGCTGCGAGCGGCGGCCGGCGGCCAGGGAATCTCCTGGACCGCATTCGTCTTCGTCGTGTGAGCTTGTGAATTCCCCTTGGGCGCACGGCACAGCGTGCGCTCTCGCGAAAGCGGCGTCAGCCCGACACGCATCGTCGCTCGACACGGCCGCCCTCTCTCTCGCCCGACGGCGCAGCATCCGCGGCGCGCCCCCAAGCGCGTACAGCCGGTTACTGCGCCGAACTGTGCACCAGCAGGTGCTTGGCCAGCAGCCCGTGCAGCTTGCCGAACAGGCGTGCCAGGTGCAGCGTGCCGAACAGCATCACGATACCCAGCACGCTCCACAGCAGCAGCGACCAGGGCGCATCGCGGGTCACGTTCCAGTCGCCGAAGGACATATAGAAATCGTTCGGGAACAACAGCGCCAGCGGCGCGGCCACCAGCGCCAGCGCGGTGCTCAGCAGGGTGATGAACACGCTGAAGTAGAAGATCCCCAGCGGCAGCATCAGCAGGAAGTACAGCATCGTGGTCCAGGTGCGCGCGTCGGTGAACATCTGCCCGATGCGCCGCAGCCACGGCTGCTCGCGCTCGCTGTACAGCGGCCTGCGCGGCATGCGCTCGCCGAGCAGCACCTCGACCACGCGCCCTTCGACCAGCGACAGCACCCGCACCGAGCCGAAGAACAGCACCAGCAGCGGCACGCCGATGATCAGCACCAGCAGGCCCAGCGAGGTGCTGGCGCCGGTGACCACCCAGGTGAAGTAGAAGATGCCGGTGACCAGCGACAGCAGCATGTAGAACAACGCACCGTAGGCGCGCGGGTCGGCGGCCACGCCGAAGAAGCGGCCCAGCAGCGACTTGCGCTTGGGCGGCGCCGGCGGCTTCAGCGCGCGGCTCACCGTCACCTCGGTCTCGCGGTAGATCTCGGCCACCTCTTCCGGGGCGCCGTAGCTGCCGGCCACCCCGGCGATGATCTCGGCCTCGCTCTTGCCGGTCTGCTCGGCCAGCTCCGAACGCAGGTACTCCTCCGCGTCGTAGAGCGCGTCCTGGATCATCGCCGGATCGGCGCCGGCCAGCGCCGCGCGCAGCTGGGCCAGGTATTCGGGAATGGTGGTCGGCAACGGCCGCACCGCAACGTGTTCGATGTTCATTCTGAAACCCCCTCCAGCACGGAATCGACGGAATCGCGGGTGGCGCGCCACGCGGCAGCCCATTGCTGCAGCGCCTCGCGCCCCTGCTCGGTAATGCGGTAGTAGCGCCGCGGCGGCCCGGCCATCGACGGCTCGACGTGGCTGAGCAGCAGCCCGGCCCCCTCCAGGTTGCGCAGCACCGGATACAGCGCGCTCTGCTTGCCGCTGAGCACGCCTTCGCCCACTTTCTCCAGGCGCTTGGCGATCAGGTAGCCGTACATCGGCTCGCCCGCCTCGGCCAGCACCGCCAACAGCGCCAGCGACACGGTGCCCGCGCTCAGCTCCTTCTGGAACTTCCTCAGCTGCGCATCCGGCTCGACCATGACCGCCTCCCGCTATGTTGGAGTCGATACTAGTGTTGAGTCAGCTATAGCGAATGTGCCGATAGTCATCCGCGCGCGCTACCCGCGGCTGCGACCCCTCCGGCGGCGTCGCCGCGCGCCCCTGTCATTGCCGCACGGGGTCGGCGAGAATCCGCTGACCTTCCTGCCGGCCCGACCGATGCCCCTGCGCCCGACCCTGCTCGTCCTCGCGCTGTTGCTTCCCGCCACCTTGGCCATGGCCGCGGCGCCATACCGCAGCCCGCAGCAGATCCTGGACGCCTCCGCGCCCGGCGACTGGCGCACGCTGGACCCGGCCAACACGCTGTACCTGGAACTGCCGGGCGGGCGGGTGGTCATCGAACTGGCGCCGGCGTTCGCGCCCGAGCATGTGGGCAACATCCGCACCCTGGCCCACGAACGCTTCTGGGACGGGCTGAGCATCTATCGCTCGCAGGACAACTTCGTGGTCCAGTTCGGCGACCCCGACGGCGAAGAGGCCGGCAAGGCCAAGCCGCTGGGTTCTGCCAAGCGCCACCTGCCGGCGGAGTTCGAACGCCCGGCCGCGGGCCTGGCGTTCCAGGCGCTGCCCGACCGCGACGGCTGGGCGCCGCAGGTGGGCTTCGTCGACGGCTTCCCCGCCGCCCGCGACCCCAAGGCCGGCAAGGCATGGCTGGCCCACTGCTACGGCACGCTCGGCGCCGGCCGCAACAACGACGAGGACAGCAGCATCGGCGCGGAGTTGTACGTGGTCACCGGGCAGTCGCCGCGGCAGCTGGACCGCAACATCACCGTGGTCGGGCGCGTGGTCAAGGGCATGGAACTGCTCAGTGTGATCCCGCGCGGGCCGGACCCGATGGGCTTCTACGACAAGCCCGGGCAGCGCACGCCGATCGGCGCGATCAGGCTCGCCAGCGATGTGCCCGAAGCCGAACGCACCGCGCTGCAGTTGCTGCGCACCGATACCCAGACCTTCCGCGACGTGGCCGAGGCCCGGCGCAACCGCCGCGACGACTTCTACAAGCGTCCGGCCGGGCATATCGACCTGTGCAACGTGCCGCTGCCGGTGCGCGCGCCACCGCAGTAGCGCAGGGCTTGCCGTCGCCGTGGCGCGGCGCGGGCTCAGCCCGCCGCGCCGCGGCGCTCGGGGTCGCGAGCGTGCAGGAAACGGGTGAACAGCTCGCGCGGCTGCTCTGCCCCGCATTCGCTGAGCAGCATGGCGATGTTGCCGCGGTGATAGGCGCCATGCGCCAGGATGTGGAACAGCATTTCCTCGCGGGTCATCGTGCCGGCATCGCCGTCGGTGAAGCGGAACGCGAGCGGCTGCTGCAGCGCGGCCGCATCGAGCCCGGCGACGTAGCCGGCATACCACCGGTCGGCGTCCGCCACGGCCCTGTGCAATGCCTCCAGCTCCGGCGTCTCCGCCGTGTTGCTGTCTTCGAACCCATGCGTGCCGCCGTCCAGGTGCGCGGCGAAGATCCGGTCCACCACGCAGGTGTGGTTCAACAGCCGGATCGCGCGCTGCCGTTGCGCCGGATACGCGTGCGCGTCGATCTGCGCCAGCGCCTGCAGCAGCTCGGCGTTGGCCCAGGCCTTGTAGGCGAACTGCGATGCGAGCAGGGAAGACGTCATTGCTGGTCCTTGGATTGGGTCGTCGATTCCCGAGCGTCGCGTCACGCTCGAGCGTTAACCTGCGTCCATCCTGGCACTGTCTGCCATGCGTGTGCGTGCAAGCGCGGCGCCACGGCGAGGCTAACGCGCGCGCTGGCTGAAGGCGACGCTGCCCAGGATCAGCGCGCCGGCCAGCAGCATGGTCCAGGTCAGCGGCTCGCCGAGGATCGACCAGGCCAGCAACGCGCCGAACACCGGAATCAGGTAGGTCACCGTCGAGGCGCGCGCCGGGCCGATGCGCTGGATCAGCCGGTAATACATCAGGAACGCCAGCCCGGTGCAGACCACGCCCAACGCGCCGGCGCAGGCCCAGGCCATCGCCGAAACCGGCGCCGTCGGCCAGTGCGTCCACGCCAGCGGCGCCAGCAGCAGCGCGCTGCAGCCCAGCGTCGACGCGGCCGAGGCCGCCGGCGGCAGGTCGCCCATGTGCCGCTTCACCAGGTTGTAGCCGATGCCATACAGCAGCGAGGCAGCGGCGCCGGCGAAGGCGGCCGGCCCCACGCTCAGCCCGGCGGACTTGCCGGTGGCCAGCACCAGCACGCCGACGAACCCGACCAGCAGGGCGACCGCGCGCCGCGCGCCGATCCTCTCGCCGAAGAACAGGAACGCGATCAGCGCGGTGAACAACACCGTCATCGCGTTGCAGATGGCGCCGATCGCCGCCGGCGCATGCTGCGCGCCCCAGGCGAACAGCAGGAACGGCAGTGCGGAATTGAGCACCCCGATCGCCGCCAGCACCGGCCAGCGCCGCAGCGGGAAGCGCGCACGCGCCAGCCACAGGAACGGCAGCAGCACCGCCGCGCCCAGCGCCAGGCGCAGCTCCACCAGCGCATAGGTGCCGAACTGCGGCGCCGCCACCCGCATGAACAGGAACGAGCAGCCCCACACGACGCCCAGGAACCCCAGCTCCAACGGCGTGCGCCAGGCATGCACGGCCGGTGCCGGAACATCGCCGACCGGATCGCCGGACGCGGGGTTGGCTGCATTCACCGAGCTGTCTCCTGTGGTCATCGTGGTCCCGCGCCGTGGTGGTGCCGTGTCTGTGCGGTGCCGGACGCGCCACGCCGCTGGCGGTCCGCCGCATCCGGTGGCGCGGCCGAGGCCGGTGGCGCGACCGCGGCTCCCCGCGCCAGCAACGCCGCCAGCGGCGCCGAAGCAGCGCCGGGCACGCCCTGCCATCGGCACCTGCCGCCGCGCATCCGCTGCAGGGCTGGCAGGATCGCCTGCCATGGCAACGCCCACAAGCGCGTAGTATCGTCGCGAGCCACAAATCTGCCGCGTGCCTGCCGATGCAACTGCGCCCTGCCCTGCTGCCCGCGCTCGGCGTGTTCGCCGCCGCGGCGCGCCACCAGAACTTCGCCCATGCCGCGGAGGAACTGCACCTCACCGCCAGCGCGGTCAGCCACCATGTGCGCAAGCTGGAGGCGCTGCTCGGCGCCACGCTGTTCCAGCGCCATGCGCGCGGGGTCAAGCTGACCGCCCAGGGCAGGCAACTGGCCGACGCGGCCAGCGCGGCGCTGGCCGATATCGCGGCGGTGGCCGGCAACCTGCACCCGCAGGCCGATACCGCGCCGCTGCGCATCACCACCCTGCGTTCGCTCTCGTATTGCTGGCTGCTGCCGCGGCTGCCGCGCTTCTGCCAGGCGCAGCCGCACGTGCGCCTGGACATCCAGACCGACGCGGCGTTCTCGCGCTTCGAGGAAGGCGGGCCGGAACTGGGCATCCGCTATGGCCAGGGCGCGTGGCCGGGGCTGACCTCGCACCACCTGATGGACGACGAACTGTTCCCGGTCGCCTCGCCGGCGCTGCCGCAACTGGCGACGCTGCGCCACCCCGAGCAGATCGCGCAGCTGCCGTTGCTCACCGACATGTCGCCGCAGGGCTGGCGCGACTGGTTTCGCGCCGCCGCGGTGCGCGGCGTGCAACTGCCGCCGATGCACACCTTCAACGACAGCACCGACGCGATGCGCGCGGCGGTCTACGGCATGGGCGCGGTGCTGGCGCGCAAGCACATCGCCCAGCCGTACCTGCAGCGCTACGAGCTGGTGCGCCTGCCCGGACCGGCGTTGAAGGCGCGCTACTCGTACTACATCGTGCATCCCGGCCATCGCCTGCCCAGCCCGGCCGCCCGCCAGTTCATCGACTGGCTCAAGCGCGAGGCGCTGGACGAGCGCACGCCGCTGCCGGCGCTGCCGGCGGAGCTGCTCGGCCTGCAGCCCGCCGCCGCGCAGGATCGGGCGCCGGGCTGAGGCGCGAGGCACGCCAGGGCTGTCTTGCGCGCGCGCATGCGATGCGCGGATCCGGTGGCGCCCGGACATGGCGGAAGGCGTGTCGCGCGTGGGAGTCATCGCCATCGCGGCAGCGCTAGAACGCATGCGCCACGACCGCCGCGCCGGAACGCAGCGCGTCGCCACGCCATCAGGGCCGGCCCATTGTCTGGCGCACCCGCTTGACATTGCCGCCACGTCGGCGCAATCATTTAGCTAATTCGTTAATTATCTAATTCCTGATGTCCATCGACCGCGTCTTCGAAGCCCTCGCCTCGCGGCCTCGCCGCGAAATCCTCGCCTACCTGTCGGCGCAGGAACTCACCGCCGGCCAGATCGGCCAGCGCTTCGCGATGAGCGCGCCGGCGATCTCGCGCCACCTGTCGGTGCTGGAGGCGGCCGGCCTGGTCCACAGCGAGCGGCGCGGCCAGTTCGTGGTCTACCGGCTGACCCCCGACAACCTGGTCAACACCCTCAGCGGCTTCGCGTTCGAAGTCTGCCCCAGCGCCGGCCCGCTCAAGCGCGAGGCGCGCAAGCTGGCCAAGAAGAACGTCTAGACGGCCAAAGGAAATCGCCGATGTCCACCACCGCGCTCGCCGCACGCGACATGTCCCCGCAAACCGGTTTCCCGTCGGTGCGCCTGCCGTCCTACAGCGGCGGCCTGCCGGTGGAAGTGACGCTGATCGCACAGCTGGGCCACGGCGCGGGCGATCCGCTGATCGCGCAAGCCTGCGTGCGCCAGCGCGCGCATCCCAGCTTCCACGATGCGCTGGACGAACCGTCGGCGCGGTTGGCGTCCACCGACTTCGCGCGCGGGGAATCGACCTCGCTGTTCTCGTTCGCGGTCGGTCCGAACGGGCATCCGTTCCACCGCCACGCCGGGCACCGCATGTTCACCGCGGTCACCGGCAGCGGCGGCGCGCAACTGCGCTTCTCCACCGCATCGATGGAACAGATCGCCCAGGACCCGCAGCATTTCCTCAACGCGCTGCGCTACATCGACCTGCCGGCCGACTGCCTGTTCACGGTGCGCTTCGGCGGCGGCACCTGGCACCAGTTCGCCCCGCTGCGGCCGAACGCGTCGCATCCTGCGTTCTTCGCCCTGTCCTGCCACAGCGACGAGTCCGGCGGCGAGCTGGCGCCGGCGGTGCGCGCGCAGGTGCTGGCCGGGACCGCCGACATCGCCGCGCTGACCGAACTGCTGCCGGACACGGTGACCGCACTGCTGGCCACGCCGCAGGCACGCGCGGCGGCGGTGCCGACCATCGGCCTGTCGCTGGCCGCTTCGCCCGGCAGCCGGCGCCTGGCCTGGTGCGGACGCGTGCGCGCGCTCAGCGGACGCCTGCGCCAGGCGCTCGGCGCGCGGCGGCATCCGCCCGGCTTCGTCGCCCTGGCGCCGCGGTTGCCGCCGGTACAGCGCATGCCGGCGCCGCCGCCGGATTCGCTGCTGTGGCGGCAGCTGAGCGAACGCTTCGACCATCAGGACAGCGTGCGCCTGCGCCTGGACGCGCGGCTGCTGCGCCGCGGCGATGCGCAGGCGCTGCTGGCCGGCCTGCTGGACGGCTTCCTGCAGCGGCGGCCGGCCGGCGTGACCTGGCTGATGCGGCTGCGCAACGCGCTGGTCGCGCCGCTGCGGCTGCGCACCTCGCCGCTGGGGTGCCCGGTGTCGTCGCTGCTGTCGCCGCAGCGCGACAACCTGTTCGCCGGACGCTTCCCGGTGCTGGCGCAGAGCCGCGCCGCCCCGGCGCGGCACGCGCAGGTGGTGCTCGGTGCCGACGACCGGCACCTGGTGTTCCGCAGCTGTGTCGGCGTGGCGATCGGCGACGACGGCCAGGTCGAGCTGACCCTCGGCACGCGCGTGGCCTGCCGCAACCGCTTCGGCCGCCTGTACATGGCGCTGATCGCGCGCACCCACCAGCGCTACGTCGCGCCAGCGATGCTGCGCGCGGCGGCCGAAGCGCTGCTGCTGCCGGTGCTGCACGAGGCGCATGCGGCGGCGCGGCCGGCGCGCGGCGCTGCGGTCATCACTTCGCCTTAGCCGGCGCCTGCCTAGCCTGGGCTTCCCTTACATCGAGGAAGCTTCATGCCCCTGCTCCGCATCCGCATCACCGGCAGCGAAGACGACGCCCGCGCCATCATCAACCTGCTCGGCAGCCTGGAAGGGATCGAGCACGTCGAGGAGATCGACGACCTGATGACCCATCTGGACGACGACGACTCCAGTTCCGCCGGGCTTCCCGACGACCAGGGTCCGGGCACCCACGAGGTCGAGATCGAGGCCGGCAACGCCGCCACCATGCAGAAGGTTCGCGAGGCCGTCGAAGCGCTGGCGTTCGATCTGGAAGTGATCGTGGAGTTCGAGCAGGACGAAGGCTGACGCCTTCTCGGCGGCCGGCGGACCGACTGTAGGAGCGGCTTCAGCCGCGACGGGCGTCACCGGTAGCGCCCGTCGCGACTGAAGTCGCTCCCACCAGTGCCATCATCGGCAGCGCCCGTTTTCTAAGTGCGCCTGCGGCGCCGACGCAGCCAGGCGACCAGCCACCACAGCACGCCGCCGAGCAGCACGAACGGCGTCACCGCTGCGACCGCACGGATCGCCCAGGCGGTGGCGGATGCGAAGATCGCGCCCGTGTCGGCGAACGCTGCGCCGATTTCGCTGCGGCCCTGCTCGCCGTCGGGCGCGGAGAACTGCAGGGTCAGCCGCTGCGTCTCGATGCGCCGGCGATGCTGCGCCGCGTCCTGGCTGGCGGCCAGCAACTGCGTGTCGAGTTCGGCCATCTTCGCCGACAGGCTGATCATGTCGGCCACACTGAGGTCGCGCCGTTGCTGGAACTCCTGCAGGCGGCGCTGCTCGGCCTGCAACCGCTGCTGCAACGCGGCGTTGTCCTGCACCGCCTGCGCCAGATCCTCGGCGCGGGTGGAGCGGCTGCCGATCTCGCCACCGCTGCCGGCCTGCGCGATCAACGGCTCCACCCCGCCCGGCGCGATGCGCACGCTCAGCGATGCCTGCGGATGCTCGCCGCCGCGCTGCTCCACCGATAGCACGTTGCACGCGCCGAAGCGCCCGCTCAGGCAGCTGTCCTGGGCCTGCTTGAGCCGCGCCCGGATCTGCGCCGCCGGCAGTTGCACGCTCACCTCGTGCTCGTACGCCAGCATCGCCGCGCGGCCGTCCGCGGTCGGCGCCGCGGCGGCCGCTTCGGCCGGGTGGGCGCCACCGGCAGCGGCGGCGCCGTCGCCATGCTTGGAACAGCCGCCCGCCGCCAGCGCCAGCAGCAGCGGCACGCCCCAGTGCAACGGTCGTGTCTTCACAGGCTCGCCCCGTCCACCGTGGTTATCCGCAGCGTGCCCAGGTCCAGCTCGGGCAGGCAGCGCAGGTTGACCGCCACCGTGGCCTCGCCGGTCTTGGGATGGGTGCCTTCGCTGAACGGCGCGATGCCGCAGTCGGGGCAATGATGGTGATCGATATGGTGGCGGTTGAAGCGGTAGGTGCCGAGCGCTTCCGGCGGCGTGCGCAGGTTCAGCGCCGAGCGCGCGCCGAACCACAGCAGCCCGCCGCGGCGGCGGCACAGCGAGCAGTTGCAGTCGTAGGCCTCGGTGATCGGTTCGGCGGCGTCGAGGTCGAATGCGATACGGCCGCAGTGGCAGCTGCCTGCGTAGTTCATGGAACGGTCTCCTGGCAAGGGATGCCAGGGTAATCCAACGGCAGGTGCGTGCGCTGCCGCGGCCGCCTATGCTCGGGGTTTCGACCACCACAGGAAACCCGATGCGCCAGCACCTGCTCGCCGCCGCCCTGCTCGCCGCCCTCGCCGGTTGCCAGCAACACACCGACGCCCCGACGGCGCCGTCCGCCACGCCCCAGGCCGCCGCTGGCGCCGCCGATCCGGCCGCCGACAGCGCCTTCGCCGCGCTGTCCAAGCGCGCCGTGGACACCTGGATGCAGCTGTCCCCGGTCGGCGCCACCCAGACCGGCGACCACCGCTACGACAGCGAGCTGGACGACCTCAGCGCCGCCGGCCGGCAGAAGAGCCTGGACGCCAGCAAGCAGCTGCTGGCCGAACTGGACAAGCTCGACGTGGCCAAGCTGTCGCGCGAGAACCAGGTGGACGCGGCGATCCTGCGCAACCAGCTGCAGTCGGACATCTGGAACAGCGAGGTGGCGCAGAGCTGGGCGACCGACCCGCAGGTCTACAACGGCCTGGCCGGCGGCGCGATCTACGGGCTGATGGCGCGCGAATTCGCGCCGCTGCCGGAGCGGCTGAAGGCCGCCACCGCGCGCATGGAGAAGATCCCGGCGCTGTTCGCGCAGGCGCGCGAGAACCTGGATCCGGCGCGGGTGCCGGAAATCCACGCCAAGACCGTGGCCAAGCAGAACCAGGGCATCCTCAGCATCGTCGACACCTTCATCGCCCCGCACGTCAAGGAGCTCCCGCAGGCCGACGCGCAGCGCCTGCAGGCGGCGATCGACGGGCTGAAGAAGGCGGTGGCCGAGCAGCAGGCCTGGCTGGACCAGACCCTGGTGCCCAACGCCAAGGGCGATTTCCGCATCGGCGCGGAGAAGTACGACCAGAAGCTGAAGTTCTCGCTTAACTCCTCGCTGTCGCGCGGCGAGATCAAGCAGCGCGCGCAGGCCGAGCTCGCCCGCGTGCGCGGGGAGATGTACGCCATCGCCCGTACCGTGCTCAAGGACAAACCGAACGCGCCGGAACTGGTCGACGCGCCGGACGACGCGCAGCAGCAGAAGGCGATCGAGGCGGCGCTGGAACTGGCCTATGCGCAGCATCCGGCGCGCGACAAGGTGGTCGAGGACGCCAAGGCGTCGCTGGCGTCGTCCACCGACTTCGTCCGCGCCAAGAACCTGATGACGCTGCCCGACGCGCCGGTGGACATCATCCTGATGCCCGAATTCCAGCGCGGCGTGGCGGTGGCCTACTGCGATTCGCCCGGCCCGCTGGACAAGAACCTGAAGACCTTCTACGCGGTCTCGCCGATTCCCGACGACTGGAATGCGCAGCAGGCCGAATCGTTCCTGCGCGAATACAACGGCCGCATGATCCACCTGCTCAGCATCCACGAAGGCGTGCCCGGGCACTACGTGGAAGGCTGGCATTCGGCCAAGTTCCCCTCCACGCTGCGCGGCGTGCTGCGCTCGGGCGTGTTCGCCGAGGGCTGGGCGGTGTACACCGAACGGATGATGCAGGAGCAGGGCTACCTGGACAACGACCCGCTGTTCCACCTGGTGCAGCTGAAGTTCTACCTGCGCAGCATCGCCAACGCGCTGCTCGACCAGGGCGTGCACGTGGACGGCTGGAGCAAGGAACAGGCGCTGCAGCTGATGGTTCACGACACCTTCCAGCAGCAGAGCGAGGCCGAGGGCAAGTGGGTGCGCGCGCAGCTGACCTCGGCGCAGCTGCCGACCTACTTCGTCGGCGTGCAGGAACACCTGGACCTGCGCAAGGCGATGCAGGCCAAGCTCGGCGACAAATTCGACCTGAAGGCCTACCACGACCAGGTGCTGTCCTATGGGGCGCCGCCGGTGCGGTTCGTGCGGGAGTTGATGCTGGATGAGCCGATTCGGTAAGTAGCCGGGACTCGGGACTGGGGACTCGGGACCCGGTAAAAGCCTTCCACCGAAACGTCCCGCAAGATCCAACTGGAGAAAAGCCCCCTTGAGTCAAGGGGGCGCGCCGATAGGCGTGGGGATGTGGATGGTGGTGAGCTGGGGCCACGGTTTGCGCAGCAAAGCGTGGGGCGGCAGCGCGAAATGCGCTGACGCGCTCGTCAGCGGAGCCTGAAGTCTGCGCAGCAAACCGTGGTGGCGCTAGTGCGAACGCGCTAGCGCCGCCATCCGTCAGCGCGGATCCACCGAGGCGGCGACGAAACCGCCCGTCTGCCGCGCCCACAGCCGCGCGTACAGGCCGCCGCGCGCGACCAATTCGGCATGGGTGCCGGACTCCACGATCGCCCCCTGGTCCATCACCACCAGCCGGTCCATCCGCGCGATGGTCGACAGCCGGTGCGCGATCGCGATCACCGTCTTGCCGGCCATCAGCTCGTCCAGGCTGTCCTGGATCGCCGCCTCCACTTCCGAATCCAGCGCCGAGGTGGCCTCGTCCATCACCAGGATCGGCGCGTCCTTGAGCAGCACGCGCGCGATCGCGATGCGCTGGCGCTGGCCGCCGGACAGCTTCACGCCGCGCTCGCCCACGTGCGCGTCGTAGCCGCTGCGGCCCTCGCCGTCGCGCAACGTATCGATGAAGCCGTCGGCACGCGCCTTGCGCACCGCCGCGAGCAACTGCGCCTGGCTGGCGTCCGGGCGCCCGTACAGCAGGTTGTCGCGGATCGAGCGGTGCAGCAGCGAGGTGTCCTGGGTCACCACGCCGATCTGCCCGCGCAGGCTCTCCTGGGTGACCGCGGCGATGTCCTGGCCGTCGATCAGGATGCGTCCGCTTTCCAGGTCGTACAGCCGCAGCAGCACGTTGACCAGGGTCGACTTGCCGGCGCCCGACGGACCCACCAGCCCGATCTTCTCGCCGGGTCGCACCTGCAGGTCCAGCCCGGCGATCACCCCGCCGCGCTTGCCGTAATGGAAATGCACGCCTTCGAAGCGCACCTCGCCGCGGGTCACCTGCAGCGGCTGCGCATCGGCGCGGTCGCGCACCTGGATCGGCTGGGCGATGGTCTGCATGCCGTCCTGCACCGTGCCGATGTCCTCGAAGATGCCGTTGATCACCCACATGATCCAGCCGGACATGTTATGGATGCGGATCACCAGGCCGGTGGCCAGGGTGATCGCACCGACGCTGATCCGGCCCTGGTTCCACAGCCACAGCGCCAGCCCGCAGGTGCCCACGATGAGGAAGCCGTTGAGCACGGCGATGGAGAAGTCCATGCCGGTGGTGACGCGGGTCTGCGCGCGATGCTTGACCGCCAGTTCGGTAAGCGCGTCGCGCACGTAGGCTTCCTCGCGCCGCGCATGCGCGAACAGCTTCAGCGTGGCGATGTTGGTATAGCCGTCGACGATGCGTCCCATCGCCTTGGAGCGCGCCTCCGAGGCGATCCACGCGCGCTGCTTCATCCGCGGCACGAAGTAGAACATCAGCGCGGCATAGCCGACCATCCACGCGATCAGCGGCGCCATCAGCCGCGCGTCGGCCTGCGCGAACAGGTACAGCGCGGTGCCGGTATAGACCGCGATGTACCACATCGCATCGACCATCTGCACGGTGGATTCGCGCAGCGAGGTGCCGGTCTGCATCACCCGGTTGGCGATGCGCCCGGCGAAATCGTTCTGGAAGAACCCCAGGCTCTGCCGCACCACGTAGTTGTGCATCAGCCAGCGCGCGCGGTTGCTCAGCCCAGGCATGATCGACTGGTTGACCAGCAGGTTGTGCAGCCCGGTCAGCAGCGGCCGCGCGAGGAAGGTGATGCCGGCCATCCACAGCAGTTCGTCGCGGTGGCGCGCGAAGAACTCCGGCCCCGGCGCCTCGGCGACCAGGTCGACGATGCGGCCGAGGAAGTCGAACATCGCCACCTCGACCAGCGCCAGCAGCAGCCCGGCCACCAGCGTGGCGGCGAACACCGGCCACACCGGGCGCAGGTAGAACGCGTAGAACCGCCACACGCTGCGCGGCGGCGTGCGCGGATCGATCTCGGGAAATACGGGAATCAGCGACTCGAACCAACGGAACATCGATACGCACCGGGTGTAACGGCTGGCGATTATCGCATTGGGTTGGGATTGGGGACTCGGGACTCGGGACTCGGGACTCGGGACGGCAGGATGCTGCCTGGGTGCGAATCTTCGTCAAGCGATTTGATGAAGAAACTGGCGCGTATTTTCAACAAAGCGGCACTTCCCAGCAACATGTCGCTTTGCTGTAGGAGGGGCTTCAGCCCCGACGCTCTGCCGGTAAGGCGTCGGGGCTGAAGCCCCTCCTACAGAAAGCCGAATACGCTGAGCCTGGAAAAATCCCGAGTCTCGAGTCCCGAGTCCCCAAACCCCACCCCCCTACCCATGACTGCACACGCACAGCTTGTTGCCGTCGAGGTCGCGGAAATACGCGCCGTAGTAGTCGGGGTGGTAGTGCGGGCGCAGTCCGGGCGCGCCTTCGCAGCGCGCCCCATGGGCCAGTGCCAGCGCGTGGCAGCGGTCCACCTGCGCCCGGCTCGCCGCCTGCAGCGCGAGCATCTGTCCGTTGCCCGCGCTCGCCGGGTGGCCGTCGAACGCGCGGCCGATCAGCAGCAGCGGGCGCGGCGCGTCCGGCGCCATCCACCCGGCCCAGCCGCGCGCGTCGTCGCGGAACTTCAGTTGCAGCCCCAGCACCTCCAGCAGCGGCGCGTAGAACGCGAACGCCGCGGCGAAGTCGTTCACCCCCAGGTGGACGTGCGACAGCATCGGTAGCGGACGCGCCGCGGCCTCGCTCATGACGCGTCGGCCACCGGGGTCAGCAGCAGGTCCTGGAAATCGAAGCTGAAATCGGTCAGCGGCGATACCGCCTCCATGCGCGCCTCGCGCACCTTGCCGTCGGGCGTCAGCGCGAAGTTGACGAACGCATCGGCGTTGAGCGCGCGGTCGTGCCAGCGCACGATGAAGGTGTCGTGCTGCCAGTGCTCCAGCGTGCCGACCAGCTGCGCGGTCCTGCTGAAGCGCAATTCCAGCCGCTTGCCATGCTGCGCGATCGCCACGTCGCCGTACCAGGGGTCGCGATAGCTGCCGGCGTAACCGGACAGCGGCAGCGATGGCCCGGACGCCGCGCCGCGCGCGGCCACGTGCTTGCGCCAGTCTTCCTCGGCGTTCTGGTCGGCCTTGGCGATGGCGGCGGCATAGGCCGCGGTCCAGTCGGTCGGCGGCGCGCCGAGGAAGGCGTCGAGCACCTGCAGGGTGAGCGCATTGAACGCCGCGCCCACCTCCTGGTTGGTCAGCACGACCACGCCCAGCTTCTGCTCCGGCACCAGGGTCAGCCGCGACACCATGCCCGGCCAGCCGCCGGTGTGCCAGACCAGCTTGTGCCCGCGGTAGTCGCTCAGGCTCCAGCCTTCGCCGTAGCCGGCGAAATTCGGCTTCGCCGGCAGCAGCTGCGGCACGCTCGGCTCGGCGATGGCGATCGGGGTGATCACCTGCCACATTTCCTTCTGACGGGCTTCGCTGAACAAGCGCCGCTCGTGCCCGCCGTCCGCCGGCAGCCGCCCGCCGTCGAGCTGCACCTGCATCCACTTGGCCAGGTCGTGCGCGCTGGCGTAGATGCCGCCGGCCGCGGCGTTGTTCGACCAGCTCATCGGCGGCACCGGGCGCAGGTCGCGGAAATCGAACCTGGCATGGCCCATCGCCGGCCGGTCGCCGGGCTGCAGGTGGTCGCTGTTGATGCGCGCCCCGCCCATGCCCACCGGCACGAAGATGCGCTGGCGCACGAACTCGGCATAGGACTGCCCGGACACCTGCTCGATGACCTTCTGCGCCACCGCATAGAGGATGTTGTCGTAGGCGTAGCGGTCGCGGAAGCCGCCCTTCAGCGGCACCCGCGCCAGGCGCCTGACCACCTCGTCGTTGCTGTAGCTGGTGGCCGGCCAGAACAGCAGGTCGCCCGCGCCCAGGCTCAGCCCGCTGCGGTGGCTGAGCAGGTCGCGCAGGCGCATCTCGCCGGTCACGTAGGGGTCGGCCATCCGGAACCACGGCAGGTGCTCGACCACGCGGTCGTCCAGTTTCAGCTTGCCTTCGTCGGCGAGGATCGACAGCGCGGCGGCGGTGAAGGCCTTGGTGTTGGACGCGATCGCGAACGGGGTCTGCGCGTCCACCGGCTCGGGCTTGCCGAGCTCGCGCACGCCGTAGCCGCGCTCCAGCAGTACCTGCCCGTCCTTGACGATGGCGATGGCGACGCCGGGCACGTCGAACTGCTTGCGTACCCGCTCCACCCGCGCATCCAGATCCTGCAGCGCAGGCGGCAGCGAAGCGGCGGCTTGCGCCTGCGCGGCGGCGGCCACGGCCAACAGCAGGCCGCAGCCCATCGACAAGGTGTTCAAATCGTTAGCTCCCATGCAAGAAGGTGGGGAAGAAGAGGGTGAAGAAGCGAGCGGTGCCGGCTCGTTCACGCACCCAGCGCCTGCGCGGCGACCAGCACGCCGTTGCGATCGGCGTACAGCCAGTGCCCGGGCACGAACGCCACGCCGGCGAACTGCAGCGGCACGTCGACCTCGCCGAGGCCGCGCCGGTCGGTCTTGCGCGGGCACGCGGCCAGCGCCTGCACGCCGAGCGGCAACGCCGCCAGCGCGTCCACGTCGCGCACGCAGCCGTGGATCAGCAGCCCGGCCCAGCCGTGGCGCACCGCGTTCTCGGCGATCTGGTCGCCGAGCAGCGCGCAGCGCAGCGAGCCCTGCCCGTCGACGACGATGACCCGGCCGTCGCCGGGCGTGGCCGCCAGCTCGCGCACCCGCGAGTTGTCCTCGAAGCAGCGCACGGTGACGATGCGCCCGCAGAACGCGGGCCGGCCGCCGTAGCTGCGGAACAGCGGCGCGGCGACCTGCACCTCGGGGTGGTCGTCGCACAGGTCGGGCGTGGTCCAGGTCATGGTCGGTCGGGCAGCGGACGCTGCGTCGATGGTAGCGCGCCGACGCCGCGCGTGGCGCCCGTGCGCGGTGCACGCCGCCTGCGCGCCGGCTGCGGCACAATCCAGGTCCGTCCACGCCGGCAGCCTTCGCGATGACCGATCTCTTCGACTCCGCCCCGCCCTCGATCCCCGGCATCCGCGTCGGCATCGGCGGCTGGACCTTCGCGCCGTGGCGCGGCGGCATGTTCTACCCGCAAGGCCTGGTGCAACGCCGCGAACTGGAATACGCCAGCCGCCACGTCAGCAGCATCGAGATCAACGGCACCTACTACGGCACCCAGAAGCCGGCGACCTATGCGCGCTGGCGCGACGAGACGCCGCCGAACTTCGTGTTCTCGGCCAAGGCGCCCAAGCGCATCACCGGCGCACGGCGCCTGGCCGGCACCGGTGCGCAGGTGGACGACTTCGTCGGCGGCATCGCCGAGCTCGGCGACAAGCTCGGCCCGCTGGTATGGCAGTTCCAGTCCGGGCGCACGCTCGATGCCGACGACGTCGCCGCGTTCCTGGAACTGCTGCCCACGCAGGCCCAGGGGCGCAAGTTGCGCCACGTGCTGGAGGTCCGCGATCCGGCCTTCGTCGGCCCGGGGCTGCTGAAGCTGGCGCGCAAGCACCGCGTGGCCACGGTGTTCACCGATTCGCCCGAATACCCGTCCTTCGCCGACCTCAGCGCCGATTTCGTCTACGCCCGGCTGATGCGCAGCCGCGCCGACCTCGCCCACGGCTACCCGGCCAAGGAACTGCGCGCCTGGGCCGAACAGGCGCGCGCCTGGCAGCGCGGCGAGGACAACCCGGAGCTGCCGCACGTCGGCGCGCCGGCCAAGCCGGCCAAGCGCCGCGACGTGTTCGTCTACTTCATCAGCGCAGCCAAGGAGCGCAACCCGGGCGCGGCGATGGCGCTGCTGGCCGAACTGGCCCGTTGATCGCGCCATCCAGGCGGCAGCGACGCGGTCCCGGCAAGCCCCGACGTGGCTTGCCAAGCTAGGAGCTGTGCAGTTTAATGGATGCTAACCTCCATTAAACCGACAGCCATGGACATCAACGCCCGCCTCGCCCGCCGCCTGCACAGCCTGCGCCTGGACCGGCGCCTGTCGATGGAGACGCTGGCCAGCCGCAGCGGCGTCAGCCGTTCCAATATCTCGCTGATCGAACGCGGCCAGAGCAGCCCGACCGCCAGCGTGCTGGACAAGCTCGCCTCGGCGCTGGACGTCACCCTCGCCGCGCTGTTCGAGGACGGCGATCCGCCGGCGGCGCCGTCGCCGCTTGCGCGCGGCGGCGCGCAGCCGCAGTGGACCGACCCGGTGTCGGGCTACGTGCGCCGCAACCTGTCGCCGGCCAGCGGCTCGCCGCTGCAACTGGTGGAAGTGCGTTTCCCGCCCGGCCAGCGCGTGGCCTACGACACGGTCGGGCGCGACAGCGAGGTGCACCAGCAGGTGTGGATGATCGAAGGCACCCTGCAGCTGACGCTCGGCGAGGAACACTGGCTGCTGGAGGCGGGCGATTGCCTGGCGATGCAACTGGACCGCCCGCTCGCGTTCCACAACCCCGGGCGCGGCACTGCGCGCTACCTGGTGGCACTGACCCAGGCGCGGCGCCACGCATGAGCGCGTCCATGCACGGGCCGAGCGGGCTGGGCGAGCGGGGCGTGCGCGTGCGCCGCGCCGATGCCGCGCAGGCGGCCGCCTACGTCGACGCGCTGGCCGAGGTGCTGCTGGACTGCGTCGAAGGTGGCGCCTCGGTGGGCTTTATGTGGCCGCTGCCGCGCGAGCGCGCGCTCGGCTTCTGGCGCGGCGCGGCCGACGCGGTCGCGCGCGGCGAACACGTGCTGCTGGTCGCCGAGGACGCGCACGGCGGCGTGCTCGGCACGGTGCAATTGGTCCTCGCGCAACCGGACAACCAGCCGCACCGCGCCGACGTGGCCAAGATGCTGGTCCGGCGCAGCGCGCGGCGCCGCGGCATCGCCGGGCTATTGCTGGAAGCGCTCGAGGACGCCGCACGCGAGGCCGGCAAGCGCCTGCTGGTGCTGGACACGGTCAGCGGCAGCGACGCCGAACGCGTGTACGCGCGCAGCGGCTGGCAGCGCGCCGGCGCGATCCCGCACTACGCGCTCATGCCCGACGGCACGCCGTGCAGCACCACGTACTTCTACAAACACCTGTAAAGCGGGCACCTGTAAAGCCGGCATCTGCAAGGCCAGCTCCTGCAAAGCCAACGCCTGCAAAGCCAGCACCAAGGCGAGCAGGCATGGACCCGGACCCGGACACGCACCGGCCCAGCCCGGGAGATTGTTCCTCCGCTCGGCACACACCGCACGCAAGCCCCCTGCAGCGGCCCTAAGGGCGCATACGCGCCTTCTGCACGCCGCAACACGTGAGCGCATTCGCTCCAGCGGCAGAGATGCTGTCCGCTTGCACGCAGGAAGACCGCGCGTCCAACCAATGCCGGTTTGCCGTTCGCGCGCGGACATCTTCCGCAAATGGACCGAAACTTTCAGGAAGCGCCCTCACGCCGAAAGCCACCAGATCCCCGCTCCACGCGATCCGCATACCGACGCAGCGCCGTTCCGAGTCCCCAGTCCCGAGTCCCGAGTCCCGGCTCCCCCGCCAGTTTGCGCGACAATACCGCGATGCCCATTTCCCCCACCACCAAGGCCCAGCTGCAAATCCATTTCTGCGTGCTGCTGTGGGGCATCACCGCGATCCTCGGCAAGCTGATCACGCTGCCGGCGCTGCCGCTGGTGTGGTGGCGGATGCTGATCGTGGTCGCCGCGCTGGCGCTGCTGCCGCGGGTATGGCGCGGACTGGCCGCGCTGACGCCGAAGCTGCTGCTGGGCTACGCGCTGGTGGGCGCGCTGGTCGGGCTGCACTGGCTGACCTTCTATGGCGCGATCAAGCTCGCCAACGCCTCGGTCGCGGCCACCTGCATCGCGCTGGCGCCGGTGTTCACCGCGGTGATCGAGCCGTGGGTGGCCAAGCGCCCGTTCCGTCCCAGCGAACTGGCCTTCGGCCTGGCGGTGCTGCCCGGCGTGGCGCTGGTGGTCGGCGGCGTGCCGCACGGCATGCGCAGCGGCGTGGTGATCGGGGCGGTGTCGGCGCTGCTGGTCGCCGCGTTCGGCTCGCTCAACAAGCGCCTGGTCGACCACGCCGATCCGCTGACCGTCACCGCGCTGGAGCTCGGCGCCGGCACCGTGACCCTGACCCTGCTGGCGCCGCTGCTGCCGTTCGTGCTGCCGTCGCTGAGCGGGCCGCTGCTGGTGCTGCCGGGCCTGCACGATACCGCGCTGCTGCTGGCGCTGGCGCTGCTGTGCACGCTGCTGCCGTTTGCGCTGGCGCTGGTCGCGCTGCGCCGGCTCAGCGCCTACGCGGTGCAACTGGTCACCAACCTGGAGCCGGTCTACGCGATCGTGTTCGCCATCGTGCTGCTGGACGAGCAGAAGGAGCTCACCGCGCTGTTCTACCTGGGCGTGGCGGTGATCCTCGGCGCGGTGTTCCTGCACCCGTGGCTGACCCGCACGCGGCCGCTGCGGCATCCGCAAGTGCTGGCGACCTCCGAGGCCAAGAACGCGGTCGATTGAACCGGCCGCACGGCGCGGCCGCCGCGCTCAGAACGCGTCGCGCTGCGGCAGCAGGCCGCGCAGTTCCGGGTCGGTGAGGTTGCGCCATTGCCCGGGCTTGAGCGCGCCGAGCTTGATGTTGTCGATGCGCACCCGGCGCAGTTGGGTGACGCGGTAGTCGAACGCGGCCGCCATCAGCCGGATCTGCCGGTTCAGGCCCTGCTCGAGCACGATGCGGAAGCCGAACTTGGCGATCCGCGCGGTGCGGCACGGCAGCGTCATCTCGTTGTGCACGCGCACGCCGCGCGCCATGCCGCGCAGGAACTCGTCGGTCACCGGCTTGTTCACCGCCACCAGGTATTCCTTCTGGTGGCGGTTCTCCGCGCGCAGGATCTCGTTGACGATGTCGCCGTTGCTGGTCAGCAGGATCAGCCCTTCGGACTCCTTGTCCAGGCGCCCGACCGGGAAGATGCGCTGCTCGTGGCCGACGAAATCGACGATGTTGCCCTTGACCGCGCTCTCGGTGGTGCAGGTCACGCCCACCGGCTTGTTCAGCGCGATGTAGACGTGGCGGCGGCCGGTCTTGTGCTTGGCGCGCGCGCGCAACGGCTGGCCGTCGACCTTGACCTCGTCGCCCTCGCCCACCACCGCGCCCACG
The DNA here is from genome assembly GCF_017163755.1 of Xanthomonas sp. GTDB lineage: Bacteria > Pseudomonadota > Gammaproteobacteria > Xanthomonadales > Xanthomonadaceae > Xanthomonas_A. The sequence goes on from NZ_JAFIWC010000001.1 coordinate 417,346, forward strand.
CCACCGGGCACGCCGTTGACGGTGACGCGGCGCTCGGCGATCAGCCGGTCGGCCTCGCGGCGCGAGCAGAAGCCGGTCTCGGCGATGTGCTTGTTGAGGCGGATGGACATGGGGCCGGGACTCGGGACTGGGGACTCGGAAGAGCGGGTTATCGGCAGCTGCAGCTGGCGGCCACGATGGCTGCGACGGCGGCTGACACACCCCCGCCGTAGGTAGCCGTGTCGCGGGGAGTCTGGCGCTCCCCGATTCATCCGTTCAGCGCTTCGGCGGACCCTTGCGCGGCGGGCGTTCGCCGCCGGCCTTGTCGGCGAAGCGGGTGGCCGCGCCGGACGGGCGCGGACCGGCCGCGTTCGGGCGGCCGCCCGGCTTGCCCGCGGCGCGCGCGAACTTCGGCTTGAACGGCTGGCCCTCGCCGTCGCTGCCGTCGAGCTTGCGCATCTGCAGCTGCTGCCCGGAGACCCAGACCTTCTTCAGGTGGGTCAGCAGCTCGCGCGGCATGTCCGCCGGCAGGTCCAGGACCGAATGGTCGTCGTGGATGTCGATGCGGCCGATGTACTTGCTCTCCAGGCCGGCCTCGTTGGCGATCGCGCCGACGATGTTGGCCGGCTTGACCCCGTGCTGGTGGCCGACCTCGATGCGGTAGGTCTCCATGCCCACTTCCGGCTCGCCGCGCGGCGCCTTGGGCGCCTTGTCGCGGCGCGGCGCCTCGAAGCTGCCGACGTCGCGCTGGTAGTCGAAGTCGGCGCCCTGCGCCGGCGCCGGGCGCGGCGGACGCGGCGCGCGTTCGCCCTCGTCGCGGCGCGGCGGGCGCGCCTCGCGGTCGAACTTGGGTTCGAATTTGGCCCGTTCCGGGCGCTCGCCGCGGTCGGTGCGTTCACGCGGCGCGCCCGGGCGCTCGAAGCGCTCGCCCTGCGGCGGGCGCGGACGCTCCGGCGCCAGCAGCAGCGGCGCATCGCCCTGCAGCAGGCGCGCCAGCGCGGCGGCCACCTCCACCATCGGCACGTTGCGCTCGGTCTCGAAGCGCTGCACCAGGTCGCGGTACAGCTCGATGCCGCCGGCGGCGATGGTCTCGCTGATCTTCTCCATGAAACGGGTCACGCGCTGGTCGTTGACCGCTTCCACGCTGGGCAGCTGCATTTCCTCGATCGGCTGCCGGGTGGCGCGCTCGATCGCGCGCAGCATGCCCTTCTCGCGCGGGCTGACGAACAGGATCGCCTCGCCGCTGCGTCCGGCGCGCCCGGTGCGGCCGATGCGGTGCACGTAGCTTTCGGTGTCGTACGGGATGTCGTAGTTCAGCACGTGGCTGATGCGCTCCACGTCCAGCCCGCGCGCGGCCACGTCGGTGGCCACGAGGATGTCGAGCTTGCCGTCCTTGAGTTGCTGGATCACCCGCTCGCGCTGCGCCTGCTGGATGTCGCCGTTGATCGCCGCGGCGGCCAGCCCGCGCGCCTGCAGCTTCTGCGCCAGTTCGTCGGTGCCGGCCTTGGTCCGCGCGAACACGATCATCGCGTCGAACGGTTCCACTTCCAGGATGCGGGTCAGCGCATCGAGCTTCTGCATCCCGCTCACCGACCAGAAGCGCTGGCGGATGTTCGCCGACGTGGTGGTCTTGGAGGCGATGGTGACTTCGGCCGGATCGTTGAGGTAGGTCTGGGCGATGCGCCGGATCGCCGACGGCATCGTCGCCGAGAACAGCGCCACCTGGCGCGAGGCCGGCAGCTTCTTCAGCACCGCCTCCACGTCGTCGATGAAGCCCATGCGCAGCATCTCGTCGGCCTCGTCCAGCACCAGCGTCTTCAGCTCCGACAGGTCCAGGGTGCCGCGCTCGAGGTGATCGATGACCCGGCCCGGGGTGCCCACCACCACGTGCACGCCGCGCTTGAGCGCCGACAGCTGCTGCACGTAGGGCTGGCCGCCGTATACCGGCAACACGTGGAAGCCGGGGATCGCCGAGGCGTAGCGCTGGAACGCCTCGGCCACCTGGATCGCCAGCTCGCGCGTCGGCGCCAGCACCAGCGCCTGCGGCTTGCGCTGGCTGAAGTCCAGCCGCGACAGGATCGGCAGCGCGAACGCGGCGGTCTTGCCGGTGCCGGTCTGGGCCTGGCCGAGCAGGTCGCGGCCGCTGATCAGCGCGGGAATGGTGGCGGCCTGGATCGGCGACGGCGACTCGTAGCCGACATCGACGACGGCTTTCATCACAGCAGGCGAGAGGCCGAGATCTGCGAACAGCAGCGGCGCGGGGGTATCTTGGGACATGGGAGACTCCGGGGGCGCCGCAGAGAACCGGCTGGCGCAAAGGAGCATATTGTGCGCCCTGAATGGCCGCGTGTCGAAAGCGGGTGAAATTGCCGTTCAGGCGTGAGGAACGCCGCCGCGCCGCGAATCACCTTCCAGATTCTTCCGCGACCCGCCCATGCCCGACGCCCCCGCTCCCGCCGCACCGCCCCTGGACGACTTCGCCACGCTGTTCCAGGCCCACCGCGGCATCGCGGCCAAGGTCGCCGGCAGCTACTGCCGGCACCCCGACGATCGCGCCGACCTGATCCAGGAGATCGCGGCCCAGGCCTGGCGCGCCTTCCCACGCTACGACCGGCAGCGGGCGTTCTCCACCTGGCTGTACCGGATCGCGCTGAACGTGGCGATCGGCGACCTGCGCGGGCGCAGCCGGGCGCATCGCCAGACCCTGCCGCTGGAGGAGCTGGACCTCGCCGACCCGCATGCCGCCGACCCGGAGCGCGAACGGCAAGTGCAGGCGCTGTACCGCTTCATCGCCCAGCAGCCGCCGCTGGAGCGGGCACTGCTGCTGTTGTACCTGGACGACCGCCCGCAGCGCGAGATCGCAGAGATCCTCGGCATCGGCGAGAGCAACGTCTCCACCAAGATCGGCCGCCTCAAGCAACGCCTCCGCGACGAACTCTGATCCGGCACAGGACCCCATCATGCAACCCGACGAACTGAAACACGCCTGGCAGGCGCTGGAGCGGCGCCTGCAACGCCACGACGACCTGCACCTGCAGCAGCTGGTCCAGCAGCGCGTGCGCGGCAGCCTGCGCCCGCTGTTCTGGGGCCAGGTCCTGCAGATCCCGTTCGGCCTGTGCTGCATCGCGCTGGCCGCCGCGCTGTGGAGCCGCGGCGCGCTGCCGGCGCACCTGATCGCCGCCGGCGTGGCAGTGCATGCCTACGGCGTGGTCACGGTGGCGATGGCCGGCATCGTCCTGGGCCGGCTGCTGCGCATCGACTACGGCGCCCCGGTACTGGACATCCAGCGCCAGATCGCGCGCACCCGACGCTGGTACGTCGGCAGTGGCCTGCTCTGCGGCCTGTCGTGGTGGCTGCTGTGGGTACCGGTGTTGATGGCGCTCGGCGCGCTCGCGGGCATCGACCTGGCGGCGAGGGCGCCGGGGATGGTCTGGACCGGGCTCGGCGTAGGCGTGGCGGGCATCGCGCTGAGCGCGTGGCTCTATCGCTGGTCGCGCGATCCCGGCCGGCCGCGGCTGGCACGGATCGTCGACATGGGCCTGGGCGGACATAGCTTGCACAAGGCCGGCCGGGTGCTCGAGGACGTGGCGCGGTTCCAGCGCGATTGAGCCCGATATCGCGCGCAGTACGCGCGGCGCGCAGGCGCTACGCAAGGAAATCGAGCGTTTCGCGCACGGATGACCGACAATGGGCGCCGATTTCAGAGCGGCCCCCCATGCAAACCATCGATCTACAGTTGGAAAGTGACTACGTCGAACTCAAGCACCTGCTGAAGCTGACCGGCGTGTGCGACAGCGGCGGCGCGGCCAAGACCGTCATCAGCGAAGGCCAGGTGCTCGTCGACGGCGAGGTGGAACTGCGCAAGGCGTGCAAGATCCGCGCGGGCCAGCGGGTGCAGCTGGGCGACGTGCAGATCCAGGTGCTGGGCAAGCTGTGAGCGGGCGCCGCGCCGCCGGCGTGGCGCGTTCCGCCCGGCCCTCGGCGGCCGCCGCGGCATGTTGATCGACATCGGCGCGCGCAACATCGCGCCGTCGCCGGACGATCCGCTGCACGACGTGTACGGGTTGTCGATCGACCCGGACGCGGCGCGTCCGTTCTGCCTGTCGCAGTCCATCCATGGCGGGCATGGCGATCGCGGCGGCGCGATATTCCTGGGCCTGGACGAGCTGGAGGGCTGGCGCGGCGACTGGCGCCTGCACCTGCGCCGCGCCGGCTGCGCATGGGCCATCGCGCCGATCGAGGCGGCGCAGCGCTCCGGCGACGTGCAGGCGGCGCTTGCCTGGATCATCGCCGAGGCGGCCGAACGCCGCCCGGCCATCCGCCGCGGCGCCGACAACGCCCGCTAGCCTCGCGCGCACGACCAGCGAAGCCGCGATCTTGGAACGAACCGCATCCGCGACAGGCCATCGGCGGCCGCGGCCTGCAGCCCCTCCGGCCGTTACCCCGCTCGCTCAGCGCGCCCAGGCCGCGTCGCGCTGGGTCAGGTGCGCGGCGATCGCGCGCTTGAACGGACCCACCCGGTCGGCCACGCGCAAGGCCGCGTTGCGCAGCGCGCGCGCCGGCAGGCGGTCGTCGGTGTACAGCGCGGCGATGGCATTGGTGGCCTCGTACAACGGCCGGGTGGCCAGCCGGTGGCCGCGTTCGTAGCCGGCGAGCAGCGCCGGCGCGGCGATGTCGCGGCCGTGGCGCAGCGCCTCGTACAGCGCGCGCGCCAGCCGTGCCTGGCTCTGCAATCCGAAATTGAAGCCGTGCGCGGTGACCGGGTGCATGCCCACCGCCGCGTCGCCGATCAGCGCATAGCGCCGTGCGGCGAAACGCTGCGCGTACACCGCCACCAGCGGATAGGCCTGCGCCGCGGCGATCGGCTGCATCGCGCCGAGCCGGTGTTCGAAGTATTCGGTGATCTGCGCGCCCAGCGCGTCGGCATCCATCTCCAGCAGCGCCTGCGCGCGGCGCGGCGGCAGGGTCAGCACCGCCGACGCCTGCCGGCCATGCAGCGGCAGCAGCGCCAGGGTCTTGCCGTAGCCGAACCATTCCCAGGCGGCGTGGTGATGCGGGCGCTCATGGCGCATCCGGCACACCAGCATGGTCTTGCCGAAATCGCGCAGGTTCGCGCCGATGCCCATCATCCGCCGGGTCGGCGAGTGCCGGCTGTCGGCCGCGACCACCAGCTGCGCCTCCAGGCGCTCGCCGTTGGACAGCTCCAGCTGCGCGCAGGCGTCGTCGGTGCGCACGGCGGTGACCGACACGCCGTCGAGCAGCGTCACCCCGGCCTGCGACTGCACCGCGTCGAACGCGGCGCGGCGGATCAGATGGTTCGGCACCAGCCAGCCCAGGTCGCCGCGCTCGCGCTGGGTCGGGGCGAAGGTCAGCGCGAACGGCGACGGCCCGTTCATCACCCGCGCGTCGCGCAGCGGCGAGATGTCCTCCGGATCGATCCGCGACCAGACATCCAGCTGTTCCAGCAGCGCACGCGAGGCGTGGGTCAGCGCGATCTCGCGGCCGTCGAAGGCGGCCGCGGCCAGCACCGCGCGCGGTTGCGGGTCGATCAGCGCCAGCGACAGCCCGCTGCCGGCCAGCGAGCGGGCGAAGCAAAGGCCTGCCGGGCCGGCACCGACGATGGCGATATCCACGTGCATGCTGCGGTTCCTCGTATCAGACCGGTCCAGCATAAACCTGGCGCGCGAGCGCGCCTTGATCTGGATCAGCGCTGCGGCATCGTGTCGCAGCCGCGCGCCCCGCCGGGCTCACGGCACGCGCCACTGCCCGCGTTCCCGCTGCGGCTACAGCAACGCCCACAGCAACTGCAGGATCGCCCACAGCGACGCCAGCCATACCAGGCTGCGCAGGTAGGGAATGCCGGCCGCGTACAGCGGCACGTACAGCACCCGCGCCCACAGATACAGTTGCGCCGCCAGTTCGGTGTGCTCGCTGCCGCGCCGGGTCAGCGCCACCGCCAGCACCGCCGCGGCGAAGAACGGGAAAGTCTCCAGGAAGTTGTGCAGCGCGCGTTGCAGCCGCCCGGCCACGCCGCTGGGCGGCGGCTGCGGCACATCGCGCGCGCTCGCGTTCCACTTCAGTCCGCGTTGCGCGGTGACGAAAACGTCGGCGAGCAGCAACTGGACGATGCCGAGCAGGCACGCCCAGGCCAGCATGCGCATCTCGAGGGTCATGGCGTCTCCAGACAAACGGGCAACGACGCGGCGAAACGGCCGCGCACGAGTTCAGTTCGCGCTGCCGACGTGATAGCCGACCACGCGCCAGGTCTTGTCGTCGTCCAGCCGCAGCGACACCAGTTCGCGTATCGGTTGCGGCGCGTTGGCGAAGCGGCTCGGGAAGCTGACGTTGACGTAGACCCCGGCCGGCACCTGCGCGCCGGCGCCGTAGCGCACCCGCGCCACGCTGGCCACGCCGCGCCCGACCAGCGCGCCGAGCCGGGCGCGCTCGGCGCCGATCTGGCGCACGAAGGCCTCGCGCGTGACCGCCTTCTTCGCCACCTCCGACGCGCCGTCCCACAGCTCGCCGCTGCGTCCGGCGTCGACCAGCTGCGCGGCGCGCAGGCCGGCCGCCGCCATCTGCGCGTCCTGCTTGACCAGTTGCGGATTCTCCGGCGCGGGCTCGGCGCCCTTGGGCTGCGCCGGCAGCGCGAGCGGCAGCATGCACAGCAGCGCGGCCGACAGGCGAAACAGCGGGGACATCGGCTTCTCCGTGGAACGCGCGGCGGCGGCCGCGCGGGGCGGCAAGTCTACGGGATCGGCGCGGCGGGTACGGCTCAAGGCTCCTCGCCCGGCGCCGGCGCGGCCGACGCCGCGTAGCGCTGCCGGTGCCAGGCGCGCCAGCTGACCCACAGCGCCCATGCGGTGCCGAGCAGCAGCGCCACCAGGCTCAGCAGCGAGCCGGCACGCGCCAGCGTCTGCGCATGGCTGCCGGTGGCCAGCCGCTGCAGCAGCTCCGCGGCCAGGAACCCGGCCAACACCAGCAACGCCGGCGGCAGGTACAGCCGCATCATCATCTTCGATCCGACCGACATGCCAAGCATCTCCAGGTAATTGGCCCGGACGCTAGCGTCGGGGCGGTGCCGGCGACGTGAAAGCCGACCGGTGCCCTTCCCGAGCGCCGGGCCTCAGGCGCCCGGCGAGGACAGCGGCAGCGTCGCCACGTCGATCTCCGACAGCGGACTTTCCGCCGGACAGGCCTCGTCGGGGAAGCCAAAGCGCCGCTTCAGCGCCTGGCCGCAGGCGGTGAGCGTCTCCAGGTCCGCGGCCTTGGCCTTGCACTCCTGGTCGAAGGCGACCAGGAACGCGTCCTTGCGCCGCACGAATTCGTCGCCGCACTTGCGCAGCTGCTTGATCCGCTCCAGGTCGTCCTGCACCGCGTTGGTGCCGTCCAGGCCGTACTGCTTCAGTTCGTCGGCGCTGAGCAGGCGCAGGCTGCGGTTGGGCACGGTCATCATCAGGTCGGCCACCGCGACCGCCACGCCGTTGCGCTCCAGGTAGTCCTTGACGCTGCCGTAGACCTCCTGCAGCTCGCGGTTGAGCTCGGCGCGCGAGGTCGCGGTGGAGCTGATCCGCATCATGCGGTGGATGCCGACCTTGCCGGAGATCAGGCGGTTGTCGCCGGCGGCGAGCACGAACACGCAGGCGCTGTGGCAGATCGAGCCTTCGCGCACCCAGATGGTCCAGCTGGATTCGCCGATCGCATCGCCGGCGCGGATCGCCGCCTCGACCTGGCCGCCGCTGGAGTCCAGGTCCAGCACGCGCTTGCCGATGCCGTCACGCGCTGCGATCTCGGCCATCCGCCGCACCAGCTCGGCGAAACCGGCGTTGATCTTGCCCTCGTAGCGCAGCCGCACCAGCCCGCGCGACTGGCATGGCGCCAGCGCCGCTTCGATGCTGGGCTTGTCCAGCCCGGTCAATGCCGGGCCATCGCCCTCGTCCTCGCCGGCGGCGTAGTCGGTGTCGCAGCTGACGAAGGCCTGGCCGTTCTCCAGCGCTACTGGCGCCCATTCGTCCCTGTCCTTGTCGCGCTTGGGCGGTGGCGCCGGCACCGGCGGTGGCGGCGGCGTGCCGACCGACACCATGTGGTCGCCGTCGCCCGGCGGGCTGTCGGCGACCGTCCTGGCCCCGGGCGAGCCGTTCTGCTGACAGGACAGCAGGCCCAGGCAACACAGCGACAGCCACCAGGATTTGGACAGGGAAGGCAATGCTCAGGATCCGGAACGGGCGCGAACCACACGCAGGCAGTGACCGCTAGTCTAGTGCCGATGCCCATTCGCTACCCAACCGCGCCTAAACCGGACGCGCCACAGCGCCTGCCGCTGCGCCGCAGGAACCCGGGTTCCGGCAATGCCTCTGTCCAGCAAACGCGGCGCCGGCGCCGGCCTTGAGCGCGGCGGCGCGCGCGTCGCCATCGCCTGCGCCGCATCGCACTGGGCGGCCCCTGCCGCGTCAGGCATCCATGTCCGAAAACGGCCAGTACCGGGCCGGCCGGCGGACTAGACTTGCGTCCATGCACACCGCCTCGCTCGCCAACGAAGACCTCTACGACCGCGCCCGCCAGTCGCGCGACGCGCGCTTCGACGGCGTGTTCTTCACCGCGGTGCGCAGCACCGGCATCTACTGCCGGCCGGTGTGCCCGGCGCCGGCGCCCAAGCGCAGCAACATCAGCTACTACCCCACCGCCGCGGCCGCGGCCGCCGCCGGCTACCGCCCGTGCCTGCGCTGCCGCCCGGAGCTGTCGCCGGAAGCGCAGCAGCACCTGGGCGAGGAATCGGTGCGGCGCGCGCTGGCGCTGATCAGCGAAGGCGCGCTGCAGGACGCCAGCGTCGAGCAGCTGGCCAGCGACGTCGGCCTGAGCGCGCGCCAGTTGCAACGGGTGTTCCTGGCCCAGCTGGGCGCCACGCCGGCCGCGGTGCACGCCACCCGGCGCCTGCTGCTGGCCAAGCAGCTGCTGACCGAGACCGCGCTGCCGATCACCCAGGTCGCGCTGGCGGCCGGCTTCAACAGCCTGCGCCGCTTCAACGCCGCGTTCGCCGAAGGCTGCGGCATGCCGCCATCGGCGATCCGCAAGCAGCGCGCCGAGGTGCCCGGCGGCGAACTGCTGCTGCGGCTGGGCTACCGGCCGCCGCTGGATTTCCCGGCGATGCTCGGCTTCCTGCGCAAGCGCGCCATCCCCGGCCTGGAGCGGATCGGCAAGGACCGCTACGAGCGCGTGCTCGGCCCGCTCGATGCGTCCACGCGGATCGTCGTGGACGCCGATCCGCAGCGCCACGAACTGCGTTTGCGCATCGTCGCCGCCGATCCGCGCGCGATCCCGGACATCGTGCGCCGGGTGCGGCGCCTGTTCGACCTGGACGCGGACCTGCGCGCGGTGCACGCCACGCTGGGCCAGGACCCGGTGCTGGCCACCGCGATCGCGCGGCGCCCGGGACTGCGCGTGCCCGGCGGCTGGGACGGCTTCGAGGTGGCGGTGCGCGCGGTGCTCGGCCAGCAGGTCAGCGTGGCCGGCGCGGCCACGCTCGCCGCGCGCCTGGTCGACCGCCACGGCAGCGTGCGCCCGGGCCAGCCGCCCGGCCTGGACCGCGCGTTCCCGTCGCCGCAGCAGTTGCGCGATGCGCCGCTGGAAAGCCTGGGCCTGCCGCGCAGCCGCGCCGCGACGATCCGCGCGCTGGCCGCGGCCACCGCCGACGGCCGCCTGCACTTCCGCGCCGGACAGCGCCTGGGCGAGTTCGTCGAACGCGCCACCGCGCTGCCCGGCATCGGCGCCTGGACCGCGCACTACATCGCGCTGCGCGCGCTCGGCCAGCCCGACGCGTTCCCCGCCGGCGACCTGGTCCTGCAACGCGTGCTCGGTGGCGGCACGCGGCTGAGCGAACGCGCCACCGAGGCCCGCGCCCAGGCCTGGCGGCCGTGGCGCGGCTATGCCGTGCTGCAGCTGTGGCACCTGGCCGGCGATCCCCCCGAGGACACCCACGATGACTGACGAACGCCTGTACTACGACGCCTTCGACACCCCGATCGGCATGCTGACCGTGGCGGTCGGCCGCCGCGGCGTGCACCACATCCTGTTTCCGGAGAACCGCTACGACGCGCGCGGCCGCGACGGCTGGGTCCGCGACGCGGCGGCGCTGCGCGAGCCGCGCGAACAGCTGCTGGCCTACTTCGACGGCCGGCGCAGCGTGTTCGACCTGCCGCTGGCGCCGATCGGCACCGAATTCCAGTGCCGCGTGTGGCAGGCGCTGGCGGACATCCCGTTCGGCGCGACGTGGAGCTATGCGCAGCTGGCCCGGCACATCGGCCAGCCGCGCGCGGTGCGCGCCGTCGGCGCCGCCAACGGCCGCAATCCGCTGCCGATCGTGCTGCCGTGCCACCGGGTGATCGGCGCCAACGGCGCGCTGACCGGCTTCGGCGGCGGCCTGCCGACCAAGGCCGCGCTGCTCGCGCTCGAACGCGCCGGCACCGGCACCGCGCCAGGACGCACCGCGCCGCTGTTCGACTGAGCGCGGCGCGCACGGCAGCGGGCGTGGCGGCGGCGCGGCATCCGTTGCCGCTGCGCCGAAGCCGCGCCGCGCAGCGTCCGCACTGCACGCTCGCGGCGATGTCTTCGTCAGGTCATCGCCGCCGCTTTATCATGCGGCGATGACGTCCCTTTCCCTTCGCTTCGCAGCCGCCGCAATGGCGCTGCTGCTCGGTGCCTGCACCACCTCCCCCCGCCCCTCCACCGCCGTCGCCACGACCGTCGCCGCCGTACCGCCGACGCTGCTGCTGGTGTCGATCGACGGCCTGCGCGCCGACGCGCTGGACCGCGGCATCGCCCCGAACCTGGAGCGCCTGGCGCGCGAAGGCGTGCGCGCGCAATGGATGACGCCGTCGTATCCGTCGCTGACCTTTCCCAACCACTACACCCTCGTCACCGGGTTGCGTCCGGACCACCACGGCATCGTCCACAACAGCATGCGCGACGCCGCGCTGGGCACGTTCCGGGTCAGCGACCGCGATGCGGTCGGCGACGGCCGCTGGTGGGGCGGCGAACCGATCTGGGTCGGCGCCGAGAAGGCCGGCCTGCCCGCGGCGAGCTGGGCCTGGCCGGGCAGCGACGCGGCGGTCGGCGGCGTGCGCCCGAGCCATCGCCACGCCTTCGACAAAGACGTCGCGCCGCAGGCGCGCGTGGACCAGGTGCTGGCGTGGATGGACGAGGCCGGCCCGCGACGGCCGCGCCTGCTCACGCTGTACTTCGAACAGGTGGACGAGGCCGGCCACGACTTCGGGCCGCAATCGGCGCAGTACGCGCGCACCGTCGAGCGCGTGGATGCGGCGCTGGGTCGCCTGCTGGACGGCCTGGCGCAGCGCGGCCGGCTGGACAGCACCGACCTGATCGTGGTGTCCGACCACGGCATGGCCACGGTGCCGGCGCAGCAGGTGGTCCTCGTCGAGGACATGGTGTCGATGCAGGAAGCGGAGGTGGTCAGCTACGGCCAGTCGGTCGGCATCGCGCCACGGCCCGGGCAGCAGGCCAGGGTCGAAGCCAGGCTGCTCGGCGCGCATCCCCAATACGACTGCTGGCGCAAGGCCGAACTGCCGCCGCGCTGGCACTACGGCAGCAATGCGCGCATCCCGCCGATCGTGTGCCAGATGCACGAGGGCTGGGACGCGCTGCCGGCCGAGCGCGCCGCGGAGAAGCCGCGCAGCGGCCTGCGCGGCTCGCACGGCTACGACCCGGCGCTGCCGTCGATGCGCGCGGTGTTCGTCGCGCGCGGCCCGTCGTTCCGCCGCGGCGCGACGCTGCCGCCGATCGACAACGTCGACGTGTATCCGCTGCTGACGCGCCTGCTCGGCATTCCCGCCGCGCCCAACGACGGCGATCCGCAGGCGCTGCTGCCGGCATTGCGCTGAGCCGGCGCGCCGCGCCGGGATTGGGGATTGGGGATTCGGGAGGGGGATTTGCCGGCGCGTCCCATCCCGAGAGTCCTGCTTTCAAGAGCCGCCGGTCCGATTTCCAATTTCGTGAGCGAAGACAGCGGCGCGGCTGAACCGATGTAATGCTTCCAGGTCGGCACCGCGTGCACCACAGGTTCCTGGAGCGGGCGCACATGATCCAGCCCGCGATCCGCCGGATCCGGTCAACGATTCCGATGCCGTCGGCCGGTCCGTTCCGCCCAAAAAAAACGCGGCGCAAGCGCCGCGTTCTTCTCGACCGTGTCGGCCAGGCTCAGCCGGCCTTGGCGACCGTCTTCTTGGCCACGGCCTTCTTCGCCGGCGCCTTGGTCACGGCCTTCTTGGCGACCGGCGCGGCGGCGCCCACGGCCACCTTGACGTTGTGCAAGCGAGAATTGCCATAGCTGGCGTTGTAGCGCTTGCCCTTGGCGGTTTTGCGGTCACCCTTACCCATGCTCTTCGACTCCTGAATGTGATTGCGAAATCCCCGCGCTGTGCACGGGTATGGCGAGGCCAACGCCGTCGGCGTCCTCGCGCAAGGCCGGCAAGCCTATCACGTGCGCTCAGTGCGCGCAGCTGGCGTCGTGCACGTGGCCGTGGTTGAGGCGCAGGTTGAGCAGGTGCGCCAGGCCCACCAGGGTGCCGCCGAAGGTCATCACCGCCGCGTGCGGCCCCACCGCCTCGTGCAACGGCGGGTACAGCATGCCGGCCCACAGCGACAACAGGCCCAGCGCCAGCAGGCCCAGTGCCTGCCAAGCGCGATGCTTGCGGTAGCCCAGGACCAGGCTGAACAGGCCCAGGCAGGTCACGAACAGCACCAGGCTGCGCTCCACGCCATCGCCCAGCCACACCGACAGGCCCAGCGACGGCAGCACCGCCAGCGCCAGCGGCAGCAGCGCGCAATGCACCGCGCACAGCAGGGAACCGGTGGCGCCCAGCCGGTCGAGTAAACCGCGGACATCGATCGAAGGGGGCATGACTTCCAGCACAGTGTGATTGTCGTAATAGAATAATATAACATTCAACCTGGCGAAGGCCACCGCCTTGCGCCATTCGCCGTCCGTGCTCGCCGCCGCCCGTCCTTCGTCCGGCACCGCGTAGCCGCCCCCGTCAATTGATACAAAGTAACACCACCTCCTCCTCCCGGTAAGCCCCATGACTTCTCGCTCCCTGCTCCGCCGCACCACCCTGTCCGTCGCCCTGGGCGCGCTGCTGTCGCCGGCGCTGGCGCTCGCCGCCGACGCGCCCGCCGCTGCCGACGCCGACGCGCCGCCGTCCAGCGACAGCCGCCATGGCAACGCCGCGCGTGCGCAGGACCGCCACGTGAAGGACCTGGACGCGGTGGTGGTCACCGCCAGCCCGCTGCGCGATGTCGTCGGCGACCTGAGCCAGCCGGTGGAAGTGCTGGCCGGCGAGCGCCTGGACGAGAACCGCGGCGCCAGCATCGGCGAGACCGTCGCCAGCCTGCCCGGCGTGCAGAGTTCCAATTTCGGCCCGGGCGTGGGCCGCCCGATCATCCGCGGCCTGGACGGCCCGCGCGTGGCGGTGCTCAGCGACGGCCTGTCGACCCAGGACGTGTCCACCGTCAGCCAGGACCATTCGCCGGCGGTGGAATCGTTCCTGGCCGACCAGATCGAAGTGCTCAAGGGCCCGTCCACGCTGCTGTACGGCTCCGGCGCGATCGGCGGCGTGGTCAACGTGGTCGACGGGCGCATCGCCGAGACCCCGGTCGACGGCGTGCACGGTCGCGCCGAAGTGCGTGTCGACGGCGGCGACAAGGACGGCAACACCGACATGTTCCGCGTCGATGCCGGCAACGGCAGCGGCCTGTCGATCCACGCCGACGGCGTGTACCGCAACCAGAACGACTACGACACGCCGCAGGGGCGCCAGGCCAATTCCTTCCTCGACTCCAAGGTCGGCTCGATCGGCGCATCGCTGTCCGGCGACTGGGGCTTCGTCGGCGTGTCGGCCTCGCGCTTCCGCGACAACTACGGCAACCCGGGCGAGCCCGGCGACCCGGCCGCCGGCGAGCGCGGCGTGTCGCTGAAGCTGCACCAGGACCGCTACGAGCTCAAGGGCGGCCTGACCGATCCGTGGGGCGACGGCAGCGCGCTGCGCTTCAGCTTCGGCCACACCGACTACAGCCACACCGAGTTCGAAGGCGAGGAAGTGGGCACGGTGTTCGACAAGCGTGCCAACGAAGGCCGCGTCGAGGCGTCCTTCACCTTCGGCGGCGGCTGGCAGACCGCCTTCGGCGTGCAGGGCACCGATTCCACCTTCCAGGCGATCGGCGAGGAAGCGTTCGTGCCCAAGACCGACACCCGCGCCATCGGCGTGTTCGCCGTGGCCCGCAACAACTGGGAGCGCGTCACCGCCGAGGTCGGCGCGCGCGTGGACAAGACCAAGTACGAAACCGACATCGGCGTGGACCGCGACTTCACCCCGAAGAGCTTCTCGCTCAGCGGCGGTTTCCGCTTCAACGAGCAGTGGCGCCTGACCGCCAACCTGGACCACGCCGAGCGCGCGCCGGCCGAGGAGGAACTGTTCGCCGACGGCCCGCACATCGCCACCCTCGCCTACGAGATCGGCAACGCCGACCTGAAGACCGAGAAGGCGAACCAGGCCGAGCTGGGGCTGAACTTCAAGAACGACTGGGTGGACGCCAAGGTCTCGGCGTACTACAACCGCTACGACGATTTCATCTACATCGTCGACACCGGCGAGCAGTGGTTCCACGAGGAGGAGAACGACTTCCTGCCGATCCGCCAGTGGACCCAGGCCGACGCGGTGTTCCACGGCTTCGAGGGCGAGGCGACGTTCCACCTGGCCGACAACGACAGCGGCGCCTGGGACCTGCGCGTGTTCGGCGACACCGTGCGCGCACGGCTGAAGGACGGCGGCAACCTGCCGCGCATCGCGCCGGCGCGCTATGGCGCGCAGCTGCGCTGGGACGCGAGCCACTGGCGCGCCTCGCTCGGTGCCACCCGCTATCAGAAGCAGGACAAGGTGGCGGTCGACGAGACTCCGACCGACGGCTACACGCTGGTCGATGCGCACCTGGCCTACCACGTCGATGCCGGTGCCACCGCATGGGAAGTGTTCCTGGACGGCAACAACCTGACCGACCAGGACGCGCGCGTGCACACCTCGTTCCTGAAGGACGACGTGATGCTGCCCGGCCGCAACGCCAGCTTCGGCGTGCGCCTGTTTTTCTGACGCGTTACTCCCCGCGTGAGCGTGAGGCCGCCCCCCCGGGCGGCCTTTTTTTTATCACACATGCAGCGCGTCACCAGGGAAGCCCGGGGCCCAGCCGCATCGGCGTTGCGACGGCAGCCGGCCATCCTGCCCACTGCCGCAAGGTGCGGGCCCGGCAGACGTCGCCCACGTGCCCGACTGGCTGATCCAGGGCATCGCCGCGCGGTGGCGCGTGGACGGCCCGCGGTGTGGGCCCTGCAACGGATACCGCAAGGCGGCAGCAGACATCGCTGGGCCCGCCGACCGGTCACGCAAGCGCCTCTTATCGCGCTGCACAACGACTTCGCCGGCCAACGGCGTTACAAAGGCACTGCGCGATGCGCTCCGCTTCGCGCTATGCCGGCCGGTTCCGCGACATCGCGCCCGCGACGACGCCCGGCGTACCGTTCGGATGAAGAAAGGAGAGATTCTTCATGAAGCCTGCCCTGCCCCACCGCTTGCTGCCGCTGTGCGTCGCCGCCGTCCTGTTGGCGCCGCCCGCGCTGGCGCAGACCGCCACGCCCGCCGATGCGCCCGCCACGCGACCCGACGCCACCACCCTGGACACCGTCGTGGTCAGCGGCACCGCCCGCTTCCAGGGACTGCGCAAGCGCGACACCAGCTTCTCGATCACCACCGCCACGCCGGAGCAGATCCAGCAGGCGGTGCCGAGCAGCACCGCGGACCTGCTGAAGATCGTGCCGGGGGTGTGGGCCGAGCCCAGCGGCGGCGGCACCGGCGCCAACATCTTCGTGCGCGGCATGCCCTCCGAAGGCGACGCGCCGTTCGTGACGATGCAGCTGGACGGCTCGCCGCTGTTCCCGCCGCCGACGCTGTCGTTCCTCGAGAACTCCACGCTGTTCCGCACCGACGACACCATCGAGCGGATGGAAGTGCTGCGCGGCGGCTCCAGCCCGATCTTCTCCAACGGCCAGCCCGGCATCACCGTCAACTTCATCCAGAAGAAGGGCCAGGACGAGCCGGAAGGCAGCGTGCGCCTGACCGGCGGCAGCGACAACCTGCGCCGCATCGACCTGTTCAACAGCGGGCCGATGGGCAACGGCTGGTACTACAGCATCGGCGGCTTCTTCCGCGAGACCGACGGCGTGCGCGACCCGCAGTTCTCCGCCGACAAGGGCGGCCAGTTCAGCGCCACCTTGAGCAAGCGCTGGGATACCGGCGAACTGTCGTTCTACGCGCGCCACACCGACGACAACAACGCGTTCTACACCGCCATCCCGCTGCTCTCGCGCAACAACGGCAACGACCTGTCCAGCTTCCCCGGGCTCGACGCGCAGACCGGCACGCTGCTGAGCAACGACTACCGCGTGGTGACGCTGCCGGTGGGACCGGGCGGGCAGACCATCACCCGCGACCTGGCCGACGGGCGCGGCATCAACATCGATGTGTTCGGCGGCGCGCTGGACTGGCAGGCGGGCGACTGGACGATCAGCGACCGCTTCAACGTGATGGGCGGCGACGCGCCGACCAACGCGCTGTTCACCGGCGATGCGCCGCAGACCCTGGGCGCCTACCTGGCCGAGTTCGGCGGCGGCAGCGCGAGCTACGTCAACGGCGGCGGCGCGGTCGATCCGAACCAGCAGGTGCTCGAGGCCGGCTGGTGGGTCGTGGACAAGCACCTGTCCTCGTTCACCAACGACCTGCGCTTGAGCCGCGAGCTGTTCGCCGGCAACACCTTCACCGTCGGCCTGTACTACGCCAAGTACTCGTCCAAGGACACCTGGTACCTGGGCAACAACATGCTGCTCACCGCGCAGAACCACGCGCGGCGCATCGACGTGACCCTGGCCGACGGCCGCCAGCTGACCCGCGACGGCTTCACCGGCACCGCGTTCTTCGCCTTGCGCGGCGACTACGACGGCGAGAACACCGCGCTGTTCGTCGCCGACGAGTGGGAGCTCAACGACCGCGTGCGCCTGGACATGGGCGCGCGCTACGAGCGGCAGAGCGTGGACGGCACCGTGCACGACACCGCCACGGTGGACCTGGACGGCAACCCGGACACGCTCTACGACAACGCGACCTCGATCTCGCTGCCCGGCTACCGGCGCATCGACCAGGACGACGACGAGTTCTCGTGGACGGTGGGCGTGAACTTCACCTTGAACGAGAACAACAGCCTGTTCGCGCGCGCCAACTCCGGCTACAAGTTCCCCGGCTTCGACAACCTGCGCGACGGCCAGACCAAGGTGCAGGACGTGGACCAGTACGAACTGGGCCTGAAGTCCGGCAGCAAGCTCTACGACCTGTACCTGACCGCGTTCTACAACACGTTCAAGAACTCGCCGTACCAGGCGTTCCTGGCCGACGGCAGCAACTTCACCGCGGTCGGCGACTCGCGCGCCTACGGCGTGGAAGTGGAGGGCGCGATCCGCCCGTTCGGCGGCTTCGAACTGGCCGGCACCGGCGTGTGGCTGGATGCGAAATACCGCAACTACCGCGAGTACACCGACAACCAGGTGATGCGCCAGCCGAAGCGGCAGTTCCGGCTCACCCCCAGCTACTACTGGATGCTGCCGTTCGGCGACCTGCGGCTGTTCGCCACCTATTCCTACATCGGCGACCGCTTCGCCGACCTGGCCAACACCCAGCGCCTGCCGTCCTACGACATGATCGATGTCGGCGCCAGCCTGCACGTGGGCGACCACTGGGAGGTCACCGCCAGCGGCAGCAACGTCAGCAACGAACTGGGCCTGACCGAAGGCAACGTGCGCGTGCCGGGCGCGGCCACCGGCGGGGTGTTCATGGGCCGCCCGATCGCCGGGCGCACCTACCAGGTCTCGGCGGCGTACCGCTGGTAAGGCCTCGGCCTTCCAGCGTCGCCTGTGCATGGCCGGCCGGACGCGTCCGGTCGGTCATGCGGATACTGGCACTATGCGTGCGCGGCGGCGCGAGCCAACGCAGCCGCCTCACACTAATCGGCGCGTGGCGAGAGAGCGATCCGGGAGGCCACCGGATCGGCCGGAACTGGCGTGGGAAGCCTGTCGTGTTGAAATCCCTCCCCACAGCAATTCGGCACTGCGGCCCTTGTAGAGCAAGCGGCTCGCGTTCGTTGCGCACGCCCGGCGGCAGCAGGCCGACGTCGGCGAGCAATCCGGGACCAGCGCCGCCAGCAACCGCACCGACTTCGGCCAAAGCGGGGCTGGAGTCCCTTCCCCCCTTGCATCCATTGAGCTCACCGCGAGCCTTGCGGGAGCTGGCTACAGCACTGGCTACACGAATTCGCCGACCGCCAACACGTGGGCTGGAACTCGAGTTGGAATGCGCTAGCGGCCGCGTGCGACTCCATCCACCGGCGCGTCGGCATCACCACCACCAGCATCGACGAACGCCTGCACCTGCTGCACGGCCGCGCGTGCGGCGCGGGTCACGCCGGCCAGCGTCGCCGACGCGATCCCGCACCAGTCGCCATAGCCGAGCAGCCACAGCCCCGGCGGCGCCAGCGCGCGCGAGCCGTCGACCTCGACCCGGCCGGCGGCATCGACCACGCCCAGCGCCTGCAGGTGCTGCAGCGCCGGCTTGAACCCGGTGCACCAGATCACCGCATCGAACTGCACGTGCGTGCCATCGGCCCAGGCCGCGCCCGTGGCGGTGAAACGCGCGAACGGCGGGCGCGACACCAGCACCCCGCGCGCACGCGCTTGGCGCACCGGCGGCAGCATCACGATGTCGCCGAAGCCGCCGGCCGGCGGTGCCGGGTCGCGGCCCTGCTGCTGCGCGCGCCAGCGTTCGGTGGCGCGTTCGAACAACACGCGGCCGTCGACGTCGTCGGGCAGGAACCGCGGCGGCTGCGCGGTGACCCACAGCGTCTGCGCCACCTGCGACACCTCGGCCAGGATCTGCGCGCCCGAATTGCCGCCGCCCACCACCAGCACGCGCCTGCCGGCATAGGCGGCAGGGCCTGCGTAGTGCGCCGAATGGGTCTGGCTGCCGGCGAACGCGTCCGCGCCCGGATACGCCGGCACGAACGGCCGCCGCCAGGTACCGGTGGCGCTGATCACCGCCTTGGCCCCATGCACGCCGCCGGACGCATCGCGGAGCCGGAATCCGTCCTCGCCCCGCTCCACCGCCAGCACCGACAGCGGACGCCGCACCGGCAACGCATAGCGCTGCTCGTAGGCGCGCAGATACGCGACCACCTCCTCGCGCGTCGGCGTGCCGCTGGCGCCCGCGGGCATCGGCCAGCCGGGCAACGCGTTGTAGGCCGCCGGCGAGAACAGGCGCAACGACGGCCACGCGTGTAGCCATGCGCCGCCGGGCTCGGGCTGGTCGTCGAGCAGCACGAACGACAGCCCGGTGCGCTTGAGGAAGTAACCGGCGGCCAACGCCGACTGGCCGCCGCCGATCACCGCCACGTCGGCGCCGCGCGTCATCGGCCGCGCACCGCCGTGGCCAGGTGCGCGCCGCGCTTCACGCGTCCTGTTCCAGGAAACGCTCGGCATCCAGCGCGGCCATGCAGCCGAAGCCGGCCGAGGTGATCGCCTGGCGGTAGTGCTGGTC
>NZ_JAFIWC010000020.1 GCF_017163755.1 Xanthomonas sp.
GGCTCAACGCCATCGCGCGTGATCGAGCGCCTTATGCCCCTCCTGGGATCGCTCCTGCATGACAGTTGACTCCTACAAGGACTTCGCGGACAGTCAGCGATCCAGCGCCAGCCGGGTCGGACTCATGTCCAGGCCCTGCACCAGCGACTGCAGCGATTGCAGCTCCTGCACGTCGCCGGCGTCGATCCAGACCTGCGCGTAGTGGTCCTCGCCCAGCTCGACCACGGTGACGCGGCGCGAGGCCAGGCCGGGGGCGTCGACGCCGCCCAGGTCGGGCCGGTACCAGTGCATGCTCTCGCCGGCGATGCTGCCTTTCTCTTCGCGCAGGTTGCGCGCCAGCGGGATGTTCGGGTCGCGCGCGGTCAGCATCATGCCCAGCACCTGGCGGCCGTCGGCGGCCATGGCCCGGCACACGATGAAGCCCTTGTCGCTGCGCTCGTTCCACTGCAGCTTCGCCTGCGGCGGCAGTGGCGGACAGTTCTGCGCCTGCTGCGCCATGGCGGCGGCCGCAGGCAGGATGGCGGCCAGAACCAAGGAGCCGGTAAGCCAGTTTGCAAGCCTCATTCGCGATGTCCCCATGCGCCGCCGCAGTGCGACGGTCTCGATCTTTTCAGCGCACGCCCACGCAGGCCGGCACGCCACGTCACCCTCGTTCCATTGCGGGATCCGTGCAGTGCATACCCCTACGCAGTGCGTGTCCCGGTGTGTGCGGCTGCAGTTGCCCCGGCCGCTGTCCCGAACCATAGCCCAGCTGGCGGCACTTGACAATTGGCGTGCCGATCCGGCTGCGGCGATCCGCAAGCCTCGCTCCGAGCCGCGAAGCCGCGATCGCGCCGCGGACGCGATTGCCCGGGTCGGTCGGCAGCAGGTAGCGTGCCGGATGTGATGTCCGGCCGCGTCCACGCCGGCATTGCGGCGTGGACGCGGTGCGGTGTTCAGCGCCTGCCAAGCACGCGGTAGAGCGCGCCACCGATCACGCCGCCGAGCAGCGGGGCGACCCAGAACAGCCAGAGCTGGCCGATCGCGCCGCTGCCGGCGAACAGCGCCACGCCGGTCGAACGGGCCGGATTGACCGACGTGTTGGTCACCGGGATGCTGATCAGGTGGATCAGGGTCAGCGCCAGGCCGATCGCGATCGGGGCGAATCCGGCCGGTGCGTTCTGGTGGGTCGCGCCCATGATGACCAGCAGGAACACCGCGGTGAGCACCACTTCGCACAGCAGGGCGGCAACCAGCGAATAGCCCCCGGGCGACAACGCGCCGTATCCATTGCTGGCGAATGCGCCGGCCTGGCCCGGATCGATCGCGAAGCCGGGCGCGCCCTGGGCGATCTGCAGCAAGACGAATCCGGCCACGATCGCGCCGGCCACCTGCGCCACCACGTAGGGCAGCACGTCGGCCATGGGGAAGCGTCCGCCGGCGCACAGGCCGAGGCTGACCGCCGGGTTGAAATGGCCGCCGGAAATATGGCCGAACGCGTACGCGCCAGTCAGCACGGTCAGGCCGAACGCCAGCGCGACCCCGAGCAGGCCGATACCCAGGGGGTTGCCGTCGCCACCGAACTTGGCGGCGAGCACCGCGCTGCCGCAGCCGCCGAGTACCAGCCAGAACGTACCGAGAAATTCCGCCGTCAGGCGTTTGGTCATTGACATAACGAGCTCCGTGTCATGAAAGGCGCCGCCCCGTGTGGGCGGTTCCGCCATTGAATAGTGCGGACGGCCTCAGTTCAACGTTTGTGCCGTAGTCATGCACGGCCACGGTCGCCGCTGCGGACGCGGCGGCGGCCCAGCGTGCCGGCAGCCCTTACTTGCCAGGCTCGGGCAGCGGGATGAATTCCTGGTCGTCGCCGGGGATCAGCCCGAAGCGTCCGTCGCGCCAGTCCTGCTTGGCCTGCTCGATGCGTTCGGTGGAGCTGGACACGAAGTTCCACCACAGGTGGCGCGGGCCGTCCAGCGGCTCGCCGCCCATCAGCATCGCCTTCAGCGGGGTCTTGGCGCGCAGCCGGCCGCGCGCGCCGGGCTCGGGCAGGATCAGGTGGCGCGCCGGCACGTCGGTACCGTCCAGCTGCGCCTCGCCTTCGAGGATGTACAGCGAGCGCTGCACGTGCCCGGCGTCCAGGTCGATTTCCGCGTCGGCCGCCAGGTCCAGCGCCACATTGAGGGTGTCGGCGAACACCTTGACCGGCGATTCCTCGCCGTAGGCGCGGCCGGCGATCACCCGCAGCCAGACCCCGTCGCGGCGCTGCTGCGGCAGCGTCGCTGCGGCGTGGTGGTAGAACGCCGGCTCGGTTTCCTCGGCCGAGCGCGGCAGCGCCACCCAGGTCTGCATGCCGTGCAGCGGATGCGGCTGGGCGCGTTCCGGCGCCGGGGTGCGCTCGGAATGGGCGATGCCGCGCCCGGCGGTCATCCAGTTGACGTCGCCGGCGCGGATCACCTGGTCCGAGCCCAGCGTGTCGCGATGGCCGATCTCGCCCGACCACAGGAAGGTGACCGTGGCCAGGCCGATATGCGGATGCGGACGCACGTCGACGCCGTGCCCCGGTTCGAAGACCGCCGGGCCCATGTGGTCGACGAACACGAACGGCCCGACGCTGCGCGCCTGCAGGCTGGGCACGGCGCGGCGCACCTGGAAGCCGCCGATGTCGTGGACGCGGGGGGCGATCAGCGTGGTCATTGCAGCGGCTCCGGGGAAAGGAGCCGCCAGCTTCGCATGCGCGCCGCGGCGGCGGCAGTGCGGCGCGGCAAGACGCAGTGTCCTGTACCGGCGTGCTCGTCGCCGGCGTGCCGCGGCCGGGCGAACTAGCGTCCGCGCAGTAGGCGCTGCGCCGCCGCTTCGTTCGGCTCGCGCAGATGGAGGCCGCTGCGCAGGCTCGCCGCCCGTCGCGTCGCCGCGCCCGCAGGCGCTACGGCGCGGCGTCGTCGCGGCCGAACAGGGATGGCGCGTCGGCGTCGACGAGCGGCATCTCGCCGCGGCGAGAGGCGAGGCGGTCGGCGAGCCGGGTCGGCTCCGGCAGGCGGTAGCCGCGCAGGTAGCGCTGCGTCCACGCCACCGCGCCGTCCACCGACACGCGGTGCCCGGGCGAGACGATCAGCGGCTTGCAGCGCGCCTTGCTGCGCAGCGCCCAGCCGACGGTGTCGCCGCGGTGCACGATCGGACTGCGCTCGCCCGGCGCAGGGCCGGGCTCGGCGCAGCGGCCGGCGAGCAGTTTCTTCGCCACGCCGATGCTGGGCAGGCCGGTGACCACGCCGAAATGCGCGGCGATGCCGAGCCGGCGCGGATGCGCGATGCCCTGGCCATCGACGAACACCAGATCCGGCGCGTGCGCCAGCCGTGCCAGGGCCGCCAGCAGCGCGGGCAGTTCGCGGAAGCTCAGCAGCCCCGGCACGTACGCCATGGAGGTCGGCACGCGTGCGATCTCCAGCTGCCGCGGCTGCAGGGTGTCGGCGTCGAGCAGCACCGCCGCGGCGCGGGTGATGCGCCCGTCGTCTTCGAAGCCGACGTCGAAACCGCCCAGCCAGCGCGGCGCCGCCGGTGCCTCGTCGACCAGGCGGACCCGCTGCGCCAGCGTGGCCTGCAATGCGCGCGCCTGCACGACGCTGCCGTCCCAGTCGCCGAACACCGGGCTGTGCGGGGAAGTATCCATGCGCCGATGATCGCGCCGCGGTCGTGGCCGTGGCGTGCAGGCCGGTGCGCTTGCGATGACGGCGGGCGTGGCGGCGCTGCGCTCGCCAGGCGACGGAGATGGCCACGTTGGATGGCGAGTTTTTGACTTGGTCTTGCAGCTGGCAAAGCGTTGCAGGAGCGACTTCAGTCGCGACGGGCTTTGCCGGGAATCCCGTCGCGACTGAAGTCGCTCCCACAGGAGTCGCTCCCACGAAGGGCATCGCCTGGATCGAAAATGCGCTCGCCGATTCCCGATACGGCCGCCGCGGCATCCCCTTGCGGCGATCCCGCTACAATCCAGGGCCGCACGACCCCACGCATCCCCCAACGGAGACCGTCGCAGTGACCCGCAAACTCGTACTGTTGCGCCATGGCCAGAGCCAGTGGAACCTGGATAACCGCTTCACCGGCTGGGTGGACGTGGACCTCACCGAGCAGGGCCGGCTGGAAGCCGCCGCCGCCGGCCGGCTGATGCGCGAGGAGGGGCTGCAGTTCGACGTGGCGCACACCTCGGTGCTCAAGCGCGCGATCCATACCCTGCAGGGCGCGCTGCAGGCGCTGGACCAGGACTGGCTGCCGGTGCGCAAGAGCTGGCGCCTCAACGAGCGCCACTACGGCGGCCTGCAGGGCCTGGACAAGGCCGAGACCGCGGCCAAGCACGGCGAGGACCAGGTCAAGATCTGGCGCCGTTCCTACGATATCCCGCCGCCGCCGATGGATGCCGAGGACCCGGGCCATCCGCTGCACGACCGCCGCTACGCCACGCTCGACCGCAACGCGCTGCCGGCCACCGAGTCGCTGGCGACCACGCTCGAGCGCGTGCTGCCGTACTGGCACGACGCCATCGCCCCGCAGCTGAAGGCTGGGCAGACGGTGCTGGTCACCGCGCACGGCAATTCGCTGCGCGCGCTGTACAAGTACCTCAACGACGTCTCGCGCGAGGACATCCTCGAGCTGAACATCCCCACGGGCATCCCGTTGCTGTTCGAACTGGACGACGAGCTGAAGGTGCAGTCCTACCGTTACCTCGGCGATCCGGAAGCGGCGAAGAAGGCCGCCGAGGCCGTCGCCAACCAGGGCAAGGCCAAGTAATCGCGAGACGGCGCCGGATGGCGAGCGCACGGCGCTCGGCTGCCGGCCAGCAACGCATCGGTCGCTGCATTCGCGCACCCTCGCGGTCTTCCGCGGCGGCGAGGGAGCGCCACACGCGAAGTCGCGGCCGTTCCCATGATCGCCGCAATCGTGCGGGGATCTCGAAGACGACAAGGAGCGCTACATGGGTGGTGTCAGCATCTGGCATGCGTTGGTCCTGCTGGTGTTGCTCGGGTTCCCGGTATTGATCGGCGTGGTGGTGTGGCTGGCGGTGCGTGCGCGCCGGCATTCGCATCCGTCGATGGTGGCCGGATCGGCACCGCCGCCGTTGCCGCCCGCGGCCACGGTGGAAGCGCGCCTGCGCACGCTCGAGGACCTGCATGCCCGGGGCGTGATCGATCAGGCCGAATACGAGCGGCAGCGCCAGGCGATCCTGGCGGCGGTGTAGCGCAGGCGATCCAGCGTCGCGGCGCTCGCTCGCTTGCTGGCCGTGAGCGTGGCCTGCAGCGCGCGCCGCAGGCCGACCGGACGCCGGCGCATGGGCCGCAGGCGGGGGGCGTTCGTGCCGCGGCGCATGACCTTTGGCCCAAGGTCGCGCCGCGCGCGACCGCTACCCTGGGCCATTGCGCCGGCCAGGCGCGCTCGTCCATTGCCGGAGACCCGCATGATTCCTCGTCGCCTCGCGCCCGCGGCGCTTGCCTTCGCCATCGCTGCCGGTGTCGCCGCACTGCCCGCGGCCGCCCATGCCGCGGAAGCGGCGCCCGCGCCGGCGCCAGGCGCGGCCGACGCGCCGCCGATCAGCCTGCGCAGCGCCGATCTGGACCCGTCGGTGGATGCCTGCGCCGACCTCAACGGCTTCGTCAACGGCAAGTGGCTGGCGGCGAACCCGGTGCCGGCCGACCGCACCACCTGGGGCAGCTTCGAACTGCTCGGCGAACGCTCGCTGGCGGTCCAGCACGCGTTGATGGACAAGCTCGCCGCCGCGCGCGCGCAGCCGGGTTCGATCCAGGCCAAGCTCGCCGACATCTGGCACACCGGCTCGGACCAGGCCGCGATCGACGCGGCCGGGCTGGCGCCGCTGCAGCCGCAGTTGCAGGCGATCGCGCAGCTGCGCGACGCGCCGGCCATCGTCGCCTGGTTGCGCCAGCGCTACGCGCAGGGCCAGGGCATGCTGTTCTCGTTCGGCGCCAATGCCGACTACAAGAACTCCGGGCAGATGATCGCCTATGCCGGGCAGGGTGGCCTGGGCCTGCCGGAGAAGGGCTACTACACCGATGCCGCGCATGCCGGCATCCGCGAGGCGTACGTGAAGTACGTCGCGCAGCTGCTGCAGTTGTCCGGCACGCCGCAAGCGCAGGCCGCGCGCCAGGCGCAGGACGTGCTGGCGTTCGAGACGCGGCTGGCCAACGCCTCGCTGTCGCGCATCGAGCTGCGCGATCCGGCCAAGCGCTACAACCCGGTCGACGTGGCCGCCGCCAACGCGATCACCCCGCGCCTGGACTGGGCCGCGTTCTTCGACGTGCTGCAGGTGCCGGCGGCCGGCACGTTCTCGCTGGCGCAGCCGGGCTTCTTCGCCGAGCTGGACAGGATGCTGGGCGAGGTGCCGGCGGAGACCTGGCAGGCCTACCTGCGCTTCCACACCCTCGACGACGCGGCGCCGTACCTGAGCCATCCGTTCGAGCAGGCCAACTTCGCCTTCTACCAGCAGACCCTGCGCGGACAGAAGCAGATGCTGCCGCGCTGGAAGCGCGTGCTCGGCACGGTCAACGAGAGCATGGGCGAGGCGCTGGGGCAGTTGTACGTGCAGGCGGCGTTCCCGGCCCAGTCCAAGCAGCAGATGCAGCACCTGGTCGACAACCTGTCGCTGGCGCTGAAGGCGCGGCTGCAGCGGCTGGACTGGATGAGCCCGCAGACCCGGCAGCGCGCGCTGGAGAAATGGGCCAGCTTCACCCCCAAGATCGGCTACCCGGACCGCTGGCGCGACTGGAGCGGGCTGCGCACCACCGCGTCCAGCTACCTGGAGAACGTGCAGGCCGCGCGCGCGTTCAACTACCGCTACATGCTCGACAAGATCGGCAAGCCGGTGGACAAGCGCGAGTGGCACATGACCCCGCAGACGGTCAACGCCTACTACAACGCCACCCGCAACGAGATCGTGTTCCCGGCCGCGATCCTGCAGCCGCCGTTCTTCGATCCCGGCGCCGATCCGGCGCTCAACTACGGCGGCATCGGCGCGGTGATCGGCCACGAGATGATGCACGGCTACGACGATTCGGGCAGCCAGTTCGACGCCCAGGGCAACTTCGACAACTGGTGGACGCCGCAGGACCGCGCCTTGTTCACCCAGCGCACCGACCGGCTGGTGGCGCAGTTCGACGCCTACGAGGCGGCGCCGGGCCTGAAGGTGAAGGGCAAGCTGACCCTGGGCGAGAACATCGGCGACCTCGGCGGACTGACCGTGGCCTATGACGCGTTGCAGATGGCGCTGAAGCAGGACCCGCAGCGCGACCGCCGCATCGACGGCTACACCCAGCAGCAGCGCTTCTTCATGAACTGGGCCACGGTGTGGCGGCGCAACTTCACCGACGGCGAACTGAAGGTGCGGCTGAACACCGATCCGCACGCGCCGGCCAGGTTCCGCGCGATCGCCGCGCCGTCGAACCTGCCGGCCTATGCGCAGGCGTTCCAGTGCAAGGCCGGCGACGCGATGCTGCGGCCGGACGCCGAGCGCGTGCGCATCTGGTAGGCGGCCGCGGCGACGGCGCGCAAGGCACGCCCGTGCCAGGCGCGCCTGCGCGGACCGTCGCCGCGCAGGTTCGCGGCCGTCAGCCGTCGCCGCACGTGTCCACCCACACCCGCATCTCGCCCTCGCCGCGGTTGGCCCAGGCGAAGTAGGGCACGAAGGTCAGGGTCTGCGCCTGCCGCGCCCGCGGCGGCGCGTCGTAGCGGTACAGCGGCGACGCGTCGGCCTGCGCATCGTCGCCGCCGTGCAGGCGCTCGCCGTCGGCCTGCAGCAGCACCTGGCCGGCCAGGGTGCCGTCGCCCGGCGCGGTGCGGATCGCGGCGGTGGCGGGCAGGCGCAGCTGGTGCAGCTGCGCGCCGTTGTCGGCCTGCTCCAGGCAGTACACCAGCGGCCCGCGCTGCAACGCGACCTTGCCGGCCAGATGGCGCACGCGCGGATGGCCGCTGACCCGCATCACCGGCATCGGCAGCCGCAGTTCCAGCCGGTCGCCGCGCTGCCAGCGCCGGCGCAGCACGCAGTAGCCGTGCTGCAGGTTTTCCTCGATCGCCACCGCCTCGCCGTTGAGGCGCAGCTGCGGCGTGCGGCACCAGTCCGGCAGGCGCAGCGCCAGCGCGGCCTGGACCGGCGCGTCGCAGTCCACGCTCAGCTCGACCTGTTCCTGCCAGGGGTATTCGCCGCGCTGGCGCAGGGTCAGCGTCTGCCCGTCCACCTCGAGGGCCGCGTCGCTGCCCACGTACAGGTTCACGTACAAGGTGTCGTCGCGGCGGGTGTAGATGTAGTGGCCGAGCGAGGTCAGCACGCGGGCGATGTTCGGCGGGCAGCAGGCGCAGCCGAACCAGCGCTGGCGCACCGGCTTGACGTGGTCGAAGGTGTGGTTGCCGTGCACCGTGGGCGGATGCACCTCCAGCGGATTGACGTAGAAGAAATGGCGCCCGTCCAGCGCCATGCCGGCCAGCACCGTGTTGTACAGCGCGCGCTCCATCACGTCGGCGTAGCGGCTGTCCGGCGCCAGCTGCAGCATGCGGTTGGCGAACATCATCAGCCCGATCGAGGCGCAGCTTTCGTTGTAGGCGGTGTCGTTGGGCAGGTCGTAGTCGACGCTGAAGGCCTCGCCGTAGCTCTGCGCGCCGATCGCGCCGGTCAGGTACATCTGCCGCTGGGTGGTGTTCTCCCACAGCCGCTCGCAGGTCGCGCGCAGCTGCGCATCGCCGCTGTGCCGCGCCAGGTGCGCCACGCCGGCATACAGGTAGACGAAGCGCACCGCGTGGCCCACCGCGGTGGTCTGCAGCGCGACCGGCACGTGCGCCTGGCTGTAGGCCTTGTCCTCGATCATCCACGCCGGCCCGTGGCCGCCCCAGAAAAAGCTGCGGCCGCGCTTTTCGTATTCCTCGTCGTAGTAGTGCGGGGTGCGGCCGCGCTGCTCGACGAAGTAGCGGGTCAGCGCCAGGTAGCGCGGCTCGCCGGTGGCTTCGTACAGGCGCATCAGGGCCAGTTCGATCTCCGGATGCCCGGGGTAGCCGTGCAGTTGGTCGGGGCCGGGGCCGAAGGTCGCGTCGATGTGGTCGGCGAGCCGGCACACGATGTCCAGCAACGCGCGCTTGCCGGTGGCCTGGTGGTAGGCGACGCCGGCCTCGATCATGTGCCCGGCACAATACAGCTCGTGGCATTCGGCCAGGTTGGTCCAACGCTGCTCCGGCGCCTTCACGGTGAAATAGGTGTTGAGGTAGCCGTCGGCCTGCTGCGCGGCGCCGATCAGCTCAATGGTGGCGTCGGCATCGCGTTCCAGCGCCGGATCGGGATGCTGCGCGAGCAGGTAGGCCACCGCTTCCAGCCATTTGGCCACGTCGCTGTCCTGGAACACCATTCCGTAGAACGCGCCGTCGCTGCGGCCGGCGGCGATGCGGAAGTTCTCGATCGCGTGGCTGGGCTCGGCGTCGGCCACCTGGTCGTTGAGCGCATCCCACTGGTAGGGCAGCACCACCTCCTGCACCAGGCGCTGGTAACGCTGCCAGAACGGATCGGCGATGCGCAGGCGGTCGAGCGGGAGTTCGGGCGGCGGGGCGAGCGAAAGCGGCATGGAGGAGTCGATCCTTGGAGGGGGAGAGAGGGAAGGGCGTCAGTGCACCGGGCGCGCGGCCAGGTCGGCGGCGACCTCGGCCAGCAGCGGCCGGCGCAGGCGGCAGCGGTAGATCACCGCGGCCAGCAGCAGGTGGATGGCCGCGGGAATCAGCGTTTCCAGCAGGGTGATCGCCTGCAGCGAGGCGGCGGTCTGGTGTTCGGCGCCGGCGCGGTAGCCCACGCGCACGAACAGGTAGCTGATCACCACCGCGCTCGAGGCCCAGGCCAGCTTGATGCAGAACAGGTTGAAGGCGAAATTGATGCCGGAGGAACGCACCCGGTTCTTCCAGGCGCCGTAGTCGTCGGCGAAGGCCATGATCGAGAAGTGCAGCGGCAGCGCGAAGCCCAGCACCAGGCAGTTGGCGAAGATCAGCCCCAGCCACAGCGTCTGCTGCCCGGGACCGGTCGGCATCCACCACTGCAGCACGCCCAGCGCGGCCAGCGCCAGGTTGGTGTGCAGGTACAGCGCCAGCGGATCGAAGCGGCGGCACAGCGCGTTGACCACGATCGCGCCGAGCACCGTGGCCAGCGCCACCATCGCGAAGAACAGCGAGGCGTAGCCGGCGCTGCCGCCCAGCACGTAGGTGATGAAGTACAGGTAGCCGCCGCCGCGGATGTTGAACACGTTGATCAGCAGGAAGGACATCAGCAGCACCAGGCGCATCTGGTCGTTGCGCAGCAGCCCGCGCAGGTGCTGGCCGATGCTCGCCTCGCCCAGCAGGCTGACCGGCACGCGCTCGCGCACGGCGAAGAAGCAGCACAGGAACATCGCCACCGCCAGCCCGCTGAGCAGGCCCACGCCGAGCTGGTAGCCGCGCGCGGCGTCGCCGTCGCCGAGCACCCGCACCAGCCACGGCAGGCCGACCGAGACCAGGAAGCCGGCGACGCCGCACAGCACGAAACGCCACGACTGCGCCGAGACCACTTCGCGGTGGTCGCCGGTCATGCTGTTGATCAGCGCGCAGTACGGCACGTTGATCGCGGTGTAGCACAGCGACAGCAGGAAATAGCTGGCGAAGGCGTAGGCCACCTTGGCCGCGTAGCCCAGTTGCGGGGTGCTGAAGGTCAGCACGCAGGCGATGCCGATCGGCAGCGCGATCCACAGCTGCCAGCCGCGGAAGCGGCCCCAGCGGCTGCGGGTGCGGTCGGCGAGCATGCCCATCAGCGGGTCGGACACCGCGTCGGCGACGCGCAGCACGGTGAACAGGGTGCCGACCAGCGCCGGAGTCAGGCCGAACACGTCGGTGTAGAAGAAGGTGAGGAAATTGGCGATCAGGCAGGTGACGATGGTGCCGCCGGCATCGCCCAGGCCGTAGCCGAACTTCTCCACGCGCGAGAGCTTGTGCGTGGCCGCCGGGCTGGCGCCGGCTGCGGCGGCGGGAACGGCGGTCGCATTCAACGGTACGTTTCCTTGCGGGAGGCGCGGTTCGCGGCGCCAGGCCAACGTCGCACGCCGCCGGCGCCGGAACAAGAGCCGGCGCGGTATAAAAACGGTACGATTCCGACCTGCGCGGCCGCGGCGGCGCACGCGGCCATGCCGCGCCATCATTGCTGCAGTGCAGCGTGCCATTCGTGGCGGGGAGACGCTTCCGACATGCTCGAACTCGCAGTCGCCTATCCGATCCGGGTCCAGAACGGCGGCCTGTTCATTTCCCGCGGGGTCGGCGCGCATCCGGCGCGGGTGATCCAGTCCTACGAGCTGATCTTCGTCGAGCGCGGCACCTTGTCGATCCGCGAGCAGGACACCGACTTCCACATCGGCCCCGGCGAGACCCTGATCCTGTGGCCGGGACGCGAGCACGCCGGCCTGGGCCGCTTTCCCGACGAGCTGCGCTTCTACTGGGTGCATTTCGAACTGGAACCGGGCGTGGCCGCGGCGGACCATGCGGTGGCGCTGTCGATGCCGCAGCGCACCGCGATCCGCGACCCGGAACGCTTCGTCGGCCTGTTCCGCTGGTTCCTCAGCGAACAGGAGGAGCGGCGCGCGCTGCCGATGCTCGAGCCGATCGTGCTGTCGATGCTGCAGTGCGTGGCCGGCGCCTGGCCGGACCCGCACGATTCCGATCGCGCCGGGGTGGCGCTGGCGTACCGCGCCAGGCAGCTGATCGGCACCCAGTTCCACACCGCGCTCAACGCGTCCACGCTGGCCGCGCAACTGCATTGCAATCCGGACTATCTGGGGCGCATCTACCGGCGCGCGTTCGGCACCACGCTGACCGAGGCGATCCACCGCCAGCGCATCGCCTTCGCCGAGAAGCTGCTGCTGGTGAACACCTGCACCGTCGATGAGGTCGCGCAGCGTGCCGGCTTCAGCGACGGCGGCTACTTCCGCCGCATCTTCCGCCAGCGCCTGGGCATGACCCCGACCGCGTACCGGCGGCTGTACTGCAAGGAGCACATCAACTCGGGCTGAGGCGCGGGCGCGGCCCGCTGGGCGACACCGGCTTCGACTACGACATCTACCTCAACCGCTCCGGCACCAGCGCCATCGGCAAGGCCACTACATCGAGGGCCTGTTCCTGTCCAGCGGCATCATCCGCAACAGCGCTGGGTTGCTCCACGGCCGCGCGCCGGCGCAGCACGGCGGCGGCCGCGCAGCCGCCTACACATCGCATTGCCTACACTGCGCCGACTTCCCGGGAAGCAGGCAATGAAGAAGAAAACGCTGAAGTGGAGCGGCATCGCGCTGGCGGCATTCGTGCTGGCCTCGTTGGCGACGCTGTACGGCTACGGCCGCTTCGCCGACCGGGTGCGCGGCCCGGCCAGCCATGCGCTGCCGGCGGACGCGCTGCGCACGCCGATCGACCGCGTGGTGGCGCCGCTGACCGCGGCCCACCCCGGGCGCAGCGGCATGGTGATCCTGCCCGACAACATCGACGCCTTCGCGGTGCGCGCGGTGGCGGCGCGCGCGGCCGGGCGCAGCCTGGACCTGCAGTACTACATCTGGCGCCCGGACTTCACCGGCAACCTGCTGCACAACGAGCTGCTGCGCGCCGCCGACCGCGGCGTGCGCGTGCGCCTGCTGCTGGACGACATGAACGTGCACGGCAGCAAGTCGGTGCTGGCCGCGCTGGACAGCCATCCGCTGATCGAAGTGCGGCTGTTCAATCCCACCCGCGCGCGCGAAGGCACGCTGATGCGCGGCGTGGAGATGGCGCTGCGGCTGGTCAGCGTCAACCGCCGCATGCACAACAAGGCCTGGATCGCCGACGGGCGCATGGCCGTGGTCGGCGGGCGCAACATCGGCGACGAGTATTTCGATGCGGCGCGCGACACCAACTTCATGGATACCGACGCGGCGGTGGTCGGGCCGGCGGTGGCGCAGGCCGCGCAGATCTTCGACGCCTACTGGAACAGCCGCACCGCGGTGCCGCTCGGCGCCCTGGTGCAGGCCGAGCCGGACGCGCTGGCCAGGCTGCGCGCCAGCCTCGACGCCGGCCTGCGCTCGGCGCGGGCGCACCCCTACGTGCAGCGCCTGCGGCAGGCGCCCAGCGTGCGCAACCTGGTCGAGGGCGAGCGGCCGATCCACTGGAGTGCCGATGCCCGGATCGTGTCCGACCCCCCGGAGAAGGCCGAAGGCGCGCCGCCGCGCGCGGACTGGATGACGCCGGTGCTGGTCGGCGAGATGGCGCACGCGCAGCGCGAGCTCAAGCTGATCTCGCCGTACTTCGTGCCGGGCGAGGAGGGCATGCGCTGGATCGGCCAGCTGCGCCGGCGCGGGGTGGCGGTCGGCGTGCTGACCAACTCGCTGGCCGCCAACGACGTGGTCGCGGTGCACGGCGGCTACGCCGGCTACCGGGCGCCGCTGCTGCGCCAGGGCGTGTCGCTGTTCGAGCTCAAGCCCGAGGGCGACCCGGGCGGCAGCCTGTTCGGCTCCAGCGGCGCGAGCCTGCACACCAAGGCCTTCGTGGTCGACGGGCGCGGCGGCTTCATCGGCTCGTTCAACCTCGACCCGCGTTCGATGAACCTCAACACCGAGATGGGCCTGCTGTTCCGCGACCGCGCCGCGGCGGCCGAGCTGGAGCGGCTGTACGCGGCCAAGGTGTCGGCGCCGGTGAGCTACCGGCTGGCGCTGCAGGACGGTGCGCTGCGCTGGCACGACGACGCGGCGCAGCCGCCGCGCAGCTGGGACCGCGAGCCGGAAGCGGGCATCGGGCGCCGCGCCGCGGCGCGGGTGATCGGCTGGTTGCCGCTGGAGTCGCAGCTGTAGGGGCTGCGGCGAGACGATCCATGTGGGAGCGACTTCAGTCGCGACAGGCATTATCGGTAAAGCCCGTCGCGACTGAAGTCGCTCCCACAAGTCGCTGCATCCGGATCCGAAATCGCGCTAGCCGAGGTGCTGCACGATCTCGCGCGCCATCGCGCCCAGCGGCAGCACCTTCTCCGCGCCGCCGCGCTTGATCGCTTCCTTGGGCATGCCGAACACGATGCTGGTCTGCTCGTCCTGGGCCACGGTGCGCGCGCCGGCCTGGCGCATCTCCAGCAGGCCGGCCGCGCCGTCGTCGCCCATGCCGGTCATGATGATGCCCAGCGCGTTGCCGCCGGCCGCGCGCGCGGCGGAACGGAACAGCACGTCCACCGACGGGCGATGCCGGTTCACCGGCGGCCCGTCCACCACTTCGACGAAATACTGCGCGCCGCTGCGGCGCAGCAGCATGTGCTTGCCGCCCGGCGCGATCAGCGCGCGTCCCGGGACCACGCGGTCGTTGTTGGCCGCTTCCTTCACCGCGATGTGGCACAGGTTGTCCAGCCGCGCGGCGAAGGCGGCGGTGAACTTCTCCGGCATGTGCTGGACCACGACGATGCCGGGGCAGACCCGCGGCAGCGCGGCCAGCACTTCCTCGAGCGCCTGGGTGCCGCCGGTGGAGGTGCCGATCGCCACCACCCGCTCGGTGGTCTGCGCCAGCGGCCGCGCGCCCTGCGCCGGCAGGATCACGTCGGCGCTGTGCTTGGCCTCCGGCTCCATCGGCGGCGCGCTGGCGCGCGCGGCCAGGCGCTTGACGTTGGCGCGCGCGGCGGTCTTCACCGTGGCGATCAGTTCGTCGGCCGATTCGGTCAGGAACTGCTTCAGGCCCAGCTTGGGCTTGGTCACCACCGCCACCGCGCCGGCGGCCAGCGCGTCCATGGTCACCCGCGCGCCCTTCTCGGTGAGCGTGGAGCAGATCACCACCGGGGTCGGGCGCTCGCTCATGATCTTGCGCAGGAAGGTGATGCCGTCCATCTTCGGCATCTCCACGTCCAGCACGATCACGTCCGGCCATTGCTGGCGCATCTTGTCCATCGCCAGCAGCGGGTCGGCCGCCGAGGCGATCACCTCGATGCCCGGCGCGCCGTTGAGCACGGCGACCAGCACCTGGCGGACCACCGCCGAGTCGTCGACCACCATGGCCTTGATCGTATTCATGAGGTTTTCCCAGTGAGTGCCGGCGCGGTCACGGCTTGCGGAACACCGACGGCGCCACCTGCACCACGTCGCTGCTGACGTCGTTCAGGCTTTCGGAGTGGCCGATGCAGAAGATGCCGCCGCTCTTGAGCGTGGACAGCACCCGCGCGACCACCTCGCGCTTGGTCTGGCCGTTGAAGTAGATCATCACGTTGCGCAGGAAGATCACGTCGAACTGGCCCAGGTTGGGCAGCTTGGTGTTGAGGTTGGCATGCAGGAAGCGCACCTGCTCGCGGATCTTGCGGTCGATCAGCAGGCTGCCTTCGTACTCGCCGCGCCCCTTCAGGCAATAGCGCTTGAGCAGCGCCGGCGGCACGTGCTCGATGCGCTGCAACGGGTAATGGCCGGTGCGCGCCTTGGCCAGCACGCGGGTGCTGATGTCGGTGCCCACCACCTCGTAGTTGCGCCCGTTCATCGCATCGTCCAGCACCATCGCCATGCTGTAGGCCTCCTCGCCGCTGGAGCTGGCCGCGCTCCAGCAGCGGAACGGCGCGCTGCCCTTGTGTTCGCTGGCCAGCTTGCGCAGCAGGTCGAAATGCTTGGGTTCGCGGAAGAAATAGGTCTCGTTGGTGGTCAGCAGGTCAATCGCGGTCTGCACCTCGGCGCTGCCTTCGCGGCTTTCCAGCAGCTTCATGTACTGGGTGTAGGTCTGCAGCGAGTGCGCCTTCAGGCGCTTGCCCAGGCGGCCGCACAGCATCGCCTTCTTCGCCGGCGAGATGGTGATGCCGGCGGCGTCGAAGATGAAGCGCTGGAAGCGCCCGAATTCCTGTTCGGTGATGATGTCGGTGGTCATGATCGGTGGCGGCTCAATGGAAGGGCGGTGACGGTGGCGCCGGGCACAGCGCGGCGAGGTGGGATTGGCGGTCGCGCATCCAGCCGGGCAGGGCGCCGCCGGACATCGGCCGCGCCATCAGATAGCCCTGGCCCAGGTCGCAGCCGAGCTGTTGCAGCAGCGCCCAGTCCTCGGCCGTCTCGATGCCTTCGGCGACGGTGCTCAGGCCGAGGCGGCGCGCCAGGTCCAGCGCCGATTCCAGCACCGTGCGCAGGTGCCGGCTGCGGTGGGCGTCGTGCACGAAGATGCGGTCCACCTTCAGTTCGGTGAAGGGGATCCGGGTCAGCTGCTGCAGCGACGAGAAACCGGTGCCGTAGTCGTCGATCGACAGCCCGAAGCCGAGCAGGCGCAGCCGCGCCAGCATGCCCAGCGAACTGGATTCGACCAGCGAGCTCTCGGTGATCTCCAGCACCACTTCGGCCGGCGCCACGCCGTGCCGCGCCAGCAGTTCGCGCAACGCGTCGAGCAGGTCCGGCGCGCGCAGCAGGCACGGCGACAGGTTGATCGCCATCGTCAGCGGCAGGCCGGACTGCCGCCATGCCGCCAGCCGCGCCAGCGCCTGGTCGGCGACGCTCAGGGTCAGTTGCTGGATCAGGCCCTCGCGCTCGGCCAGGGCGACGAAGCGGTCCGGCGCGATCGGCCCGCACTGCGGGTGCCGCCAGCGCGCCAGCGCTTCCACGCCGCGCACCTGGCCGCTGCGCATGTCCACCTTGGGCTGGTAGGCGACCTCGATGTCGCCGCGCTGCAGCGCCTCGCGCAGCATCGCCGCATCGGTGGGCGCGCCCTGCGCGGCCGCGTCGTCGCGGCGCGGCACCGCGACCGGGCTGGGGTGCGTCTGCAGCGCCGCGACCAGCTCGTGCGCGCGCAGCGGCTTCTCCAGTCCGGCGAGCACCTGCAGGCCGGCCGCGCGGCCGAGCTGCAGCACCGATTCGATCAGCGCCGCGCCGCGCTGCGAGGCGACCACGATCGGCGCGCGCACGCCGCGGCGGGCCAGCGCGTCGAGCAGCTGCACGCCGTCCAGCCCCGGCATCTCCAGGTCCACGACCAACAGGCCGGGCGCCGGTTCCCGGGCCAGCCGCGCCAGCGCCGCGTAGCCGTCCTCCACGCCTTCGACGCTGTCGGCGCCGAGCCGCTGGCACAGCGCGATGGCGTATTCGCGCTGTACCTGGCTGTCGTCCACGACCAGGACCGGGCCGAGCTGGCTGAGCACAGTTTGTTCGGGCGAGGACGACATGCGGATCCGATCGGCTGGGGAAAGAACGGCGCGGGACGGGGCGCGGCGCCAGGAGTGACGGCTACGCGGCGACGCTTTCCTCGGCGGGCGCGTCGGCCCCGCCCATCGTGACGAACTCCTGCGTGGACAGCACCGCATCGGCGTCGAGCAGGATCACGAAGCGTTCGCCGACCTTGCCCATGCCGTGGATGAAGTCGCGGCGGATGCCGGCGCCGAACGCCGGCGGCGCGGCGATGTCGGTGGCGGCGATCTCCAGCACTTCGCTCACCGCGTCCACCAGCAGCCCGAGCACCTGGCGCTCGCTGCCGTTGGCGACCTCGACGATGACGATGCAGCTGCGCTTGGTGATCTCGCTGGCGGGGCGGCCGAAGCGCTGCTGCAGGTCCACCACCGGCACCACCGCGCCACGCAGGTTGATCACCCCGCGCAGCGCCGGCGGCATCATCGGCACGTCGGTCGGCGCGCGGTATTCGATGATCTCCTTGATGCCCAGGATGCCGACCCCGAACATCTCCTTGCCGAGCAGGAAGGTCAGGAACTGGTCCGGGGCCAGATCGGCGCCGGCGCTTGCGGATGTCTCGAGCGGATTCATGGCCGGTCCTCAGAATGCATCGAAGTGGGCTTCGTCCGGCGCCTCGCCGGCGACGGCGAGGTGGCGGTCGCCGGCGAACTGGGTGAACGTGTGCCGCGCCGGCGCGCGTGCCGCCTGCGGCTTGCGCTGGACCGGCTTGCGGCGCGGCGGCGCGGACGCGGCGGACAGCTTGAAGAACGCCATCAGCTGCTGCAGCTGCTCGGCCTGGCCGCTCATCTCCTCGGCGGTGGCGGCCAGTTCCTCGGAGTTGGAGGCGGCCTGCTGGGTGGTCTGGTTGAGCTGGCTGACCGCGGTGTTGATCTGGCTCACGCCCGCGGCCTGCTCCTCGGAGGCGGCGGTGATCTCCTGCACCAGGTCGGAGGTGCGCTTGATCGACGGCACCATCTCGTCGAGCAGCTTGCCGGCGCTTTCGGCCAGTTCCACGCTGGAGCTGGCCACCGCGCCGATCTCCTGCGCGGCGATCTGGCTGCGCTCGGCCAGCTTGCGCACCTCGGCGGCGACCACGGCGAAGCCCTTGCCATGCTCGCCGGCGCGCGCGGCCTCGATCGCCGCATTCAAGGCGAGCAGGTTGGTCTGGTAGGCGATGTCGTCGATGATGCCGATCTTCTGCGCGATCTGCTTCATCGCCGTCACCGTCGCGCGCACCGATTCGCCGCCGTCCATCGCCTGGCTGGAGGCCTTGCTGGCCATGCCGTCGGTGACCTTGGCGTTGTCGGTGTTCTGCGCGATCGATGCGGTCATCTGCTCGATCGACGCGCTGGTCTCCTCGACGCCGGCGGCCTGCTCGCTGGCGGCCTGGCTCAGCGACTGCGCGGTGGCGCTGACCTCTTCGGAGGCGCTGGCCAGCGCCTCGGCGCTGCCGTTCACTTCGCCCACCACCTGCGACAGGCGTTCGATGGTGTTGTTCACGTAGCTCTTCATCTCGGCGTAGGCGCCGGCGTAGTCCTTGCCGATGGTCTGGGTCAGGTCGCCGTCGGACATCGCGCCCATCACCCGCACCACGTCCTGGATGCTGCCGCCGGTGGTGGCGACCAGGTCGTTCAGGCCCTGACCCATGTCGCGCTGGAACCCGGCCAGCCCGTCCAGCGCCACGCGCTCGGAGAAGTCGCCCTGGTTGGCGGCGTGGACCACGCGGCGCTGGCCGTCGATCACCAGCTTCAGCCGCTCGACCATGCTGCGCATCGCGTACAGCGCGCTGCTGTCGTCGTTGGCGCGGGTGGCCACGCTCATCGACAGGTCGCCGCGCGCCACCTGGTTGGCGATCTGCGCCACGTACGCCGGCTCGCCGCCGAGCAGGCGCATCAGCCCGCGCACGATGAATACCGACACGCCGATGCCGATCAGCACGCACAGCGCGATCACCGCGACGATCCAGTTGCGCGCGCTGGCGTACAGCGCATCGCCGGCCGCGCTGGCGGCGTCGCCGCCCTTGATGTTCATGTCCACCAGCCGCAGCAGGGTGGCCGAGGAATCGTCGAACAGCGCCTGCTGTTCGCCGCTCAGCAGCGCCTGCGCCTCGGCGGTCTTCAGTTCGCGCGACAGGCCGAGCATGCGGTCGTGCAGCGCCAGGTACTGCTCGAACTTGCGCACGAAGTCGTCGTACATCGCCTTTTCCTCGGGCGAGGAAATCAGCTTGACGTAGTTGTCGCGGTTGTCCTTGTAGCTGGCCAGCACCTGGTCCATCGCCCGTTCCAGCTTCTGCATCTGTTCGGGTTGCGCGCTCATCACGTGCTGCAGCTCGAGCACGCGCAGGTCGGAGGTGTTGGTGTTCATCTGTTCGACGTAGCGCAGGCTGGGCATCCAGTTGCCGGCGATGTCGGTCGAGGCCTGGTTCACCTCGGCCATCTTCTTGGTTGCGAACAGGCCCATGCCGAGCATCAGCGCCAGGACGGCGGCGAAGCCGAGACCGATGCGGGTGCCGATTTTGAGGTTGTCGAACATGCGGGAATCTCTGGGTTGTAGGACGTGGTCGCGTGCCGTATCGCCGATGGGCCGGGCCGCGGTGGAGGGTGGAGCGCGGGCCCGCTGCGATGCGGGCCGCGGATTCAGAACGTGTCGAAATGCGCTTCGTCCGGCGCCTGCACCAGCGCCAGCCCGGCATCCCGGGCATAGGCCAGCGGACGCGCGCGCGCGACCGGCTTGCGGCCCGGGCGCGCGGCGACGGACGCAGACTTGCGTCCCAGCCCAGACGCATCGGCAGTGCGGAAGAAGCTCATCAACTGCTGCAGCTGCTCGGCCTGGCTGCTCATCTCCTCGGCGGTGGCGGCCAGTTCCTCGGAGTTGGACGCGGCCTGCTGGGTGGTCTGGCTCAGCTGCATCACCGCGGTGTTGATCTGCCCCACGCCCGAGGCCTGCTCCTCGGAGGCGGCGGTGATCTCCTGCACCAGGTCGGAGGTGCGCTTGATCGACGGCACCATCTCGTCGAGCAGCTTGCCGGCGCTCTCGGCCAGTTCCACGCTGCTGTCGGCGACCTGGCCGATCTCCTGCGCGGCGACCTGGCTGCGCTCGGCCAGCTTGCGCACCTCGGCGGCGACCACGGCGAAGCCCTTGCCATGCTCGCCGGCGCGCGCGGCCTCGATCGCCGCATTCAACGCCAGCAGGTTGGTCTGGTAGGCGATGTCGTCGATGATGCCGATCTTCTTGGCGATCTCCTTCATCGCCGCCACCGTCGAGCGCACCGCATCGCCGCCCTCGGCGGCCTGGCGCGCGGCCTTGGCGGCCATGCCGTCGGTGACCTTGGCGTTGTCGGTGTTCTGCGCGATCGACGCGGTCATCTGCTCGATCGACGCGCTGGTTTCCTCCACCCCCGACGCCTGTTCGCTGGCGGCATGGCTCAGCGACTGCGCGGTGGCGCTGACTTCTTCCGAAGCGCTGGCCAGCGCCTCGGCGTTGACGTTGACCTCGGCGACCACCAGCGAGAGCCGCGCGATGGTGCTGTTGACGCTCTCGCACAGTTCCTTCAGCTGGCCGTGGTAGTGGGTGGCGGCGGTGACGGTCAGGTCGCCTTCCTCGATCGCGCTGAGCACGCGGCGCGCTTCGTTGACCGGCTCGATCACCGCGTCCAGGGTATGGTTGATGCCTTCGACGATGCGACGGAAGTCGCCGGAATGCTGCGCGGCGTCGGCGCGCACTTCCAGGCGCCCGGCATTGGCCGCGGTGACCAGCAGGTCGGTGTCGCGGATCAGCGCCTTCAGGTTGCCGCGCACCTGCTCGATGGTGTCGTTGATGAACGCCTTCTTGCCCGGCAACTGCGCCAGCGGCGCTTCGAAGTTGCCGCGGCCGAATTCGGCCACGCAGCCCATCGCCAGCTTCTTCACCGCGATATGGCCGGCGACCATGCGGTTGATGCCTTCGCCCATGCTGCGGAAATCGCCGTCGAAGCGCATCGCGTCGATGGTCGCGTCGATGTCGCCGGCGTCGTGCTCGGCCGACATGCGGTTCATCTCGGCGCCCAGCCCGGTCAGGTTGCGCCGCACCTGTTCGATGGTGTCGTTGATGAACGCCTTCTTGCCCGGGAAGGTCTCCAGCGGCGCGTGGAAGTTGCCGCGGCCGAACTCGGCCACGCAGGCCATCGCCTTCTTCTTCACCGCGATATGGCCGGCGACCATGCGGTTGATGTTCTCGGCGATGTCGCGATACTCGCCCGACAGCGCGTTGCCGTCGATGGTCGCGTCGATATCGCCGGCGTCGTGCTCGCGCGACATGCGGTTGATCTCGGCATTGACCTGGCGCACGCTGCCTTGCACCTGGCGCAGCGCCTGCAGCACTTCGCAGGCCCGCTCCGCCGGGATGGCGGGCAGCACCGGTTCGAAGTTGCCGCGCGCGAACTGGGCCAGCGTGCCGGTCGCGATGCCCAGCGAGTGCAGCGCGGTGGTGGCGGCCCAGCCCAGCAGCAACGCCGAGGCGACGGCGGCGAGCAGGCTCAGCAGCAGCAAGCGTCCGTGCGGCAGCGCCAGCGCGTACCCGGCGCCGACCGTGGCCAGCGGCAGCGCCACGGCGATTGCCGTGGCGGTCCAAACCTTGGTGGAGATGGCGGTCTTGACGAACATGGACGTATTCCTGTCGTTGGAGCGAACGGTCTGGGAGGTGGTCGGTGGGCTACGGGCGTGGCGCCGGAGCCCGACTGCGCGCCGATGCATCGGCTTCGGCGCGTGCGTGGTGGTTCATGACGCCGGGGAAGGATGCGGAATGGGGCGCGACGCGTTGCGCGGCATGGCGTCAGGCCGCCAGCGCTTCGTGGCCAGGCTGCATCTGCTGCAGCAGCGAGGGCACGTCCAGGATCAGCGCCACGCCGCCGCTGCCGAGGATGCTCGAGCCGCTGATGCCCTTGACCCCGGCGAAGATCTTCGACAGCGGCTTGATCACCGTCTGCCATTCGCCGAGCAGGGTGTCGACCACCAGGCCGAAGCGCTGCGCGCCCATGCGGATCACCACGATGCTCTCGCGCGGCGGCGGGGTGCCGGGGATGTCGAACAGCGAGCGCAGGCGCACGTACGGCAGCACGTTGCCGCGCAGGTCGATGTAGTCGCTCTGGTAGTTCGGCGCGAACTCCACGCATTCCTCGACCATGTCCAGCGGCACCACGAATACCGACCTGCCCACGCCGACCTGGAAGCCGTTGATGATCGCCAGGGTCAGCGGCAGGCGCACCGAGATGGTGGTGCCCACGTCCTGCTGGCTGGCGATGTCCACGCTGCCGCGCAGCGCGGTGATGTTGCGCTTGACCACGTCCATGCCGACGCCGCGGCCGGACAGGTTGGTGACCTTCTCGGCGGTGGAGAAGCCCGGTTCGAAGATCAGCGCGAACACCTCGCGGTCGGAGAGATGGCGCCCCGGCTCGATCAATCCGCGCTCCAGCGCCTTGGCCAGGATCCGCTCGCGGTTCAGGCCGCCGCCGTCGTCGCTGATCTGGATGACGATGCTGCCCGAATCGTGGAAGGCGTTCAGCCGCACCGTGCCGCGCACCGGCTTGCCGCGCGCCTGGCGCAGCTCGGCCGGCTCGATGCCGTGGTCCATCGCGTTGCGCACCAGGTGGGTCAGCGGGTCGGCGATCTTCTCCACCACCGACTTGTCCAGCTCGGTGTCCTCGCCGTTGACCACCAGCACGATGTCCTTGCCCAGCTCGCGCGCCACGTCGTGGACCACGCGGTGGAAGCGGCTGAAGGTGCCGCCGATCTTGACCATGCGCAGCTGCAGCGCGCTCTCGCGCACTTCCTCGACCAGCCCGGCCAGGATCGAGGTGGATTCGAGCAGCAGCGCATCGCCGGTGCGCTGCGCGTTGGCGCCGGTGCTGGCGACGGCGATGATCAGTTCGCCGACCAGGTCGATCATGCGGTCGAGCTTGTCGGCATCCACGCGGATCGAGCCGCCGTCGGCTGCGCGTGCCGCATTGCCGTCGCCGCGCGCAGCGAAGGACGGCTTGGCGCCGGCGGCCTGCGAGGCGGTGGCGACGGCCGGAGCCGGTGCGGCCGTCGCTGCAGGGGCGTCGAAGCCGCTGAAGTCGTCGGCCTGCGCATGGCTGCCGGGTTCGGCCACCAGCAAGGGCAGTTCCAGATTGGCGGCGTCGCCCTGCGGGTCCACCGCCACCACCCGCAGTTCGCAGTCGTCGCGGACGAATTCGAAGATGTCCTCGACCGCCGCCTGCTGCGCATCGGAGCGCAGCAGGATGTCGAAGCCCAGGTAGCAGGCTTCCGGGTCCAGGTCGGGCAGCGCCGGCACGCGCTCGTGGCGGGTGCGTACCGCTTCCACGGTGCCCAGGCTGCGCAGGCAGCGGATCAGGTGCAGCGGCGAGTTGCCGAAGCGCAGCGCGTCGCTGAACAGCTGCAGCGAGATGCGCCAGTAGCCGGTATGGGCCGGCGCGGCCCCGGTGGCGGCGGGCGCGGCCGTCGCCGTCGCCGGGGCGGCCAGCGGCTGCAGGTAGGTCTGCAGCCGCGCGAGCAGCGGCTTGCCGTCGGCGGCCAGAGCGGTTTCGTCCGCCTCGGCGCCGGCGGCCGCTTCCACCAGCAGGCGGATGTGGTCGCAGCAGGCCAGCAGCAGCTGGATCAGCTCCGAGTCCAGCGCCAGCGCGTCCTCGCGGACCAGGTCGAGCACGCTTTCCACGACGTGGGTGAAACCGACCAGCTGGGCCAGATCGAACAGCCCGCCGGAGCCCTTGATGGTGTGCGCGGC
The DNA here is from genome assembly GCF_017163755.1 of Xanthomonas sp. Lineage (GTDB taxonomy): Bacteria > Pseudomonadota > Gammaproteobacteria > Xanthomonadales > Xanthomonadaceae > Xanthomonas_A. The sequence continues at coordinate 23,886 of NZ_JAFIWC010000020.1, forward strand.
ACGGAAGATCGCATTGACCGCGTCGGCGCCGGCTTCGCCGCGTTCGGCCTCCAGCAGGTTGCGTTCCATGTCCTCCAGCAGGTCGCGGCTTTCGGCGATGAAGGTCTGCAGCAATTGATCGAGATTCATGGCGGGCCGGTGCCGGATCAGTGGAGGGTGTCGCTGGACGGCGCGAGGGTCTCGCGCAGGCCGAGCAGGTCGAGCGCATCGGCCACCGGCTGGCTGCAGCCGTCGATGGCGAACGGTCGGCCGAGCGCGCGCAGCGCGGCCTGGGTCGCCAGCAGCAGTTGCAGGCCGGTGGCATCGATCTCGGTGACGGCCTGCAACTGCAGCTGCAGGCCGCCCGGATGCTCCAGCGCCGGCAACAGCAGCGGCTTCAACTCGGCTGCGCGGCGGATGGTCATGTCGCCGTCGATGTTCAGTTGCAGCGGGACGGACGGGGAGTCGACGAGTTTCGGGCGCATGGCACATCTCCAGGGCGAGCAGGAAGCGGAGGCCGCGAAATCGCGCACGGCCGGTGCGGATGCAGGTCGAACCGCGGTCACCCTCTGCATCCGCTATCAGCAGATATCGGCGCGCTTCGGGAATATTTAGGCCTAATCCCGGATTGGCGCCCTTGGGGGATGAACACGACCGCATTCATATGGGAAAGCTAGGAGCGCATTCCAGTTGCCTTGCAACCCTGCCGCTCCTGATGCAGAGCGCATGCATGCGCCGTGCCACGCGCCAGCGACGGCAAGACGTCGAGGCCGTTCAAGGCCAGAGGTGGTGGCGGATCGATCGGGCACGCTGACGGGCAGGGGCTAACCTGCTGGCGGGGGCGTCGAAAAGATCGGCGATGAGCTCCGCGGTCGAAAAACCGGGCCGGTAGGATCGGCCGCCCGGGTTGCGTTACCTGCGTTGGTGTTCGGCCCGCCGAGGCCGCGCGCTCGGCGGCAAGCGGGACGCAAGCGACGGCGCGCCTATCGCGGCACCAGCGCCGCCAGCAGGCCGCGCGCGGCATTGAAACGGTCCGCCGCTTCGGGCAACGGCAGCTTCAGCTTCAGCTTGTCCGGGCCGTCCATCGTGTACAGCTTGGGCTGCTTCTGGATCATCTGGATGATGGTCATCGGATCGATCCGCGGCTTGGCCTCGAACACGATGCGGCCGCCGTTCTCGCCCAGGTCGAGCTTGCGGATGCCCAGTTCGCTGGCGCCCAGCTTGAGCTCGGCGATCGCGAACAGGTGCTTCACCGGATCCGGCAGCAGGCCGAAGCGGTCGATCATCTCCACCTGCAGCTCGCGCAGTTCCTCGGCGCCGCGCGCGCTGGAGATGCGCTTGTACAACGTCAGGCGGGTGTGCACGTCGGGCAGGTAGTCGTCCGGGATCAGCGCCGGCACGTGCAGTTCCACTTCGGCGCCGCGCGCTTCCTCGCCGGCGTCCAGGTCCGGCAGCTTGCCCTGGCGGATGCTGCGTACCGCGCGCTCGAGCAGTTCGGTGTACAGGCTGAAGCCGACCTCGGCCATCTGCCCGCTCTGGTCCTCGCCCAGCAGCTCGCCGGCGCCGCGGATCTCCAGATCGTGGGTGGCCAGGGTGAAGCCGGCGCCGAGCTCGTCCATCGACGCGATCGCGTCCAGCCGCTTCTGCGCATCGCCGGTGAGGCTGCGCTGGTCGGGCACCAGCAGGTAGGCGTAGGCGCGGTGGTGCGAGCGGCCTACGCGTCCGCGCAGCTGGTGCAGCTGGGCCAGGCCGAAGCGGTCGGCGCGGTTGATGATGATGGTGTTGGCGTTGGGGATGTCGATGCCCGATTCGATGATCGTGGTCGACAGCAGCACGTTGAAGCGCTGCTTCTGGAAATCCAGCATCACCCGCTCCAGCTCGCGCTCGGGCATCTGCCCGTGGGCGATGCCGATGCGCGCTTCGGGCACCAGTTCGCTGAGCTCGCGCTGCATGCGGCCGATGCTCTCCACGTCGTTGTGCAGGAAGTACAGCTGCCCGCCGCGCGCCAGCTCGCGCTGGAACGCCTCGCGCAGCAGCGCGTTGTCCCAGGCGGTGACGAAGGTCTGCACCGCCAGCCGGTTCGGCGGCGGGGTGGCGATGATCGACAGGTCGCGCAGCCCGGCCATGGCCATGTTCAGCGTGCGCGGGATCGGCGTGGCGGTGAGCGTGAGCAGGTGCACGTTGGCGCGCATCGCCTTGAGCGCTTCCTTCTGGCGCACGCCGAAACGCTGTTCCTCGTCGACCACGACCAGGCCCAGGTCCTTGAACTTCACGTCCGGCTGCAGCAGGCGGTGGGTGCCGATGATCACGTCGATGCCGCCGTCGGCGACCTTCTCCAGCTCGGCCTTGATCTCCTTGGCGCTCTTGAAGCGCGACAGCACCTCCACGCGCAGCGGCCAGTCGGCGAAGCGGTCGCGGAAGTTGCGGTAGTGCTGTTCGGCCAGCAGCGTGGTCGGCACCAGCACCGCGACCTGCTTGCCGGCGCTGGCCGCGGCGAACGCGGCGCGCACCGCGACCTCGGTCTTGCCGAAACCGACGTCGCCGCAGACCACGCGGTCCATCGGCTGGCTGCTGCCCAGGTCGCGCAGCGTGGCGTCGATCGCGGCGAGCTGGTCGCTGGTCTCCTCGAACGGGAAGCCGGCGGCGAACGGCTCGTACATCGCCCGGTCCACCTGCAGCGCCAGGCCGGCGCGCGCGCGCCGGCGCGCCTGGATCTCCAGCAGTTCGGCGGCCACGTCGCGCACCTTCTCGGCGGCACGGCGCTTGGCCTTGCTCCATTGTTCGCCGCCGAGCGAATGCAGCGGCGCGGTCTCGGCCGAGGCGCCGGAGTAGCGGCTGATCAGGTGCAACTGCGCGACCGGCACGTACAGCCGGTCGCCCTTGGCGTATTCGATCTCCAGGAACTCGCCGGGCATGCCGCCGGCCTCGAGCACGATCAGTCCGCGATAGCGGCCCACGCCGTGGTCCTCGTGGACGATCGGCGCGCCTTCGGACAGCTCGCCCAGGTCGCGGATGATCGCTTCGGGCTCGCGCCCGGCGCGGCGGCTGCGCTTGGGCTGGCTGGCGCGCTCGGGGAACAGCTGGCGCTCGGTGAGCACCGCGATGCGCGGATCGTCCAGCGCGAAGCCGTCGTCCAGCGGCGCGACGGTGATCGCGAAACGCGCCGCCCCATCGGCGTCGAGCCCCTCTCCCCCCGGGAGAGGGGTTGGGGTGAGGGTACGACCACCAGGGAGTTGCGTCTGCCCGGTTCTGGATTGCGCGGACGAAGCGGCCTTCTTCGGCACAGATCCGGCGGGCGCCGTACCCTCATCCGGCGCTTCGCGCCACCTTCTCCCGGTGGGAGAAGGGAGGAACGCTGCGAAATTCTGGATCACGTCGGGCTTCAGTCCCGCCGCGGCGAGCACTTCCAGCAGGGCTTCGCGGCGGCCGGCCGAATCGGCGGCGATCAGCACCCGGCCCGGGTAGTTGTCCAGGAAGCTCTTCAGCGCCGCGGCCGGGGCGGCGTCCTTCGCCGCCACCGGCAGCGGCGGCAGCGGCTGGTCGCCGAGCGCCCGGGCCTCGTCGAAGCGCGCGTGGTCCGGCGCCCAGACCTCGATCCGGGGCAGGGTGTTGAGCCGTTCGCGCAGCGTGTCCGGCGCCTGGTACAGCTCCTCCGGCGCGAGCAGCGGGCGTTCCACGTCGTGGCGGCGCTGCTCGTAGCGGTTCTGGGTCTGCGCCCAGAACGCGTCGGCGGCCGCGCCCACGCCCGGCGCGATCAGCGGCAGCATCGACTCGCCCAGGTAGTCGAACAGCGTGGCGGTGGCGGCGTGCGGGTCCTTCGCCGCGCGCGGGGCCTGGAAGAACAGCGGCAGGTAGTACTCGATGCCCGACGGCGCCAGCCCGGCGCGCAGGTCCTGGTACAGCGCGCTGCGCCGGGTATCGACGTCGAAGCGCTCGCGCAGCGTGGCCAGCACGCGTTCCACGCTGGCCTCGTCCATCGGCACCTCGCGCCCGGGCAGCATCTTCACCGCCTGCACGTGGTCGAGCGAGCGCTGCGATTCCGGATCGAACGCGCGGATCGAATCGATGTCCTCGTCCAGCAACTCGATCCGTAGCGGCGCCTCGGCGCCCATCGGGTACACGTCGAGCAGGCCGCCGCGCACCGCGAAATCGCCCGGGTCCATCACCTGCGGCACGTTGCGGTAGCCGGCGCTCTCCAGCCGCCGTTTCTCCGCGTCCAGGTCCAGGCGCTGGCCCACGCGCAGGTCGAAGCTGCCGCCGACGATGTAGCGCAGCGGCGCCACGCGCTGCATCAGCGTCTGCACCGGCACCACCACGATGCCGCGCGCCAGCGAGGGCAGCCGGTGCAGCGCCGCCAGGCGCTGGCTGACGATGTCCGGGTGCGGGCTGAACTGGTCGTAGGGCAGGGTCTCCCAGTCCGGGAACGGCACCACCGGCAGCGCCGTGTCGCCGCCGAGCAGCGTGCGCAGGTCGGCTTCGATCTGGTGCGCGCCCTGGTTGTCGCGCGCGACCACCAGCAGCGGCCCGCGATGCGCGTCGGCGGCGCAGGCGATGTGCCAAGCCAGCGCGGACGAGGCGGCGGGAGCGCGCCAATAGGCGCGGAGCTGGCCGGACTTGGGCAGCGGCGGAACGGGGAAGGGGAGGGACGCCATGGACCGGCTAGTTTAGCAAGGCTCGGGACTGGGGGACTGGGGACTGGGGGACTCGGGACCCGGGACTCGGGACTCGGGACTCGTAAGAGCGCAGCCGGGGATCGCCCGTGCGGTGCGGGCGCACAGGCATGCGGCGGAACTTCTCGCCCTCAGTTGCCCAGTTCGAGCACCACGCGCACCAGGCCCGGGGTGTCCGGGTGCGGCATCGGCTTGAAGCCCAGCGACTCGGCCAGCTGCAGCATCGGCAGGTTGGTCTCCAGCACGTCGCCGTACAGCCGGTCCAGGTATTTGCGCCGCGCCCACTTCACCAGCTTGCGCATCAGCTGCCGGCCCAGGCCCTGTCCGGCGACGAAGGTGCTGACCAGGATCGCGTACTCGGCCTCGCGCGTGCCCGGCGTGATCGCCGCGCGCGCCACCGCGCCGACCACCGCTTCGCCCGGCGGCAGCGGCTCGGCCGCCACCAGCGTCAGTTCGGTCTTCGGATTGGGATGGGTGAGGCGCTGCGCCATGTCCGCGCTGAGCTCCTGCATCGAATGCAGGAAACGCTCGCGGATCTCGGCCGGGCCGAGCAGGGCGAACACGCCTTGCAACGGCTCGCCGTCCTCCGGGCGTATCGGCCGGATCAGCAGTTCGCGCCCACTGGGCAAGGTGAAGTTTTCATGCCAAGGCGGCATGCGGTTGCGGGTAGCCATTGCCGGACGATCCTCGACGAAGCCTGGATTCTCGCATTACCTGTGGCAGATGCCGTGAACGCAGCGCTCACTACACTTGCCTACCCTATGGAGCGATTTTCGATAAGGATAGGCCATGTCCGGCAGCGGTGATTCGCAGCGCGCGATTTTTTTCGCGCTCGGCGCCAATCTGGCCATCGCCCTGGCCAAGGGCGCGGCCGCGGTGGCCACCGGCTCCGGCGCGATGCTCGCCGAGACCGTGCACTCGCTGGCCGACTGCGGCAACCAGCTGCTGTTGCTGCTGGGCATGCGCCAGGCCAGGCGCCCGGCCAGCGCCGAGTATCCGCTGGGCTACGGCCGCGCGATCTATTTCTGGTCGTTCCTGGTGGCGGTGATGCTGTTCTGCATCGGCGGCATGTTCTCGGTGTACGAGGGCGTGCACAAGCTGCTGCGGCCCGAGCCGCTGAGCAGCTGGGGCTGGGCGGTGGGCGTGCTGGGTTTCGCGATCGTCGCCGAGGGCGTGTCGCTGCGCACCTGTCTGCAGGAGATCGCCAAGGTGCGCGGGCCGCGTTCGCTGTGGACCTGGTTCCGCGAGAGCCGCCAGGCCGAGCTGATCGTGATCTTCGGCGAGGACCTGGCGGCGCTGCTCGGCCTGGCGCTGGCGCTGGCCGCGGTGCTGCTGACGGTGCTGACCGGCAACCCGCTGTGGGACGCGCTGGGCACCATCGCCATCGGCGCGCTGCTGATCGTGGTCGCGGTGCTGGTGGCCATCGAGATCAAGGCGATGCTGATCGGGCAGAGCGTGGACCCGGCGATGCAGCGGCAGCTGCACGCGTTCTTCCAGGCGCGGCCGGAGATCGAGCGGGTGATCCACCTTATCGCGGTGCAATTGGGCGAGGACGTGATGGTGTCGGTGCAGGCGACGCTGCGCCAGAAACACGATGCGGCGGCGCTGCTTGCCGACATCACCCGGATCGAGCGCGGCCTGAAGCAGCAGTTCCCGACAGTGCGCTGGAGCTTCTTCGAGCCCGAGCCGGGCGCGCCGGCGGCCGCTTCCGGCAGCTGAGCGGACGTTGCTACAGTAGCGCCGGGCCCCAACGAGCAGCCATGGAATGAAGACCGCGCACGCCGTCGCCGTGTCCACCGTGATCGCGCTGGCGCTGGCCGCCTTGCTGGCGGGGCTGGCGATGGGCGGCAGCTGGTGGCTCACCCGCAGCCTGCAGGTGCCGTTGCCGCCCACCGCGCCGCCGCCGCCCGCAGCGCCCGCGGCGAAGGTGCAGGCCGACGTGGCGCTGGCGCCGTATCGCCCGCGCCTGGACGCCACGCGCAGGCCGGTGTCGCAGCTGCGCCTGCAGCCGATGGCGCAGGACGACCGGCTGGCCAGCAAGGTCGGCGGGCGCCCGTACTGGACCGCGGAGCAGGCGTATCCGCGCGACGCCCAGGGCCAGCCGCTGGCGCTGCTGGCGCAGGTCGACCTGGCGAAGATGCCGCCGCTGCGCGGATACCCGGCGCAGGGCATGCTGCAGTTCTTCATCGGCGGCGACGACTTCTATGGCGCCAACTTCGACGGCGACATGGACCTGGCCGCGCTGAGCGCGCAACGCAACTTCCGCGTCGTGTACTGGCCGCGGCCCGACCCGACGGCGCCGCAGGCCCGGGTGCCGCTGCCGGCCGCCGACACCTTGCCCTTCGATCCCTCGCGCCCCCGGGCGATGCACTTCGCCGCCGGCGAGGAGACCATCGGCAGCAGCGACGTGCAGTTCGAGCAGGCGCTCGGCCGGCCGCTGGACGAGGTCGCCGCCGCCTACGCACGGCTGCGCGGGATACCGCAGGACGCGGTGGACGATGCGCTGTACGAGGCGCTGGGCCGCGGCGGGCACAAGCTCGGCGGCTATCCGGAATTCACCCAGAGCGACCCGCGCACGCCGCGCGATCGGCAGGTGTTGCTGCTGCAGCTGGACAGCGACGAGGCGATGATGTGGGGCGACAGCGGCATCGCCAACTTCTTCATCGATCCGGCGGACCTGCAGCGCGGCGACTTCAGCCGGGTCGCGTACCACTGGGATTGCTATTGACCCGGCGCCTCGCTGCGCCGGCTTCGGCTCCGCCAGGGCGCCGCGCCCGCGCAGCCCAGGCAGGCCGCCGCCGCGCGCCGGTTCGGCCACGCCGGTCCGGCACGCGCGGCCGCCCGGCGCGCCAGGCGCGGCTCACTCCTCGCGCTTGAGCCACTCCAGGCGCGTGGAGGCGCCCGCTTCGCCCAGGTGGGTCTTCAGCGCCGGCAACGCGCTCGCCAGCGCCTGCTCGAACTGCCACGGCGGATTGAGCAGCAGCATGCCGCTGCCGTTGAGCCGCAGCGGCGAATCGTCCGGGCGCACCTGCAGCTCGGCCACCAGCACCGACTTGACCGGCATCGCCGCGGCCTTGCGGAAGAACGGCTGCAGGCTGCGGCGCTGCTTGATCGGGTACCACACCGCGCACATCGCCTGCGGCCAGCGGGTCAGCGTCTCGCGCAAGGTCGCGGCGATCAGCGGGTACTCGGCGTCCTGCGCCTCGTACGGCGGGTCGATCAGCACCAGGCCGCGGCCGATCTTGGCCGCGCCCGACTTGGGCGGCAGGAACGCCCTGATCGACGCGTAGCCGTCGCCTGCATGCACCTGCACGCGGCGGTCGTTGGCGAACAGCGCCTTCAGCTCGGCCGCCTCCTCGGGCTGCAGTTCGCACGCGGCCAGCCGGTCCTGCTCGCGCATCGCCTGCGCCACCAGCAGCGGCGAGCCGGGATAGTGCTTCAATTGAATCCCCGCACAGGGACGTGCGGGCTTTTGCGAGGGACTCGCATCCTTCGCGCCGACCGGGTTGTCGGCCTGCACCGCGCGCAGGTAGCGTTCCAGCACCTCCGGCAAGGTCGGCTGGCCCATCAGCCGCAGCACGCCGGCGGCCGCTTCGCCGGTCTTGCGGCTCTCGCTGGCGGCAAATAGGTAACGGCCGCGCCCGGCATGGGTGTCGAGCACGAAGAACGGACTGTCCTTGCGCTTGAGCGCGTCGATCAGCGCGAGCAGCACGGTGTGCTTGAGGACGTCGGCATGGTTGCCGGCGTGGTAGGCGTGGCGGTAGTTCATCGCGGCAGTGTACGGGCGGGCGCGGGTTGCGGCTATGCTGCGCGCCATGTCCGCGCCCGCCGCCCCCTGCGTCCTCGTCGTCGAGGACGAAACCGCCATCGCCGATACCGTGCTCTACGCGCTGCGCAGCGAGGGCTACCACGCCCGCCATTGCCTGCTCGGGCGGCAGGCGCTGGAGCAGCTGCGCGGAGGCGGCATCGACGTGGTGGTGCTCGACGTCGGCCTGCCCGACCTGGGCGGTTTCGAGGTGTGCCGCGAACTGCGCGGCTTCAGCCAGGTGCCGGTGATCTTCCTGACCGCGCGCAACGACGAGATCGACCGCGTGCTCGGCCTGGAGCTGGGCGCCGACGACTACATGACCAAGCCGTTCTCGCCGCGCGAGCTGGTCGCGCGGGTGCGCGCGCGGCTACGGCGGCCGGCGCTGCCGGCGGCCGCCGCCGAGCCGGGCTGGCAGCAGCACGGCGACTTCGCGATCGACCGTGACGGCCGCCGCGTCCGCTTCCGCGACACCGCGCTGGACCTGACCCGCTACGAATACGCGCTGCTGGCCGCGCTGCTGCAGCGTCCCGGCGCCATCCTCAGCCGCGCGCAGCTGATGGACCGCGGCTGGGACAGTAGCGCCGACAGCGCCGACCGCACCGTCGATACCCACATCAAGACCCTGCGCGGCAAGCTGCGCGCGGCCGGCGCCGCGCACGACCCGATCCGCACCCATCGCGGCGTCGGCTACGCGCTGGAGGCCTGAGGTGCGGCTGGGGCTGAAGCTGTTCCTGGGCTTCTTCCTGATCGTCGGCGTCGCCGCGTTCTTCGTGATGCGGGTGTTCGTCAACGAAGTCAAGCCCGGCGTGCGCCAGGCGATGGAATCGACCCTGGTGGACGCGGCCAACGTGCTGGCGCAGATGGCCGCGGACGACCTGAAGGCCGGGCGCATCGGCAGCGGCGCCTTCGCCCGCGACCTGGGCGCCGCGCAGCGGCGCAATCCGCGCGCGATGGTGTGGCGCTTCCCCAAGCGCAGCGTCGATTACCGCGTCACCATCACCGATGCGGCCGGCGTGGTGGTGTTCGATTCGCGCGGCCAGGACCTGGGCCGGGACAACTCGCGCTGGAACGACGTCTACCGCACGTTGCGCGGCGAGTACGGCGCGCGCTCCAGCGCCGAAGGCGATGGCGACCCCAACCATACCGTGATGCACGTGGCCGCGCCGATCTTCGACCCGGCCGACGGCCGCCGCCTGATCGGCGTGTTGACCCTGGCGCAGCCCAACCGCAGCATCGAGCCGTTCATCGTGGCCAGCCAGCGCAGCATCCTGTTGCGCGGCGCTTGGCTGATCGGCATCTCGGCGCTGATCGGGTTGCTGATGACCTGGGGCCTGCTGCGCGGCATCGGCCGGCTCAACCGCTATGCGCAGGCGGTCAGCGCCGGCGAGCCGGTGCCGCCGCCACCGCCGCGCCGCGACGAGATCGGCGACCTGGGGCGCGCGCTGGAGACCATGCGCCGCAAGCTCGAAGGCAAGGCCTACGTCGAGCAGTACGTGCAATCGCTGACCCATGAGATGAAGAGCCCGCTGGCGGCGATCCGCGGCGCCGCCGAGCTGCTGCAGGAGCCGTTGCCGGAGGCGGAGCGGCAACGCTTCGTGCGCAACATCGCCGAGCAGCAGCAGCGCCTGACCGGGACCATCGACAAGCTGCTGGCGCTGGCCGAAGTGGAGCAGCACGGTTGGCTACAGCGGCGCGAGCGGATCGTGCTCGCGCCGCTGTTCGCGCAGTTGGAAGAGGCGCTGGCGCCGCAGCTGCAAGGCAGCGGCGTGCGCCTGCAGGTGCAACTGCCGGACACGGAACTGGCGCTGGCCGGCGATCCCTATCTGTTGCGCCAGGCCTTGCACAACCTGCTCGACAACGCGATCGCGTTCTCGCCGGCCGGCGCTGCGATCGCGTTGCGTGCCGAGCGCACCGCGGATGCGCGCCTCGTGCTGCTGGTGGAGGACGAGGGTCCCGGCGTTCCCGATTACGCGCTGGAGCGGGTCTTCGAACGCTTCTATTCGCTGGCGCGGCCGGCGAGCGGGCAGCGCAGCTCCGGCCTGGGCCTGCCTTTCGTGCGCGAAGTGGCGCGGCTGCACGGCGGCGAAGCGAGCCTGCGCAACCGCGAAGGCGGCGGCGCGGTGGCGCGGCTGTCGCTGCCGGCGGGCTGAGGCTTCGCGCGTCGCGACTGAAGTCGCTCCCACAGGGGCGGATTCGTGCCCTGTCGGATGGTCGCTGCAGGAGGCTCGAGCCCCGCCGATGCCCGTCGTCGGAAGCTTGCCGCTTCGTTCGTCGCGGCTGAAGCCGCTCCTACAGGGGGCGGGTTCGCGCTTGGTCGGTTGGTTCACTGCAGGGGCTCGAGCCCCGACGACGTGCCGGTGTCGGAAAGCCTGCCGCTGCGTTCGTCGCGGCTGAAGCCGCAAAAGCGGGCTAAAGCGGGCTTGCGTGGGGTTGGCTGGAACCCTGTAGGAGGGGCTTCAGCCCCGACAGATCGCCGGCAGCGACGAGTTCCTTGAAGCGCGCGCGTGGCTGAAGCCGCTCCGCAGGAAGCATTGGTGCCTGATGGGTGCACTGTGGGAGGGGCTTCAGCCCCGACGCATTGACCGCGAACGCGCCGGCATCAGCCGCAACCGCGGCGCTTCGACGCGGTGCCGCTTTCGGCCGCATGTGCGGACCAGTAGCGCGTGGAGTGCCTGGCCACGCTCAGCCCGCCCAGGATCGGCGTCGGCATGCAAGCCGTTCTTCGAACGCGCGCCGCCCACTTCACACTCGCTTCAAACTCGCCTCAAACCCCGCACACGCGGCCGCGGCACCCTGGCGTCCTCCAACACCGAGGACCGTCGATGAAATCCCTGAAGCTTGTCCTGCGATTCGCCACCATCGGCGGGTTGATCCTGTTGCTGCTGATCCCGCTGTTGATGATCCGCGGCACCATCAGCGGCCGCGAGCGCTATCGCGACGAGGCGGTCGAGCGCGTGTCGCAGAGCAAGGCCGGCGAGCAGCGCCTGCTCGGCCCGGTGCGCGTGCTGCCCTGGTCGCAGGTGCGCGACGTCGCGGTGGTCGACGCCGACGGCAAGCGCATCGTCAAGCGCGAGACGGAAACCGGCTACGACCTGCAGACCCCGCGGCACCTGTCGATCACCGGCGAGATGAAGCCGTCGCAGCGCAGCATCGGCCTGTTCAAGGTGCAGGTATACAGCCTGCACGCGCGGCTCAAGGCGCAGTTCGACGACCTCGACTACGAGGCGGTCGAGGGCCGCACCTACGGCCAGCCCTACCTGGTGCTCGGCATCGAGGACGTGCGCGGCCTGGTCGGCACGCCCAACCTGCGCATCGACGGCAAGGCGCTGGGGCTGCAGCCGGGCTCGCTGGCGATGGAGGGGGTCTCCAAGGGCGTGCATGCGGTGCTGCCGGCGCTGGCCGACAGCGGCCAGGGCCGGCTTACCGACGTGCACGGCGTGGAAATGGAATTCGTGCTCGACGGCACCCAGGCGCTGTCGATCGTGCCGGTCGGCGACGACAACCAGATCGCTTTGACCTCGCCGTGGCCGCACCCGCTGTTCGGCGGCCGCTTCCTGCCCAACGAGCGCCGCTTCGGCCCGCAGGGTTTCCAGGCCAGCTGGGCGCTGTCGTCGCTGGCCACCGGCGCACAGTCGCAGCTGGCGACCGGCAGCAGCGAGGTCGATGCCTTGCGCGTGGACCTGGTCGATCCAGTCGACGTCTACACCCAGGCCGATCGCGCCAGCAAGTACGGCATCCTGTTCGTGGTGCTGACCTTCGTCGCCTTCGGCCTGTTCGAACTGATCAAGCGCCTGCCGATCCATCCGCTGCAGTACCTGCTGGTGGGCCTGGCGCTGGCGATCTTCTTCCTGCTGCTGCTCAGCCTGTCCGAGCACATAGCGTTCTGGCAGGCGTACCTGATCTCGGCGGTGGCCTGCATCGGCCTGCAGTTCTTCTATCTGGCCGGGGTGTTGCGCAGCCGCGGCCGTGCCGCCGGCTTCGCCAGCATGCTCACCCTGCTGTACGGCGCGCTGTACGGCTTGCTGGCCTCCGAGGACAGCGCCTTGCTGATGGGCTCGCTGCTGCTGTTCGGCATCCTCGCCGCGATCATGTGGATCACCCGCAAGATCGACTGGTACGAACTCGGCGCGGCCTTGCGCTGAGCTGGCATCCGACGAGGACGACGGCATGTCGGCGCACATCCATCTGCATAGGCGCGTCCAGGCCCTGCTGCCCGACGCCCTGGAGACCCGCGGCCTGCACCGCGGCAATGCCGGCGCGGCGCTGGCGCGCAGCGTGCAGGCGGCGCTGGTCACCGCCGCCGACCGCGGCGGCGCGTTGTGGCTGCAGCTGAGCGAGCGCAGTCGCGAGGCGCTGGCCGCGCACGGCCTGGCGTTCCTGGCGGCGGCGCTGCAGGCTCGCGCCGCCTTGCCCGGGGAGGCCGAGCCCTGGCGCTACTGCGCGTGGCGCGCCCTGCGCCGCGATTCGGCCTGGGTGCCGGCCGGGCAGGGCGGGCAGCCCGCGCACGGACCCGGATTCGTGACCTGGGAAGCGCACGGCCGCGCGCGGCTGCTGGTGCTGCCGGCGCAGGCGGCGCTGCTGTGCCGCTGGTGGCGATGAGCGCGTGACGGCGCTGGCGAAAACGCCGTTTTGCTTGCGGCGTGCGTGCTGCCCGCCGTCGCAACAAGGCATCGCGGGCATGGACGCTGCCGCAGGACGCGATGCCGGGCAAGGATGCCTACGCCATGGATGGCGACATGCGTGGATGGGCCGCAAGCGCTAGCGCATAACGTAGCCGCGGCCATGACGCCCGCGCAGGACGCAACACCGGGCAGGGATGCCACCGCCATGCATGGCGACACGCGTGGATAGGCCGGCAAGCGTTATCGCGCAACACAGTCGCGGCCATGGACGCGGCCGCAGGACGCAGTACCGGGCAGGACGCCCGCCGCCAGGGACGGCGCCAGGAGCAACACCGATCAGGGCATCGCCAAGCCGGCAGCGCCAGGGAAACGCCTGCGGTAGAGTTCACGGATGGACTCTCCGCTCCCCATCCAGCGCCTGCGCGGCACGCAGATCGCCCCGTTCCTGGACGATGTCGCGCGGCTGCGCATCGCGGTGTTCCGCGACTGGCCCTATCTGTACGCGGGTGACCTAGCCTACGAGCGCGACTACCTGTCCGCCTACGCCGCCTCGCCCGACAGCGTGTTCGTGCTGGCGCGCGACGGCGAACGGGTGGTCGGCGCCTCCACCGGGCTGCCGCTGGCCGACGATGCCGATGCGTTCGGCGCGGCGTTCACCCAAGGGCCGGTCGCGGTGCAGGACGTGTTCTATTTCGGCGAATCGGTGCTGCTGCCCGCCTACCGCGGCCGCGGTGCCGGCCATGCGTTCTTCGACCACCGCGAGGCGCACGCGCGCGCGCTCGGCCGGTTCCGCCTCACCGCGTTCTGCGCGGTGGACCGCGCGGTGGACGATCCGCGCCGTCCCCCCGGCTACCGCGGCAACGACGCGTTCTGGCACAAGCGCGGTTACGTCCGGCAACCCTCGCTGCGCATGCAACTGGCCTGGGACGAGCTTGAACGCGGCGAAATCATGCACACCTTGACCTTCTGGACCCGTCCGCTGGAGCCCGCCGCATGAAGATCGCCGTCGCCAAGTATCCGGTCGGCGCCCCGGCCGATTTCGCCGCCTTCGCCGACAAGCAGGCCGCGCTGGTCGGCGCGGCGGCGCAGGCCGGCGCGCAGCTGGCGGTGCTGCCGGAGTACCTGTCGCTGGAACTGGCGGCCACGTTCGCGCCCGCGGTCGCAGCCGATCTCGCCGCGTCGCTGGCCGCCACGCAGGCCCTGCATCCGCAGTACCTGGAGCTGTTCGCACGCCTTGCCCGGCAGCACCGGCTGCATCTGCTGGCCGGCAGCTTCCTGCTGGCCACCGGCGAGGGCCGCTACCGCAACCGCGCGTACTGGTTCGACCCCGACGGCCGCCATGGCTGGCAGGACAAGCTGCAGCTCACCGGATTCGAGAAGACGACCGGGATCATCGACGGCGGCGACGCGCTGAAGGTGTTCGACGCCGACGGCGTGCGCGCCGGCGTGGCGGTCTGCTACGACAGCGAATTCCCGCTGCCGGTGCGCGCGCAGTACGAGGCCGGCGCGCGGCTGCTGCTGGTGCCCAGCTGCACCGACACCGAGGCCGGCGCCACCCGGGTGCGCGTCGGCTGCCTGGCGCGCGCGCTGGAGAACCGCATCTTCGTGGCCCAGTCGGTGACCGCCGGGCTGGCCGAATGGAGTCCGGCGCTGGACGTGAACACCGGCGAGGCCGCGATCTATGCGCCGATGGACGCCGGCTTCCCGGCCGACGGCATGCTCGCGCAGACCCGTGGCGAGCAGGTGTGGGCGATCGCCGAGCTGGACTTCGCCGCGTTCGAGGCCAGCCGCGCGCAGGCGCAGGTCGCCAACGACCGCGACTGGCGCGGCCAGCTCGCCCCGGCCATCGCCCGCGCCGCACTGAACGGCTTCGCCTAGCGCACACCGCGGTGCGGCGCGCCGCAAGCGGCCCTCGGTGGTCTCGCTTGCTGCCGCCATGCGCGATCGCCAGCGCGACACGCCGCGCACACGTACGATGCGTTCTGCTGTGCCCCCGTTCCCACCGATGTTCATCCGCCCATGCCGACCACCCGCCTGCCGCACGCCGTCCGCCTCGAATTCGCGCCCGGCGCGCTGGTGCATGCCAACCTGTCCGGCGCCGCGTTCACCGACGACTGGCTGTGGGTGGCCGGCGACGAGGCCTGCGCCATCGAACGCCTGCGCCGGCTCGAGCCGCTGGGGTCGGAGACCTTGCGCTTCGGTGCCGGACGCAGCTTCGCGCTGGCCGAACTGCTCGACCTGCCGGGCGAGGCCGGCGAGGAGGCCGACCTGGAAGGCATGGCGGTGGCCGACGGGTTCCTGTGGGTGGTCGGTTCGCACGGGCTCAAGCGCAAGAACGCCAAGCCCGGCCGCAGCCACGCCGAGAACGGCGAACGCCTGGCCAAGGTCAAGCTCGACGAGAACCGCCGGCTGCTGGCCTGCCTGCCGCTGCAGCGCGATGCGCAAGGCGTGCCGCAGCCGGTGCGCGAAGCCCGCGACGGGCGCCGTGCGCTGGCGCTCAAGGGCGGCGCCCGGCACAACCAGCTGACCCGGCTGCTGGCCGACGACCCGCACTTCGCGCCGTTCCTGGACATCCCCGGCAAGGATAACGGCTTCGACATCGAGGGCATGGCGGTGCAGGGCGAGCGCCTGCTGCTCGGCCTGCGCGGGCCGGTGCTGCGCGGCTGGTCGGCGTTGCTCGAGATCGCCGTGCAGGCGCACGACGGACATCTGCGGCTGGCGCCGCTGGATGCGGACGGCACCCTGTTGCGCAAGCATTTCCTGCAGCTGGGCGGGCTGGGCGTGCGCGACCTGCACGTGCGCGGCGACGACCTGTACCTGCTCGCGGGCCCGACGATGGTGCTCAACGGCGAGATCCGCCTGTTCAAGTGGCCCGGCGCGATGCCGCTGCTGGCCGGCAACCGCGAACCGGTGCGCTTCCATACCGACATCGAAGCCTCGCTCGCGCTGCCGCACGGCGAGGACTGCGACCGCGCCGAAGCGCTGTGCAGCCTGCCCTCGGGGTTGGCCGGCGCGCAGCCCGGCTGGCTGGTGCTGTACGACGCGCCGGGGCCGGCGCGCAGCGACGGCGAATGTGTCGTTCACGGCGATCTGCTGCGCTAGCGCAGGTCACGGCCGTCGAGGGATCCGTTGTGGGAGCGACTTCAGTCGGACGGGCATGACCGGTAACGCCTGTCGCGACTGAAGTCGCTCCCACAATGGAAAGCGCCCCCACAGCGCCAATTCCGACGCCGTCCCGGCGTCGGGCAGCGGTACGCCCGGCAGGGTAAAATCGCCCGATTCCCGTTTTGCTCCGAGCGTTCCATGACCTGCCGCACCCGTTTCGCCCCCAGTCCCACCGGCTACCTGCACATCGGCGGCGCGCGCACCGCGCTGTACTGCTGGCTGGAGGCGCGCCATCGCGGCGGGCAGTTCGTGCTGCGCATCGAAGACACCGACCGCGAGCGCAGCACCCAGGCGGCCATCGACGCCATCCTCGAGGCGATGGCGTGGCTGGGCCTGGACTACCAGGAAGGCCCCATCTACCAGACCCAGCGCCTGGACCGCTACCGCGAGGTGGCCGAGCAGCTGCTCGCCGCCGGCAAGGCCTACTACGCCTACGAGTCGAAGGAAGAGCTCGAGGCGATGCGCGAGGCGGCGATGGCCAGACAGGAGAAGCCGCGCTACAACGGCGCCGCGCGCGAGCAACACCTGCCGTACCGCGACGACCCCAACCGGGTGATCCGCTTCAAGAACCCCATCGGCGGCAGCGTGGTGTTCGACGACCTGATCAAGGGCCGCATCGAGATCGCCAACAGCGAACTCGACGACATGGTGATCTTCCGCCCCGACGGCTATCCCACCTACAACTTCGCGGTGGTGGTGGACGACTGGGACATGGGCATCACCGAGGTGATCCGCGGCGACGACCACATCAACAACACCCCGCGCCAGATCAACATCTACGAAGCGCTCGGCGCGCCGGTGCCGAAGTTCGCGCACATGCCGATGATCCTGGACGAGCAGGGCGCCAAGCTGTCCAAGCGCACCGGCGCGGCCGACGTGATGCAGTACAGGGACGCCGGCTACCTGCCGCACGCGCTGATCAACTACCTGGCGCGGCTGGGCTGGTCGCACGGCGACCAGGAGATCTTCAGCCGCCAGGAGCTGATCGAGCTGTTCTCGGTCACCGACGTGAACTCCAAGGCCGCGCGCCTGGACATGGCCAAGCTCGGCTGGGTCAACCAGCACTACCTGAAGACCGACGATCCGGCCACGATCGCCCCGCAGCTGGAATACCAGCTGGCCCGGCTCGGCATCGACCCGGCCGCCGGCCCGGCGCCGGTCGACGTGGTGGTGGCCCTGCGCGAGCGCGTGCAGACCCTGAAGGAGATGGCCGAGAAGGCCGTGGTCTGGTACCGGCCGCTGGAAAGCTACGACGAGGCGGCGGTGGCCAAGCACCTCAAGCCGGGCGCGGAACTGGCGCTGGGCAAGGCGCGCGAGCTGCTGGCGGCGGCCGGGGAGTGGACCGTGGAGGCAGTGTCGGCGGCGCTGCACGACGCCGCCGCCGCGCTGGAGATCGGCATGGGCAAGGTGGCGCAGCCGCTGCGCGTGGCCATCACCGGCACCCAGGTCAGCCCGGACATCTCGTACACGGTCTACCTGGCCGGCCGCGAGCAGGCCTTGAAACGCATCGACGCCGCGCTCATCAAGATCCCAGCGGGAAGCTGATTTCCCCGGAGAGTCCCATGTCCAGCAAGAAGACCGCCTGCACCGAGCCGCACCACCACGTCCACGACGCCGACGCCTTCGTGCAGGTGGTGGAGCGGGTGAGCCGCGAGCGCGGCCTGCGGCTGACCCCGATCCGCGCCAACCTGCTGCGGCTGATCGCCGAGGCCGGGCGCCCGGTGAAGGCCTACGAGCTGCTGGAATGGGTGCGCGAAGGCAAGGGCGTGGGCGCCGATGCCCCGCCCACCGTGTACCGCGCGCTGGACTTCCTGATGGCCAACGGCTTCGTGCACAAGCTCGAGTCGGTCAACGCCTTCGTCGCCTGCCACCATCCCAGCAGCGCCCAGCACTCGGTGCCGTTCCTGATCTGCGACCGCTGCCACAGCGCGGTCGAACTCGAGGACCGCGACGTGGTCGCGCAACTGGAGCAGCGCGCCAAGGCGCTGGGCTTCCAGCCGCAGGCGCAGACGCTGGAAGTGCATGGCCTGTGCGCGCGCTGCGCCGGATCGGCGACCCTCTGAATCCCCAGGCCTTGGCGGCAGCGGGCCCTGAAGGCTTTTCCTCAGTCAAGTTGGCTCCCTCGCCAGTCGCCGCCAAGTCCCTGCAGCCGCACCTGCGAACTGCGCTGCGCGCGAACGCCGAAGCGACGACGCGCTGGCGCGGCCGGTGCGTTCGTGCTCATTCGCCGCCGGCTCACTTGTCGCCTGATCGCTTGGATGGCCCGGCGCGCCCGGTGGCCGGGGGAGTGGCAGCGGCCTTGCAGCGGCACTCCAGGTTCTCCAGCGCCGCGCTCATCTTGTTGCGCCGCGAGGGCGCGATCGGCGTAGCGAGCGCCTTCTTCAGCCTGGCGCTCTCCATTACCGTGCAGGTGACCGAACCGTCCGGGTTGCTGGACATGCCTCCCCCTGCGTGCGTACACCATTCGTCGCACACGCTCTCAGAACCGGGTTCGCAGGTCACTGCGGTTCCCGCCGCCATGGCGGGTCCGGCATGGACCGAACAGGCGAACAGGATCGCGCACAGCGTTATCGGCCTGGTATGCATGGCATGACTCCCTTTGGATGGTGGCGACGGCTGCGACGGCTGCGACGGCTGCGGCGGTGCGGCTGAGCGTCCGCCTGCATGCAGATGCAAACGCGAAGCCGAGCGGCGACAGGCCACGCCGTTGCGGACCGCGTGCGGCATGGCACGAATCGCGGGCGCCCGGTGCCGTATGCACGGGACGTGTCGGCTGCCGCGCGGGCCGTCGCCGGGTTGCACAACGGCATCGAACGGCGGTCTCGTCGTCCTCCGTGCGCGCCATGGCATCGGCCGCCTCGGTGCTCACCCGATAGGCATTCGAGAACGGTGCCGGTCGGTGCGGCTGGCGCGGACGCTCGCCGCACGCGCCGGTACCGGATCGGGTATCCGTTTCGCTAGCTGGCGACCGGCAGCGGCGCGTATCCGGACAGGAAGACCTGCAGCGCGCGCTGCGTCGCCTCGCACAGGTAGTCCGGCGACGGATTCTTCAGCGCGCCGAACAGGCAGGGCATCAGCGTCTCCGCCTCGAGCAGCCCGGCCAGGTGCCGGGCGGCCACGATCGGGTCGGCGCGGCGCAGCAGGCCCAGGTCCATCTGCTGCTGCAGGAACATGCCCAGGCGGCTCATGCCTTCGTCCGGGCCGCTTCGGAAGAACAGCAGGCCGATGTCGGAGCGGCCCGATACGCCGATGATGGTCTGCCAGACCTGCACCGACTGCTCCGAGCACAGGAACGCCAGCGCACTCTCGCCCAGGCGCTGCAGCGCGGTCGGGAGGTCGTCCCGGCTCTGCATCAACGCGGCCAGCAGCGGTTCCATGTACTGCTCGGCCACGCTGTGCGCCACCGCCACGAACAGCTCCTCCTTGGACGGGAAGTAGCCGTACAGGGTGCGCTTGGAGCTGCCGGCGCGGCTGGCGATCTGGGTCATCGAGGCGCCCTCGAATCCGGCTTCCAAGAACACCGCCGCCGCCGCTTCGACGATCGCGTCCCGCTTGGCTTCTGTCCTGACGCGCATCGCTCGGCCATCAAGGAGTGGCGCTTAAGTATACCGGGAGGGCAGAAATGATTGACGGCACCGGATCGCATGATTAGTATACCGAACCGTACCGTTTATCTTTCCCATCCTGTCCGCGTCGCTGCCGGAGATTCCCCACGTGCGTCCTGTCCTGTCCTCTCGTCTATCGCTGGCCCTGGCCGTGGCGGCCTCCCTGCTGCTGAGCGCGTGCGGTTCGCCCCCGGGCGGCCCGCCGCCGGAGGAGGGGACGCCGGAGATGGGCGTGCTCACCGTCGCTGCGCGTCCGGTGGCGCTGACCACCGAGTTGCCGGGGCGCACCCTGCCGTACCTGATCGCCGACGTGCGGCCGCAGGTGAACGGCATCATCCAGGTGCGCAAGTTCCGCGAGGGCGGCGAGGTCAAGGCCGGTCAGACGCTGTACCAGATCGATCCGGCCAGCTATCGCGCCAGCTACGACAGCAACGTGGCCGCGCTCGGCCGGGCCCAGGCGACGCTGCGCACCGCGCGGCTGAAGGCCGATCGTTACCGGGCGCTGGTGAAGGTGTCTGCGATCAGCCGGCAGGACAGCGACGATGCCGACGCGGCGCTGGGGCAGGCCGAAGCGGACGTCGCCGCGGCCAAGGCCAATGTGGAGAGCGCGCGCATCAACCTGGCCTATGCGCGCGTCGACGCGCCGATCTCCGGGCGCATCGGCAAGTCCAGCGTCACCGCCGGTGCGCTGGTCACCGCCAGCCAGACCGCGGCGCTGGCCACCATCCAGCAGCTGGACCCGATCTACGTCGACGTCACCCAGCCCAGCGCCTCGCTGCTGCGGCTCAGGCAGGCGATGGCCAGCGGCGAACTGGAGAAGGCCGACGCGACGGCGGCCAGGGTGTCGCTGCTGCTGGAGGACGGCAGTCCGTATCCGTTGCCGGGGCGGCTGGAGTTCTCCGACGTCACCGTCGACCAGGACACCGGCTCGATCACCCTGCGCGCGGTGTTCCCCAACCCGAACGCGGAGCTGCTGCCCGGCATGTACGTGCGCGCGGTGCTGCAGGAGGGGGTGCAGGACCAGGGCCTGCTGGTGCCGCAGCAGGCGGTGTCGCGCAACGGCGCCGGCAAACCCACCGCGTACGTGGTCGGCAGCGACCATAAGCTGCAGCTGCGCGTGCTGGAGACCGATCGCGCGATCGGCGACCAGTGGCTGGTGCGCAGCGGGCTGAAGCCGGGCGAACAGCTGGTGGTGGAGGGCCTGTCGCGGGCGCGGCCGGGCGTGGCGGTCAAGACCGTGCCGTGGCAGCCCAAGGCGGCGCCGGCCGCGCCTGCTGCCGCGAACCCCGCGCCGCGCGCGGCGAACTGAGGCCGTAGACCGACATGGCACGCTTCTTCATCGATCGCCCGATCTTCGCCTGGGTACTGGCCATCATCGTGATGCTGGCCGGCATCCTGTCCGTCGCCACCCTGCCCATCGCCCAGTACCCGAGCATCGCGCCGCCCGCCGTGGCGATCACCGCCAACTACCCCGGCGCCTCGGCCAAGACCCTCGAGGACACCGTCACCCAGGTCATCGAGCAGAAGATGAAGGGGCTGGACCACCTCAGCTACATGGCCTCCACCAGCGAGTCCAGCGGCCAGGTCACCATCACCCTGACCTTCGACAACGGCACCGACCCGGACACCGCGCAGGTGCAGGTGCAGAACAAGCTGTCGCTGGCCACGCCGTTGCTGCCGCAGGAAGTGCAGCAGCAGGGCGTCACCGTGACCAAGTCGGCGACCAACTTCCTCAACGTGCTGGCCTTCACCTCCGAAGACGGCAGCATGAGCGACTCGGACCTGTCCGACTACGTGGCCGCCAACGTGCAGGAGGCGATCAGCCGCGTCGAGGGCGTGGGCGATACCACGCTGTTCGGCTCGCAGTATTCGATGCGGATCTGGCTGGACCCCAACAAGCTGAGCAACTTCAGCCTGACCCCGCTGGACGTGAGGACCGCGATCCAGGCGCAGAACGCGCAGGTTTCCGCCGGCCAGCTCGGCGCGCTGCCGGCCGCCGCCAACCAGCAGCTCAACGCCACCATCACCGCGCAGACGCGGCTGAAGACCGCCGCGCAGTTCCAGGACATCCTGCTGCGCACGCAGTCCGACGGTTCGCAGGTGCGGCTGCGCGACGTGGCCCGCATCGAGCTGGGCAGCGAGAGCTACAATACCGTCGGCCGCTACAACGGCAAGCCGGCCGCCGGCCTGGCGATCAAGCTCGCCACCGGCGCCAACGCGCTGGACACGGTCAAGGCGATCGACGCCAGCATGGCCGAGCAGGAGAAGTTCTTCCCGCCCGGCATGAAGGTGCAGAAGCCGTACGACACCACGCCGTTCGTGCGCATCTCGATCGAAGAGGTGGTGCGCACCCTGGTCGAGGCGGTGGTGCTGGTGTTCCTGGTGATGTACCTGTTCCTGCAGAACTTCCGCGCCACCCTGATCCCGACCATCGCCGTGCCGGTGGTGCTGTTGGGCACGTTCGGTGTGCTGGCCGCGTTCGGCTTCACCATCAACACGCTGACCATGTTCGCGATGGTGCTGGCGATCGGCCTGCTGGTGGACGACGCGATCGTGGTGGTGGAGAACGTCGAGCGGGTGATGAACGAGGAGCAGTTGCCGCCCAAGGAAGCCACGCGCAAGTCGATGGGCCAGATCACCGGCGCGCTGGTCGGCGTGGCCCTGGTGCTGGCCGCGGTGTTCGTGCCGATGGCGTTCTTCGGCGGCTCCACCGGCGTGATCTACCGCCAGTTCTCGATCACCATCGTCGCGGCGATGACGCTGTCGGTGCTGGTGGCGATGGTGCTGACCCCGGCGCTGTGCGCCACCTTGCTCAAGCCGGCCAGGCAGCACGGCATGGCCACCACCGGCTTCTTCGGTTGGTTCAACCGCGTGTTCGACCGCGGCAACGGCCGCTACCAGGGCATCGTGCGGCACATGCTGGGCAAGGGCTGGCGCTACATGCTCGCCTATGCGGTGCTGCTGGCGCTGGTGGTGTTCGGCTTCATGAAACTGCCGGTCGGCTTCCTGCCGGACGAGGACCAGGGCACGCTGTTCGCGCTGGTGCAATTGCCGCCGGGCGCCACCGCGGCGCGCACCGACGCGGTGATCCGCCAGGTCGAGCAGCACTTCCTTGTGGAGCAGAAGGACTCGGTCGCCGGCATCTTCGCCGTGTCCGGTTTCAGTTTTGCCGGCAGCGGGCAGAACGTGGGCTTCGCCTTCGTCAAGCTGCGGCCGTGGGACGAGCGCACCGGCAAGGGCCAGAGCGTGACCGAGGTGGCGGGGAAGGCGGGCGCGTTCTTCGCCGGCATCCGTGACGCCAGGGTGTTCGCGTTCGCGCCGCCAGCGGTGTCCGAGCTGGGCAACGCCACCGGTTTCGACCTGATGCTGCAGGACCGCGCCAATCTCGGCCACGCCGCGCTGATGCAGGCACGAAACCAGTTGCTGGCCGAACTGTCGCAGGACAAGCGGCTGGTCGCGGTGCGCCCGAACGGGCAGGAGGACACGCCGGAGTTCAAGCTGGAGATCGATGCGCACAAGGCGCAGACGCTGGGCCTGTCGATCGCCGACATCAACGGCACCTTCTCCAGCGCCTGGGGCAGCACCTACGTCAACGATTTCATCGACAAGGGCCGGGTCAAGAAGGTGATGCTGCAGGCCGATGCGCCGTACCGCATGCTGCCGGAGGACATCGACCGCTGGTACGTGCGCAACGGCGCCGGCACGATGGTCGCCTTCAGTTCCTTCGCCACCGCCAGCTGGACCACCGGCTCACCGCGGCTGGAGCGCTACAACAGCGTGCCGTCGGTGGAGATCCTGGGCATGGCGATGCCGGGCGCGGCCTCCAGCGGACAGGCGCTGGCCATCGTCGAGGCCGCGGCGGCCAAGCTGCCGCCGGGCATCGGCTACGAGTGGACCGGGCTGTCGCGGCAGGAGAAGGCGTCGAGCGGGCAGACCGGCTTGCTGTACGGCCTGTCGATCCTGATCGTGTTCCTGTGCCTGGCCGCGCTGTACGAAAGCTGGGCGATCCCGTTCGCGGTGATCCTGGTGGTGCCGCTGGGCGTGTTCGGCGCGCTGCTCGGCGCGATCCTTACCTGGAAGATGAACGATGTGTACTTCCAGGTCGGCCTGCTGACCACGATCGGCCTGGCCTGCAAGAACGCGATCCTGATCGTGGAATTCGCCAAGGAGCTGCACGAGGGCGGCAAGAGCCTGGTGGAGTCGGCGCTGGAAGCGGCGCGCATGCGCCTGCGGCCGATCCTGATGACCTCGCTGGCGTTCATCCTCGGCGTGGTGCCGCTGGTGCTGGGCAGCGGCGCCGGTGCCGGCGCGCAGCATGCGCTGGGTACCGCGGTGATCGGTGGCATGCTCTCGGGCACGATCCTGGCGATCTTCTTCGTGCCGCTGTTCTTCGTCCTGGTGTCCGGCCTGTTCAAGCGCGGCGGCCGGCCCACCGCGCCGCCGGCGGCTTCGGCTGCGCCCGGCGCCTGAGATGGGTCGCGCGCGCGCAGGGTGCGCCGATGGGGCACGGCCGCTGCCGGCCTTCGCCGTCGGCGGCGATCGCTCCGCGCTGCAACTGCGCAGGGCCGCTGGCGGCGGACGCCGATGCACCACGGGCGCCGCTGCGCCGGACGAGGCGGCGACGTGGTGCGGCTAGCCGCCGGCCGGGGCGAACGGTCGTGCGGCGCGCGGCGCCGGGTCGGCGGCGGCGGCGACGCAAGCCAGGGCAAGCGGCGCGCGATCCTGGACGCCGCGCGGCGCCTGTTTTCCGAACAGGGCTTCGACAGGGTCAACATGGACGCGATCGCCGCGTGCGCGGACGCGTCCAAGGCCACCGTGTACGCGTACTTCGGCAACAAGGAACGGCTGTTCCGCGCCGCGCTGGACGAGCTGCTCGGCGAGGCGCCGGATCCATGGACGCGGCTGCCGACGCTGCGCGGCGCGCTGCCGGAACGCCTGGCCGCGGTCGCCGATGCGATCCTGTCCGTCGCCACCGCGCCTGCGCTACGCGGCGTCCACCGCATGCTCGCGTTGTCCAGGCAGTTTCCCGTGCAGCCTTCCGACCTGTACTGGGACCTGTGCTTCGCGCGCTACGACCGGGCGATGCAGGCGCTGCTCGTGCGCGAGGCGGCGCGCGAAGCGCTCGCCGTTGCGGATCCGGCGCGCGCCTCGCAGCAGTTCTTCGGCCTGGTCGCCGGCGCGCCGATGGCGCGCGCGCTGCTGATCGGCGAGCCGTTCGCGACCTCGGCTGCGCGCACGGCCCATGTCGAAGGCGCGGTGGCACTGTTCCTGTGCGCCTATCGGCCACCGCGGCGAGGCCGCCGCATCGGCAGGCGATGGCCGGACATGTGAGCGCGGCCGCAGCGGGTCGGTCGCCCGGCGCATGCGGCCGCCAGCGCTTGGACCTGGCGCGCCTGGGCCGCCGGCGGGACGTGTCCGCGCCGGGATGGCCTGCGTGGGCCTGAACCATGGCGACGCAACGCGTCCGGCCAACCTGGGGCGATCACCCGCATCGCCTTCCACTGCAAGGCGTGCGGCGATTGATGAGCGGGGTTTATGGCGGCATGCGGTCGCAGCGGCTGGTGGCCACGCGCGGGCGCGCCTAGAGTCGGGCTACACACACAGCAAGGAGATCCCCATGAACCTGTTCGCCACCGCGATGTCCTTGTCGATGATGGCCACCGCCGTGCCGGAGGCGGAAGGCAAGCCGATCAAGGTGACCCGGGCCGGTGCGTCCGCCTCGGCGAAGGGCCCGTCCGACTACTTCACCGGCGGCGTGCGCATCGACGCGCCGTTCCAGGCCGACGCCCCGGCGCGGGTCGGCGGCGCCACCGTCAGCTTCGAGCCCGGCGCGCGCACCGCCTGGCACACCCACCCGCTCGGCCAGACCCTGATCGTCACCGCCGGCGTCGGCCGCGTGCAGGAATGGGGCAAGCCGGCGAAGGAGCTCCGGCCCGGCGACATCGTGTGGATCCCGCCGGGCGTGAAGCACTGGCATGGCGCCACCGCGCAGGTGGCGATGACCCACATCGCGATCGCCGAGTCGCTGGACGGATCGCCGGTGCAGTGGCTGGAGCAGGTGTCGGACGAGCAATACCGCGGCGAGTGAGCGCCGGCCCGCCGCCGGCGAGCGGGATCGTGCTGTGAGGCGCCACGTGGCACCGGCCGAGCAACGCGCGCCGGGGCCACCGGATAGCCGCGCAAACAGCCGCGGCGGCAGCGGCGCGGCAGGCACCCATGCCGCAACGCTGGCGGGCGGCGCGGTGTTCGACCGGCCGCCGATCAGACCGGGACGTCCCCTGCGGCCGGCCGGGCGTGCTGGGCGGCCGCCGCGCGCAGGCAGCGGACCAAGTGGTCCGGGGAGAACGGCTTGGCGACCACCGGCAGGTGGCGCAGGTCCTCGCGGATGCCCTGCAGGCCGTAGCCGGTGGCGAACACCAGCGGCAGGCCGCGGCCGAGCACCGCATCGGCGACCGGAAACACCTGCTGCCCGGCGATGTTGACGTCGAGCAGGGCGATGTCGAATCCGCCCTGTTCGACCGCGTGCAGCGCCGCG
Source organism: Xanthomonas sp. (assembly GCF_017163755.1). Classification (GTDB taxonomy): domain Bacteria; phylum Pseudomonadota; class Gammaproteobacteria; order Xanthomonadales; family Xanthomonadaceae; genus Xanthomonas_A. The sequence continues at coordinate 50,270 of NZ_JAFIWC010000020.1, forward strand.
GGCACCGAGGCGACGTTGGCGACCACGTCCAGGCCCTGGAAGGTCAGGATGTCCTCGATCATCATCGCCACCAGGCTCTCGTCCTCGACGATCAGCACGCGCAGGCTTGCGCTCGGTTGCATCGGCGGCCTCAGTCGAGCGAGAAGTGCATGCGGCAGCGCATGCCGCCGGGCTCGAAGCTCAGATGCACGTCGCCGCCCAGTTCCCTGGCCACGCAGCGGTCGATGAAACGGGTGCCGAAGCCGCGCGTGGCCGGCGCCGCCACCGCCGGGCCGCCGCGCTCGTGCCAGGAAAGCTCGAACGAGGACGCGTCGGCCGACCACTGCAGTTCCACATGCCCCGTCTCGCACGACAGCGCGCCGTGCTTGGCCGCGTTGGCCGCCAGTTCGTGCAGGACCATGCACAGCGCCAGGGCGATGCGTGGCGACAGCAACACGTCGGGCCCGCCCCGGTGGATCCGTTCGTGCCCGGAGACCGCATAGGGCCGCAATTCGGTCTCCAGCAGTTCGTCGATCCGCAGGCCGGTCCAGCTGCGCCGGGTCAGCAGGTCGTGCGCCTTGCTCAGCGCGAGCAGGCGCCCCTGGAACTTGGCCATGAACTCCTCCGGCGCCGGCGAGGCGCGGAAGGTCTGGAAGGCGATCGACTGCACCGATGCCAGGCTGTTCTTGACCCGGTGGTTGAGCTCGTGGATCAGCGCCTGCTGCTCCTCTTCGGCGCGCTTGCGGGTGGTGATGTCGACCAGCATGTTGACCGCGCCGATGACCGTGCCGCTCTCGTCGCGCAGCGGCGTCGGGAAGGGCATGAACGGCACCCGGGTGCCGTCCGGGCGCTCGGCGATCGCCTCCACGCCGCGGATCTCGCGCTGTTCCCGCAGCGCCACCGCCATCGGGCACTGGTCGTGCGGCAGCGGCGTGCCGTCGGCTTCGTACAGGCGCCAGGTCACGCACCACTCGTCGCTGCCCAGCACCGGGCGGCGGCCGGAGAAATCGATCGCCGCCTCGTTGAAGAAGGTGATCCTGCCCTGGGCGTCGGTCATGTAGATCGCCGCCGGCAGCGCGTTGAGGATCTGCCGCAGCTGGTGCTCGCGCTCGCGCAGCGCCTCGTTGGCGATGTGCTGCTCGGTCACGTCGACGGTGAAGCACCGGGTGTTGACGAACTGGCCGTTGGCGTAGCGCGAGTTGGAGGTGATCTGCACGTGCCGGATCGAGCCGTCGCGCGCGCGCAGGCGCGCGGCGCGCTTGTCGACCTTCTTGCCCGCGAGCAGATCCTGCAGGATCTGCTGGATCACGTCCTGGTCGACATGGAAGTCGGTGATCGAGCGCCCGATGTACTCCTCGGCGCTGTAGCCCAGCAGCTCCAGCTCGGCCTGATTGGCGCGCACGATGGTCCCGTCGCCGGCGACCAGGTGCAGCCCGACCGCGCAATTGTCGAAGAAATCCTCCAGATCCTGCTGCTGGCGGCGGCTCTGCTCCTCGGCATGCTTGTGCTCGGTGATGTCGCGGAAGCAGTTGACCGCACCGGTGATGCGGCCCTGGCTGTCGCGCAGCGCCTCGATGTCGAGCAGCAGCGTGCGGCGCGAACCGTCTTCCCGCGCGATCACCACTTCGTGGCCGTAGCACGGTTCGCCGGTCAGCAGCACGGCGGCCATCGGCGTGCGGTCGTGCGGCAGCCATTCGCCGTTGGTCAGGAACAGGGTATGGGCGCCGGAGTAGCGTTCGCGCACGTCGCCCAGCCGCGGTTCGCGTCCCCACAGCCGCGCCGCATGGCGGTTGTAGCGCAGGATCGTGCCGTCGGCGTCGCAGACGTAGATGCCGGCGGGGATGGCATCAAGGACGCTTTGGTCGGCATCGGCCAGCGCCTGCAGGCTGTTCGGCCTGGGGTGCTCGTGGGGCGTGCCGAGCATCGGTTCGGCGGTGACGGACATGGCGGGGGATATCTGGAAGCAGAGGGCAAAGTTTAGTTAATCGGACGTATGCGTGCTCTTCACGTCGCCGCCCGACGTGCCGACGCGGCGCGGCGCCAGGGTGCGTCGCAAGGCGCATGAGGGCGTATGAGCAGGCCCGCGGGGACGAAGACGGCGGCGCCGCAACGGGGCGAGGGTGAAGCGCGCTCGCGCGAAGTCACGGCGGCGACCGCAGCCACGCCTGCATCGTATCCGACATGTATCCGATACAGCGCCCGACCTGCGGCTGCCAGTCGCGCCAATCGTCGCCGGCCGCGCCCAGATGGACCTGCCGGGCGCGTTCCAGCGCCGGGCGGTGCTCGGGCGGCAGCTGCGCACCCACGCGCGAGGCGGCGACGTCCTTGGGCACGATGTCGCCGCTGCACAGGGTGATCCACATCCGCGCCAGCGTGAGCAGGGCGTGCTTCTCTTCGCCCGGCCAGTGCTGCGCCACCTCCGGCAGCATCGCCGCCATCGCCGCGCGCAGGTCGCTGTCCGGCACCGCGGGCAGCAGCCGTTCCGGCGCAGGGCCGGCGAGCGCCACGCCGCGCGTGCGCGCCTGGGTCAGCAGCAACGCCAGATCCGGATCGCGCTCCGCCGCCGGCACCTGGCCGGCGCTCAGCTGCGGACGCAGCCACTCGCCGAACTGCAGTTCGCGCCGCGCCGGATGCCGCCACGGCACCACGTCGGCGAGCACGAGCAGGGTCAGTTCCAGCGGGCGCCGCGCCGGGTCGCCGGGCGGCGCCGACAGCGCCAGCAGCGCGGCCATCGTGCCGGCGCGCTCGGTCTCGCTCAACGGCCGCCGCGCGATCGCCAGCAGGTCGATGTCGCTGTGCGGACGCAGCCCGCCGTCGACGAACGAGCCGTACAGGTACACGGCGAGCAGGTCGCCGCCGAGGCGCTGCTTCAGCAGTGCGGTCGCGTCGAGCGCCTGCGGCGGAAAGGGAACGGTCATCGGGAAATTCTACCGGCGCCGCGCCGATGCGCGGAACCGGCGGCGTGGGCCGCACGCGTCGTGCGCAGCGACGACAAGGCGCGCTGGCGTTGCGGGCAACGACGACCGACGACCACGCGCGAACGAGAACGTGGCCGCCAGCGGCGAGGAAAACGTCGGCGGCAACGGCAGCCGCATCCATCCGGCCCAGCTGACGCTGCGTGGCCAGTGCCTTCGTTGTCGCCGCGGCCGGGGGCGCACCACGGTGCCGAGCGCGGCGTGGCAAAGGTCCCTGCTGGCACGGAGCAGGCCAGCCTGCGGCCGTCCAGGCAGCGGCGACGGCGATGCCGCGATCCGCGCTATCATGTAACTACATTGGTTACATTTAAGGTGGCTGAAATGAACTTCTCCGATGCGCAGGCCGTTGCCCACTACACCGAAGGTCCGCCGCGGCTGGTGCCGGGCTTCGCCGACATGCAGCGCATGAGCGCGATCCTGCTCGCCGAACGGGCGCCGCCAGACGCGCGGGTGCTGGTGCTGGGCGCGGGCGGCGGCCTGGAACTGAAGCTGTTCGCCGACACCCATCCGGGGTGGACGTTCGACGGCATAGACCCGTCGGCGGAAATGCTGGATCTGGCGCGGCGCACGCTCGGACCGCAGGCGCCGCGCGTGCGCCTGCAGCGCGGCTACATCGATGACGCGGCGCAGGGCCCGTACGATGCGGCCAGCTGCCTGCTGACCCTGCATTTCCTGGCGCCGGACGCGCGGCGGCGGACGCTGGCCGAGGTCCGGCGCCGGCTCAGGCCCGGCGCCGCGTTCGTGGTCGCCCATTTCAGCTTCGCGCAGGGCAAAGACGAGCGTGCGCGCTGGCTGTCGCGCTATGCCGCCTTCGCGGTGGCCTCCGGCGTGGAGCCGGACAAGGCGCAGGCCGCGCGCGCGGCGATCGGCGATCGGCTGAGCATCCTGGCGCCGGAGCAGGACGAAGCGCTGCTGCGCGAGGCCGGCTTCTGCGGCATCAGCCAGTTCTATGCCGGCATGGCGTTCCGCGGCTGGGTGGCCTACGCCTAGCGGTGGCGACCGCGCAGCCGTTGCACCGTTGCACCGATGCCGGCGCATGCCGGTGGGCGGTGCCGCATCGTCGGCGGCCGCAGGCCGGGCGTGTCGCCGGCGGTTCCGCGGATGCCGCGTGGCGCGGCAGGGCGAACGCGGCCTGCGGATCAGGCGCCCTGTGCCTGCACGCCCTCCAGCGCGCGGCCGCCCAGCCGCGCCGCGTACAGCGCCGCGCCGTAGTGCGGCGCATGCAGCGGCGGCCGCACTTCGAACGCCGGGCTCGCCGCGTGCAAGGCGCTGCGGAACGGCGCCAGCAGCAGGTCGCCGGCGCTGAACGCGCCGCCGGAGTACGACACCGGCACCGGTTCGTCCGCCGCGAACGCCAGCGCCACGCGCAGCGCGTCGCAGACCTGGGCCAGTTCGCGCCCGGCGTCGGCGAAGATCGCCACCGCCGCCGCATCGCCGGCGCGCGCCGCCTCGGCCACCCGCTGCGACAGCTGCGCCAGGTCGCCGCGCGCATAGGTCTGGCCGCCGTAGACGTGGGCGCAGATGTCCAGGTCGTGCTCCAGGCCGAAATGCGCGTTGAACACGGCGTGCAGCGGACCCTTGGGCAGGCGCCCGTCGCTCATGCGCGAATAGGCGTTGAGCCCGCGCATGGCGATCCAGTAGGCCGAGCCTTCGTCCGAGAACGCCTCGCCCCAGCCGCCGGCGCGCGCGGCGGCGCCGCGGCGCTGGCCGTAGCCGATCGAGCCGGTGCCGGCGACGATGTTGATGCCGTCGGCGCAGCCCAGCGAACCGGCCCAGCCGCAGACCATGTCGTTGTCGCAGACATAGCGCGCATGGCCCAGGATCGCCGCCGGATAGGCCTGCAGCTGCGCCGTGGCGTGGCTGTCCTCGCCATAGGCGGGCAGGCCGAAGAACGCGTAGGCGATGTCCTGCAGCGGCCGCCCGGCCGCATCCAGCACCTGCGCCACGCCATCGGCCAGGATCGCGCGCACCCCGTCCAGGCCCACGTGCGGGTGATAGGTGGTGCCTAGCTGGGCCTGCGCGAGCAGGCGGCCGGCCTCGTCGATCAGCGCGAAGCGGGTCCTGGTGCCGCCGCCGTCCACGCCCAGGTACACGGGCGCGCTCATGCGTCCAGCGCGTACAGGCGCACGCCCTGCACGACGCGGTTGACGGTGCCGGCCGGGTTGGGATTGTCCGGGCTGACGCCGAGCGCGCGCGAGGTCATGAACGCGTAGATCTGCGCCACGGCCACGTACGGCCACAGCAGGTCCAGGTCCGCCGCGTCGGCCATGCCCGGCACGGCGATGGCGTCGGCGCCGGCCTCGGCGCGCGGCTGCGCGCTCACCTCGACGATGCGCGCGGCGCAACCGTCGCGGCGCAGTTCGTCGATCAGGTCGCGGTCGTAGCGGCGGGTGAGCGGGTCGTTGGACACGAACACCACCACCAGCGTGCGCGCGGTGATGAAGGTCTTGGGCCCGTGGCGGAATCCCAGCGGCGAGTCGAAGCAGGTCGCCACCGCGCCGTTGCTGAGCTCGCCCAGCTTCAGCGACGCCTCGCGCGCCAGGCCCTGCAGCAGGCCGCTGCCCAGGTACACCACGCGATCGTGGCGCGCCAGCGCCAGCGACTGCAGCAGCGGGCGCGACTGTTCGATCACCCGCTCCATGGCGCCGGCGATGGCGCCGATGCGCCGGTCCAGGCTGCCGGCCGGCAGCAGCGCGGCGACGATCGCGTACAGCATGCAGCTGAAGCTGGAGGTCATCGCGAAGCTGGTGTCGTGGGTCTGCTCCGGCAGCAGCAGGGTCATCACGTGGGCGACCGGCACCGAGCACAGCGCGCCGTCGGCATTGCAGGTCACCACCAGGTGGCGCACGTCGCGCACCAGCGATTCGGCCAGTCGCACCGCGGCCAGGCTCTCGGGGCTGTTGCCGGAACGGCCGAAGGACACCAGCAGCAGCGGCTGCTGCGGGTCCAGGTACAGCTGCGGGGCGCAGACGATGTCGGTGGTGGGCACCGCGTCCACGCGCGCGGCCAGCGCGCGGTCCAGCAGCGGCGCGACGCACTGGCCGATGTAGGCCGACGTGCCGGCGCCGGTCAGGATCACCCGGGCGGCGGGATTGCCGGCCAGCGGCGCGGCGAAGGCCTGGATCGCGGCGTGCAGCCGGCCCACCAGCGCGTGGGTCTGCTGCAGCATGCGCGGCTGCTGTTCGATCTCGCGCGCGGTCCAGATCGCGCCGGAGGCGATCAGCTCGGCCTCGCTCGCGCCCAGGTGCTCAGTGCTGGTCATGGGGATGGCATGCATGATGGTAGTCGTCGAGTGCGGCACCGATGTGCGCCATGGCCAGGGACTGCGGATCGTTGCTCGCGGTCCCGTTGCGCAGCGCATGCAGTGCGTGGGGGAGGAACTGGCTGATCAGGGAGATCGGCGGCGGGTCGGCGCGCAGGTTGTCGAACAGGCGCTGGCGGGCCTGCTCGATCGCCGGGTCGGGCCAGTAGTAGCGGATGCGGTCGCTGAGGCTGTACTGCAGGTCCACGCGCAGCGCATCGCCCTGGCGGTGGTAGTAGCGCTGCCAGTGGCCGGGCAGCTCGCGCATGCGTTCCAGCGTGACCTCGCGCAGGCGCGCGCGGCGCGGCGCGTCGATCCACTCGCGCTCGATCGCGTCCAGCGCCCACAGCGCCTCGCGCAGCGCGAAGGTCAGGCCGGGGCCAACCTTGAGGATGGCGAAGTGGTCGCGCACCAGCGCACGCAGCGCGTCGCGGGTCTGGTAGTCGGTGGAATGCGCCTCGAACACCATCCCCGGCACCGGCTCGATCGCCTGGCTCAGCGCGCGCGCCGCGTCCGGCCGGTAGTCGACCACGCTGTGGTGGTCGAATTCCACGCCCGGCTGCACCACCGAGGCCAGCACCCGCTGCCAGGCCTGCGCCAGGCCGGCCTGCGCGAACGCCTGGCGGTGCGCCTCGATGGTGGCCAGCGCGGCCTGCGGCGTGGTCAGCGCCAGGCCTTCGATGGTTTCGGTGGCGCCGCCGGGCACCGGCACCTCGGTGCCGATCACGTACACCGGCGCCTCGCCGCCGGCCTGCGCGTGGGCCGCTTCGGCGGCCTGGCACAGGCGCACCGCGCGGCGCACGATCTCCGCCTCGGGCAACGGCTGCGGATCGCCCTGGCAGGCCATCGAGCAGTCCAGGTGGATCTTGCGGAAGCCGGCGGCCACGTACGCGGCCACCATGGTCTCGGCCTTGTCCATCGCCGCGCCGGCGTCCAGCGCGGTCCACGGATTCGGCCCGAGGTGGTCGCCGCCCAGGGCGATGCGCGCCGGGTCGAAGCCGACCCGTTCGGCGATGGCGTGGACGAAGCCGGCGAAGTCGCGCGGGGTCATGCCGGTGTAGCCGCCGTCCTGGTTGACCTGGTTGCAGGTCGCTTCGAACAGCACCAGATCCTGGCCGTTGCGCTGGGCATGGCGCAGGCCGGCTTCGATGACGAGGGGGTGCGCCGAGCAGATCGAGGTCACGCCGATGGCGTGCCCGCGCTTGTGGCGGTCGATGAGGTCGAGCAGGACGTGCATGGGGGAGTCCAGTCAGGGGAGGGGGGCGGCGGCGGTGTCGCGCTCGGGTTCGAGCACCAGCAGCAGCGAGGCGATCAGGGCCAGGGCCAGGCCGGCCATCTTCAGCGGGCCCGGCACCACGCTGGCGAAGATCAGCGACAGCACCGCGGTCACCAGCGGCGCGCCGGCGTTGGTCAGCGGCGCGACCACGATCGCCTTGCCGTGGCGGAACGCGTACACCAGGGTCAGCGCGCCGATGGCGTTGAGCAACTGGATCGCCGCGGTCATCCACGGCCCGTCCAGGCCCAGGTTGACCGGTTGCCGCCAGTCGGTCATCGCCAGCGCCACCGGGGTCAGCAGCAGCGCGCCCAGCGCCATGTAGAAGAAGATGCTCTCGGCGCGCACGCTGTGGTTGGCCAGGCGCATGAAATAGGCCTGCACGCCCCAGGCCAGCATGATCAGCAGCGACTGCAGGAACCAGCCCAGGCCCTCGCCGGCGCCGCGGCCGAAGGACAGGTCCAGCAGCGGCAGCGCCACCAGCGCCAGCCCGATGCCCAGCGTGCCCAGCCAGCCGGTGCGTTCGCGCAGCAGCAGGAACGACAGCGCGATGGTGACCACCGGCGACAGCGAGATGATCGGGAACACGAAATAGGCCGGGCCGATGGTCAGCGTGTGGAACAGCAGCATCTGCCCGCCGGCGCCGAGCAGGCCGATGGTCAGCCCGTAGATCACCGCGCGCGGCGAGCGCTCCAGCGCCCAGCCGCCGCGCCACAGGATGTACAGCGCCGGCACGATCATCGTCAGCGCCCACACGCAGTACACCAGCGTATCGGGGAAACCGTGCTGCGCGGACAGCGGCGACAGCGCGCCCCACACGCCCCACAGGGCGACGGTGGACAGCGCGAACGCCAGCCACGGACGGCGCCGCGGCGAAGCGGCCGCGAGCGGGGAAGCGCTCACGCGGACGCTCCCAGCGGCGTGGCCTGGAGCAGGGCGAAGCGCTCGAACGCCAGCGTCAGTGTGTCCTCGCCGGCGGCCACTTCGCCCAGGTCCACGTCGTTGAACAGGTCGCGCACCCGGTAGCGGCCGGCACCCAGGCCGCGCAGCTGCAGCGGGCCGTCCCAGCGCGCGGCGTAGAAGCCGTAGTACATCGCGCCGTCCTTGGCGATCGCGTGCGCCTCGGGCTTGTCGAAGCCGATGTCGTACAGCGCGCCCAGGTAGTCGCCCTGCGGCAGCATGTGCCGCTTGTACAGGTCCACCCACTTGCGCCACAGCGCTTCCTTGCGCGCGGTCAGCACGAAGCCGCCCGGCGGCAGCGGCACGCTCGGATTGTCGATGTCGCGCGGCCAGGTGAACTTGGACGAGATCACCGCGCCGATGCCGACGCTGGAGGCGAAGTCGTCATGGCCGTCGGCCAGTTCCACATGGTCGCCGGCATAGCTGCTGCGCGCGCCGATCAGCGCCTTCATGCTCTTGCCCTTGCTGCGCACCTGCCAGGAGGACAGCGGGTCGGACGCCGGGTACTGGTCGGTGGCCGGCAGGTTGTGGAACGCGAACGCGGTGCCGCAGGGGCACAACTCCACCACCGCGTCCGGGTTGGCCTCGTGCGCGGCGCGATGGATCGCGTCCCAGAACCTGGCCAGGCCCTGCACCGAATCGCTGGGATGCGCGTGGCGGTGCGCCGGGTTGTGGCACGGCGCCACCGCGTTGAGGTGCTGGCCGTCGAGCTTGATGCCCTCGAAGCCCCAGTCGCCGATCGCCTTCTTCACCAGCGCCACGTAGAAATCGATCGTCGGCTGGTAGGCCGGGCACTGGGTCAGCGCGTTCCACCAGGTCACGGTCTGGAACGCGCCGTCCTTGTCCAGCAGCAGCATGTCCACGTGCTCGTGCAGCACGTCGCTGCCCGGATCGGCGGCCAGCGGCGCCAGCCACAGGCGCGGGCGCATGCCCTGCTTGCGTACCTGCGCGACGAACTCGCGCATGTCCGCCTCGCCGCGCGGGAACTTGCGCCGGTCGATGCGCCAGTCGCCTTCGTTGGTCTGCCAGCCGTCGTCCAGCACCGCCCATTCGAAGCCCAGTTCGCGTGCCTTGGGCAGGGTGTCCAGGATCTGCCGCAGGTTGAAGTTGCGTTCGTAGCCCCAGGCGCACCAGATCGGCGCGAACGCCGACGCCGGCGCCTGCGGCGCGACGATGCCTTCGGCCTGCATGAACTGCCGGTACTGCTGCAGCGGCGCGAAATGGTCGCCGCGGTGCACCGCCAGCAGGGTGCGCTCGGTGACCAGGGTCTGGCCCGGCGCCAGCGTCGCCGGCTGCGCCGATTCGACCGCGATGCTGGCGCCGCCGGCGGTCTTGCGCACCGGCAGGTCCAGCGGGCGCGGCACCGGTTCCATATGGCCCACGGCCAGGCCCACGTCGCGGCGCCAGATGTTGGCCACCGGCGTGCCGCCGCCGTAGTCGGACGAATCCATGGCCAGCGTGTTGCGCTGGGCGAAGCCGGCGCCCAGCGGCTGGACCCAGTCGCGGCGGTCGGTGTGGGTGGTGCCGGAGAAGCTCCAGAACCCGCCCGGCGCGTCGGCCAGTTCGTGCGCGGCGTTGCGCCAGCCGGCGATCTCCAGCGCGCTGTGGCCATCGTTGCGGTAGCGGGTCTGCAGCACGGCCAGGCCGGGCAGGGCATCGAAGAAGGTCACCGCCACCTGCTTCTCGATGCCCTGCGCCGAACGCCCGGTGACGATCGACTGCTGGCCGCGGCCGTGGCGCGCATCGTTGACCGGCATGGACCGCTGCGCGGTGAGCGCGAAATCCTCGAGCGCCCCATCTGCCAGCAGCAGGCTCTCGCTGGGCTGGTACGGGGTCAGCGGCTTGCCGCGGGCGAGCAGGCGGGTGTGCAGCCGGCGGTCGAAGGCGATCGACAGCACCGCGTCGTGCGCCATCGCCGAAGCTCCCTGGGTCCGCGCCGGCGCGGCCAGCGCCATCGGCACGGTGGCCCAGGCGCCGGCGCCGGCCACGAGCTTCAACATGGTGCGACGTGCGATCGGAGGCATGGCGGCAATCCCGTTGAGGAGCCTGGATTCTGCGTCAGCCGTTGCGGTTGATGCAAGCGTTTTGTTGCGATATGGTGCAGATAAGTTTCGTTATATAACAAGAGGCGTTGCCATGACCGCTTTCCTGCGTACGTTGTCTACCGGCGTGGCCGCCACGCTGCTCGCGCTGGCGGCATCCGCCGCCACGCCGCCGCCGCCGGCGGCGCCCGTGGCGGCGGACGCCGCGTATTCGATGGACGACTTCGCGCGCGTGCGCAAATACGACGCCCACGTGCACGCCAACCGCGCCGACGGCGCGTTCCTCGAGCAGGCGCGCGCCGATGGTTTCGAGCTGATGTCGATCAACGTCGACTATCCGGACTTTCCCAGCCTGGCGCTGCAGCGCCAGGCGGCCCTGAAGCTGGCCAGGCAGGACCCGGCGCGCTTCCACTGGGCCGCCACCTTTTCGATGAAGGGCTACGCTGCCCCGGGCTGGGCCGCGCGTGCCGAGGCCGGGCTGGCGCGCGACGTGGCCCAGGGCGCGCGCGCGGTGAAGATCTGGAAGAACGTCGGCATGGTGGAGAAGGACCCCGGCGGCCGCCTGATCATGCTCGACGACCCCGGCCTGGCGCCGGTGGCCGAGCGGGTACGCGCGCTGGGCGTGGCGCTGATCGGGCACCAGGGCGAGCCGCACAACTGCTGGCTGCCGCTGGAGCAGATGACCACCGACAACGACCGCCAGTACTACCGCAACCATCCGGCCTACCACATGTACCTGCACCCGGAACAGCCCGGCTACGAGGACCAGATCGCCGCGCGCGACCGCTTCGTCGCCGCGCATCCGCAACTGCGCTTCGTCGGCGCGCACATGGGCAGCCTGGAATACGACGTCGAGCGCCTGGCCGCGTTCCTCGACCGTTTCCCCAACGCCAGCGTCGACCTGGCCGCGCGCATGAGCCAGGTGCAGTACCAGTCGGTGCGCGACCGGCGCAAGGTGCGCGACTTCTTCATCCGCTACCAGGACCGGCTGCTCTACGGCACCGACCTGACCTTCGCTCCCGACGCCAAGCCGGAGGACTTCAAGCGCGAGGCGCACGCGGTATGGCGCGCGGACTGGCGCTACCTGGCCACCGGCCAGACGCAGCGGGTGCAGGCGATCGATGCCGACGTGCCGGGCCTGGCGTTGCCGCGCGCGGTGATCGACAAGATCTACTACGGCAATGCGGTGCGCGTGTTCGCGCCGGCAAGGCCGGTCGAGCAGGCGGGTGGCTAGAGCGTGTTTCGCACGATATCTGGCGGCCGCCGGCGCCGGGAGCGCGCTGGATGCCTCCGGTCGGCTTTGTCGGTGAAGCCTGTCGCGGCTGAAGCCGCTCCTACAGGGGGGCGTCGGCTCGCATCGATGGCGGGGCGATGCGGAACGCTTACGGGTGGTTTGGGCCGAGGAAGTTTGCGGGCGCCTTGATGGCCGGCCGCCCGGGGCGCTTGCGCAGGCGCCTTGTCTGCAAGCGGGCCAGAGAAGCGCTGCTGCCTTCCGCCGCGAGCGGGCGGCGCGGACCGACGGCGCTTACGCCAGCAGCAGCTCGAAGCCCAGCTGCTCGCTGGCCTGCACGATCTGCTCGGGCGCGCCGGTATCGGTGATCAGCGTGTCCAGCACCGCCACCGGAATGATGCGGTGCAGGCAGATCTTGCCGAACTTGGAGCTGTCGGTGATGGCGATGACCATGCGCGCGGCCTCGACCATCTTGCGGTTGAGCAGCGCTTCGGGCTCGTAGTGGGTGGTGATGCCGCGCTCCAGGTCGAAGCCGTCCACGCCCAGGAACAGCTTGTCCACGTGCAGCGCGCCAAGCGCCTCCACGGTCAGCCCGCCGTAGAAGGCCATGTTGCGGCGGCGCAGCTCGCCGCCGAGCATGACGATGTTGATGTGGTTCTTGGGGGTGAGCGCGGTGAGCACGCCGAAGTCGTTGGTGACCACGGTAACGTCCAGGTCGGGCAGGGCCTCGGCCAGGGCGATGGCGGTGGTGCCCGAGTCGATGGCGATGGTGTCGCCGGGCTTGACCAGGGCCGCGGCGCGCTCGCCGATACGCCGCTTCTCGTCCAGGTGCACGGTGCGCTTGGCCTCGTACGGCGGTTCGGCGGTGCTGCCGCCGACCATGCCGCTGTCGATCGCGCCGCCATACGCGCGCGCCATCACGCCGCGTTCGGCCAGGTAGCGCAGGTCCTTGCGCACGGTCTGCATGCTCACCCCGAAGCGCTGGGCGAGGGTGGCGACCTGCACGCTGCCTTGCTGGCGCACGAGTTCGCTGATCTGCAGACGGCGTTGGCTGGTGTCGCGGGTGGCGGCCATGGGAGTTCCTTCGGAGGCGGCAAAAGTATGCCGTATTTCGTTGTGTTTCGCTATTGATGCAAAACGAAACATGTTATAGGCTCGGTTTCGTTGTTTAACCGGCACGCCGGCCACCGCGCACCCTGAGGAGAGAACCCAGTGAACGCCGCACCCCTGCATCGGAACACGCTGTACCGTGGAATCGCGCTCGCCCTGCTGCTGCCGGCCACGGCCTCGGCGCAGGCCCTGCAGGACCCGGTCGCGCCAGCGCCGCAGACGGTACAGGCGCAGGGCGGCGCCGCGGCGGCCGGCGATCCGGCGACGCTGGAAACCGTGGTGGTGACCGGCGTGCGCGGCAGCATGGCGCGGGCGACCGAGCTCAAGCGCGACGCCGCCACGGTGCAGGATTCGATCAGCGCGCTGGAACTGGGCAAGTTCCCCGACGACAACGTGGCCGATTCGCTCAGCCACATCACCGGCGTGTCGATCTCGCGCACCGCCGGCGGCGAAGGGCAGAAGGTCAGCGTGCGCGGGCTGGGCCCGGAATACACCCTGACCACGTTCAACGGCCGCATCCTGGCCACCGACGGCGCCGGCCGCGACTTCGCCTACGACGTGCTGCCGGCCGACGTGATCAGCGGCGCCGACGTGATCAAGGGCGCGCAGGCGGCGCTGACCGAAGGCGCCATCGGCGGCCTGATCAACCTGCGCTCGGCCAGCCCGTTCGACCAGAAGGGCGCGCACGGCATCGTCCGCGTGGAGGGCGACCGCAACCAGATGTCCGAGCTCAACGGGCGCAAGTTCTCCGCCGCCTTCAGCAACACCTTCGCCGGCGACACCATGGGCGTGCTGCTCGGCGTGGTCTACGCCGAGCGCAAGGACCGCACCGACATCGCCGGCAACGACGGCGGCTGGACCCGCAACCCGGATCCGAACGATCCCAACTGGGGCGGCAACGCCTGGGGCGGCAACATCGATCCCAACGGCAACGGCGAGCTGGACCCGGACGAGTACGGGCTGATCGCGCCGGGCCAGTTCAGGGTCGGCTCGATCCTGGAAGACAAGAAGCGCCGCGCGTTTTCCGGCAAGTTCGAATGGCGCCCCAGCGACAACGTGCGCATCGTCGCCGACGGGCTGAAGACCCGGCTGGACTCGCCGCAGGTGTCCTACCAGCAGTCCTACTACCCGCTGTTCGCGCCCGGGCGCTGGTCCGACATCAGCGTGCGCGACGGCATCGTCACCGGCTTCACCATGAACAACCCGGACCCGGAGCTGCGGCTGAACCCGGAACTGCTCAACCAGACCGAGCACCGCGTGGTCGACACCGACCTGTACGGCCTCAACGGCGAATGGAAGGCCAGCGACGACCTGACCCTGACCGGCGACGTCTACCGCTCCACCTCCAAGCGCTATTCCGGCGGCCAGGACACCTACGTGGTCCTGCGCATGAACCAGCCCAACAGCGCGCGCATCACCCTGGCGCCGAACGGCGTGCCGAACGTCAGCGCCACCTTCGACGACGGCCGCGACCTGGCCGGCGGCCTGGCCAACGGCCAGTTCACCGGCTCGGACTTCAACACCCACTACATGGAACTGCGCGGCGACAACATCCGCGACGAGATCACCGGCGGCACCGTGGCCGGCAAGCTGTTCGTCGGCCGCTGGGGCGTGGACCGGCTGCATTTCGGCGTGACCCGCACCGAGCGCGAGAAGACCCGCGACCTGATCAACAACACGCTCAACGGCGGCGCGGACTACTACTCGGTCGACAACGCGATCAACGTCGGCGAACTGGGCGGCGGCGTGCTTTCGCACACCTTCAACCTGCCGCATTTCATGGACAAGATGGACAGCCGCTTCCCGCGCAGCTTCCTGGCCTTCGACGTGCCCAACTACCTGGCCCAGCTGCAGGCCTACGACGGCAACCCGCGCCCGGACGGCACCGCCTACGACTTCGCCATGGCCGCGCCGGCGTGGAACCCGCTGGAGAGCTACCGGGTCAGCGAGAAGACCAACGCCTTCTACGTGCAGGCCGAACTGTCCGGCGAACGCTGGAACGGCGACGTCGGCGTGCGCCTGGTCAAGACCCGCACCCGCGCGCAGGCGTGGGACGCCAAGATCCTGAGCATCACCGAGAACGGCGCGTTCAACTACACCGCCGAGTACGCCGACCCGACCCCGATCGTGCAGGACGCCGACTACACCTTCGTGCTGCCGTCGGCCAACTTCATCTGGCACTTCACCGACGACCTGCAGCTGCGCGTGGGCGCGGCCAAGACCATGGCGCGCCCGCCGGTGGACAAGCTGGCGCCGACCAACACCACCGCCAGCGTGTCGTGGGGCGAGTTCACCCAGATCTACGGCGGCAACGTGGACCTGAAGCCCTACAGCGCCAAGCAGGGCGACGTGTCGCTGGAGTGGTACTTCGCCGAGCAGTCGATCGTCAACGTGGCCGCGTTCTACAAGCGCATCGAGAACCAGATCACCACCAGCTGGGAACCGGGCCAGGACATCGGCGTGCCGGGCCACCTGTTCAACATCATGCGCCCGATCAACGGCGACTACGCCAAGGTGCGCGGCCTGGAAATGGGCCTGCAGCACTTCTGGGACAACGGCTTCGGCGTGCGCGCGCAGTACACCCGCAACTGGTCGCGCAGCTGGGTGGGCGACGAGGAACGTCCGCTCGAGGGCATCGCGCCGGCGACCTACTCGCTGGGCCTGATGTACGAGAAGGGCAAGTGGTCGCTGGGCGCCAACGCCGACCACACCGACGGCTTCGTCACCGCGATCAACGTGATCGGCACCGGCTACAACGAACAGGCCGACGCCATCACCTGGCTCACCGCGCACGTGTCCTACAAGGTCAACGACATGTTCAGCATCAGCCTGGAGGGGCAGAACCTGCTGGACGACGAGCAGACCTACAGCATCAACGGCAACCCGCTGCTGCTGCAGGGCTACAACCGCTACGGACGCTCGGTCACGCTCGGCGCGAGCCTGCGCTTCTAGCGCCGGCGGGCCGCCGAACTGGCGAAAAGGCCAGCCTCGCCGCCAGGGTGCCTCGTCCTTCCCGGGACGCGGCGCCTTGCGCACATCACCCGCGCAACGCAATCAGCCACGGTGCCGCCATGTTCCGCCCTCTGATGCCCGTACTACGCGCAATGTTGCCGCTAGCGCTGTTCCTGCCCGCGGGCGTCTTCGCGCAGGCGGACGCACTGCGGCCGAGCGGGAGCTTCTCCGTCCACGGCGGCACCGCCGCCCAGACGCCGCCGATGGGCTGGAATCCGTGGAACGCCTTCCGCACCGACGTGGACGAAGCCAAGATCATCGCCGCCGCCGAGACGATCAAGCGCACCGGCCTGGCCGAGGCGGGCTACCGCTACATCAATCTCGACGATGGCTGGTGGCTCAGGCGCGGCGCCGACGGGCGCATCGCCATCCGCCGCGCGATCTTCCCCAGCGCGGCGGCGGGCGCGCAGGGCGTGACCAGTTTCCGCCCGCTGACCGATCGCCTGCACGCGATGGGATTCAAGGCCGGGATCTACACCGATTCGGGCAAGAACACCTGCTCGCAGCGCTGGGACCGCGACAGCCCCAACTTGCCGGAGGGAACGCTGGCCGAACGCGAAGTCGGCCTCGACGGCTACGAGTACCAGGACCTGCGCCTGTTCTTCCAGGAGTGGGGATTCGACTACGTCAAGGTCGATGCCTGCGGGATCGCCGACTACGGGCCGGCCGACGAGATGGTCGTCGCCGGACGCTACCGGAAATTCGCGCCGCAGTTCGTGCGCGGGCAGCCCGAGCGTTCCGACCTGGACGCGGTGCAGACGCGCTACGCCCGGATCGGCCGCCTGCTGAAGGAACTCGATCCGGACGGCGACGCGGTACTGGCGATCTGCGCGTGGGGCGAGGCCGATTCGCGCCGCTGGGGCGCACGGCACGGCAACCTCTGGCGCACCAGCGCCGACATCGAGCCCGAATGGGCCAGCATGCTGCACAACTTCGACAGCGCGTCCACGCGCGAAATGTACGCCGGGCCGGGACGCTGGAACGATCCGGACATGCTGGCGATCGGGCTCGGCGAGTTCGACGGCGCGCACCTGGCGCAGGCCCGGACGCACTTCTCGCTGTGGTCGATCCTGTCGGCGCCGCTGCTGATGGGCTTCGACCTGACCAAGGCGCCGCGGCCGGTCCTCGACATCCTGCGCAACCGGGAAGTGATCGCGGTCAACCAGGATCCGGCGGGCAACCAGGGCGCCCTCGTCCACGACGACAGCCGCGTGCAGGTCCTGGTCAAGACCCTGGCGCAGCCGGGCGAGCGTGCCGTGGCGGTGTTCAATCGCGGGACCCGGCCGGCGCAGGTGGAGGTGACCTGGCGCCAGCTGAAGCTCAAGCCCGGCACCGAGGCGCGCGTGCGCGACCTGTGGGCGCATCAGGACCTTCCCGCGGCGCGCGAGCGGTTGCCGGTCGCCGTCGCGCCGCGCGAAACGCGGATGTTCAAGATCGGCGGGCAGGCCCTGGCCGGCGATGGCCATTTCCTGAGCGAGATGCCCGGGCGGATCAACGTCGCCGTCGATGGCACGACCAGCGTCAATGCGGACGTGACCGCGGCGTCGGGCGGCGCGCGCGCCGACTTCACCCCGCACGGCGGCCGGATCAGCCTGGCCGGGCGGCGCCAGGACTACGGCATCGGGATACTGGCCGATTCGCGCATGGAAGTCCTGGCCAGGCGGCAGTTCGGCCGCTTCACCGCGACGGTCGGCGTGGACGACAGTTCCCCGGATACCGGCGTGCCGGTGGTGTTCAAGGTCTACGGCGACCGCACGCTGCTGTTCGCGAGCGGGCCGTTGCGCCGCGGCGAGGCGCCGGCCGAACTCGATGTGCAGGTCGCGGGCGTGGAGATCCTCGAACTGGTTGCCGAAAGCGCCGCGGCCACCGGGCGCCCGCTGTCGATCGCCTGGGGCGATGCGCGACTGCACTGACGCTCGCGCGTCCAGGACGGTGGCGGTAACGCCCGGCGGCGGCCGGTGGCACGCGTCCACGCCGGACGCTCTCGGTTTTTCCGCCGCAACGTCGATCCGAGCGTCCGCGCTGCGCTCGTAGGCAAAGCGCCGCCGCCGGAGCGCGCGCTGCGCTTCAGCGCGCAGGCGGACGCGCTGCCGCCGCGCGCGCGCGTCTGCGCCAGCGCACCAGGCCCGCCGCCTGCAGCGCGGTGGCGATGGCGCCGAAGGCCAGGCCCAGCGCCACCACCGCCGGCCAGCCGGCGGCCTGCCACGCGGCGGTGGCGGTGGCCGAGCCGAACGCGCCGCCGAGGAACATCGCGCCCATCAGCACCGTGTTCAGCCGCGCCCGGGCCTCCGGGCGCAAGGCGAAGACGAGGTGCTGGTTCGAGACCAGGGCCGACTGCATCGCGAAATCGAGCAGCACCACGCCGGCCACCAGGCCGGCCAGCGAGGTCCACAGTCCGAACAGCAGCCAGGAGAGCAGGGTCAGGCCGGCGCCCAGCGCCACGACCGGCGCCGCGCCGCGCCGGTCGGCGAAGCGTCCGGCCAGCGGCGCGGCGAGGATCCCCACCGCGCCGACGATGCCGAACAGGCCGGCAACGTCGGCGCCCAGCCCGAACGGCGGCGCCTGCAGGCGGAACGCGAGCACGGTCCAGAACACGGTGAAGGCGGCGAAGATCGACGCCTGGGTGAGCGCGGCCAGGCGCAGCGGCGGAAACTCCTGCCACAGGTGCAGGATCGAATGCAGCAGGCGGCCGTAGCCCAGCGGCGACTGCGGCCTGCTGTACGGCAGCTTGAGCCGCATCAGCGCGCCGGCCGCCAGCGCCATCGGCACGCCCAGCCAGAACATCGCGCGCCATCCGCCGTGCGTGGCGACCACGCCGGCCAGGGTGCGGCTGAGCAGGATGCCGCTGAGGATGCCGGCCAGGACCATGCCGACCGTGGCGCCGCGCCGCTCGGGCGAGGACAGGTGCGCGGCGAACGGCACGATCTGCTGGGCCACGGTCGCGACGAGCCCGACGCACAGCGAGGCCATCAGCAGCAGCATCGCGCTCGGCGCCAGCGCGGCCAGGACCAGCGCCAGCGCCAGCACCGCGAACTGGACCACGATCAGCCGCCTGCGTTCGACCAGGTCGCCCAGCGGAACCAGCAGGAACAGGCCGATGGCGTAGCCCAGTTGCGTGGCGGTCGGCACCAGGCCGGTCGCGCGGCCGGGCAGGTCGTCCTCGATCAGCCCGAGCATCGGCTGGTTGTAGTAGATGTTGGCCACCGCGATGCCGGCCGCGGCGGCCATGGCGAAGGCGCGCGGGCCGGACAGTGCGGCGGCGCCGTGCTCGGCGTGCTGGCGTTGGTCCATGGCGTGGTTCCTCGAAGGCGGCGGCGCGCGGCGGCCGGTGCGTGCGATGTCGCATGGGCGGCCGCATCGGTGCGGAAAGATGGCGGACGTCCGCCATGGAAACAGACGGACAGTCCGCAACGCGAGAAGACGAGGGGAACCGCAGCGCGAACAAGGCAGCGGACGGGTCCGCGACTCGGGAAGAGGGCAGGCACGTCCGCGCTGCGGGAAGAGGGCGAACTAGATCGCGACGCGGGAGAGGGCGGACAAGTCCGCGACGCGGAAGAGGGCGGACAAGTCCGCGATGCGAGAAGAGGGCGGACAAGTCCGCCCTCGGCCCGCACCATGGCCAGGTTCAGGCCTGGATGAAGGCCAGCAGGTCCGCGTTGATCACCTCGGCGTGCGTGGTGCACATGCCGTGCGGGTAGCCCTCGTACACCTTCAGGGTGCCGTGCTTGAGCAGCTTGACCGACAGCAGGCCGGCGTCGGCGATCGGCACGATCTGGTCGTCGTCGCCGTGCATCACCAGCGTCGGCACCTCGATGGCCTTCAGGTCGTCGGTGAAGTCGGTCTCGGAGAAGGCCTTGATGCCCTCGTAGTGCGCCTTGGCGCCGCCGGTCATGCCCTGGCGCCACCAGTTCTGGATGGTGCCCTGGGACACCGCGGCGCCGGGCCGGTTGAAGCCGTAGAACGGCCCGGTCGGCAGGTCCAGGTAGAACTGCGAACGGTTGGCCGCCAGCGCCGCGCGCAGGCCGTCGAACACTTCGATCGGCAGGCCGCCCGGATTGGCCGCGGTCTTGACCATGATCGGCGGCACCGCGCTGATCAGCACCGCCTTGGCCACGCGGTCCTTGCCGTGCCGGGCCACGTAGCGCGCGACTTCGCCGCCGCCGGTGGAGTGGCCGACGTGCACCGCGTTGCGCAGGTCCAGGTGTTCCATCACCGCCGCCGCGTCGGCGACGTAGTGGTCCATGTCGTGGCCTTCGCCGACCTGGCTGGAGCGGCCATGGCCGCGGCGGTCGTGGGCGACGACGCGGTAGCCCTTGCCGACGAAGTACAGCAGCTGCGCGTCCCAGTCGTCGCTGGACAGCGGCCAGCCGTGGTGAAAGACGATCGGCTGCGCGGTCTTCGGGCCCCAGTCCTTGTAGAAGATCTCGACGCCGTCGCGGGTGGTGATCGTGCTCATGAACTGCTTCTCCTGTGGTGGTGGATAAACGGAAACGCAAACGACGCGCCGGCGCGGCGATCGGACATCGAACGCGGGGGGGCGGGGACTCATGCGAAGCGGTGCGGCCCGCCTGCGCCGCGCCCCCGTGCGGTGGCGAGGCCGCGCCGGCTCCAGCGCGGGTCCGCGGCCGGCCGCCGCACGGGATCGTGCGGCAGCGCATAAAGGCCGGGCGAGTACGCGCGAGACGGCATGGACAAGGTGTTGCCTCCAGGGATGGAAAGCGCGCCGGACCAGGCAGGCAACGCGGCGCATCGCCCCGGCATCCGTGCAGTTGCGACGGGCAGGGTAGGGCGTGCGCGGCCGGACGTCTTGCAATTCCGTGCCATGCCGAGGCCGGGACGGATGCGCGGCCGCGTACGCGGCCCGCGGCTGGACCACCGGATGAGATGGCGCAACGATCCGCCGATATCGAGTGGCCGAGCGCTCGCCCACTTTTCGCCGCCGGCAGCGCACGCCGCCGTCCGAGACGCACGCCGCGGTCGTGGCCGCAGCGGCGCCGCATTCGATCCCCCTGCCGCAGCAGGAAAAACCCACCGATGCGCTTTGGGTCAAGGCGCGGCAGCGCGCGCCGCTGCACGTCCGGCGCTCAGCGCGCGGTCTCGACGAACACCGGGTTGGAATAGAACCACAGGTCCTGCCACGGGTCTTCTCCGGCCACGTCGGCCAGCGGCACGGTTTCGCCGGTGCTGCTGCCGCGCGCGCGCACGAAGCCGTCGCGCGGCGGCACCGGCAGCGTCCAGGACACCGATCGCCATGGGCCGTCGCTGTGCCAGTCGCCGGCGCCGAAGCGCCTGGCCCGCATCTGCAGCACGCCGTCCGCGCCGGGCGCGCCCACGATCAGCTCGATCTGCCGCAGCGCCGGGCGCTGGCCGTTGAAGTTCGGCTGCGCCGGCTGGCGCACCCGCAACCGCACCTGCAGCGTACCGTCGGCCGGCACCGCCAGCGTGCCGCCCATCGTGGCGCTGCGCCCGGCGTCGCCGCTCGCCTGCACCGTCAGTTCCAGCGCGTCGATCAGGTCGCCGGTCACCGCGAACATCCTGCCCTCGCGCAGGCCGTCGAGGATGTCGTGCGCCTCGTGCCGCGCCCACACGTAGGTCTTGCTGTACTGCCCGGGATCGAAGTCGCGGCCGCCGTCGCGCAGGTTCACGTGCGAGTCGGAGGTCGCGGTGATCCAGAAGCGCCGGCCCTGCGCCAGCAGCGCGTCCCACACCCCGCCGACCTGCGCGGTCATCTGGTCGAAGCCGCCGAACGTGGGCGCGCCGGCGTTGCGGTACAGCCCGCGGTGGACGGGCGTGGCCTGGTGCCCGGGGGCGCCTTCCATGCCGACCAGCACCCGTGGCGCGGCGTCGTGCCAGGCCAGCAGCTCCGCCGGATCCACCTCGCCCCAGCGGCCGACGCCGGTGGCGGTGCGCGAGGGATGGTTGACGAACACCAGCGGCGGCACCGGCAGCGCGCGCATGTGCGCCAGCGCGTCGAGCATCAGTCGGCCGTCGTCGCGGCTGCCCGGTTGCAGGGGCTCGGCGCGGCTGTAGTCGCGCTCGATCGCCAGCTGCTGTTCGCGCTCCTGCGGCCCCGGTGCGATGATCAGCGAGGCGTGCTCGCCGGCCGGCACGTCGAATTCCATGCCGTTGAACTGGAGCAACGCCGGCACCTCGCGCCTGGCCTGCAGCAGCGCCGGCCAGGCATGGTCGCGGCTCACCACCGAGTGGCCCGGGCCGCCGTGGTCGGTATGCACCATCCAGCTCAGTCCATGCGCCAGCGCCTGCCGGGCGTTGCGCGTGCGCGAGTAGGGCGAGTCGCCGCCGCGGATCGGCGTAGGCGGGGAGGTGGTGCGGTCCCAGTCCACGCTCCACTCGCTGTGCACGTGGTGGTCGCCGGCCTGCCAGCGGCGGCCGTCGTCGTTTTCGGCCGCATGGCCAGGGCCCGGCCACGCGATCAGCGCGGCGAGCGGCAGCAGGAGCAGCAGGCGCATCGGATGTTCCTTGGTTCTTCGGCAGCGGCGCCGGGTAGCGCGCGAGGTGCTCGCGCGATAGCGGCCATGGCGGTCGTCAGGACCGCCACGGCGGGGCGGTGGCCCAGCTCAGAAGTCGGCGCGGATGCCCAGGCTGACGCGGCGGCCGGAGCGCTCGTACATGGTCGGGAACGACGGATCCATCGTGTAGCCGGTGGTCTCCTCGTCGGTCATGTTGATGCCCTTCAGGCTGATCTTGACGTTGTCGGTCAGGCGGTAGCCGATCGACACGTCCAGCTGCCCGTACGCGTCGCGCCAGATCGGGTACATGTCGTAGCCGATCGACTCCACGTACTCGTCCTTGTGGTTGTACGACAGGCGCGCGTCGAAGCGGTCGTTCTCGTAGTACACGGTGAAGTTGTAGGTCTTCTCGGACAGCCCCGGCATCGGCGTGCTGATGCCCAGGTCCGATTCTCCGGCCAGCGAGCTGTCCAGCATCGTGTAGTTGGCGTTGATGCCGAAGCCGTCCAGCGCGCTGTGCAGCGCGCTCAGCGGCAACTGCGCGATCAGCTCCACGCCGTCGACGTCGTAGGTGCCGTCGGCGTTCACCGGCTGGTAGACGTCGAAGTCGTAGTAGCCGTTGAGGGTGCCGTTGGCGTTGTACACCGCCACGTCCTGGACCACGCTGGTCAGCGAGTTGACCACCACCCCGTCGATCTTCTTGTGGAAGTACGACGCCGCCAGCAGGCCGCCGTTGTCCAGGTACCGCTCCACGCCGATTTCCCACTGCTTGGCGTAGGTGGGCTGCAGGTCCGGATTGCCGTCGGTGAAGCGGAACGAGCTCCAGCTGGCGGTGCGCTTGTAGGCGATGTCGGTCAGCGCCGGGCGGATCAGGGTCTTGGACGCGGCGGCGCGCAGCAGCAGGCCTTCGGACAGCTCGGCGGTCATGTTCAGGCTGGGCAGCACGTCGTCGTAGTCGCCCTTCTTGGACACCGGCGTGTCGGTGTAGCCGGTGCTGCCGTTGGCGTTCTGGACCTGGTGGTAGCCGAAGGACAGCACCGAGGTGTCGACATAGCGCGCGCCGGCGTTCACCGACAGCGGCACCCGGCCGATGTCGAAGGCCAGGTCGGCCATCGCGTACAGGCTGGTGACTTCCTCGTCCACGCGGTAGTACTGGCCGTCTTCGAACGGGGTGACGAAGCCGGGATAGCGGTAGGCGCCGCGCGCGTAGTCGTTGGAGACCTGCATCCAGTCCAGGTCCTTCACGCTGTAGGCGCCGCCGGGGACGATGTCGCTGATCCACTGCAGCGGGTTGTCGGCCAGGGTGCGGGTATTGACCCACGAGGTGTTGCCGGCGCCAGGCCCGGTGATCTTCAGTTCGCCGTAGTTGCGCTCCTTCGACTTGTCGGTGTAGCGCGCGCCGAACTGCACCTTGTGCAGCGCCGGCAGGAAGGCCAGGTCCAGCGTCTTGGCGAAATCCAGCTGCGCGGCGTACTTGTCGTCGGTGACCTTCTCCAGCGTGGTCTCGTAGGCCTCGAACAGGTACTTGTCCGACGCGTCGTACATGTCGATGCTGCCCGGGCTGGCGCTGGGCACGGTTTCGCCGCTGTGGCCGCTCCAGCGCGTGCGCGAGGGCGCGTAGGCCACGTGCTTGAGGTTGGAGTAGTCCAGGGTCTTTTCCGCGCCGGAGTAGCCGAGCATCGTGTCGAGGTTCCAGCCCTCGCCCTTCCAGTCCAGCGCCACGCTGTACTGGCTGTAGTCGGTCTTGTTGATGCGCTCCTTGCTCAGGATCTCGTGCTGGGTGGCGGTGTAGGACACGTCGCGCAGCACCACCATGCCGTACTCGGACAACGTGGTGGCGTCGTACTCGTGGATGGTGCCCAGCGTGCTGCGGCTGGAGGCGGAATAGGCGGCGGCGTCGTACTCGTCCTCGGTGGTGTCGTAGGCGCCCACCATCGCGTCGAAGGTCAGGCTGAAGTCGTTGCTGGGCTTGTATTGCAGCGACGCGGTGGCGCCCCACTTGTCCTGCTCGTTGAGGTAGACGCGGTCGCCGACCTTGTCCTGGAACACGATCAGGTTGGTCTCGTCGGTGTCGGTGCGGTCGCGTACGATCACCCCGGCATCGCGCGCCAGTACCGCGGCGGCCTGCGTGCCGCGGGAGCCCGATGCGCCGAGGAAACGCGACATGGGGCGGAAGTTGATGCCGGAGGTCGAATCGGTGCGGTTGGTGCGCTTGGCCTTGGAGAACGAGGCCAATGCGCCCCAGTCGCCCCAGGTGTCGCTGGCCAGGAACGAGAACTTGGGATCGGTCTCCTCGGAAATGGAGTTGTAGGCGCCTTCGGCGGACGCCACCAGCGTGCGGCCCTGGTAGTCGAACGGGCGCGCGGTAGAGATCTGCACCGAGCCGGCGATGCCGCCTTCCTCGTCGGCGGCGGTCGGCGATTTCTGCACCGTCACCTGCTGGATGATCTCCGAGGCGAAGATGTCGAATTCCACGTCGCGGCCGCCGCTGCCCGAGGCCGTGGCCAGGTTGTTGATCGCCACGTGGGTGTACTCGGACGGCAGGCCGCGCACGTTGACCTTGCTGCCCAGGCCCTTGTTGCGCTCGATGGTCACGCCCGGCATGCGCTGCAGCGCCTCGGCCAGGTTCTGCTCCGGGAAGTCGGCCACGTCGGTGGCGACGATGGAGTCGGAGAAGCCGATGGTCGAGCGCTTGATGTCCACCGCCTGCTCCAGGCTGCGGCTGTAGCTGCCGACCACCTCGATGCTCTCCAGCTCCTGCAGCGGGGCCTGCGCGTGCGCCAGCGCGGGGGCGGCGCCATCCGGCAGCGCCTGGGCGGCCGGCGGCGCGGTGGCCGGCGCGCTCGGGGTGCCGGCGTCCGCCTCGATCGTCACCGTGGTCGGGTTGAGGTAGCGGTAGCGCAGCCCGGTGCCGCCGAGCAGCTGCTTGAGCGCCTCTTCGGGCGGCAACCCCGCCGGGATGGCGCGGGTGCGCAGGTTGCCGGCCGCCTGCGCGCTGTAGACGAACTGCAGCCCGGTCTGGCGCGACAGCGCGTTGAGCGCGCGGTCCAGCGGCTGCGACGGAATGGCGTCGGTCGCGATGCCGGCGTCCTGCGCGGTGGCGGTGACGGTGGCGGCCTGCAGGGCAAGGGCGATCGAGAGGAACAGGGTTCGGCGCATCGTAGGGTCCGGTGGGGTGGTGACGGGCGTGGCGAGACGGGATCGTTCGCGCATGCCTGACTACGAGGGCGGCGAGCGCCGGTCGGGCACCGCTTTTTCGATGAATTTTTTTTGACACCGCCGTTGGCGCCCACGCGCCGGTGGGGAGCGACGAGGCGTGGGCGGCTCCCAGGGAGCAGCGGTGTCGCAGCGAGGGGCGCGCCGGGCTACGGATGAGCGGCAGGGCGGTGTGCGAATGGGCGTCGTGGTGCCGGGCGCGCAAGCCGGCGCGGACCTGCCGCCGCGGCGGCCGCGCAGGCGGCCCGGTCGGCCGTCCCCGCACCGGCCCGGCACCGGCCCGGCACCGCGCACCGACCGGGGGCGGTCGCGACGCCTCCTTCACCCGGCAGCCACGTCGCCTTCGGCCGCCGATTCCTAGGCTGCGGTTTTCCAAGACAATCCGGTGAAGCGTATGATTTCTCGCGCGCCACCCAGGCGCCCTGGGGAAGCTGCAATGCCTATCAGAACTTGGCTGGCGGGCGGGCCGCTGCATGGCAGGAGCGTATGCGCCGACTCGCCCCCCGTACTGGAGATCGACGGACGCCGCTACCGGCATGCGACCGGGCCCTACCATCCTGAACCGCCGAAGGTGGCGTTCCAGATCTATGTCGCCGCGGAACTGGACGGCGCTGCGGCCGAGGATGCGGTCAACTCGCTGATGGACTTCGTGCCGTTCGACAGCCCGGAGCTGTCTTCTTAGCAGGTAAGGCCGAACACCCGTTGGAGCATGGCCACGCCAATGCGCTGGTGGCTTACCATCTGGCGCGGGCGACGAAAACCTGGCCGCGCCCGCCGCAGTGACGGTTCGTCTGTCACGTTCTTGGTTGCGTGCGTGGGCCACCGATGCAAGCGTCGGGCGCCGCGCGCCGCGCCGCGTGCCGGCCCGTACGAACTGCTGGCCACGCGCCGCCTCCGATGCGCGATCCGCTGGCCGCGCCGTCTTCTAGAATCGCCATCCCGATGCCGCTTGCGGATGCCATGAACGTCACCTTGGATCGAGCGAGTGCGGATGAAGTCCAGGCCGTCTGCGACCGGCTGCTGGCCTTCAATCGACGTGCGTCGGGGCAGGCGCTGGACTCGGCGCACATCCGGCTCGTGGCGCGCGAGGCCGGCGGCCGTGCGATCGGCGGCGTGTTCGGCGACGCCTGCGCGGGCTGCCTGCAGATCGACGTGCTGTGGGTGGACGCGGCCTACCGGGGCCATGGCGTGGCGACCGCGCTGATCGGCGAGGCCGAGCGCCAGGCGCTGCAGCACGGTGCGGTGGTCGCATGCCTGGACACGTTCTCGTGGCAGGCCGAGTCCTTCTATCTCAAGCTGGGCTACGGCGTCCTCGCACGCGTGGGCGGGCTCCCGGGCGGGCACGAACGCATCTATCTCAACAAGCGCCTGCGCTAGGTGCCGGAGCGGCTTCGGTCGCGATGCGGCGGCAGGGCATCTGCGTCGCATTCCTAGCTTTGCCCATGCCGCGCTCCCGCGCACGACGGGCACTGCCTTCGCGGCGTGACCCCGCCGACCGGGCAGGCCGCGGGATCGCCAGGCGCGTTCCCGGCAGACGAGGCGCGCGGCAACATGGGCCTGGCCATCGTCACTGGCAACGATCGTCGCGCTCCGCGCCGTCTGGACAGCCAGGGACCTGGCTTCGATGCACGCTCCGGTCGCATCGGCGGCGAGCAGGTTAGGTCGCCGGCGGCGGTCGTCCTGGACCGGCGCTGCAGCGGTGCGTCCGGCCCGCCCAGGCGGCGGCGCCGCGCGCGCCGCTGGCGCTTCCTTCGTCTGCCCCAAGGGCGGCAATCCTCCGCCGCATGGCGCTA
Source organism: Xanthomonas sp. (assembly GCF_017163755.1). Taxonomy (GTDB): domain Bacteria; phylum Pseudomonadota; class Gammaproteobacteria; order Xanthomonadales; family Xanthomonadaceae; genus Xanthomonas_A. Next base: position 77,632 of record NZ_JAFIWC010000020.1, read on the forward strand.
TGATCGCGGCGGGCGCCGGGGGAGCGGGCGTCCGAACGCGGCCGCGCGGATCTGTGCGCGGTCGCGCGACGTGCCGTGGCGGCTCCGTGTTGCGTCTTTTCCGACCAGGAACCCTGCGATGGCCCATAGCCCCTTGTTGCTGCAACTGGTGATCATCATCGTGACCGCGCGGCTGTGCGGCATGCTGCTCAAGTACGTCGGCCAGCCGCAGGTGATCGGCGAGATGGCGGCGGGCCTGCTGCTCGGTCCGATCGTGTTCGGCGCGTGGCTGCCGGAGGTCCACGCGATGGTGTTCGCCAAGGCCTCGCTGCCCGGGCTGACCTCGCTGTCGACCATCGGCCTGATCCTGTTCATGTTCATCGTGGGGGTCGAGCTGCGCTTCCCCGATGGCGTGCGCGCGCAGATGCGCCAGGCCGGCTGGGTCGGCGTGCTGAGCGTGGCGCTGCCGATCGGACTCGGCATCGCCACCGCGCCGCTGCTGCATCCGCTGGCGCCGGCGGGCACCGGGTTCTGGCCGTTCGCGATGTTCATGGCCGCGGCGATGTCGATCACCGCGTTCCCGGTGCTCGCGCGCATCCTCAAGGACCGGCAGCTCACCACCACCACGGTCGGGCGGCTGGCGCTGTCCAGCGCCGCGCTCGCCGACGTGTTCGCGTGGATCATGCTGGCGTTCGTGGTGGCGATGATCGGCAGCCACGGGGGCTACGCCGGCTTCCTGCGCACCGTGGTCGGGCTGGTGGTGCTGTGCGTGGTGCTGTTCGGGATCCTGCGCCCGGCCTATGCGTGGCTGCTGCGGCGCACCGCACCTGACGGCAATCCGCCGATGATGGTGCTGGCGGCGATCCTGGTCGGCGCCTTCGCCTGCGCGGCGGTCACCCAGTGGCTGGGACTGCACGAGGTGTTCGGCGCGTTCCTGTTCGGCGCCTGCCTGCCGCGCGACGACCGCCTGCTCAAGAGCATGATCGAGCGGCTGGAATACGTGTCCATCGCCGTGCTGATGCCGATCTTCTTCGCCCTGGCCGGGCTCAACACCACGCGCGACGCGTTCGTCGGCGCGGGCCTGGGCGCGTTGCTCGTCATCGTGCTCGCGTCCACCGTCGGCAAGGTGTTCGGCGGCGCGGCCGGGGCGCGGCTCAGCGGCTTCGGCTGGCGCGACAGCTTCGCGGTCGGTTCGCTGATGAACGCACGCGGGCTGATGGAGCTGATCGTGATGAAGGTCGGCCTGGACGCCGGGCTAATCGGCCCGCAGCTGTTCACCATGCTGCTGGTGATGGCGCTGGCCACCACGGTGATGACCAGCCCGATGCTGAGCGTGTTCGCCGGCCGCCGCGGCGCGCTCTCCGCGCGCTCGGCGGGGCTGCCCGGCTAGGCCCTAGCGCGCGTCGGCCGGCGCGGCCGCGGCGGGCGGCTCGCCTGCCGCGCGCGTGGACGCCGCCGCCCACACGAAGGTCGCCACGCTCCTGGCGGGCATCCGGTAGGCGAAGCCGCGTTCGCCGTCGCGCACGGCGATCGCCTGCGCATGCGCGGCCGAGTTGGCGACCAGCAGCACCTGCGAGCCGTCGTGCTGGTTGCGGAAGGCGACGTTGTCCAGCCCTGCGCCGCCGGTATCGCTGGAAGCGATGCGCTCGGCGCCGGGCCGCACGAAGCGGCTGGCGTGGGCCAGCACGTAGTACTCGGCATTGCGCGTGACCGCGCCGCTGCGCGAATCGATCGCCACCACGCCGCTGCAGGTGGCGCAGCCGCCGGCATGCGGGCCGCGGTTCTCGTCCAGCGCCAGGTTCCAGAACAGCACGCCGCGCGCCCAGTGCCGCACCGGCTGGATCAGCATGCGCCGGGCGATCAGGGTCATGCCGCCGCTGCGGATCGGCTCCCAGGTGCCGCCGGAACACTCGGTCATGTACACGTCCTTGTCCGGGAACGCATCGCGCACCGGGCTCTGCGCGGCCGGCTCGCCGGCGTAGCAATGCCAGGCCACGCCATCGACGTAGCCACCCGCCCTGGCGTCGCCGAGCACCGCCAGCGGCTCCTGCGGCTTGTCCCAGTTGTGGTCCCAGTCGAACAGCAACGGCGCGTCCTTGCGCGCGGCCAGCATCGGTCCCAGGTGGTCGCCGATCAGCCGCGCGCGCGCCGGCGCGTTCAGGCGCATGCCCGGGTAGTCCTCGGGCTCGAAGTCCGGCTCGTTCTGCACGGTGAGGGCGAAGATCGGTATGCCTTCGGCGCGGTACGCGTCCACGTAGCGCAGCAGGTAGCGGGAGAACGCATCGTAGTGTTCCGGCTGCAGGCGGCCCTTGACCAGGCTGGCGCTGTCCTTCATCCACGCCGGCGCACTCCATGGCGAAGCCATGATCTTCAGCTGCGGATTGATCGCCAGCGCGGCGCGCGCCACCGGGATCACGTCGTCGCGGTTGAGCGCGATGCTGAAATGGCGCAGCGGCGGATCCGCCGCGCCGCCCGGCGGGTCGTCGAGGCTGTAGTGGCTGCGGGAGAAATCGGACGCGCCGATGGTCAGGCGCGAGAAGCTCAGGCCGAGCCCGCCGTCGCGGCCGAACAGCTCGCGCAGCAACGCCTGGCGTTGTTCGGGCGAAAGCTTGTTCTGGATCAGCCACGCCGAGGCATCGGTGATGGAGGCGCCGAAACCGACCATGGACTGGAAGCGCGATTCGGCGTCGATACGGATCTGCGCCGCCGCGCCGGCGCCATTCCTATCGAACGGCAACGTGCTCGCATCCAGTTGCCTGGCGCCATCGGCGGTCGTGGTCCAGACCGCGACATCGGCGGCGAACGCCGGGACCGTGTGCATGCACGCGGCCAACGCGGCCCAGCGCCAGAACGTGACGGACGGACGCTTGGTTGCGGGCATGGGCGGCCTCCTGCGGCTGCGCGATAGGCCGCAACGGTACGGGAAAACGGCGCGATAGCGATGCTGCGCTGCCACATCCGCCCAATGCGGCGCACCCGCGCAGGCCCTGCATTCAAGGTCTTTCCGCGGCCGTGGCGGCGGCGCGCTGTCGCCGAAGTTGACATGCGCGCCGCGCGGAACGTAAGTCACGGTGGTCGACACGGGCCTGGAGGGAGCTCATGACAGCCAACGCCATCGCGTCGCGGCGCATCGCGCGCGGCGCATTCTTGCTGGGGAACCCATGCCGTCTGGCCATGGCCTGCTGCATCGCCTTGGGCGCCGTGGCCGCCGCGCAGGCCCAGGATTCGGCTGCCCAGGCCCGGCAGGAGGCGACCACGCTCGAGACGGTGAGCGTCACCGGCATCCGCCACAGCATCGAGACCTCGATCGAGACCAAGAGCGAGTCCACCTCGATCGTGGAGGCGATCTCGGCCGAGGACATCGGCAAGCTGCCGGACATCAGCATCGCCGACTCGATCTCGCGCCTGCCCGGTATCGCCACCCAGCGCGTGGACGGGCGTTCGCAGGTGATCAACATCCGCGGCATGTCCGAGCAGTTCGTCGGCACCACGCTCAACGGCCGCGAGCAGGTCAGCACCGGCGACAGCCGCGGCGTGGAGTTCGACCAGTATCCGGCCGAGCTGATCAACGCGGTGACGGTGTACAAGACGGCCGACGCGGCGGTGATGGGGCAGGGGCTGTCGGGCACGGTGGATCTGCGCACGATCCGCCCGCTGGACCTGGACGAGCGCCGCATCGTGGTGAGCGGCCACGGCGAAAGGAACTCGTTGGGGAGCCTCAGCGACGACGGCGACGACAGCGGCTACCGCGCCAGCGCGTCGTACGTGGACCAGTTCGCCGACGGCACCATCGGCGTGGCGCTGGGCGTGGCGCGGCTCAACTCGCCGTTCCAGGAGAAGCACTACAAGGAGTGGTGGTGGGCCAACACCGACGTGTGGGGCGCGCCGCAGCCGGGCAAGCCGGCCGACGCGGTGGCGCTGCAGGGCTCGGAGGCGTGGGTGAAGTCGCGCGACCTCACCCGCGACGGGGTGATGGGCGCGCTGGAGTTCAAGCCCAACGAGCACTTCCACAGCCTGCTCGACCTGTACTACTCCAAGTTCGACCAGGACGAGGTCACCCACGGCACGATGTGGTCGAACGACCCGTTCTTCACCAACGATGCCGGCGGGCAGGTCGGCTACCGGGACGTGGTCACCACCGACCGCGACGGCGTGCCGGTGATCGTCCAGGGTACGCTCACCGGCGCCCAGCCGGTGATCCGCAACGACAGCAACCGGCGCCAGGACAAGATCCTGTCCGCCGGATGGGCCAATACCTTTTCCTGGGATCCGTGGACGCTGACCCTGGACCTGAACTACTCGCGCGCCGAGCGCCGGCAGTCGCAACTGGAGACCTACGCGGGCCTGCTCGGCCAGCAGGACATCGGCTTCGACGTGCCGCTCAGCCCCGGCTACGGCCGCTACGCGCTGCCGGACATGGCCGACCCGGGCGCGGTCTATCTGTGGGATCCGCAGCACTGGGGACACGACGGCCGGCTGGAGAATTCCTGGCAGAAGGACGAGATCAAGGCCGCGCGTTTCGAGTTCAACTACAACGTCGATACCGCCTTCGTGCGCAGCTTCGACGTCGGGGTCAATCTCAACCGGCGCAGCAAGGACAAGCGCGCCGAGGTGTATTTCGCCGACCTGCCCGGACGCGTGCCGGTGCGGGTGGACCCGGCGCTGCTGATGTCGCCGACCTCGCTGGGCTTCGTCGGCATCGGCGGGGTGCTCAGCTACGATCCGCGCGCGCTGCTCGACCGCTACTACGAGGTGAGCCTGTCGGAGAGCAACGACGACCTGCGCAAGGACTACGTGGTCGAGGAGGACGTCAATACCTTCTTCGTCCGCGCCAACATCGACATGGACCTGGGCGAGCGCGTGCGCGTGCGCGGCAACGCCGGCATGCAGTACATCGGCACCGACCAGTCCTCCACCGGCTTCAACGCCAACGGCGGCGCGGTGGTCGGCTCGCAGACGCTGGGCACCCGCTACCACGACGTGCTGCCCAGCCTGAACCTGGTGTTCGACTTCGGCGAGGGCTGGATGGCGCGGCTGGGCGCGGCCAAGCAGCTGATGCGCCCGCCGATCAACTACCTCAGCGCCGACTCGGACGCCAGCGTCAACCAGACCACCGGCGAATGGAACGGCAGCGGCGGCAATCCGACGCTGGAGCCGTACCGCGCCAACGCGGTCGACCTGTCGCTGGAAAAGTACTTCGGGTCGGCCAGCTACGTCAGCCTGGCGCTGTTCTACAAGGACCTGGAGACCTACATCTACCGCCAGAACCTGCAGTGGGACTTCAGCGGCTACGATCCCGACGGCGAAGTGCCGATCTCCGACATCGGCACCTTCTCCACCTGGGCCAACGGCACCGGCGGCTACCTGCGCGGGGTGGAGTTCGCTGCGACGGTGACCGGCGATGTGTTCGCCGAGGCGCTGGACGGCTTCGGCGTCCAGCTCAACGGCTCCTACACCGAATCGTCGGTCGACCCGGACCCCAACGACAGCTCGCCCGGCACCGACACCATTCCCGGCCTGTCCAAGGTGGTGGCCAACGCCACGCTGTTCTACGAGAAGCACGGCTTTGGCGCACGGGTCAGCCAGCGCTACCGCGACGGCTATCGCGGCGAGTACAGCTCGCTGTTCGGCCAGCGCCAGTACCGCAACACGCTCAGCGAACGCGTCACCGACCTGCAGCTGAGCTACGACTTCGGCGACGGCAGCCGGCTCAAGGGCCTGTCGCTGATGTTCCAGATCAACAACGTCGGCAACGAACCGTTCCGCACCGTGGTCAGCGAAGGCACCGGCACCGGCCTGTTCCTGCCGGAGGAATACACCGAGTACGGCCGGCAGTACCTGCTCGGGTTCAGCTACAAGCTGTAGGCGAGCAACGTGCGGCTGCATGCACTGCGGTGTGGTGTGGTGCGGTGCGGTGCGGTGCGGTACGGCCGTGCCGCCCGCTGCACACGGCGTGGTCGCTGTACTCCTCCCGCGCCATCGCGCGACAGCGTGCGAGCGCGTGCGTGCCGAAGCGACCCCAGGCGCGCGCTCGCCGAACTGCATAGGGCGCGGTTTGGGCGGGCGCTGGCAAACCATGGCACGACGGTTCGGCCGCGACGCTGCGCGATCTGCGAAACGCGCTGGGTTATCCTGAGCCGTTGCGTGAAAGCCCGTCGCCGGTGCGACGCGCCTTCGCGCACCGCATCGAGCGCCTAGTCCGCTCTGGCTCGCCTGCAAGGTCGGCTGTCATGGACCGGAGCCCGGCGTTGCTCATGAATGGAGACATGCATTGATTGAGAACACCTTCTCGGATTGCGAAGCGGCCGTCACCGCGGCGGATCTGGACCATGCGGAATCGGTGATCGGAAAGAAGCTGCCGCCGTCCTTTCGAGATCATTACCTGAAGTACAACGGCGGCATGCCGGAGCGGGCATATTGGGTCGACGGGAAGTTCTTTGATCCTGTGGAAGTGGCCGCCTTCAAGCCGATCGCCCACTGCGATTACACGCTGCTCTCCACCTACCAGCTGATGCTGAAGAAGCAGGTGCTTCCCGCGCGCTTGCTGCCCTTCGCGAACGACCTGGGCGGCAACTTCTTTTGCCTGGATCTGGATATGGGGGGAGTCAGCTATTTCACCACCGACAACTTCTACGGCGAACTCAGCCCCGAAGAAAATCAGATCAAGTCCGAGAACTACCTTTGCGCGGATTTTCCCGGGTTCGTTCAAGGGCTGGTCGCCGAGGACGATCTCGACGAAGAATGATCGTGGCGAGGGTTGCCGGCGGCCCGACTCGGCGAAACCGGGCTTCGCCAACGCCGCGGCCAGCGAGCGGGTTTCGCGCTAGGGGCTCTGGTAGTAGACGTCGTCGATGGCGATCGCCACGTCGGCGGCGGGCGGATCGGCGACCACCATGAACATCTGCTTCACCGCCTGCAGGTCCAGGTCGTAGAAGGCGCTGAACGGGATGGTCACTTCGTGCCAGGCGCCGTCGCGGACCAGGCCGTATTGCGGCCCGCCCTGCACGAAATCCACCCAGCTGTCGCCGAAGGAGGTGTTGATGCCGATCTTGAAGGTGGAAGGGGTGGTGGTCTTCAGGCGCAGCTTGAGCGTACCGCCGGCGTAGGCGCCCAGGTTGCGGTAGTCGATGAAGATCCCCAGGCCCCACCAGGCGCCGGCATTGGCGCGGAACGCCATCACCTGGCTGCCTTCGAACGGCGCCTCGGCGATCGGGGTCAGGTTGTTCCACAGGTACAGCTCGGCGTCCTGGCCGAAGTTCAGCTGGCCCACGGTGTCGCTGCGTTCGGTGTAGACGCCGAACTTGCCCGCGGGCACCGCATGCGCCGCGCCGACGTACAGTTCGCTTCCCGGATTCTGGTACAGGCGGATGTAGTCCACTTCCAGCCTGCCGGGCATCGGCGCGGTGACGCCGGCCGGCGAACCCACGCCGGTATAGGTGCCGCCCACGGCGAGGTTGAGCAGCAGGAAGTACTGCTGGTGGAACTCGTGCAGCGAGGCGCCTTCGATGTCGGAGATGGCGAACTCGAAGTACGGCTGGTCGTCGATCCAGGCGCGGATGAACTGCGCGTCCCAGGTCATCCGGTAGACGTGGAAATCAGTGTGCAGGTCGCTGGGGTGGTCGTAGTCGCGCCCGTAGTCGGCCTGCGAGCCGTTGTAGTCCCAGTGCACCGCCGCGCCGATGCGGCGGTTGGCCAGGCCGGCGGCGATCGCCGAGGCCGAGCCGGCCTCGAGCAGGTCGATTTCGCCGCGCGCCGGCCACACGCCGATGGTGCCCAGCATCCAGTACGCCGGCCACAGGCCGTTGCCCACCTGCGGGGTCTTGATCCGCGCCTCCAGCGTGCCGTACTTGAAGTGCATGCGGCCCTCGGTCTTCAGGCGCGCCGAGGTGAACGCGCTGCCCTGGAAGTCCTCGCGCCGCGCCTCGATCACCAACCGGCCGTTCTCGATCCGCGCGTTCTCCGGCCGGCTGGTGTAGTACTGCAGTTCGCTGTTGCCCCAGCCGCACAGGCCGATCTGGCAGCCGTTGCCGACGTCGTAGATCCACTTGCTGCCGTCGATGCCGGGCCCGTCGAAATTGTCCTCCCACACCAGCGTCTGCGCGGCGGCCGGCGGCGCGAGCGCCGCCGCGACGGTGCCGGCCACGATTGCGAGCGAAACGGCGAAAGCGCGTAGTCCGTCCATATCGGCCTCCTCGGCATGCGGGGTGCGATCGCCGGCAGTGGCGATCCAGCAGCGAACCTCCGGTGTCGGCGCGGCGCTGTCAAAAGGAATTTGCGCCGCCGTGGCGTTCCGGATTTGCTATCACGGAAATTCGTTTGCGGCCGATGAAATTTACCGGCGGCGGGATGCCGCCCATGCTGCGCAACAACACGCCTCAGGCGCTGGCGGGCACCGGCCGGCGCTCGCGGATCGGCAGGTTGACCAGTGCCGCGGCAGCGGCCAGCGCCATGTCCGCGTACCACATCCACTGGTAGTTGCCGAAACGCTCAAGCGCCACGCCGCCGAGCCAGGCGCCGAAGAAGCCGCCGAGCTGGTGCGAGAGTAGGGTCAGCCCGAACAGCGTGCCCAGGTAGCGCGGGCCGAACAGCTTGCCGATCAGCCCCGCGGTGGGCGGCACCGTCGCCAGCCAAGTGAAGCCGAGCGCGGCGGCGAACAGGTAGAACGTCAGCGCCGTGGGCGGCGCCGCCAAGTACAGTGCGATCAGCACCGCGCGGCTGGCGTACATGGCCAGCAGCAGCCACTTCATCCGGTAGCGCTCGCCGAGCTTGCCGGCCACCAGGCTGCCGGCCACGTTGAACAGCCCGATCAGCGCGATGGACGCCGCCGAGACGCTGGCCGGAAGCCCGCACAGCGCCACCTCGCCCGGCAGGTGAGTGACCAGGAAGGCGATATGCACGCCGCAGGTGAAGAAGCCCAGGTGCAGGCACCAGTAGCTGCGGTCGCGCACGGCGATGCGCAACTGCGCGCGCAGTCCCGCGTCGGGCTGCGTGGCCGCCGCGGCGGCCGTCGGCGCGTGCGCGGCCTGCTTGCGGCGCAGCGGCCAGGCCAGCGGCAGGGTCAGCAGCGACAGCGCGGCCACCCCGGTCATCGCCATCGCCCAGCCGGCGGCGCCGATCATCCACTGCACCAGCGGCGCGAACAGGAACTGGCCCAGCGAGCCGCCGGCGTTGATCAGGCCAGCGGCGAACGAGCGCCGCTCCGGCGCCAGGCGATGCGCGGTGGCGCCGATCAGCACCGAGAAGCTGCCGGCGCCGGCGCCGGCCGCGGCGAGCAGGCCGAGGCTGAAGATCAGGCCCCATTCGCTCGGCATCAGCGGCGCCAGGCCCATGCCCAGCGCCAGCAGCGCGCCGCCGAGCAGCAGCACCGGCAGTGGCCCGCGCTGATCGGCGATGGCGCCGAACACCGGCTGCACCGCGCCCCAGACGAACTGGCCCACCGCCAGCGCGAAGCTGATCGCGGCGATGCCGACGCCGCTGTCGCGGTGGATCGGCTCGACGAACAGGCCGGTGGTCTGGCGCGCGCCCATCGTCAGCATCAGCATCGCCGATGCGGCGACCAGCAGCCCCCACTGGCCGGAGCCGGGGGGATGCGGCGCGGCGCGGCTCATGCGGCGGCGCCCGTGGTATGCAGGGCGCGCTCGAGCTGGCGCAACTGCTCGTGCAGCGCGTCGATCCGCTCCGGCCCGGCCAGCGCGTCGATCCGCGCCTGCGCGCGCTGCCAGTGCGGCAGTGCGCGCTTGAGCAGGCGCCGCCCGGCGGCGCTGACGACCACCAGCTTCTGCCGCGCATCGTCGCCGCGCCGTTCCTCGACCCAGCCGGCATCCAGCATCGGCTTGAGGTTGCGCGACAACGTGCTGCGGTCCATGCCCAGGCGCTCGGCCAGCGCGCCGAGTTGCCGCGGCTGGCCGGCGCGGCGCAGGATCGAATACTCGTTGAGGCTCAACCCGACCTTGCCCAGCTCGCGGTCGTAGACCTGCGTGGTCCGTCGCGCGGCGCGACGCAGCAGGAAGCAGGTGCAGCGGCAGGGCGTTTCGGTCATGGGACGCAGATTACGTGCATATGCACTTATTCTGCAAGCGGGGAGGCGGGTGCGAATGGGCGGTTGCGCGGATGGTTTCGGGACTGGGGACTCGGGACTCGGAAGAGCGTTGGGCTGGCTTGGCTTTTGCGTGGCCTGGCCGGTTTCTCGGCCCGTCCGGCGCAGCGCGACAGGCGCGAGCCGGGCGGCTAGGCGCCATCGCCGCTGCGCCGCTATGCTTGCCGCATCTCAACCTCCCGATTGCCGATGCGTAAGACTCCGGCTTCCTCCGTCGCGCTGGCCCCCGCCCGGGCTCGCGCGCTCTGGCTCGATGCGCAACGACTGAACGTGCCGGCGCCGTTCGGCGAAGGCGCCGAAGCGGTGCGCCTTGCCACCGCGCATCTGGGCTACGTGCAGATCGACACCATCCATGTGATCGAGCGCAGCCACCACCATGTGCTGTACAGCCGCATTCCCGCCTACCGCAAGCGCGACCTGGACCAGGCGCAGTCGCGCGACAAGTCGGTGTTCGAGTACTGGACCCATGCGCTGGCCTACGTGCCGGTGGCCGACTACCGCATGTACGTGGCGCAGATGGCGCGCTATCGCGAACGCGCGGACGCGGCGGGCAGCGTGGATCGCGCCGACTACGCGAAGCTTTTGCGGCGCATCCGCGACGAGGGTCCGCTGTCGATCCGCGACATCGACGACGAGGTGCTGGTCGAGAAGACCCATCCCTGGGGCAGCCGCAAGCCATCGCGCGCGGCATTGCGCTACGGCTTCTTCAGCGGCGAGCTGGTCGTCAGCCAGCGCAGCGGCATGCTCAAGACCTACGAGCTGAGCGCGCGCCATTTCGGCTGGAGCCGGCGCCCGCGCGCGGCCAGCGAGGCGCAGTTCGCGCAGTACCTGCTGCAACGCGCGCTGCGTTCGCAGGGCGTGGTCGGCGTGGATTCGGTCTGCTACGGCAACAACGCCGCCAAGCCCGCGGTGCGCGCGCTGATCGAGGCCATGGTCGGCCGCGGACGGCTGGTCGCCGTGCACCTGCAGGGGCAGGAACGGGTGCCGCTGTGGGCCGAGCCGGCGCTGCTGGAAGCGACCGTCCGGATGCCGGACGAGCCGCTCGCCCACCTCCTGTCGCCATTCGATCCGCTGCTGATCCAGCGCAAGCGGCTGCAGCAGTTCTTCGGCTACGAACACCGCTTCGAGGCCTACGTGCCGGCGGCCAAGCGGGTGCTGGGCTACTTCGCGCTGCCGGTGCTGGTCGGCGATCGCATCGTCGCCGCGCTCGACCTGAAGATGGACCGCCAGGCCGGCAGGATGCTGATCCAGAAATGGACCTGGCTGGTCCCGCAGCGGCCTGCGCTGAAGGCGGCGATCGGCGCGGCGCTGGAGCGTTTCGAGCGCTTTCACCTGCGATAGCCACCGGCGGGCATGGCGCCGTTGCGCGCTGGACCTCATGGTTGGGGCGAGACGCATCCGGGCGGGGGCGTGTCTTCGCGGTCGCCGCCGTCGGCAATGGCGGCAAGGCCGGGCGGTCGTGAGCGGTCGTGGGCGCCCCTGCAGGCGTGATGCGGGCGAGGCTTATACTTTCGCGGCCCGTTCAGGAGCAGGACAAGAGAAGCGTTCGAATGAAGTTGATCCTCGAAGATTCCGGGCAGGCACTGTCGGTGCAGGAACTGATCGAGTTTCAGGACGGATTCGGTGCGCAATTGCCGGAGGCCTTCAGGCAGTTCTATCTGGCGCACAATGGCGGCGACCTGTCGGACAGCAACGGCGACAACGATTTCCTGCTGGGCGGCTTCACGCCGATCAAGTACGGCGTGGCCCCGGTCGAGGTGGTCTATCGCAACCTGGTCGACAGCCTTCCGTCATTGGAGGGCCTGGTTCCCTTCGCATACGATTGTGTTGGCAACTCTTATCTGTTGTCGCTCAGGAACGATGACTACGGGAAAATCTATCTGTACCTGATGGACGAAGACGAGCTGGCATTCGTATGCGAGTCGTTCGAGGAGTTCATGGCCGAGCTCACCGGCTGAGAGCACGCTCCGGCCACGGTCGAGCCTTGTTCCGGTTGCTGCCGTAGTCAGTCGCCTGGATGACGCAAGTGCCGTCGCGCCTTCTTCCTACAGGCCGGCTGGCAAAGGATGGCTGAGTGGCTTCCGGCGCCGCTGGCGTTGCGCGACCGCATCGCCGGCGCTCACGGCGCGGGCTGCGGGTACCACGCCTTCGGCCGACGCCATGGTGCTGGCATGCCGCGTACGGCCGCCACGAATCGAGCCGGGATGGCCGCAGCATCGCCGGATCCGCGGCCGCAGCGCGCAACGCATCCGATCGGCCCTGCGTCGCCGCCACGGATCCGGCTGCGCACAAACAAAAAACCCCCGCAATACGGGGGCGGCGGGTAGTGTCTGCGCCCCAATCCGGAAGAAGGTGGCTTGCGATGAAGAACTGGGTGTTCCTGTTTATCGCGATCGTCGGCGAAGTGACCGCGACCTCGTCGTTGAAGGCGAGCGAGGGCTTCACCAAGCTGTGGCCGTCGCTGCTGGTCGTCGTCGGCTACGGCGTCGCGTTCTATTTCCTGTCGCTCACCTTGCGCAGCATTCCGGTGGGCATCGCCTACGCGCTGTGGTCGAGCATCGGGATCGTGCTGATCTCGCTGGTGTCGTGGCTATGGTTCGGGCAGAAGCTCGATGCCGCGGCGATCGCCGGCATGGCGCTGATCGCCGCCGGGGTCGTGGTGATCAACCTGTTCTCCAGCTCGGCGCAACACTAGCCGCACGGCGTTCCGGTGACCGCCCGCTGCGGCGGCCACCACGGCCCGTCGCCTAGTTCTCGCACACCGACGCCGCCGCTTCGCCTTCGTTGGCGCCTTCGCCGGCGCCCATCGCGTCTGCCAGCGCCTGCGCCAGGCTGGCGCGCGAATACGGCTTGGGCAGGCGCGGGATCTGCGGATAAGCGCCGGGCGCGAGGTCGGTGTAGCCGGAAACCAGCAGGATCGGCAGCGCCGGGCGCCTGGCGCGCAGGGCCACGGCCAGCTGCGTGCCGGTCATGTTGGGCATGGCGTAGTCGGTGACGACCAGGTCGAAGTCGTCCTCGTCGAGGATCGCCAGCGCCTCCTTGCCGGAGCCGGCCGCAGCGACCTGATGCCCGAGTTCGCCGAGGATCTGCACGGTATTGGCCAGCACCAGCGGATCGTCGTCCACCGCGAGGATCTTCCACGGCCCGGCCGCGTCGGCCTGCGCCGGCGGTGCCGCCGCCCGGCCGCGCGGCGCCGTGTCCGCGGCGCCGGCGGCCAGCGCGGGCAGCCATATTTCCGCGGTGGTGCCGGCGCTCGGCGCGCTGCGGATCAACAGCGTCCCGCCGCACTGCTGGGCCAGGCCGTGCACCATCGACAGGCCCAGGCCGGTGCCCTTGCCGATGCCCTTGGTGGTGAAGAACGGTTCGGCGGCGCGCTTGAGCGTGGCCTCGTCCATGCCCACGCCGGTATCGGTGACCGCCAGGCATACGTAATGGCCGGGTTGCAATCCGTCGACCGCATGCGCGTGCCGCGCCGCGCGTGCGGCGATGACGATCCGGCCCTGGCCGTCCATCGCGTCGCGCGCATTGATCGCCAGGTTCAACAGCGCCGATTCGAGCTGGTTGGCGTCGGTCTCCACCGCCGGCAACCGCGCCGGCAATTGCAGCTCGACCGCGATGGTGGCGCCGAGCGAGCGTTCCAGCAGGTCGGTCATGCCTTCGATCAGCGTCCTCACGTCGATCCGCTCGGTGCGCAGTTCCTGCTTGCGCGCGAACGCCAGCATGCGCGAGGTGAGCGAGGCGCCGCGCTCGGCGCCGGCGGTGGCGTTGTCCAGCAGGCGCAGCAGCGCCGGGTCGTCGGGCACGCGCAGGCGCAGCAGTTCCAGGCTGCCCAGGATCACCGTCAGCAGGTTGTTGAAGTCGTGCGCGATGCCGCCGGTGAGATTGCCGATTTCCTCCATCTTCTGCGCCTGCCGCAGCGCCTGCTCGGCCATGATCCGCGCGGTCATCTCCACCGCCTCGAACACCATGCCCACCACCGCGCCGGACGGATCCTGCACCGGCCGCAGCGACAGGTCGAACGCGCGCAGCCCGGTGGGCAGGTTGAGGGTCATGCTCATGTGCTCGGTGCCGCCGGCGGCGACGCGGCGCACCGCTGCCTCGACCAGCGCCGGCGCGCCGGCGGTGTCGGCGAACCATGGCGTGGTCCACAGCGGCCAGCCCTTGATGTCGTCCAGGCGCGCGCCGATGCCTTCCAGCGCGGTGGCGTTGGTGTAGCGCAGGCGGCCATCCAGGTCCAGCAGACCCTGGAACAGGTGCGAGGTCTCCAGGATGGTGCGGATGTTGGATTCGCTCTGCGCCAGCTCGGCGGTGCGTTCGGCCACCTTTTGCTCAAGCTCGCGCACGAAGCGCTGCTCGCCCAGGCGCCGTTGCGCTTCCGAGCGCACGCGCTCGATGTGCGCCCAGGAGCGCTCGGTCACTTCGGTCAGCAGCGCCTGCTCCTCCTGCGTCCAGCGGCGCGGCGCCTTGTCGTGCACGGCCATCAGCGCGGTCAGGCGGTGCTCCTTGACCAGCGGCATGCAGATGGTCGCGGCCAGGCCGATGCCCAGGAACGTGGCCGCTTCCTCCGGCGCCAATTGCGCGCGGGTGTCGTCCAGCACCAGCGGCAGGCCCGCGTGCAGGTTGTGCAACGCCAGTTGGCCGAACGCGGCCAGGCTGTAGTGGCCGGTGATGCTCTGCGAGCCGGGCGCGCTCCAGTCGCCGCGGATGGTGAAGCCGTCCTGGTCCGGGTCCATGTCCGCGTAGGCGCACACCGACACGCTCATGTGTTCGCCGAGCATGCGCGTGGTGATGGCGAGGATGACGCTGGCGTCGGTGCTGGCCGCGGTCGCCTTGGTCAGCGCATCGAGGAAGCGCAGCCGCCGCTCGTTGGCGCGCAGCGCGTCGGCGGCCAGGCGCCGTTCGGTGACGTCGTAGCCTTCGATGAAGATGCCGCTGACCTCGCCGGACGGGCCGGTCACCGGCTGGCAGACGAAGTCGAGGATGCGCTCGCGCGCCTGGCCTTCGCCGTGTTGCAACTGCACCTTGGCGGCGTTGCCGACGAACGCCGTCCCCGAGCGGTAGGCGTTGTCCAGGATGTCGATGAAGCCTTGCCGGGCGATGTCCGGCAGCGCGTCGCGGATCGGCAGGTCGAGCAGGTCGCCGCCGCCCATCAGCCGCACGAACGCCGGGTTGGCCAGTTCGACCACGTGCTCCGGGCCGGACAGCATCGCCATCATGCCGGGCGCCTGCTCGAACAGCCGGGTCAGGCGGGAGCGCTCGGCCTGGATGTGCGCCTGCGCGCGGACCCGCTCGGTGGTGTCGACGACGAAGGCGATGACGCCGGCCGGCTGGCCGCCGTCGTCCAGCACCGGCGAATAGTCCAGGTCCATCCAGACCTGCTCCGCGCGCCCGTTGCGGTACAGGGTGAGCTCCTGGTCCTTGTACGACAGCGTGCGGCCGGACAGCCCGACCTTCATCACGTTGTCGTTGAAGTCGGCCACTTCCGCCCAGCCGCGGCGGACCTCCGAACCGAGCAGCTGCGGATGCCGCGCGCCGGCGAAGACCGCGTAGGCGTCGTTGTAGATCATGATGCCTTCCGGCCCCCACAGCAGCACGATCGGCAGCGGCGAGCGCAACAGCATCGCGGTGACCGTGCGCAGGCTCTGCGGCCAGCCCGACAACGGGCCCAGCGGGGTGCGCGACCAGTCGAAGCGGCCGATCAGCTCGCCGGTGCGGCCACCGCCGAGCAGGAAGGAAGCGTCGTCCGGGGCCCTGGCTTCGGCGCTTGCGGGGTCTGGGCTCATGGACGGAATTGCGGTGCCGTGCTGGATTGGACGGCGGTACTCTACCGGAACGCTTTTCGGCGGCCCGTGACGCAGGATTCATGCGGCGCAAAGCGCCGGGCGGGCCTGGCGGCGCGGCAGTGGACAGCACCGTCCGCCGGCTCTGGCCGGCGGCTTCGGCAAGGTACAATGGGCGGCCAGGCGTCGGCCGCGGGCCGTCGTCCGGTTCGGGCGGTGGCGCGGGCGTACGCATCGGCTTGCAGCCAGCGGCGCGCTTGCGCCGGCTCCGTGGCGGCGGCGATGCAGTCGCAGCGTGTGCAGTGGCAAGCGGTCGCGGCAATGGCGGGTGGAACTTCGGCGTGTGGGAGCGGAAAGGACTCCGGCACCAGGACCAAAAAGGATCGAGGTAGAGCGATGGAAGCATTGGGTTTGTTGGCCGCCTCCCTGGCGCAGCTGTCCGCAAGCGAGCGCCTGTACCGCCTGGAATTGCCCGACGGCGACGCGCAGGCCCTGGTCGAGCGCTGGAGCGGCGAAGAGCGCCTGGGCGGCGGATTCGTATGGTGGGTGGACGTGCTGAGCACGCAGGCGGGGTTGCCGCTGGAGGCGTGGCTGGGGCGTCGTGCGACGCTGTACACGAAGCTGGCCGGCGGCGGGGAGAGCCCGCGCAGCGGCCTGGTGCATGAGGCGTACGAACTGGGCAGCGACGGCGGGCTGGCGCGTTATCGCGTGGGCCTGGTGCCGTGGACGTGGTGGCTGGGGCAGGGCCGGCACAGCCGGGTGTTCCAGGAGCGCACGCTGGTGCAGATCGTGGAGGCGGTGTTCGCCGACTACGCGCCGCAGGCGAGCTGGCAGTGGAGCCAGGAAGTGAGCGGGTTCCTGGCGCAGGCGCGTCCGCGCAGCTACTGCGTGCAGTACCGCGAGAGCGACCTGGCCTTCGTGCAGCGGCTGCTGGCCGAGGAAGGGCTGGGGTGGCGGCTGCAGGAGTCGGACCAGGCGCCGTGCGGCCACCAGCTGGTGGTGTTCGCCGACAGCGCCGCGCAGCCGCAGGACGCCAGTTCGGCGCAGGGCGGCGGGCTGCGCTACCACCGCAGCGACGCGACCGAGGCGGCCGACAGCGTGCTGGCGATCGGCGCCACGCGGCGGCTGGGCAGCGGCCGGCTGACGGTGCTCAGCGAGGACTTCAAGACCCGCCAGGCGCGCAGCGCGCAGCTGCCGCTG
This sequence comes from Xanthomonas sp., assembly GCF_017163755.1. Taxonomy (GTDB): domain Bacteria; phylum Pseudomonadota; class Gammaproteobacteria; order Xanthomonadales; family Xanthomonadaceae; genus Xanthomonas_A. The sequence continues at coordinate 94,687 of NZ_JAFIWC010000020.1, forward strand.
CACGGCGGCGGCGGTCAATCGCTGCGCGAGGTGTACGAGCCGGTGGGGATGTACGCCTTCGCCAGCGCGCAGGAAGCGGACCGCTATGCGGGGCTGATGGCGCAGGCGCACGAGGCGCAGTGGTCGCCGTGGCAGGGCCGCAGCACGGTGCGCACGCTGCGCGCCGGGACCTGGTTCACCCTGACCCAGGCGCCGCAGCAAGGCCAGGCGCCGCCAGCGCAGCTGCTGCTGACCCGGCTGTGGCATGCCGGGATCAACAACCTGCCGGTGGACCTGCGCGAGGCGGTGCAGTCGCAGCTGGGCGCGCCGCCGGCGTGGCCGGAGGCCAGCGCGGTGGCCGCGCGCAGCACCTGGACCCAGGCCGAGGCGGTGGGCTACGGCAACGCCTTCGAGGCAGTGGACCGGCAGCAGCCGTGGCGCCCGGTGCTGGCCGACGGCACCGGCGCCCGGCTCAACCCGCGGCCCACCGCCCCCGGCTACCAGACCGCGGTGGTGGTCGGCGCCAACGGCCAGGCCGGCGCCGGCGGCAACGAGGTCCACGCCGATGCGCTGGGCCGGATCCGGGTCAAGTTCCACTTCCAGCAGGACGCGGCGGCGTCGGCCGCGCAGGACAGCACCTGGCTGCGCGTGGCGCAGCGCTATGCCGGCCCGGGGGTGGGCAGCCAGTTCCTGCCGCGCATCGGCCAGGAGGTGCTGGTGGGCTTCCTGGAGGGCGACATCGACCGCCCGGTGGTGCTGGGCACGCTGTACAACGGCAAGGGCGAGGCCGGCACGCCGGCCACGCCGGGCGGCCAGGCCGCCGAGGCCGACACCCAGGCCTACGCGCAGGCGCGCGATGGACGCGGCAGCGCGCAGGCGAACCTGGCCGGCGGCCACGCCCCGGCCTGGCACGGCGCCGGCGGCGGCGAGGCGGCGCACCGCAACGCCACCGCGCTGTGGGGAGTGAAGTCCAAGGAGTGGGGCGGCGAGGGCCACAGCCGGCTGGTGTTCGACGACAGCGACCAGCAGCTGCGGCTGCAGCTGGCCACCACGCAGGCGGCCACGCAGCTGAGCCTGGGGCACCTGATCCACCAGGCCGACAACTACCGCGGCAGCTTCCGCGGCGAAGGCTTCGAGCTGCGCACCGACGCGTGGGGCGCGCTGCGCGCCACGTCGGGGCTGTGGCTGAGCAGCTACGGGCGGACCCAGGGCCCGGCCGGCGAGGCGGCGCAGCCCAGCGCGCTGCTGACCCAGCTGCAGACCCTGGGCAAGACGTTTTCGCAGGCGGCCGGCACGCACCAGACGGTGAAGCTGGCCGCGCACGAAGGGGCGAAGCAGGCGAACCAATCGAAACTGATCGCCGACCAGGCGCCGCTGCAGGCGTTGCTGAGCAGCGTGAAGACCACGGTGCCGGGCACGGCCTATGCCGAGGCCAAGGGCGCGGCGGCCGAACGCAGCGCCAGTCCGGGCGAAGGCCGGGTGCCGCACACCGGCGATGCGTTGCTGGGGCTGGCGTCGCCGGCGGGGATCGGGGTGGTGGCCGGGCAGGGGCTGAGCTGGAGCGTGGGCGAGACGCTGACGCTGGCTAGCGGGCAGGGCAGCGAGCTGGCGGTCGCCGGCCATGGGCGGCTGCACAGCGGGCAGGCGATCGGCGTGCTGGCCGCGGCGGTGGAGGGCGGGCAGACCCAAGCCAACAGCCTGAGCCTGGTCAGCGGCGAAGGCGAGCTGGACGTGCAGGCGCAGTCGGACGAAGTGCGGGTGCAGGCCAAGCAGGGGCTGAAGGTGGTCAGCGCCAACGCCGAGGTGGAACTGGCCGCGGGCAAGACGGTGCACCTGGCGGTGGCCGGCGGTGCCAGCGTGACGATCGAAGGCGGCAACATCACCTTCGCCTGCCCCGGCACCATCACCGTGCATGCGAGCAAGAAGTCGTTCGTGGGGCCGGCGAACCACAGCGCTCCACTTCCGCTATTTCCGCAATCGGTGTGCGTGGAGTGCATGCTCAAGGCGGCCCGTGCGGGCGCCCCGTTCGCGGTATTGCAGTAGGGATGCCGTCCTTCATGCCGGCCGACTTTGCCATCGACCATCTCGACGCGGGTGCGCGCGCGGCCCTGGCCGCGCGCATCGGTGCCGAACCCACGCCTGCCTGGGTGTTCGCCGATCTGGCGCTGGTCGACGCCGCGGCGTTCCATGCCCGCCTCCGGCGCCGTTCATGGCCGGCATTCAATGCGTATGCATCGTCCAACCTGTCCGCATTCGAAGAACAGGGAGTCTGGCTGCTGCCATTGGAACCGACAACCGAGCGCGCCAGCGCGCAAATCCAGGACTTGCTGGCCTGGACGGACGGAGCCCCGGCATTGAGCTGGCTGTATACCGCCGCCGAGCAAACCGCATTGCAAGGCCTCGCCAGCTACCTTGCGCGGATCAAGCTCGAAGACCGGGTCGCTCCGCTGCACTGCCGCTTCGCCGATACGCGGGTATTGCCGGAACTGTTGCAGGCGCTGGACCCCGCGCAGCGCGCGCGCGTTGCGCAACTGATCCAACGTTGGGGTTGGATCGGCCGCAACGGCGAAATCCGGCACTGGCAGTCAGAACCCGATGCAACGGCCGACGAGGCCGAACATCTGCGGCTGAGCGCGGCGCAATTCCGCCGGATCCGCGCGGCGGCCGAACCCGATGCAATCTTCGCCCTGCTGCTGGAACAGACGCCCAGCCTGGTGCCGGCACGCGATCGCGGCCAGTTCCATGCGCACCTGTGTGCCATCCTGGCCACTGCGGATCGATACCATGTGTACGATCTGGAAAGCCGGCTGCAGTTCGTGGTCCTGAGCCTGAGCTGCGGCGAGGACTTCCATCGCTTGCCGTGCCTCCAGGAACTGTGGGCCGATCTCGCACTGGGCAAGTACCGCATGGTCGAGCGCATGCAGCTATGGGGCGACGATGTCTGGGACCAGCTCGAGGCCAACGCACCGTCCCGCACCGCCGACAGTGATGGCGCGCCCGCATGATGCGACGACGGCTGCTGATGCCGGTATGCAACCCACTGCTGGTGTGCCTGGCGCTGGCTTCATGCCGCGCCGAGCCGGCCGACGACACGGCCGTGGCCAAGATCAGCCCCTACAACCACACTGCGGACTACATTCACCAGTTGTACGTGAATGGGCAGTGGGGTGGCAATTCCTATCCTTTCGAGGGCGGCGGCAGCTTCGTGTGTTGCGTTACCTACCCGCGTCAATGGCAGCCGGAACTGACTGCAACGGTGCGCTGGACTACCTCCAGCGGGATTCCAAGTGGTAACGATCCGACAGAGACTTGGCACGAGAAAGTGGTCCCGATCGAGCGTTACGATGAACTCGGAACCACGTTGAATGTTCATTTCCTTGCCGATGCGCAGGTTCGCCTGCTGATATCGAACGCGTCGGCGGGTACGCCGGGCTACAAAGGCCCGGACGCCCCGGTCAAACCTGAGAACTGGCCGCCGCCTTCCTCGCCCGCACAACCGGCGATAAACCCAGTGACAACGTCGCCAGCCGCAGGCATGGCAAATGGAGCATCACGATGACGAACGACCAATCTCGATCCGCGTTTCGTGGACCTGGACGCTGGCATCGCTGGGGATGGGGCGTGCTGTGCATGCTGGTGCTAACGTCATGCCGGGCTGAACCGGCCGACGACACGGCCGCGGCCAAGATCAGCCCGTACAACCACACCGAGGACTACATTCACCAGCTGTACGTGAATGGGCAATGGGGTGGCAATTCCTATCCTTTCGAGGGCGGAGGCAGCTTCGTGTGCTGCGTCACCTATCCGCGCCAGTGGCGGCCGGGGCTGACTGCGACAGTGCGTTGGACTACCTCAAGTGGGATTCCGGGCGGTAACGACCCAACCGAGACATGGCACGAAAAAGTGGTCCCGATCGAGCGCTACGAGAAGACCGGTACGCGCTTGAACGTACATTTCCTTCCTGGCGGGCAGGTTCGCATGCTGATCTGGAATGGCGTAGCCGGTTCTCAGGGCTACAAGGGGCCAGACGCGCCGGTCAAGCCGGACGACTGGCCGCCGCCACCTTCCCCACCCAAGCAACCAGCCCAGGCCAAGGAGCAGCCATGAGCGATTTCAAACCAGGATGGTATGCGGTCAAGCGCCAGCAGGACGGTTCCACCGAGACCTGGTATTTCCAGACCGCCGAACGGGTGGTCGCTACGGCACTGGTCCTGCCCAATGGCGACCAGATCCTGTATTTCCGGCCTACTGCGCAGCAGCCGTTCCTGTCGAAGAAATGGTCGCCCGCGTACGAATTGTTGCCCAGCGCCCCGCCCGGCGACCATTGGGACAACGCCAGGTACGGCGCCAAACCCGATGGCCGCACCGAGGTGCCCAAGGACTTCTCGCGCAGCCAGCGCAAGCCCAGTCCGCGTGAGCTGAGCCAGCGCGCCGGCAAGGCCTGCGTGGCCTCGGTCGATGGGTTGGACTGCACGCGCGAGATCCACGTCGCCGTGTTCTTCGACGGCACCAACAACAACATGAAGCGCGACCGCCAGGGCCAGGGCCATTCCAATATCGTCAGCCTGTACGATGCGCACAAGCAAGATGGCAAGGAGCATTTCCGCTACTACGTCCCAGGCGTCGGTACCCCGTTCGAGGAAATCGGCGAAAAGGGCGAGGACGCCAAGGGCAAGAGCATGGCCCGAGGTGGCGAAGATCGCATCCACTGGGCATTGTTGCAGGTCTACAACGCCGTTGCTGCGTCGGTGACCGGCTTCGACTTGTTGGACGAAAAAGAAACTAAGGATCTGGTGACCAGCACCTTCACCGGCCTGCGCACCTGGTACCGCCTCGGCGACGGGAAGATGCGCTCGATCTTCCAATGCGTGGACGCGCGCCTGACCAAGCAACTCGGCGATACGCGGCCGCGCATCACCCGGATACACCTGTCGGTGTTCGGCTTCTCGCGCGGCGCGGCCGAAGCGCGGACCTTCTGCAACTGGGTGGCGCTGGCCACCGAGGGCAAGGTGGGTGCAGCCGATGTCAACCTGCGCTTTCTCGGTATCTACGACACGGTGGCTTCGGTGCTGCTGGCCGATTCCTCGCCGGCGGGCAGTGGCCTGTTCGATTGGGCCAACAAGACCATGCGCATTCCGGCGCAGGTGGAGGCCGCGGTCCACTACGTGGCCGGGCATGAGATACGCCGCTCGTTCCCGGTGTCCACGGTGCGCGCCGGCGGGACCTGGCCGGCGCACACCAAGGAATTCGTCTACCCCGGCGCGCATTCGGATATCGGCGGGGGCTATTCCCCCAACGACCAGGGCAAGGCGCGCGGCGGCCGTGCCAGCCTGATGTCGCAGATCCCGCTCAACGACATGTATTTCGAGGCGGCGAACGGTGGCGTAAAACTGCGTCCTTTGGACGCGTTGCAGGCAGAAGTGCGCCAAGACTACATTGTCGATCCCTCGCTGGAAAAAGCCTTCTCCGCCTACCTGCAATGGACCCCGGCCAACGAAAAGAGCGAGAACCTGTCCGGCTCCAAGCGCGGCGTGATGGAGAACCGCATGGAACAGCAGATGCGGCGCTACTGGCGCTGGCGCGCGAGCAAGCGAACCGAAGCGCAGTTCCGGGCGATGTCGAGCTGGCAGCATTCAAACGCCCAGGACCGGGTCGACCTGGAGGAAGGCAACCGCGACTGGATGCAGGACATTGAGCGCGCCCGCGCTGCGCATCGTCCGTCCACGCGCCAGATAGCTACCCGTGCCGGCGTGCACAAGATCGAAGTCGCGCCGAATCCGAGCCAGGTGCAGCGCGATCTGCTGGCGGCGGTGGACGATGCCACGCCGATCCCGCAGGAGGTGGACCGCTTCTTCGACGACTACGTGCACGATTCGCACGCCGGGTTCTGGCTGCTCGGGCCGGTATCGCAGGTGGACAAGAACATCTTCGCCAACGAGATCCGCAAGAAGAACCAGGCGCGCATGCATCTGCTGGCCGAGGCCAAGCGCTACGAGGAAGAGGGCGAGTACGAGGGCGCAGTACGCGCCCGCGCGCTGGCCGCCCAATACGAGCTCAACCATTTCGAGCAGAAGGTGCTGCAGCAGAACCCCAATGTCAGCGACGACGAACACCCGGCCAAGATGCCGCTGATGACCGATGCGCAAGCAAAGGAGCTGCGCGAGATCGGCGGCTTCGATGGCTGGGTGGTGCGCAACGTGCTGGGCAGCGGCACCCGGCGGGAGGCCAATGGGCCGGGCCAGTATCGCCGGGTGCTCGATCGCGACCACGAACGGATCCAGTTGCTGGATGAGGCGGCCTATCAGGCAGAGCGCCTGAGCGAATCGGTGCAGGAAGGCGTTAACGACGCCGTCGAATCGGCCAAGCAGGCGGCCGCCGACGCCAAGCAGCGCGCGCAGCGTGCGGTTGGCGAAGCGGTCGAGGAAGGGATCGATGCGGCCGGCCGCGCGGCAAAGCAAGCCGTGCAGGAGGGCTTGAAGAAGCTCATCCAGCCGAGCGGCCCCCGACTCTACTGAGCGGACCGCTACGTTGTCGGCGCCGAGTGCCTGCAACGGTGGCGCTGGCCGCTGCCTGCCGTTTCGTCGGATCGCAGTGCCTGACGCTTGGGGCGTGGCGGCAGCCGGAAGTCACCCCGCTACGACATGCCTGCTCCTACGCTGATGCCGTTTTCGACGAACTGGGACGGTGACATGTCGGTTGACCGGCGCTGTATCGATCCTTTCGTATCCAAGCGCACGAGCTGCGCGGCGTTTGCGCTGGCGGCATGGCCTGCCGAAAGACCTCTCGCGTCCGCGTGGGCGACCGCTCGCGCGGGCTGGGACGTTTCCTGGTTTGGAACGAGCGCGCCGGCATGACCAAGCCGCATGCGGCCTTGATCCTCGGCGCCGGCGGCAGCCGCCGCCTGGGCCAGCCCAAGCAACTGCTGACCCGCGACGGGGAGCCGCTGCTGCGGCGCGCTGTGCGGCTGGCGCTGGCGACGTCGCCGCGGCGCTGCCTGGTGGTGGTCGGCGCGCAGGCCGAATCGACGCGTGCGGTGCTGGAGGATCTGCCGGTGGAGATCGTCGGCCATCCGCAATGGGCGCAGGGCATGGGCAGCAGCCTGGCCGCGCTGCGCGCGGCGGTGGGCGAGGACTCGGCCATCGCGCGCAGCCTGATCCTCGGCTGCGACCAGCCTGCGCTTGAGGAAGTGCACCTGCACGCGCTGCTCGAGGCGGCCGGGCGCGCCGCCTCCGGCTGCGCGGTCAGCGGCTACGCCGGCGTGCGCGGCATTCCAGTCGTGGTGGCGCAGTCGCAATGGCGGCACGCGAACCTGGCGGGCGACCGCGGGCTGCGCACGTTGTTCGAGAAGCTGGGCTGGGACACGGTGGGCTGCGTCGTCGCTCCGGCGCTGGCGCTGGACGTGGATACGGCCGACGACGTCGCCGCCGCGCAGGCGCGCGGCTGGCTCGATTCACCCGCATGAGCGGAGCGCGGATTCGGTCGGCCTGCGACGCCACTCGCTTCAGCGTTCTCATAAATCCAAGCGGCTGGCTCGATCCACCCAACCCATGACCCGAACGCGGCTTCAGTCGGCATGCCACGCACTGGCTTTCGGGTTATCAGAAAGCCAAACAGTCCAATCTGCTCAGCCGCGGTCGAGTTGGACGTGCCGGCGCCTGCGAACACGACATGAACTTGTTCGCGCTGGTCAAGTTCCAGGGGCCCGGCCGGTGCGGGTGGCTACATAGCCGCGCACGCGACTGCCAGACGCAGCTAAGAGTAAGAGCGCAGCTAAGGGTAAGAGCGTTGTCTTGCCACCGGCGACGGCGCTAACGCTAGCATCCGATCAGTCGGCCGGCGGCGCATTCCCGGCTGCCGACGACGCCTGGCTCTTGAGCTGGCTCAGTTCCTGGTCCGCGCGAAGATAGACGCGCTCGGGTGGCTCGTTCTCGTGGGCGGATTTCGCCGCGCCGACCAGGATGCGCAGGTCCACGCCCACGCCCGGCCGCAGCGCGGCCTGGCGCAGGCGGCGCATGCTGTCGTCGGCTGCGGCGCCGTGCAGCACGGCGATGAATTCCGGGCTTCCGGTGACCCGGTTGACGCTGTCGCCGAGTTCCGCGTGCACGCAGTCCTCCAGCGACTGGTGCAAGCGCTGCAACGCGCGCTCGAGCACAAGATCGCCCATCGTCTCCACGGCAGTGGCGAAGTCCTGCAATTCCAGGATCGCCACCGTATAGCCGCCGGTGGTGGCCATCGCCTCGCTCGGCGCGTGCGCCGCGCCGAGCAGGCCGTCGCGCTCCGTGGCCAGCTCGCGGCGGCGGCTGTCGATCAAGCCCATGGCCACGCGTGACAGCGCCTGCAGCGCGTCGCGCTGCTGCGGCGTCAGCGTGCGCGGTTGGCGGTCCAGCACGCACACCGTCCCCAGCGCGACGCCCTCGGGGGTCAGCAGCGGGGCGCCGGCATAGAACCGCACGCCAATCCCTCCGCTCACCCACGGGTTGCCGGCGAAGCGGGGATCCAGGCGCAGGTCGCGGACCTCCATGATCCGGCCGGGCTCGCGTATCGCATGGTCGCAGATGGCGATGCCGCGCGGGGTCTGGCGCATGTCCAGCCCGCGCTGCGCCTTGAACCACTGGCGTTCGCGGTCGATCAGCGTCAGCAGCGCGATCGGCGTGCCGCACAGCGCCATCGCCACGCCGACCAGATCGTCGTAGACCCCGTCGGGCAGGGTGTCGACGATACGGTAGCTGTCCACGACGCGTTGACGCGCGAATTCGTCGTCGGCATTGGCAGAGGTCTGCATGGCGGGCGTATCGGCGGTGGGACGGCCATCCTTGCATGCGCGCTGTGGGCGATGCGTGGACGTGATGTTGATGCGTTCCGCGCTGCGAGGAGGGCGACGCGCACCGTGCTGCGTCGGCAGCGCCCGACGCCGGGTGTCGGCGCTGTGCCCGGTGGCAACGTGCCTGCGAACTGCCGCAGGCGCTGGTTCGCGGCTGCCAGCGATGCCGCGACCGCGATGGCGAGCCATTTATTTGCGGGACCGCAGCCTGTGCGTGCATTTGCGGCGTTGCTCGGTCTCGCGGAAGAAGTGGGGTCTGGCGACCGATTGGCCCAGGCCCAGGCATCGTGGCTTTTCCCGCGAAGCGGCGGTGCCACGAATTCGTGACCGTTCACTCCTGGTCGCAGCAGCAGGGGTACGTGCGACGGCTCGGTGATGCGCGGCGACGTGCTTCGATGCCACGGATACAGCGCTGGCCCCAAGTCGCGTGCGGTTCTCCTGACCCCGCTTGCATGCCGGAAAACATTCGACTATTCTAGAAACATGGAAATAAATCAGGCCACGCAAGCGCTTGCCGCGCTCGGTCATGCCACCCGCCTGTCGGTATTCCGGTTGCTGGTGCAGGCCGGCCGCGACGGCTTGCTCGCGGGGGAGATCGCGCAGCGGCTGGGCCTGCCCGGCGCCACCTTGTCGTTCCACCTGAAGGAGTTGTCCGCCGCCGGCCTGGTCGGCGGCCAGGCGCGCGGACGCACCATCTGCTACCGCGCCGACTTCGACGGCATGAACGCGCTGCTCGGGTTCCTGACCCACAACTGCTGCAATGGCGAAGCGGACTGTCTGCCCGACGCCGCACCGCCGGCGGCGTCGCGTGCGCCACGCAACGTCACCGGGCGGCCGCGTCGGTCCTGAGCACGCCGCTGACGTTCCGACCACCATCCCCATATCCTATCGAGACGCTCCGATGAACAAGCGGGTCCTGTTCCTGTGTACCGGCAATTCCGCGCGCAGCGTGCTTGCCGAGGCGACGCTGCGCGCCTGGGGCCAAGGCCGCTACGCCGCGTTCAGCGCCGGCAGCCAGCCGGCCGGCACAGTCAATCCGTTCGCGATCGCGCAGCTGGCCAGCGAAGGGTTGCCGGTCGACGGGCTGCGCAGCAAGTCCTGGGACGAGTTCGCCGCTAGCGGCGCCGAGCCGCTGGACCTGATCGTGACCGTCTGCGACAGCGCCGCCGCCGAGGCCTGCCCGGTGGTGTTCGGCGATTTCGTGCGCACGCACTGGGGGCTGCCGGATCCGGCAGCGGTCGGCGGCAGCGACGAGGACAAGCGCACCGCGTTCGCGCAGGCGCACGCGACCGTCAAGCGGCGCTTGCGCGCATTCCTGGCGCTGCCCGACGCGCTGTGGGACGACAGGGCCGCGCTGAAGCAGGCGCTGGACGCGATCGCGGCGATCGGCTGACGCCTCGCCCGCGCCGCCGCTGCATCGAAGCGCCGCCCGACCAGGCGGCGCTGCCCGGGCATGGGCCCGACCGCCGAGATCCGATCATGCAAGACGCAAACCCGCCGCGCCGCCTGTCGTTCCTGGACCGTTACCTGACGTTGTGGATCTTCGCCGCGATGGCGCTGGGAGTCGGCCTGGGCGCGGCGTTCCCGCGCCTGCCCGACGCATTGCATGCGCTGTCGGTGGGCAGCACCAACGTCCCGATCGCGATCGGCCTGATCCTGATGATGTATCCGCCGCTGGCCAAGGTGAAGTACGAGGAACTGGCGAAAGTGTTCGCCGACAGGCGCGTGCTGGCGCTGTCGCTGCTGCAGAACTGGATCGTCGGGCCGGTGCTGATGTTCGCCCTGGCGGTGCTGTTCCTGCGCGACTACCCGGAGTACATGACCGGGCTGATCCTGATCGGGCTGGCGCGCTGCATCGCGATGGTGCTGGTATGGAACCAGCTGGCGCGCGGCGACAACGAGTACGTCGCCGGGCTGGTGGCGTTCAACTCGATCTTCCAGATCCTGTTCTTCAGCGCCTATGCGTGGTTCTTCCTGTCGGTGCTGCCGCCGCTGTTCGGCCTGCATGGCAGCGTGATCGACGTGGGCTTCTGGACCATCGCCGAGGCGGTGCTGATCTATCTCGGCCTGCCGTTCGCCGCCGGTTTCGCCAGCAGCCGCTGGCTGAAACGGGCCAAGGGCGCGCATTGGTACGAGCAACGTTTCCTGCCGGCGATCGGCCCCATCACCCTGGCGGCGTTGCTGTTCACCATCGTGGCGATGTTCAGCCTGAAAGGCGGCGATGTGCTGAGCATCCCGCTGGACGCGGTCCGCATCGCGGTGCCGCTGACGATCTACTTCGTGGTGCAGTTCGTGCTCAGCTTCTTCATGGGCAAGTGGATCGCCAAGGACTATCCGCGCACCACGGCCATTGCATTCACCGCCACCGGCAACAATTTCGAACTGGCGATCGCGGTGGCCATCTCGGCGTTCGGCCTGGCGTCGCCGGCGGCATTCGCTGCGGTGATCGGGCCGCTGGTCGAAGTGCCGGTGCTGATCCTGCTGGTGCACGTGGCGCTGCGGCTGGGCCGGCGCCATTTCCAGGATTTTCCTCGAGGAGCGTAGTTCCATGGCGACACGACACAGCAAGTTGCTGATCCTGGGTTCCGGCCCGGCCGGGTGGACGGCGGCGGTGTATGCCGCGCGCGCCAACCTCAAGCCGGTGGTG
>NZ_JAFIWC010000021.1 GCF_017163755.1 Xanthomonas sp.
GGGCCATAGCTCAGCTGGGAGAGCGCTTGCATGGCATGCAAGAGGTCGCCGGTTCGATCCCGGCTGGCTCCACCAACGTTCCGGACAGCAGGCCGTCCGCAGCGACAAAGTCAACGCGCGTCCCCATCGTCTAGAGGCCTAGGACATCACCCTTTCACGGTGGCGACCGGGGTTCGAATCCCCGTGGGGACGCCAACCGCTGCAGCACACGAACCCGGCCATGCCGGGTTTTTCTTTGCCTGCTTGCAGGTCCGCAGCGCCGTGGCGAGCGCCGCTCGCGGGGGGCATGCCACGGCGGACCCGCCAGACCGGTGCACGTCCATGCCCATGCGGGACGTACGACATGCGCGCCGCGTGTCCGCGCCCGCTGCTCGCGTGCCGACCTGTGCGCCGCTGCGCTCGCCGGCGGCGCTCGCGGCATGGGAGCGGCACAAACGAAAAGCCCCCGGCAAGGCCGAGGGCTTTTGAGCGTTCCTGGGATCGAACGCGATGTCGCTGGTGCCGAAGGTGGGACTCGAACCCACACGCTTTTAAGGGCGGCGGATTTTGAGTCCGCTGCGTCTACCGATTCCGCCACTTCGGCGCGGCCGCGAAGTATAGCCGACCGCGGTTGCGCTTGGGCAGGGGTAAATTCTTCATTTTCGATCCGGCCGCGCAGGGATGGGCCGGCGTATCGGTGCCGCTATACTCTCCGTTCCCAAACCTTAACGAGCAATCGATGTCGGCATTGCGAGGCCTGCGCATCCTGGTGGTGGAGAACGACGAGATGAACGCGACGCTGCTTGAGCTGCAGTTGCTTCAGACCGGCGCACAGGTCGTGGGACCGGCCGAATCCGTGCGCCAGGCGCTGGACTTGATCGCCTCCGAGCGCCCCGACCGCGCGGTGCTGGATTTTCGCCTGGGCGCCGGCGAGACCAGCGAGCCGATCGCGCAGATGTTGACCGAACGCGCCATCCCGTATGTCCTGGCCACCGGCGTGGCCGCCGATTCGCTGCCGGCCGGCTTCGCCTCCGGCGTGGTGCTGACCAAGCCCTACCTGTCCGAGCAACTGGTCAAGGCGCTCGACGACGCTCACGTCAAAATGACCGCCGGGCGCTGATACTGACGGACGGGAACCTGCCGCGCGTGGCGGGGATCGGCACGAGGTAGACCGTCATCGACGTCCATCGCCGTACGACAACCGATGTCTGGCTGCCGGCCGGTAGCGAGGCGGCCGCCTTGCTGCGCGCCACCGACTGGGCCAGCACCGAACTCGGGCCGCTGGCCGAATGGCCGCAGAGCCTGCGCGTGGCGGTGTCGATGTGCCTGGGCTCGCGCTTTCCGATGGCGCTGCGCTGGGGCCCGCGGCTGATCAACATCTACAACGACGCGTATGCCCCGCTCCTGGGGCAACGCCACCCGCAGGCGTTCGGGCGCGCCACCGCGCAGATCTGGCCGGAAGTGTGGACGCTGATCGGCCCGCAGATCGAACGGGTGCTGGCGACCGGCGAGCCGAGCTGGAACGAGCACGTGCCGCTGACCTTGCACCGCAACGGCTACGCCGAGGAAACCTACTTCACCTGGTCCTACAGTCCGGTCGCCGACGAGCGCGGCGGCATCGGCGGCGTGCTGTGTGTGTGCACGGAAGACACCTCCAGGATCCGGCTCGAGCGCGAGCGCGACCAGCTGCTGCGCGCGTTGGACGCGCAGCGCGCGCAGATGGCCGAGGCGTTCGAGCAGTCGCCGGCGGCGCTGGCGGTGTTGCGCGGGCCGGACTACGTGATCGAGAGCGCCAACCAGCGCTACCAGCAGTTGGTCGGCCCGCGCGAGGTCCTCGGCAAGGCCCTGCTCGATGCGCTGCCGGAAATCCGCCAGCAGGGCTTCATCGAACTGCTGGACAGCGTCCGCAGCAGCGGCAAGCCGTTCATCGGCGACTCGCTGACCGTCAGCCTGCGCCGCTCGCCGCACGAAGCCGCCTACGAGGCCACGCTGGACTGCGTGTACCAGCCGATGCGCGACGTCGAAGGCCACGTCACTGGCATCCTGGTGCACGGCATCGACCGCACCGAGCAGGCGCGCGCCGAAGCGCACGACAGCTTCCTGCTGACGCTGGAGGACGCGCTGCAGAACCTGGCCAGCGCCGACGCCATCTGCGAGACCGGCGCGCGCATGCTCGGCCAGCACTTGCGCGCCAACCGCTGCGCCTACGCGATCGTCGGCGAGGACCAGAACCTGTTCCACATCCAGGCCGACTACGTGGACGGCGCGGCCAGCGTGGTCGGCGACTTCCGCTTCAGCGACTTCGGCGGCGACCTGCTGGAATGCGTGCGCGAAAACCGGCCGTGGGTGGTGCAGGACACCGCGCTGCACCAGCCCCCGGTGACGCTGGACGACGACGGCTACCAACGCATCGGCGCGCGCGCGATCCTGGTCGCGCCGCTGCACAAGGGCGGGCGGCTGGTCGCGGCGATCGGCGTGCACCAGCTGACGCCGCGGGTGTGGACGTCGGCGGAGATCGAGCTGGTGCGGCTGGTCGCGGCGCGCTGCTGGGAGTCGATGGAGCGCGCCGGCGCCCAGAGCAGCCTGGCGCTGAGCGAGGCCCGGCTGCGCGAGCTGGCCGATGCGATGCCGCAGATCGTGTTCACCGCCACGCCCGACGGCGACGTGGACTACTTCAACCGGCGCTGGTACGAGTACACCGGCCTGCCCGACGGCGAAGCCGGCTACGAAAGCTGGCGCAAGGCGCATACCGAGGACGGCCTGGCCAGGGCGACGAAGGCGTGGTCGGAGGCGGTGCGCAGCGGCGAACCCTACGAGATCGAGTATCCGCTGCGCCACCGCGGCGGCGGCTACCGCTGGCATCTGGGGCGCGCGCTGCCGATCCGCGACGAGACCGGCAGGATCGTGCGCTGGATCGGCACCAACACCGACATCCACGACCGCCGCGTCACCGAGCAGCGCCTGCAGGAGAGCGAATCGCGCTTCCGCAACCTGTGCGACAACGCCCCGGTGATGATCTGGATGGCCAATGCCGACGGCGACTGCGAGTACGTCAGCCGCCAGTGGTACCTGTTCACCGGGCAGCGCGAAAGCGATGCGCTGGGCAACGGCTGGCTGGAGAAGATCCATGCCGACGACGCGGCCGCGGTCGGGCGCACGCTGGCGCGCGCCTTCGGCGAGCGGCGCCCGTTCGCGATGGAGTACCGGATCCGCCGCCACGACGGCGAGTACCGCTGGTGCGTGGACACCGCCGCGCCGCGTCTCAGCGCCTCCGGCCAGTTCCTCGGCTTCATCGGCTCGGTGCTGGACATCTCCGAGCGCAAGCGGATCGAGAACGCCACCGCGTCCGAACGCGCGGCGCTGGAGATGATCACCACCGGCAAGCCGCTGAAGGCGGTGCTGGAGGCCATCGTGCTGGGCATCGAGGCGCAGAGCGACAACGGCCTGCGCTGCATGATCATGCTGGTCGACGAATTCCGTCAGTGCCTGCTCGAAGGCGCCGCGCCCAGCCTGCCGCCGGCCTACCGGCAGGCCGCGCACCGCCTGCCGATCCGCGAGGACAGCGGCAGCTGCGGCCGCGCCGCGTTCCTGGGCCGGCAGGTGATCTGCAGCGACATCCGCAGCGACCCGAACTGGCGCGGCTTCCTGGCGCCGGCCGCCGAGGCAGGCGTGGCCGCCTGCTGCTCCACGCCGATCCTGGGCAGCGACGGCGTGGTGCTGGGGGTGGTCGCGCTGTACTACCCGTCCCCGCACTACCCGTCGGAGCACGAACAGGAACTGGCGCGCTCGGCCTCGCACCTGGCCGGGATCGTGATCGAGCGCCGCGACATCGACCAACGCCTGCAGCAGCTGCTGGCGGCCGAGCAGAGCGCGCGCGGCGAGGCCGAGCGCGCCAGCCGCATGAAGGACGAGTTCCTGGCCACGCTGAGCCACGAGCTGCGCACGCCGCTCAACGCCATCCTGGGCTGGTCGCGCCTGATGCAGGGCAGCGGCCTGCGCGAGCAGGACCTGGCCAAGGGCCTGGAAGTGATCGAGCGCGGCGCGCGATCGCAGGCGCAGATCATCGACGACCTGCTCGACATGAGCGCGATCCTGTCCGGCAAGGTGCGCCTGGAGCCGGTCGAGTTCGACCTGCTGGCGACGGTCCGCGCCACCATCGACGCGGCGCGCCCGTCGGCGCAGAACAAGGGCGTGGACATCGAACTGACAACAGCGCCCGACTCCGCCCTGCCCTACCTGGGCGACGCGGTACGGCTGCAGCAGGTGCTGACCAACCTGGTCGGCAACGCGATCAAGTTCACCCCCGCATCGGGCAGGATCGCCCTGGGCGTCGACGCGACCGCCTCGCATGTGCGGATCAGCGTCAGCGACAGCGGCGTGGGCATCGAGCCGGCCTTCCTGCCGCACGTGTTCGACCGCTTCCGCCAGGCCGACGCCAGCAGCACGCGCAGCGCCGGCGGTCTCGGCCTGGGCCTGGCGATTGCCAAGCAGTTGGCCGAGCTGCACCAGGGCCAGCTGACGGTCAGCAGCGAAGGGCCCGGGCTGGGCGCGACCTTCACCCTGCTGCTGCCGCGCAACGAACTGCACCTTGCGGCCGGCCCGGCCGGCGGCGGCGCGGCCACGGCATCGGCGGCGCAGGCCGGCAACACGCGCCTGACCGGCGCGCGCGTGCTGGTCGTCGACGACGACATGGATTCGCGCGGCGTCACCCAGCGCTTCCTGCAGGAAGCAGGCGCCACGGTGGAGACCGCGGTGTCCGCCGACGACGCCGAAGCGTTGCTGCGCGAGCGCCAGTACGACCTGCTGATCAGCGACGTGGGCATGCCGCGGCGCGACGGCCACAGCCTGATCCGCAGCGTGCGCTCGCGCGGCGCCGGCGCCACCAGCCGCATCCCGGCAATCGCCTTGACCGCCTACGTGCGCGCCGAGGATCGCGCCAAGGCGCTGGAGGCCGGGTTCAATGCGCACCTGGGCAAGCCGGTGGATCCGCTGAAGCTGGTCGCGCTGGCGGTGTCGCTGACCCAGCCGCCGCTGGCCGCGGCGCAGGATCCGGAGCCGCAGGCGCAACCGGCCTGAGCCCGCTGCGCTGCGCGCGCAGCGTCTCTTCGCCTCGTCAGCTGCGCTTGGCGCGGGCGAAGGCGTCGGCCAAGGCGCTGTTGACCGGCGCGGCCGCCGGCAGCCGCGGCTTGCCGGCGCCGCCCGGGTTGCCGCCGCGTCCATCGCGCTCGCCGCGCCGCGGCGCGCTTCCCGGCATGCGCCCGGCCTCGCGTTCGCCGGCGCGCACCGGTGCCGGGGTGTCCTCCAGGCGCCGGGTCAGGGCGATGCGCTTGCGCGCCACGTCCACTTCCAGCACCTTGACCTTGACGATGTCGCCGGCCTTGACCACGTCGCGCGGGTCCTTGACGTAGCTGTCGGACAACGCGGAGATGTGCACCAGGCCGTCCTGGTGCACGCCGATGTCGACGAACGCGCCGAACGCGGCGACGTTGCTGACCACGCCTTCCAGCACCATGCCCGGCTTGAGGTCCTTGATGTCCTCCACCCCGTCGGCGAAACGCGCGGCCTTGAACTCCGGACGCGGATCGCGGCCCGGCTTCTCCAGTTCCTTGAGGATGTCGCGCACGGTCGGCACGCCGAACTTCTCGTCGGTGAACAGCTCCGGGCGCAGCCCGCGCAGGAAGCCGCCGTCGCCGATCAGCTGCTTGATGCCGCGGCCGCTGGCGCCGGCGATGCGCTCGACCACCGGATAGGCTTCCGGGTGCACCGCCGATGCGTCCAGCGGTTCGTCGCCGTCGGCGATGCGCAGGAAGCCGGCGCACTGCTCGAAGGTCTTCTCGCCCAGCCGCGGCACCTTCAGCAGGTCCTTGCGGCGCTTGAACGGCCCGTTGTCGTCGCGGTGGCGGACGATGTTCTCGGCCACGCTCGACGACAGCCCGGACACGCGCGACAGCAACGCCGCCGAGGCGGTGTTGACGTACACGCCGACCGCGTTGACGCAGTCCTCCACGCGCGCGTCCAGCGCCCGCGCCAAGCGGTACTGGTCCACGTCGTGCTGGTACTGGCCCACGCCGATCGCCTTGGGTTCGATCTTGACCAGTTCGGCGAGCGGGTCCTGCAGGCGCCGCGCGATCGACACCGCGCCGCGCAGCGACACGTCCAGCCCGGGGAACTCCTTGGCCGCGAACTCCGATGCCGAATACACCGAGGCGCCGGCTTCGCTGACCACGACCTTCTCCAGCTTCAGCTGCGGGTTCTGCTTGATCAGGTCGGCGGCGAGCTTGTCGGTCTCGCGGCTGGCGGTGCCGTTGCCGATGGCGATCAGCTCCACGCCGTGCTGGGTGCACAGTTGCCTGAGCGTGTGCAGCGACGGGTCCCACTGCTTGCGCGGCTCGTGTGGATAGATGGTATCGGTGGCGAGCAGCTTGCCGGTGGCGTCGACCACCGCGATCTTGCATCCGGTGCGGATGCCCGGGTCCAGGCCCAGGGTGACGCGCGGGCCGGCCGGCGCGGCGAGCATCAGGTCCTTGAGGTTGTCGCCGAACACCGCGATCGCCTCGGCTTCGGCCTTCTCGCGCGCCTGGTTGAACAGGTCCAGCAGCAGGTGCATGTGCAGCTTGGCGCGCCAGGTCAGGCGGCAGGCGTCGAGCAGCCAGCGGTCGCCGGGGCGGCCCTGGTTGCTGATGCCGGCCTTCAGCGCCACGCGGCCCTCGGCGTACTGGTGGCCGGCTTCGGCATCGGCGCCGGGGTCCAGCTCCAGGTACAGGATCTCCTCGCGGCGCGCGCGGAACAGCGCCAACAACCGGTGCGAGGGGATCTTGTTCAGCGCTTCGGCATGGTCGAAGTAGTCGCGGTACTTGGCGCCTTCGTGTTCCTTGCCCTCGGCCACGCGCGCGCGGATCACGCCCACCTCGCCCAGCCAGCCGCGCAGTTCGCCGACCAGCGCCGCGTCCTCGCCCCAGCGTTCGCTCAGGATCGCGCGCGCGCCGTCCAGCGCCGCCTTGACGTCGGCCACGCCCTTGTCGGCATCGACGAAGCCGGCGGCGAAGCTCTCCGGCGCCAGCGTCGGGTCGGCCAGCAGGCCGTCGGCCAGCGGTTCCAGGCCGGCCTCGCGCGCGATCTGCGCGCGGGTGCGGCGCTTGGGCTTGTACGGCAGGTACAGGTCTTCCAGCCGCGACTTGGTGTCGGCGGCGGCGATCTCCGCGCGCAGCTCGTCGCTGAGCTTGCCCTGCTCGGCGATGCTGGCCAGCACCGCGGTGCGGCGCTCCTCCAGTTCGCGCAGATAGGTCAGCCGGGTCTCCAGATTGCGCAACTGGGTGTCGTCCAGGCCGCCGGTGACTTCCTTGCGGTAGCGGGCGATGAACGGGACGCTGGCGCCTTCGTCGAGCAAGGCGATCGCGGCGCGCGCCTGCGCCGGCTGGGCGCCGATTTCCACGGCGATGGTATGTGCGATCTGCTGGGCAAGCTGAGTGTCGTGCATTGCGTCCGGCCGGAGCCGCCTTGCGGGAAAGCGGCATTTTCGCAGCGCCCGCGCCGGCGGGGAACCCGTTGACAGCGGACGCGCGACCTGTCGGCCTCCATGGCGCGCGTTCGCGGTTCGCGGACTGGACGGCCAGCACAGCGCCGGAGGCCAAGTCGGCTTGCGGGCAGGCCATCGCATGCATCCTGTGCCGGCGACGTCGCCAAGGTTCGGCTTGGCCCTGCTGCGAGCGGCGCCGCAGTGGTTGGTGCGCGCGCCTGCTGGAAGTCCTTTACGCGGATGCGCTCACGCGACCAGGACACAACCGCACGCCGACACAACCGCACGCCGCACGGCGACGTGCGGCTAGCGCGAATACGCCGGCATGTGGTCGCCGTGGTCCAGGCGCGAGTAGTAGTAGTTGTTGAGGCGCTCGACCACGATCTCGTCCTGCAGCGATTCCAGCGCCATGATCCGCACCTGGCGGTCGCTGAGTGCGAGCACGCGTTCGACATAGATTTCCGGGCCGGCGTCGGTCTGCTTCATCGACTTGCTGAAGCCGTACGGCATCACCCCTTTTTCGCCGTCCTTGCTGCCACCGATATAGAGAACCACCGACATGTCGCACTTCCTCTTAAGGGGAATTCGTTGAACTGGCGCGCAGCCTACATAGCGCGCTGTGAGTGATATCTGCACGCAGATTAATCGCGGCTGTTTTCACGCAAATGACTTACTTTCGTGTCACGCGGACTTAACTTTGGCGAGGCGGAAGGCCTGAAAAACCGTAGGCACGGGATGCGCGCCTTGCGCACTGCAACAGATCGCTGCGCAACCGCCGCAGCATTGCGTAACGAAGCGGACGCATAAGGCTGGGCATGTTCGGTAAGAGCAAACGAACGCGCGCTTCGGGCAATCGCCGCCTCGCGGACGGCATGCCGGCGACGTCCCTGCTCGGCGGCGCACAGTTCGGCTCACTCATCGGCTGTGGGCTGGCATCGCGCAGAACGAATTCAATCGTGCGGTTCCGCCCGCATGCGACGGCCGGATCGCTTCAGCGCGTCCCGGGCCACCAGCCGCGGCCGTGCAAGGCGTAGCGGTCGGCCGCGCGTTCGAACGGATTGCGCACGTGCACGCCGCCGCAGGCGAAGTACACCGGCAGGAACAGCGGCCCCAGCAGCAGATACTGCA
Source organism: Xanthomonas sp. (assembly GCF_017163755.1). GTDB lineage: Bacteria > Pseudomonadota > Gammaproteobacteria > Xanthomonadales > Xanthomonadaceae > Xanthomonas_A. The sequence goes on from NZ_JAFIWC010000021.1 coordinate 8,624, forward strand.
GCACGTGCGCGCGCTCGTGGTCGCCCAGCCGTATCGCCGGATGCAGGCAATGCCCGGCCGCATGTTCGTAGGTCGCGCAGGCCACGTCGAGGTCGGCGGTCGTGACCAGGATGACGTTGCCCAGGGTCAGCGCTCCGCCCGGCCCCCACGGGAAGCGATGGAACACCAGCGACAGTTCGCGCCGGCTGGCGCGCAGGCGCGCGCCGAACGGCAGGCTGGCCAGCCCCAGCAGCAGGCCGAGCGCGGTGTTGGGCGAGGTCCACAGCGCGCCGAGCGCGAAACCGGCCAGGCGCAGCGACCGCGCCGCCGACGCGCTCAGTCCGCTTCGTTGGGGATCAGCAACCACAGGATCAGGTAGACCAGGATGCCGGGGAACGCCGCCGACGCGATCGAGCCGATCACGTAGATCACGCGCAGCCAGGTGGCGCTCCAGCCGAAACGGTGCGCGATGCCGCCGATCACCCCGGCGATCATGCGATCGTTGAGCGAGCGCGACAGCGTACGGGCGGGCTGGGACATGGCGAAGGGCTCCGTCGACAGGATTCGCGGTCAGTCTATGGCCGGGCGCGCGGCCGGCGCGTGACGGCGCAGCGCATCGAGCTGCTGGCCGAACCATGCCGCCGCGTCCTGCTCCGGCCGGCCCGGACAGGCCACCCGGTAGGCGCGGCCGCTGGCGCTGCTGGCGCTGGCGCCGCGCGCGATGAACTGCTCGGCGCTGTCGGCCAGTTCGCGCTTGCGCAGGTAGTCGTACTTGCGCTGCAGGTGCGCGCTGGCCTCGGCGGCGCCGTACCAGCTGCCGTTGCGCTGGAACCGGCACGGCGAGGCGCGCAACGCCGCCAGCAGGGCCTGGATCTCGCGCTCGGCCGCTGGCGGCGGTGCGGACGCGGCAAGCGGCGCGGCGGTGCACAACGCCAGCGCGAGCGCCCAGCGCAGGCGGCGGCGGCGCGGCGGCATGCCGCCCTGCCCGCGCCTATGCATCGCCGGACCGCTCCGCCAGCCAGCGGTGCAGCGCCGCGGGCACTTCGCGCTGCGCGCGGCCGGACACGTAGATGCCGATATGCCCGCCGCGGAAGCTCAGTTCGGCGTAGTCGTCGCTGCCGACCAGCCCGCGCAGCGCACGCGAGGCGTCCGGCGGCACCAGATGGTCCTGTTCGGCATAGATGTTGAGCACCGGCATGTCCACCTTGGCCAGGTCGACCCGTTGCTCGCCGATGCGCGCGGTGCCGGCGACCAGCGCGTTGTCCTGGTAGAACTGCTTGACGAACTGGCGGAAGGCCTCGCCGGCCAGATCCGGCGAGTCGAAGATCCACTTCTCCATGCGCAGGAAGTCCTCGAGCGCGCGCGGGTCGTCGAGGATGTCGAGCAGGCCGACGTACTTCTGCAGGTTCAGCCGGAACGGCTTGAGCATCAGGTAACTGGCGTTCATCAGGTCGGCCGGGACGTTGCCCAGCGTGTCGACGAACAGGTCCACGTCGACCAGCCGCGCCCAGTTCGACAGCATGTTGTCCGGCGTATGGAAATCCACCGGCGTCACCATCGTCACCAGGTTGCGCACCTTCTCGCGGCGCAGCGCCGCGTAGCACAGCGAGAAGGTGCCGCCCTGGCAGATCCCGAGCAGGTTGACCGCGCCGCCGCCGATGCCGGCGCGCAGGTGGTCCACCGCGCCATCGATGTAGCGCAGCAGGTAGTCTTCCAGGGTCAGGTAGCGCTCGGAGCGGTCGGGATAGCCCCAGTCGAGCACGTAGACGTCTTCGCCCAGCGCCAGCAGGCCCTGCACCAGCGAGCGGTCGGCCTGCAGGTCGACCATGTACGGCCGGTTGACCAGCGCATAGACGATCAGCAGCGGCACCTTGGCGACCGGCGGCTGGCTGCCGACGAAGCGGTACAGCACCGCCTTGCCGTCGCGCCACACTTCCTGCCGCTCGGTCACGCCGTACTGCACCTCGTCCAGGCCGGGCAGCACGCGCAGGGCTTCGAGCAGCTTGCGCTGCAGTTCCAGCGTCTCCTGCACCAGGTCGTCGCTGCTGAAGCTCAACGGTCCCTTCATGCGCGGCTCCCGCGCGCCGGCGATGACTGCTTGCGCTTGCCGCCGGGGGCGGCCGGCGGTGGCTTCGCCGCGGTCCTGGGGGGCGCCTTCCTGGCCGCGGACTTGGCCGCTGCGGCCCGGCTGCCGGCCGGTGTGCGCGCCGGCGGTGCGGCGCCAGCCGCGCGCTTCTTCGTTGCCGGCTTCGCTGCCGGCTTCGCTTCCGGCGCTGCCGCCGGCGCCGCTTCGGCCGGCTGCGGCGCTGCCGCATCCGCCGCCGCGCGCTCCAGCCGGCGCAGCCGGCGCTCCAGATCGGCCACCCGCCGGTGCGCCGCGTCGAGCTCGGTGCGCGTGGGCAGGCCGAGCTGCTCGCAGGCCTGTTCGATCTCGCGCTGCAGCAGCGAACGCAGCCGCATCTGCGCGTTGGCGAAGCCCGCATAGACCTGGCGGAACTCCTCCGACAGCGCGGCGGCCGAATACGCTTCCTCGGCGGCATCGATCCACAGGTCGAACATCGCCCGTGCGCTGGTCAGCTGCCGGCCCGGATCCTCGCGCTCGCGCAGCTTGGCCTCGAACACGCCGAAGGCGCGGTCGATCGCGCCCTGCAGCTGGCTCAGGTAGGCCTGCAGTTGCGCCTGGTAGTCCTGTTGCGCCTTGGCCAGCGCGCGCCAACGCGCATGGTGGTTGCGCCCCAGCCCGAAGCCCGGCATCTCCAGCCACGGCCCGCTGTCGCGCTGCAGGCCTTGCAGCCATTGCGAGGCCTGCTGCAGCCATGGATCGACGCCGGCCTGGCCGGCGCCGCGCGCCGCGCCGAGCAGCCATTGCAGCATCTGCTCGCGCTGGCCCTGCACCTGCCGCTTCCAGGCCTCGGCGACGTCGGCGCTGCTCGCATCGCGCCCGGCGAACTGCGCGGCCACCTGCTGCATCGTGCCGAGCCAGTCGCCGGCCTGCTGACGGAACCGGGCGAGCGCGTCCTCCGCCTCCGGCGCGGTGCCGCGCGGCAGCTGCCGGGTCCATGCGTCGATCGCATCGCGCCATGCCGCCTGCGGCGCATCGCCGGCCGGCGACGCCGCGGACGCGGCGGCGCCCTGGCGCAGGGCCTGGTTCCACGCATCCCAGTACTGCCGCGCCAACGCCTCGAAATCGCCGGCACCGTGGCCGCCGCTAGCCTTCATCGCCACCCTCCCAGGTCAAGCGGGAATGATAGCAACCGCGGCGTCGCGCCGGGGTCAGGGTTTGGGAATGCGCAGCGTCTTGCTGATCATCAGCGAGCCGGACAGCGCGAACAGCAGCACCAGCGGATGCAGCAGCCACGGGCCGATGCGCCATTGGCCCCACCACAATGCATCGCCGATGTGGCCAAGATAGGCCGCCACCGCGAGCACGATCACCAGCGCCAGGCTGGTCGGGATCGGCGTGCCTTCGAAATACGGCACCTTGTCGCCGTCGCCGGTCAGCTGCTCGGCGGTGACGTTGTAGCGCGCCAGGCGGCTCACGCCGCAGCAGACGAAATAGCTCAGCACCAGCCAGTCCCAGCCGCCCTGCATGCCGCAGGCGTAGGCCAGCGCGGCCGGGGCGACGCCGAAGGAGATCACGTCGGCCAGCGAATCCAGTTCGCGCCCCAGCGTGGAGGAGGACTTGCGCCAGCGCGCGACCCGTCCGTCCAGCGCATCGAACACGAACGCCAGCGGGATCAGCGCCATGCCGATCAGCAGGTCGCTGCGCGAGCCCTCCTGCAGGAAGCGCATCGCCGCGAACACCGCGCCGGTGCCGCAGAACGCGTTGGCCAGGGTGAACCAGTCGGCCAGCTGGAACTCGCGCAGCATCGAAAAGTGGCGTTTCATCGGGCTATGGGGCTCGTCCGGGATGGCAGGGATGCGACCGCCACAGGGTAGCGTGGCGTAGCGGGGCTGGCGAGCGCCGCCGCGACGGCGCCCTATGCGCTGTTACGCTGCGCGCTTCCCCCCAGGAGCCACCGCATGCATACCGTCCTCGTCACCGGCGCCGCCAGCGGCATCGGCGCCGGCATCGCCGCCGAACTGACCGCCGCCGGCCGCCACCTGATCGTCAGCGATCTCGACCTGGACGCGGCCGAGGCGGTCGCCGCGCGGCTGCGCGATGCCGGCGGCTCGGCCGAAGCCGTCGCCCTGGACGTGACCCGCGATGCCAGCGTCGCCGCGGCGCTGGCGGCGATCTCGCGCCCGCCGGACGTGCTGGTCAACAACGCCGGGCTGCAGCACGTGGCACCGCTGGAGACGTTTCCGATGCCCAAGTGGAACCTGCTGGTCGAGGTGATGCTCGGCGGCGTGGCGCGCCTGACCCAGGCGGTGCTGCCGGGCATGCGCGAACGCGGCTTCGGCCGCATCGTCAACATCGGCAGCATCCATTCGCTGGTGGCCAGCCCGTACAAGAGCGCCTACGTGGCGGCCAAGCACGGGCTGGTCGGCTTTTCCAAGGTGATCGCACTGGAGACCGCCGACACCGACATCACCATCAACACGCTGTGCCCGAGCTACGTCAAGACGCCGCTGGTGGACCGGCAGATCGCCGACCAGGCGCGCGCGCGCGGCATCTCCGAGGCCGATGTGATCGACCAGGTGATGCTCAAGCCGATGCCCAAGGGCGTGTTCATCGACTACGACGAACTGGCCGGCACCATCGCCTTCCTCGCCACCCCGGCGGCACGCAACATCACCGGCCAGAGCATCGCGATCGACGGCGGCTGGACCGCGCAGTAAGCCACCGCGACGCGCCGGGACGGCACGCGACCGCGCCTGGCGAAAATTTGGTCGAAGCGTGCGCAGGCCTTGCGCCGCAACACGCGCGCACGCTTATCCACAGACTTGCCGGGGTTCGATCCACAGCCGTTGTGGAAAACCCGGGAGCATCGCGGCCTGTGCCCCGCTCTGTTCGACCCGGAAGGTTGGCGAAATTTTCGCCAATCAGCGTCGATGCATCCGGTTTTCAAGCACTTGCACGCCTTGTCCACAGCTTTGCGCGCGCGTGATCCACATCGTGTGTGGACAAGCCGGGCGATGTCCGCGATGTGCGATATCGCGAAAGGCGCCACGCGCGCCTGCTTCTACGCAACGCTGCGCGGCCCGGCTGCGTTCGCGCCGATGGACATCGGCATGGCGAGTACGCCCACTGTGGCGGATGCGCTGGCGCCGGCCCGCGGGCCGCCGGGATATACGAACTCGACGCGCTGGTGGAGGCAAGTCCGCGCATGACGCGCCACGCACCTGCAAGCGAGCTCGGACTAGGCGCCAGCCGCCGCGGCAGACGCTGCGCTCAGATGCGCGAGTACGCCCACGACAGCATGCGCCCGTCGCGGTAGGGCATCACCCCGTGGAACGGGCGCGGATCGGCGTCGAACACCAGCGGCAGGAAATGGCGGTCGCCCTCCCACAGCGGCAGCGTGCCCATCTCAGCCACCGGCACCCAGGCCAGCGTGCCCTCGGCGTTGTCCGCGTAGGGCTCGCCGCTGTAGGCGGTGATCAGGAACAGGAAGCCCAGCCAGTCCTCGCCGTGCTTGCCGAATCCGGGCCAGCTGATCGTGCCGCGCAGCTGCAGCGCATCGCATTCGATGCCGGCCTCCTCGCGGATCTCGCGGCGCATGCCCGCCAGCACGTCCTCGTCCGCTTCGACCTTGCCGCCCAGGCCGTTGTACTTGCCCAGGTGGTGGTCGCCGGGGCGCGCGTTGCGGTGGACCAGCAGGACCCTGGAGCGGTCCGGCGACAGCACGTAGCCCAGCGTGGCGACGATCGGGGTGTAGGGCATGCGACGGAAGGGCGAGTCGAGGGCCGCGCAGTATGCCGCATCGGCGCCGCCGCCGAGCGGGTCACAGCGCCGGGGCGACCGCGCCGCGTACCGCCGGCGCGGTCGGCTTCAGCGTGGCCACGCCATGGCCGCGCTCGGCCAGGTATTCCAGCCATTTGCTCAGGAAGGTGTTCATGCGCATGCGGTGGCTGATCAGTTCCGCCGGCGGCGGGTACAGCCCCATCACGTCCTGCCAGCGGCGGCCGACGTAGCAATGCGTGGTCTCGGCCTGGTGCGCGTCGCGATACAGCCGAACATAGGCCGACGGATCCGGCTCGCCGGTGACCGGGTCGCACAGGTCGTAGGTCAGGCGCAGTTCCACCGTGTAGCGGTGGTGCTCGATCACGTCCAGGCGCAGATCCAGGCCGTCGCCGATCGAGGACAGGTAGCTGCCGGTGGCCAGGTCGCCGGGCGCGAACAGCCGGTTCAGATGGACGTAGTTCTCGGCATAGAGCGCCATCAGCCAGCCGAATCGGCTGAGCCGGGGAATGCGTTCGCTGCGGGTCAGGGCGTGCTGCATGGCCCCGATGCTACACGTTGCATCGCTCGCGCGGCAGCATTGACGCGGCGGCAAACCCGGCCTAACGTGGAGGTCTCGGCGGTGCAGGCCGAACCGTTCAGAACATCTCCCGTTGCAGGCCCAGCGTGGCCAGCACCTTGCTGGAGATCTCCTCGATCGAGGTATTGGTGGTGCTCAGCGTCGGCACCCGCTCCATCCGGAACATCGTCTCGGCGGCGGCCACTTCGCGCCGGCAGGTCTCCAGGTTGGCGTAGCGCGAATTGGGCCGGCGTTCCTGGCGGATCTGCTGCAGCCGGTCCGGATCGATGGTCAGCCCGAACAGCTTGCTGCGGTAGGGACGCAACCGCGGCGGCAGGCGGTCGTGCTCCAGGTCCTCCTCGGTCAGCGGATAGTTCGCCGCGCGCACGCCGTAGTGCAGCGCCAGGTAGATGCAGGTCGGCGTCTTGCCGGCGCGCGAGACCGCCACCAGGATCACGTCGGCCTCGTCGTAGTTGATCGCGATGCCGTCGTCGTGGGTCAGCGCGAAGTTCATCGCGTTGATGCGCCGGTGGTAGGTCTCGAAGTCGACCATGCCGTGCGCCTGCCCTACCCGCGAATGCCGCGGCGCGTTCAGTTCGCGCTCCAGCGGCTCGATGAACGGCGCGAACACGTCCAGCATCAGCGCCCCGCTTTCGGCCAGCAGCATGCTCAGCTGCGGGTCCACGCAGGAGTTCACCACGATCGGGCGGACCTGGTAGCGCTCGCCCGCGGCGTGGATGCGCTGTGCCGCCTCGCGGGCTTTTTCCGGATCGTCTACGAACGACATGCGGTCGGTGACGAAGCTGAAACCGCTGAACTGGGTGAGCAGGCTATGCCCAATGGTTTCAGCGGTGATACCGGTTCCATCGGACACGTAGAACACCGGCCGGATCGTCGACATTGCCTGGATTCTCCTTGCTGAAACCCAACGGACGCCCCTGGCCGAGCTTGTGCCGACTCGGGTGCGCACTGCATGATATCGGCTTCTTCCCTCACGGACGCGGCCACTCAGCCCGCCTAGGGCGATGGCCCAACGGAGCATCGCGCTTGAACGAGAACATCCTTTGGTTGCATGAGCTGCGCCTTACCGACCTGGCCCGCGTCGGCGGCAAGAACTCCTCCCTCGGCGAAATGATCGGCAACCTGGCAGGATTGGGCGTCTCGGTTCCCGGTGGTTACGCTACCACCGCCGAAGCATTCAAGGCGTTCGTCGCCCACAACAACCTCTACCAGCGCATCTTCGACAAGCTCGAGACGCTAGACGTGGAGGACGTCGGCGCGCTGACCGCGGCCGGCAAGGAAATCCGCGGCTGGGTCATCGACGCGCCGCTGCAGCCGGACCTGGACCAGGCGATCCGCGATGCCTACGCCAAGCTGTGCGCGGAGAACGGCGGCGGCGACGTCGCGGTCGCGGTGCGCTCCTCGGCCACCGCCGAGGACCTGCCCGACGCCAGCTTCGCCGGCCAGCAGGAGACCTTCCTCAACGTGACCGGCGCCGACGACGTGGTGCTGAAGGTCAAGGAAGTCTTCGCCAGCCTGTACAACGACCGTGCCATCGCCTACCGCGTGCACCACGGCTTCAAGCACGAGGACGTGTTCCTGTCGGCCGGCGTGCAATTGATGGTGCGCTCGGGCGTGGGCGCCTCCGGCGTGCTGTTCACCCTGGACACCGAGTCCGGCTTCCGCGACGTGGTGTTCGTCACCTCCAGCTTCGGCCTGGGCGAGATGGTCGTACAGGGCGCGGTCAATCCCGACGAGTTCTACGTGTACAAGCCGACGCTGCGCGCCGGCAAGCCGGCGATCCTGCGCCGCTCGCTGGGCAGCAAGCTGATCCGCATGGTGTATTCGGACACGCCCGGCGAACGCGTGCGCATCGAGGACACCCCGGCCGAGCTGCGCAACACCTTCTCGATCAGCGACGAGGACGTGCAGGAACTGTCCAGGCAGGCGCTGGTGATCGAGCAGCACTACCAGCGGCCGATGGACATCGAGTGGGCCAAGGACGGCGTCAGCGGCAAGCTGTTCATCGTGCAGGCGCGCCCGGAGACGGTGAAGTCGCGCGGCCACGCCACCCAGATCGAACGCTTCGCGCTGGACAAGCGCGGCGAGGTGATCGCCGAAGGCCGCGCGATCGGGCAGAAGATCGGCGCCGGCGTCGCCCGCGTGGTGCGCAACCTCGACGACATGAGCCGGGTGCAGCCCGGCGACGTGCTGGTCGCGGACATGACCGACCCGGACTGGGAACCGGTGATGAAGCGCGCCTCGGCGATCGTCACCAACCGCGGCGGCCGCACCTGCCACGCGGCGATCATCGCCCGCGAACTGGGCGTGCCGGCGGTGGTCGGCACCGGCAATGCGATGGAGCTGATCGAGGACGGCCGCGAGGTCACGATCAGCTGCGCCGAAGGCGACACCGGCTACATCTACGCCGGCATCCTGCCGTTCGAGCGCACCACCACCGACCTGGGCAACATGCCGCCGGCGCCGCTGAAGATCATGATGAACGTCGCCAATCCCGAGCGCGCGTTCGATTTCGGCCAGTTGCCCAACGCCGGCATCGGCCTGGCGCGGCTGGAGATGATCATCGCCGCGCATATCGGCGTGCATCCCAAGGCGCTGCTCGAATACGCCAAGCAGGACGCGGCGACCAAGAAGAAGATCGACGAGAAGATGGCCGGTTACGCCGATCCGGTCAGCTTCTACGTCAACCGCCTGGCCGAGGGCATCGCCACGCTGACCGCGTCGGTGGCGCCGAACCCGGTGATCGTGCGCCTGTCGGACTTCAAGTCCAACGAGTACGCCAACCTGATCGGCGGCAGCAACTACGAGCCGCACGAAGAGAACCCGATGATCGGCTTCCGCGGCGCCAGCCGCTATGTCGACCCGAGCTTCTCCGACGCCTTCGCGCTGGAATGCCGAGCGGTGCTCAAGGTCCGCAACGAGATGGGCCTGGACAACATGTGGGTGATGATCCCGTTCGTGCGCACGCTCGAGGAAGGCCGCAAGGTGGTCGAGGTGCTGGAGCGCAACGGCCTTCGGCAGGGCGAGAACGGCCTGAAGATCATCATGATGTGCGAGCTGCCGTCCAACGCGCTGCTGGCCGACGAGTTCCTGGACATCTTCGACGGCTTCTCGATCGGCTCCAACGACCTGACCCAGCTGACCCTCGGCCTGGACCGCGACTCGTCGATCGTCGCGCACCTGTTCGACGAGCGCAACGCCGCGGTCAAGAAGCTGCTGTCGATGGCGATCAAGGCCGCGCGCGCCAAGGGCAAGTACGTCGGCATCTGCGGCCAGGGCCCGTCGGACCATCCCGAACTGGCCGAATGGCTGATGCAGGAAGGCATCGAGTCGGTGTCGCTGAATCCGGACACCGTGGTCGATACCTGGCTGCGCCTGGCCAAGCTCAAGAGCGCCAGCGCATGACGCCGGATTAATATCCGCGTCGCTAGATTCGCCTTGCGAGCCCCGCCGTTGCGGGGCTTCGCATTTCAGCCCCGCCCCGTTCCGGAGAACCCCCCGCATGTCGACCGCACTACCGTTGAACCCGACCAGGCTGGAGGGACTGCTCGGCAAGATCCAGTGGAACGAACTGCTGACCGCGTGGGGCATCAAGATCGCCGCCGCGCTGGCGGTGCTGCTGGTCGGCATGTGGCTGGCGCGGTGGCTGGCCAACCTGCTGCCCAAGGCGATGGGCCGGGTCGGCGTGGACATCATGCTGACCAGCTTCCTGCGCAACGTCGCCTATGCGGTGGGCATCGTCGTGGTGGTGATCGCCGCGCTGGGCACGGTCGGGGTCAATACCGCCTCGCTGCTGGCGGTGATCGGCGCGGCCGGGCTGGCGATCGGCCTGGCGCTGAAGGATTCGCTGTCCAACATCGCCTCCGGGGTGATGCTGGTCACCCTGCGCCCGTTCCGGGTCGGCGATGTGGTCACCATCGCCGGGCAGACCGGCACGGTCGAATCGGTGCGCATCTTCCAGACCGTGCTCAGCGGCCCGGACCGGCAGAGCTTCACCATCCCCAACAACCTGATCACCGCCAGCCCGATCGTCAACCTGACCGCGCAGCCGACCCGGCGCGTGGAGCTGGTGATCGGCATCGGCTACCAGGACGACCTGTCGGTCGCGCGCCAGGTGGCGCTGGAGATCATGCACGGCGACAAGCGCGTGCTCGCCGATCCGGCGCCGGACGTGGTGGTCTACGAGCTTGGCGCCAATTCGGTGAACCTGGGCATCCGCTGCTACGTGATGGCCAGCGACTGGTTCGGGGTCAAGGTGACGCTGCTGGAACAGATCAAGCTCGGCTTCGATCGCGCCAAGGTCAGCATCCCCTACCCGCAGCAGGACATGCACCTGTACCTGCACGACAAGGACGGCGCGCCGGTGCAGCTCGATGCGCTGGTGCGCAATGCGCTGCCCTCGCCCGCCAAGGCGCCGCCGGCGCAAGAGTGACGTTCGCAAACCCCGGCGACGAACGCCGGAACCGGGCTAGACGCTGTCGGGCAGCCCCGACAGCTTGCCCATGAACGGGCGGTAGTAGCGCAGTTCGTCGATCGAGTCGTGCACGTCGCTGAGCGCGGTGTGCGAGGAAGTCTTGTTCAGGCCGCTGGAGATCGCCGGCGCCCAGCGCCGCGCCAGTTCCTTCAGCGTCGACACGTCCAGGTTGCGGTAGTGGAAGAAGCGCTCCAGCCGCGGCATCTGCCGGTGCAGGAAGCGCCGGTCCTGGCAGATCGAGTTGCCGCACATCGGCGAGCTGCCGGCCTTGGACCACTGCGCAAGGAACGCCACGGTCTGCGCCTCGGCCTGGGCCAGGCTGACCTGGCTGTCGAGCACGCGCTGCCACAGCCCGGAGCGGCGGTGCTGGTTGCGGTTCCACTCGTCCATCGCCTCGAGCGTCTCCAGCGGATGGGCGATGGCGAACTCCGGCCCTTCGGCCAGCACGTTCAATTGCGCGTCGGTAACCACGGTGGCGATTTCGATGATCGAATCGCGGTCGGTGTCCAGCCCGGTCATCTCCAGATCGATCCAGATCAGGCGATCGTTGTCCACGTGGTTTTCCGCCATGTCACCATCCATTTGTTCGCGGCGGCTGCGCTGCCACGGGGCCTTGTATCGGCCTTCCATGATAACCCGCGTACCGGAGCGGCTGCAGTGCGGCGCGCGTGCCGTGGCGGCCGCTGCGGGCGCACGGCGCCGGCCCGGCCTGGGGATGGCGGCGCTCATGCGCCGAGCAGCGGCTTGCCGCGTTTGGCGCGGAAATAGTTGGTCAGGCGCAGCGCGGCCTGTTGCGCCAGCACCCCGCCGTGCACCTGCACGCGGTGGTTGTGGCGCGGGTCGGCGAGCAGGTCGAACACGCTGCCGCAGGCGCCGGTCTTCGGGTCGGCGGCGGCGTACACCAGCCGCGCCACGCGCGCATGCACCACCGCCATCGCGCACATCGCGCACGGCTCCAGGGTCACGTACAGGGTGCTGCCGACCAGGCGATGGTTGCCGAGCCGGCGTCCGGCCCGGCGCATCGCCACGATCTCGGCATGGGCGGTGGGGTCGTGTTCGGCGATGTTGAGGTTCCAGCCCTCGCCCAGCACCGCGTCGTCGGCCGACACCAGCACCGCACCGACCGGGATCTCGTCGAACTCGCGTTCGGCGCGGTCGGCCAGCGCGAGCGCATGCGCCATCCAGCGCTCGTCGCGCGCGGTCGCCGGCGCTTGCTCGCCGTCGTTCATCGCGCCGCGCCGGCGGCGTTGCGCACGAACGCGGCGAACACCGCCAGCGTCGCTTCGCTGACATGGTGTTCGATGCCTTCGGCGTCGCGCCGCGCGGTGTCCTCGTCCACGCCCAGCGCCAGCAGGAACTGCTCGACGGTCTGGTGGCGTTGGCGGCTGGCTGCGGCCAGCGCCTCGCCTTCCGGGGTCAGGAACACGCCGCGGTAGGGGCGCTGCACCACCCAGCCGCCCTTCACCAGGCGCTTGAGCATCTTCGCCACGGTCGGCTGGGCCACGCCCAGGCGCGCGGCGATGTCGACCTGGCGCGCCTCGCCGCCGTCGGCGAGCAGGTCGGAGATCAGTTCCACGTAGTCCTCGATCAGTTCCAGGCGGTGCGCCTCGCGCACCTGGCGGAAGCTCTCGACCTGTACCTCGGCGTCGAGCAGCGCCGGACCCGGCGCCGCCAACTTTCCGCTTTTTCCCATCGCAAACGCCCTTGTCCGTTGCCGGCGTACGCGCCGGCCGGTGCCTATTCTGGCCGAAAACCGGCCTATCGCTGCGATTTGATTTGCATATGCTAATCATAATAGCAATTGCTATATAGTACGAACCACCCCGCTTGTGCGTACGCCGCCATGTCCGATCCCCTGCCCTTGTCCTCGTCCGACGGCGCCTGGCCGCAGGCGTCGACCCCGCCGCGGCGCAGTCTCGGGCGGATGAACGCCAGCGTCGCGGTGCCCGGCGGCGGCCTGGGATGGCGCCGCTTCCTGGCCTTCCTCGGGCCGGGCTACATGGTGTCGGTGGGCTACATGGATCCGGGCAACTGGGCCACCGACATCGCCGGCGGCTCGCATTTCGGCTACCTGCTGCTGTCGGTGATCCTGCTGTCGAACCTGATGGCGATCGTGCTGCAGGGGCTGGCGGCGCGACTGGGCATCGCCACCGGCCGCGACCTGCCCCAGGCCTGCCGCGAACACTATTCCAGGCCGGTCAACTTCCTGCTATGGCTGGCCTGCGAGGCGGCGATCGTGGCCTGCGACCTGGCCGAGGTGATCGGCACCGCGATCGCGCTGAAGCTGCTGTTCGGCATCCCGCTGACCCTGGGCGCGATCATCACCGCGGTCGATGCGCTGCTGGTGCTGTATCTGATGCGGCGCGGCTTCCGCGCGCTGGAGGCGTTCGTGATCGCGCTGCTGATGGTGATCTTCGCCTGCTTCGCGGTGCAGATCGCGCTGGCGGCGCCGCCGCTGCGCGAGGTGCTTGCCGGCTTCATCCCGCGCGCCGAAGTGGTGACCAACCCGGCCGCGCTGTACCTGGCGATCGGCATCATCGGCGCGACGGTGATGCCGCACAACCTGTACCTGCATTCGTCGATCGTGCAGACCCGCGCCTACGAGCGCAACGACCGCGGACGCCGCTCGGCGTTGCGCTGGGCGCTGGCCGACAGCACCATCGCGCTGAGCCTGGCGCTGTTCGTCAACGCGGCGATCCTGGTGCTGGCGGCGGCGGTGTTCCATGCGCACGGCCGCACCGACGTGCAGGAGATCGAGCAGGCCCACGAGCTGCTGGCGCCGATGCTGGGCGTCGGCCTGGCCTCCACCCTGTTCGCGGTGGCGCTGCTGGCCTCGGGCATCAACTCGACGGTCACCGCCACGCTGGCCGGGCAGATCGTGATGGAGGGCTTCCTGCACCTGCGCATCCCGGCATGGGCGCGGCGGCTGCTGACCCGCGGCCTGGCGATCGTGCCGGTGGTGGTGGTGACCTCGCTGTACGGCGAACAGGGCACCGCCAGGCTGCTGGTGCTGAGCCAGGTGCTGCTGTCGATGCAGCTGCCGTTCGCGGTGATTCCACTGGTGCGCTTCGTCGCCGACAAACGCAAGATGGGCGCGCTGGTGGCGCCGCGCTGGCTGGTGCGGCTGTCGTGGGCGATCGCGGCGCTGATCGTGGCGCTCAACCTCAAGCTGCTCGCCGACACGCTGCTGCACTGAGGCCGCTCGTCTTCCCCGCGCGCCGACCGCCACCGCGGGATGAACGCGGCGCCCAGACAAACGTAGAGACCGTGCGACTCCCGAGCGACCTGCGACAGCAATTCGCATGACGGCCGGCGAACCTGTCCTTGCCGCCGCCCAACGCGACCGGGGCTTCCCCAGGAGCGTATGCGACGTGCTCGTGCCGCCGCCGGCGCCATCCGGCTCGGTGTACGCCGCGCCGCCGCGCTCAGGAACAGGCGGACGTGGCCTGCTGTTCGCCCGCCGTCGCGCGCACCTGCTGCAGCGCGGCGGCCAGTTCGTCCAGGCGGTAGGGCTTGGGCAGGATCTGCACGCCTTCGGCATCGGCCGCGGACTTGGCCGCTTCGGCGTAGCCGCTGGTGAGCAGCACCGGCAATCCGTGCCGGCGCGCGCGGATCTCGCGGACCAGCTCCACGCCATTCATGCCGCCCGGCATCATGATGTCGGAGAACACCACGTCCACCGCGCGCCCGTTGGCCAAGGCGCCCAGCGCCGCCACCGCACTGGCCACGCGGGTGACCTGGTAGCCCAGCTGGTGCAGCATCTCGCCAACCAGCGCGGCCACTTCGTCGTCGTCCTCCACCAGCAGCACATGCCCCGCCTGGCCCGGGCCGCGGCGCGCGGCCTGCAAGTCCACTAGGTGCCGCTCTTCCGCTACCGGTGCACCGAACGAGCGCGGCAGCAGCAGATGGATCGCAGTGCCCTGCCCCGGTTCGCTGTCGATCCGGATCGAGCCGCCAGACTGCTGCACGAAACCATGCACCTGCGCCAGGCCCAGCCCCGAGCCCTTGCCCACATCCTTGGTGGTGTAGAACGGTTCGAACACACGCGCCTTCACCTCCGACGGCATGCCGGTGCCGGTATCGATGATGGACAGGCCGATGAAATCGGCGCCCGCCGGATCCTGCCGCGGGACGTTCTGCGCCCGCACCACGATGGTGCCGCCGTTGGGCATCGCGTCGCGCGCGTTGACCGCCAGGTTCAACACCACCAGTTCGAGCTCGCCCGGGTCCACTTCGATCGGCCACAGGTCGTCGGCGAAATCGAAATCCACGTGCACGTCGCCGCGCAGGCTGCGGTCCAGCAGGTCGCGCATGCCGCCGATCTGCCGCGGCAGGTCGATCGGCTCGGGCTTGAGCTGCTGGCGCCGCGAGAACGCCAGCAACTGCCGCGTCAGCCCCGCGCCGCGCTGCGCGGCCTGTTGCATGCCGTCCATCAGCCGCTTGCGCAGCGCCGGGTCGGTCTGGATGTCGAGCATCGCCAGGCCGCCGGAAATCACCATCAGCAGGTTGTTGAAATCGTGGGCGACGCCGCCGGTCAGCTGCCCGATCGCCTCGATCTTCTGCGCGTGGCGCAAGGTCTCCTCCATCCGCGCGCGCTCATCCATCTGCGTGCGCAGATGGCGGTTGGCCTGTTCCAGCTCGCGGGTACGCGCGACCACCTGCGCCTCCAGCTCCTGCGCGGCCAGCGCCTGCGCCTGCAGCAGCGAGCGCACTTCGTACTGCCGCGCACGGGCGCGCAGCGCGGCGCGGATGGCGCTGGTGAGGGTGATCGCCTGCACCGGCCGTTCCAGCAGCGCCACGTTGCGCAACGAGGCCACCAGGTTGCGCCGCCAGGTCACCACGAACGGCTGTTCCTGGTGGCTGGTCAGCACCACGAACGGCAGGTCGGACCAGGCCGGCTGCGTCTGCGCCCATTCGAACAGCGGCGTGGCGTCCTTGCCGAACAGCGCCTCCTCGGCGATGAACACCGCCGCCGCGCCGGCGCGCAGTTCGCGCATCAGCGCGTCGAAGTCGGCGCACCCTTGCGCGGCCACGCCACCGCGGCGCAGCAACTCGACCGACGCCGGCCCGTCGCGGCCGATCGGGGCGAAGACCAGTACGCGATCGCCCCCCGTGTCACTCGTCGTCACTGGACTCGGTTTCCATCTGCGGGAGAGTGTCTCCGCCGTAGTGCGGCGTGCCGGTAAAGATGCCGCTGAACTTTTCAATGGGCGGGCCGACATGCACGCCCTTGTTGTCAAGCCGGAACTCGCGGATCGTATTTTCGTGATAACCGCTGCGCTTCTTCACCACCGACAATGCGCGGCGCACCTTACCGCCGACTTCGAAGTAGCGCAGCATCAGCACCGAGTCGCTGAGGTAGCTGAGGTCAAGCGGCGTATCCATCGGCCCAACCAGCCCGTGCTGCGCCAGCACCAGGATGGTCAGCACCCCGCGCTGTCCCAAGTAACTGAGCAGCTCGTGCATCTGCAGGATCAGGAAACGCTCGTCCGGCATCGCGTTGAGATAGCCGTTGAGGCTGTCGATGACGATCACCCTGGCGCCATCGACTTCCACGCTGTGGCGCACGTTCGCGGCGAACTGCCCGGGCGACATCTCTGCCGGATCGATCTGCTGGAACCGGACCACGCCGCTCTGCAGGACATCGTCGAGCGGCAGGCCCAGCCCGCGCGCGCGGGCCTCCACCGTGCCTCGGCCTTCGTCGAAAGCGAAGAACACTACCCGGTCGCCGCGGCGTGCCGCCGCGATGGCGTAGCTCAGTGCCAGGGACGACTTGCCCACGCCGGCTGCGCCCAACAGCAGCGCATTGGTGCCGCGGTCCAATCCGCCGCCCAGCAACACGTCCAGTTCGCGGTTGCCGCTGGATACGTGCTCGTCGATGACGTGGTGCTTGTACTCGGCGGCCACCAGGCGCGGGTAGATCTCCAGCCCGCCCTTTTCGATGGTGAAGTCGTGGTAGCCGCCACGGAACTGGATGCCGCGCATCTTGATCACGCGCAGGCGCCGGCGTTCGGCGCCATAGTCGATCGCCAGCTGTTCCAGCATCACCACGCCATGGGTGATCGAATGCAGCTGCAGATCGTTTTCCTGCGAGGACAGGTCGTCGAGCAGGATCACCGTGCACTGGCGCCTGGCGAAGAAATGCTTCAGCGCCAGCACCTGCCGGCGATAGCGCAGCGGGCTCTGCGCGAGCAGGCGCAGTTCGGACAGGCTGTCCAGCACCACGCGGGAGGGATTGAGCCGTTCGACCTCGTCGAAGATCAGTTTGGTGGTCTCGGTCAGCTCCATTTCCGCAGGATGGAACACGGTCAGCTCGCGCTCCGGATCCAGCGCGGTCTCCGGCGGCACCAGCTCGAATACGTGGACCTGGTCCAGGCTCCAGCCATGGCGCGACGCCACCAGGCGCAGTTCGCGCTGGGTCTCGGACAAGGTGATGTAGAGCACGCGCTCGCCCTGCCGCGCGCCTTCCAGCAGGAACTGCAGCGCGATCGTGGTCTTGCCGGTGCCGGGGCGGCCTTCGTACAGGTACAGGCGATTGGCGTCCACGCCACCGCCGAGGATGTCGTCCAACCCGGCACTTCCGGTGGAAATGCGTGGCAACTCGTCGTCAGTCACGGGATCGCGCTGTCGATGCGGGGTCATGGTCGTCCTTTGGTCGTGCGAAGGGAAACACACGTCGACGTCCGCGTGCCGGCACCACCACGAGGCGGCAATGGCCTCGGCTGACGTGCAGGTCCGAATCGCTTCGACGCCGGACCGGGCAGTGCAGGCGCCGATCCGCCTGCCAGCCCGGGCCCCGACGCACGTGCCGTCGACGCCGGGAACACTACGTTTTGGAAAGTGATTTTCTTGTGTAGACAACACGCCGCCAGGCGGCTTGCGCGGCGCCCGGGCTTGCTGGCGGACTGCGGGCATCCTGCCCTGCCCAGCCGGCGATTCCGGCTGCCTTAGCGATAGCCTACGAGCAGCCATCCACCTGATACGCGCGCCCTGCCCTGCGCCTGGCCCACAAGCAAGCGCCTCGCAGCCGCACGCTCGCGCTGCCGACTAGGCCTGCGCCCCGGCGCCCCGCAGCTGGGCCTGTATCGCGACCTTGTCGATCACCGACCACACCTGCCGGATCCTTCCGTCGCGATATTCATAGAAGACGTTCTCGCTGAAGGCCACGCGCCGGCCGCCGACATCCAACCCGAGGAAACGGCCAGCGGGGGTGCAATCGAAGTTCAGGCGCGCCGCGACGGAGGATGCGCCTGCCACGACCAGCTGTATGGCAAAGCGCAGGTCCGGTATGTCCCGGTAGTTGCCTTCCAGCATCGCGCGATAGCCCATCAAGCCGATCCGATCGCCGTTGTATTCGACGTCCTGGTCGACGAACTCGCCAAGCCGGTCCAGGTTCCGGTCGTTGAGGCAATCGATGTAGCGACGGTAGACGGAAACCAGTTCGCTTTCGCGCATCGCAAGAGCCCTCGCATCCAGATGTCGTCTGCATGGTCACGGCAGAGGCAGGCCCGGCCGCAAGTGCAATGGTAGCTGTGCCACCTGCGCGCGGCGCCGTCGTCACTTCGGCTTTGGCGTGGCCGTGTTGGGCTTGCGCCCGGAGCCCGGCCTCGGCGGCACGCTTTGTCCGTACTCGTTCCACCATGCCGTGAGCGCCTCCAGCACCGGCCCAAGCCCAAGGGCCTTCTGCGTGATCCCGTATTCCACACGCGGAGGCACTTCCGCGAACACGGTGCGCGACACCAGGCCATCGCTTTCCAGCTCGCGAAGCTGCGCCGTCAGCATGTGCTGGGTGATGCCGGGAATCGCCTTGCGCAACTCGCCGAACCGGTAGATCCGCTGATTGAGCAGCCACATGATTTCGAGTTTCCACTTGCCCGACAACAATGCGAACGCGCGGCGCATCTCCTCGTGCATGTTGGCTTCTCCGCCGCCATCGGTCTGCTTTTCCATACTAGGCGCCACGTTTTCATCCTGCTTGATGCCTTCGATAGTAGGCGACATTCTGACTGCACGTCGACGCAACGACGTTCAATCAATCGGAAAACATCGTGACCGCCAATTATCTGTATTGGACAAGCACGGCGCTGCTGTGCCTGCTCTACCTCGCGTCGGCAACCCTGTACATCGCCAGGAGGGGCTGGGTCCGCCAGGCCTTGGCCGATCTCGGCTATCCCGGCTATCTCGTGCCGATCCTCACCGCCGCCAAGCTGCTGGCCGTGGCCGCCGTCGCGTCGCGCTTCAGCGTGGCGGTGAGCGATCTCGCCTACGCCGGCGTCTTCTATCACCTGCTGCTGTCCGCGTTCGCGCACCTCGGCGTTCGCAAGCCCGGCGGCGCCGTGCCGGCTGCGTTGGGGCTGGCGCTTGCGATCGTGTCGTTCGCGACCCAGAACGCCGCCCGCGACGTGCCGTCGCCGTATGCGCCCGACGCGACGCAGCACCACACGACCCTCGACTGACTGGAGATGCACATGGGCCGACTCACTGGAAAAGTAGCCGTCGTCACCGGCGCCGGCCGCGGCATCGGCCGCGCCACCGCGGAACTGTTCGCCGCGGAAGGGGCGAAGGTGGCCGTCCTTTCGCTCACGGCCGCGAACATCGGCCAGGTCGTCGCCGACATCGAAGCCGCTGGCGGCACCGCGCTCGGCGTCGTCTGCGACATCGCCGACCCCGAGCAGATCCGCGCCGCGACGGAGAAAGTAGTGGCCGCGTACGGCGGCATCGACATCCTGGTGAACAACGCGTTCGACGCCGCCTCGGCGCTGTCGCCGATCATCGACCTTTCCATCGCGCAGTTGCAGCGCAACTTCGACACCGGCCCGATCGCCTACCTGCGCACGATGCAAGCGTGCCATCCCTACCTCAAGGCGAGCGGCGAGGGACGCATCATCAACTTCGGCTCGATGGCCGGCGTGGCCGGGCTGGCGGACTACGGCCCCTACGCGATGGCGAAGGAAGCGGTCCGCGCCCTGACCCGGGTCGCGGCGCGCGAATGGGCGGGCGATCGCATCACCGTCAACAACGTCCTCCCGCTGGCCAATACCTGGGGAGCGCAGGACGTTCCACCGCCCAACAACGCGCTCGCGCGCTACGGCTCGGCCGAGGAGGACATCGCGCCGGTGGTGCTGTTCCTGGCCAGCAGGGACGCGCAGTTCATGACCGGCTACAGCCTGGCGCCGGACGGCGGCCTGATCATCGACAGCGCACGTTGAACCGGAGGACGACGCCGAGCGGCACCGTGGCGGCTCGACCGCACGGCCACCGTCGCCTGCCGGCGCTTCGGCATCGCATCGGCCGCCGGTTCGCGCATCGGCGCCGGCGCGATGCGGCGGCGCTGCCAAGCGGCGCCCACCCCCATGGCGCGTTGCCAGGCGGCGAGCTCGATTTCGATATTCGATGCAGCGGTGCCAGGCATCCTGCCTACCGGATCAACCGAAGACCTCCGCCGCATGCATCAGGTCGGTGTATTCCTTCACTTCCACCACCTTTCCGCCGCGAAGCCTGAAGAGCATGTGGTAGTCGTTCTGGTAGATCTTCCCGCTCCTGGTCACGGCACGGGAGCGCACCTCGGCGGCCACACGGTCGCCTTCGGCGATCATGCCCACGACCTCCATCCTCAGGCCGCCAACCAGCCTTGCGTAGAGCCCGTGCCAGACCTGCGCCATCTGCGCCTTGGTCTTGCTGCCCGCTCCGGGAAACAGATGCGGCTTGCCGTTGATCCACCAGGTCGCATCGTCGCTCATCATCGCCAGCACCGCGTCGATGGCGGCGTGCCCGAAGTGGCCGCAGAACATCTCGACGCTACGTTTGTTCTCTTCGATGCCCATCTCGATGCCTCCGTCGATCCACTGCGATGCGATCAGCCCACGCGCGCGATCAACTTGCCGCGGTTCGGATTGCCGCGGTCGTACAGCCGCAGGAACGCGGCGGGGATATTGTCCAACCCATCCACGAACTCCTCGCTGTACTTGAGCCTGCCCTGCGCCACCAGCGGGGCCATCTCGGCGAGGAATGCGGGGTAGTCGGCGACGTGGTCCGGCATCGCGAAGCCGTGGATCCGGATGAAGCGGTACAAGAACAGCTTCAACAACTCCGGCAGGCGATTCGGGCCGGGCGCCGCGCCCGGGTGGGCGTACTGAGCGATCGTGCCGGCGATGACGATCTGCGCGTGGTGGTTGAAGTGCGGCATCAGCGCCTCGAACATATGTCCGCCGACGTTGTCGAACAGCGCATCCAGCCCGTTCGGCAACGCGCGCAGCAGTTGCCCGGCGAAATCCGGCGCCTTGTAGTCCACCGCCTCGTCCAGACCGAGCTCGTCCTTCAGGTAGCGCAGCTTGTCCGCGCCGCCGGCGATACCGACGACGCGATGCCCGCGCAGCCTAGCGAGCTGGGAGGCGACCGACCCCACCGAGCCGGCGGCGGCGGTCACCACCAACGTGCCGCCGGGCCTGGGGCTCATGAACTTGGTGAAGCCGAGCCAGGCGGTCAGGCCGGTATGCCCTAGCACGCCGAGCGCAGTGGACAACGGTGCGGCCTGCGGATCGATCTTCCTGAGATCCGAACCGTCGGACAGGCCGTACTGCTGCCAGCCCGACCAGGCGACGACGTGATCGCCCTCGGCGAACTGCGGGTTCCTGCTGTGCTCGACGATGGCGACCGTCGGACCGGACATGGGCTGGCCGAGGTCGATCGGGGGCAACTCGGTCGACGCGTTGCCCATCAGGCTGCGCTGGTAGGGATCGATGGAGATCAGCAGGTTGCGGGTCAGGACCTCGCCTTCGCCGGGCGACGGGACCGCCCGTTCGACGAATGCGAAATCGCCCAGCCGGGCATCGCCGTCAGGACGTGCCGCGACGACGATCTGGCGGTTCGACTTGCTTGCCATTTCATTTCCTCATGCCGGTGGTTGGAAGGTGGATGACGGAGGCTCCCGCCCTGTGTTCACGTGCTCGAGTTTTGTATCGAGCAATCGATATAGAAATAAAACGCCTGCAAAGGCGACCGCCGCCGCACTGCACTATTTATGTATCGATCAATACATAAAAATACTATGGGCCTTGCTCGCCGAAGTCAACAGGTTTATATAACGACTGATGCAAAATTCAGTGCGACCGCCGCAAGCCACCGCAACGCGCAAGGGCCGCCCCCGTGGCCGACCGCGCGCGTTCGACCGCGAAGCCGCCCTGGCGCAGGCCACCCGCCTGTTCTGGACCAAGGGCTACGAAGCCACGTCCATTGCCGACCTCACCCAGGCGATGGGGATAGGCTCGCCCAGCCTGTACGCGGCGTTCGGTTCGAAGGAAGCGCTGTACGCCGAGGCACTGGATCACTACCGCCGCAATTACGAGGCGCTGGTCTGGGCCAAGTTCCTTGCTGCCGGCACCACCCGCGAAGCGGTCATGTCGCTGTTGCTGGATTCGGCCGCAGCGCTGACCGGGGCCATTGCCGACCTGCCGCGCGGCTGCATGGTGACGCTCTCCTCGGTCGGCAGCGAAGGCCATCCGCAACTCGGCGAACGGGTGAAAGCGGCGCGCGCCGCCACGCTCGACCACCTGAAGGCACGCCTGAGCCGCGCCGTGGCCAAGGGCGAAATGCCGGACTCGACCGACGTCCACGCCCTCGCCCGCTTCGTGCAGACCGTGCAGAACGGCATGTCGATCCTGGCCCGCGACGGCGCCAGCCGCACGGAACTGGAAGACGTGGCGCGGGTCGCCATGCTGGCGTGGGAAGCGCGCATCAGCGGCCCATGAAGGGCGATACCGCGTCCATCACGCGGAAAACAGAAGCAATCGGACCGTTCGCGCGCCTCTGACTGTTCGCCGCTGGTGTGGGGTTTACGAAAGAAGCCGACACGAATTGCGAATCCTCGGACTTCCGGCGCGCCCCGTCGTCAGCTCAGCCTCCCGCGAGCGATGCATTGCGGCCAGCACGGCGACCATAGCCCTCCGGGCGCCACCCGCGGCTCACCCGGCCGATGGAGGCCCATCCCAGGCCGGCGGCGATGGCCATGCCGCCAACCGCGGACCGAGTGCGTTGGCGGCATTGAAGACGACATGCTGATCGACACGGCCAGGTTCCGCCTATCGTGTCCGCCGTCTGAATCCGCCGCCACAGCCGATGCCTCCGTACGCATTGGCGCATGGGCTGCCGACGGAGCATCTGGCGCTTGGCCAGCGCTCTCGGTCGTTGCGCTTGCCACATTCATATATTACGACCATCATATAAATAGGAAAGACCATGCGCCCGCGGACGCCAATCTTGCCGAAGCCGTCCGCGCCTGCACCGGCCCACATTGGAGACATGCCAGTGAATCTCGTCGACCAAATCGCCCCCGGCCTTTCCGGGCTCGAGACCCTGCAGGCGCTGATCGCCGCCGGAGGCCGACCGCCAATCGGCGATTCGCTGGACTTCACCTTCGTCGAAGTCGGCGATGGATGGGCCGTGTTCGCAGGCACGCCCGGCATGCATGCCTACAACCCGATCGGCACCGTCCACGGCGGCTATGCCGCGACGCTGCTCGATTCGGCGTGCGGATGCGCCGTGCACTCCAAACTGTCGGCGGACCAGGCCTACACCACCTTGGAACTGAAGGTGTCGTACCTGCGCCCGATCAGCGCCGACACCGGCCCGCTCCGTGCGGAAGGCCGCGTCCTGTCCGTCGGCCGCCGTGCCGCCTTTGCCGAGGCGACGCTGAAGGACGCCAACGCGCGCATCTACGCCAGCGCGACCTCGACCCTGCTGGTGATGCAGCGCCCGCAAACGCAGCGTTCCTAACCCGAAGAAAACAGCAACTGCAGTAGCCCGAGTGCGCCGGAAGATCCCGATCCGGCCTTCGGCCTCACGCTGCTACCGCGCCGGACGCTTTGGCCGGCGATGGTCACCGAGCGGCCGGTTTCACTCCCACTCGATCGTCGCCGGCGGCTTGCCGGAGATGTCGTAGACCACGCGCGAGACGCCGCGCAGTTCGTTGATGATGCGGTTGGACACGGTGCCGAGGAAGTCGTACGGCAGGTGCGCCCAGTGCGCGGTCATGAAGTCGATGGTCTCCACCGCACGCAGCGCGATCACCCACTCGTAGGCGCGCGCGTCGCCGACCACGCCCACCGACTTCACCGGCAGGAACACCGCGAACGCCTGGCTGGTCTTGTCGTACAGGTCGGCCTTGCGCAGTTCGTCGATGAAGATCGCGTCGGCCTTGGCCAGCAGTTCGGCGTACTCGCGCTTCACTTCGCCGAGGATGCGCACGCCCAGGCCCGGGCCCGGGAACGGGTGGCGGTAGACCATGGTGCGCGGCAGACCCAGCTCCACGCCCAGCCGCCGCACCTCGTCCTTGAACAGCTCGCGCAGCGGCTCGACCAGGCCCAGCTTCATGTGCTCGGGCAGGCCGCCGACGTTGTGGTGGCTCTTGATCACGTGCGCCTTGCCGGTCTTGCTGCCGGCCGACTCGATCACGTCCGGATAGATCGTGCCCTGCGCCAGCCACTTGGCGTTGGCCAGCCTGCCGGCCTGCTCGTCGAAGATCTCGACGAACAGGTTGCCGATGATCTTGCGCTTGGCCTCCGGGTCGCCGACCCCGGCGAGCGCGGCGAAGTAGCGCTCGGCCGCGTCGACGCGGATCACCTTGACCCCCATATGCTCGGCGAACATCGCCATCACCTGGTCGCCTTCCTGCCAGCGCAGCAGGCCGGTGTCGACGAACACGCAGGTCAGCTTGTCGCCGATCGCCTTGTGCAGCAGCGCCGCGACCACCGACGAATCGACGCCGCCGGACAGGCCCAGGATCACCTCGTCGTCGCCGACCTGCGCGCGCACGCGCGCGATCTGGTCGTCGATGATGTTGGCCGCGGTCCACAGCGTCTGGCAGCCGCACACGTCGACCACGAAACGGCGCAGCAGGGTCTGACCCTGCAGCGTGTGGGTGACTTCCGGATGGAACTGCACGCCGTACCAGCGCTTGTCCTCGTTGGCCATCGCCGCCACCGGTATGCGGTCGGTCACGGCGGTGATGGTGAAGCCCGGCGGCGCCTTGGACACGTGGTCGCCGTGGCTCATCCACACGTTCAGGCGCGCGGCGCCGGCGTGGTCGGTCAAGCCCGAGAACAGCGCGTCGGGCGCGACGACCTCGACCTCGGCATGGCCGAACTCGCGCTGGTCGGCCGCCTCGGTGGCGCCGCCCAGCTGCGCGGCCAGGGTCTGCATGCCGTAGCAGATGCCGAAGATCGGCAGCCCGCTGTCGAACACCTGCTGCGGCGCTTTCGGCGCATCGGCCTGGGTGGTCGATTCCGGCCCGCCGGACAGGATGATGCCCTTGGCGCCGAAACCTTCGATCTGCGCCGGATCGTGGTCCCAGGCCCAGATCTCGCAATAGACCCCGAGCTCGCGGATGCGGCGGGCGATCAGCTGCGTGTACTGCGCGCCGAAATCGAGGATCAGGATCTTGTCGGTGTGGATGTTTGGCATCGGGACTCGGGACTCGGGACCCGGGACTCGGGATCCCGCGATCCGGTGGCGATTGACGATGAAGAAACGGCGAGGAGGAATCGCTTCCTCCGTCGCCGCTCAACTGCTGTGCCGAGTCCCGAGTCCCGAGTCCCGTGTCCCGGCATTTAGCCCATGCGGTAGTTCGGCGGTTCCTTGGTGATCTGCACGTCGTGGACGTGGCTCTCGCGCTGGCCGGCGCCGGTGATCTTCACGAACTTCGGCTTGGTGCGCATCTCTTCGATGGTCGCGCAGCCCACGTAGCCCATCGTCGCGCGCAGGCCGCCGATCAGCTGGTGGACGATGCCGCTCAGCGGGCCGCGGTACGGCACGCGGCCTTCGATGCCCTCGGGCACCAGCTTGTCGGCGTCCGAGGCGTCCTGGAAGTAGCGGTCCTTGCTGCCCTTCTCCATCGCCGCCAGCGAGCCCATGCCGCGGTAGCTCTTGTAGCTGCGGCCCTGGAACAGCTCCACTTCGCCCGGGGCTTCCTCGGTGCCGGCGAACAGGCCGCCGATCATCACCGTGGAGGCGCCGGCGACCAGCGCCTTGCCGATGTCGCCGGAATAGCGGATGCCGCCGTCGGCGATCAGCGGGATGCGGTCCTGCAGCGCCTCGGCCACCATGTCCACCGCGGTGATCTGCGGCACGCCGACGCCGGCGACCACGCGCGTGGTGCAGATCGAGCCCGGGCCTACGCCGACCTTGACCGCGTCGGCGCCGGCGTCCATCAGCGCCAGCGCGGCATCGCCGGTGACGATGTTGCCGCCGATCACCTGCAGTTGCGGGAAGCGTTGCTTGGCCCAGGCCACGCGGTCGATCACGCCCTGCGAATGGCCGTGCGCAGTGTCGACGATGATCACGTCCACGCCGGCCGAGGCCAGCGCCTCGATGCGTTGCTCGGTGTCGCCACCGACGCCGACCGCCGCGCCGACCAGCAGGCGCGTGGCGCTGTCCTTGGCCGCGTTGGGATTGTCGGTCTTCTTCTGGATGTCCTTGACCGTGATCAGGCCGCGCAGCTCGAAGCTGTCGTTGACCACCATCACCTTCTCGATGCGGTGCTTGTGCAGCAGCTTGAGCACTTCGTCGGCGCCGGCGCCTTCCTTGACCGTGATCAGCCGATCCTTCTTGGTCATGATGTGGCGCACCGGATCGTCCAGCTCGGTCTCGAAGCGCATGTCGCGATGGGTGACGATGCCGACCAGCTGGCCGCCGTCCACCACCGGCACGCCGGAGATGTTGCGCGCCTGGGTGATCGCGAGCACTTCGCGGATCGTGGTCTCCGGGCCCACCGTGATCGGGTCGCGGATCACGCCGGACTCGAACTTCTTGACCTTGGCCACCTCGGCGGCCTGCTGCTCCACGCTCAGGTTCTTGTGGATGATGCCGATGCCGCCCAGCTGCGCCATGGCGATGGCCAGGCGGGCTTCGGTGACGGTATCCATCGCCGCCGACAGGATTGGCAGTTTCAGCCGCAGCGAGCGGGTCAGCCGGGTTTCCAGGCTGACGTCCTTGGGCAGGACGATCGAATGGGCGGGGACGAGCGAAACGTCGTCGTAGGTTAGAGCTTCAGCCTGGATGCGCAGCATCGGCGGACCCGAATGTGGGGAAGCGCGGCATTTTAACCGGAAATGGGGGGCGGAGGCTAATGGGGAAGAAGCCGGGACCGGGGACCAGGGACCGGGGACCCGAAGAACGTCTCTCGGTAAAGCCACATGTATCGGCCGCCGACGCCTCAGTTCGGCTTTGCTTTTACCGGGTCCCTGGTCCCCGGTCCCCGGTCCCGGCAGCCCCAGCCGCATCGGCCGCCTCGATCGTGTTCTGCATCAGCGTGGCCACGGTCATCGGCCCCACTCCGCCCGGCACCGGGGTGATCCAGCTGGCGCGCTGCGCGGCGGCGTCGAAGCCGACGTCGCCGACCAGGCGGCCGTCGTCCAGGCGGTTGATGCCCACGTCGATCACCACCGCGCCGGGCTTGACCCACTCGCCCGGGATCAGGCCGGGGCGGCCGACCGCGACCACCAGGATGTCGGCGTCGCGCACCCGTGCCTGCAGCACGTCGGGCGGCGTGAACTTGTGGCAGCAGCTGACGGTGCAGCCGGCGATCAGCAGTTCCAGCGCCATCGGCCGGCCGACGTGGTTGCTGACCCCGACGATGGTGGCGTTGCGCCCGCGCACCGGCTGGTCGGTGTGCCCGAGCAGGGTCACGATGCCGCGCGGCGTGCACGGACGCAGGCCGAACTCGCGCAGCGCCAGGTGGCCGACGTTCTCCGGATGGAAGCCGTCCACGTCCTTGCGCGGATCGATGCGGTGGATCAGCCGGCTGGCGTCGGGGATGCCCGGCAGCGGCAGCTGCACCAGGATGCCGTGCACCTTGGGATCGGCGTTGAGCCGGTCGATCAGGGCCAGCAGCTGGGCCTCGCTGGTGCCGGCAGGCAGGTCGTGGTCGAAGGCCTCGATGCCGACCTTCTCCGCCGCGCGGCGCTTGTTGCGCACGTACACCGCCGAGGCCGGATCGCCGCCGACCAGCACCACCGCCAGGCCCGGGCGCGGCTGCCCGGCGGCCAGGCGCGCGTCGACCCGGAGCTTGAGCCCGTCGAGCAGTTCTTCGGCGATGCGCCGCCCGTCGAGAATGCGGGCTGGAACGGACGGGACGGGCGCGGAATCGGTCATCGGGGCAAGCGGGTGTAGAGTCTTGGGACCCCATTGTCCCCGATTCCGCCATGACCGACACCACCGCCATCGAAGCGGCCGCGTTCCGCCGGCTGCTGCAGCACCTCAACCACGACCGCCGCGACGTGCAGAACATCGACCTGATGATCCTGGCCGGCTTCTGCCGCAACTGCCTGGCCGACTGGTACCGCGACGCCGCCGCGGCGCAAGGCCAGACGCTGAGCAAGGAGCAGGCGCGCGAGCGCATCTACGGCATGCCGTTCGCCGAATGGAAGGCGCAGTTCCAACAGGACGCCACGCCGGAACAGCTGGCGGCGTTCGACGCCGCGCAGCGGCGGCACGGCTGAGGATGCTGCGTTACCTGGCGGTGGCGCTGGCCATCGTGGCCGCGGCCTACCTGGCGATCTGCGCGCTGCTCTATGTCGGCCAGCGCGAGCTGATCTATTTCCCGGCCGCCACGCGGGTGCCGGCGGCGCAGACCGATTTCACCCTGGAGCGCAACCCCGGCCTGCGCCTGCGCGGCTGGCAGGTGAACCCGGGCCGCGACAAGGTGCTGCTGTACTTCGGCGGCAACGCCGAGGACCTGCGCGGCTTCCGCGCGCAGGCGGCGGCATGGCTGCCCGACCGCACCACCTACCTGCTCGCCTACCGCGGCTACGGCGCCAGCGACGGCGCGCCCGACGAGGCGGCGCTGGTCGCCGATGCGATGGCGCTGTACGACCGGGTCCGCGCCGACCACCCGCGGGCCGAGATCGCGGTGTTCGGTCGCAGCCTGGGCAGCGGCGTGGCCAGCCAGCTCGCGGCGCGGCGTCCGGTGGCGCAGCTGGTGCTGGCCACCCCGTTCGACAGCCTGGCGACCGCCGCGCAGGCACACTACCGCTGGGCGCCGGTGCGCTGGCTGCTGCGCGACCGCTACGACTCGGCCAGCGCGCTGCGCGCCTACCGCGGGCCGCTGCTGATCCTGCGCGCCGGCCGCGACCGGGTGGTGCCGCCGTCGAGCACGCAGCGCCTGCTCGAGGCCTTGCCGCAGCCGCCGACGCTGGTGACGCTGGCCCATGCCGGGCACGACGACATCAGCGCCGACCCGCGCTATGCGCAGGCGTTGCAGACGTTCCTGCGCTGAGGACGCCGTCCCTGAGGGCCGTGCAGAGAAGTACCCGTTTCCCAGGGCTGCGAAGATGCGTTGCCGTCGGGCCTACGAACGGCGCGGCAATGGACCGCGCCTGGCGCCTAT
This sequence comes from Xanthomonas sp., assembly GCF_017163755.1. GTDB lineage: Bacteria > Pseudomonadota > Gammaproteobacteria > Xanthomonadales > Xanthomonadaceae > Xanthomonas_A. Next base: position 37,878 of record NZ_JAFIWC010000021.1, read on the forward strand.
CGGTCCTGTAGAGGATCCCCGCGCCGTTGCACGCGTCCCTCGCCCGCGTCGCCCGGCAGCGGACGCGCCCACGGAGCGAGCACGCGCAGCCAATGCGGGCGCCAGGCCAGGGTGAAGGCGACCAGCAGCGACGCGCCGGTCAGGGCCATCACCCAGACCAGGGCCGCCATGGAGGCATGGTCGACCGCCAGGCACAGCCCCAGCGCCACGGCCAGCCCGCACGCGCCCATCCAGCGCAACACGCGCGCCGCGCGCAGCGACGGAATCCCGCCCAGGACCTGTTGCGCGTGCGCCTGCATCGACAGCGCCAGCCAGCCCATGCCGGCCACGCTGGCGAGCAAGGCCGCCGATAGCAGGCAGGCCGCGGAGAGGGCGTCAGGCACGTGCGGGCTCCTCGGCCAGCGACCGCGGCTGCGCGACGGCGGCGCGCCGTCCCAGCCTGCGTGCGGCCACGAACGCCAGCGCGGCGCTGGACAGCAGGAACAGGTCGATGCCGGCGACCGGCCAGTAACCGGCCGCGAGCGTACGCACGAGGTGGTCGCCGGTGGTGATCCAGTTCAACGCCACCGCGGCCAGCGCAGCCGCGGCGATCGCCCAGCACTGTTCGCGCCAGGCGGGATTGGGCAGCCCCTGCGCGACCGCCGCGCTGCGCCAGGTGGCGTGCAGCAGCGCCAGCATCCAGGTCGCCCAGAACGCCCAACGCTCCCAATCGCCGCGCGCCGGCAGGTCTTCCGGCAGCAGGCGGTTGGCCAGCAGGATGCCCAGCGCCGCCAGCACCATGCCGGTCACCGTGGTCACGGCCAGCGCATCGACGATGCGCGCGCCCTGGCTGCCCTGCTTGGCATGCTGGCGCTTGCGTTTCTCGACGAAGAACACGAAGCCGGTCGCGATGCACACCGCGCCGGCCAGCCCGCCCAGCACGTAGAACCAGCGCAGCAGCCAATGGCGGAAGTGCTGCAGGTGCAGCCCGGTAAGGAACTCGCTGACCCGCCCGACCGGCGTGGTCGGCGGGTCTTCCCGGATCAGCGCGCCGGTGGAGGCCTTGAAGTGCACGCCGTCGCCGACCAGCGCGATGCGGTCGGTGCCGGCGCGGTACACGCTGACGTAGCCGTTGGCGTCGCCCACGTGCTGCAGCACCAGGAACCCGACCTCGCCGGCCTTGCCCTTGGCCTGCCAGCGGCGCTGGGCTTCGGCGACCATCGCATCCACCGGCGCCAGGCCCGCGGGCACGCCGGCGCGGTCGTGCGGCAGCCCGGTCTCGCGCGCTTCCACCTGCTCGTGCAGGTCGTGCAGGTCGTGCAGCTGGGTATGGCCGACCGGGAAGTAATAGCTGCTGGCGAAGATCACCAGCCCGGTGAAGGCGAAGAAGAAATGGAACGGCAGCGCCACCACGCCGGTGAGGTTGTGCAGGTCCAGCACGCTGCGCAGCCGCGCCTTGCCCGGACGGAAGGTGAAGAACTCGCGGAACAGCTTGCGGTGCATCACCACGCCGCTGACCAGCGCGACGAGCATCATCAGCGCCGAGAAGCCGACGATCCAGATGCCCAGGTTCTTCCAGTCCAGCGTCAGGCTGTAGTGCATCGGGTAGAAGAACTCGCTGCCGAGCTTGAGGCGGTCATCGGGCAGCGCGCGGCCATTGCGCGGATCGATGGTGCTGTAGGCCCAGATGGCTTCTTCCGGATCCTTGGCGTTGGGCACGTCGTAGCCGGCGTACAGCGCCAGCACCGGGTCGCGGTGGGTGGTGTAGGCGCTCCAGCTGACCACCGTATCGAAGCGTTCGGGCATCGCGCCGTCCACGCGCGGGCGCATCGCGTCGATGGCCTCGGGCGTCGGCCGCATCCGCTCGAACGCCGGGCGCAGCACGCGCTCGAACGAGGGCATGGGCTGCGGCTCGATGCGGGTGGCCGGGATCGCCCAGCGGTCGATCTCGCGGTCGAACACCGACAGCGCGCCGAAGAAGAACGCGGCCATGAGCACGAAGCCCAGGACCAGGCCGAACCAGGTGTGCAGCCAGGCCATGGATTGACGGAAGCTCTGGAACACGACTATCTCCGTTTCAAGGTGGGCACATTCAAGGTCGGCACATTCAAGCCAGCAACGATTGTACGTACGACGCGCCGGCAGCCATCAGCGCGCCGGCGCCCAGCAGCACCGCCCACACCCGCGCCAGGCGCCGCGCCGCGATCGCCCATAGGAACGCTACGAGATAGGCGAGCAGTCCGGCGACGGCACCCAGGAACTCGGCATCGTGGAACTCCAGGTCGGCTGCGAACAGCGCGGCGGTGACTGCGGCGACCGTTCCCCACGCGAAGGCGTAGCCGCCGAGCACCGCCGCGGCGATGCGCGAGGCCAGGCGCAGGCGCGGGGCGGCGAAGGAAGCGGAGGGTGCGGCGGTGCGGGACATGGCGTCGGCTATGGTCTGTGCGTGGGTCGGAGCGGTCAGAACCGCCAGTTCAGGCTGAGCGTGTAGTTGCGCGGCGCGCCGTAGTAGCCGCTGTAGCGCAAGGTGTTGATGTACTTCTCGTCGGCGAGGTTGTTGGCGTTGAGGCGCACCGTCGCGTTGGGCAGGAAATCCCAGGCGACGAAGCCGTTGAACACCGCATAGCTGCCCTGGCGCACGGTGAAGCCGCTGCTCTCCACGTTGGAGATGGCGCTCTGCCAGCGTCCGCCGATCCCGAAGGACAGCGCGGTGTAGCTGGGCAGGCGCGCGCTGAGCATCAGGTTGGCGGTGCGCCGCGGCACCCAGCGGTAGGTGTCGTCGCCGTCCTGGCCGGTCAGCTTCAGCGCGGTGTAGCCGAACACCACGTCCAGGTCGTCGGTGAGCTTGCCGGTCGCCTCCAGTTCCACGCCCTTGGACTCGACATCGACGCCGGTGTAGTAGAACTGGCCGAGCGCGTTGTAGCCGGCGCCGGTGGCCAGCCCGTCCTGCTCGGCCTTGAACACGGCCAGCGTGGTCAGCAGGCGCTGGTCCAGCCAGTCGGCCTTGACGCCGATTTCGTAGTTCGAACCCTTGGTCGGATCCAGGTAGCGGCCGTTCTCGTCCGATTGGCTCTGCGGCTGGTAGATGTCCGAATAGCTGGCGTAGCCGAGCACGTGTTCGTTGAAGTCGAACGTCAGCCCCGCGTACGGGCTGGTCTTGCTCTCGGTCTGGTCGAAGACCACGCCGTAGTTGACGCCGTCGCGGTGGTACTGGGCGTAGTTGACGCCGACCACGGCCTTGAGCCGGTCGCTCAGCGCCAGCCGGGTCGCGCCGTAGGCGCGCTTGAGCCGCTCGTCCAGGGTGCTGTACACGGAACTGTCGCCCCACACCGGCTCGGCGATGGCGTCGCCGGGCCAAGGGAAGCTGGGCATGGCGAGATAGCCGCAAGGCGCGGCGCCGCACATCGCCTGGGCGTATTCGCGATTGGTGTTCTCGCTCCTGGACCAGCTCACCCCCAGCATCACCTCCTGGTCGCGGCCGAACATCTGGAAATGGCCGTTGAGCGTGGCCGCGCCCAGGTCGGCGGTCAGTTCGTCCTTGCCGCCCCAGGGGTAGCCGTACAACCCCAGGTTGGTGCCCGGCTCCAGGCCGGTGCCGGCCAGGTCGGTGGCGTAGAACAGCTTGTCGTCGTTGCGGATGTCGCGGCGGTTGTAGGACAGCTTCAGCAGCCAGTCCGGGCCGAACTGGTGCATGTACTCGACGAACGCGGTCTGGGTGGTGGTGTCCCAGTAGGTCCAGTCCTGCGTGGTCGAGGCGCTGCGGCTCCATTCGGCCTGGGTGCCATCGCTGTACATGAAGCCCAGCGCGCCCCACATGTTGCCGTCGGTCTGCGCGTCCTGCCAGGAGTAGCCGAACGTTAACGTGCCGTTCTCGCCGATCTGCCCGTCGACCACGCCATAGAAGAAATCGCGCTGGTCGTCCTTGCCGCGCAGGTAGGAACCGCCTTCCTCGTGGGCGGCCACCACGCGGCCGGCCCAGGTGCCGTCGGCGGTGAACGGGGTCGAATAGTCCAGCTCTTCGCGCGTGGTGCCCCACGAGCCATAGCTGATGCCGACCGTCCCGCGCGGATCGTTGGTCGGGCGCTTGCGCACGTAGTTGATCGTGCCGGCGGCGTTGCCCACGCCGGTCAACAGGCCGTTGGCGCCGCGGATCACTTCCAGCTTCTCGTAGCCGAAGGTGTCCACCGCGCCGGTGACGATGCCCCAGCCGTTGGGCAGGCCGACGCCGTCGATCTGGGTGTTGGCGATGTCGAAGCCGCGCGCGGTGAAGGTGGTGCGGTTGGTCTCCCACTCCTCGACCTGGATGCCGGTGCTCAGGCGCAGCGCCTCGTTGAGGCTGTCGGTGCCGAACTGCTCCATCTGCTCGGCGCTGACCACGCTGATCGACTGCGGCGTGTCCTTGATGTCCAGGTCCAGGTTGGTCGCGCCGTTGCTGACCCGGCTGGCGCGCTGGGACACGACCAGCACCGCGTCCAGGTCGGTGGCCGCGGTGTCGGCGCTGCCGCCCTGCGCACCGGCCGCGGCGTCCTGCGGCGCGGCGAGCGCGGCGCTCGACAGGCAGGCCAGGCCCAGGCCGATCGCGATGGCCAGGTGGCCGCGCATGAAGGGCGACGGATGCTTATACGTATCGACGGAGTGCAGCCGACTGGAATTCTTTGAGCGCATTGGCCTGTCTGGGGACTAAGGAAGAAACGGTGAGCGCGGCTACGGCACCGGGCAGGCGGGCTTTCAGGAAGCGCGCATGGTCGGTGCCGCCGCGTGGAACACTCGATGAGTGCAATTAAGAATGATTCGCATTTTATAGGCGGGTTCAGCGGCCCGTCAATCGCTGCACTCATTCGAGACATCGCGCAGCCGCAGCCCAATCGGCGCTCAGGCTGGCGTCATGGCGCGCCGTCAGGAACCGCCTGGCCTTCGGAACCTCTCCAGCATCTGAGGTATGGCCCCTGGCCTTTCTGCCGTGGCAGGAGACCGGTCGCGGGGCCCGGGCGTTCTGCCGACCCCACAGGAACTCTTTCCGGACAGTCGAACGTCGGCCGCTTGCCGGACGAACGGAGCGCGGCGTCCCGCTGTCGGCAGCGGCCCTGCCCTACCCGTCCCGGCCCGACGGCGCGTCTTCCGGCACCGGCGCCGGATTGAGCGTGCGGCTCTCGCGCCGCGGCGGCGTGAACGGCGTCGGCTTGGGCACGGTCGGGGTGATGTTGCCGTACATCAGCACGGCGCCGGCGCGCACGTTGCCGGCGGCGATTTCCAGCTCAAAGCGTTCTGCGTCGCGGCGGCGGATCTCGCGCGCGATCGCGCCGGCTTCGTTCTCGTCCACGCCCAGCTCGACCAGCGCGGCCTGGCCGAACTCCACCGCCGACTCGAAGGTCTCGCGGATCTGGTAGTCCACCCCGGCGGCGATCAGCTGCAGCGAATGCTCGCGGTCGTAGGAGCGCACCAGCAGCTTGGCGTGCGGAAACTGCTGCGCAGCCAGTTCGACGATGCGGTTGGCGGCCTCGCGGTTGTCGACGCAGACCGCGATCGCCCGCGCCGAATGCGCGCCGGAGGCGTGCAGCACGTCGAGCCGGGTGCCGTCGCCGTAATAGATCTTGAAGCCGAACTCGGCCGCGCTCTGGATCATCTCGATGTCGTTGTCGATGATGGTCACGTCCACGTCGCGCGCCAGCAGCGACTGACTGGCGACCTGGCCGAAGCGGCCGAAGCCGATGATCAGCACGCTGCCGGACAGGCCATCGGCCTCTTCCACGCCCTCCAGCGACGGCGCTTCCACCGGCGCCCAGCGGCGGTGGGCGAGCACGAACAGCGGGGTCAGCGCCATCGACAGCACCACGATCGCGGTCAGGTTGGCGTTGACCTGCGCGTCGATGACGCCGGCGCTGCCGGCCGCGGCGAACAGCACGAACGCGAACTCGCCGCCCTGCGCCATCAGCACGCCGCGATCCAGCGCCTGCGCGTGGTGGCTGCCGGTCATCCGCGCCACCAGGTAGATGCACGCCGCCTTGGCAGCCATGAACGCGAGCACGCCGCTGACGATCAGCGTCCAGTTCGCGGCCACCACCGCCAGGTTCAGCGCCATGCCCACGCCGAGGAAGAACAGGCCGAGCAGGATGCCGCGGAACGGCTCGGTGTCCGCCTCGATCTGGTGGCGGAAGGTGGACTCGGACAGCAGCACGCCGGCCAGGAACGCGCCCATCGCCATCGACAGGCCGCCGAGCTGCATCAGCAGCGCCGCGCCCAGCACTACCAGCAGCGCGGCGGCGGTCATCACCTCGCGCGCCTTGGCCGCGGCCAGCAGGCGGAACAGCGGATTGAGCGCCCAGCGCCCGACCACCAGCAGGCCGACGATCGCCGCGGCGCCCACGCCGATGCCGACCCAGCGCGACGGCGCGTCCGGCATCGCCGGCAGCGGCGCCATCCATGCCACCACCGCCAGCAGCGGCACGATCAGCAGGTCCTCGAACAACAGGATCGCGACGATCTTCTGCCCGGCCGGCAGGGCGATGTCGCCGCGCTCGCCGAGCAGTTGCATCACCACCGCGGTGGAGGTGAGCACGAAACCGGACGCGGCGATGAACGCGACCGGCAACGGGAACCCGAGCCCCAGTCCGACCCCGGTCAGCACCGCCGCGCAGACCACGATCTGCAGCGTGCCCAGGCCGAAGATCTGCTTGCGCAGGCTCCACAGGTGCGACGGCCGCATCTCCAGCCCGATCACGAACAGGAACATCACCACGCCCAACTCGGCCACGTGCAGGATCGCCTGCGGATCGGCGAACCAGCCCAGGCCGAACGGCCCGATCGCCAGGCCCGCGGCGAGGTAGCCGAGCACCGAGCCCAGGCCAAGGCGCCGGAACACCGGCACCGCCACCACCGCGGCGCCCAGCAGGGCCACCACCTTGATCAATTGACTGCTGTCCACTGCGCTGCTCATGCGCCGATTCTACGCACAAGGCCGCGACCGCCCCACCCCGTGCGCCGGCGCGCGGCATGGTGGCGCGGCGCGCGGCGGGAGTCTCTTCGTGTTGTATGGAGGCAGGCGCGCGTCGGCTGTCGCTGCCCCTTCTCCCACCGGGAGAAGGGGCCCCGCAGGGGCGGATGAGGGTACGGGCGCAGCCTCGTGTACCCAAACCCCACAAGACGCTTCGCGCCGCACCCTCACCCCAACCCCTCTCCCGGCGGGAGAGGGGCGAGGCTGCTCCCTTCTCCCATTGGGACCATGGCCCCCTTTTCGGGGGAAGGTGCCCCGCAGGGGCGGATGAGGGTACGGGCGCAGCCTCGTGTACCCAAACCCCACGAGACGCTTCGCGCCGGACCCTCACCCCAGCCCCTCTCCCGGCGGGAGAGGGGCTTTGTTGCTTCATGGCGTTTTTGCGGCGACCGGCCGCCACTGCATGTCGCGCATAGCGGCGCCCCGGTGTTGGACTCAGATGCCCGCGCCACAGAACTGCGCGTAGTCGATATAGCCGGGGAATGCCTGCCCCGGCGCGCACACCGGGCACTGCGGATCGGCGGACAGGCGGGTTTCGCGGAAGCGCATCGCCAGCGCGTCGAAATACAGCAGCCGCCCGCGCAGCGGTTCGCCGATGTCCAGCAGCAGCTTCAGCGCCTCGTTGGCCTGCAGCAGGCCGACGATGCCGGGCAGCACGCCGAGCACGCCGGCCTCGGCGCAGCTCGGCGCGAACTCCGGCGGCGGCGGCTCCGGGAACAGGCAGCGGTAGCAGGGCGCCTGCCCGCGCCGGCGGCCGGCATCGAACACGCTGACCTGGCCTTCGAAGCGCTGCACCGCGCCGTACACCAGCGGCTTGCCGAGCTTCACGCAGGCGTCGTTGAGCAGATAGCGCGCCGGGAAGTTGTCCGAACCGTCGATCACCACGTCCACGTCCTGCAACAGGCGCTCGACGTTGGCCGAGGTCACCCGCTCCTGCACCGCCTCGACCTGCACGCCGGGGTTGAGCGCGCCCAGCGCCACGGCCGCCGAACGCACCTTGGCCTGCCCTACCCGGTCCTCGGCATGCAGGATCTGCCGCTGCAGGTTGCTGCGGTCGACCACGTCGTCGTCGGCGATGCGCAGGTGGCCCACCCCCGCCGCGGCCAGGTAGAAGCCGGCCGGCGAGCCCAATCCGCCGGCGCCGATCAACAGCACGCGCGAGGCCAGCAGGCGCCGCTGGCCGTGCACGCCGACCTCCGGCAGGCGCAGGTGGCGCGAATAGCGCTCGAAGAAGTCCTGCTCGTGCGCCGGCAGCGCCGGCCGCAGCAGCGGCAGGCCATCGCGCTGCCAGCGCGTGGTGCCGCCCATGACCGACGCCACCTGCGCGTATCCGGCCTGCTGCAGGAACGCCGCCGTGTCGTGCGAGCGCTTGCCGCTCTGGCAGATCAGGATCACCTCGCTGCCGGTGCCGGCGATATGCGCGGCCGGGTCGTCCTGCAGCTGCGCGCGGGCCACCCCGATCGCGCCCTCGGCGATGCCGCTGGCGCGCTCGTGTTCCTCGCGCACGTCGATCAGCCGCGCGCCGTGCGCGAGGCGTGCCCGGGCCTGTGCCGGCGTCAGTTCTCGGATGCTCATGCGAGCATTATCGACTCAAAGCCGCCGCACGTCCGGCGCATGTCCGGAACACTCAGTACGTGAATACCTCGACCACTTCGCCGGCCTCGAAGCGGCGCGCGCCTTCCGGCAGGCGCAGCAGCACGTCGCTGTCGGCGGCGCCGCGCAGGCGGTGCGAGCCATCGGCCGGATTCGGCTCCGCCCACAGCTGGCCGTGCTCGTCGCACTGCATGCGCCCGCGCAGGAACTCCAGGCGGTCGTGGCGCTTGTCCCAGGCCGAGGTCAGCCGCGCACGCCACTGCGGGCGCGGCTCGCGCCGCTGCTGCAGCGCGTCCAGCAGCGGCCGCCCCAGCGCCAGGAACGTCGCCAGCACCGACACCGGGTTGCCGGGCAGGCCCAGGAACAACGCGCGGTCCAGTTCGCCGAACAGCAGCGGCATGCCCGGGCGCATGCGCACCTTCCAGAAGTGGATGCGGCCACGGCGGGACAGCAGCGCCGGCAGGTAGTCCTTCTCCCCGGCCGACACCCCGCCGCAGGTCAGCACCACGTCGAACGCCGAGGCCGCATCGCACAGCATCGTCTCGATGCGCAGCGGATCGTCCGGCAGCGTCGGCCATGCGGTGGGCTCCAGGCCGAGCAGGCGCAGTTGCGCCATCAGCATGTCGCGATTGCTGTTGTAGACCTGCCCCGGCTGCAGCGGCAGGCCCGGTTCGACCAGTTCGTCGCCGGTGGCGAACACGGCCACGGTCGGCCGCGCCGACACCGCCAGCTGCGCCACGCCCAGCGCCGCCGCCAGCCCGATCCGCGGCGGCGTCAGCATCACCCCGGCTTCCAGCACGCGCTCGCCGCGGCGCACGTCCTCGCCGCGCCCGCGCACGTGGGCGCCGGCACGCTGCCCGGCCGGCACCAGCACCTGGCCGTCGCGTTCCTGCACGTTCTCCTTGATCACCACCGTATCGGCGCCCGGCGGCAACGGCGCGCCGGTGGTGATGCGCAGGCATTCGCCGGCACCGACCGCCTGCCGCAAGTCCTCTCCGGCGAACTGCTCGCCGACCAGCCGCAATGCGCTTGGCGCGTCGGCGGCCAGGTCGACATGGCGCAGCGCGAAGCCGTCCATCGCGCTGTTGGCGAACGGCGGCAGGTCGATCGGCGCGTCGACCGGCTCGAGCAGGACGCGCCGGTCGGCGCGCGGCAGCGCCAGCCGTTCGACCGGCAGCGGGCGCGAGGCGGCGACGGCGGCGACGATGGCCAGCGCGTCGGCGTAGGCGATGCGGGTGGGATAGTCGTGGGTAGCGTTCATGGCGCCGGCAGGATACCCGCTGCATGCAGATCCTGCGGCAGGTTGAGGTTGCCCAGGCGCACCCCGGGCAGGCGCACGCGCGCCATCGCCAGGTCCTGCTGCAGCGCGCGCGGCGCGTAGCGCCCGCCCGCCAGCGCCGCGGCCAGCGCCGGGCGCAGCGCCGCGACGCGATACAGCGCCACCAGCGGCTGCACGCCGTCCTCGTCCTCGGCGTAGGCGCCGGCGGCGGCCGCGCCGGCGCAGAGCGTGTCCAGCAGCGTGGCCGGCAGCTGCTGCAGGTCCACCGGCAACGTCAGCAACCACGGGGTGGCGCACGCGGCGGCCAGGGCCTCCAGGCCGGCGATGGGTCCCAGCGAGCGAGACGCGTGCGCGTCGGCGCGCAGCCGATCGGCGAGCGCGACCAGCCCCGCCGCGGCATAGCGTTCGTGGTGCCGGTTGGCGCTGACCCGCACCGCCGCCACCGAAGGCGCCAGCGCCGCCGCCAGCCGCTGCACCAGCGGCTGGCCGTCGAGCTGCAGCCAGGCCTTGTCCAGCCCGCCCAGGCGCTGCGCGCGGCCACCGGCGAGTATCCCCAGGGTCACCTCGCGCCGCGCGTCCATGGGCACGACCTACTTGCCGCGGACGTGCTTCATCAGGCGGCGCTTCTTGGCGATCTGGCGCTCGGTCAGCACGTTCTTCTTGCCCTCGTAGGGATTGGCGCCCTCGCGGAACATGAAGCGCACCGGCGTGCCGACCAGCTTGAAGCGCTTGCGGAAGAAGTTCTCCAGGTAGCGCTTGTACGACTCCGGCAGCACCTTCAGGCGGGTGCCGTGGACGATGAAGGTCGGCGGGTTGCTGCCGCCCGGATGCACGTAGCGCAGCTTGGACACGTGGCCGCGGATGCTCGGCGGCGGGTTGGTCTCGTAGGCCACTTCCAGCGCCTGGTTGACCTCGCTGGTGCTGAACTCGCGCACCGCCGAGGCGTGCGCGTTGTGGATCGCGCGGAACAGCTCGCGCAGGCCCGAACCGTGCTTGGCCGAGATCCGCACCGCCTCGGCCCACGGCACGAAGCCGAGCTTGCGCGACAGCAAGGCCTCGGCCTGCTCGCGCTGGTAGTCGGTCAGCCCGTCCCACTTGTTGACCGCCACCACCAGCGCGCGGCCGGCATCGAGGATCGCGCCGAGCACGCTGGCGTCCTGATCGGTGACGCCCTCGGTGGCGTCGAGCAGCAGCACTGCGACCTCGCATTGTTCGATCGCCTGCAGCGTCTTGAACACGCTGAACTTCTCCACCGCCTCTTCGACCCGGCCGCGGCGGCGCAGGCCGGCGGTGTCGATCAGCCGGTACAGGCGGTCGTCGCGCTGCAGGTCCACCGCGATCGAATCGCGGGTGGTGCCGGGCACTTCGGAAGCGATCATCCGCTCCTCGCCGAGCAAGCGGTTGACCAGGGTGGACTTGCCCACGTTGGGGCGGCCGACGAAGGCGATGCGCATGCGCCCCGGATCGGTGTCCAGGGTGGCGCCGGCGCCTTCCTCGGGCAGCCGCGACAGCACCTCCTCGAGCAGGTCGTCGATGCCGTGGCGATGCGCCGCCGAGACCGCGATCGCATCGCCCAGGCCGTAGCGCGCGAACTCCGCGCGCACCTGGTCCTCGTCGGTACCGTCGATCTTGTTGATCAGCAGCAGCGTCGGCCGCGCCAGCTTGCGCAGCCAGGCCAGGATCTCGTCGTCGAGCGAGGAGGATCCTTCGCGGCCGTCGACCACGAACAGCACCAGGTCGGCCTCGCCCGCGGCGGCGCGCGCCTGGCCGGCGGTCGCGCCGGCCAGGCCTTCTTCCTCGCCGGAGATGCCGCCGGTGTCGACGATCACGAACGGGGTTTCCGGCTCCAGCCGGCACACGCCGTAGTTGCGATCGCGGGTGACGCCGGGCTGGTCGTGGACCAGCGCGTCGCGGCTGCGCGTGAGCGCGTTGAACAGCGTGGACTTGCCGACATTCGGCCGTCCAACCAGGGCGACCAGCGGCAGCATCGCGAATTCCTTCCCTTTATTGACCCAACCGGAACGCGGTCAGGTCGCCTTTCGTGTTCTGGACCAGCAGGATGCCGTCGGCAACCACCGGCTGCGCTAACAGCGCCTTGCGGCCGACGCGTTCGCGTGCGGCGATCTCACCATTGTCCAGCTTCAACCAGTGCAGGTAGCCCTTGTAGTCGCCGACCACGGCGTAGTCGCCTTGGATCGCGACACCGGTCAGCGAACGCCGCGCCAGCGCGGCCTGCGACCAGGTCGCCGAGCCGGTGCTCTTGTCCAGCGCCCACACCGAACCGGCGTTGTCGGCCACCACCACGCTGTTCGCGCTGACTCCGATCCCGCCCGGGCCGCCATGATCGCGGGTCCACAGCGGGCGCCCGCTCGGGCCTTCCAGCGCCAGGGTCTCGTTCTTGAAGCTGGTCGCATACACGGTGGTGCCTTCCAGCACCGGCGCGCCGTCCACGTCGGACATGCGCTCCAGCTCGGTACGGCCTTCCGGCACGCCGATGGTCTGCTCCCACAGCGGACGCCCGTCCTGCATCGCCAGCGCCGCCAGCGTGCCGTCGTCGTTGCCGATGAACACCACGCCCGGACCGGCCACCACCGGCGCGTTGCCGCGCACGGTCAGGGTCGGCAGCTCCTGGGTGTTGAACCAGCGCTGCTGCCCGGTGGCCGCATCGAAGGCGGTGGTGCGGCCGTCGTTGCTGCGCACGAACACCAGGTTCTGCGACACCGCCGGCGCGGCGATCACCTCGTTGGGCACCTTGGCGCGCCACTTCTCGGTGCCGGTGGCCGCGTCCAGCGCGATCACTTCGCCGTTCAGGCCGCCGACCACCACCAGTCCGTCGCCCACGCCCGGGCCGCCGGTGAAGCGCGACAGCGGGCGCTTCTTCTCGATGCGCTTGCGTTCCTTGGCCTGCTGCTTCTCGTTGCGCAGGCGCTGCTTGTAGGCCGCGCGCTCGTCCTTGGACAGGTCCTTGGTCGACTCATCGGCCACCGTGTTGGACTGTTCCTCGTCGGGCTGTTCCTCGATCTGGTTCAGGCGCTCCTTGCGCGCCTTCTTGGCGTCGTATTCCCACAGCGTCTTGCCGGTCTGCAGGTCGAGCGCGTAGACCGAGCCGGACGCCGCGGCGACGTAGACCTTGCCGTCGGCCACGGCCGGACGCTGGCGCACGCCGATGCGCTTTTCGCCCTTGCCCGCGCCGGTCGACCAGATCTCGTCCACCTTCACCGACGGGGTGAAATCGACCAGCTCGGCCGGCTCGGCGGCCTTCTTGGCCTCCGCGTCCTTGCCCGCGAACCAGCCCTTGACCGTGCTGCACCCGCTCAGCGCCACGGCCAGCAGGGCGACGGCCGCAACGCGCTTGAACATGACTACCTTCATCAGATCGGCTCCGCAGGATCCGGCACGGTGCCGCCCGCATCCATCAACTTCGTTTCCAGCAGCCGCCGTTGCGGCGCCGCCACGTCCAGGGTCGCCAGCGACTTGGCGTACGCATCGCGTGCCGCGTCGCGCTTGCCCTGGGCGATCAGCGCGTCGCCGCGCAGCTCCAGGCTGAGGTTGTCGCTGGCCGACAGCAGCTTCAGCGCGTCCTCGCTCTTGCCGGTCTCGATCAGCAGGCGGGCGATGCGCTGGTCGACCAGCAGCTTCAGTTCTTCGCCGGGCTTGATCGCGCGCAGCGTCGCCAGCGCCTGCTCGGGCTTGCCGGCGTCGGCCTGTGCCTTGGCCAGGTGCAGGCCGGCCAGGTCGGCGTAGATGTTGGCGCCGCCCTGCTCGAGCGCCGCCATGTCCTTGGCGGCCTGGTCCAGCTTGTCGGCCTGGACGCTCTTCAATACGGTTTCGTAGCGCGCGTTGGCCTGGGCCAGGTCGCTGGAATGCTGCTTGGTCCACCATTGCCAGCCGATGATCGCCGCAATGCCCAGCGCTACGCCGCCGATGAGGCCGGCGCCGTTTTTCCTGAGCCAAGTGCGGACGCGTTCGCTTTGTTCGTGCTCGTCGAGCAGGTCGTCGATCGCCATGCGTACTCTCGCCCCGCCGATTGGACGGGACATGGAAGTTGATAATGAGGAACCGCGCCGCGGCTCAGTCGGACGCCGGCACCACGGAACCGTCAGAGGATACCGCAAAGCGCGCCACGTTCGCGCGCTTGTACGGCGTCATATCCACGGTACTACCGGATTGCTGAACCTCGACCGCCGAGGCATTGCCGAGCACGATCCGGCCGACCTGACCCGCCGTGTACTCGCGCTTCTCGCCCGCCTTGAGCAGGGCCTTCTCCAGCGAGCTTCCGTCCGGCGCGCTGATCTGCACCCAGCTGTCGCCGTTGAACGACAGGCTGATGCCCGGCTTGGTCGCCGCCAAGGACGCGCGCGGCAGCGGCGTCAGCGACGCGATGTAGGGCGCCGCAGGGGTGGCGTTGGCGCGAGGCGCCGCGGTCGCGGCCGGCACGGGCGCCTGCGGCGTTCCGTCCGTGGCCGGCGCCGCGCCGTCGGCGCTGGCCGGCACCACGTCCAGCGATGCAGTGCTCGGGCCTTCGTTGGCGAAATGCGAGCGCGAGGCGTACCAGATGGGCACCGCCAGGCCGGCGGTGATCACCACGTAGACCATGCGCCGGGTGACGCTCTCGAGCATGCGCCGCAGCGGCGGGGTGTGGGTGTGGCTGATCAGCTCCACCGGCTGCACCGGGGCGATGTGCGCGCGCTCCAGCAGCGGGTCCAGGTCCACCGACAGCAGCCGCGCGTAGCTGCGCAGCTGGCCGCGGACGAACACCGGCGCGCCCAGGCGCTCCCACTGCTCCGCTTCGAGGGCGCGCACCACGCGCGCCGGCATGCGCAACCGGCTGCCCACGTCCTCGATGCTGAGCCCGGCCGCCTCGCGCGCTTCGCGGAGTTGTTGTCCGCAGCCTTTGGCGCCGTCGAAAGCGTTCGGATTGGAATCACTGATCACAATGCACTGGCCCCGGGAGTGGTGGTTGCGGTATTGGGAAACTCCTTGCGCAACCGCTGTTGGTAACGGCCGGCGGCAGCCATGTCGCCCAGCCTTTGTTCAATCTGAACCGCAAGTTGTAACACGGATGCGGTGGCCGCCGCAGCCGACAAACGCCGCTGCGAAAACGCCCTAGCTTCGAAGTAGCGCCCATGCGCGACTTCGTTGCGCGTCATCGCTTCCAAGGCATAGGCGTTGTTCGGCTCCAGCGACAGGGCCTTGCGCAGGTCACGCTCGGCGCGTTCGCCCTGCCCGACCAGCAACGCGCAGCCGCCGGCGTTGGCCAGCGCCGATGCCGGCGTCGCGTAGCCCGGCGCCGCCAGCGCGCGGTCGAACCACAGCAGCGCCTCGGCCGGATGGCCATTGGCGCATAGCCACGCGCCGTAGTTGTTCATGCCCGCGCCCTGGGTGGGCGCAAGCTCGGTGACCTTGCGGTAGTACTCGCCGGCGGTGGCGGCATCGCCGCGGCGGTCGGCGATCACCGCCAGCAGCGTGTACGCATCGACCGAGCCGGGGGACTGCGCCAACGCCTTGCGCGCGCTCTGCTCGGCACGCACCAGATCGCCGGCGCGCAGCCGGCTTGCCGCCAGCCCGAGGTTCTCCTGCAGCGCGTAGCGCGCCTTGACCGTGGCGTTGTCGCGGAAATCATAGTCCGGCGCCACCTGCTCGACGGCGCGCACCTTGCCGGCCTTGGCGTTGCGCCAACCGCATCCGCCCAGCCCCAGCGAGATCGCCAGCAGCAGGCCGATGCCACCGATCAGGCCGTTACGCCGCCGCATCCCGGTCCGCCTGGCGCTGCAGCTGGCGCTGGAAGTCGGCCTGGCGTCGGGTGCGATCCATCACCTGCCCCTTGAGCTGGCCGCAGGCCGCATCGATGTCGTCGCCGCGCGTGCGCCGCACCATCGTCAGCACCTGCGCATCGAGCAGGATCTTCTGGAACGCGCGGATCTCGGTCTCGCCGGAGCGCTCGTAGCGCGTGCCCGGGAACGGGTTGAACGGAATCAGGTTGACCTTGCCCGCGTCCTTGGTCTGGACCGCGTTGTCGAACTGCCGCATCAGCCTGGCCAGCTGCCGCGCGTGCTCGGGCTGGTCGTTGATGCCCTTCATCAGCGTGTATTCGAAGGTCACCGATTCGCGCCGCTTGTTGGCGCGCAGGTAGCGCGCGCAGGCGGCCATCAGCTCGGCGACCGGGTACTTCTTGTTCAGCGGCACCAACTGCTCGCGCAGCGCGTCGTCGGCCGCGTGCAGCGACACCGCCAGCGACACGTCGCTCTCGCTGGACAGGCGGTCGATCATCGGCACCAGGCCGGAGGTCGACAGGGTCACGCGCTTGTTGGCCAGGCCGTAGCCCAGGTCGTCGCGCATCACGCTCATCGCGCGCACGACGTTGTCGAAATTCATCAACGGCTCGCCCATGCCCATCATCACCACGTTGGTGAGACGGCGCTGCTGGTGCGGCACGTTGCCCAGGTGGCGCGCCGCGACCCACACCTGGCCGATGATCTCGGCGGTGGACAGGTTGCGGTTGAAGCCCTGGGTGGCGGTGGAGCAGAACGTGCAGTTCAGCGCGCAGCCGACCTGCGAGGACACGCACAGCGTGCCGCGGCCCTTGTCGGGGATGTAGACCGTCTCGATCGCGTTCTTGCCGTCGGTACCCATCGCCAGCAGCCACTTGTGGGTACCGTCGGTGGAGGGCTTGTCGAACACCACGTTCGGGACCACGACCTCGGCATGCTGCTGCAGCTTGGCGCGCAGCGCCTTGCCCAGGTCGGTCATCTGGTCGAAGTCGGTGACGTAGCGGTGGTGGATCCACTTCATCACCTGGTGGGCGCGGTAGCGCGCTTCGCCGAGGGTCTCGGCGAAGAAGCGCTCCAGACCCTCGCGATCGAGGTCGAGCAGGTTCTGCTTGGCCGCGCCGCTGGCCCTGACCGGGTCAGCGAGCGGCAACGACGTGTGGACGACCTCGTTCACGGTGTCACTCTCTCAGCGCGAGACCACGTCGGTGGCGGCGAAGAAGTACGCCACCTCGATGGCGGCATTCTCGACCGAATCCGAGCCGTGCGCGGCGTTGGCATCGATGGAATCGGCGAAATCGGCACGGATGGTGCCCGCCGCCGCGTCCTTGGGATTGGTGGCGCCGAGCAGTTCGCGGTGCGCGGCGACGGCGTTCTCGCCTTCCAGCGCCTGGATCATCACCGGGCCGGAGATCATGAACTCGACCAGCGCGTTGAAGAACGGACGCTCGCGGTGCACGGCGTAGAAGCCCTCGGCCTCCTGGCGCGACAGCTGCTTGTACTTGGCGGCGACGATCTTCAGGCCGGCCTTCTCGAAGCGGGCATAGATTTCGCCGATGACGTTCTTGGCGACGGCATCGGGCTTGATGATGGACAGGGTGCGCTCCAGCGCCATGGAAGTTCTCCGTTGGGCGGGCCACTGAAGGCCCGAGGTTAGCATGAAAAAAACCCGCGTCAAAACGCGGGCTTAGCCAGAATTGCGATGGAGGATTCTATCCAATCGCAGCCGGCTTTGCACGGCCCGGCGCTGAATCGATGCTGCATTGCAGCATGACGCCGCCGGTGACCGGCCGTAGACTCAAACAATCGTTTGATTGATTCGGCTGGCATCCATGGCAAAGCAGGCCCACTTCTCGACCAAGGACCGCATCCTCAGCGCGGCCGAGGAGCTGTTCGCCCAGCACGGCTTCTCCGGCACCTCGCTGCGCCAGCTCACCAGCCAGGCCGACGTCAACATCGCCGCGGTCAACTACCACTTCGGCTCCAAGGAGAACCTGGTCAACGAGGTGTTTCGCCGGCGCATGGACGAGATGACCGCAGCCCGGCTGAGCCAGCTGGAGGCGGCGCAGCGCGAGCACCCCGGGCAGCTGGGCCGGGTGCTGGCGGCGTTCGTCGAGCCGGCGCTGGCCATGGCCCAGGACCGGCAGAGCGGCGGCGCCTTCGTCCGCGTGATCGCCCGCGCCTACGCCGAGAAGAACGACAGCCTGCGCCAGTTCCTGTCCGACCACTACGGCCACGTGCTGCGCGAGTTCGGCAAGGCCATCTCCGGCTGCGTGCCCGGGCTGAACAAGGAAGAGCTGTACTGGCGGCTGGATTTCCTCGCCGGCGCGCTGACCTACGCGATGGCCGACTTCGGCCTGATCAAGCGTCCCGCCGGCGTCAGCGAGGCCGCGCACCGCGCCCACGCCGCGCGCGAACTCATCCGTTTCGCCGAAGCCGGCTTCCTGGCCCGCTCCGCTCCCTGACCCCGCACTCGTTGCACCCACAAAGGCTGATCGCTATGTCCAACCCCCTGCTAGTCCGCCGTGCCGCCGTCCTGGGCGCGGGCGTGATGGGCGCGCAGATCGCTGCGCACCTGACCAACGCCGGCGTCGACACCGTGCTGTTCGACCTTCCCGCCAAGGAAGGCCATCCCGATGGCATCGTGCTCAAGGCCATCGCCAACCTGACCAAGCTGAGCCCGGCGCCGTTGGCCAGCGCCGCGCTGGCCGAGGCCATCACCCCGGCCAACTACGAGACGGGGCTGGAGCAGCTGAAAGGCTGCGACCTGATCATCGAGGCCATCGCCGAGCGCATGGACTGGAAGCAGGACCTGTACAAGAAGATCGCCCCGTTCGTCGCCGAGCACGCGGTGCTGGCGAGCAACACTTCCGGCCTGGGCATCAACGCGCTGTCCGACGTGCTGCCCGAACAGCTGCGCCACCGCTTTTGCGGCGTGCATTTCTTCAACCCGCCGCGCTACATGCACCTGGCCGAGCTGATCCCGGCCAAGGGCACCGACGCTGCGGTGCTGGAAGGGCTGGAAGCGTTCCTGACCACCACCCTGGGCAAGGGCGTGGTGTACGCCAAGGACACCCCGAACTTCATCGGCAACCGCATCGGCGTGTTCTCGATCCTGTCCACCATCCACCACACCGCGCAGTCCGGCCTGGGCTTCGACGAAGTGGACGCGCTGACCGGCCCGCTGGTCGGGCGGCCGAAATCGGCGACCTACCGCACCTCCGACGTGGTCGGCCTGGACACCATGGCGCATGTGATCAAGACCATGGCCGACACCCTGCCCGACGATCCGTGGCACCAGTACTTCGCTTCGCCGAAGTGGCTGGACGCGCTGATCGGCAAGGGCGCGCTCGGGCAGAAGGTCGGCGCCGGCATCTTCCGCAAGGTCGGCAAGGACATCGTGGTGCTGGACCTTGAGAAGCAGGACTACCGTCCGGCCGACCGCAGCGCGGCGCCGGAAGTGGTCGAGATCCTGAAGATCAAGAACCCGGCGGAGAAGTTCGCCAAGCTGCGCGAGAGCCAGCACCCGCAGGCGCAGTTCCTGTGGGCGACGTTCCGCGACCTGTTCCACTACAGCGCCTACCACTTGGCCGACATCGCGCAGACCGCGCGCGACGTGGACCTGGCGATCCGCTGGGGCTACGGCTGGTCGCTGGGTCCGTTCGAGACCTGGCAGGCGGCCGGCTGGAAGCAGGTGGCGCAGTGGATCGCCGACGACATCGTCGCCGGCAAGACCATGAGCAGCGCGCCGCTGCCGGACTGGGTGTTCGACGGCCGCGATGGCGTGCATGCCGCCGAAGGCAGCTACAGCCCGGCGCGCAACGCCAAGCTGCCGCGCTCGGCGCTGCCGGTGTACCAGCGCCAGCGCTTCCCCGATCCGCTGCTGGGCGAGAAGTTCGCCCCGGGCGAGACCGTGTTCGAGAACGACGGCCTGCGCATGTGGCACGACGGCGACGACGTCGCCGTGGTCAGCTTCAAGACCAAGATGAACACCGTCTCCGACCAGGTGCTCGACGGCCTGCAGGAAGCGGTCGGCCGCGCCGAGCAGGGCTTCAAGGGCCTGGTGATCTGGCAGCACAAGGAGCCCTTCTCCGCCGGCGCCGACCTGGCCGGTGCGCTGGGCCTGCTGCAGGCGGGCAAGGTCGACGCGTTCGAGGCGATGGTCGCCAACTTCCAGGCCACCAGCCAGCGCATCAAGTATTCGCTGGTGCCGGTGGTCGCGGCGGTGCGCGGGCTGGCGCTTGGCGGCGGCTGCGAATTCCAGATGCACAGCGCCAGCACCGTGGCCGGGCTGGAAAGCTACATCGGCCTGGTCGAGGCCGGGGTCGGTCTGCTGCCGGCCGGCGGCGGCCTGAAGGAGTTGGCGGTGCGGGCGGCGCAGGCGGCCGGCCCGAACGGTGACGTGTTCGCCGAGCTGAAGAAGACCTTCGAGACGGTGGCGATGGCCAAGGTCTCAACCTCGGCGGTCAACGCCAAGGAACTGGGCCTGCTGCGCGCCACCGACAAGGTGGTGTTCAACGCCTACGAGTCGCTGCACATCGCCAGGCAGCAGGCGCGCGCGCTGGCCGACACCGGCTACCGCCCGCCGCTGCCGGCGCGGCGCATCGCAGTGGCCGGCGACGTCGGCATCGCCACCTTCAAGATGCTGCTGGTCAACATGCTGGAAGGCCGCTTCATCAGCGAGTACGACTACGAGATCGCCACCCGCATCGCCACCGTGCTGTGCGGCGGCGAAGTCGACCGCGGCGCGCTGGTGGACGAGGAATGGCTGCTCAAGCTCGAGCGCAAGCACTTCGTGGAGCTGGCCCAGCAGGAAAAGACCCAGGCGCGCATCGGGCACATGCTCAAGACGGGCAAGCCGTTGCGGAACTAATGAAGCCGGGACTCGGGACTCGGGACCCGGGACTCGGAAAGCAAGAGCCGCCACGGTGTGCTTTTGACTTTCCGAGTCCCGGGTCCCGGGTCCCGAGTCCCGAACCAGCAAACTTCCAGCCATTCGAGACTCCCCAGATGACCAGACAAATCCAGGACGCCTACATCGTCGCCGCCACCCGCACCCCGGTCGGCAAGGCGCCCAAGGGCGTGTTCCGCAATACCCGTCCCGACGACCTGCTCGCGCACGTGCTGCGCGCCGTCGTCGCGCAGGCGCCGGGCATCGACCTGGGCCGCATCGACGACGCCATCATCGGCTGCGCGATGCCCGAGGGCGAGCAAGGCATGAACGTGGCGCGCATCGGCGTGCTGCTGGCCGGCCTGCCGGACACCATCGCCGCGCAGACGATCAACCGCTTCTGCTCGTCGGGCCTGCAGGCGGTGGCGCTGGCCGCCGACCAGATCCGCCTGGGCAACGCCGACCTGATGCTGGCCGGCGGCACCGAATCGATGTCGATGGTGCCGATGATGGGCAACAAGGTCGCGCTGTCGCCGTCGGTGTTCCGCGACGACCATGTCGCCATCGCCTACGGCATGGGCATCACCGCCGAGAAGGTGGCCGAGGAATGGAAGGTGTCGCGCGAGGACCAGGACGCGTTCGCCCTCGCCTCGCACCAGAAGGCCATCGCCGCGATCGCCGCCGGCGAGTTCCAGCAGGAAATCAGCCCGTACGAGATCCTGTCGCACCAGCCCGACCTGGCCGGAAACGTCATCGCGCTGCGCAAGCGCCTGGTCGACACCGACGAAGGCCCGCGCCCGGACAGCTCGATCGAAGGCCTGGCCAAGCTGCGCCCGGTGTTCCGCAACGGCCAGTTCGGCGGCAGCGTGACCGCCGGCAACTCCTCGCAGATGAGCGACGGCGCCGCTGCGGTGCTGCTCGCCTCCGAGCAGGCGATCAAGGACTACGGCCTGACGCCGCTGGCCCGCTTCGTCAGCTTCTCGGTGGCCGGCGTGCGTCCGGAAGTGATGGGCATCGGCCCGATCGCGGCGATCCCCAAGGCGCTCAAGCAGGCCGGCCTGAGCAAGGACCAGTTGGACTGGATCGAGCTCAACGAGGCCTTCGCCGCGCAGTCGCTGGCGGTGATCCGCGACAGCGGCCTGGACCCCTCCAAGGTCAACCCGCTGGGCGGGGCGATCGCCCTGGGCCATCCGCTGGGCGCGACCGGCGCCATCCGCACCGCCACGCTGGTGCACGGCCTGCGCCGCCGCCAGCAGAAGTACGGCATGGTGACGATGTGCATCGGCACCGGCATGGGCGCCGCCGGCATCATCGAAGCGCTCTGAGGCCTTCGCCGCGGCAAGAGAAAGGGCAGCCTGGGCTGCCCTTTTTCGTTCTGGCGCGTCTGCGCGACCGCTCAGCCCTTCGCTTCCGCCTCGGCGAGTGCGCTGCGCATGATCGCCTGCGCCGGCTTGCTCAGCTTCTCGTGTTCCAGCGCGTAGCGGATGGTCGCCTCGATCAGGCCGATGTGGGTGCCGCAATCGAAACGGGTGCCCTCGAAGCGGTACGCCAGCACCGGGTCGATCTTGATCAGCTCGGCGATGGCGTCGGTCAGCTGGATCTCGCCGCCCGCGCCGGGCGTGGTCTTCTCGAGCAGGTCGAAGATCTTGGAACTGAGCACGTAGCGCCCGACCACGGCCAGATCGCTCGGCGCATCGGCCGGCTTGGGCTTCTCGACGATCGCGTTGATGCGGCCCTGGCTGCCGTCGAACGCGTCGGTGGCGACGATGCCGTAGCTGCCGGTGTTCTCGTGCGGTACGTCCTGCACCGCGATCACGCTGGCGCCCGAGGCTTCGGCCGCGTCGGCCATCTGCGTCAGCGCGCCGGCGCCGCGGTTCCAGATCAGGTCGTCCGGCAGCAGCACCGCGAACGGCTCGTCGCCGATGATCGGCTTGGCGCACAGCACCGCATGGCCCAGGCCCAGCGCTTCGGCCTGGGTGACGAAGATCGCGCGCACGCCGTTGGGCAGCACGTGGCGCACCAGTTCCAGCTGTTCGGTCTTGCCGGCGCGCTCGAGCTTCTGCTCGAGCTCGTAGGCCTTGTCGAAATAGTCCGCGACCGCGTGCTTGTAGCGATTGGTGACGAAGATCAGCGTGTCGCAACCGGCTTCGATCGCCTCGTCGACGGCGTACTGGATCAGCGGGCGATCGATGATCGGCAGCATCTCCTTCGGCACGGTCTTGGTCGCGGGGAGGAAGCGGGTGCCCAGACCGGCCACCGGGAAAACTGCTTTGCGGATTCTCTTGCTCATCAGAGCCTTCTGGCCTCGCGTGCGGGGAAAGGAACGATAGTAGCGGAGCTGTCGTGGTGGACTTGTCGAAGCGGCGCGAACTCCGGCATCGTCGCGCGCAGCACATTGTCGATGGCATCGCAGTCGTAGTCGGCCACCGCCGCGCGCAGCTGCTGCAGGCCCTGCAGCACGTCGTCGCGCGAGAAGCTGCGCACGCCCGCCTCCAGGATCTTCGGATGCGAGGTCGGACGATAGTTCTCGTCGGAATAGAACAGCGTCTCGTGCAGCTTCTCGCCCGGCCGCAGGCCGGTGTAGACGATGGCGATGTCGCGGCCGGGCTGCTTGCCGGCCAGGCGGATCATCTGCTCGGCGAGCAGCCGGATCGGCACCGGCTCGCCCATGTCCAGCGTGTAGATCGCCCCGTGCGACGCCGACGCGGCGGCCTGCACGATCAGCTGGCAGGCCTCGGGAATGGTCATGAAGTAGCGCGTCACCTGCGGATCGGTCACGGTGACCGGCCCGCCCTGGCGGATCTGCTCGCGGAACAGCGGCACCACGCTGCCGGCCGAATCGAGCACGTTGCCGAAGCGCACGGTGACGAAGCGCGTGCCCACGGCCTGGTCGTCCAGCGACTGGCAGACCATTTCCGCATAGCGCTTGGAGGCGCCGAGCACGTTGACCGGGTTGACCGCCTTGTCGGTGGAGATGAACACGAAGGTCGACACCTTGGCCGCCACGCAGGCGCGTGCGACGTTCTCGGTCGCCAGCACGTTGTTTCGCACCGCCTCGCGGAACTGGCGCTCGAGCAACGGCACCTGCTTGTAGGCCGCGGCGTGGAACACCGCGTCCGGCTCGGCGATCCGCATCGCGTGGCGGGTGACCGCGGGATCGCCGCAGTCGCCGAGCACGCATTCGATCTCCAGGTCAGGGAAGGTGCGGTGCAGGTCGGCGTGGATGGTGATCAGCGCCAGTTCGTCGATTTCCAGCAGCACCAGCTTGCGCGCGCCATGACGCGCGCACTGCCGGCACAGCTCCGAGCCGATCGAACCGCCGGCGCCGGTGACCATCACCGTGCGCCCGGACAGCCAGCCCTTGATCAGCTTCCAGTCCGGCGTCACCGGCTTGCGCCCGAGCAGGTCCTCGATCGCCACTTCCTTCAGCTCGCCCGGCAGGTAGTGGCCTTCCAGCACGTCGAGCAGGCGCGGCACGGTGCGGAACGGCAGGCCGGTGCTTTCGCAGATCGCCACCACCCGCTGCATGCCGGCCGCGTCCAGCGACGGGATCGCGATGACCAGCAGCTTGGCCGCGGTCTCCTTGGAGATGGCACCCGCCTCGTCGATGCGGCCCAGGATCGGCAGGCCCTGCAGCTTGGCGCCGTGCAGATGGCTGGCGTCGTCCACGAAGCCGACCGGATGGTAGGCGCCGGAGCGGCGCAGGTCGCGGACCAGCGCCTCGGCGGCGCGCCCGGCGCCGATGATCAGCACCCGCCGTGCGGTGTCGTCCGAGTGCGCGACCTGGTAGTCCTTCCACGCGCGGTACAGCAGGCGCGGCGCGCCCAGCAGCGCCGACAAGGCGAACGGATACACCATCAGCACCGACAGCGGGATCGAGTCGAAGCGGCTGTACGCCAGCCCGAGCACCAGGGCGACCAGGCCGTAGAAGCTGGCCTTGAAGATGTTCAGCAGGTCGGGCACGCTGGCGAAGCGCCACAGCCCGCGGTACAGGCCGATCTTCCAGAACACCAGGCCCTGCGCGGCCAGCACGATGGCCGTGTTGAGGTTCCACAGCGGCAGCGGATGCTCGCCTGGCAGCATCGCGTAGCGCGCGGCATGAAGCAGCTGCCAGCAGATCCACACGATCAGCAGATCGTGCGCCACCACGGCCACCTTGGGAAACAATCCGGTAAAGCGGTCTCTAATCGAGAGCATCAGTCGTCCAATTATTCAGCGCATTCCCTTACGCAAGGTCAGCCAAACAGCACTCGCCAGCACGAACCAGGCAACCGCTGCCCCAGCCTCCCCCCAGGACTGCAGGAACTCACACATCCAGGCGATTGTAATCGCGACGATGCTGAACAGGGCATAGGCAAGCGTGACGAATCCGTGGCTTCTGCCCGTCCGCACCCAACGTTGGTAGACATGTTGCGCGTGAGGCTGCCACCACCGTTCGCCGGCGAGCATGCGCGCCAGCAACGTGAAGCCTGCGTCGACGAGAAACACCGACACCGGCAGCGCCAACAGCAAGGGCGTGCTGTCGCCGGCCACGCTGCACAGCGCGAACACCGTGGCGACCAGATAGCCGAGCGCGCCGCTGCCGACGTCGCCGAGGAAGATGCGCGCCTTGGGAAAATTGAACGGCAGGAAACCCAGGCAGGCTGCAGCCAGCGCGTACGGCAGCCAGCGCAGCGGCGCCGGCAGGAACCAAGCCAGCCCCAGCGCCGCCAGCATCGCCTGGCTGGCCGCCATGCCATTGATGCCGTCCATGAAGTTCCAGATATTGATCAGCGACACCGTGGCCAGCCAGATCAGGACGGTCAGCCACAGGTCGTGGCTGGCGCGGTAAACGAGTCCGGCCAGCAAGGTCGCCGCGACCGCGTGCACCGCCAGCCGCAGGCCCGCGGAAAGCGGCCAGTGGTCGTCGATCCAGCCGATCGCCGCGACCAGGACCAGCCCGGTGGCGAAGACCGCCAGCGCCGGCCGCTGCGCCGGCGCCGCGACGCCCATCCACAGGCAGCACACGAGCAGCGCCGCGACGATCGCGATGCCGCCGCCGCGCGGCGTGGCCACGGTATGGCTGCGTCGCTCGCCGGGCGCATCGAGCAAGCTGCGACCCAGCGCGTAGCGGCGCGCCAGCCAGGTGCCGGCGGCGCCGACGACGACCATCGCCGCCAGCAGCGGCCAACCGATCGGCACCTACACCACCGCGTAGTTGAGCAACGGTTTCACCGTGCCCCACTCCTTGCAGCTCGGGCATTGCCAGTGGTGGGTGCGCGCGCCGAAGCCGCAACGGGTGCAGCGGTAGCTGGGATTGCGCACCAGCAGCTGGTCGGTGATGTGCTTGAGGTCCTGCAAGGTGGCGGTGGAGTCCGCGCCTTCGGCCAGGGTCAGGTCGATCAACGCCGATTCGCCGCGTACCGACGGCCGGTCCTTGAGTTGCCGTCCCAGATAGGCCCGCGCCGCCGAAACGCCCTCCTGCGACTCCATCAGCCTGGTCAGCGCCAGCACCGGCGCGATGCCGCGGTAGTGCTCGGTCATCTCCGACAGGAACGCGCGCGCGCCGGTGAGGTCGCTGCCGCGCCGGTAGCAGTCCATCAGCGCCGGCATGATCTCGGGCAGGTAGTCCGGGTCGTGGCGGGCGGCGCGCTCGAAGGCGCGGATCGCGGCCTCGTCGTTGCCGTCGTCGACATCGATGTGGCCCTCCAGGATGCCGGCGCGCACGCACTTGGCGTCGGCCTGATACGCGCGCGCGATGGCCTGCCGCGCCAGTTCGGACTTGCCCGAGGTGCGGTAGCGGTCGGCCAGCTCGCACTCGAACTGCGCGATCAGCTTGCCCATCGGCTCACCGGTCACCTCCTCGTAGCGAGTGGCGTTGTCGATCGCCTTTTCCCAGTCACGCTCGGCCTGGTAGATGCTGATCAGGTGCTTGAGCGCCTGCGGCGCGCGCTGGTCGATCTGCGCCAGCTCGGTGAACACCGTCTCGGCGCGGTCCAGCAGGCCGGACTTCATGTAGTCCTCGCCCAGCGCCAGCAACGCCTGCACGCGCTGCGCATCGCTCAGGTCGGGGCGTTGCACCAGCCCCTGGTGCAGGCGGATGGCGCGGTCGACCTCACCACGGCGGCGGAACAGGTGGCCGAGCGCCACCTGGGTCTCGAAGGTTTCCTTGTCCAGTTCGGCGATATGCAGGAACAGCTCGATCGCCTTGTCCGGCTGCTCGTTGAGCAGATAGTTCAGGCCACGGAAATAGGTGCTGGACAGGCGGCTGACCTGGGTATCGCCATGGCGTTGCCCGCCGCGCCGCCCGATCACCCAACCGCTCAGCGCCGCCAGCGGCAGGCACAGGAAAAACCAGAACCACTCGGTCAGGAAGTCCATCGAAGGTCAGCGTCCGTCCACGGGCTGGATCACGGGAGACACCGGCACGGTCGCCGGAGCGGAAGCGGCGGCGGCCTTGTTGGCTCG
This sequence comes from Xanthomonas sp., assembly GCF_017163755.1. Classification (GTDB taxonomy): domain Bacteria; phylum Pseudomonadota; class Gammaproteobacteria; order Xanthomonadales; family Xanthomonadaceae; genus Xanthomonas_A. Next base: position 64,826 of record NZ_JAFIWC010000021.1, read on the forward strand.
GCGCAGCTTGGCATACAGGGGGATCACCAGACTCGCCAGCACCAGCGCGGCGCCGATCAGCACGCCGGCGAACAGCGACACCATGATGGCGATACCGGAGGTGGTGTTGATGCCGGTGAAGCCGAAGTCGACCAGGATCGGTTGCGAGTTCAGCGACCCGATCACCAAGCCGGCCAGAAGGAAGGCCAGCAGGATCAACAGACGGGCGATTTTCATGAAGGGGTTTCCAGCATCGGGAGACGCTAGATTAGCCGACCGCGGGCGGATTCCGGCAAACGGATCCGCAAGTCAGGGCGTATCGGATTCGACCGGGACCACGTCGCTGACGCGTTCGCGCAATTCCTTGCCGGGCTTGAAATGCGGCACGTGCTTGCCGGGCAATGCGACCGACTCGCCGGTCTTGGGATTGCGTCCCAGGCGGGGCGGACGGTAATGCAGGGAGAAACTGCCGAAGCCGCGGATTTCGATGCGGTCGCCGCCGGACAGCGCGCCACCCATCATTTCCAGCAACGACTTCACCGCCAGATCGACGTCGTCCGACTTCAGATGCGCCTGCTTGCGCGCCAGGATTTCGATCAGTTCGGACTTGGTCATTGCGATTCGTGCGGTAGGGTCACAACCCGACACGGCCCGGGATGACCCGGGCCGTGCCAGACACGCAGACAGGCTGCGGCTTACTCGGACTTGTTGCCATTCAACTGCGCGCGCAGCAGCGCACCCAGCTGAGTGGTACCGCCGGACGCGGACTGGTATTCCTCCAGCACTTCGCGCATTTCGGCATCGTCCTTGGCCTTGATCGACAGCTGCAGGGTGCGGCCCTTGCGGTCCATGCCCACGAACTTGGCTTCGATCTTGTCGCCCACCTTCAGGTGCTGGGTGGCGTCGTCGACGCGTTCGTTGGCGATGTCGCGCGCGGCGACGTAGCCTTCGATGCCGTCGGCCAGGTCGATGGTGGCGCCCTTGGCGTCCACTTCGCGCACCACGCCTTCGACCTTCGAGCCCTTCGGATTGGCCGCCATGTACTGGCCGAACGGATCCTGCTCAAGCTGCTTGACGCCCAGGCTGATGCGCTCGCGCTCCGGATCGACCGCCAGCACCACCGCTTCCAGCGTGTCGCCCTTCTTGAAGTTGCGCACGATGTCTTCGCCGGTGGTGTTCCAGCTGATGTCCGACAGGTGCACCAGGCCGTCGATGCCGCCGTCCAGGCCGATGAAGATGCCGAAGTCGGTGATCGACTTGATCTGGCCGGACACCTTGTCGTTCTTCTTGTGGGTGGCCGCGAAGGTCTCCCACGGATTGGCGGCGACCTGCTTCATGCCCAGCGAGATGCGGCGACGCTCCTCGTCCACGTCCAGCACCATCACCTCGACCTCGTCGCCGACCTGCACGACCTTGGACGGGTTGACGTTCTTGTTGGTCCAGTCCATTTCCGAAACGTGGACCAGGCCTTCGACGCCCGGCTCGATCTCGACGAACGCGCCGTAGTCGGTGACGTTGGAGACCTTGCCGAACACGCGGCTGTTGGCCGGGTAGCGGCGCGCGATGTTGTCCCACGGATCCTCGCCCAGCTGCTTCAGGCCGAGGCTGACGCGGTTGCGCTCGCGGTCGAACTTCAGCACGCGCACGTCCAGCTCGTCGCCGACGTTGACGACTTCGGACGGATGGCGCACGCGCTTCCAGGCCATGTCGGTGATGTGCAGCAGGCCGTCGATGCCGCCCAGGTCCACGAACGCGCCGTAGTCGGTCAGGTTCTTGACCACGCCCTTCAGGATCGCGCCTTCCTGCAGCTTGTCCATCAGCTGCTCGCGCTCTTCCGAATGCTCGCTCTCGACCACCGCACGGCGCGAGACGACCACGTTGTTACGCTTGCGGTCCAGCTTGATGAGCTTGAATTCCAGCTCCTTGCCTTCCAGGTAGGCCGGGTCGCGCACCGGGCGCACATCCACCAGCGAACCGGGCAGGAACGCGCGGACATCCTTGATGTCCACGGTGAAACCACCCTTGACCTTGCCGCTGATGCGGCCGGTGATGGTCTCGTTCTTTTCCAACGCTTCTTCCAGCTCGTCCCACACCATCGCGCGCTTGGCCTTCTCGCGCGACAACACGGTTTCGCCGAAGCCGTTCTCGAGCGAGTCGAGGGCGACCTTGACCAGGTCGCCTTCGGCGACGTCGATCTCGCCAGCGTCGTTACGGAACTGTTCGATCGGCACGATGCCTTCGGACTTCAGGCCGGCGTTGATGACTACGACATCGCCACGGACCTCGACCACGGTACCGGTGACAATGGAGCCCGGCTTGAGCTTGGCCAGATTGGCTTGGCTCGCTTCGAACAGTTCGGCAAAAGATTCGGTCATTAGAGATTTACTCAATTGAACACACGGACAGTCGGTTCCGATCGGAACGGCGTACTGCCCACCCTGGTTAGTCGACCCAAGAAGCAGGCCGGGTGTGAAGTGGGAAAAACCGCTGCGCGGCACGCAACGGAGCCTTTGGAACACTGCAAATACGAACGGGTGACGCCCATGGCGCGACGGGCGCGCCATGCTGCTGCAACCTCCCGGCGCGACCCTCAGGCGGGCAGCAGTTCCAGGACGCGGCTTACGACTTGATCGATGTCCATGCCGGTGGTGTCGAGGAGGACGGCGGCGTCGGCCGGCCTCAAGGGCGCCACTGAACGTTGGGCATCACGGGCATCGCGGGCCATGATCTCGCGCAGCAGGTCGTCGAATATAACGGAAACTCCTTTTTCCTTCAACTGCTTATGCCGGCGCCCGGCGCGCTCCTCGGCGCTGGCGGTCAGGAACACCTTGTACGGGGCGTCGGGGAAAATCACCGTGCCCATATCGCGGCCGTCGGCGACCAGCCCCGGCGGCTGCCGGAACGCCCGCTGGCGCTGCTTGAGCGCCGAGCGCACCTCCGGGATGGCGGCGATTGCCGAGGCCACCGCGCCGGTGGTCTCCAGGCGCAGCTCGTCGGTGGCGTCCACGTCGTTGACCCGCACCCGCAGTCCGCCGCCGGGCTGCTCGACGAACTCCACGTGGGTGTCGAAGGCGCAGCGCACCAGCGCCGCCGCGTCGGAGATGTCCAAGTTGGCCCAGCTGGCGGCGACCCCCACCGCCCGGTACAGCGCCCCCGAATCCAGGTAATGCCAGCCCAGCTTGGCGGCCACGATGCGGCTGACGGTACCCTTGCCCGCCCCGGAAGGGCCGTCGATGGTCAGGACGGGAGACGGTTCGTTCATGCGCTTCCTTCGGGTGGGGAAGGCGCATTGTAGCCCCGGCCGCCGCCCGATCGGCGCAACCACTTGAAACCATGAAGAAAAGCAGGCTAGAATCGCCGGCTTACTCATCCAGCGATGCCGCGAAGGCGCGTCGCGCTCCTTCCGAATCCACAGTTTATCCCGAGGTGTGCCATGAAAGTCCTGTCCTCCCTGAAGTCGGCGAAGGCCCGTCACCGCGACTGCAAGGTGGTCCGCCGCCGCGGCAAGGTGTTCGTGATCTGCAAGTCGAACCCGCGTTTCAAGGCTCGCCAGCGCTGATCCACGACGGCCCGTCCTGCGGCGGTACGCGCATGGCGACGGGTTTTCGCGAAAGGCCGCCTTCGGGCGGTTTTTTGTTGCCGAAGTTTGCTGTAATCGCCGTTCGTCCTCTGGGGAGTACACCGTGATGAAGCATCGTCTGTATGTGGCGCCGCTGCTGGCGTGCCTGGGCCTGGCGGGCATGGCCCGCGCCGAGACCCTGCTGGTGGACCGGGTCAAGGAAGAGCCCGCCGCGGCCCTGCCGACCCGCGGCCTGAGCATGGCCGAGGTCGAGTCGCGTTTCGGCGCGCCGCAGCAGAAGCTGGACCCGCGCGGCGGGCAGAAGCGGCAGTGGCCGACGATCAACCGCTGGGTGTATCCGGCGTTCACCGTCTACTTCGAAAGGCAGAAGGTCGTCGACGTGGTCGCCAACCAGGCCGGCCCGGGCGAGATCGGCCCGAAACCGCCGATCCGCTGATGCCGTTCCTCCCGCAGGGGTGGGTGCGGTGCGGTGCGGTGCGGGATCGCGGATGCAGGCAGCTCCGAGCCCGGATTGATGCGAGTCCCTCGCAAGAGCCCGCACGTCCATGTGCGGGGATTGGATTAACCGCCTGGCTTCGGCCGGCAGCACCCGAGCAGTAGCCCGCAATGACCGACAGGTTTCGCCTTCCCGCCGAATGGGAGCCGCAGTCCGCCATCCTCATCGCCTGGCCGCATGCCGGCACCGACTGGGCCGAGCGCCTGGCCGACGTCGAGGACACCTACATCGCCCTGGTCGCGGCGATCGTGCGCTTCCAGCCGGTGCTGATCTGCGTCGCCGACGCCGACCTGCAGATCTACGCCGAAGCGCGGCTGCGCTCGGCACGGGTGGACATGGGCCGGGTGCGCTTCGTCGAGGCCGAGTACGACGACACCTGGCTGCGCGACTCCGGCCCGATCACGCTGAAACGCGACGGCGACGGCTTCCAGCTGCTGGATTTCCGCTTCACCGGCTGGGGCGGCAAGTTCGCCGCCAGCCGCGACGACCAACTGGTCGCCGCATTGTCGGCGCAGCGCCTGTTCGCCGGGCATCCGGTGCGCAGCATCGACTTCGCCCTGGAAGGCGGTGCGATCGACAGCGACGGCGCCGGCACCCTGCTGACCACCTGGCAGTGCCTGCACGAACGGCACCCGCAGCGCTCGCGCGAGTCGCTGTCGCACGACCTGGCCGACTGGCTGGCGCAGGAGCGGGTGCTGTGGCTGGACCACGGCTACCTGGAAGGCGACGACACCGACGCGCACATCGACACCCTCGCCCGCTTCGCCGGCGAGGACGCGATCGTGTACCAGGCCTGCGACGATCAAGAAGACTCGCACTACGCCGAGCTGCAGGCGATGGGCCGGGAACTGGCCGCGTTGCGCACCCGCGACGGCCGGCCGTACCGCCTGTTCCCGCTGCCGTGGGCGCAGCCGGTGCTCGACGAAGGGCGCCGCCTGGCCGCCTCGTACGCCAATTTCCTGATCGTCAACGGCGCGGTGCTGATCCCGGCGTACGGCGACCCCGCCGATGCGCAGGCGCAGGCGATGATGGCGCAGGCGTTCCCGAACCACGAGGTCGTGCCGATCCCGTGTCGCGCGCTGATCTGGCAGAACGGCAGCCTGCACTGCATCACCATGCAGCTGCCCGCCGGCGTGCTGGCGGCCGACGCCTGAGCCAGCCCCGCCGCAGCGGCTAGCCGCCCGCGCGATCCCGCCGCCGTGCCCCGCTCCACCGCGCGCCGTGCCATCGGCGCGTGTCCTGCGACCGCATGCGGGCGTGGCCGCAGTGCGGCGCCCGTCCGTTCATGCCCAGCGGGCCTGCCGCGGCGCCATCCGCGCTACCATGCGTTTTTCCGCCCAATCCCCTTCAAGCAATGACCCGAACCTCTCTTTCCGTCGCGCTGATCCAGGAGCGCAACCACGGCGATGCCGAGGCGAATCTGGCCGTGATCGAATCGCGGGTGGCCGAAGCCGCCGCGCAGGGCGCGCAGCTGGTGCTGCTGCAGGAACTGCACAACGGCGCGTACTTCTGCCAGCACGAATCGGTGGACGAGTTCGACCTGGCCGAACCGATTCCCGGCCCCAGCACCGAGCGCCTGGGCGCGCTGGCCAAGCGCCACGGCGTGGTGCTGGTGGGTTCGCTGTTCGAGCGGCGGGCGGCCGGGCTGTACCACAACACCGCCGTGGTGCTGGAGAAGGACGGCAGCCTGCTCGGCAAGTACCGCAAGATGCACATCCCCGACGATCCGGGCTTCTACGAGAAGTTCTACTTCACCCCCGGCGACCTCGGCTTCAAGCCGGTGGACACCTCGGTGGGCCGGCTCGGCGTGCTGGTGTGCTGGGACCAGTGGTATCCGGAAGCGGCGCGGCTGATGGCCCTGGCCGGTGCCGAGATGCTGCTGTATCCCACCGCGATCGGCTGGGACCCCGGCGACGAGCAGGCCGAACAGGAGCGCCAGCGCGATGCGTGGATCCTGAGTCACCGCGGCCACGCGGTGGCCAACGGCCTGCCGGTGCTCAGCTGCAACCGGGTCGGGCACGAGCCGTCGCCGCTGGCGTCGGAAAAGCCGGTGGGCGCGGCGGGCATCCAGTTCTGGGGCAACAGCCACGTGCTCGGCCCGCAGGGCGAGTTCGTCGCCGAGGCCGGCGCCGAGCCGACCGTGCTGGTGTGCGACGTCGACCTGCAGCGCAGCGAGCATGTGCGCCGGATCTGGCCGTTCCTGCGCGACCGCCGCATCGATGCCTACGGCGACCTGCTCAAGCGCTACATCGACTGAGCCCGGGCCTTGGACGACCTGCACCTGCGCGCGGCCGAAGCCGCGGACATCGCCGCGATCACCGCGCTGTATGCCGAGGAAGTGCGCAGCCACGTCAACACCTACGAGTACGACGCGCCGGACCAGGCGGAGATGCTGCGGCGGATGCATGAGGTGACCGCGCGCGGCTATCCGTACCTGGTCGCGACCGTCGGCGGCGAGCTGGCCGGCTACGCCTATGCGAGCAGCTACCGCGCCCGCGTCGCCTATCGCTGGACCGTGGAGAACACCGTTTACGTGAATCCGGCGATGCACGGCCGCGGCGTCGGCACGGCGCTGCTGCAGGCGTTGATCGAGGCCTGCCAGGCACGCGGTTTCCGGCAGATGGTGGCGGTGATCGGCGAGCCGGCCAATCGCGCCTCGATCCGCCTGCACGAGCGCATGGGCTTCCGCCACGTCGGCGTGTTCACCGGCCTGGGCCGCAAGCACGGCCGCTGGCTGGACACCGTACAGATGCAACGCCCGCTGGGCCCCGGCGCCGACGAGGCGCCCATTGATGAGTGACCCGATGAACGAACTTTCCGAGGCGACCAGCGACGAACTGCTGGCCGGCCAGCCGTACCGCATCGTCGAGCGCGATGGCGTGCGCTACACCCTGCTCGGCACCGCGCACGTGTCGCTGGCTAGCGTCGCGGCGGTGGAACGGGCGATCGGCAGCGGCCGCTTCGACGCCGTCGCGGTGGAGCTGGACCCGCAGCGCCTGCAGGCGCTGACCGATCCCGATGCGCTGACCAAGCTCGACCTGGTGCAGGTGATCCGCAAGGGCCGCGTGGCGCTGTTCGCCGCCAACCTGGCGCTGGCCGCCTACCAGCGGCGCCTGGCCGAGCAGCTGGGCATCGAACCGGGCGCCGAGCTCAAGCGCGCGGTGGTGCTGGCGCGCGAGCACGGCCTGCCGGTCTACCTGATCGACCGCGAGGTCGGCCTCACCTTCAAGCGCGCGTCCAATCGCCTGGGGTTCTTCGGCAAGTTGAAGCTGGGCAGCGGCCTGCTCGGCGGCCTGTTCGCCTCCGACGAGGTCGGAGAGGCCGAGATCGAGAAGCTCAAGCAGGGCGACATGCTCGAAGCCAGCTTCGGCGACTTCGCCAGCGAAAGCCCGGCGCTGTACGACACCATCATCGCCGAGCGCGACCACTACATGGCCACGCGCCTGCGCGAGGAACACGCCAGTCGGGCGCACGCCGGCGGCGCGTTCGACGCGGCACATGGCCCGCTGCACGCCGAGGGCCCGCGCGAGATCCTGGCGGTCATCGGCGCCGGGCACCTGGCCGGGCTGGCGCGCCATCTTCAGGACGACCAGGAACCGCCGGCGCAACTGCGCGCGGCGCTGGAGGACGTGCCGGTCAGGAAGAAGGTGCCGTGGGTCACCCTGGTCCTCACCGCGCTGGTGCTCGGCGGCGTGGTCTGGGGCTACTGGCGCGGCGGCTTCGCGCTGGGCACCGACCTGCTGCTGCAGTGGGTGCTGTTCACCGGCGGCCTGGCCGGGCTCGGTTGCCTGATCGCCGGCGGGCATCCGCTGAGCATCCTCGCCGGCGCGATCGCCGCGCCGCTGAAGCCGTTCCGTCCCGGCGTGCCGGCCGGCGCGTTCAGCGCGCTGGTCGAGGTGCACATGCGCAAGCCGGCCTACGGCGATTTCCTGGCGCTGCGCGACGACGCACAGACCGTACGCGGCTGGTACCGCAACCGCGTGTCGCGGGTGGTGCTGACCTTCCTGCTGACCAACCTGGGCAGCATGCTCGGCGTATGGCTGGCGGGCTTCCGCATCTTCGGCAAGCTGGCCGGTTGAGCGCAGCGTGGCGGCAGGGCCATGCGCCCTGCCCCATCGGATAACCGCGGTGCCCTCGCCGCGGCAGGAAGGGCTTGGGCCGGCGCCTTGCTGACCCAGACGCCGGGTTGAAGCCCTCCCGCGGATGGTCTGCACGCTGCCGGCGAGGCTACGGCGAGGATCGCGCCGCGCACCGATGCGCCGCGCGGCCGGTCGCTCAGTGACCCCTCCGCGCGCGGTTATCGCTGCATTCGTCAGGACACCTGCGGTGCCGGCACCCCGCGGCCGCCGCGGGCGCGGCGCACCAGCTGCGCCACGCCGTTGCTCAGGTCGTCGAGGATCGCGTAGATCGTCGGCAGGAACAGCAGGCTGACCACGGTGGAGAACGCCAGCCCACCGGCGATCGCGCGCGCCATCGGGTAGTAGGCCGGGCCATCGCCGAACATCTGCGTGGTGGTCAGCGAGATCGGCACCATCGCCAGGATCGCCGTGCCCATCGTCATCATGATCGGGCGCAGCCGTTCGCGCGAGCCTTCCACCAGCGCCTGGGTGCGGCCCAGGCCGCGCCGGCGCAGGTTGTTGATGTGCTCGATCATCACGATGCCGTTGTTCACCACCACGCCCATCAGCACCAGGATGCCGATGAAGGCCATGATCCCGAAGTTGGTGCCGGTGAGCCAGAACAGCCAGAACACGCCGAAGATCGAGAACAGCACGCCGCTCATGATCGCCGCCGGGAACAGCAGCGACTCGAACACCGCGGCCATCACCACGTAGATCATCAGCAGCGCGATCAGCAGGTTGAACAGCATCTGCTGCATCGCCGCGCCGTCGTCCTGCCCGTCGACCCCGTCGAAGGTGTAGTGGTAGCCGGCCGGGAAGCTGACGCCCTTGAGCGTGTCCTCCATCGCCTTCTTCGCCTCGGGCTGGGTCACCTTGAACCCGAGGTTGGCGGTGATGGTCAGCGTGGTCTGGCGATTGGTGCGCCCGATCTGCGTCGCCGCCGGCCGCACCTGCACGTCGACCAGGCTCAACAGCGGCACGCTGCGGCCGTCCTTGGTGCGCACGTTGAAGCCGGCCAGGTCCTCCGGTGTGGTCTGCTCGGCGCCTTCGAAGCGCACCCATACCGGCACTTCGTTGTCGCCGCGGCGGAACTCGCGCAGGGACGAGCCGCGCAGCGCCAGGCCGACGAAGCTGGCCACCTGTTCGGCGTTGAAACCGAACGCGGCCGCGCGCTCGCGATCCACCCGCACCGCCAGCTCGCTGGTGCGGTCGCCGGTATCCACGCGCACGTCGCGCAGTTCCTTGCGCCGCGCCAGCAGCGGCACCACGTCGTCGGCGATCGCGCGCAGGGCCTGGGTGGAATCGCCGACCAGTTGCACCTGCACGCTCTGCGCGCCGGCGCCGCCGCCCTGCCCGTCTCCGCCGTTGGTGCCGACGCTGTAGTCGGCCAGCGCCGAGCGCGGCAGGTCCTTGCGGATCTGCTCGATCAGCGCCTGCAGGTTGCCGGCCTTCTTGACGTCGATGGTCAGCGTGGTGCTGCTGCCCTCGACCTCGCTGAACCACGAATAGACCTGGGTGACGTGATAGCGCTCGCGCCGGGTGTCGATGAAGCGCTCCAGCTTGCCGACTTCGGCCGACAGCTGCTCGCGCGTGTACGAGCCCTTCCACTGGTAGGAGATGAAGATCTGGTCGCCGCCGTCGCCGCCGAACATGTCCTTCTTGGTCTGCATCATCGGGATCACGCTGAGCGCGCTGACCAGCACGATGCCGGCCACGCTCCAGCCGCGGTGCGCCAGCGACCAGCTCAGCATGCGCGCATAGCGCCGCTGCAGGCGCGGGATCAGGCCGCGCTCGGAGGTCACCAGCGTCGGCGTGCGCATCCGCGCCGACAGCATCGGGATCAGGCTCACCGCCACCAGCCACGAGGCCAGCAGCGACACCGAGATGGTGATCGCGATCTGCGCCATGAAGATGCTGATGTCGTTGGTCTCGCCGAACAGGTTCGGCACGAACACGATGCAGTGGCACAGCGTGCCGGCCGACAGCGCGATGGCGACGTTGCGGGTGCCGAGGATCGACGCCAGCTGCGGCTGGTCGGGCATGCGCTCGCGTTCCTGGTAGATGCTCTCCACCACCACCACCGCATTGTCGACCAGCATGCCCACCGCCAGCAGCAGGCCCATCATGGTCAGGATGTTGAGGGTGACCCCGGCGAAGTACATGAAGCCCAGGGTGATGGTGAAGCAGATCGGGATCGCCAGGGTGACCATCAGCGTCGACGGCCAGTGGCGCAGGAAGAAGAACAGCACCGTGACCGACAGCAGCAGGCCGACCGCGCCGGCCTCGGCCAGTTCGGTCAGCGACGAGGTCACCGCCTTGCCCTGGTTGTCGATGACCTTGACCTGCACGTCGCTGAGCGCGGGCTGCCTGCGGATCTGCTCCACGTCGGCGAGCACCGCGCGCGAGACCTCCACCAGGTTGGCGCTGCGCTCCTTGTAGATGTCCAGGCCCACCGCCGGGCGGCCGTCCAGGCGCCGGCCGTAGTTCATCCGCGTCGGCTTCAGCCGCACCTGGGCAATGTCGCCCAGGCGCAGGCCCTTGTTGTCGATCACCAGGTCGCGCAGTTCCTGCAGGTCGCGCAGTTCGCCGACCGGCTGCACCCGCAGGCGCTGGCCGTTGTCGTCGATCTGGCCGGCCGACAGCGAGAAATTGAGCTTGCCCAGGCGCTCGCTGAGATCGTTGAGGCTGAGGTTGTGCGCGCTCAGCCGGTCCGGCGCGATCGCGATTTCGACCTCGCTCGGCGGCGCGCCCGACACCTCGACCTTGGCCACGCCGGGGATGCGCTCCAGGCGCCGCTTGAACTCGCGGTCGAGCATGTCGTAGGCGCCGGTCAGGTCGGCCTTGCCGGCCAGACGCACCTTCAGCACCGGCTCGTCGCTGCTGGACCACTTGAACACGTGGTAGCGCTGCAGGTCCTCGGGCAGGTCGGAGCGGATCGCATCGATGCGCTCGCGCGCATCGGACGCGGCGATGGCGATATCGCGGTCCCAGTCGGAGAACTCGATGAAGATGTTGGCGCCGTCGGCGGTGGCGGTGGAACGCATGCGCTTGATGCCGGTCATCGTCGCCAGCGCTTCCTCGGCCGGGCGCACCAGGTTGCGTTCCACCTCGTCCGGGGTCGAGCCGGTATACGGCAGCTGCACGAACAGGAACGGCGCGGAGATGTCCGGCAGCGCCTCCAGCGGCAGCCGGAACGCGGCGATCAGGCCCACCACCACCAGCGAGATGAAGCACATCACCGTCGTCACCGGACGGCGGATGCTGAACTCGGCGATGCTCATGCCGGTTCCTCCGCCGCCGTCGCCGCGTGCCCGTCGCCGCCGCCCAGGCGGCGCCGCGCGCGCCGGCCGCGTTCCAGGTAGTAGCCGTCGGCGCGACGGTCCAGCCGGTCGTAGACCACCGGGATCACCACCAGGGTCAGCAGCGTGGACACCAGCAGCCCGCCAATCACGGTGATCGCCATCGGCGCGCGCACCTCGGCGCCCTCGCCCATCGCCACCGCCAGCGGCAGGAAGCCGAACAGCGTGCACAGCGTGGTCATGATGATCGGGCGCAGGCGCGAGCGCGCGCCTTCGATCAGCGCCTCGCGCTTGGCCACGCCGTCCTCGCGCAGCTGGTTGACCTTGTCGATCAGGATGATCGCGTTCTTGGTGACCAGTCCGACCAGCAGGATCAGGCCGATGAACACCACCACCGACACCGGCTTGCCGGTCAGCAGCAGCGCCAGCACCGCGCCGACCATTGCCAGCGGGATGGTGAACAGGATGACGAACGGATGCAGCAGCGACTCGAACTGCGAGGCCATCACCAGGTAGACCAGGAAGATCGCCAGGCCGAAGGCGAAGATCAGCGACTTGGCCGACTGCGCCAGTTCCTCGCCCTGTCCGCCGATATGCATGCCCACGCCGGCGCCGAGCGGTTCGCGCTGCACCATGTCCTGCACTTCGCGCACCGCGCCGCCCAGGTCGATGTCGCGCAGGTTCGCCGACACGATCGCCACGCGGATCTGGTCGGCGCGGTGGATCTCGCTCGGCCCGGTGGTGGCGACCACGTCGGCGACCGCGTCCAGGGTCACCGGGCGGCTGCTGCCCGGGTTGACGATCAGCCGGCGGATGCTGTCGACGCTGGCGCGGTCGCTCTCCTGTGCGCGCACCAGCACGTCGATCTTGCGGTCGCGGAAGCTGTAGCGGGTGGCGACGTCGCCGCGCACCTTCTTCACCACCACGTCGGCGATCTGCCGCGTGGTCAGGCCCAGCGCGCCGGCGCGCTCCTGGTCGAAGCGGATCTGGATCTCCGGGAAGCCTTCCTCCACGGTCGACTTGACGTCGGCGTAGTGCGCGTTGCCGCGCAGCATCGCCGCCAGCTTCTGCCCGGCCTGCTGGATGGTGTCCAGGTCCTGCCCGCGCAACTCGATTTCCAGCGGCGTGGAGAAACTGAACAGCTCCGGCCGCCGGAAGCTGACCTGCACGCCCGGGTGCTGGCGCATCGTCTCGCGCATCCGGTCGCTCTGCTGCGCCTCGAAGCGTTCGCTGCCGCCGCCGGCCATGGCGATGGTCAGCTTGCCGATGTTCTCGCCGCTTTCGGTGGGACTGGCATCCAGCCGCGTGCCGCTGCCGCTGACTCCGTACAGGGCCTGCACGCCGGCGTCCTTGCCGTGCTTTTCCTGCAGCTCGCGCACCAGCGCATCGGTCTGCCGCAGCGGCGTGCCCGCCGGCAGCTTCACCATCATCTCGAAGCGGTCCTGCGCCAGCTGCGGGATCAGGTCGGCGCCGAGCATCGGCGCCACCGCCAGCGTGGCGAGGAAGGCGGCGGCGGCCAGGCCCAGCACCAGCCACGGCCGCGCCAGCGCGCCCGGCAGCAGGCGCAGATAGCCGCGCTCGGCGCGCGCGTACGGCGCCATCGCCAGGTCGCTGGCCTTGCGCATCACCGGCGCGATCACCGCCACCGCGCCGCGCCACAGCCGTACCACCAGCCACGCCGCGGCGAAGAAGCCGCCGCGCACGGCCGCGGCCGCGCCGCGGCGGCCCCACGCAGCCGGCTTCTGCCAGGCGCGCGTGGGCTGCCATTGCGGATGCGCCGGCTCGGCCGGGAACGCCATCGGCGGGCGCCCTTTCAGCGAGCTCAGCATCGGGATCAGGGTCATCGACACCACCAGCGAGATCGCGATGGCGATCGCCACGGTCAGCGCCTGGTCGCGGAACAGCTGCCCGGCCACGCCCTCGACGAACACCAGCGGCAGGAACACCGCGATCGTGGTCAGCGTCGAGGCCACCACCGCCATGCTCACCTCGCGGGTGCCGACGATCGCCGCGTCGAGAATGCTCAGGCCGCGCTCGCGCGCCTTGGCGATGCTCTCCAGCACCACGATCGAGTCGTCCACCACCAGCCCGGTGGCCAGCGCCAGCCCGCCCAGCGACATCACGTTCAAGCTCAGCCCCAACTGGCCCATGAAGAAGAACGTGGCCACGATCGACACCGGCAGCGACAGGCTGATCACGAACGTGCTCCAGCCGTCGCGCAGGAACAGGAAGATGATCAGGATCGCCAGCAGGCCGCCGATCACCGCGTCCTTCTTGACGTCGTCGATCGCATGCTCGATGAAGCGCGACTGGTCTTCCAGCGTGGTCAGCTCCACGTCCGGCGGGATCTGCGCCTTCAGCTGCTCCAGCCGCTTGCGCAGCGAGGCCGCGGTGGACACGGTGTTGGCGTCGCCCTCCTTGTAGATCGCCAGTTCCACCGCCTCGCGCCCGCCCAGGCGGATGATCGCCTCGCGTTCCTTGTAGCCCTGGCGTACCTGCGCCACATCCTTCAGCCGCACCGGCATGCCGCCGGCGATGGTGGTGGTGGAACTGGACGAGGCGCTCTGCGCCGCCGAGGCGGCGGCCAGCGCCGCCTCCGAGCCGGTCGACGCGGCGATCGCGTACATCTGCTGCATCGCCGCGTCGGCGGCGCTGCTGCCGGCGCCTTGCGTGGTCAGCAGCAGGTTGTTGATCTCGTCCAGGTCGGCGAACTGGTTGACGGTGCGCACCAGGTAGCGCTGCGAACCCTGCTCCAGACGGCCGCCGGAGATGTTGATGTTCTCCTCCTTGAGCCGGGTGATCACGTTCTCGATCGGCAGGCTCAGCTGCGCCAGACGCTGCTGGTCGATATCGACCTGGATCTCGTCCTCCAGGCCGCCGCCGACCTTGACCGCGGCCACGCCGGCGACCGGTTCGAGTTTCTTCTTCAGGTCCTCGTCGGCGTAACGGCGCAGCTGGGTCAGCTGGCGCACCGCGTCGGCGTCGCTGGCCGGCGCGGCCTTGGTCGACAGCACCAGGCGCATGATCGGCTCGGTGGACGGATTGAAGCGCAGCAGCACCGGCGCCTTGGCCTCCAGCGGCAGCTCCAGCGCCTCCATCTTGTCGCGCACCTCCAGGCTGGCCTGGTCCATGTCGGTGCCCCAGGCGAACTCCAGCACCACGTCGCTCTGCCCGGTGCGCGAGACCGACTTGAGCTTGCGCAGGTTCTTGACCACGCCGACCGCTTCCTCCACCGGCTCGGTCACCAGCGTCTCGATCTCCGCCGGCGCCGCGCCGGCGTACTCGGTGCGCACGGTCAGCGTCGGGTAGCTGAGGTCGGGCAGCAGGTTGACCTTGAGGCTGTTGAGCGCGATCACGCCGAACAGCAGCAGGGTCACCGTGGCCATGGCGATGGTGACGCGGCGGCGCGTGGCGAACTCGACCAGGCCGCCACCGCGGATGCCCGGCGGCGTGTGCTCGTGCGGATCGCTGCCGTGATCGGAGCCGGCGCTGGTCATCAGCGCTTCTCCGCCGCGTTGCCGGCGCCGCTGGCCACGTCGCGCGCGGCCGGCGCGCCGATCACCTGCACGCTGCTGCCGTCGCGCAGCGCGACCTTGCCGGCGGTGACCACCTGGTCGCCCATCTGCAGGCCTTCGCGGATCTCGACCCACGGGCCCTCGCCGTAGCCCAGCTTCACCGGCACCCGCGCGACCTTGCCGTTCCTGACCCGGAACACGGCCGGGTCGCCGTCGTCGAGCAGCGCCAGGCGCGGCACCACCAGCGCGTCGGCGCGCTGGTCGTAGTCGATGCGCACGCGCCCGAACATGCCCGGCTGCAATGCCTCGGCGCCTTCCTCGAACGCGCACACCACGCGGAAGGTGCCGCTGCCGGAGTCCACCACCGGCGCGATGCGGTCGACCTTGCCGACGAAGGTCTTGCCCGGCAGCGCGTCGGCCAGCAGCGTCACCGGCTGGCCGGCGCGCAGCGTGGACAGCTCGCGCTCGGGCACGTTGAGCGTGGCTTCCAGGCGCGAGTCGTCGACGATGCGGAAGATCGGCGTGTTGATCTGCACGAAGTTGCCGGTCTTGATCGAACGCGACGCGATCACCCCGGAGATCGGCGCCACCACCGTCGCGTACGACAGCTCCAGCGTGGCCAGCTGGTGCTGCGCGCGTACGTTGGCCAGGTCGTACTTGATCTGGTCGACGTCGGCGGCGCTGACCAGCTGCTGGCCCACCAGCTGCTGCGAACGCCGGAAGTTGTTCTCGAGCTTGCGCAGCTGCGCCTCGCTCTGCGCCACCGCCAGCCGCGCGCGGTCCGGGTCCAGGCGCACCAGCGGCTGCCCGGCACGGACCTGCTGGCCTTCCTCGGCCAGCACCGCCAGCGCCACGCCGGAGGTCTTGGCCACCACCTGCGACTCGGCGCGCGCTTCCAGCGCCGCGGTGCCGCTGTAGCTGGCCGCCACCGCGCGGCGGCTGACCTTGGCCACTTCGACCGGTACCGCCTCCGGGGCCTTCTCCGCTTCCTTGCCCTGGGCCTGGGCCTCGCCGCCACCGGGCTTGCAGCCGGACAACAGCAGGCTGGTGGTGAGCAACAGCGCAGCGGCGCAGGGGGTGGAGCGTCCTAGCAGAAACGGGCGGCGCGTCATCGTCTTGTCCTGGTGGATGGCGTAAATGGTGTTGTAGGTAAGTAAACCACCTACTGACGGACAGATGAATGAGCCAAAGGTCATGGTGACGAGGGGTGCACTGCTTCCGTCCCTGCGCCAATCGCGGCGACCTGTTTCGGAGCCGGGAAAGCGCAGGCTATACTCGGCGCGTTCCGTGTTCCCCCACGCCGGAACGCCAGTCCCGTCTCCCGGACCACGAAACCATGCGCACGCAGCCGCTAGTCGCTTGTTTTGCTCTGGCCGTACTCGTTTTCGTCGGGGCCGCCCCGGCGTCGGCGCAGAACGTGCCGGCCCCTGCCGCCCCGTCCGCTCCCGCCGCGGTGGCGACCCCCGCTGCCGGCAATGCCGACAACGGCCGGACGATCGCCTATACCTGCCAAGGCTGCCACGGCGTCACCGGCTACAAGAACGCCTACCCCAGCTACCGCATTCCCAAGATCGGCGGCCAGTCGGCCCAGTACCTGACCCAGGCGCTGACCGAATACCGGCTCGGCACGCGCAAGCACCCGACCATGCAGGCCCAGGCGGAGAGCTTCTCCGACCAGGACATCGCCGACGTCGCCGCTTTCCTGTCCACTCTCAAGTAAGCCTTCCCATGACGAAAGCCGAGCACGCCATGCGCCATGCCATCGTCCTGCTTGCCGCCCTGTGGTTGGGGGCCTGCTCGCAGTCGCAGGTGGAATCCACCGGCCAGTCGGCCGGCGACCCGGGCCACGCCAGCGGCGAACACGGTTCCGGTTCCTCTGCCGGGCTGCCCCACGGGCGCCTGGAGGCCGGCGAGAAGCTCGCCCAGGCCAAGGGCAAGGCGACCGGACAGAGCTGCGTCGACTGCCACGGCGCCGACGGCAACGCGCCGATCGACGCGACCTATCCCAAGCTGGGCGGGCAGTACGGCGACTACATCGCCCACGCGCTGCAGGCCTACCGTGCCGGCGATCGCCAGCACGCCCTGATGACGCCGCAGGCCACCAACCTCAGCGACCAGGACATCGCCGACCTGGCCGCCTACTTCGGTTCGCGCACGTCCCAGCTGCGCGATCTGCACCACATGAACTGAGCGCGCCGCCGGCTTCTGCCGGCGCGCGCGTCGCGGCACCTGCATCGCATCCGCCGACTGTGGATCGCGGCCGGCGAACCCGCAGGACGCTCGCGGCTCCTTTTCCGCATCTGCCGCCGGCGACGCGTCCGGACGGATCGATCCTGCGCCCGGCGCACGCGGCCGGCGCTGCATCCGCAGCGTGTCCGGACTTCGGTCGATGGCAGAGCGTGGCCGGCAAACCCCGCAGCCTGCTCGGCACTCCTTAATCTGCCGGCGACGCGTCCGGACGGAGCGGTCCGTGCCCAGCGCACGCGGCCATCGCTGCATCCGCAGCGTGTCCGGGTCGGTCGATGGCAGACAAACCCGCAGCCCGCCGGGCTCCTTTTCCGCATCTGCCGGCGACGCGTTCGGACGGATCGATCTTGGTGGACGCCATCCAGGCGCGCATGCCTAGGAGGCGACAGCCCCTCCCGTGCCTAGCGGCTGCCGTTGTCTTCCTGCAGGCCCGGCTTGAACGGTACGTCCGGTGGCGGGCGCGCCGTCGCCGGCTGCTCGTTGAGGTTGGGATCGGTAAGGCTGCACCCGCCACCGAACTGCAGGATCGAGATCGTGCAGGAGATGCTGCTGGTCGTGCCCGGGATCGGGATGGTGACCTGCTTGACGCCGCGCCGCACCCATTCCTCCAGCAACGACTCGTTGGGGATCCAGTACTTGTCGAACGAGGTCGGCGTGTAGTCGTACGGCGGCCGCTTGAGCCATTTGCCGGATTCGGCGATCCGGTCGCGGCTCCAGGTATCGCGCTCGCTGCCCGGCGCGCCGCGCGGCGGCGACTGCTGGCTCCCGTCGCCGCCGGGCACGCGTACGCTGCCGTCGCCATTGAACAGGCCGTCGCGCTGGCCGGTGCCGGCATCGCCGGCGCGATTACGCGCCGATGCGCCCCAGTCGTCGCCACGCTGCGGCGTGGTCCAGCCGCCGTCGCGCGCCGTGCTCGCCGGGCCGCTGCCCGGCGCGGCGGCGCGGCTGCCGGGTGGGGCCGCGGCGGTGCCGGCCGGGGCCGTGGCCTGGCTGGTGCCGGCGGCGGCGCTTGGCGGGGTCTGGGCGGCGGCAGCCGTGGTCGCTGCGGTGCGGCCGGCGGCATCGGCATCGGCATCGGCATTGGCATTGGCCGGAGCCGGGGCCGGCGGCGCCGGCACGCTCGGCGAAGGCAGCTCGATCTGGCGTACCTGGGCCTGCGGCATGCGCAGCGTCGGACTGGACTCGCGCGGACGGATCTGCGGCACGGCGACCTGCGGCAAGGGCGCAGGCACCTCGCGCTCGCGCACCTGCAGTTGCGGTTCGGCCGGATGCGGCACCACCACCTCGCGCGGCCGGATCTGCACCGTGGGCGTCTCGGTGACCACGTCGATCTGGCGTACCGGCACCTGCACCTGCGGCGGCGCGACCTCGCGCGGCGTCACCGCGATCTCGCGCATCGGTGGCGGCGGCGGCAACACGAAGTCCTGGGTCGGCTGCGGGGTCTCGGTGACCTGCAGCGGCTGTTCGGCCGGCGGCGGCGGCACGGACTGCGGTGGCGACGCCGGCGCTTGCGCAGCGCCCGACGCAGCGGCGGCGGGCTGGGCGCGCGTGGCGGCGGCGCGCGCGTTCGCCTGTGCCTGTGCCTGCGCTGCGGCGGCGGCTTGCGCTGCCGCAGCCGCCGCATCTTCGGACGCCGCACCGCCGCCTTCTTCGGCCGGCGTGCCGCGACCGATGAATTCCACCTGCACCCGCCCGGCCTCGCCCGCATCCGGCCGCGGCGGCAGCAGCCGCACGAAGGCCATCCACAGCAGCAGCAACGCGAACACCGCATGCAGCAGCAGGCTGCACAGCGCCGCGGTGCGTCGCCACCAGCGCTGGTCGTGAGGCGCCGGATCCCAGTCCTGCCACCACAGCCGGCGGAACGCCTGCCAGGCATTGAGCCCGGGCGAGCGCGGCGCCGCCGCCGGGAGCGCGCGTTGCGCCAGGATCGCGGTCACGTCGCTGCCGCTGAACGGGCGCGGCAGCGGCGGCAACGAGACGAGCCAGTGCGCCCACCCGTACGGCAGCCCGGTGCGACGATCGCGCGGCAGCGTCCTCGGCGAACGCGCCAGCAGCGCGTCGAGGATGTCGGCGGCTCTCGTCACCGGCGTGGCAGGGAAATCAGGCCGCGGTATCGCGCGGGATGTACGGTGCGCTGCCGCCGTCGTGGTCGGTGGCGTCGCGCACCGCGGTGATGCCCGGCACGCGCCCCATCAGCGTCTTCTCGATCCCTTGCTTCATGGTCACGTCGGCCATGCCGCAGCCCTGGCAGCCGCCGCCGAAGCGCAGCAGCACCACGCCCTCGGCCGACACTTCCTGCACCGCCACGCGTCCGCCGTGCTGGGCCAGCTGCGGGTTGACCTCGTTTTCCACCACCCAGCGCACCCGTTCGACCAGCGAGGCGGCCTCGCCCGGCACCTCGCCCTTGATCTTCGGCGCCTTGATGGTGAGCTGCTGCCCGGTGCCCTGGGTGACGTAGTCGATTTCGGCGCCGTCCAGCCAGCCCACGCTGTCGGCGGCCACGTACAGGGTGAAGCCGGCGCAGTCGATGGCCCATTCGTCGCCGGCCAGATCGGCCGGTTCGGCGAACTCCAGGCGCGCGTCGGCGCGCGGGGTGCCGGGATCGACCGCGCTCAGCCGCACGCCCATGCCGGGCACCGCCTCGCGTTCGATCAGTTTGCGGAAATGGGTTTGCGCGTTGTCGGAGATCTGGATCATCCGGTTATTCTAGCCCCGTCCGCGTTATCCGCTCATCGCCAATTCTACCGTCGGGCGGCCGCTGCGGCCCGCCTGCCCCGGAGGCCCCACATGAACGACCTGATTCCCCTCGTCCAGGCGCACTGCGCGCCGCGCAAGGGCAGCGAATACAAGCTCAGCCAGGCGCGCCTGGCCGAACTGCTGCCGCAGGTACCCGGCTGGGAGGTGGTGGAGAACGGCATGGCGATCAGCCGCACGTTCCGCTTCCCGGACTATCACCGGACCCTGGCGTTCGTGAACGCGCTGGCCTGGATCGCCCATCGCGAGGACCACCATCCCGACCTGGGCGTGCACTACGACCGCGTGGTGGTGCGCTACTCCACCCACGACGTCGGCGGCCTGAGCGAAAACGACTTCATCTGCGCCGCCAAGGCGTCCGCCCTCACCGAGTGACTGCCATGCCTATCGTTTCCCGCGCCGCCGCCCTGCCCCTCGCCGCCCTGGGCGCCGCCCTTCTCCTGGGCGCCTGCGGCAAATCCGAACAGAACCAGACCCAGACCGTGGCCGTGCCGCCGACCGAGGTCGCGGCGGTGCAGACCCCGCCGCCGGAGTATCCGATCGAGCTGGCCTGCGCCGGGATCGGCGGCAAAGCGGTGCTGAACGTGGTGATCGGGGTGGACGGCAAGCCCAGCGACGTGCGCGTGGCGACCAGCAGCGGCCAGCCCAAGCTGGACGAGTCGGCACAGCAGCGGGTGCGCGAGTGGCTGTTCAAGCCGGCCACCCGCAACGGCAAGGCGGTGCCGTGGACGATCCAGGTACCGGTGAACTTCACCGCGCCGCAGCCGCGCCCCGACCAGTGCTTCGCGCTGGACGCGCAGCGCCGCCCGGGCTGAGCTGTCCGGCCGACGCGACGGCCCATGCGCCCGTTGTTCCGCATTCGCCGGCGCCGGCCCCACGGCAGGCGCCAGGTGCCGCGTTGACGCGGCACGCTCCCCGCCTTCACGCCGTGCCAGCCCCGCGCCAGCTCTCATCCTCGCCACCGATACGCAACTAGAGAAGCTGGCGCATGCTCGATATCCCGCTGCACAACGTCTGGATCGCCCTGGCCGTCACCCTCGCCGCAGGGCTGGCCACGGGCCTGGGCAGCGTGCTGGTGCTGTTCTCCAAGGGACCCAATCCGCGCATGCTCGCCTTCGGGCTGGCCTTCGCCGGCGGCGCGATGGTGTACGTGTCGCTGTCGGAAATCCTCAACAAGTCGATCGCTTCGTTCACCCACGCCTTCGATCCGCGGCTGGGCTACACCTACGGCACGCTGGCGTTCCTGGCCGGCGTGGCGCTGATCGTGGTGATCGACCGGCTGGTGCCCAATCCGCACGAAAGCCTCAACGCCGACGATCCGCTGTTCCGCGACAACAACCGCGCCTACATCAAGCGCGTGGGCCTGCTGACCTCGGTGGCGATCACCGCGCACAACTTCCCCGAAGGCCTGGCCACGTTCTTCGCCACGCTGGAAAGCCCGTCGGTCGGCATGCCGCTGGCCTTCGCCATCGCCGTGCACAACATCCCCGAGGGCATCGCGATCGCGGTGCCGGTGTACTACGCCACCGGACGCAAGTCCTATGCCTTCGCCGCCAGCCTGCTGTCCGGGCTGGCCGAGCCGATCGGCGCGGCATTGGGCTACCTGCTGTTGTCCCGGTTCCTGTCCGAGGCGGTGTTCGGCAGCGTGTTCGGGGTCATCGCCGGGGTGATGGTGTTCCTGGCCCTGGACGAACTGCTGCCGGCGGCCAAGCGCTACGCCAAGGGCCACGAGACCGTGTACGGGCTGATCGCAGGCATGGGCACGCTGGCGATCAGCCTGGTGTTGTTCAAGTGGTGATGGAGCCGGGACTCGGGACGGGGGACTCGGGACTCGAAAGAAGCGCGGCGGCGATCTTCCTGCGTCATGACCACCAGCAGGCCAGCCGATCAGGAGCTCCCGCTTCAGCAATTCCGAGTCCCGAGTCACGAGTCCCGGCCCCTCTCACCCCAGCCGGTTCAGCGCCTCGCTCAGTTCGTCGGCCAGCGGCGCGTTGAGCACGTACGGCGTCTGCCCGCCGTCCAGCGCGAATTCCAGCGATGCCGCGTGCAGGAACAGGCGCTTGAGTCCGATCTGCTCGCGCAGGCGCTTGTTGGTCGCCTCGTCGCCGTACTTGTCGTCGCCGGCCACCGGGTGCCCCAGGTGCTGGGCGTGCACGCGGATCTGGTGGGTGCGCCCGGTCTCGATGCGCACCTCGCAGAACGAATGCCCGCCGCGCCGCTCGAGTACCCGGAAGTGGCTCAGCGACGCCTTGCCGGCGGCGTTGACCTGCACGTGGCGCTCGCCGCCCTGGCGCAGGCCGATATGCAGCGGCGCGTCCACACTCATCACCCCGTCGGGCATGCGCCCGACCAGCAGGGTCAGGTAGCGCTTGCTGATGCCGCCGCCGTCGACGCTGTCGCCTTCGCGCATCAGCGCCTGCATTTCGGTCAGCGCCGAGCGCTTCTTGGCCACGATCAGCAGCCCGGACGTGTCCCGGTCCAGCCGGTGCACCAGTTCCAGGCTCTGGTTCGGCCGCAGTGCGCGCAGGGTCTCGATCGCGCCGTGGCTGATCCCGCTGCCGCCATGGCTGGCCACGCCGGAGGGCTTGTTCAGCACCAGCAGCCGCGCGTCCTCGTAGACGATCGCCGCCTGCAGCCGGGCCATGAACGCCTCCGGCGGCAGCGCCTTCTCGCCCTCCTCGGCCAGCCGCACCGGCGGGATGCGCACCTCGTCGCCCGCTTCCAGCTTGCGTTCGGCCTTGGTGCGGCCGCCGTTGACCCGGACCTGGCCGCTGCGCATCAGCTTGTAGACCAGGCTGCGCGGCGCACCTTTCAAGTGCCCGAGCAGGAAGTTGTCTACACGCTGGCCGGCCCGGTCTTCGGGAACCTTGAGAATGCGGACCGCGGCAGCGCCCTCGCGGGGCTTCGGGGGGATCGGGGGGGAAGTCATCAGGCAGTTTATTCTGTTACACTCGGGGCGCGAGATAAGGGTTTGATTTCGTTGAAAGTTAGCTCAGGGCCAGAAGCCCGGCTTGCGACGAATCCGGCACAGTGCGCGGCCACCGCCCCCGGGGCGGCCATGTTAGCGGCTCACCGGCCTACCCGGCCATCGCCGGACGCCACAAGCGTCCGCGCTGAACATGCCCCGTGCGGCGACCCAGCCTGGCTGGAGTCGCTACCGGCCCTGAAACACCTAAAAAGAAAGAAGCGCTCCCGCGGCTCGCCGTGGTGTCGTAGCGCTGGAAGCTCAAGCCGCCCTCCCCGCGCCTGCGCGATGGGCAGCGAACCGTGACCAGAGGCGAAACCCCATGGCGTTCCGCGCGGTAGCAGCGCGAGGAACGCAACAATGAAGCGAATGCTGATCAACGCCACGCAGGCAGAAGAACTGCGCGTGGCCATCGTGGACGGCCAGACCCTGTACGACATCGACATCGAACAGCCGTCCAAGGAACAGAAGAAGTCCAACATCTACAAAGGCCGCATCACCCGGCTCGAACCCTCGCTCGAGGCCGCCTTCGTCGAATACGGCGGCGAGCGTCACGGCTTCCTGCCGCTGAAGGAAATCTCCCGCGACTACTTCCAGGCCGGGGTCGACCACAACAAGGCAACGATCCGCGAGCTGTTGCGCGAGGGACAGGAGGTGGTGGTCCAGGTCGACAAGGAGGAACGCGGCAACAAGGGCGCCGCCCTGACCACGTTCATCTCGCTGGCCGGGCGCTACATGGTGCTGATGCCGAACTCGCCCAGCGCCGGCGGCGTCTCGCGCCGGATCGAGGGCGAGGACCGCGCCGCGCTGAAGGAAGCGCTGGACAAGCTGAACATCCCCGACGACATGGGCGTGATCATCCGCACCGCCGGCGTCGGCCGCGATGCCGAAGAGCTGCAGTGGGACCTGGACTACCTGCTGCAGGTGTGGAAGTCGATCGCCGAGGCCGCGCTGGCCAAGCCGGCGCCGTTCCTGATCTACCAGGAATCGCGCCTGATCATCCGCGCCCTGCGCGACTACCTGCGCGCCGATATCGGCGAGATCCTGGTCGATACCCCCGAGATGTACGGCGATGCCCAGGAGTTCATGCAGCAGGTGATGCCGCAGAGCCTGCGCAAGCTCAAGCACTACACCGACGACATCCCGCTGTTCAACCGTTTCCAGATCGAATCGCAGATCGAGGCGGCCTACGAGCGCAGCGTGCGCCTGCCGTCCGGCGGCTCGATCGTGGTCGACCAGACCGAGGCGCTGACCGCGGTGGACGTCAATTCCTCGCGCGCGACCAAGGGCAGCGACATCGAGGACACCGCGTTCCAGACCAACCTGGAGGCCGCCGAAGAGGTGGCGCGCCAGCTGCGCCTGCGCGATCTCGGCGGCCTGGTGGTCATCGACTTCATCGACATGGCCTCCAGCAAGCACCAGCGCGAGGTCGAGAACCGCCTGCAGAACGCGCTCAAGTACGACCGCGCGCGGGTGCAGATCGGCCGCATCTCGCGCTTCGGCCTGCTGGAGATGAGCCGCCAGCGCCTGCGTCCGTCGCTGGGCGAGTCCAGCCAGATCGTGTGCCCGCGCTGCGACGGCCATGGCCGCATGCGCAGCGTCGAGTCGCTGTCGCTGTCGATCATCCGCGTCGCCGAGGAGCACGCGATGAAGGAGAATACCGGGCAGGTGCTGGTACAGGCCCCGGTGGAGATCGCCAACTACCTGCTCAACGAGAAGCGCCGCGCGCTCACCGAGATCGAGAAGCGCCACGACGCGCCGATCGTCATCGTCGCCGACGAGCAGATGCACACGCCGCACTACGAAGTCACGCGCCTGCGTGACAACGAGCTCGGCGAGGAAAGCGCCAAGCCCAGCTACCAGCGCAACACCCCGCGCAAGCTGCCGGTGCATGCGCTGACCAAGGCGCAGCTGAACATCCCCGCCGCGCCGGCGGTGACCCACGTGAAGCATTCGCAGCCGGCACCGGTGCGCGAGATTCCGGAACCGCAGGAACCGGTGGCCGCGGCGCCCGTGGCCGCAGCGCCGGCGCCCGTCGCGCCCGCCCCGGCGGCAGGCGTGGTCGGCTGGCTCAAGCGCATCTTCGGCGGCGGCGATGCCGCGGCGCCGGCCCCGGTGCCGAACGAGCCGGCGCAGCGCCCGCGCCAGGACGGCGGACGCGGCCGCAACGATCGCGGCGAGCGCAATTCGCGCCGCGACGGCAGTCGCGCCGGCGGCCAGGGCGGCAATGCCGCCCGCGGCAACAATGGCGGCGGCAATCCGCGGCGCGAAGAACGCCGTCCCAACGGCGGCGGCGCGCAGGGCGGCAACAATGCCCAGCCCAAGCCGCAGCGCAACGAGCAGCCGCTGCAGCAGGCCAAACCGGCGCAGGCGCCGCAGCCGCCCAAGCCGCCCAAGCAGCAACAGCCGCAGAACCCGCCACGCCAGCCCAGGCCGCAGCAGGATCCGGCACAGGCGCAGACCGACAGGCCGGCGCGTGCGCCGCGTCCGGATGACGCCGGCGCCAGGCCTACGGCCATCCCGGCCACGCCCGCGGCAGATGCCACGACGATCGCCGCCGCGGCGGCCGCCGGCGGCGCGCTCGCGGCCGGTACCGACAAGCAGCCGGCCGAGCCGGCGGCGTTCGCGCCGACGCCCTCGCCCGTGGCTGCAGACCCGGCAGTGGACCTGCGCGACAGCGAAGCGGAAACCGCGCAGGCGGTGCCCGCCGGCGAGAACGGCGACAATGCCGAAGACGGCGGCGAAGGCGGCAGCCGCCGCCGCCGCGGTCGTCGCGGTGGACGCCGTCGCCGTCGCGGCAATGGCGAGGCCGGCAGCGGTGCCGAAGCCGGGTCGCTCGACGACCAGGACCTGGACGCCGGCGACAACGACGGCGAGCCGAGCAATGCGCCGAGCCGCAGCCAGCCCGAGTTCGACTTCGACGACGACGCGAGTGCGGCGGAAACGAGCGAGCCCAAGCCGCCGCGTGCCGCGCAGGAAAAGCGCGAGCCGCGTCCGGAGCGTCGCGAACGTGCGCCGGCCGCCGCCGTAGCGGCCGATGGCCCGGCGGCCGCGTCGGCACCGGTGCAAACGCAGCCGCAGACGCCGGCCACGGTGGCGGCGAGCTTGTCGGCGGTGCCGGTGGCGGCTTCGGCCGACATTTCGGCCGAGCCTGCCGCTGCCGCGCCGCCCGTCGCGCCTCCGGAGCCCGTGCAGGCGGCGGCACCTGCGGCCGAACCGCCGCAGGCATCCGCATCGTCGGCGATCGAAGCGGCGCAGGCATCGGTCCAGGCCGAAGCGCCTGCGGCCGTCGAAACGCATGCACCGGCCGCAACGCCGGCGCCTGTGGCGGCAGCGGAAGCGGTGCCGGCACCGGAAAAGGTCGCCGAATCGTTCTCTGCGTCCGCGCATCGCGAGCCCGAGTTCGCACCGGCGCCGGCTCCTGTCGCCAAGCTTGCGCAGGCGGACGATGCCTTCGCGCCCAGCGCCTCGGAACCGGAGCCGGAGCCGGCTGCAACGGCCACGGACGAAGCCAGCAAGCCGACGCCCTACATGCCGGTGCAGACGACGCTGCTGGATGCGTTGCCGGAAGAGCCGGCGGTGTCCGACGATGCGCCGGCCCCCGCGCCGGTCGCGGCGGCGCCGGCCGAACGCGCGGCGGCACCTGCCTCCGCGCCGGCACCGGCGAGCAGCGGCTTGTTCGATGCGCCATCGACTCCATCGACGGCACCGGCGATTCCGGCCGACGCGCCGGCACCGGTCGCCCAGCACGTCGTCGCTTCGGCGGACAAGCCGGGCGACAACGACGATGACGCCGACGACAAGCACAAGGAACGCGCCGGCTGATCGACGCCGTCGCAGTGCAAAAAAAAAGCGGCCTTCGGGCCGCTTTTTTTTGAGGAGCGTCTGCCTGTTTTGAGGAGTGTCTGCCTGCGACAGGACAAGTTCCGCCTGACCCGATGTCCAGCCTACAGCCCGAGCACGAATCTCTGCCCAGGCTCCCGTTCGCCAGGCGAACGCAGGCGGTGGGAGGAACGCCAGTCCCGACGGGCTCCACCGAACATCTCACGGCCAGCGCCTGCTGCGCGCTTTGCAGCGTCGAGAACCCATACGCAGAAAAAGCGGCCCGGTGGCCGCTTTTCCAATCCATCCCATCCGCTGGCGGGCGCGCGCTACAGAGGATGCGCCGGGTCCAGCAAGCCGTACTGCGTGGCAAGACGTGCCAGCGCGATGTTGTCGTGGATGCCGACCTTCTCGAACAGCCGCGCCTTGTGCGTGTTGACCGTCTTGGCGCTGAGGCTCAGGCGCTTGGCGATGTCTTCCTGGCGCAGACCGCGGGTCAACAGCAACGCCACTTCCAGCTCGCGCGGCGACAGCGCGTCGAACGGCGAACTGCCGCCCTCGAGATTGGCCAGCGCCAGGTTCTGCGCGATGTTGCTGCCGAGGTAGCGTTTGCCCATCGCCACGTCGCGCACCGCGCGCAGCAGTTCCTGCGCATCGCCGGCCTTGCCGACGTAGCCGGACGCGCCGGCCTCGAGCAACCGCTTGGGCAGCGGGCCGTCTTCCAGCACCGAAACGATGATGACCTTGGTGCCGTGGTCGCCTTTCATGATCCGCTCGGTCACTTCCAGACCGCTGACGCCGGGCATGTGCAGATCGCACAGCACGATGTCCGGCTTGAGCTGGCGGATCTGCGGCAGCGCGCTTTCGCCGCTGTCGGCCTCGCCTACGATTTCGATATCGGTCTGGTTCGACAGGATCAGCCTCATGCCGGTCCGGACGAGAGCGTGATCGTCGACCAAAAATACTCTGATGGCCATCTCGTGTTAACCCCAACGCAGCGAACGCCGCAGCGGCCAGACTAGCGGCGTGAACTGTTCAGGGCAACCCGCGGCTGTAGACAAATCGTGAAAACGCCACGGGCAGCGCGATGCATCGCATCGCACTGTCGTTCGGGATTCAACAGCACCACGCCGGACTTACTCAAGGCCCGGCCCGCAGGAGCGAGTGACCAGCCTTGCGTGTTTTCCAAGGAAAATCGAGGCGGTACCTGCGTTAGGCAGGCGCAGTGTGCCCGGTCGCGGCGGACATGGTTATCAGGGCATATCCTGATATGGGGTCAGACTTTTCTGACCCCGTGCATGGATGAAACCTTCATGTTCGAGCGCCAGGCGGCGACCGCAGTACAAGAAATTTCCTACTGCGGGCATCTGCGCGCAGACGCGCCCGCTCTGCCGGCGTCCGCTGGGGCAAAACCCGGGCGCGACGCATATACGCGAACCGGTACGGACAATGGCGGAGAGAGTGGGATTCGAACCCACGGAAGGTTTGACCCTTCGCCGGTTTTCAAGACCGGTGCCTTAAACCGCTCGGCCATCTCTCCGATGCATGTCGCGTTGCCCCCGCACGCGGCAGGGCCCGCCGCAGACGTCGCCGCGCATGGCTGGACGCGCGACCGCGGCGGCATTTTCGCACGGGCGCGGCGGATTTGCTCAGCCGGCCTCCACCGCCATCGCGCTGATCGTGGAGTGCTTGATCGCCTTGCGCTCCGGGCAGCCGCTGCAGTCCAGGCGCGAGGCCTCGATCTGGCGCGGCAGGTGTTCGGCGAGGAAGTCGATGAACACCCGTACCGCCGGCAGCAGGCCGCGGCGCGATGCGAACACCGCATGGCAGATGCCCTGCGGCAGCGACCACTGCGGCAGCACCACTTCCAGTTCGCCCTTGCGCACGGCGTCGGCGCAGACGGTCTCCGGCAGCATGGTGATGCCGAAGCCGTCCTTCACCATCGACTGCAGCAACGGGAAATCGAACCCGGCCACGCGCGGCTGCAGGTCGACGCGGCGCACCTCGCCGGCCGGGCCGTGCAGTTCCCAGCGCTGGCGCGCCTCGTCCTCGCTGGTGCTCAGGGTGACATGCGAGCTCAGTTCCTCCGGATCGCTCGGGCGACCGGCGCGGTCGAGGTACTTCGGGCTGGCCACCAGCAGTTCCTGCACCTGGCCGAAGCTGCGCATCACCAGGCTGCCGTCGTCGTCCAGTCGCGAACGCACGCGCAGCGCCACGTCGTAGCCTTCGTTGATGATGTCCACGCGACGGTTGCTGATGTTCAGCTGCAAGCGCACCTTCGGATACTGGTCCAGGAAGATCGGCAGCAGCTTGGGCAGCTGCATCTGCGCCAGCGATACCGGCACGCTGACGCGCACCAGTCCGCGCGGTTCGGCGCTGAGCCTGTCCACCACCTCGCGCGCGGCCTGCGCCTCGGCGAGCATGGTCTGCGCGTGGCGGTGCACGCTCGTGCCGACGTCGGTGACTGCGAAACGCCGCGTCGAGCGCTGCAGCAGGCGCACGCCCAGGTCGGTCTCCAGCTGGCTGATGCGGCGGCTCAGTCGCGACTTGGGAATGCCAAGCGCGCGTTCGGCGGCGGCGAAACCACCGTGGTCGACCACCATCGCGAAGTAGTACAGGTCGTTGAGGTCGTGCATGTCAGGTTCCGAATTTAGAACGATACGTGGTATTTAATCATCTTTATCCCACCATCGCAACGATCTACCTTGTCTCCCAACGCGGCGCCCGCCGCCACTCTAGGAAACAAGGTACTGCCATGAAACTACTGCACCTGGATTCCAGCGCGCTCGGCCAATCCTCGGTCACCCGCGAACTGTCCGCCGCCATCGTCGCCCGTTGGCAGGCGAACGTGCCCGGCCTGCAGGTCGACTACCGCGACCTGGACCGCGATCCCCTGCCCCATCTGACCGCGGCGTCGCTGGCCGGCAGCGACGCCGCGCAGGCCGAAGCGGCCGAACGCGTATTGCAGCAGTTCCTCGATGCCGACGTCTTGGTGATCGGTGCGCCGATGTACAACTTCGGCATTCCGTCCACGCTGAAGGCGTGGATCGACCGGGTCGCAGTCGCCGGACGCACCTTCCGCTACACCGAAAAAGGCCCGCAGGGGCTGGCCGGCGGCAAGCGCGTGATCGTGGCCAGCGGCCGCGGCGGCATCCACAGCGGCGCGCCCACCGATTTCCAGGAGCCCTATCTGCGCCAGGTGTTCGGCTTCCTCGGCATCGCCGACGTGGAATTCGTCCGCGCCGAAGGCGTGGCGTATTCGCCGCAGCATCGGGTCGAGGCGATCGCCGCCGCTCTCGCCTCGATTCCCGGGCCGCAGGCGATGCCGGTCGCGGCGTAGGCGCAGGGCCGGCTCCCGGCGGACGAGGCCGCTGTGCGAGCGTTCGCCGAGTTGCAGGGCACGCCGTTCGCCTGCGCATTCGGATCGCCCGCACTGTGGCACTGGGGCGAAGCTGCGGCACTCCACCATGCGGTCGAACCAGGCTCCATGGCAGCGCTCGCGTCCATCGCAGCGTCGACCAGCCGGGCGAGGCCGGGTGCCGCGAGCCGTATCCGCAGAACCTGTCGCGATCGAAGCCGCTCCATGCGCTTTCGTCGCAGCAATGCGATCTGGCGGATCTCGGCGCCGAGCCGGCCCCCGATGCACTTCCTCCGCACCGCCACGCAGCCCGGCGGCGCGGATGCGATGCCGCTTGCTTGTAGCCCCATACCGCCGCGCTGGTTCCCGCCGCCGCGATGCGGCGGGAGCGAGCGGACGGCGATCAGGCGATACGGTCGACGCCGCCCATGTACGGGCGCAGCGCCTCGGGCACGCCGATCGAACCGTCGGCGTTCTGGTAGTTCTCCATCACCGCGATCATCGCCCGACCCACGGCGGTGCCGGAGCCATTGAGCGTATGCAGCAGCTCCGGCTTGCCGGTGGCCGGATTGCGCCACCGCGCCTGCATCCGCCGCGCCTGGAAATCGCCGCAGTTAGAGCACGAGGAGATCTCGCGGTAGGCCTGCTGCGACGGCAGCCACACCTCCAGATCGTAGGTCTTGGTCGCGGAGAAGCCCATGTCGCCGGTGCACAGCAGCACCTTGCGGTACGGCAGCCCGAGCTTTTTCAGCACGGCCTCGGCGCAGCGGGTCATGCGCTCGTGCTCGGCGGCGCTGTCCTCGGGGCGGCACACGCTGACCAGTTCGACCTTCTCGAACTGGTGCTGGCGGATCATGCCGCGGGTGTCGCGGCCGTGGCTGCCGGCTTCGGCGCGGAAGCACAACGAGTGCGCGGTCATGCGCAGCGGCAGGCGCTCGGCGTCGAGGATCTCGTCGCGGACGATGTTGCTCAACGGCACTTCCGCGGTGGGGATCAGGTAGCGCGGCGCATCGCCGATCGCGGTGCGGAACAGGTCGTCCTCGAACTTGGGCAACTGCCCGGTCCCGCGCAGCGCGTCGGCATTGACCAGCAACGGCACGTTGGTCTCCTCGTAGCCGTGCGCGTCGACATGCAGGTCGAGCATGAACTGGGCCAGCGCGCGGTGCAGCTTGGCCACGGCGCCGCGCAGCACGGTGAAGCGCGCGCCGGACAGCTTGGCCGCGGTGTCGCCATCGAGCCAGCCATGGCGCGCGCCGAGCTCGACGTGGTCCTTGACCTCGAAGTCGAACGCACGCGGCGTGCCCCAGCGATGCACCTCGGCGTTGTCGGCTTCGTCCTTGCCGGGCGGCACGTCGTCCTGCGGCAGGTTCGGGATCTCCAGCGCGATCGTTTCCAGCTGCGCGCGGATCTCGTCCAGGCGCTGCTCCGATGCCTTCAGCTCGTCGCCGAATCCGGCCACCTCGGCCATCAGCGCGCTCGCGTCCTCGCCCTTGGCCTTGGCCTGGCCGATGGCCTTGGAGCGGCTGTTGCGCAGGCTCTGCAGTTCCTGGGTACGCACCTGGATGCGCTTGCGGTCGGCCTCCAGGGCCTCCAGGGCGGTGACGTCCAGGGCATAGCCGCGGCTGCTGCGCAGGCGTTCGGCGAGGTCGGCGGGCTGTTGGCGGAGCAGGACGGGATCGAGCATGGGCGTGGCACGTGGACGGATCGGAGCGGCGCATTATCGCCTGTCGGCCGCGATTGTGCCGCG
Organism: Xanthomonas sp.; assembly: GCF_017163755.1. Lineage (GTDB taxonomy): Bacteria > Pseudomonadota > Gammaproteobacteria > Xanthomonadales > Xanthomonadaceae > Xanthomonas_A. The sequence continues at coordinate 96,709 of NZ_JAFIWC010000021.1, forward strand.
CCCTGGCCGGCGCGGCGCGCCGATTCACCGACGCTATGCCAGAATCGTGCGCTCATCCGAAGGTGAGCTCCATGTCCACGTCGCGTCCGTCCTCGAACACCGGCATCGTGCTGCGCCTGCCGCGCCGCCTTCTCGTGATCATCGGCATCGCGTTCTGCGCCGGTCTGCTGCTGTTCCTCGCGGTGTGGCTGGCCGGGCGCAAGAACAACGATTTCTACAAGCCGCAGCCGGCGCAGGTGCAGCAGGACGCGGCCGCGGACATCAAGCCGCTGCCCGAGCCGCTGCCTGCCGGTACCGGCGCCAGCGACATGCCGCAGGCCAAACCGGCCGCGCCCGACGACGAAGTGCCGCAGCTGGTCGAGACCGCACCGCCGCCGCCCCCGGCCGCCGCTCCTGCGGCGCCCGGCGATGCGGCCCCCGGCAACCAGCAGGCGATGGCGCCGGGCAACCGCCCGCTGCCGATGGAGGGACAGATGCCGCCGCCGCGATATCCGCCGGCGGCGCTGCGCCGTGGCGACAGCGGCACGGTCGTGGTCCGCGTCGAGGTGGACGCCAGCGGCGCGCCTGCCGGGGTGGCATTGCTCAAGCGCAGCGGATCGCGCGACCTGGATCGCGCGGCGATGGAGGCGGTGCGCCGCTGGCGGTTCCGGCCGGCGCAGCGCAACGGCCAGGCGGTGCCCGGCAGCATCGAGATTCCGTTCGATTTCAAGCCGGGTCAGTAGCTGAACGAAACCACCGCCGCGGCGCCCCCGTTCACGGCCGGCTGACACACCCGGAACATTTCCCGCGCAAGACTGGCCGCGTCACAAGACGCAGGACCAAGGCCATGTCGACACGACACGATACGCAGGACATGCATTCGCGCGATGTCTCCACGCCCACCCATGCCCACCGCGGCTCGCCCTGGGCCTGGGTGATTCTGCTGGCCATCGTGCTGGCCGCCAGCGGCTGGTGGCTGGCGCGCGAACGCCCGTCGGCAACGCCGCCGCTGCCGGCGACACCGTCCGCACCGCAACAGGCCACGCCGGCCGAGAACCCGCCGCGCGCCGAGCCGGCCCGCACCAGTTCCAGGCAGCCGCAGCGCAAGCCTGCCGTCGCGGCCAATCGCGACCCGCGCCCGCTGGCCGGCAACGCCGAACTGCGTTACCCGCCGGCCGCGCTGCGCGCCGGCATCGAAGGCAGCCTGGTGGCGCAGCTGGATATCGATGCGCGGGGCAATGTGGTCGATGCGAGCATCATCGAGCATCGCGGCCAACGCAACCGCGACCTGGACCGCGCCGTGCTCGGCACGGTCCGCGAATGGCGCTTCGAGCCGGCGCTGAAGGATGGCCGCGCGGTGCCCAGCAGCGTGCGCCTGCCGGTCGAATTCAAGCCGGCGTCGTAAGCCCGAAGCCGGCGCGGCGCGCCAGCGCGTCGAACCCGGGGAACGACGTCGCCACATTGGCGACGTCGTTGATCCGGACCTGCCCGTCGGCCAGTTGCCCGGCGATCGCGAACGCCATCGCGATACGGTGATCGCCATGGCTGTCGATGACGCCGCCGCTCAGCCCGCCGCCGCCGTGGATGGTGGCGCCGTCGGCGGTCTCATCCACGGTCACGCCCAAGCTACGCAGTCCGGTGGCCATCGCCGCCAGCCGATCCGATTCCTTGACTCGCAATTCGGCCACACCGCTGACCACCGTGCGCCCGGACGCGGCAGCAGCGGCAACGAACAGCGCCGGAAACTCGTCGATCATGTCCGGCACCACCGATTCTGGAATCTGTGCGCCACGCAGCGGCGCGTAGCGCACGCGCAGATCGGCCACCGGCTCGCCGCCGCGGGTGCGCGGGTTTTCCTCGGCGATGTCCGCGCCCATCAGGCGCAGCGCGGCCAGCAGACCGGTGCGCCGCGGATTCAGGCCCACTTCGCGCAACAGCAGCTGCGAACCGGGAATCACGCTGGCGGCGACGATGAAGAACGCGGCCGAGGAAAAGTCCGCCGGCACCTGGATATCGGTCGCACGCAGCCGCTGCCCGCCGCGCAATGCGGCGAACCCCGGCGAGAACCCGATGTCCACGCCGAACGCGGCGAGCATGCGTTCGGTGTAGTCGCGGGTAGGGTGCGGCTCGTGCACGCGGGTTTCGCCTTCGGCATACAGGCCGGCCAGCAGCACCGCCGACTTGACCTGCGCGCTGGCCACCGGCGAGGCGAAATCGATCCCGCGCAGCGGCTGTGCGCCGTGGATGCGCAACGGCGGCACGCCGTTGGCTTCGGTGTCGATGCGCGCGCCCATCCTGGCAAGCGGTTCGGTGACCCGGCGCATCGGCCGCTTGGACAGCGACTCGTCGCCGACCAGGACGCTGTCGAACGGCTGCGCCGCAAGCAGGCCTGCGAGCAGGCGCATGCCGGTGCCGGCGTTGCCGCAATCCAGCGGCCCCTGCGGCGCCTGCAGGCCATCGACGCCGACGCCGTGCACGATCCGCTGCGACGGCGACGGCGTTTCGATCCTGACGCCGAGCCTGGCGAAGATCGCCGCGGTCGAACGCGTGTCTTCGCCCTCCAGGAACCCGTCGATGCGCGACACGCCATCGGCCAGCGCCGCGAACATCACCGCCCGGTGCGACACCGACTTGTCGCCCGGCACCTCCAACGTCCCCTGCAATGCAGAGCCCTTCGTCGCGATCCAGTACTGCTCGTTGCTCATCACCGTTCCTGAAATGTCCGTCGCCGCCCGCAAGCGGGCTCCGCTGTTGCTCTTGCTCTTGCTCTTGCTCTTGCTCTTGCTCTTGCTCTTGCTCTTGCTCTTGCTCTTGCTGTTGCTATTGCTGTTGCTCTTGCTCTTGCTCTTGCTGTTGCTGTTGCTATTGCTGTTGCTATTGCTGTTGCTCTTGCTCTTGCTCTTGCTCTTGCTCTTGCTGTTGCTATTGCTGTTGCTCTTGCTCTTGCTCTTGCTATTGCCGTTGATCTTGCTGTTGCTGTTGCATGTGCTCTTCAGGAGTCCCCATTGAGGGGCGGCGAGCGGCCTGGGAAAAACCCCGTAGGGGCGACGCGCAGGATGCGCGTCGTTTTTCGTTGGCACAGGGATGTGCCATCGAAAAATCCCAGGTTGCTAGCGGACCCCGCGCGCAGCGCGGGGCGACCCGACTGGGGAAGGCCTTTCTTTTGCTTACTTTTCTTTGGCCGTTCAAAGAAGCGCTCCTCAGCGGCCGCAGGCCGATCAAAGTAAGTCGCGCAACGCGCGAAAGCCTTTGCCTTTGCATCTGCTGTCGCTAGTGCATCTGCTATTGCTTTTGCATCAGCCGTCGCAGTTACACCAGCAAGTTCAAGGCACCGCCACCGGATAAGACCCCAACACCTTGATCTGCGCAGAATGCGCCTTCAACTCCGCCAACGCCTGCTTCATCGCCTCGTCCTCCACATGGCCGGCCAGATCGATGAAGAACCCATATTCCCACTTGGCCTGGTGCGACGGCCGCGACTCGATCCGGTTCATGCTGATCCCATGCCGCGCGAACGGGCTGAGCACGTCGAACAGCGCCCCCGGCTTGTCGTGGATGAACACCAGCACCGACGTGCGGTCGTGCCCGGACGGCGGGAAGATCTGCCGGCCGATCACCAGGAAGCGCGTGGTGTTGTCGTCGTCGTCCTCGATCGACTTCATGATGACCTTCTTCAGGCCATAGACATGCGCCGCGCTCTCGCCGCCGATCGCCGCCGCATCCTCGGCGTTGCGCGCACGCCGCGCGCCCTCGGCGTTGCTCGACACCGGGATCTTCTCGACCTTGGGCAGATGCGCGCGCAGCCAGCCGGCGGTCTGCGCGAACGATTGCGGATGCGCGTAGATGCGCTCGATCGCATCGAGCCGGCCGCTGCGCGACAGCAGGTACTGGTGCACGCGCAGCTCGGTCTCGCCGCAGATCTTCAGGTTCGAGGTCAGGAACATGTCCAGCGTCACCTGGATCGTGCCCTGCCCCGAGTTCTCCACCGGGACCACGCCGAAATCGGCGCTGCCGCTCTCCACTTCCTGGAACACTTCCTCGATGCTGGCCATCGGCAGGCCCACCGCCGAACGGCCGAAGTGCTTGAGCACCGCCTGCTGGCTGAAGGTGCCTTCCGGGCCGAGATAGCCGATCTTCAACGGCTCCTGCTGCGCCAGGCACGCGGACATGATCTCGCGGAACACATGCACCAGCACCTCGTCGCTGAGCGGGCCCTGGTTGCGGTCCACCACCATGCGCAACACCTGCGCCTCGCGTTCGGGACGGTAGTAGTCCACCGCCGCGGCGAGCTTGCCCTTGGCCTTGCCGACCTGGTGCGCGAACTGCGCGCGCTCGGCGATCAGCGCCTGGATGGTGCGGTCGATCTCGTCGATCTTGGCGCGCACGTCGGCCAGCGCCGGCGCGGCGGCCGCGGGCTTGGCGACGCCGGTCGATGTCGCCTTGGCCGGCTTGGCGTCTGCGGTTCGGGGTTTCTTCGGCTTTGCGGCCATGGATCGTGGTTCCTCGATGTTCCTGAGCGCCTGCGAGGCGATCTGGTCGCGGCTGATGGCCCGAGGCCACCTTGAGCCGCTCCTACTGGGGACGGCTCAGCCGTTGCGTTGCTGGAAGTCGCGCATGAACTCGACCAGCGCCTGCGCGCCGGCCACCGGCATCGCGTTGTACAGCGAGGCGCGGATGCCGCCGACCGCCTTGTGCCCCTTCAGCGCCAGCAGCCCGGCCGCCTTGGATTCGGCGACGAAACGCGCGGTCAGCGTCTCGTCCGGCAGGAAGAAGGGGATGTTCATCCGCGAGCGCGCGGCCGCCGCGACCTCGTTGCGGTAGAAGCCGCCGGAGCCGTCGATCGCCGCGTACACCGCCGTGGACTTGGCCAGGTTGCGCCGCGCGAACTCCTCCACCCCGCCCTCGGCCAGCATCCACTTGAACACCAGGCCGGCCAGGTACCAGTTCCAGGTCGGCGGCGTATTGAGCATCGAGTCGCGCGCGGCGTGCGAGCGGTAGTCGAAGATGTCCGCGCGCGGCTGGCCGCTGCGCTGCAGCAGGTCCTTGCGGATGATCACCACCGCCACGCCGACCGGGCCCAGGTTCTTCTGCGCGCCGGCGTAGATCACCGCGTACCTGGACACGTCGATCGGCTCGGCGGCGATGCTGGAACTGAAATCGGCGAACAGCGGCAGCTCGCCCACGTCCGGCGCGTGGCGGAACTCCACGCCGTGGATGGTCTCGTTGGCGGTGATGTGCACGTAGGCAGCATCGGCGCTGAGCTGCCAGTCCTCGCGCGGCGGGAGGTCGCGGAAGCCGCCGGCCTCGCTGCTGGCGGCCACGTGCACGTTGGCGTACGGGGTGACCTGCTTGATCGCGGTCTTGCCCCAGTGCCCGGTCACCACGTAGTCCACGGTCTGTCCCGGCGCGGCGAAGTTCAGCGCCAGCAAGGCCTGCTGGGTGGTGGCGCCGCCGGACAGGAACAGCACCGCGTAGTCGTCGGAGATGCCGATCAATCGGCGCAGGTCGGCCTCGGCCTCGGCCGCCACCGCCATGAACTCGGCGCCGCGGTGGCTCAGTTCCACGATAGAGGCGCCGACGCCGTTCCACTCCAACATCTCCGCCTGCGCCTGGCGCAGGACCGATTCCGGCAACGCCGCGGGGCCGGCACTGAAATTGAACGCGCGTGTCATGGGGCACCTGTGGGACAAGACGCCTAGTATGCCGCAGCGCACCAGCGTTGCGGCCCGGGATTTAGGTTGCATTTGCATCCATTGGCCGCCGGGCGCGTAGTCTGTGTGCAACTCGCCGGCCGCTGCCGGCCGCCCCAGCCGGAGTCAGCCATGTCACTGCGCGATGTGCTCAATATCCCAAGCCGCGAGGTCACTGACGAGGCGGTCTACCGCGATCGCCGGCGCCTGCTGCAGGCCCTGGCGCTGGCGCCGGCGGTCGGCCTGTCCGGCTGCGCCGAGGCCGAGCCGCCGGCACCGCCGAAGACCGTGGTGAGCGCGCAGCAGGCGCGCAGCGGCTTTCGCACCAGCGAACCGCAGACCCGCTACGAGGACGTCACCAGCTACAACAACTTCTACGAGTTCGGCACCGACAAGACCGACCCGTCGAAGGCCGCCAAGACCCTGCGCACCGCGCCGTGGTCGGTGAAGGTGTCCGGCGAATGCGACAAGCCCGGCACGCTGGCGCTGGACGACCTGCTCAAGGGCCTGGTCCCGGAAGAACGCATCTACCGGCTGCGCTGCGTGGAAGGCTGGTCGATGGTGATCCCGTGGCTGGGCGTGCCGCTGGGCGAGGTGCTCAAGCGCTTCGGGCCGACCTCCAAGGCCAAGTACGTGGCCTTCACCACGCTGGCCGATCCGCAGCAGATGCCGGGCATCCGCTACCGCTCGATCGACTGGCCGTACAAGGAAGGCCTGCGCATCGACGAAGCGATGAACCCGCTGACCCTGCTGGCCACCGGCCTGTACGGCAAGCCGCTGCCGCAGCAGAACGGCGCGCCGCTGCGGTTGCTGGTGCCGTGGAAGTACGGCTTCAAGAGCATCAAGTCGATCGTGGAGATCCGGTTCGTCGAACGCATGCCCGAGACCGCCTGGCACGAGCTGCAACCGTCGGAGTACGGCTTCTTCTCCAACGTCAATCCGGCCGTAGACCACCCGCGCTGGAGCCAGAAGACCGAGCGCCGCATCGCCGGCACCGCGAGCAAGCTGTTCGCCGAGCGCATCCCCACCCGCGCGTTCAACGGTTATGCCGAGCAGGTGGCGTCGATGTATGCGGGGATGGATCTGAAGAAATGGTACTGAAGGTGCGGGACCGGGGACCGGGGACCGGGGACTCGGGAAAAGCCGGCAGTTCCGGCGCTTGCCGTCTGCGACGCTTGCCGTGGGCGTTTGCCGCATGTCCATGAAGCGTGGTTCCTTCGGCCTGGTCGCGGCCAAGGGGGTGGTCCATGTCCTGGCCTTGCTGCCACTGGCGTTCCTGGGCTGGCAGTTCTGGCAGGTATGGCAGACCGGCAGCGACGCGCTCGGCGCCGACCCGGTGGCCGAGATCGAGCATCGCACCGGGCTGTGGGCGTTGCGCCTGCTGCTGCTCACCCTGGCCATCACCCCGCTGCGCCAGCTCAGCGGACAGCCGGTGCTGCTGCGCTTCCGACGCATGCTCGGGCTGTATGCGTTCTTCTACGCCAGCGTGCACTTGGCCGCGTATCTGGGCCTGGACCTGCGCGGCTACTGGACGCAGATCTTCGAGGAGATCGTCAAGCGCCCCTACATCACCGTCGGTTTCAGCGCCTGGTTGCTGCTGGTGCCGCTGGCGATCACCTCCACCCAGGGCTGGATGCGCCGGCTCAAGCGCAACTGGGGCAAGCTGCACAAGGCGATCTACGCGATCGGCGTGCTGGCGGTGCTGCACTTCTGGTGGCTGGTGAAATCGGACGTGCGCGAGCCGTTGCTGTACGCGACGATCCTGGCGCTGCTGCTCGGCTGGCGCGCGTGGCGCGCGTTCAGCGCGCGCCGAACCACAGCAGCCCGCTGAGCGCGGCCGCCAGCAGCAACGCGCTGAGCAACAGCCACGGCCAGCGCCGCGCGGTAGAGGCGCGTTTCGCCGGCGGCGGCGCGGTGCTGGCCGAGTCGGTCGCCGGATCGGGCTTCAGGGCCTCGCCGGTGGCGGCCTGCGGCACTTCGAGCACGAACCGGTGCTGCGCGTCGAACACCAGCTGGTCGCCCGCCTGCAGCCAGCAGTCGTGCACGACGTTGCCGTTGACCTGGGTCTGGGCGTCGCCGAGCCCGCGCAGCAGCACGCGTTCGCCGTGCCGTTCCAGGCGTGCGTGGCGTTCGGCGAAGGTGGGATCGTCGATGCAGATGTCGGCCTCACGCAGCCGCCCGACGATGCGCGGGCGGTCCACGGTATAGCTGCGCCCATGATGCTGGCCGCCCACCCCGCGCAGCACCAGCCGCGGGTCCTCGTGCTCGGCCTCGCCCTGCTGCGCGTCCGGCACCCGCTGCAGCGGCGCGCAGGCGCCCTGCACCACCAGTTCCACGCCGTCGGCATAGATCGCATCGCCGGCGCGCAGCAGCGCCATGCGCCGCACCGGGCGCCCGTTGACGTGGATGCCGCGCACGCCGTTGGCCACCTGCAGCCACAGCCCGCGCCGGTCCAGGCAGAACTGCGCCAGCAGCAGCGCGCCCTGGGTGTCGTCGACCACGCGCACGTGACCCGAGGCCTGGCGCACGATGCGGTGCACGCCCGCGCGCAGGGGCCGGTCGGGTTGCTGGCGATTGCTGAAATGGACTTGCAGGTCGGGCACGCGGCGCAGCCTAGCAGGTTGCCTGCGCTTCCAGAAGCGACCGTTGCCGCGCGCTGCACTTGGACTCCACCTCGCGCATACGCACAATGCGCGATCTTTTCCGCAGGGCCACGCCCGCACCAGGAGCCAGCATGTCCAGCATCGACATCCGCCACGACCATGGCAAGACCCCCGCGCAGGCGCGCAAGGCGATCGAGGACGCCGCCAAGAAGCTGTCCGAGCGCTTCGACCTGGACTCGCGCTGGGACGGCGACGCGCTGCTGTTCTCGCGCTCCGGCGTGGACGGCCGGATCGAACTGCTGCCCAAGCAGGTGCATGTCACCGCCGAGCTGGGCTTCCTGCTGTCGGCGCTGAAGGGCACGGTGGAAAGCGAGATCCGCCGGGTGCTGGCCGACAAGCTGGGCTGAGCGACGAAAGCCCCTCTCCCCTCGGGAGAGGGGTTGGGGTGAGGGTACGGAAGCGAAGCCCTCGTGGGCCGGGCGCACGAGGCTTCGCTCCGCACCCTCATCCGGCCCTTCGGGCCACCTTCTCCCGATGGGAGAAGGGATAGGATGTCGGCGCCGGCGGCGCGGCCGGGGCACGGCGTAAAGTCCGCCAAGTGCTGGCCGCCAAACAGGGCTGAGCAGCGAAAGCCCCTCTCCCACCGGGAGAGGGGTTGGGGTGAGGGTACGGAGCGAAGCCCCTCGTGGATCAGGCGCACGAGGCTGCGCCCCGTACCCTCATCCGGCCCTTCGGGCCACCTTCTCCCGATGGGAGAAGGGTGTCGGCTTCGGTGCGTGGCCGGGGCACGGTGCAAAAGTAGGCCGAGTGCTGGCCGCCAAGCAGGGCCGGGCAACGAAAGCCCCTCTCCCACCGGGAGAGGGGTTGGGGTGAGGGTACGGAGCGAAGCCCCTCGTGGATCAGGCGCACGAG
>NZ_JAFIWC010000022.1 GCF_017163755.1 Xanthomonas sp.
CTGTCCGCACGCGTCCGCTCGTCTGCATGCGCGCCCGCGGAGGGGCCTTCTTCCATGGAGGTCGCTTCTTCCCGCCAACCCGCTTTTCCGGGTCCCCGGTCCCCGGTCCCTGGTCCCCAGCTCCTCACGGGTCCCTGGTCCCCGGTCCCTGGTCCCGAGCCCCCCGGCCCATGCCTGATCCCGGCCGCCCCGCCGCGCAGGAGCCCGACGTAGGCGACGTAGCCGTCAGCGTGGCCGACGTGCTGGCCGCGCAGGCGCGGTTGCGCCGCTACCTGCCGCCGACGCCGATGCACTACGCCGAGCGCTTCGGCGTCTGGCTGAAACTGGAGAACCTGCAGCGCACCGGTTCGTACAAGGTGCGCGGCGCGCTGAACGCGCTGCTGGCCGGGCTGGAGCGCGGCGACGAGCGGCCGGTGATCTGCGCCTCGGCCGGCAACCATGCCCAGGGCCTGGCCTGGGCCGCGCACCGGCTGGGCGTGCAGGCGATCACGGTGATGCCGCACAGCGCGCCGCAGACCAAGATCGCCGGCGTCGCCCACTGGGGCGCCACCGTGCGCCTGCACGGCAACAGCTACGACGAGGCGTACGGCTTCGCCCGCGAACTGGCCGAACAGAACGGCTACCGCTTCCTGTCCGCGTTCGACGATCCGGACGTGATCGCCGGCCAGGGCACGGTCGGCATCGAGATCGCCCCGCACGCGCCGGACGTGGTGATCGTGCCGATCGGCGGCGGCGGCCTGGCCGCCGGGGTGGCGCTGGCGCTGCGCTCGCAGGGCGTGCGCATCGTCGGCGCGCAGGTCGAAGGCGTGGACTCGATGGCGCGCGCGATCCGCGGCGACGTCCGCGCGCTGGACCCGGCGTCCACCCTGGCCGACGGCGTCAGGGTTAAAATTCCCGGGTTCATCACCCGCCGGCTGTGCGCCAGCCTGCTCGACGACGTGGTGATCGTGCGCGAGGCGGAACTGCGCGAAACGCTGGTCCGCCTGGCGCTGGAAGAACACGTGATCGCCGAAGGCGCCGGCGCGCTGGCGCTGGCCGCCGGCCGCCGCGTCGCCGGCAAGCGCAAGTGCGCGGTGGTGTCCGGCGGCAACATCGACGCCGGGGTGCTGGCGACGCTGTTGTCGGAGGTACGGCCGCGCGCCCCGCGCAAGCCGCGCCGCCGCAACACCGAGCGACTTCGCAACCAGCGCGCCGCCGTTCCGCCCGCCCCGCTCCGCCCTGCCGTACCGCCTCCCCATCCGCCAGCCACCGCCGCCGTAGAGGAAACCATCTGGTGAACACTTCGTCTTCTTCCCAGACCCCCCGAATCCGCATCTTCGACACCACCCTGCGCGACGGCGAGCAATCCCCCGGCTGCAGCATGACCCCGCCGCAGAAGCTGGTGATGGCGCGCGCGCTCGCCGAACTGGGCGTGGACATCATCGAGACCGGCTTCCCGGCCAGTTCGCAGTCCGACCGCGAGGCGATGGCGCTGATCGGCCGCGAGCTGCGCGAGCCGACCCTGGCGGTGCTGTCGCGCTGCCTGGCCACCGACATCGAGACCTCGGCGCGCGCGCTGGAAGCGGCCGCCAGGCCGCGCCTGCACGTGTTCCTGTCGACCAGCCCGCTGCACCGCGAGCACAAGCTGCGGATGAACCGCGAGCAGGTGCTCGAATCGGTGCGCAAGCACGTGTCGCTGGCGCGCCAGTACGTGGACGACGTGGAGTTCTCGGCCGAGGACGCCACCCGCACCGAGGAGGAGTTCCTGGCCGAGGTCGCCGCGGTGGCGATCGCCGCCGGCGCCACCACCATCAACCTGCCCGACACGGTCGGCTTCACCACGCCCGAGGAGATCCGCGGCATGTTCTCGCGGCTGATCGCCAGCGTGCCCGGCGCCGACCGGGTGGTGTTCAGCACCCACTGCCACAACGACCTGGGCCTGGCCGTGGCCAACTCGCTGGCCGCGGTCGAGGGCGGCGCGCGGCAGGTGGAATGCACCATCAACGGCATCGGCGAGCGCGCCGGCAACTGCGCGCTGGAGGAGATCGCGATGGTGCTGAAGGTGCGCAACGCGTTCTACGCGATCGACAGCGCGATCAACACCCCGCGCATCGTCGCCACCTCGCAGCTGCTGCAGCGCCTGGTCGGTATGCCGGTACAGCGCAACAAGGCGATCGTCGGCGCCAACGCCTTCGCCCACGAGTCGGGCATCCACCAGCACGGCATGCTGCGCCACCGCGGCACCTACGAGATCATGCGTCCGGAAGACGTGGGCTGGGAATCGTCGCAGATGGTGCTTGGCCGCCACAGCGGCCGCGCCGCGGTCGAGCAGCGCCTGCGCGCGCTGGGCTACGTGCTGGAGGAGGCCGAACTGAACCTGGCCTTCGCCGCGTTCAAGGAACTGTGCGAGCAGCAGCGCGTGGTCAACGACAGCGACCTGCAGGCGATGATGCAGGACGCGCCGGAGAGCCAGGGCTACCGCCTGTCGTCGATGACCGTCAGCGACCGCGGCCAGCGCGCCAGCGCGCAGGTCGAGCTGTCGGACCCGGAAGGCCAGCGGGTGAGCGAGCGCGCCGAAGGCGACGGCCCGGTCGATGCGCTATTCGCCGCGCTGGCCGCCGCCACCGGCGTGCAGCTGACCCTGGACAGCTACCAGGTGCACAGCGTGGGCATCGGCGCCGACGCGCGCGGCGAGGCCAACCTCAGCGTGCGCTACGGCGACACCGAATTCGACGGCACCGGCACCAGCCGCGACATCATCGAGGCCAGCGCGCTGGCCTGGCTGGACGTGGCCAACCGCGTGCTGCGCCAGCGCCAGGCCACGCACGCCGGCAGCGCCACTGCCGCCGCATGAGCGGTCGCTGCCCCCTCATCATGCGCGCCCGCGTCCATTTCCCGCCCTTGCCCAGCGTCTTTGCCAGGTAGTCCCGCAATGTCCTCGATTCCCCGCACCCTGTACGACAAACTGTGGGACGCGCACGTCGTCGTCCCCGAAAGCGCCACCGCCCCGGCGGTGCTGTACATCGACCTGCACCTGATCCACGAGGTGACCTCGCCGCAGGCGTTCACCGAGCTCAAGTCGCGCGGGCTGGCGCCGCGCCGGCCCGACCGCACCAAGGCGACGATGGACCACTCCACGCCGACCCTGCCGCGCGATGCGCAAGGCAAGCTGGCGTACTACACCCCGGCCTCCGAGGCGCAGGTGGACATGCTGGCGCGCAACTGCGCCGACTACGGCATCGAGCTGTTCGACATGGGCTCGGACAACCGCGGCATCGTGCACGTGATCGCGCCCGAGCAGGGCTTCACCCAGCCCGGCATGACCATCGTCTGCGGCGACAGCCACACCTCCACCCACGGCGCGTTCGGCGCGCTGGCGTTCGGCATCGGCACCAGCGAGGTCGGCCACGTGCTGGCCACGCAGTGCCTGCTGCAGCGCAAGGCCAGGACCATGGCGATCACCGTGGACGGGCCGCTGGCGCCCGGCGTCGGCGCCAAGGACGTGATCCTGCACATCATCGGCGTGATCGGGGTCAACGGCGGCACCGGCCACGTGCTCGAATACCGCGGCTCCACCATCGAGGCGATGGGCATGGAGCAGCGCATGACCCTGTGCAACATGTCGATCGAGGCCGGCGCGCGCGCCGGCATGGTCGCCCCGGACCAGGTCACCTTCGACTGGGTGGCCAAGACCCCGCGCGGCCCCAGGGGCGCGGACTTCGACGCCGCGGTGCAGCGCTGGTCGCAGCTGCGCAGCGACCCCGGCGCGCGCTTCGACGTGGACGTGCGCATCGACGCGCGCGACATCCGCCCGACCCTGACCTGGGGCACGCACCCAGGCACCGCGATCGCGGTGGACGTGCCGATTCCCGCCGCGCAGGACGCCGCCGCGCAGAAGGGCCTGGACTACATGCACTTCGAATCCGGCCACGCGCTGATCGGCACGCCGGTGGACGTGGTGTTCGTCGGTTCGTGCACCAACGGCCGGCTCAGCGACATGCGCGAAGTGGCGCAGGTGCTGCGCGGCCGCCGCGTCGCGCCGAACGTGCGCATGCTGGTGGTGCCCGGCTCGGAGATCGTCAAGCGCCAGGCCGAGGCCGAGGGCATCGACGAGGTGGTGCGCGCCGCCGGCGCCGAGTGGCGCGAGTCCGGCTGCTCGATGTGCATCGCGATGAACGGCGACCTGGTCGCGCCGGGGCAGCTGGCGGTGAGCACCAGCAACCGCAATTTCGAAGGCCGCCAGGGCCCCGGCTCGCGCACCCTGCTGGCCTCGCCGATGAGCGCGGCGTGGGCCGCGGTCAACGGCAAGGTCAGCGATCCGCGCGAGCTGTTCGCCGCCGCCCGGGAGGTCGCGTGATGGCGCTGCACGTGGCCGCGCTGGCCGCCACCCTGACCTTCGCCGCCGCGGCCGCTCGCGCGCTGGCGCAGCGCCGCACGGCGCCCCACCGCGCGCCGCCCGCCGCTGCCGCGCCCGCCGCGGCGACCGTTCCCGTTTCCCAGGAGACCCGCTGATGGCCGGATTCGCCGCCCTCACCTCGGCCAGCGTGGTGCTGCGCCAGACCAACATCGATACCGACCAGATCATCCCGGCGCGGTTCCTGTCCACCACCGAGCGCGCCGGGCTGGGCCGCAACGCGTTCAACGACTGGCGCTGGCAGGCCGACGGCACGCCCAATCCCGAGTTCGCGTTCAACCAGGCGCACAACGCCGGGCGCCAGATCCTGCTGGCCGGGCGCAACTTCGGTTGCGGTTCCTCGCGCGAACATGCGCCGTGGGCGCTGACCGACCTGGGCCTGCGCGCGATCGTCAGCAGCGAGATCGCCGACATCTTCCGCAACAACAGCCTCAAGAACGGCCTGCTGCCGATCGTGCTGGCCGAGGCCGACGTGCAGACGCTGATGCAGCGCCCGGACGACGCGCTGACCGTGGACGTGGCCGCGCGCGAACTGCGCACGCCCGACGGCCGCGTCTACCCCTTCCCGCTCGACGAGTTCTCCCAGACCTGCCTGCTCGAGGGCGTGGACGAACTGGGCTACCTGCTGCTGCGCCAACCCGAGATCGAACGCTACGAGGCCACCCATGCACGCTGACATCGTCGTCCTGCCAGGCGACGGCATCGGCCCCGAGGTCGCCGCCGCCGCGGTCTCGGTGCTGCGCACCATCGCCCGCCGCTACAACCACAGCTTCCAGTTCCACGAACACGACATCGGCGGCATCGCCATCGACCGCCACGGCGAGCCGCTGCCGGCGGCCACGCTGGCCGCCTGCCGGCAGGCCGATGCGGTGCTGCTGGGGGCGGTCGGCGGGCCGAAATGGTCCGACCCCAACGCCACCATCCGCCCCGAGCAGGGCCTGCTGGCGATCCGCCGCGGCCTGGGCCTGTTCGCCAACCTGCGCCCGGTCAAGCCGCATCCGGCGGCGCTGGACGCCTCGCCGATCAAGCCGCACCTGCTCACCGGCGTGGACATCGTGGTGGTGCGCGAGCTGACCGGCGGCATCTACTTCGGCGACAAGACCCGCAGCGCCACCGACGCCAGCGACCTGTGCCGCTACAGCGTCGAGGAGATCGAGCGGGTGCTGCGCAGCGCGTTCCGCCTGGCGCAGCAGCGCCGCAACCACGTCACCTCGGTGGACAAGGCCAACGTGCTGGAGACCTCGCGGCTGTGGCGCGACGTGGCCGCGCGGATCGGCCGCGACGAGTTCCCGGACGTGCGCCTGGAGCACCAGCTGGTCGATTCGATGGCGATGCACCTGCTGGCCAAGCCGCGCGAGTACGACGTGATCGTCACCGAGAACATGTTCGGCGACATCCTCACCGACGAGGCGTCGATGCTGGCCGGCTCGCTGGGCCTGCTGCCGTCGGCGTCGCTGGGCGAGGGCCGGATCGGCCTGTACGAACCGATCCACGGCTCGGCGCCGGACATCGCCGGCAAGGGCATCGCCAATCCCTACGCGACGATCCTCAGCGCCGCGCTGCTGCTGCGCCACTCGCTGGGCCTGAACGCCGAAGCCGAGGCGATCGAGCAGGCGGTGGATGCCGCGCTGCACGCGCAGGCGTTCACCGCCGACCTGGCCGCGCCCGGCCAGGGCATCTCCACCAACGCCGCCGCGCGCGCGGTGGTCGAGCAGATCCAGGCGCACGGCTTCGTCGAGGAACTGCGCGACTGAGCCGGCGCCGGCGGGCGTGCCTTGCGCACGCCCGGCGTGCGTCAAGCCGTGGCAGTCGGGGTTGAGGCTCCGGGCGCTCCGTCGCGGCCGATCGCCCGCAGCCGCCCGCAGCGGCTCCCGCCAGCAAGCGGCGCGGCACTGCAATGCGGCTTCCGGTCGCGCGGCCGCGCTTCCGGCCGCGATGCCGGGAAGCCGCCCTACCCGACCACCCGGTCGCGGCCTTCGCGCTTGGCCTGGTACAGGCGCTGGTCGGCCAGCGCGAGCAGTTCGCGTCGGGTCTGCAGGCCCGGCCCCAGGCAGGCCAGGCCGATGCTGGCGGTGCATTGCACGCGGCGGCCTTCGCCGTCGCTGACGTCGATCGTGGCGAAACGGCGGCGCACGCCATCCAGGCGCTCGCGCGCCTGCTCCTGGCTCAGCCCCGGCAGCACCAGCAGGAACTCCTCGCCGCCGTGGCGCGCGGCGAACGCCTGCTCGCCCAGCGTCGCGCGCAGCAGCTCGCCGATGTGGCGCAGCACCTCGTCGCCGATCTCGTGGCCGTGCACGTCGTTGATGCGCTTGAAATGGTCGATGTCCAGCAACGCCACGCACAGCGGCGTGCGCGCCGCCAACGCGCGTTCCAGCGCCGCGCTCAGGTGCGGATCGGCGGTGCGGCGATTGGGCAGGCCGGTCAGGGCATCGTGGCCGGCCTGGTGCGCGAGCCGGCGCACCAGTTCGTCGCGCTCGCGGCCGGCCAGCTTCAGCGCCAGGTTCTTGGAGCGCAGTTCGGCGGTGCGCTCGGCGATGATCGCGTTGAGCCGGCGCTGGCGCTCGCGGTAGCGCTTGTTGCGCAGGCTGTACCACCACGACAGCAGGCCGACCGCGACCGCCACCGCCAGCGCCACAAACGGGCCGCGGCGCCAGAACGGCGGCACCACGTCCAGCCCCAGCGAGGCGCGGCCGACGCGCTCGCCGCCGCTCCAGTCCACCGGCAGGGTCATCGCCTGCACCTCGAAGCGGTAGTTGCCCGGCGGCAGGTTGGTGTAGACCGCCTGGTCGCCGCTGCCGGCATCGATCCAGTCCGCATCGAAGCCGTGCAGGCGATAGCGGTAGCGCACCTTGCCCGGCGCGCGGAAGCTCAGCCCGGCGTAGCCGATGCCGAGCCGGGCGATGCCGCCGTCCACCGTGTAACGGCTGCGCAGCGGGCGCGCTTCGCCTTCGATCGCCACCTGTTCGAACACGATCGGCGGCGCGCGTTGCCGGTGCCGGCTGGGCAGGGCCGGATCGATCACCGCCAGCCCGGCCGAGGTCGGCAGCAACAGCGCGCCTTCGCCGGTCAGCCAGCCGGCCGGCGCGCTGCCGCCGTTGCCCTGGCTGCCGGGCATGCCGTCGCTGCGGTCGACCAGGTCCACCGCCAGCTGCGCGCGGCGGCCCGCGTCCAGCTGCGCGAACGACTCGCGCGCCACCCGGAACACGCCCTGGTTGCTGGACAGCCACAGGTAGCCGCGGCCGTCGTCCAGGATCCGGAACAGCTTGTCGCGCGGCAGCCCGGCGCGATGGTCGTAGACGCGGAAGCGGCCGTCCTGCAGCCGCAGCAGGCCGCGGTCGCTGGCGACCCACAACGCCGCTCCGTCCTGGAGGAAATCGAACGCGTTCTGCGCCGGGAACGCCGCGCCGGCGGCCCAGGCGCGCAACCGCCCCTGCGGCGACAGCGTGGCGATGCCGGCGCTGGTGCCGATCCACAGCGCGCCGTCGCGGTCCCGGTACAGCGCCTGGACCTGCTGCGACGGCAAGCCGTCGGCGCTGGTGTAGTGCCGCAGGCGCCCCTGCCGGTAATGCGCCAGGCCGGCGCCGCTGCCGATCCACAGGCCGCCGTCCGTATCCTGCAGCAGCGCGCGCACCGTCGCCTTGGGCAGGCCTTCGCGGGTGCCGATGCGTTGCCGCAGCCGGCCGTCCGGCGCCAGCGCCAGCACGCCCTGGTCGTAGGTGCCGACCCATACCCCGCCGCCGTTGGCCGCGGCCAGCGCCAGCACCGACGGATCGCGGCCGCCGCCCAGGCCGATCCGCGGCGTGCCGAGGCGGCCGTGCTGCCAGCGGTTCAGGCCGCCGGCATGGCCGATCCACACCACGCCGTCGTCGGTCTGCCGCACCACCCGCACGTAGTCGCCGCCCAGGCCCTCGCGCCGGGTCAGCCCGCCGGCATCGCCGTCGGCGACGCGGAACAGGCCGTCGGTGCTGCCGGCCCAGATCAGCCCTTCGTCGTCCTCCAGCAGCGCCGGGCTGACCACCCCTGAGATCGACAACACCTGATCGTCGCCGCCCTCCGGCGTGCGCCGCACCAGTTGTCCGCTGGACAGGCTCATCCACAGCTGGCCCTGGCGATCGTGCAGCACCGCATCCACGCGTTGGCCGCGGCGCAGCTGCTGCAGCGCGCCGTTCTTACGCAGCCACCACACGCCATCGTCGCCGGCCACCAGCAGGCCGCCGTCGCGGTCGTGCGCCAGGCGGTGCACCGGCGCCTGCCGCATCGCCGGCGTGCGCCCCCAGCGCCGCGCGCGCGGCTCGTGCGGGGCGAGGCGATACAGGCCCCGCGCGGTGCCCACCAGCAACGCGCCATCGGCCTGCTGCAGCAGCGCCGACACCCGCGCCTGCGGCAGCCGCACGCGGCCGGTCATCTCGGTGAGGCGGTCGTCGGCACCGATCCGGTACAGGCCGTCGTCGGCGCCGACCCACAGCGACCCGTCGCGGTCGCGCAGCAGCGCCGCCACCCGCAGCTTGCGCGCCGCGGCGCCGCCCAGATGGGTCCAGGCGCCGTCGTGGTAGCGGAACACGCCGTCGTAGGCGGTACCGAACAGCATGCCGCCGTCGTGCTCGGGCACGGCCGCGAACACGCCCGACAGCTCCATGCCCGGGGTGTTCTGCCGGTCGAACACGGTGAAGTCGCGGCCATCGAACCGCGCCACGCCTTCCCAGGTGCCGGCCCAGATCAGGCCGTCCTCGCCTTGCGCCAGCGCATGCACCAGGTTGTGCGGCAGGCCTTCGTCCATGGTCCAGCGCGCGATGGTGTGGCTGTCGACCAGGCCGCGCAGCGGCGACGGCGCGGGTGCGGCCGGCGCCGCCGCCAGCGCCGTCCACGCCGACACCGCCAGCCACGCCGCCAGCAGCGCGTGAACGACGCGCATGCGGACGTGGCAGGCGGGCACCGGGGTGCCGTCCGCACTGGATTGACGCAGTTCCCCCTGCTTCATGAATTCCGGATCACAGTCGCGGCGTTCGGCGACCCGACCCGCAAGCCGTCAATTTAGCATCGCGCCGCGCGCGCCGAATGTCAGGAAGTTCCCCACGTCCGCCAACGCCTGCGACCTTCCGCCGCATCCGCAATCCACACGCCATGCGCCATGCGCTCGCATCCGTGCACGCGCCGCTGTGCGCGCAACCGGCCGTCGGCAGGAGCATGCATGCGGCGGTCACCGTATCGGCGAAGCGCGCAGATGCGTAGTCGAGCAGGTCGCCATGGCAGCGCTGCATCTGCCGTCGCGCCGTAGCGGCGGGTACCGCCCGAGTCGCGTCCCGCATGGCGGCCCGGCGGCGGCTTGCGCAGGCCGGGCGCAGGTCGCCTCCGGGTCGACGCCACCGCCACGCCCGGTGCGCCACAGGCCTCTGCCGGGTCCCGGCTGAACGGCCAGGCCTGCCCACCGCCGAACATCCGCACAATAATGAACCTGACGGTATAGTATATATATCGAACCGACTGGTCTAGTATTGCCGCCATGGTCAGCAAAGCGTCTTCCGTCTCCCCGCCCAAACCCGCATCGCGCACCGCCGGACCCGGGCGGCCCAAGGACTTGGGCAAACGCGCGGCGATCCTCGACGCGGCGCGGCAGATGTTCACCGAGCTCGGCTTCGCCGGGGTCAGCATGGACGGCATCGCCGCGCGTGCAGGCGTCTCCAAGCTCACCGTGTACAGCCACTACGGCGACAAGGAGACCCTGTTCGCCGAGGCGGTGCGTGCGCAATGCCTCGAGTTGATGCCCGACGACCTGTTCGGCCACGAGCTCAAGGGCCCGCTGCGTGCGCAGCTGATCGAGATCGGGCAGGCGTTCTTCGCGCTGATCAGCAGCGAATCGGCGATCGCCACCCACCGCATGATGCTGACCCCGGGCACCGGCGATGCGCACGTGCGCGAGATGTTCTGGAACGCCGGTCCCAAGCGCACCCAGGACGTGCTGGCGCAGATGCTCCAGGTGCACGTCGCCGCCGGGCGCCTGGACATCCCCGACCTGCACCTGGCCGCGTCGCAGTTCTTCTGCCTGATGAAGGGCGAGCTGCACCCGCTGATGATGTGCGGCATCCGCTGCAAGCCCACCCCCGCCGACATCGATGCGCACATCCAGAGCAGCGTCGACTTCTTCCTGCGCGCCTATGCCCCGCGCTGACGTGCATGCCGCCGGTGGGGCCGATGACTTCCGGCACTGCGCGCCCGGGCGTCCGGGCGGCGATGCTTCGGCGTACGCGCTACCCTTCCACCCGGTAAAATGCCCGGCCCACCGCGTTGGATGCCCCTGATGACGATCGACTACTCCCTGGCCCGCGAAAAGATGGTTGAACAGCAGGTGCGTCCCTGGGACGTGCTCGACCTGCGCGTGCTCGACATCCTGGCGCGGCTGCCGCGCGAGGTCTTCGTACCCGAGAGCCATCGCGCCGTGGCCTATGCCGACCTGGAAATCCCGCTGGGCCACGGCCAGTACATGATGAAGCCGGTGATCGAAGGCCGCATGCTGCAGGCGCTGGAGCTGCAGTCGGGCGAGGACGTGCTGGAGATCGGCACCGGCAGCGGCTTCGTCAGCGCCTGCCTGGGCGAGCTCGGCCGCGAAGTGGTCAGCCTGGAGATCGACCCGGCGCTGGCCGCCGCCGCGCGCGCCAACCTGGACGCCGCCGGCCTGGGCAGCAACGTGCGCATCGACGTCGCCGACGCCTTCGCCTGGAGCAGCGACCGGCGCTTCGACGCGGTCTGCGTCACCGCCGCCGTCACCGAGATTCCCCCGCAATTCCTGGCCTGGCTGCGCCCCGGCGGCCGCCTGTTCGCGGTCCGCGGCAGCGCGCCGGTGATGGAAGCGGTGCTGGTCCGCGCCGACGCCGGCGGCCCGCGCACCGAGTCCCTGTTCGAGACCGACCTGGCCTACTACCTGCGCGGCGCCGCGCCGGTTCCCAAGTTCACATTCTGATCCATCCAAGGAAGCCGCAATGATCCGCCGAACCCTCGTCCTGGCGCTGGCCGCCGCGCTGTCTCCGATGGCCGCCAATGCCGCGGACCTGCTGCAAGTCTATGAAATGGCCCGCAACAGCGATCCGCAGCTGGCGACGGCAGAGTCCACCCGGCTGTTCAACCGCGAAGGCGAGGTGCAGGCGCGCGCGGCGCTGTTGCCGCAGTTGAACGGCAGCGCCTCGCTGCAGCGCTCGCATAGCGACCGCGAACTGGGCGGCGGCACCTCCGTCGACGGCACCGGCAAGAGCCGCAGCTATGCGATCCAGGGCCAGCAGACCCTGGTCAACTTCGCCCAGTTCGCGACGCTGCGGGCGCAGAAGGCCAACGCCCTGGCTGCCGACTACACCCTGGATTCGGCCAACGACGACCTGATCGTGCGCACCTCGGCGGCCTACTTCAACGTGCTGGTGGCGATCGAATCGCTGGTCGCGGCCGAGACCAACGAAGCGGCGGCGAAGAAGCAGTTCGACTACGCCGACAAGCGCCTGGAGGTCGGCCTGGCGCCGATCACCGACGTGCACGAAGCGCGCGCCGAGTACGACCAGGCGCGCGCGGACACCATCACCGCGCGCAACACGCTGGAGGACTACTACCAGGCGCTGACCGAGATCACCGGCCAGCCGGTGCGCGACCTGCGCGGCCTGCCGGAGGATTTCCGCCCGCAGCTGCCCGCCGACCGCAGCAACGTCGACACGCTGATCGCCTCGGCGGTCGACCGCAATCCGGCGCTGAAGGCCTACCAGTACCAGGTGCAGGCGGCGGAGAACAACGTCTCGGCCGCACGCGCCGGGCATCTGCCCACGCTGAACCTGGCCGCCAGCGTCGGCCGCGACGCCACCTGGGGCGACGGCCTGTCCAGCAGCAACTCGCCGCGCGCGGACAGCAACACGGTCGGGGTCACTCTGAACATCCCGATCTTCTCCGGCGGCGCGACCCAGTCGGCGGTGCGCCAGGCGCTGGCGCAGCGCGATATCGCCCAGGACACCTACGAGCAGCAGAAGCGCGCGCTGGACCGCAACACCCGCAACGCCTACCAGACCGTGGTGGCGGGCATCAGCGAGATCGAGGCGCGGCGCCTGGCGGTGGTGTCGGCGCAGGCCGCCTACGACGCCTCGCAGGTCGGCCTGGAAGTGGGCACGCGCACCGTGCTGGACGTGGTGCAGAACCAGCGCACCCTGTACCAGGCGCAGCTGGCCTACGCGCAGGCGCGCTACAACTTCCTGCAGAACCGCCTGCTGCTGAGCCAGGCGCTGGGCGCGCTGGACGTGGCCGAGGTGCAGTCGATCAATGCGCTGCTCACCCAGAGCGCCGAAGCCAAGCTCAACACCGGCAGCACCACGCAGTAACCCGATACCGCGGCGACGCGGCGCATGGACGGCGGGCCTTCGGGTCCGCCGTCTTCGTTTGTCGGGTTGGGGTTTCCGGTCTGCCGCGCTGGCTTCGCGCAGTCTGCGCCGTGGTCCGGCCCGTGGCCGTGCGCCGCGGACGCCGCCGCGTGCGCCGCCGGTCCGGCTAGGGCGAGTCCGCGGCCGTCACGCAGGGTTCGGCGAGCGGCGGCAGGTCCGGCCCGATCAGCGCCAGCGCACGCTGCAGCGCGCCGCGGCCGTTGGCCACCAGCGCGCAGCCGGCTTCGGCCATGCGCTTGCGCTCCACCGGGTCCTGCAGCAGGGCCTGCAGCGCGCTCGCCACCGCGGGCGCGTCCTCGCAGATGGTCACCGCGCCGGCCTCGCGCATGCGCCGCGAAATCTCGGCGAAGTTGTGCAGGTGCGGACCGGTCACCGCCGGCGTGCCCACCGCCGCCGGCTCCAGCAGGTTGTGCCCGCCGATCGGCTGCAGGCTGCCGCCGACGAAGGCGACCTGCGCGCAGGCGTAGAACGCCATCAGTTCGCCCAGCGTGTCGACCACGAACACCCCGTGCTCGGCCCCGGGCCATTGCTGCTGGCGGCGCGTGGCCACCTGCCAGCCCTGGTCGCGCGCCAGCGCCTCGACCTTGCCGAAGCGTTCGGGGTGGCGCGGCGCCCACAGCAGCAGCAGGTCGGGCCATTGCCGCCGCAGCTGCCGGTGCAGCTCGATCACCGCCGCCTCTTCGCCCTCGTGGGTGCTGGCCGCGATCCACACCGGCCGCGCGGCCGGCACCTGCTGGCGGAACGCGGCGACGAACTGCGCCAGCTGCGCCGGCACGGCGATGTCGAACTTCAGGTTGCCCAGCGCGGTCACCTGGTCCGGGCGCGCGCCCAGTTCGATGAAACGCTCCGCGTCCTCCTGCGATTGCGCCGCCACGCAGGTGACCGTGCGCAATGCGCGGCCGATCAGTACGCGCAACAGCCGGTAGCCGCGCAGCGAGCGCGCCGACAGCCGCGCATTGAGCACGTACACCGGAATCCGCCGGTCGCGGCAGCCGAACAGCATGTTCGGCCACAGTTCGGTCTCCAGGATCAGCGCCAGGCTGGGCTGGAAGTGGCCGAGGAAGCGGCCCACGCTGCCGGGCACGTCGTACGGCAGGTAGACATGGTCCACGGCGTCGCCCCACAGCGCCTGCACCCGCTCCGACCCGGTCGGGGTGATGGTGGTGATCACCCAGCGGATGTCCGGGCGCTGCGCGCGCAGCGCGTTGACCACCGGCGCGGCGGCGTTGACCTCGCCCACCGACACCGCATGCAGCCACACCCGTGGCCTGCCGCGGGTCTGCGGATATGACGCGTAGCGCTCGTCCCAGCGCTGGAAATACTGGCGCACGCGGAAACCGCGCCAGATCAGGTGGTAGACGGTGACCGGCAGCAGCAGGTAGAGCACGGCCGAGTACAGGCCGCGCAGCAGCCGCTCGATGAAATCGTTGCGCATCGGCCAAGCATAGCCGCTGCGACCCGCCGGGAGCAGGAGCCGGCGGGTCGCGCCGGCACCGGATGGCGGCGAATGCAAGCCGCATGCGGCTTTCTCCTGACTCTGCGGCCCCGTTGCCTGACCCTCATCCCGGCAGCCGTTAAACTTGGCGCATGCCTCCCGCCTCTTCCTCCGCTTCGGAACTGCCGCCGCCGCCGCGCTCGCCGCGCTACTGGTCGATGTGGCTGCTGCTCGCGGTCGCGGTCGCGGCCGCGCGCCTGCCCTGGCTGCTGCAGCGCGCGCTCGGCCGCGGCGTCGGCTGGCTGGCGCTGCGCCTGGCCGGCACCCGCCGCCGCGCCGCGGCGGTGAACCTGAAACTGTGTTTCCCCGAGCAGGACGAGGCCTGGCACGCGCGCATGCTGCGCGACAGCTTCGACGCGCTGGGCGTGGGCCTGTTCGAATTCGCGCGCGCCTGGTGGGGCGGCATCGCGCCGATCCTCGCCCGCACCCGCATCGAGGGACTGGAGCACCTGCACGCGCTGCGGGCGCAGGGCCGTGGCGTGCTGCTGGTGTCCGGCCACTTCATGACCCTGGAGATCTGCGGCCGCCTGCTGTGCCAGCACGTGCCGCTGGCCGGCATGTACCGCCGCCACCGCAACCCGGTGTTCGAATGGGCGGTCAAGCGCGGCCGCCTGCGCTACGCCATCGCGATGTTCGCCAACGAGGACCTGCGCGCCAGCGTGCGCCACCTCAAGCGCGGGGGGTTCCTGTGGTACGCCCCGGACCAGGACATGCGCGGCAAGGACACGGTGTTCGTGCCGTTCTTCGGCATGCCCGCGGCGACGATCACCGCCACCCACCAGCTGGCGCGGCTGACCGGCTGCGCGGTGGTACCGTTCTTCCATCGCCGCGAGGGCGGCCGCTACGTGCTGCGCATCGCCCCGCCGCTGGAGGACTTCCCGTCCGCGGACATGGTCGCCGACACCGCGCGGGTCAACGCCGCGATCGAGGACATGGTGCGCGAGGCGCCGTCGCAGTACCTGTGGATCCACCGCCGCTTCAAGCGCCAGCCGGGCGGGCGCAGCCGCTTCTACGAACGCGAGCCGGCCGCGCCCGGCGAGTGACCGCGCCACCGCGCACCGCTTCGCCCGGCCCGGCGCGCGCCGCCTATTGCCGTTCCTCGGCCAGCAGCGCGCCGACGTACAGCGCCGCCAGCATCAGCGTCAGCGCGCCCCAGAACGACGAATAGAACGCCAGGTGGGTGTTGAACGGGAACACCGTCGCGGCCAGCGCCAGCATCGCCGGCCGCGCCTGTTCGCGCGCCGGCGGCGACGCATAGCGCCAGGCGCGCCAGGCCTGCGCGGCGCCGGCCAGCCATAGCAGCAGGCCGATCGCGCCGGTTTCGCTGAGCAGTTCGAGCACGATCTGGTGCGCGTGCAGTGCCGGTCCCTGGCCCCATTCGGGCGGACGCGCCGGCGCCGGGTCGCAGTGCGGATACGCCTCGCGGAAACCGCGCACGCCGACGCCGTTGATCGGGTGCTCGCGCACCATGCACCATGCCGCCGCCCAGATCTGCCGGCGCCCGGTCAGCGCGGCGTTGACCCCGTCGGGCTGGGCGCTGAACGCCAGGCTGGTCAGCTGCAGGCGCTCGCGCACCTGCGGCGACACCGTCCCCAGCAGGCCCAGCGCCAGCACTCCGAGCAGGCCGACGCCGAGCAGGCGCTTGCCGCCGAGCAGCCGCCATCCGGACAGCAGCAGCACCAGCGCATAGGTGACCCAGGAGGCGCGCGAGCCGGCCAGCACCAGCACCACGCCCACCGCCGCGGCGGCGAGCAGCCAGCCCCACGCGCCGCCGCGGCGGGCGGCGGCGAACAGCGCGAACGGCGACAGGCTGGCCAGCACTTGGCCGAACTTGAGGTTGCACGGCCCGAACACGCCGCTGAGACGGTCGGCGGCGGCGATCTCCGCCGGCGTGCACAGCCCGTGCTGGCTGAGCGCCCACTTCAGCTGGTCCATCGACCAGAACAGCGCGCTGCTGCCGAACAGCGCCTGCCCCAGCGCGTCCGCGGTCCAGACCACGACGATGATCGCCAGGCCGCCGAAGGTGATGCGCCGGCCGCGCGCGGTGGCCACCGCCATCGCCACCAGCCACAGGAACGGCAGGAAGCGCAGGTCCGCCGCCGACTCGCGCAGCGCCAGCGGCACGTCCACCGCGCCCAGCGCCGACAGCGGCTGCGGCACCCAATAGGCCAGGAACAGCAACGTGGTCAGCGCCCACGCCGGGCCGCTGAGCAGTTGCGTGCCGCCGCGGAAGCGGCGGTGCAGCAGCAGCGCCAGCGTGCCCAGCGCGCCGAGCGCCAGCACCCCGGCGGCCAGTCCCGGCGCCGGCCACAGCGCCACGAACAGCAGCACCCAGCCCGGCGCCCAGCACCCGACCCGCGCGGGCGGCACAGGCGCGGTGGCCGCGGGATCAGCGCCGGAGTTCGTCATAGACCGCCAGGGTTGCCTGCTGCATCGCGCGCAGCGTGTAGGGAATCGTAGCCGGGGGCGGCGGCGGTTGCGCCAGCAGCCGGCGTGCCGCCGCGTGCAGCGCCGCCGCATCGAACGCCGGCACCGCGCCGCCGGGCTGCAGCTGCGCCAGCAGTTCGCCGGCCCCGCCATGCGCCCAGCCGAGCACCGGCCGCCCCACCGCCAGCGCCTCGACCACGGTGCGCCCGAACGCCTCCGGCTTGCGCGACAGCTGCAGCACCAGCGCGCTGGCGGCATAGGCTTCGGCGATGCGCGCGGTCGGCGCGGTGAAGGCGACCGCGCCGCCGATGCCGAGCGCGGTCGCCTCGGCTTCCAGCTCGCGCACATAGACCTCGCGCCCGGCCTCGCGCGCGCCCGGCAGCCACAGGCGCAGGTCGAGGCCGTCGGCGCGCAGCGCGGCCAGCAGCGCCAACGCATCGGCATGGCCCTTCAGCCGGGTGCCGCGCCCGGGCAGCAGCAGCAGCGGCGCATCGCTGGCCAGCGCCGGCGCCTGTGCCGCCGCCCAGGCGCGCGCCTGCGGGTCCGGCATCGCGCGGCGCGGGAACCGCGCCGGATCCAGGCCGCGCGGGATCACCCGCAGGCGCGCCGGATCGGTGCGCGGGTAGTGCTGCAGCACGTAGCCGCGCACGGTGTCGGAGACGCAGATGACCCGTTCGCCACGGGTCATCACCGCGCTGTAGCGGCTGGGCGAATTGAGCCCGTGCACGGTGGTGACGAAGCGCGGCCGTTGCGCCGCCGGCAGACCGCGCAGCGCGTGCCAGCCCAACCAGGCCGGCAACCGCGAGCGCGCATGCACGATGTCCACCGCTTCGCGCTGGAACAGGCGGCGCAGCGCCGGCACGTGGCGCAGAGTCAGCAGCGACTTGCGGCCGATATCCAGGCACAGGTGCTCGGCGCCGGCCTGCTCCAGCGCCGGCAGCAGCCGCCCGCCGGCCGACACCACCAGCGCGCGGTGGCCGGCGGCGACCAGCGCCTCGGCGATCTCCAGCGTGGACCGTTCGACGCCGCCGGATTCCAGCGCCGGCAACAACTGCACCACGGTCAGGCGGTGCACGACCCGCCGGGTCAGTCGGCCAGCGCGAAGACCGCGCCGCAATACGGGCACTGTGCCTCGTGGTCGGACGCTTCCTCGATCGGCAGGTAGACCCGCGGGTGCGAGTTCCACAACGCCATCTCCGGGGTCGGGCAGCTCAGCGGCAGGTCGGCGCGGTGCACGGTGTAGCGCTTCTCGGCGTTGGCGGGCGCGGTGGCGATATGGCTCATGGCGGTGGGGGCGTGATGCGGCAAAAGAGGACGCGCCGATTCTAGCAGCCTGCCCCCCGACCGGGCGGATATGTCATCGGCGGCAAAAATATGCGATGGTCCTGCAATGTCTACCCGGCTCGGCTTGATGGCGGGCGGTAGCCCTACTATGCTGGCGGTGCGCGGCGCAACCATGCCGCTCTGAGGTGTCCCGTGGATATAGGTGTGCGATTGATGCAGGCGCGGCGCAATGCCGGTTTCACGTTGCGCGAACTGGCCGCCTTGCTTGGCGTGGCGCATAGCACCCTGGGTCACTGGGAGAACAACCGTTCCGTTCCCAATGCCCGTCATTTGCTGAAGATCGCCGAACTTACCGGCGTCGATGCCTACGTGCTGCTGACCGGCAAGCCGTCCAAGCTGAACCAGGGCGAGAACGAGCCGTTGCCGCTGCCGCTGACCGGCAAGCGCCTGGCCTGACCCTGCTGTGCAGCCGTGCCCCACTGCGCCGGCTGGCGCGGGGGAGTGCGTGTGTGTGAGGTGATGCCCGCGCGGCATGACGCCGCTCGCCCGAACCACCCCGCCGCTCGCCCCAACCACCCCGGTTCGACCTGACCGCGCCGAGTTTCGGCGCCGGGACCGCGCTGGGCTGCTGCCGGTCCTCGCGCCACCCGGCGCTGCGCAATGCCAACGCACTGCGACAGCGCCGTCCGGCGCGCGGCACCTTCCTCTAGTCGGCCTTTTCCGCGTCCAGCTGCTTGCGGATCTGCGCATCCACCGCGGCGATCGCGGTCATGTTCATCACCCGCCGCGGGCTGGCGCTGGTGGTGAGGATGTGCACCGGCTTGGAGATGCCCATCAGGATCGGTCCGATCGCCACGCCCTCGGTGAACACCCGCACCAGGTTGTAGGCGATGTTGGCCGCTTCCAGGTTCGGCAGCACGAACAGGTTGGCGCGGCCCTTCAGCGTGCTGTTGGGCAGCAGCTTCTGCCGCAGCACCTCGTCCCAGGCGGTGTCGCCCTGCATCTCGCCATCCACGTTCAGGCGCGGATTGCGCTTGAGCAGCAGCTCGCGCACCCGGCGCATCTTCAGCGCATCGCACGAGTCGTGGCTGCCGAAGTTGGAATGCGACAGCAGCGCGATGTTCGGCTCGATACCGAACAGCTTCATCCGGAACGCCGCCTGCAGCGTGGCCTCGGCGATCTGCTCGGCGGTCGGGTCGTCCTGCACGTGGGTGTCGAGGAAGAAGAACACGCCCTGCTGGTTGATCACCCCGGTCATCGCCGAGGTCGAGCTGACCCGTGGCTCCAGCGGGATCACGCTGCGCACGTAGCCCAGCTTCTTGTGGAAGCGGCCGACCACGCCGCTGAGCATGGCGTCGGCTTCGCCGCGCGCGACCATCACCGCGGCGATCAGCGTCGGCCGCGAGCGCATCAGGTTCTTGGCCGCCGCCACGGTGACGCCGCGGCGCCCGGTCAGCGCGTGGTAGTACTGCCAGTAGTCGTTGAAGCGCGGATCGTCGTTGATGTTGGTGATCTCGAAGTCCACGCCGGCCTTCATGCGCAGGCCCAGGCGCTGGATGCGCGCCTCGATCACGTCCGGGCGGCCGATCAGGATCGGCGACGCCAGGCCTTCGTCGATCACGGTCTGCACCGCGCCCAGCACCACTTCCTCCTCGCCCTCGGCGTAGACCACGCGCTGCTTGTCGGCGCGCGCGCGGTCGTACACCGGCTTCATCATCAGGCTGGTGCGGTAGACGAACTGGCCGAGTTTCTCGCGGTAGGCGCGCATGTCGGCGATCGGCCGCGTGGCCACCCCCGAGTCCATCGCCGCCTGCGCCACCGCCGAGGACAGGTCCACCAGCAGGCGCCGGTCGAACGGGCGCGGGATCAGGTATTCCGGGCCGAAGCTGGGCATCTCGCCGCCGTAGGCCGCGCCGAGGTCGGACGCCTCGCGCCGGGCCATCGCCGCGATCGCCTTGACGCAGGCGATCTTCATTTCCTCGTTGATGCCGGTGGCGCCCACGTCCAGCGCGCCGCGGAACAGGTACGGGAAGCACAGCGCGTTGTTGACCTGGTTCGGATAGTCCGAGCGGCCGGTGCCGATGATGCAGTCCGGGCGCACGCGCTTGGCGTCCTCGGGCAGGATCTCCGGATACGGGTTGGCCAGCGCCATGATCACCGGCTGCGGCGCCATCGTCGCCACCATCTCCGGCTTGAGGATGCCGCCAGCCGACAGGCCGAGGAAAATGTCGGCGCCCTCGACGATCTCGGCCAGCGTGCGCTTGTCGGTGTCGCGCGCATAGCGCTGCTTGTCCGGGTCCAGGTCGGTGCGGCCGCTGTGGATCACGCCGTCGCGGTCGAAGGCCAGGATGTTCTCCGGCTTGAGCCCGAGCGAGACCAGCATGTTGACGCAGGAGATGCCGGCCGCGCCCATGCCGGTGGTGGCCAGCCTGACCTCGCCGATCTTCTTGCCGGTGATCTCCAGCGCGTTGAGGATCGCCGCACCGACGATGATCGCGGTGCCGTGCTGGTCGTCGTGGAACACCGGGATGTTCATCCGATCGCGCAGCTTGCGCTCGACTACGAAGCACTCCGGCGCCTTGATGTCTTCCAGGTTGATGCCGCCGAACGTGGGCTCGAGACTGGCGATGATGTCGACCAGCTTGTCCGGATCGTTCTCGTTGATTTCGATGTCGAACACGTCGATGCCGGCGAACTTCTGGAACAGCACGCCCTTGCCTTCCATCACCGGCTTGGACGCCAGCGGGCCGATGTTGCCCAGGCCCAGCACCGCGGTGCCGTTGGTGATCACCGCCACCAGATTGCCGCGCGCGGTCAGCTCGCTGGCCAGGTTCGGGTCTTCGACGATGGCCTCGCAGGCATGCGCCACGCCCGGCGAATACGCCAGCGACAGGTCGCGCTGGGTCAGCATCGGCTTGGTCGCGGCCACCTTGATCTTGCCCGGCGGCTGCTGGCGGTGATAGTCGAGGGCGGCCTGCTTGAAATCTTCGTTTGACATCGAGGCTTCTGTAGTCGGGAGGCGCGAGGGAACCGGGATTCTAACCCCTGGACCGCGGCCGGGCCTGTCTTGCGGCTGTCGCCGCGGAGTGCGTGAACGCGCGAACACGACGCGCCGGCAAGGCCGGCGCGTCGCGTGGCGGCAGGATCAGCGGGTGACGGCGGACTCGATCGCCACCGGGGGCAGCGCCTCCTCGCCGCCGTCCAGGGCAATGCGCAGGCGGTCGCGGTCCAGCGCGTTCTCCCAGCGCGACACCACCACCGTGGCCACCGCGTTGCCGATGAAGTTGGTCAGCGAGCGGCATTCGCTCATGAAGCGGTCCACGCCGAGGATCAGCGCCATGCCCGCCACCGGCACCTCCGGCACCACCGCCAGCGTCGCCGCCAGGGTGATGAAGCCGGCGCCGGTCACGCCGGCCGCGCCCTTGGAGCTGAGCATCGCCACCAGCAGCAGCGCGATCTGGTGGCCCAGGGTCAGCTCGGTGTTGGTGGCCTGGGCGATGAACAGCGCGGCCAGGGTCATGTAGATGTTGGTGCCGTCCAGGTTGAACGAATAGCCGGTCGGGACCACCAGGCCCACCACCGACTTCTCGCAGCCGGCCTTCTCCATCTTCTCCATCAGCGACGGCAGCGCCGATTCGGACGAGGAGGTGCCGAGCACCAGCAGCAGCTCGGCCTTCAGGTAGCGGATCAGCTTGAGGATCGAGAAGCCGCACAGGCGCGACACCGCGCCCAGGATCACCAGCACGAACAGCAGCGCGGTGACGTAGAACGAACCCACCAGCCAGGCCAGGTTGATCAGCGATTCCACGCCGTACTTGCCGATGGTGAAGGCGATCGCGCCGAACGCGCCGATCGGCGCGGCCCGCATCAGGAGGTGCACCAGCTTGAACACCGGCGCGGTCAGCGACTCCAGCAGGTTCAGCACCGGCTTGCCGCGGTCGCCGGCCAGCGCCAGCGCCACGCCGAACAGCACCGCCACGAACAGCACCTGCAGGATGTTGTCGCCGACGAACGGGCTGAGCAGGGTCTTGGGGATGATGTCCATCAAAAAGCCGACCAGGGTCAGCTCGTGCGACTTCTCCACGTAGCTGTGCACCGCGCTCTGGTCCAGGTCGGCCGGGTTGATGTTCATGCCGGCGCCGGGCTGCACCACGTGCGCGACGACCATGCCGACGACCAGCGCCAGCGTGGAGAAGAACAGGAAGTACACCATCGCCTTGGCGAACACCCGGCCCACCGTCTTCAGGTGGGTCATGCCGGCGATGCCGGTGACGATGGTCAGGAAGATCACCGGCGCGATGATCATCTTCACCAGCTTGATGAACGCATCGCCCAGCGGCTTGAGGCTTTCGGCAAAGGCCGGCTCGAAGTGGCCGAGCACCGCGCCAAGCACGATGGCGACCACCACCTGGAAATACAGCTGCCGGTAGAACGGCACGTGGCGCGCGACGGGGCTGACGGGAGTAGGAATATGCATGGAGAGCGGCTCCGGGGACGAGACGGCCGGGGCCTGTTGCAGGCCCCGGGATGGCGCCTTTTGTACTCTGCGTCCCGTTCTAAGCAGATAACCTATTGGTACTAGTCCCCTGTCACCGGTGCCTGTTGCGCAGTTACAGTGTGCCGGCACGTCCACGAGGGAGTGGTACGCGGCGCCGGCCGGTCGCGGGGAGGGCCTTGCGACACCGCCGTTGCGTACCGTCCGCAAACAGAGATGTCCGGCGCATTCAGGGAAGCGGCCCGCGCCACGCTTAAAGATGCGCCGGATCCGCCCGCTATTGTTACAGGCGGGATCGTTTGACGGCGATGCGCCTGCGACCACGCCCGTTTTTCGGCGTGGACCTGGAACGGACGATGTAGTGCCCGCGCCTGCCTTGACCCATGCACGCCCAAGGCCACGCGGTTTATTCCCTATCAAGAAGATACCGACACCATGCGCCATACCCTTCTCTTCGCCGCGCTGTGCCTGACCGCCGCGCCCGCCGCCGCTGCCGGCTTCGACGACTGGCCGACCAAGGTCGCCTTCGACGACGGCACCGAACTGGCCCTCACCGGCAACTACGGCTACGACTGGAACAACTTCTCCGACGATCCGCGCCTGGAGGACGACGACGATTTCCGCCGCAAGGAATTCGGCGCCACGCTGAAGAAGAAGGGCGTGTACGACGCGATGGTGTACTTCGACTTCCAGTCCAAGCTGTGGCTGGACGTGTTCTTCCGCTTCGAGACCAAGGCGCTGTTCGGCGCCGACTACGGCAAGGTGCGGCTGGGCTACATCAAGGTTCCGGTGGGCCTGGAAGGCGTGACCAGTTCGCGCGCCGACAGCTTCCTGGAGACCGCGCTGCCGATCCAGGCGATCTACCAGGGCCGCCGCACCGGCGTGGAATGGACCTTCGAGCGTCCGCAGTACCTGTTGCAGGCCGGCGCGTACGGCGGCAAGGACCTGCAGGGCGACAACCCCGGCACCACCCAGGCGGTGCGCGGCGTGTGGACCCCGGTCAAGGCCGAGGGCGACGTGCTGCACCTGGGCATCGCCACCTCGGTGGAGAACCCGCGCGGCTACCACAACGGCCTGGACGTGAGCTTCAGCCCGCGCACGCGCCTGCGCGCGCGTCCGGAAGCCGGCCTCACCGACGTGCGCCTGATCGATTCGGGCACCCTGGTCAACGTCGACAAGGTGGTGCGTACCGGCCTGGAAGGCATCTGGATCAAGGGCCCGTTCTCGGTGCAGGCCGAAGCGCTGCGCGCCGACGTCAGCCGCGAAAACGGCCTGCCGGACTACACCGCCGACGGCCAGTACATCTTCGGCAGCTGGGTGGTGACCGGCGAGTCGCGTCCGTACAGCGCCGGCAACGTGGCCAACGTCAAGCCGGCCAACGCCTACGGTGCGGTCGAGCTGCTGGCCCGCTACAGCCGCCTGGACCTGGACGACGGCAGCATCCAGGGCGGCAACGAGCGCAACTGGACCCTGGGCGCCAACTGGTACCTGACCAGCCACTTCAAGTTCCAGGCCAACTACGTGCGCGCCGATGCCGAGCGCGGCGGCGTGCGCACCAAGCCCAAGGCGGTGGAACTGCGCGCCCAGGTCCAGTTCTGATCCAGCGCCGACGCCGCGCCGCCCCGACACATCGTCGTGGCGGCGCTGCGATGCACGCGATCCGCGCGGCAGCCAAGGGCCTGCTGGCGCCATCGGAACCGGCCGCGTGCCGTGTCCAATGGCGCCAGCAGGCCCTAAGCTGATCCGCTACCGTCCGGACCGCCTGCCGCATGCATCCCGCCTCGCGCTTTCGCCGCCTCGCCCTGCTCCTGATCGTCGTGCTCGGCGGCATGGCCCTGGCGATGCTGTCGGCCGGCCGCATCGCCGAGCAACGCGCGCTGCGCGCCGAGAGCCGGCAGCTGCGCCAGCAACTGGACCTGTACGCACAGACGCTGCAGCAGCGCATCGACCGCTATCGCACGCTGCCGCAGGTGCTGGCGCTGGATCCGGAGCTGCGCGCCGCGCTGACCCGGCCGCTGGACGCGGCCGACCACCAGCGGCTGAATCTCAAGCTGGAACGGGCCAACGACGTCACCCGCTCCTCGACCCTGACCCTGATCGACCGCCGCGGCGTCGCCCTGGCCGCCAGCAACTGGCGCCTGGCCAGCAGCAACGTCGGCGCCGACTACAGTTTCCGCCCGTACGTGAAACAGGCGCTGGCGCAGGGCAGCGGCCGCTTCTACGGCATCGGCATGACCACCGGCGTGCCCGGCTATTTCCTGTCGCAGGCGATCGTCGACGAACGCGGCCAGCCGCTCGGCGTGATCGTGATCAAGATCGAACTGGCGGCGCTGGAACGCGAGTGGCTGCGCGTGCCCGACGTGGTGCTGGTCAGCGATCGCCATGGCGTGGTGTTCCTGTCCAGCCGCGACGCCTGGCGCTACCGGCAGCTGCAGCCGCTCAGCGCGCACGAGCGCGCCGAACTGCTGGCCACGCGCCAGTACGCCAGCCAGACCCTGCTGCCGGCGCAACGCCGCACCGTGGAGACGCTGGAGGACGGCGGCGAGGTGATGCGCGTGGCGGCGCCGGCGCACCCGGCGCCGTTGCTGTGGCAGAGCGCGGCGCTGCCGGAGAGCGGCTGGCGGCTGCACCTGCTGCACGACGTCGGCGGCAGCCGCGCGGCCGGGCGCGCCGCGGCGCTGGCGGCGGCCGGCATCTGGCTGGCGCTGGTGTTCCTGGCGCTGCTGTTCCAGCAACGCCGGCGCCTGGCGCAGCTGCGCCAGCGCAGCCGCGACGAGCTGGAATCGCTGCTGCAGCACCACGCGCAGGAACTGCGCAGCGCGCAGGACGGCATCGTGCAGGCGGCGCAGCAGGCCGACACCGGCCTCAGCCGCAGCCTGGAACACCTGCCGCAAGGGGTGGTGATCATCGACGCGCAGCTGCGGCTGGTGGCGTGGAATTCGCGCTACCTGGAGATCTTCCGCTTCCCGCCCGAGCTGATCCGCGTCGGCCGCCCGATCGAGGACGTGTTCCGCTACAACGCGCGCCGCGGCCTGCTCGGCCCCGGCCCGGTGGAAGCGGCGATCCAGCGCCGCCTGGAGCATCTGCGCAGCGGCCGCCCGCACATGCGCGAGAGCGAGAAGGACGACGGCACGGTGCTGGAGATCCGCGGCAATCCGCTGCCCGACGGCGGCTTCGTCACCAGCTACGCCGACATCACCAGCTACAAGAACGCCGCGCGCGAATTGCGCTCGCTGGCCGACGCGCTCGAGCACCGCGTCGCCGAACGCACCCGCGACCTGGCCGATGCCAAGCGCGAGGCCGAGAACGCCAACCGCTACAAGACCCGCTTCGTCGCCTCGGCGGTGCACGACCTGCTGCAGCCGCTCAATGCCGCGCGCATGTTCGTCTCGGCGCTGCGCGGCAAGCTGGCCGAGCCCGACGCGCGCCAGATCGCCGACCACGTCGACAACGCGCTCGCCGCGCAGGACGCGATCCTCAACAGCCTGCTGGACATCTCGCGGCTGGAATCGGGCACGCTGAAGACGCAGGTGTGCGACTTCCCGCTCGGCCCGCTGCTGCAGACCCTGGCGCACGAGTTCGGCATCGTCGCCGAGGACCGCGGCCTGCGCCTGGACCACGTGGCCACGCGCGCGGCGGTGCGCAGCGACGAGACCCTGCTGCGGCGCATCCTGCAGAACTTCCTGTCCAACGCGGTGCGCTACACCGCGCGCGGCCACGTGCTGATCGGCTGCCGCCGCGACGGCGACCACCTGCGCATCGAGGTGCACGACCAGGGCCCGGGCATTCCCGAGGCGTTGCAGCAGGAGATCTTCGAGGAGTTCCGCCGCCTCGACGATGGCGTGACCCAGGACCGCGGCGCCGGGCTGGGCCTGGCGATCGTCGAGCGCATCGGCCGCCTGCTCGGCCATCGCATCGGCCTGCGCTCGCGGCTCGGCCGCGGCAGCGTGTTCGCGGTGACGGTGCCGCTGGGCGACGCCGACGCGGCGGCGCAGGTGCGCGCGCCGACCGCGGTGGCCAGCGACAACGGCGACGACCCGATCCTGCACGGCTGCCGGGTGTGGTGCATCGACGACGACCCGCGCGTGTGCGACGCCAGCCGCGCGTTGCTCGAACGCTGGGCGTGCCGGGTGGAGTTCGCCGCCGGCCCCGACGAGGCGCTGGCCGCCGCGCAACCCGGCCAGGCGCCGGAGATGGTGCTGCTGGACGTGCGCATGGGCCAGCGCGACGGCCCGTCGCTGTACCCGCTGCTGTGCGCGCGCTGGGGCTACGAACCGCGGGTGATCCTGGTCACCGCCGAGCGCGACGACGCGCTGCGGCAGCAGGCGCAGGATGCCGGCTGGGGCTTCCTGTCCAAGCCGGTACGCGCGCCGGCCTTGCGCGCGCTGATGACGCAGATGCTGCTGCGCCGCGGTTGAGCTTCTCTTGCCCTGAGAAGGGAATAGCTGGCGGCTCTAGCCCCTCTCCCATCGGGAGAGGGGTTGGGGTGAGGGTCCGAGCGTCGCGCGGGGGTCGGGTGCGCGAGGCTTCGCCGCACCCTCATCCGGCCCTTCGGGCCACCTTCTCCCGATGGGAGAAGGGAACGGCCCGGCGCGCTTTAGCCCCTCTCCCACCGGGAGAGGGGTTGGGGTGAGGGTCCGGACGAATCACGCCGGTTTGGGTGCGCGAGGCTTCGCCCGTACCCTCATCCGGCCCTGCGGGCCACCTTCTCCCGATGGGAGAAGGGAACAGCCTGGCGGCGCTAGCCCCTCTCCCACCGGGAGAGGGGTTGGGGTGAGGGTCCGGGCGTCGCGCGGGGTTCGGGCGCGCGAGGCTTCGCCCCGTACCCCATCAGGCCGGCGGCACCCGACCGCCCCGCTCACCACTCGCGCGGCGCGATCAGTTCCTCGCCGTCGGCGTCTTCGAAGCCGTAGACCTTGGCGATGTGCAGGAAGTCCACGCCGATGTTGTCGCGCGCGGCGGTCTCGATCTCGCTGTCGTGCGCCTCGAATTCCAGCGCCAGCGCGTTGAACTCTTCGGTGGCCGCATGGGTCAGCCGGTACAGCGCGTCCAGGCTGTCCGGGGCCTGCTCCTCGATCGTCTCGCACAGCCGGCGCAGGATCTTCTGGCCCTTGCCGACCAGGAAGGAAGGGAAATAGTCGTCGTCAAGCATTTCCTGCAAGAACGGGTAGTGGGTGATCTGCTCGTTGCGGATGGGCATGGTCCGGGGGTCCTTTCCGCCCGCAGGAAGCGCGGGCATAGGTGCATAGCATCGCGTATCCGCGCGCTGCGGAAAATGGCGCCGGCGCTCAGGCCTCGCCTTCCGGCTCCAGCGCCTTGACCAGCACCGCGGCCTGCGTGCGACTGTGACATTCGAGTTTCTTCAGGATGGCGGTCACGTGAACCTTCACGGTGTTCTCGGCCAGGCCCAGCTCGTAGGCGATCTGCTTGTTGAGCAGGCCGTCGGCCAGGCACAGCAGCACGCGGAACTGCTGCGGGGTCAGCTGCGCCAGCCGCGCCGCCAGCTGCGCGTCGGCTTCCGAACGCGCCGCGGTCAGCGGCGGGAACCAAGTGCCGCCATCGAGCACCGCCGCCACCGCGATGCCGATGGTCTCGGCCGGCGAGGACTTGGGAATGAAACCGGCCGCGCCGAACTGCTGCGCGCG
Organism: Xanthomonas sp.; assembly: GCF_017163755.1. Lineage (GTDB taxonomy): Bacteria > Pseudomonadota > Gammaproteobacteria > Xanthomonadales > Xanthomonadaceae > Xanthomonas_A. Next base: position 28,142 of record NZ_JAFIWC010000022.1, read on the forward strand.
GCGGATCACCCGCGGATGGTCGTTGGAGGAGATCACCACCACCGGCACGTCCGGGCGTTCGCCGCGCACGTGCAGCAGCGCCGAGAAGCCGCGCGCGCCCGGCATCGCCAGGTCCAGCAGGACCAGGTCGGCGTCGGGCTGCGCGGCCAGCGCCGCGTCCAGCGTGGCGGCGCTGGACGCCTCGGTCACCCTCGCGCGCGGCAGCGCCTGGCGCAGCGCGTGCAGCACCGCGGCGCGGAACAGGGGGTGGTCGTCGGCGACGAGGATCGTGGGCGCATCCATGGCTACAGTCTGGCATGCGCGGGCCGGCGCTGCGCCGGCGATCCTCTGCCGCGGCGCACCCGCGCGCGCCGAGCGCCGCCATTAAAGCGATGCCGTTGCGCGGCCGATAGCGGGATGTGACCTCGATCCTGTCGACTCTCCTGGATGGCTGGCGGCCTGCTGGGCGCCTGTGCGCGGTGCTGGCGCTGCTGGCGCCGGGCATCGCCGTGGCCGCGCCGCCGTCACCATCGCCGCAGGCGGACACCGCGCTGCCGCGCAGCCTGGAGCATTTCGGCCTGGACGCGGGCCTGTCGCAGCTGTCGATCAGCGCGATGCAGAGCGACGACCAGGGCTTTCTGTGGGTGGCCACCCAGGACGGCCTGAACCGCTTCGACGGGCATCATTTCCGCGTCTATCGCCACGAACTGAACCCGGACGAGCGGCAGAGCCTGGCCAGCAGCAGCATCGACAGCCTGGCGTTCGAGGCGCGCGGCTCGCGGCTGTGGCTGGGCACCGACGACGCCGGCCTGGAGGTGATCGAGCTGGCCAGCTGGCGGCGGCACCGGCTGGGCGTGGCCGACGGGCTCTCGCACGACCGGGTGAGCCACATCCTGGTCGACCCGCGCGGCGGCGCATGGCTGGGAACCGAGCGCGGCATCGACCGCGTCGACGCCGCCGTGCGCCGGGTGACGCCGCTGGGCGGCGATGCGCCGGTGGTGGGCATGGCGTGGCTGCCTGGCGGCCGCGGCGCGGTGGCGCTGGACCGCCGCTGCCGGCTGTGGAAGCTCGGCGCCACCGGACGCCAGGCCCTGGCTGCGCCGCCGGGCATCGACGAATGCGTGGCGCTGCAGTCCGGGCCGGAAGGCCTGTGGCTGGCGTCCGCCGGCGCCGGCCTGTTCCGGCTGGACGCGCACGGCCGGGTGCTCGGACGCTGGACGACGCGCCAGCTGCTGGCCGGCGACCACGACCTGAGCGCGCTGATCCGCCTGGCCGACGGACGGATCCTGTCCGGCTTCGTCGACGGCACGGTGACCCAGTTGGAACCGGGCGGCGCGGCGCCGCAGCGGCTGAGCTTCGACCACCCGCCGCGCAGCGGCATCCTGCGCTTCCACCAGGACGGCAACGGCCCGTGGTGGATCGGCACCTATACCTCCGGGCTGTACCGGGTGCGCCCGCTGTCGTCGGTGATCCGCAACGGCGACAAGGCGCTGAGCGACATCGGCCACTGGCCCAGTTCCAGCGTGCGCAGCCTGTGGGGCGACGGCGAGCGCCTGCTGGTCGGCACCGACCAGGGGCTGTTGCTGCGCGAGCGCGAACGCGCGCCGTGGCGCCTGCCCGCGGCGCTGGCCACGCGCGCGGTGCGCGCCATCGGCGGCGACCGCGACGGCTGGTGGCTGGGCACCCGGCACGGGGTCTGGCACCTGGCCGGCAACGGCGCGCTGACCCGGCTCGAGGGCCTGCCCGACGAGCACGTGGACGACCTGCTGGTCGAGGGCGACACCGTGTGGGTGGCCACGCGCAAGGGCCTGGCGCGGGTGGTGGACGGGCGCGTGCGCGAGGACCGGCGGCTGGCGCCGCTGGCCGGGCGCCTGCTGACCCGGGTGTACCGCGACTCGGCCGGCACGCTGTGGGTCGGCTGCAACGACTGCGGGCTGTGGCGCATTCGCGGCGACCGCCCCGCTGAGCCCTACCGGCCCGGCGGCGCCGGGCTGTACAAGTCGGTGTGGTCGCTGTACGAGAAGGACCGCACGCTGTGGGTGGGCACGTTCTCCGGCGGCCTGTACCAGGTCGATCTCAGGCGCGACGTGTCGCTGCGCTACACCGACCGCGAAGGCCTGGGCAGCAACGTCGTCTACACCATCCTGCCCGATCCGCTGGGGCGGCTGTGGCTGAGCACCAACAACGGCCTGAGCGTGCTCGACCCGGCCACGCGCATCGTGCAGAACCTGGGCCGCCGCGACGGCCTGCACAACCAGGAATTCAACAGCGGCCGCGGCTACCGCGACGCCCAGGGCCTGCTGTACTTCGGCGGCACCCAGGGCGTGGACGTGATCGATCCGACCCGCCTGCCGCTGCGCAGCGCGCCGGCACGCGCGGTGCTGACCGAGCTGCGCGTGCTCGACGCCGGCGAACGCCCGCGCGACGCGCCGCCGCAAACGGACGTGGTCTACACCCGGGACATCGCGCTGGACTACCGCGACAACGTGTTCACCGTGGGCATGACCGCGATCGACTTCACCGCCCCCGGCGCGGCGCGGCTGCGCTACCGCATGGACGGCCTGCAGAAGGGCTGGATCTATCCGCAGAGCGCGCACAGCGAGTTCTCGGTCAGCCACCTGCCGCCGGACCGCTACACGCTGCAGGTGCAGGCGGCGGGCCGCGACGGCCAGTTCGGCGCCTCGCGCACGCTGGCGATCGTGATCCGCCCGCCGCCGTGGCGGCATCCGTTCGCCTACGCCGGCTACGCGCTGCTGGGCCTGCTGGCGCTGGGCCTGGCGATCCACCGCGTGCGCCGCACGGTCAACCGCGAACGCGAGATGGTGGAACTGCTCAACCTCACCGTGGCCGAGCGTACCGCCCAGCTCGAACGCGCCAACCAGCGCCTGCTGCTCAGCAACGCGCAGCTGGAGGCGGCCACGCGCCTGGACCCGCTGACCCGCGTCGCCAACCGCCGCGAACTGCAGGACTGGCTGGCGCGCGAGTGCCCGCGGCTGCTCGCGCAGCTGGACGGCGGCGGCCACGAGGCGCTGTACTTCTTCATGATCGACGTGGACAACTTCAAGCGCATCAACGACGACTATGGCCACCAGGCCGGCGACAAGGCGCTGATGCAGTTCGCCGACAGCCTGCGCGCGCTGAGCGGCGAAGACGACCTGCTGGTGCGCTGGGGCGGGGAGGAGTTCCTGCTGGTGACACGGCTGGCCAGCGCTGAGGCCGCCGAGGCGCTGGCCGAACGGCTGCGCGCGTCGGTGGCCGCGCGGCGCCTGGCGCTGGACGCGCGCGAGCCGGCGCCGACCTGCTCGATCGGGTTCACGCCGTGGCCGTTCGCCGCCGCGTGGCCGACGCTCGGCGACTGGGAACAGAGCGTCGGCCTGGCCGACCGCTGCCTGTACGCGGCCAAGGCCGCCGGCAAGGACGCCTGGGTGGGGCTGGCGGCCGGCCCGGCGCCGGACCGGCCGCGGCTGCACGCGCTGCTGGCCGGCGGCGACCCGCAGCGGCTCGGCGACAGCGTGCGCATCCTGCATTCCACCGCGCAGCCGCCGCGCTTCCCGCGCTGAACCGCTGGTGCCGCGCTGCGGGGTGCGCGCGCAGCGCCTGCGCCAGGGCCTGTTGACGCTATCGGGATAGGCCACGCCGTGCTTGGGGGCGTGCGGGGCGAGCAAGAGCGAGGGAGCGTATGCCGCTAAGCGACCGAACGATGACGCCGCCCGTGCGCGCCCAAGCGCGGTCCTGCGGGTTGCCGTGTGCGGCTTGGACAGGCGGCCAGCCTGCCGCGGCGCACGCACGACCGCCTGGACCCGGATATGGCAACGTGGCCTGTCCCGATAGCGTCAACAGGCCCTAAGGTGCCCGCTTCATGCTGCTGCGCCACGCCTCGAGGAACTGGCGGCGCTTGAGTGCGTCCAGGTAGACCAGCAGCCCCGGCCCGAGCGCGATCGGGCGGAACGAGGTGGTGGCCACGCCGCCGTAGCGGCCGTGCACCGGCAGGATCGGTTTGAGCCGCGCCTCGCGCGACAGCACCTGCTGCCCGCGCGGCGACAGCAGGTAGTCCAGGAAGCGGCGCGCTTCGGCGGCATGCGGCGTATCGCGCGGGATCACCGCGGTGCGCAGCGCCACCAGCGTGTAGTCCTCCGGCTGCACGATCGCCAGCGGCGCGCCGGCGTCGATGCGCGCCTGCGCGTAGGACCCCAGCACGTTGTACGCCAGCAGCAGCTCGCCGCGGCTGACCCGGTCGAGCAGCACGCCGGTGCGCTCCTCCAGCTGCACGTGGTTGTCGCCGAGCGCGGCCAGCAGCGCGCCGGCCATGCTGCCGAGCTGGCCGTCCTGGGTCGCGAACAGGTAGCCCACGCCGCTGCGCTCCACGTCGTAGGTCCCGACCCGGCCGCGCAGCGGCGCGCCCGGCGCGCGCAGCAGTTCCAGCAGCTGGCCGCGGGTGCGCGGCACCTGCGCCGCCGGCAACCGCGCCTTGTTGTAGACGATCGCCACCGGCTCGTAGCTGATGCCGAACACCTCGTGGCGCCATTGCGCCCATGCAGGCAGCGCCTCGGTCTGCGGCGAACGGTGTGCCAGCGCGTGGCCGTCGTTCACCAGCTTGGTCTGCAGGTCCATGCTGGCGCTGATCAGCATGTCGGCGCGCTGGCTGCCGGGGCGCGGATGCACGTAGCGTTCGTACATGTCCCAGGCGATCACGTCCTCGTAGATCACTTCGGTGCGCGGATACAGCCGCTGGTAATCGGCGACGACGGCGGCGAACACCTCGCTGTCGGTGGAGCCCTGGATGCGCAGCTGCGCGGTGGCCGCGCCCTTGGCCGGGAAACGCTGCACGTCGCCCGGCGCGGCGCAGGCGCCGCCGGCCACGCCGCAGGCCAGCAGCAGGACGAAACGGCGCAACGTGGCGAATGCGTTCATGGGTGCAGCCTAGGCAGACGCAGGGTGGCGATCAACCCGCCGCCGACGCGGTTGGACAGATCGATGCGGCCGCCGTGGCTGTCCACCACGCGCTTGACGATGGCCAGGCCGAGCCCGGCGCCGCCCGGCGCGGCGCCCTCGCCGCGCGCGAAGCGTTCGAACACGCGTTCGGCATCGGCAGCGGCGATGCCCGGGCCGTGGTCGGCGACGGTGACCACGCATTCGCGCGCCTCGCAGGTCAGCGCCACCTGCAGCGGCGCCTGGCCGCCGTACTTGCAGGCGTTGTCGATCAGGTTCTTGATCGCCTCGCGCAGCAGCAGCGCATCGCCGCGCACCAGGGCCGGTTCGCCGGCGATGGCCAGTTGCACGCGCGGGCGCGGCTCGGACTGCGGCAGCGCCTCGTGCAGCGCCTGGTGCACGGTCTCGGCCAGGTCGACGGTGGCGTAGCGTTGCAGGTTGGCGCGGTGGATCACGCTGGCATCGCTGAGCAGCTGGTTGAGCAGCCGGCTCATGTGGGTGGCGTTGCGCTCGATCGTATCCAGGCTGCGGCGCATGTCGCGCGGGTCCTCGTCGTCCAGCGCCAGCTGCGCCTGCGCGCGCAGCGCCGCCAGCGGCGTGCGCATCTGGTGCGCGGCCTCGGCCATGAACGCGCGCAGGGTTTCGTTGCTGCCGGCCAGGCGCGCCATGAAGCGGTTCAGCGCCGACACCATCTGGTCCAGTTCCTGCGGCGCGGCCACCGCCAGCGGCTTCAGGTCCGACGGCTCGCGCCGCGACAGGTCGCGCTCGATCTTGTGCAGCGGGCGCAGCGCCCTGTACACGCCCAGCCATACCAGCGCCAGCGACAGCAGCGACAGCACCGCGATGGCGACCAGCGCGTGCAGCACCACGTCGCGCGCCAGCGCCGCGCGCGCGCGCCGGGTCTGCCCGACCTGCACCCACACCTCGCCCTGCGCCGAGGCCGACGACACCCGCCGCGCCACCACCGCAAAGCGCACGCGCTCGCCGCTGTAGACCGCGTCGAACAGCGCCGGGCCGGCGTCGGCCGCCGGCAGCGCCGCCGCCCGCGGCAGGTCGTCATAGCCGGTGATGGTGGCGCCGCGCGCGTCGAACACGCGGTAGAACACCCGGTCCTCCGGCGCCATCGCCAGCAGGTCCAGCGATGCGTACGGCAGGTCCACCTGCCACTGCCCGCCGACCAGCGCCACGCTGTCGACAATCGACAGCGCCGAGGACACCAGCAGGTGATCGTAGGAGCGGTTGGCCGCGCGCTGGCCGTAGTCGCGCGCGAGGAAGAACAGCGCCACCGCGCCGAGCAGCGACAACGCGCCCAGGTACAGCAGCAGCGTGCGCCGGATCGACGGCGCCGGCAGCGCGGCGTCAGTCATCGGCCGCATCCGCCGGCGCCGCGGCATCGGCCGGCTCCAGCTTGTAGCCGACCCCGCGCACGGTGACGATGCGCAGCGGCGCGGCGGCCAGCTTCCTGCGCAGGCGGCCGACGTACAGCTCGATCGCGTTCGGGCCGGCCTCGTCGTCGAAGCCGAACAGGCCGTTGCCGATCTCGTCCTTGCCCACCACCTGGCCGAGCCGGCCGATCAGGATCTCCAGCAGGCGGTATTCGCGGTTGGGCAGCTCGATCGCCGTGCCGTGGAGCGTGACCCGGTGCGCGGCGTTGTCGAAGGCGAAGCCGCCCAGCTGCACCACCTCGCTGGCATTGCCGCGGTTGCGCCGCAACAGCACGCGGCAGCGCGCCTCGAACTCGCGGAAGTCGAACGGCTTGCCGAGATAGTCGTCGGCGCCCACGTCCAGCGCCTGCACGCGGTCCTCGATGCCGTCGCGCGCGGTCAGCATCAGCACCGGCGTGGTGTCGCCGCGCTCGCGCAGCCCGGCCAGCACGCGCAACCCGTCGAGCCCGGGCAGGCCGATGTCCAGCACCACCAGGTCGAAGCTCTGGTAGCGCAGCACGCTGGCCGCGCCGAGCCCATCGCTCTGCCAGTCCACCGCATGGCCGCTGCGGCGCATGCGCCGCACGATCGCATCGGCCAGATCGGCGTTGTCCTCGACTAGCAAAAGGCGCATTCGGGCCGGGAATCGGGAATGGATAATCGGGAATGGTAAGAGCAATTGCCGAAGCCTAGCGCATCCGGAGAGCAATGCCGTTCCTAGTCCCCATTCCCGATTTCCCATTCCCACCGACAGGTCGATGACAGCTTCGCGCGCCTAGGCTGCAGCCATGCTGGCCGCGGCCCTCCAGGCAACGGCTGCCGATCCATCGACGCGCTACGCGCACCTGGGAGGGTACGTGGACCTGAAGCAACTGAGCCTGTGCGGCGCCTGCTCCTGCGTTTTGCTGTGCTTGCCCGCGCTGGCGCGGGCCGCCGACGGCGACGGCGAAGGGCCGGTCAGCGCCGAGATCGGCGGCCGCCTGCACTGGGACTTCGCCCAGTTCGACAATGACCACCGCGGCACGCCCAATCCCGACGACACCGAGATCCGCCGGCTGTGGATCGACGTGTCCGGCAGGTTCTTCGGCTTCGGCTACAAGGTCGAAGGCGATTTCGCCGGGCTGCAGGACGATTTCAACGGCAAGGGCATCGAGGCCAAGGACGTCTACCTGACCCGCAGGTTCGGCGCCGGCACGCTGAGCGTGGGCCAGTTCAAGCAGTACTTTTCGCTGGACGACCGCACCGGTTCCAACTACGGCCAGTTCCTGGAGCGCGGCGCAGCGGCCAGCACACTGGCGCCGCTGTACCGCAAGGCGGTGTCGTGGCAGGCGGCCGGCAAGGACTACACCTGGGCGGCGAGCATCTACAGCCTGGAGAGCATCGACGTGTCCAACGTCGAGGGCCGCGCCTTCGGCGGCCGCGGCACCTGGGCCCCGGGCGCGCGCGACGGCGACGTGCTGCACCTGGGCCTGTCGCTGGCGCACGAGCGCTACGACCACCCCGGCGCCGGCGGCGCGCCGGCGCTGCGCATCCGCCCGCGTCCGGCCGGGCACCTGTCCGACGAGAGCCGGCTGACCCTGGCCGACTTCGGCAGCGGCCGCGACACCGACGTGGACAAGTGGTCGCTGGAATACGCGCAGGTGCGCGGCCCGCTGTCGTGGCAGGGCGAGTTCAGCGGCGGGCTGTTCGACGACGGCGCGCAGCGCGCGCAGGTACTGGCCGCCTACGGTTTCGTCAGCTGGTTCGTCACCGGCGAATCGCGCGGCTACGACGGCAAGACCGGGCGCTTCGCCCGCATCAGGCAGGTCAACCGCCCGCGCGGCGCGTTCGAACTGGCGCTGCGCTATGACCGCATGTGGGGCGAGCAGCACCGCTACGGCCAGCCCGACCTGATCGACGCGTCGACCGAATCGTGGACGCTGGGCGGCAACTGGTACCTCAAGCCGAACCTGCGCCTGATGCTCGACCTGATCGACAGCCGCAACCGCGACCACCTGGCGGGGACCACGCTCGACCATACCCGGGCGATCACTGGTCGCTTCCAGTACGACTTCTGATCCTGCGGGACTCGGGACTCGGGACTCGAGACCCGAAGAACGGAAGTCGGTAACGCTTCAAATCGCGATGCCGCGCTTTTCCGAGTCCCGAGTCCCCAGTCCCGAGTCCCGCCCCCCTTCCGCACCACCAAGGAACACCCCCATGCTGACCGCGCTCGGCTTCGGAATGGTCATCACCTTCATGTACCTGATCATGAGCAAGCGGCTGTCGCCGCTGGTCGCGCTGATCATCGTGCCGATCGCCTTCGCGCTGGCCGGCGGCTTCGGCACCGGCATCAACGAGATGATGCTCGACGGCATCAAGAAGATCGCGCCCACCGGGGTGATGCTGATGTTCGCCATCCTGTACTTCGGGGTGATGATCGATGCCGGGCTGTTCGACCCGCTGGTGCGGCGCATCCTGCGCATCGTCAAGGGCGACCCGCTGAAGATCGTGATGGGCACGGCGATCCTGGCGCTGCTGATCTCGCTCGACGGCGACGGCTCCACCACCTACATGATCACCGTCTCGTCGATGCTGCCGCTGTACCGGCGCCTGGGCATGAACGCGCTGAACATGACCTGCGTGACCATCCTCGCCGGCGGGGTGATGAACCTGACCCCGTGGGGCGGCCCGACCGCGCGCGCGGCCACCGCGCTGCACGTGGATCCGGCCGACGTGTTCGTGCCGCTGGTGCCGGCGATGGGCCTGGCGATCGCCGGCGTGCTGGCGCTGGCGTGGTGGCTGGGACTGAAGGAACGCCGCCGCCTGGGCGTGGTGGCGCTGCCGGGCGAGGCATGGCTGGACAGCAGCGTGGCCGACGACGGCGATGCGCTGCCGACGGTGGAGGACGCCGAGGACATCAAGCGGCCGAAACTGCTGTGGGTGAACCTGGCCCTGACCCTGGCGCTGATGACCGCGCTGGTGATCGGCGTGCTGCCGATGCCGGTGCTGTTCATGATCGGCTTCGCGCTGGCGCTGCTGATCAACTACCCGAACCTGGCCGAGCAGCGCCGCCGCCTGGTCAACCATGCCGGCAACGTGCTGTCGGTGGTGTCGCTGATCTTCGCCGCCGGCGTGTTCACCGGCATCCTGTCCAACACCGGCATGGTCGAGGCGATGTCGCGCAGCTTCCTGGCGGTGATCCCCGACGCGTGGGGACCGTACCTGGCGGTGATCACCGCACTGGCCAGCATGCCGTTCACCTTCTTCATGTCCAACGACGCGTTCTACTTCGGCGTGCTGCCGATCCTGTCGCAGGCCGCCGGCCAGTACGGCATCACCCCGGTGGAGATGGCACGCGCCTCGCTGGCCGGGCAACCGGTGCACCTGCTCAGCCCGCTGGTGCCGTCGACCTATCTGCTGGTGGGCCTGGCCAAGGTCGACTTCGCCGACCACCAGCGCTTCACCCTGAAATGGGCGGTGCTGATCTCGCTGTTGTTGATGGGCGGCGGATTGCTGTTCGGATTGTTTCCGTTCGCGGCTTGAGGAATCGGGACCAGGGACCGGGGACCAGGGACCCGAAGAACGGAAGTCGGTAAGGCTTCAGATCGCGATATCGCGCTTTTCCGGGTCCCCGGTCCCCGGTCCCTGGTCCCGTCTCCACCACACCCACAGAGGCTCCAGATGACCCTAAGAATCGCCTACGTCACCAGCGGCATGGGCAGCATCGGTACCGCGATCTGCCAGAAGCTGGCGCGCAACGGCCACACCGTGGTGGCCGGCTGCGGGCCCAACTCGCCGCGCAAGTCGTCCTGGCTGCGCGAGCAGCGCGAGCTGGGCTTCGACTTCATCGCCTCGGAGGGCAACGCCACCGACTGGGACTCCACCGTCGCCGCGTTCGCCAAGGTCAAGGCCGAGGTCGGCGAGATCGACGTGCTGGTCAACAATGCCGGCGGCAGCCGCGACACGCTGTTCCGGCAGATGAGCCGCGACGACTGGCAGGCGGTGATCGCCAGCAACCTCAACTCGCTGTTCAACATCACCAAGCAGGTGGTCGACGGCATGACCGCGCGCGGCTGGGGCCGCATCGTCAACATCGGCTCGGTCAGCGCGCAGAAGGGCCAGATCGGGCAGATCAACTACGCCACCGCCAAGGCGGCGATGCACGGCTTCAGCCGTGCGCTGGCGCAGGAAGTCGCCTCGCGCGGCGTCACCGTCAACACCGTCTCCCCCGGCTACATCGCCAGCGCGTCGATCAGCAGCTTCCCCCCCGACGTGCTCGACCGCCTGGCGACCTCGGTGCCGGTGCGCCGGCTCGGCAAGCCGGAGGACGTGGCCGCGCTGTGCGGCTGGCTGGCCTCCGACGAGGCCGCCTACGTCACCGGTGCCGACTACGCGGTCAACGGCGGGCTGCACATGGCGTGAGCGGTGCGCCGCGCCAGCGCCGGGGCTCGCCATCGCGCGGCCGAGTGTGCGCCTCGCACAGCGGCGCTGCGGCGCTCGCCGCCGTGCGAGGGGCTCGAAGCGGTGTGCCATAGACCACCGAAGACGATTTCGCGCAGCTCGGCGCAGCGCGCTGCGCGCATGCATGCCTGCGCCGCTCAGCCCTCGCCGGCCCGTGTCTGCAGCTGGTCCATGCGGATGCGGTTGGCGAACAGCGAGAACGCCAGCATCCCGGCCAGGCCGCTGGCGCGCGCGACCCAGCGCGGCAGCCAGCGCGGCGGCGCCAGCACCCCGGCTTCGAACAAGGGCGCGAACGCCGCGACGTCCTCCAGCGCCATCTTGCCGGCGAACAACCAGCGGCACAGCGGCAACCGGTCGCGCTGCAGCGCGTGGCGGAAGAAGGTATGCACCGAGACCAGCCCGCGCAGGTACACGGTGTCCTTGGTGAACGCCGCGCCGCCTTCGGTGGGCACGCCGCGGAACACCCGCTGCGCCGACGAGAAGCTCTCCTGCGCGTTCTGCCCGGCGGCGCCGAAATAGCGGAACACCTCGATGAAGTCGGCGCCATCCCGCGCCAGCGCGATCGCCTCGATGCGCAGGCTGATCCGCTTCATCCGTTCGATGTCGATGCTGCCGGTGATCTGCTCGGCGAACGTCGCCAGCCCCTCCTGGGTCGCGGTCACCCGCGGCGAGGACAGCGCCAGGCTCGGCAGGTGGACCTGCTCGCGCCCGTTGAGCGCGGTCAGCGAATGCACCAGCGCCTCGTGGTGGAACAGCTGCGCACGGTCGTAGTCGCTGAACAGCGCGCCGGCACGCAAGCGGATGCGGTGCGCGCCGGCCGCGGCCTTGGCCAGCAGTTGCGGATCCAGCTCCACGCTGATCACCCGCGACTGGAAGAATTCGTCCAGGTCGCGCTGCAGCTGCAGGCGCAGCGCGGTCGCCGACACCGGCACCTGCTCCTCCGGCGCCAGCAGTTCGCGGTCCAGCTCCTGCGCGATCTGGATGAAATGGCGCGCCGCCTCGCGCGTGCTCGGCCCCTGCCCCGGCATCGGATCGTCGGGCAGGCCGAACAGCTGCGCCGAGTAGCCGTCCACCGCCGCGGTTCCGAGCGATTCGAGCAGCGCGGCGGCCAGGTCCCAGCTGCGCACCGATGCCTGCAGGTACGCGCCGAGCGGATGCGCCGCATCGGCCGCCTGCGCGATCGCGGCCAGCTCGCGCCGGGTCGTGGCGAAATCCAGGCGCGGATACTCCACCTGCGGCAGGATCGGGTTGCCGCGCGCCACGCTGTCCAGGAACGGCGCCTGCGCCGCCGCCGGCCAGCTGGCCAGCGCGAGCAGGCGGATGCCGCGTACCGCCTTCACCAGCCGCGCATCGAGCGCGGCGTGGTGGCGGATCTCGGCCGCCACGGGCGCGGTCGCCGGCATCCTGGCCTCAGCGGCGTCCGTCGCGCGGCGCGGGCCGCTTGCCCGCGCCCTTGCCGGCGGGACGGCCGGTCCTGGCCGCGGCCGCGTTCTGCGCCTGCCGCTGCGCCAGCTTGCCGGCCGCGCCGGCCACCTCGTCGCGCAGCTTGAGGTAGTTGGCCAGCCGCGCCGGATCCAGCTCGTCGCGCTCGATCGCCGCCTGCACCGCACAGCCCGGTTCGGCCAGGTGCGCGCAGTCGTTGAAGCGGCATTGCGCGGCCAGCGCCTCGATGTCGGCGAAGCCGCCTTCGGCCAGGTCTTCCTCGCCGGTGGGCTTGAGCTCGCGCATGCCCGGGGTGTCGATCAGGCACGCGCCGGTGGGCAGCGGGATCAGCGCCCGGTGGGTGGTGGTGTGGCGGCCGCGCGAGTCGTTCTCGCGCACCGCGGCAGTGCGCATCTTCTGCAACCCGAGCAGGGTGTTGGTCAGCGTGGACTTGCCGGCGCCGGAGGAGCCGACCAGCACCGCGGTGCGGCCGGCGCCCAGCCACGGCTGCAGCACCGACACGCTCTGCGGGTCCTTGGCGTTGACCGTGCGCAGGGCGATGTTCTGCGCCGCCAGCTCGACCAGCACCGCCACCGCGTCCGGCGCGTAGTCGGTGAGGTCGGCCTTGGTCAGCACCACCACCGGCTCGGCGCCGCCGCCGCCGACCAGCAGCAGGTAGCGCTCGATGCGCCGCGGGTTGAAGTCGGCATCCAGCCCGCAGACGATGAACACCGTATCGATGTTGGCCGCGATCACCTGCTGGTGGTAGTGCTCGCCGGCCGCGCCGCGCTTGATGGAGGTGCGCCTCGGCAGCAGCGCGACGATGCGCGTGCCCTCCAGCAGCACCCAGTCGCCGACCGCCGCGCGCTCGTGGCTGGGGAAGCGCGGCCGCTGCCACTCCGGCAGCGATTCGACCTTGAACCCGGTATCGGCCGCGTCGGCGACCACGTAGCCGGTCCGATGCTGCTCGCTGACCCGCGCCGGCCGCGCCTGCGGATGCGCGTCCATCGCGGCCAGCCAGGCCGGCTCTTCCGGCATGCCGGGCCAGGGCCAGCCGATGGGGCGCAATGCGTCGAAGTCGATCTGGGGTTGGCTCATGTACCGATTCTAGACGGTGCCGGCCCGGTCCGGCCTTGACCGGCGCATTTCCGCTACCATGGGGCTTCCACGCCCCCACCGGCCAATGCGATGCCCACCCCGCCGATTAAGCCGCTCGTGATCCGCGAGCGCCTGTCCGAAGTCCGCTACGAGATCCGCGGCGAACTGGCGCGGCGAGCCCGGGAGCTGGAGGCGCAGGGCCGCAAGCTGATCAAGCTCAACATCGGCAACCCCGGCGCGTTCGGGTTCCGCGCGCCGCAGCACCTGCAGCGCGCGATCGCCGACGACATGGGCCGCACCGATCCCTACACCCACCAGCAGGGCCTGCCGGAAGCGCGCGAGGCCATCGCCGCCGCCTACAGCAAGCGCGGCGCGCCCGACGCGCACCCGGAGCGCATCTTCATCGGCAACGGGGTCAGCGAGCTGATCGACCTGTCGCTGCGCGCGCTGCTCAATCCCGGCGACGAGGTGCTGGTGCCGTCGCCCGACTACCCGCTGTGGTCGGCCGCCACCATCCTCAACGACGGCCGCCCGGTGTACTACCGCTGCGCGCCGGAGAACGGCTTCCAGCCCGACCCGGTGGAGATCGAGACGCTGGTGTCCTCGCGCACCCGCGCCATCGTGCTGATCAACCCCAACAACCCCAGCGGCGCCAGCTATTCGCGCGAACTGCTCGAGCGTATCGTCGCCATCGCGGTCAAGCACAACCTGCTGCTGATGGTCGACGAGATCTACGACCAGGTGCTGTACGACGGCGCCGCGTTCGTGCCGGTCGCGCCGCTGGCCGGCGAGCATCCGTGCCTGACCTTCGGCGGCCTGAGCAAGGTGCACCGCGCCTGCGGCTGGCGCGTGGGCTGGGCGCTGCTGTCCGGCGCCGCCGAGCGCGTCACCGAGTTCCGCAACGCGATGGACCTGCTCGGCGCGCTGCGCCTGTGCGCCAACGTGCCCGGCCAGTACGCGATCGACGCGGCGGTCAACGGCCCGGACACCATCTCGCCGCTGTGCGCGCCGGGCGGGCGCCTGTACGAGACCCGCCGCGCGGTGATCGAGGCCTGCGCCGCCAGCGAGCACCTGTCGCTGGTGCAGCCGGCCGGCGCGCTGTACGCGTTCCCGGCGGTGGTCGGCGCCGCGGCGCGCGGCTTCGACGACCACGACTTCGCGCTGGAGCTGATGAACGACGAAGGCGTGCTGGTGGTGCCGGGCTCCAGCTTCAACGTGCCCTACCGCCACCACTTCCGCGTGACCCTGCTGCCGGAGGCGGCGGTGATGCGCGAGGTGTTCGCGCGCATCGACCGGGTGCTGGCGCGCCGCGCCGAGGCTGCGACCAAGGTCGTGCCGCTGAAGCCGCGCAGCGCGGTGGCTTGAGGGCCGGGACGCGGGAATGGGGAACCGGGAATGGGCAACGCGTGAGCCGGGCCTGCGAGTCCCTGTGATCCGGCTGTCCGCGCCGGTGCCGCACCGATGAGCCACGCCAGCTCCGCCATGTTCCAGCATGCCCCGCTGCGCTACCTGGCGCTGGGCGATTCGTACACGATCGGCGAAGGCGTCGCGGCCAGCGCGCGCTGGCCGATGCAACTGGCCGCGGCGCTGCGCGAGGACGGCATCGCCGTCGCCGACCCGCAGATCGTCGCCACCACCGGCTGGACCACCGACGAGCTGGCGGCCGGCATCGACGCCGCCGCGCCGCAGGGTCCGTTCGCGCTGGTGACGCTGCTGATCGGGGTCAACAACCAGTACCGCGGCCGCGACCTGGACGACTACCGCAAGCAATTCGCCGCGCTGCTGGAACGCGCGATCGGCCATGCCGACGGCCAGCCACGGCGCGTGCTGGCGGTATCGGTCCCGGACTGGGGCGTCACCGCGTTCGCGCGCAGCCCCGAACGCGACCCGCAACGGATCGGCATGCAGATCGACGCCTTCAACGCCGCCGCGCAGGCGATCTGCCGCGACCGCGGCGTGCGTTTCGTCGACATCACCGCGGCCAGCCGCGACCGCGGCGGCGAGGCGGCGATGCTGGCCGCCGACGGGCTGCATCCGTCGGCGGCGATGTACGCGCGCTGGACCGCGCTGCTGTTGCCCGCCGCGCGCGATGCGTTAGCCTAGGCGCCGCACGACGCCACGCCCGCCACGCCAAGGACCGACATTGCGCGACGCCACCATCCAACCCATGAGCCGCCCGCAGGCGCTGGCCATCGCCCGCGCGTTCCTGCCCGCGCACCCGCTGGGCAACCGCTACGACTACTACTACACCCGCACCAAGCTGCGCACCGACCCGCTGTACCCGGGCGTGCTGGCCGCGCTGCGCGGCAGCGACGCGCCGGTGATGGACCTGGGCTGCGGCCTGGGCCTGCTGGCGCATGCGCTGCGCGCCGACGGCCAGGCGCAGGCCTACCACGGCGTGGACATCGACGCGGCCAAGATCCGCCGCGCGATCCACATCGCGCAGCGCAGCGGCCTGCACGCGACCCGCTTCGACGTGGTCGACCTGGGCCAGTCCTGGCCCGAGCACCATGGCAGCGTCGCCATCCTCGACGTGCTGCAGTACCTGGACGGCGACATGCAGGCCAGCCTGATCCGCAGCGTGGCGACGATGCTCTCGCCCGGCGCCAAGCTGGTGATCCGCAGCGGCCTGGGCGACGACAGCGGCCGCGGCCGCACCAGCCGCGTCACCGACGTGCTCGCGCACCTGGCCGGCTGGATGCAGGAAGTGCCCAAGTGCTACCCCACCCGCGACAGCCTGGAGCGGCAGCTCGCCGACGCCGGGCTGCAGGCCACGTTCGCGCCGCTGTACGGCAACACGCCGTTCAACAACTGGCTGATCGTCGCCACCCGGCGCTGAGCGCACCACCGCGGCGGCGCCGACGCGCCGCGACCTTCGCCGCCTTCGCCCACAGTGGCGCGCCGCCGCGCGCCATCTCCCGTCCCATCGGAATCGCAACATGCACATCGCTTCGGAAAAAAAGTACTCGGGCCTGGGCATCGGCGCGTTCGCGGTCAGCCTGATCGCCGGCGCGTTCATGCTCGCCCTGATCGTGCTGTCGGCGTTCCTGGTCAACTACGTGCCGGGCAGCCTCGACGAAGAAGCGCCCAGCGCGATGCTGATCGGGCTGCTGATGTTCGCGGCCATCATCGGCGAACTGGCCGCCGCGGCGATGGGCGTCGGCAGCCTGTTCCAGCGCGACCGCAAGAAGCTGTACGGCGTGCTCGGGCTGGTGTTCTCGGTGAGCGGCCTGCTCGGCATCCTGGCGCTGATCGCGTTCGGCCTGAGCCGCGGCGCGTAGCGCCGCCGCCGGGTCAGTCCGGCAGCGTCGCGGTCAGGCCGCGCGCCTGCATCGCGTCCAGCACGCCGGCCAGGATCGCCGGGTTGTGCCCGTGCGCGGCGCCCTCGTGCAGCAGCACGATCGCCCCGGGGCGCAGGTCGCGCGCGATGCGCGCCACGGTCGCCTCCGGATCGCAGGCCACGCCGTCGAAGCCGCGCGCGCTCCATGCCACCCGGGTCAGGCGGTGCGCGCGCAGCGGCGCGGCGACGAAGGGATTGGTCATGCCCACCACCGAGCGGTACCAGCGCGGCGCGGTGCCGGCGACCGCGGCCAGCGCCTGCTGCGCCTGGCCGATCTCGCGCGCCATGCGCCTGGGCCCCAGCGCCCAGAACCAGGCCTGCGGATGGGTGTGGCTGTGGTTGCCGACGCCATGGCCGCGGCGCACGATCTCGCGCACCAGCTCCGGCCGCGCCGCGGCGCGTTCGCCGACCAGGAAGAAGGTGGCGCGCGCGCCATGGCGCTCGAGCAGCGCCAGCATCGCCGCGGTGTCGTCGGAGGGGCCGTCGTCGATGGTCAGCCATACCTGCGGCGCGGTACCGGGCAAGCGGTCGAGCACTGGCGCGTACAGCCGCGCGCGCGGCAGGAACACCGGCAGCACGAACGCCGCATGCGAGGCCAGCAGCGCCGGCAGCCCGATCCGCCAGCCCCAGGCCCACCAGGCCAGCGCCACCAGCGCCTGCGAGGCCAGCGCCCAGCCCAGCCAGCGGTGGGGGTGTCGGGGGATGCGATGCAGCGTTTCCACGGCGGTCATGCCCCATGATGCCATGCGGCGTAGAATGGGCGGTCCGACCAAGCGACCCCGACCCCAGCCATGTCCCTCGATCCTGCCCTGCGTTCCCGCATCGAATCGCTGCTCGGCGCCAACCGCGTCGTGCTGTTCATGAAAGGCCAGCCGACCATGCCGCAGTGCGGCTTCTCCGCCAAGGCGGTGGGTGCGCTGAACGACCTGGGCGTGGAATACGCGCACGTCAACGTGCTCGCCGACCAGGACATCCGCGAAGGCATCAAGGCTTACGGCGACTGGCCGACGATCCCGCAGCTGTACGTGGACGGCGAACTGGTCGGCGGCAGCGACATCATCCTGCAGATGGCCGGCAGCGGCGAGCTGAGCGAACTGCTCGGCGTGCAGCCGCCGGACCGCACCCCGCCGTCGATCACCATCACCGATGCCGCGGCGCAGATGCTGCGCGGCGCGCTGGCCGACGCCCCGGGCGCGACCCTGGCGCTGGCGATCGACGCGCAGTTCCAGCCCAACTTCCAGCTCGCCCCGACCGACGCCAACGCGATCGCCGCCGAGTCCAACGGCCTGCGCGTGCAGTTCGACCTGGCCAGCGCGCGCCGCGCCGAGGGCATCACCATCGACTGGGTCGACGACATCCGCGGCCGCGGCCTGGCGATCGACAACCCGAACGCGCCCAAGCCGGTGCAGGACCTGAGCGTGCGCGATGCCGACGACCAGGCCCGCGCCGGCAGCGTGACCCTGGTGGACGTGCGTCCGCCGGAGGAACGCGCCATCGCCTCGGTGAACGTGCCGTTCCGGACCCTGGACGGCGACGAGCGCGCGCAGCTGGAGGCGCTGCCGAAGGACACCGCGCTGGCGTTCCTGTGCCATCGCGGCGGGCGCAGCGCGCAGGCGGCCGAGCAGTTCCGCGCGCTGGGCTTCACCCGCGTCTACAACGTGGTCGGCGGCATCGACGCGTGGGCCGACGAAGTGGACAGCGGCGTGGCGAAGTACTGAGCCGAGCGCTGGCAGCGGCAAGGCATGCGGGCGGGCGATCCGGACGGGTCGCCCGCCTTTTCTTTGGTTGTTTCCCGGGGAGCGAGAACACATGGCACGCGGGCTGAAACGATGGACGCTGGTCCTGCTGGGCATGACCGCCGGCGCGGCAGTGTGGGCCGCCACTGCACAACCGTCGCCGCCGCAGGCAGTGGTCTACGTGGCCCCGGTGGAGGACGGCTCGCCGGTGATGGCCTACGTGCCGGTGCGCAATGCACCGTCGGACGAAACCCAGTTGGCCGGCTGGCGCCTGCTGAACAAGCCGATGCAGGTCTTCGCCGACGGCCGGCGCGAAGGCGCGGCGACGCCGCTGGCGTTCTCGGTCGACGACGACACCATGTGCGGCGGCGACCTGCGCCTGCGCGTGAAACCCGCCGGAGGCGCCGCGCTGGCCGACGACGCGCTGCTGGCCTCGTTCGACCTCAACCCCGGCGACCGCTTCAACCGCCATGCCGCCGACGCCGCCCAGCGCCGCGACCTGCTGCAGGTGCTCGGCCGCGACGCCACGCTGCGCAAGCAGCTGCCGGCGGCCGCGCTGAAGCGCCTGCTGGCGCGCCTGGCCACCACGCCGGACAACGACGAACAGCGCCTGGCGGTGTTCCGCGATGCGCAGCGTCCCGGCCGCGACGTGGCGCTGCTGACCGCCCACGCCAGCGAGGACGACCCGGCAGCCGCCGGCGACGGATCCTCGACCACGCTGACCAGCGTGCTGGCGGTGTTCGAGCGCGGCGAGGACGGCTGGCGCGCGGCGCGGGTGGTCGCGCACCACAGCTGCGACGACTGCGAGGGGCGCCAGGACAGCTACGACCTGCTGCAGTTCGCCGACGTCGACGCCGACGGCAACGTCGATTTCCTGATCAGTCACTTCGGCTACGAGAGCTACGGCTACTCGCTGCTGCACCGGGTCGGCGGCGCCTGGCGCACCGACGAACTGCCCGGCGGCTGCTGAGCGCCGCCGCGCGCCGGCGCGTGCGCCCGGCAGCGGCCGGCGGCAGGGCCGGCGAACGCCGGTCGGGAGCGTCCGTCAGCCGGCGAAGCCGCCCTCGTCCAGGTAGCGCCGTTCCTCGGCCGTCGTGGGCCGTCCCAGCACCGCGTTGCGGTGCGGGAAGCGCCCGAAACGGCGGATGAGGTCCTCGTGCAGCAGCGCCCAGCGCAGGCTCTCCGCATCGCCCAGCGCGCCGAACAGCTCGACCGAACGGCGCTGCAGCGCCGCGTCCTCGGCGTGCTCGAACGGCAGATAGAAGAACATCCGTAGCGCCGGGTCCACCTGCCGGTCGTAGCCGGCGTCCAGCGCCTGCGTGGCACGGTGCACCGCCAGGCCGTCGGTGGCGTAGGCGTGGGCGCTGCCGCGGAATGCGTTGCGCGGCACCTGGTCCAGCAGCAGCACCAGCGCCAGCGCGCTGTCGGCGCGGTCCATCCAGTCGGCGTGCTCGCCGCGCGCCGCGGCATGATGGACCTCCAGGAAGTGCTGGCGCACGTTCGCGTCGAACGACTCGTTGGCGGCGAACCAGCGCTCGGCGCCGGCGGCTTGCCAGAAGGTGAGCAGTTCCTGGTGCAGGGCGGTCTTCATCGGCGATCCCGTGGTGGCATGGCTGCACGCTATACCGCTTGCGCCGTCAGCGTGCGGTGCACGCCGCCGCCGCCGGACCATGACCTGTGGACCATTGCGCCGGTGCCCCGTTCGCGTTTACGGTCGGCGCTGCAAGCGCCACACCACACCGGGGAAAAACCAATGCGTCATCTGCTGCTCGCCTATCTGGGCGTGTCGCTGTGCGGCCCTGCCGCCGCCGCGTCGCGCTTCGTCGAAGATCCGTATCCCAGCACCTACCGCGCGCTGCCGTCCACGCCGCTGCTGATCGAGCACGCCACCGTGCTCACCGGCACCGGCGAGCGCCTGGACGACGCCGACGTGCTGCTACAGGACGGCCGCGTGCAGGCGGTGGGCCGCGCGCTGTCCGCGCCGGCCGGCGCCACCCGCGTCGACGGCCGCGGCAAGTGGGTCACCCCGGGCATCATCGACGTGCACTCGCACCTGGGCGTCTACCCCAGCCCCGGGGTCAGCGCGCACAGCGACGGCAACGAGATGACCGCGCCGGTCACCCCGAACGTATGGGCCGAGCATTCGGTGTGGCCGCAGGACCCGGGCTTCGGCACCGCGCTGGCCGGCGGCGTCACCGCGCTGCAGGTGCTGCCCGGCTCGGCCAACCTGGTCGGCGGCCGCGGCGTCACCCTGAAGAACGTGCCCGCCACCACCTACCAGGCGATGAAGTTCCCCGGCGCGCCGTGGGGGCTGAAGATGGCCTGCGGCGAGAACCCCAAGCGCGTCTACGGGCAGAAGGGCGGCCCGGCCACGCGCATGGGCAACGTCGCCGGCTACCGCGCCGCGTTCATCGACGCCAGCGAATACCTGAAGAAGAACGCGCCGAAGAAGTCGCAGGAGAAGCGCCGCTGGTGGAGCCGCGGCGGCGACAACGACAGCTCCGGCGACAGCGGCGGCAAGCGCGACCTGAAGCTGGACACGCTGGCCGGCGCCATCCAGGGCGACATCCGCGTGCACATCCACTGCTACCGCGCCGACGAGATGGCCACGATGCTCGACCTGGCCAAGGAATTCGGCTTCAAGGTCGCCGCCTTCCACCACGGCGTGGAGGCCTACAAGCTGGCCGACCGCCTGGCGCAGGATGGCGTGTGCGGCGCGCTGTGGGCCGACTGGTGGGGCTTCAAGATGGAGGCCTTCGACGGCATCCAGGAGAACATCGCCCTGGTCGACCGCCCGGCCAACGGCTGCGCGATCGTGCATTCGGATTCGGAGGAAGGCATCCAGCGGCTCAACCAGGAAGCGGCCAAGGCCGTCGCCGCCGGGCGCCGTGCCGGCATCGACGTCCCGCCCGAGCGCGCGATCCGCTGGGTGACCAGCAACGCCGCCAAGGCGCTGGGCATCGACCAGCAGACCGGTACGCTGGAAGCGGGCAAGATGGCCGACGTGGTGCTGTGGAACGGCAACCCGTTCAGCTCCTACGCGCTGGCCGAGAAGGTCTACATCGACGGCGCCCAGGTCTACGACCGCGCCGACCGCCGCCTGCAACCCCGATCCGACTTCATGCTCGGCCAGGAGGCTGCGCCATGAGCCGCGCCGTCCGTTCGCGCAGCTGCACGCGCCCCTCCGCGCGCGCGCCGCTCGCCCGGCGCCTGCTCCTGGCCGCGTGCCTGGCGCTGGGCGCCACCCCGGCGTTGGCCCAGGACGTGCTGATCCGCGGCGCCACCGTGCATACCGCTGGCGCACGCGGCACGCTGCGCGACGCCGATGTGCTGGTCCAAGGCGGCACCATCCGCGCGGTCGGCCCCGGCCTGGCCGCGCCGGCCGGGGTGGCCGTGGTCGAGGCGCGCGGCCGGCCGCTGACCCCGGCGCTGTTCGGCGGCATCACCGAGATCGGCATCGAGGAGGTTTCCGGCGAATCGTCCACCGTGGACAGCGCGCTGACCCTGCCGCAGGACCAGCCGATGCGTCCGGAGTTCGACGTGAGCCTGGCCTACAACCCCGAATCGGTGCTGATTCCGGTCGCGCGCGTGGAAGGCATCGGCTTCACCGCGCTCGGCGCCAGCACCGGCGGCGCGTTCATCGCCGGCCAGGGCGGGGTGATGCGCCTGGACGGCAGCGCCGACCCGATCGGCCCGCGCGCGCTGTACGTGCACCTGGGCAGCGAAGCCAGCGACCTCAGCGGCAAGTCGCGCGCCGCGCAGTGGATGCTGCTCGACCAGCTGGTGGACGAAGCGCGCGGCCGCATGCCGGCCGATTCGCCGCACGCGCTGCTGACCCCGGCCGGACGCGCGGTGCTGGCGCGCTACCTGGCCGGCCAGGGCCGCATCGTGGTGTCGGTGAACCGCGCCGCCGACATCCGCCAGCTGCTGCGTTGGGCGCAGCGCGAGAAGGTGCGCATCGCCATCGCCGGCGGCGCCGAAGCCTGGAAGCTCGCCCCGCAGCTGGCCGCCGCGCAGGTGCCGGTGTTCGTCAATGCGCTGGACGACCTGCCGGGCAGCTTCGACCAGATCGGCGCCACCCTGGAGAACGCCGCGCGCCTGCATGCCGCCGGCGTGGCGGTGAGCTTCACCCAGGGCGGCGACGGCTCGCACAACGCGCGCAAGCAGCGCCAGCTGGCCGGCAATGCGGTCGCCCATGGCCTGCCCTGGGACGACGCCCTGGCCGGCCTGACCCGCGTACCGGCCGAAGCGCTGGGCGTGGGCGAGCGCCTGGGCAGCATCGCCCCGGGCAGGCTCGCCGACCTGGTGCTGTGGGAGGGCGATCCGCTGGACGTGGGCCACTACGCCGAGCAGATCTGGCTGGGCGGCCGCGCAGTGCCGATGCGCTCGCGGCAGACCGAACTACGCGACCGCTACCTGCGCCAGGCCGGGCCGATGCCGCGCGCGTACACGCAATAGTTTTTCGAAACACGTCGATCCGCACCACGAAGGCGCTGCCGCAGTCCGGCAGCGCCTTCGTGCTGGAGCGCCTCCGTCGCGACGCGCGCCGGAACGGTGACCGGGCCCCGACACTTCGCGCCACGCGCGCAAGGCGCAAGCGACGCGGTAGCGGCGGCGTCCGGCGCCTCGGACCGTCGCTCGCGGCAGCCGCCGTGGCTGTGCGTCCTGCGCTGAGTTGGCGTCGATGGTCGCGCTGATCCTGGCCCAGCCGTTGCCGCGCACCGCTTCGAACCCGACTTCCACCGCATGCAGGTACAGCGCGTCGTGTAGCCGTCCTGCGCGCGGTTGGCCTGCAGCCAGTCGTGGGCGAGCTTGACGTCGAGGACGCTGACTTCTTCGGCGTGTGGGTCTACCAGGAACGAAAGTTCGGCGTTCAATTCAGAACAACGCCGAAGGGCTATCCCCGAGCAGGGGCGATAATTTCACCCTCGCTTACGCGAAATTTTCTTCATGTTGTCAGGGCAAATGATTTCCTCCCAGTGAGCCCCGTCAAATCGCAGTATCTGATCGTTGCCAATGGACCATAGATAATTGCCACACGTCCGAAGGCGATAACCCTCCACTTTTTTCACGCCGGGGATGGCCAGTTTTTTCACCCGATCGTCCTCTATGACGCCTATTCCATCGAATCCGGCAACATAAAGTACATCTTTAAAGGAAACAGCCCCCCATAGCTCCTCGATTTCATCATTCCGGATAACTTTCCAACAATCCTTGGATCCGACCAACACCACCCCATCTTCGCCACAGGCGATGTACTTGTCCTGATCGAACGTCCCCACTTCATTCAGATCGACGTTCGTCGGACTGTCGCATCGTCTCCAGAGCGAGCCATCAAAAAACCATATCTCGCCGGCACTGCCAACGGCATGAATGTCACTTCTGGAATGGCCCGCCATGGATTCCAGGCTTATGCCATCTTTCTTCCCGGTATAGAGCAGCCCCTGGTCCATGTGCGCCCATATTCCATTGCTTCGACGATACACCTGCCGGTTATAGCCACAGGCGTACAGTTCCCCGTCGATAACGGTGATCTTGTTCATATGACCTAATTTCTTGCCGCCGGTCCCTGCGTCAGCGATCAACTCAGAGGAGTTCTCCCCCTGGGTGATCTCAACCACTTCTCCGCGCTTTCCGAGAATCCACCATGCTCGATATTCGCCATGCATCAAATAGGTGATTGAGCGGCTGTCAAAGTCGAATTTTTGCTGCCCCCATTGTCCGTCGCGGGTCGTATAGAGCGTGGTGTACTCCGTGTCCTTGCCCTTGAGTGCATATGGAAAGGCTACTACGCCCAGGAGTCCCTTGGTGGGAGTGAATCCATCAATGAAATAATGCCTGGATGATGCCATGGTTGCTCCTTGTCCAAATGTGACTTTGGCAATTGTTGAGAAGTTTCCCGAGTCCCTCTTCCGGCGCTGTCAGCACGTAGGTTCGTGGCATCGCTGATATTGGGGTTTTCGAAGGAACCGTCGATCTATCGGTCCGCTGGCGATAAGCATCCAACTGGGACCGTGTACATTTCGGGTCGCATCGTAATGCATATTGCGTCGTGCGGACGGGAGACGCGCCAGGTCAACTGCACCTGGAGCGCGTCTGTGTCGATCAACAAGGTGTCGATCACCGCCTGCACCATCTCATGACCGCCTTTTTTCAGAAGAAAGAAGGTCACCGGCACGTCCATTTCGGGGATGCGAAAGCCCGCGCGCTCCTAGGCGTGAGGTTGAGCAGCAGCACATCCTCGCCGCCACGCAGGCAAGGAATCTGCTGATCGTCAGGCGCAGCCTGAAAGTAGCGGTTGTCGAAATCCTGCGGCAGAAACGGGAAGCAGCGGCCAACCAGGCATCGTCGCAAGTACCGGCGAAGCGAGCGCATTGCGGCCAGTTGCGGCCAGTTGTGCATCGCCCATCAGTTCCACCGCCCTGGCGAGACGCGCGCTTGGGCGTTGTCTATGCCAGCGTCCACCGCCGCCGTCGCCGCGCGCGACGTATCCGCGATCGAATCGCGATGCAGCATGTCCGGCACGGGCGACACGGCGGCGAGGCCGCGGGTAAGCTGGCGCGATTTCCGCTGTGGGAGCGTACGATGACGCTGCGCTGGTACTTCGATTTCATCTCGCCGTTCTCCTACCTGCACTGGCAGAAACTGCAGCGCCTGCCGCAGGCCGCGCGGATCGTGCCGGTGCCGATCGTGTTCGGCGCGGTGCTGCAGCAGCTGGGCACGCGCGGGCCGGCGGAGATCCCGCACAAGCGGGTGTTCACCTACCAGCACGTGCAATGGCAGGCGCAGCAGGAGCAGGTGACGCTGCGCTTCCCGCCCGCGCACCCGTTCAACCCGCTGCCGGCGGCGCGGCTGTGCATCGCCGCCGGCACCACGCCCGCGGCGATCGAAGCGATCTTCAACTGGCTGTGGCGCGACGGCCGTGCCGGCGACGACGCGGCGGCCCTGGCGCCGGTCGCGCAGGCGCTTGGTGTGCACGACGCCGCCGCGGCGCTGGCCGATCCGCAGGTCAAGGCGCAGTTGCGCGCCAATACCGAGCAGGCGCTGGCCGCCGGCGTGTTCGGCGTGCCGACGCTGCAGATCGATGCGGCGCTGTTCTGGGGCAACGACGCGCACGGCCTGATGCAGGCGGTGCTGGACGACCCGCGGATGCTGCAACGCGGCGAGATGCAACGGCTGGCGGCGCTGCCGGAAGGCGTGCGCCGCAGCTGACCGGCGGTCGTGCCGCACCCGCGCTTGTGCGCTAGGCTAGCGGACTAGATCGACTCGCAACGCCGGAGGGGGCCAGATGCGTATCGGGATCGTGGTGGATTCTGCCTGCGACGTGCCGCAGGACTTCATCGAGCGCCACAACATCGTGCTGCTGCCGATCAGCGTGCGCATCGGCGACGCCTTGCTGGCCGACCACCGCAACGAGCAGGCCACGCTGAGCTTCCTGCACGCCCACGTGGCCGAGCATGGCGCCGAGGCGGAGACGATCCCGTTCACCGTGGCGCAGATCCGCGAGCTGTTCCTGAGCCGGCTGGTGATCGACTACGACCACGTGTTCTGCATGACCATCACCAAGACCCGCAGCCCGATCCACGAGCATGCGATGCAGGCCAGCTTCGCCATCCTCAACGACTACAAGCCGATCCGCCAGGCCGCCGGGCACGCCTCGCCGTTCGCGCTGCGGGTGATCGATACGCAGAACCTGTTCGCCGCGCAGGCGGTGACCGCGGTGGAAGCGGTCCGCCTGCGCGCGGCCGGCGCCAGCGTGCAGGCCATCCGCGAGCGGCTGGAAGCGCTGGCCGGCAACGTGCACGGCTACATGATCACCCGCGACCTGTACTACATGCGCGCACGCGCGCGCAGCAAGGGCGATCGCAGCGTGGGGCTGCTGAGCGCGGCGCTGGGCACCGCGCTGGACATCAAGCCGGTGCTGCACGGCTACCGCGGCGAAACCGCGCCGGTGGCCAAGATCAAGGGGTTCGACGCCGCGGTGCAGCGGCTGTTCGCGTTCACCGGCAAGCGCGTGGCCGCCGGGCTGATGGCGCCGACGCTGTGCCTGAGCTACGGCGGCGAACTGGCCGACCTGCGCGCCCTGCCCGGCTATGCCGAGCTGCGCCAGGTCTGTCAGGCGCATGGCGTGGAAGTGTTCGAGAGCGTGATGAGCCTGACCGGCATGGTCAACGTCGGCAAGGGCGCGATCACCCTGGGCTTCGCCGACGGACCGCACGATTTCGCCTAGGCGCCGGCGACCCGTTTGCGCCTCGCGCCACGCCAGCGGCGGCAAGCGCTGGCGCACGTAGACGAACCGCTCACGACGCGGCCTGCTAGGCTGCGCCGCATCCGACCGGAGAACTCCCGATGCCCCAGTATTCGATCAGCCTGCCCGACCCGTTGCGCGCACGCGGCAGCGAGCCGTCGCTGAGCTTCAACGCGCACGGCGCCGACGCGTTCGCCGAACAGTTGCAGGCCGCGCTGAGCGCGCCGGCGTTCTTCGAGCGCTGGCGCGCGCTGCAGCCGGACCCGGACGAAGTGGACCCGGCGCTGGGTATCACCGATCCTGGCGCGACCGTGTCCGGCAAGCAGAGCGACCTGCGCATCGACCTGCTCGCCACCACCAGCATTCCCGGCGACATCCTCAAGCAGCGCATGCGCCTGCTCGCCGGCAGCGGCTGGGAACTGCGCAACGTGCGCTGAGCGCATCGCCGCCGCGCCGCCGCGGCAGCGGGTGGATCGGTACGGCAATTCGGCGATGCCACCTGTAGGAGCCACTTCAGTCGCGACGGGCCTTGCCGGTGAAATCCATCGCGACTGCCGCTTCCGCAGCGTTGCGCGACTGCATGCCGGGGATTCGAGATCTAAGGCGCCGCGCCCGCCACCGCGCCTGCCGCGCGGCGCGGCCAGCGCCATTTCAGGTTCACCGCCAGCGTGCCCAGCACGATCAGCGCCAGGCCCAGCCATTGCACCGGCACCAGCCGGTGGCCGTACAGCAGGTAGTCCAGCAGCAGGGTGACCAGCGGATACACGAACGCCAGGATCGCGATCGTCGCCACGTGCAGGTGCCGGTACGAGGAATAGAACAGCACGTAGACGATGCCGCTGTGGATCACGCCCAGCCCGACCAGCCACAGCCAGTGCGTGCCCGGGTGCAACGCGGCGCTGCTGGAAAAGCCGGCCAGCAACAGCGTGCCGACCCAGCATTGCACCGTCACCACCGCCAGCGGCCGCTCGCGGCTGATGCGCCGCGACAGCAGCAGCGACGCGCCGCACAGCAGCGCCGCCAGCAGGGTCAGCGCGATGCCGAACAGGTAGCCGCGATCGGCCGTATGCCAGAGCCGGACCGGGTCGGCCGAGCACGCCACGCCGGCGAAGGCGAGCAGGGTCCAGCCCAGGTCGGCGCGGCGCGTGCGCTCGCCCTGCAGCATCGCGGCCAGGATCAGCATCACGAACGGGAACACGTGGTAGACCATCGTCGCCACGCCGATTGACGAGCGTGCCATGCCGGCGAACAGCGCCACCCAGTTCAGCACCAGCAGCACGCCGCTGAGCGCGGCGTCGCGCAGCAGCGCGCGCTCGCGCCACAGCCCGCGCAGCTGCCCGCCGAGCAAGCCGCAGACGGTCAGGAACAGCGCGCCGAACAGGCAGCGGTAGAACACCGCGGTCACCGGATCCTGCCCGCTTTCGTGCACGAACACGCCGACCGAGCCGATCAGCACTTCGGCCAGCAGCAGCTGCCACAGCGCCCGCCGCGCGGCGCCTGCAGGAACGGCGGCGGCCGCGCTCACAGCGCGATCGTCCCGTGCAGGTACTGCACCGCGCTGCCGCGGACGTAGACATGCTGCGCCTGGACCCGGCAGCCGAGCTCGCCGCCGCGCGCCGAGGCCTGCAGCGCGGTCAGCTGCGACTTGCCCAGCGCCTGCGCCCACAGCGGCGCCAGCGCGGCATGGATCGAGCCGGTCACCGGGTCCTCGGCACCGCCGTTGGCCGGCCAGAAATAGCGCGACACGAAATCGTGGGCGGCGCCGGGCGCGGTGACCGCGACATCGCGCGGCGCCAACGCCAGCATTCGCGCCAGGTCCGGCACCACCTCGCGCACCTGGCGTTCGGTGGCGTACACCGCGATGTAGGCCTGCGGGTTGACATGGACCGCCTGCGGCGCGATGGACAAGGCGTCGTACAGGGCCTGCGGCACCGCTGCCAGCGGCGCCGGCGCCTGGTTGGGAAAGCGCATCTCGAAGCTGCCGTCGGCCACCATTTCCACGCCCAGTTCGCCGACCGCCGGCGCCCGCAACCGCAACGGGAACGGCGCCAGGCGCTGGGTGGCGATCACGAACGCGCTGGCCAGCGTCGCATGGCCGCAGAAGCCCACTTCCTTCAGCGGCGAGAACCAGCGGATGTCGAACGCGCCGTCGCCGTCGCGCACGAAGAAGGCGGTCTCCGACAGGTTGTTCTCGCTGGCGATGGCCTGCATCAGCGCATCCGGCAACCATGCCTGCAACGGCACCACCGCCGCCGGATTGCCCTTGAAGCGCACGGTGGTGAACGCATCGACGACGAACACGGAAAGCTGCATCGGACTCTCGGCCATGCCGGCACGGCGCCGGGCTGTGTCCGCAGTCTGCGGCGCCCTGCGCGACCGGTACAGATGCAGATAATCTATAACTTCACCGATACAGATGGAGCCGCGCATGCTGCTGTACGAAACCCTGGCCGCCCAGCTGCGCGACCAGATCGGGCGCGGTGGCCTGCGTGCGGGCGACCGCCTGCCGTCGATCCGGCAACTGGCCGCGCGCCACGGCGTCAGCGCCGCCACCGCGGTGCAGGCCTGCCTGCAGCTGGAACGCGAAGGCCTGGCGCAGGCGCGCCCGCGCTCGGGCTACTTCGTGCGCGCGGCGGCGACGCTGCCGCCGCCGGCTGCGGGGCCGCGCCGGCGCGCGCCGGGCAAGGTCGACAATCCGGCGTTGCAGCGCGTGCTGGACATGTACGCGCGCGCGGACCTGGTACCGCTGCACAGCGCCACGCCGGCGCCGGCACTGTTGCCCGGGCATGCGCTGGCCGCGGCGCTGTCGCGGCAGCTGCGCCGCAACCGCGCGACGGCCCTGGACTATGCGCCGCCACAGGGGCACGCCGCACTGCGCCAGCAGATCGCCCAGCGCTACGCGTACAGCGCCACCGCGGTGGCGCCGGACGAGGTGGTGATCACCGCCGGCACCATGGAGGCCATCAGCCTGGCGCTGCGCACCGTCACGTCCCCGGGCGACGTGGTGCTGGTGGAGACGCCGACCTACCACGGCATCCTGCAGGCGGTGGCGGCGCTGCGGCTGAAGGTGCTGGAAGTGCCGAACCGCCCCGGCCACGGCATCGACGCCGCCCGCCTGGACGCGCTGCTCCAGCGCACCCGGGTGCGCGCTGCGGTGCTGGTGCCCAACTTCAACAACCCGCTTGGCAGCCTCACCCCCGACAGCGCCAAGCGGGCGCTGCTCGCCAGTTGCGCGCGCCACGGCACGGTGGTGATCGAGGACGACATCTACGGCGAACTGGCGTGGTCCGGGCAGCGCCCCCTGCCGCTGCGCCATTTCGACACCCACGCCAACGTGATCACCTGCGGCTCGTTTTCCAAGACCCTGGCGCCGGGCCTGCGCGTGGGCTGGCTGCTCGGCGGAGAGTGGACCGACGCGCTGGTGCGCGCCAAGTACTTCTCCACCGTCGGCAGCGCCAGCCTGGCGCAACTGGCGCTGGCCGACTACCTGGCGCGCCACGACCTGGATCGGCACCTGCGCAAGCTGCGCCGCGCCCTGGCCGACAACGGGCAGCGCCTGCGCGAGAGCGTGGCGCGGCACTGGCCGGCGGGCACCCGGGCCGGCGATCCGGCCGGCGGATTGTCGCTGTGGCTGCAGTTGCCCGAGGGGGGCAACGGCCAGGTCTTGTTCGAGGCCGCCCTGGCCGAGCGCATCGGCACCTCGCCCGGCCACCTGTACTCCAGCCGCGGCGACTACGCCGGCCATCTGCGCCTGAGCTGCGGCCAGCCGTGGAGCCAGACGCTGGAGCGTGCGATGCGGCGGCTCGGCGCGCTGGCGGCGCGGCAAGCGGGCTGACGCACGCGCCGGCATTCGCCGAGGGATTGCGCACCGTCTCGTCCGGCATGGCGCGCGGACCGGGGACGCCCGCCATTCAAGCCGGGCGCATGCGCCTCGCCCGCGCCCGCATCGCACCGGACCCGCAGAAAAGCCACGGCATGCGCCCGCACCGGCGCAGCGCGGCATGCGGACCGCCGACGCGGCGCGGGCGCGGCGCGCTCAGTCCTGCAGCGCGCGCGCGTGGTGGGCGATGTGCTCGCCGATGAAGCTGCTGATGAAGTAGTAGCTGTGGTCGTAGCCGGGCTGCACGCGCAGCGTCAGCGGATAGCCGGCGGCATCGGCCGCATCCTGCAGCAGTTGCGGCCTGAGCTGCTTGTCGAGGAACTCGTCGCCGCCGCCCTGGTCGATCAGCAATGGCAGCCGCTCGCCGGCGCTGGCGATCAGCGCGGTGGCGTCGTAGGCCTTCCAGTCGGCGCGATCCTCGCCCAGGTACGCCGCGAACGCCTTCTCGCCCCAGGGCACCTGGCCCGGCGCGACGATCGGCGAGAACGCCGACACGCTGCGATAACGCCCGGGGTTCTTCAGCGCGACCACCAATGCGCCATGGCCGCCCATCGAGTGGCCGCTGATCGCGCGCGCGCCGGTGGTGCGGAAGCTGGCCTCGATCAGCGCCGGCAGCTCCTGCACCACGTAGTCGTACATGCGGTAGTGCCTGGCCCACGGCTCGCGGGTGGCGTTGACGTAGAAGCCGGCGCCCTTGCCCAGGTCGTAGCCGTCGGCATCGGCGACATCGTCGCCGCGCGGGCTGGTGTCGGGCGCGACCAGGATCACCCCGTGCTCGGCGGCATAGCGCTGCGCGCCGGCCTTGGTGATGAAGTTCTGCTCGGTGCAGGTGAGCCCGCTCAGCCAGTACAGCACCGGCAGCGCGGCGTGCTCGGCCTGCGGCGGCAGGTAGACGGCGAAGTTCATCGTGCAGCCGAGCACGGCCGAATCGTGGCGATAGACGTCCTGCCAGCCGCCGCAGCAGGCGTGGTGTTCGATGCGTTCCATGGAATGGGATCCCAGATAAGGGAATGCGGGCGCACAGGCGCCGACCGCATCCGAAGCCGCGTCCGCAACGCACCGCCCGTGGCGGTGCGTTGCGGACACGGCGGGTTTCAATGCAGCACGCCGCTCTTGCGCGCGACGTGGGTGGAAATGGCGTCCATCAACACCGGCGACAGGCAGTCGTAAGGCTCCAGCTGCAACTCGCGCAGCCGCGCGCGCACGCCGTCCATCGCTTCCGGGCGGGTGCCGCTTTCGATGATCGAGGACACGAACGCGGCGAAGCCCGGCGCCGACCAGCCCTGCTGCGGCGACAGCTCGGTATGGATGAAGTCCAGGCCGTAGAACGCATGCTCGGTGTTCTCGATGCGCCCGTACATGTGCACGCCGCAGCCGGTGCAGGCATGGCGCCGGATCGTCGCGCTGTCGTCGACCACCTTCAGCTTCTCCTCGTGCGCGGTGACCTTGACCTTGTCGCGCCCGACCACCGCTACCACGGAGAAGGTCGCCCCCTTCGGCTTCCAGCACTTGGTGCAGCCGCACGCATGGTTGTGCGCGGTCTGCGCGCCCACCTCCACCGTCACCTTGTCGCTGGCGCAGTGGCATTCCAGCGTGCCGCCCTGGAAATTCTCCGCGCCGGCGCGAACACCGCCATCCACCGCCGGATGAATCGTTACGCTGCTCATCTTGCCCCTCCCGGGTTGACTACAACTGTGCAGATGCGCGGAATCGGCCGCGCGCCGGACTGACCGTCAGGTCAGAAATGGATCACGGTGCGGATCGACTTGCCCTCGTGCATCAGGTGGAAGGCCTCGTTGATCTCTTCCAGCGGCAGGTTGTGGGTGATGAACGGATCCAGGTCGATCTCGCCGTGCATCGCCTGCTCCACCATGCCCGGAAGCTGGGTACGGCCCTTGACCCCGCCGAACGCGCTGCCGCGCCATACCCGGCCGGTGACCAGCTGGAACGGGCGGGTGCTGATCTCCTGGCCGGCGCCGGCCACGCCGATGATGACGCTCTCGCCCCAGCCCTTGTGGCAGCACTCCAGCGCCGCGCGCATCACGTGCACGTTGCCGATGCACTCGAAGCTGAAGTCCACGCCGCCATCGGTCAGCTCGACGATGACGTCCTGGATCGGCTTGTCGTAGTCCTTCGGATTGATGCAGTCGGTGGCGCCCATGCTGCGCGCCAGGTCGAACTTGCCCGGGTTGGTGTCGATGGCCAGGATGCGCCCGGCCTTGGCCTGCACCGCGCCCTGGATCACCGCCAGGCCGATGCCGCCCAGGCCGAACACCGCCACCGTGTCGCCCGGCTTGACCTTGGCGGTGTTGTGCACCGCGCCGATGCCGGTGGTGACGCCGCAGCCGAGCAGGCACACCTTCTCCAGCGGCGCCTCCGGGTTGACCACCGCCAGCGAGATCTCCGGCACCACGGTGTATTCGCTGAAGGTGCTGCAGCCCATGTAGTGGAAGATCGGCTGGCCGTTGTAGGAGAAGCGGGTGGTGCCGTCGGGCATCAGGCCCTTGCCCTGGGTGGCGCGCACCGCCTGGCACAGGTTGGTCTTGCCGGACAGGCAGAACTTGCACTTGCGGCATTCGGCCGTGTACAGCGGGATCACATGGTCGCCCACCTTGACGCTGGTGACGCCCTCGCCCACTTCGACCACGACGCCACCGCCTTCATGGCCGAGCACGGCCGGAAAGATGCCTTCCGGATCGTCGCCGGACAGCGTGAACGCATCGGTATGGCACACGCCGGTATGGGTGATCTTGACCAGCACCTCCCCCTGGCGCGGCGGTTCGACATCGATCTCGACGATCTGCAGCGGCTTGCCCGCTTCGAAGGCAACGGCGGCACGGGATTTCATGAGGGTTCTCCTGGAATAACGGGTTGGGTCGTGGGGTTCGGGTTACTTGAGATAGGAACGGACCAGCATGCCCATCTCGCGCACGCGCGCGGCGCGCTGCGTGTCGGAGGTGGCGGCGTGGCCGAACTCCTCGCGGATATGCGCCTGCATCACTTCGGACATCAGCCCGTTGACCGCGCCGCGGATCGCCGCGATCTGCTGCAGCACCGCCGCGCAGTCGGCACCGCCCTCGAGCGCGCGCTCCAATGCCTCGGTCTGGCCGCGCACGCGGCGGATGCGGGCAAGGACGCGTTTCTTCTCGTGTGGCGTGTGCGGCATGCGCGGCGGGTCCGGGAACTATACTGGGGGACAGTATATTCCGACGCGCGGAAAAGAAAACGCCCGGGCCCCTCCCCTCGAGGGACCCGGGCGTCCCGGCATCGTGCCCGCAACCGTCAGCGGTCGGCAGGCGGCGCCGGCAAGGAAGCGGAAGCCGGCGCCGATCCGCGGTGTGCGGGCGGCGCCATGCCCTTGCCGCGCAGGCACGCGTCCAGCTTGGCGAAGTCCATGCGCGCGGCCGGCCTGGCTGCTGGCGCGGACGCGCCGCCCGCCGTGCCGGTATCGGTTTCTGTATCGGCGCCGGCCTGCGGCGGACGCGACGGCCTGCCGCCCTGCGGCGGCGGGGGCAGGCCCAGTTCGCTGGCGCAGGCCTGCAATGCGGCATCGAACGCCGGATCGTGCCGATGCATCGGCGGGCGGCGCTCGCCGCCGTCCGGCCCTGCCGCCGAGCCGTGGCCCGCGCCCGGCGGCGGGCCGTCCGCAGGCAGCGGGCCAGGGCCGGGCACGCCGACGCAGACGGTGACGCATCCGCCCAGCGAGGCGGTCAGCAACAGGGCCAGCGTGCCGCTGGCGAATCTATGCAATGTCATGGGGCAAAGCCTCCTCCTGGTGGCGGCGTGGATGTCGGCACCGGCAGCGCGCGCCGGATGAACCCGCAGCCGGTCCGCATGCCGGCTCACGACAGGCTTCCATGCCGCTGTCGCGCGCCGTTGTCCGCGTGCGCCAGCCGGCGCGACGTGCGCGCAACGGCAGCGGTGCGGCGGTGCCTGCGTGGCCACAAGCGCGAACGGACATGACGCGCAGCGGCGCAGAGCGCCCGTCGCCCGAGCAGCACCAGCGCGTTCGCGCACGGACACAGCGCACAGCTGCGTTCCTTTGCGCACGCCGCCCGCACCGCTCACGGCAGCGGCGCGCCGACCGCGGCCACGCCCACGTCCATGCCAGGGCTGGATAGCGGCTCCCGCAACAGCACCGCACTGCGGAAGCGCGCCGCGAACGCCGCATCGTTGTGGAGGAAATGGGCGCGCGCCGCGGCGGCCAGCTGCGCGCGCTGCGGTGCCGTCAGTGCCAGCGCGCGCTCCACGCCCGCCTCGATGCCTTCGCGATCCACATAGTGGTAGCTGGCCAGCCGCATCGGCCGCGAGCACGCCGGGGCCAGCAACAGGCCGCGCGCCGGCGTCACCAGTTCGTTCATCGGCTCGGCGTCGGTAGTCAGCGTCACCGCGCCCACGCTCATCGCCTCCATCAGGTAGTGGCCGAACCCTTCCACTTCCGACGGACACAGGTGGAACGCGTGCGCGTTCTGCAACACGCGCAATTGCGCATCGTCCAGATAGCCGATGCGGTGGTCGATGTTGCCGGCGCGTACCTGTGCGCCGGCGGTGCGTGGGTTCTGCACCACGGTCAGAGGCGGCCACTCGGGGTGGCGCGCCCAGGTATCCAGCAGCACCTGGGTGCCCTTGGCAGTGCTGCGCCCGGCCAGATGGAAGAACGCATAGCGCCGCGGCACGTCGGTATCGTAGCGGTCGCGGCTGGTGAAGCCGATGTAGCGGGTGCGACAGCCGAGCCGGCGGAACGCCAGTTCGGCGTGGCGGGTCTTGCACAGCACCGCCTCGAACCGACGCAGCGTCGGCAGCCATTTGGGCAGGAACCATTCCGGGTTCGGCACCAGCAGGTTGCGCTCGGCCAACGGCAGGCAACGCGGATAGACCCGCTCGGAGAACACCTGGGCATGCACGCGACCGTACAGCGCGCGCGCCAGCCACGCCCTGGCCTCCTGCCCCTGCCGAGTCAGCTTTCCGCGGCTGAAACCGAGCCGCTGCACACGATGCCCGCCGGCGGCCAGGGCTTGCGCCATCAGGTCGAGATCGCGACTCAGGCCGGTACCGTTGTCGCAGCTGACGATGCGGAAGAGATCGGACGCCATGGACGTTCTGCAGCGTGAAAGGACGCCAGCGTCCGCGCCATGGGTGTCGGCGATTTGTCGTCGTTTGTCAGCGGTCGACACAATTCAGCCATGGGGCCACCGGTACCGCTGACTATGATGGCGCCGCGATCCCGCGCCCTGCACACATCATGGTCGGCGCGCCCGCGCCAGTTCCCCGACGGCAGCGGCCGCGTCTAGACTGGCTGCACTCCGCGCGGCCGCCCTTCAAGACCATGGACATGAAATCTTTCGTAATGGTGGTCGACGATGATCCGGACCTGCGCCGGCTCATCAGCGAGTTCCTGCAGGAGCACGGCTATCACGTGGAATCGGCGGAGAACGTCGCCGACATGCGCCGGCTGATGGCCGTGCGCCAGCCCGACCTGGTGATCCTGGACGTGATGATGCCGGGCGAGGACGGCCTGAGCGCGGCGCGGCAGCTGGCCAGCGAGCGCGGCGCGCCGGCGGTGATCATGCTCAGCGCGCTGGGCAGCGACACCGACCGCATCATCGGCCTGGAAGTGGGCGCCGACGACTACCTGGCCAAGCCGTGCAATCCGCGCGAACTGCTGGCGCGGGTGCGTGCGCTGCTGCGCCGCAGCCAGGCCGCGGCGCTGCCGCCGGAAGCGCGCGGCAACGTGTACGAGTTCGCCGGCTGGCGCCTGGACGTGATCCGCCGCGACCTGCGCGACCCCACCGGCATCTTCATCAACCTCTCCGACGGCGAGTTCGGGCTGCTGCGCACCTTCGTCGAGCACCCGCAGCGCGTGCTCAGCCGCGACCAGTTGCTCGACTATGCGCGCGGGCGCGACACCGAAGTCTACGACCGCGCGATCGACAGCCAGATCAGCCGCCTGCGCCGCAAGATCAACGAGCGCGTGCAGACCGAGCTGATCCGCACCGTGCGCAACGAGGGCTACATGCTGCTGCCGAGCGTCGCGCGGCTGTGAGCGCGCCCGAGCAGCGGGGCCGCCGCGGCATGTCGATCTTCGTGCGCACCTTCCTGCTGCTGCTGGCGGCGCTGCTGACCGCGCAGCTGATCGGCATCGCCCTGCTGGTGCTGCGCACGCCGGTCTACGAAATGCCGGTGCATCCGCCGGAAGTGATCGCGCTGCTGACGACCAAGATGCCCGCCGGTACGCAGACGCTGAAAGTGCGCGACTCGGCGCACGCGCCGCTGCCCGCGCCGGGACAGATCCGCGATTCGATCGCCGAGTTCATGATGGCGAACTGGCTGGACGTGGCGCCGGAACAGGTGCGCTTCTATCGCAACGGCGACGAGAACCTGCCACGCGCGGACTTCGCGCCGGGCGAGCGGCCGCGGCGCATGCGGCTGCAATTCGCGCCGCCCGACGGCGAGGATTTCCAGCGCGACGGCATGCCGCCGCTCCCCGAGCATGGCGGGCCGCCGCAGCCTCCGATCGACGGCGCCGCGGCGCCACCGCCGCAGCCGCCGGGCGGGCCGGCGTCCAATGCCGCGTTCGGCGCGAAGATGCGCGCGATGGATTCGCGTTGGCGCGAGCGCGGCTTCGCTCCCGCATCGCCGCTGCTGGGCGGCTTCACCGCCGCGCTGCGCCAGCCCGACGGGCGCTGGCGCAGCGTGGTCTCGCCGCCGCGGCGCTTGTCCACCGCGTTCAAGACCCAGGTCGCGCTGCTGTTCGTCGCCGGCCTGCTGGCGATGCTGCCGCTGGCGTGGTGGTTCTCGCGCGCGCTGGCCGCGCCGATCCGGCGTTTCGCCGAAGCCGCCGACCGCCTCGGCCGCAACCCGGACGCTGCGCCGTTGCAGCGCAGCGGACCGAGCGAGATCGTGCAGGCCGCCGATTCGTTCAATGCGATGCAGGCGCGCCTGAACCGGCTGGTCAACGAGCGCACGCATATGGTCGCGGCGATCGCCCACGACCTGCGCACGCCGCTGGCGCGGCTGGCGTTCCGCCTGGAGGGCCTGCAGGCGCCGCTGCGCGACAAGACGCTGGCCGACATCGAGGAGATGAAGGCGATGATCTCCGCGGCGCTGGACTTCATCCACAACGACAGCCGCCGCGGCGCGCGCGCGCCGCTGGACTTCCGCCTGCTGGTGGAGAGCGTGGTCGACGACGCCAGCGACACCGGCGCCGAGGTCGACTTCGCCGCCGGCCAGGCGATCACCCTGGACGGCGACCCGCTGTCGCTGCGGCGCATGGTGATGAACCTGGTCGAGAACGCGCTCAAGTACGGCAAGCGCGCGCACCTGCAATTGCACCGCGAAGGCGGGGACTGCGTGCTGTGGATCGACGACGACGGACCCGGCATCGACCCGGCCCAGCGCGAACAGCTGTTCCTGCCGTTCTTCCGCGGCGAGAACTCGCGCAACCGCGACACCGGCGGCATCGGCCTGGGCCTGTCGGTGGCGCACAGCATCGCGCTGGCGCACGGCGGCGAGATCGCCCTGGACAACCGCGCCGAAGGCGGCCTGCGGGTCAGCGTACGGCTGCCGTGTCAGGCGTCTGCCTGAGACGGCAGCAGGCGCTTGCATCGCGGCCTAGTGGCCGAAAGCCGCCCATCGCGCGATGAATTCACGGCCGGCCGCGTCGGACGCAGCCGGCGCGCCGGATCAGTATGCGAACTCGCGGAACACCTGGTCGATGTCGCCGTGCCACGCGCCGTGGTACAGCGCCAGCTTGCGCTCGGCCGCGGTCTCGCCGGCCTGCAGCATCTCCACCAGCGGGTCGAGGAAACGCGATTCGTCCTGGCCGTCGCCGTTGTGCCGGGCGCGCCGGCGCAGCCCGCCCAGCGCGATCTTCACCGACTCGGCGGCCAGGTCCTGCACCGTGCCGTGGCGGAACGGCAGCTTCAGCGCCTGCTCCGGCACGCCATCGCGCAGCGCGTGACGTTCGGCCAGGCTGAAATCCTTGACCAGGTCCCAGGCCGCGTCCAGCGCCGCATCGTCGTACAGCAGGCCGACCCAGTACGCCGACAGCGCGCACAGCCGCCCCCACGGGCCGGCATCGGCGCCGCGCATTTCCAGGTATTTCTTCAGCCGCACTTCCGGGAACGCGGTGGTCATGTGGTCGGACCAGTCGCGCAGCGTCGGCAGCGCGCCCGGCAGCGCCGGCAGCCGGCCCTGCATGAAGTCGCGGAAGCTCTGCCCGCTGGCGTCGACGTAGGTGCCGTCGCGGTAGGAGAAGTACATCGGCACGTCGAGCAGGTAGTCGACGTAGCGTTCGTAACCGAAGCCGTCTTCGAACACGAAGTCGAGCATGCCGGTGCGACCGGCATCGGTATCGGTCCAGATGTGCGAGCGGTAGCTCAGGTAGCCGTTGGGCTTGCCTTCGGTGAACGGCGAATCGGCGAACAGCGCGGTGGCGATCGGCTGCAGCGCCAGCGACACGCGGAACTTCTTCACCATGTCCGCTTCGGTGGCGTAGTCCAGGTTGACCTGCACCGTGCAGGTGCGGGTCATCATGTCCAGGCCGAGCTGGCCGACCTTGGGCATGTAGTTCTTCATGATCTGGTAGCGGCCCTTGGGCATCCACGGCATCTCGTCGCGGCGCCACTTGGGCTGGAAGCCCATGCCCAGGAAGCCCAGCCGCAGCTCGTCGGCGACCTGCTTGACCTCGTTGAGGTGGCTGCCCACCTCCACGCAGGTGTCGTGGATCGTCTCCAGCGGCGCGCCGGACAGCTCCAGCTGGCCGGCCGGCTCCAGCGTCACCGAGGCGCCGTCGCGCAGCAGGGCGATGGTGCGCCCGCCTTCCAGCACCGGCTCCCAGCCGAAGCGGGTCAGCCCGTTGAGCAGCGCCTCGATGCCGCGCTCGCCGTCGAACGCCGGCGGGCGCAGGTCGTCCAGGCGGAAGCCGAACTTCTCGTGCTCGGTGCCGATGCGCCACTGCGCTTCGGGCTTTTCTCCGGAGGCGAGCACCTCGACCAGCTGGGCGCGGTCGGTGATCGGCGTCTCGGCAACGTGGCTGGGGCTCGACAAGGGCAGGCTCGCACAGAAGGTGAGGCGATGTGGGGACAGCCCGGCGCCATCGCAAGGGCCGCACTATAGCGTGACCGCCGCCAAGGCCATATCGCCACCGGCGGTGTTGCAGCATTCCACCGCCCGCGGCGGTCGCGACTGAGACGCAGCCAAACATGCGCGGCGGCGCTTGCTAGGCTGAACGCCCGTCCCGGCTCTACAGGCAGCGTATGCGTCCCGCCCATTCCGAGATCCACCGCGCCGACCGCGCCGGCTGGCTGCGCGCCGCGGTGCTCGGCGCCAACGACGGCATCCTGTCGGTGGCCGGCCTGGTGGTGGGCGTGGCCAGCAGCGGCGCCGCCGCGCCGGCGGTGCTGTCGGCCGGCATCGCCGGGCTGGTCGCCGGCGCGATGTCGATGGCCGCCGGCGAATACGTCTCGGTGCGCTCGCAGGTGGATACCGAGCAGGCCGACCTGGCGATCGAGCGCCGCGAACTGCGCGAGGATCCGCACAGCGAACTGGACGAGCTTGCCGGCATCTACCGCCAGCGCGGGCTGGATGCGGCGCTGGCCCGCCAGGTCGCCGAGCAGCTGACCGCGCACGATGCGCTGGCCGCGCATGCGCGCGACGAGCTGGGCATCACCGACACCCTGCGCGCGCGTCCGTTGCAGGCGGCGCTGGCCTCGGCGGCCGCGTTCTGCTGCGGCGCGGCGCTGCCGATCCTGGCCGCGCTGCTGGCGCCGCCGGGCATGCAGGTGGCGGTGACCGGCGCGGCGACGCTCGCCGGACTGTCGCTGACCGGCGCGCTGGCCGCGCGCGCCGGCGGCGCGTCCGGCGTGCGCGGCGCCATCCGCGTGGTGTTCTGGGGCGCGGCGGCGATGCTCGCCACCGGTGCGGTCGGGCGCCTGTTCGGGATCCAGGTCTAACCGCGTCCGCCGCGCGCGATGCCCGGCGGATGCAACGCGGCCCGCACCGGGACGGACCGGCCCGCAGCCGCTGCTGTAGCATCGCCGGCCATGCCTGCCGCTGCCGCCGCCGCTCCTGTCGACGCCCTGCTCGCGCAACTGGCGAGCCTGGCCGCCTGCGAACGCGCCGAAGGCTATGCCTGCGTGTCAGCGCGGCGCGAACACGGCGCGCGCTCGGTCGACATTCCGCGCCCGCAGCTGGCGATCCTGCTGCAGGGCCGCAAGCAGGTGCGCACCGCGACCCAGGCGCTGGCGTTCGTGCCCGGCGACCTGTTCCTGGTGACGCGGCGCTGCCGCATCGACGTGATCAACACGCCCGACCCGCACAGCGGCCTGTACCTGAGCGCGCTGATCCCGCTGTGCGAGGAGGCGCTGGGCGCGGCGCGCATGCTGTGGAACGAACCGCTGCCCGACGCCGGCGAGGCGCTGGCGCGGCTGCCGGCGGTCGAGTTCGGCGCCTGCCTGCTGCAATGGCGCCAGGCGCTGCAGCACGGGCACTACACCGAGGCGCGACTGGCGCTGGCGGCGCTGGTGGTGTCGTTCTGCCGCCGCGGCCATGGCGGCCTGCTGCTGCCGCCGGCGCCCGGCGTCGCCGCGCAGGTGCGCGAGCTGGTCGCCACGCAGCCGCAACGCGACTGGCGCTCGCGCGACATCGAGGACAGCCTCGGCGTGAGCGGCGCCACGCTGCGCCGCCACCTGGCCGGCGAGCGGACCTCGCTGCGCGAACTGATCGTCGACGCGCGGCTGGCGCATGCGATGGAACTGCTCTACACCACGCGCTGGCCGCTCAAGACCGTGGCCGCGCGCGCCGGCTACCGCTCCACGCGCAGCTTCAGCCAGCGCTTCCAGCAACGCTACGGGCTGGACCCGGCGAGCATCGGCAACCAGCGCTGACCGCGGCGCCCGGCGCGCGGTGCTGCGGATGCCGAGCGGCGCGCGCAGCCGAATGAGCGAATCGCGCAGCGCGGGCCGTGCAACCTGCAGGTACCGCGGCGCTGCCGCTTCGCACCGGAAGATCCCGATGACCGTTTCCCTGTTGCGCCCGCTGGCCTGGCTGGCCCTGGCCGCGTCCGTGTCGATCCCGCCCGCTGCGGGCGCGGCCGCGCCGGACGCGCCGGACGCGCAAGTCCCCGGCTACTATCGCCACGTGGTCGGCACGCTGCGCGTCACCGCCCTGTTCGACGGCACCGTGCCGCTGTCGCGCCGCGAGCTGGGCAACGTCGATGCCGCCACCCTCGGGCGCCTGCTCGACCGCCGCTACGTCCCCGAAGACGACGACGGCCTGCAGACCGCGGTCAACGCCTACCTGATCCAGGACGGCATGCACCTGACCCTGGTCGATACCGGCACCGCCGCCTGCTTCGGCCCTGGCCTGGGCCAGGTGCTGGCGAACCTGCGCGCGGCCGGCTACACGCCGGCGCAGGTGGACGACGTGCTGCTGACCCACGCCCATCCCGACCACATGTGCGGCCTGCTCGATGCGCAGGGACAGGCCGCCTACCCCAACGCCACGGTGTGGCTGAGCGCGGCCGATGCCGCGTACTGGCTGGATCCGGCCTCGCAGGCCACCGCGCCGCAGATGCTGAAGTTCGCCTTCCCGCTGGCGCGCGCGGCGGTCGCGCCGTACCAGGCGCAGGGCCGGCTGCGCCGCTTCGCGCCCGGCGCGGTCCTGCCCGGCGGCGCGGTGGCGCTGGATACGCATGGGCACACGCCCGGCCACGTGTCCTACCGCTTCGACGGCGGCGCCGGCAGCCGGCTGCTGGTGTGGGGCGACCTGGTGCACTACCACGCGGTGCAGTTCGCGCAACCGCAGGCTTCGTTCGAGTCCGACAGCGATCGCGACGCGGCGATCGACGCGCGCAAGAAGATGCTGGCGCAGTCCGCCGACGGTCGCTGGTGGGTGGCCGGCGCGCACCTGCCGTTCCCCGGCCTGGGCCATGTGCGCCGCGACGGCGCGGCCTTCGCCTGGGTGCCGGCCGAATTCGCGCCGCTGCCGCCGGCGCGGTGAGCGCGGCGGCGATCGGCTCAGGTCGGAAACAAGGAATTTCTGCCGGCTCCCTACGTGCCGGCGCCGCCGTGCGCCCCGCTCCACGGCGGGACGCTTGCCCGGCACGGGCGATCGGCCGCCCGCGCCTGGCCCGACGCGGGCGCGGTTCGCATGCTGGCCGACGGGTCGCCGGCTAGGGCGCGCCGGAACGCGGAGATCTTTTTGCAACCGAAGTGAGCCGTCCCAGGCCGTACCCAAGGCTGCCGACGAGCACCAGTGCGCCGCCTGCGATCCGCGCCAATTCCTGTGCCTGGTGATCCGGAACAAAGAACGCGGTGACGGCGATGAGCAGCAGTCCGGCAAGAACCGCCGCCTTTCCTATCCGCATCGATCCGGCTGCGATCTTGCCGGTTCTTCTGTCGTCGATGCCGGTCGTCATGGGTTCCTCCGTAGCGGGCCGAGTCGAGCTGGAGTCGCGACGCGGGCCGGGCTTCAGCGATGGAACGGTCTGCGGCCGTCGCCACACGGGCGCGCGGTCCGCACTGAACGCTGCCCGCGTCGGTCACGGGATCGTGAGCTGGCCCCCAACGGCGAGCTGGCGCCACAGCCGCCGGGGCGAACCATCTTCGCATGGCCCATCACGTGCCTGCGAACCGCATAGCTTGCGGCGGCAGCATGGAAGCTGTCCGCCTGCGTCTGCGGGACGCCATGCGGCAGGGCGGCATAATCCGCCTGGCAATGGCGCCGGCGATGTTCCGGCGGTTCCAGAACGGCGCCGTCGGATGAAGGCCTATTCGGCCGCCGCCGTCTCCAGCCCCAGCCAGCCGCCGACGATGGCGCGGGCCTCGTCCACGCCCTGGCGGGTCTCGCCGGAGAAGGTCTGCACGCTGACCGTGTCGCCGAACGCGCTGCCCAGTTCCTTGCGCACCTGCTGCAGCGCCTGCGCCTGCTGGCCGCGGCCGAGCTTGTCGGCCTTGGTCAGCAGCGCGTGCGCCGGCAGCCCGCGCTGCACCGCGTAGCCGAGCATCTGCCGGTCGTAGTCCTTCAGCGGATGGCGGATGTCCATCACCACCACCAGCCCGCGCAGCGCCTGCCGGGTGCGGAAATACTGGTCGATGAACGACTGCCAGTGCGCCTGCAGCTCCAGCGGCACCTTGGCGTAGCCGTAGCCGGGCAGGTCGACCAAGTAGCGCTCCGGCTGGACCTGGAAGAACACCAGCTGCTGGGTGCGGCCGGGCGTCTTGGACACCCGCGCCA
The DNA here is from genome assembly GCF_017163755.1 of Xanthomonas sp. Lineage (GTDB taxonomy): Bacteria > Pseudomonadota > Gammaproteobacteria > Xanthomonadales > Xanthomonadaceae > Xanthomonas_A. The sequence continues at coordinate 71,877 of NZ_JAFIWC010000022.1, forward strand.
GCGCGTTCTGGCGGGTCAGCGCGTTCAGCGCGCTGGACTTGCCGGCGTTGGAGCGGCCGGCGAAGGCGACTTCCCAGCCCCCATCCTCCGGCAGCTGCCGGTGGTTGTGGGCGGAAAGCAGGTATTGGGCACGTTCTAGGAGTAGCGACATGGCGCTAGGATCGCACGTTCGGCGCCGATGCCGTCCGCCGGCCCCGCATTCGCCGGGTCCGCGGCGGCGGCCGGACCGGCGTTCGTTGACCGGCATGGCGTCGCGAAGGGATAATCGCGCGACATGCGGTTGCCGGCCCGGCTCCCGCTGGGGTCACACGGAGCTTCAGCAATGCGCCACGCTCGCGTTCTTGCCTTTGCCGGTCTAGCCGTTTCCGTCGCCGCCGCGGTCGCGTTCGCGCAGACCGCGGTGGTCCCGATTCCCGACAACGCCCCGGTGCGCACCGCGCCGCTGGAAGGCGACGTCAGCAAGGCCGCCTGGGGCGACGCCAAGGCCGGCCAGGCCAAGGCCGCCGCCTGCGCCGCCTGCCACGGCCCCGACGGCAACCCGGCGCTGGCGATGTACCCGCGCATCGCCGGCCAGAGCGAACGCTACAGCGCCCGGCAGATGGCGCTGATCGCCCATGGCGAGCGCACCACCGGCGCGGTCGCGGCGATGGTGCCGTTCGTGCAGCCGCTGACCGCCCAGGACATGCGCGACATCGGCGCGTACTTCGCCACGCAGAAGGCCGCCGCCGGCATCGCCGACGACACCGTGGTCAGCGAAGGCCCCTACGCGGGCATGAAGTTCTACGAGATCGGGCAGAAGCTGTACCGCGGCGGCGACGCCGCGCGCGGCATCCCGGCGTGCATGGCCTGCCACGGGCCCACCGGCGCCGGCAATCCCGGCCCGGCGTATCCGCACCTTGGCGGGCAGCATGCCGACTACGTGGCGCGGCGCCTGCAGGAATACCAGGCCGGCACCACCCAGGAACGCGACCCGGCCCTGTTCAAGATCATGTCGCAGGTGGCGCAGCCGCTGACCGACCAGGAGATCAAGGCGCTGGCCAGCTACCTGCAGGGCCTGCACGACCGCGCCGACGATGCCGCCGCGGCGCAGGCGGCCGCCCCTGCCGCCACGCCCGCGCGCTCCTAGCCGCGCCGCCGGGCGCGGCGGCGCCGACCCGTTGCCCCCACGCCGGTCGCTCGACCGGCGTTCGTTTTTCACCACGGAGACCGCATGAACCTTCTGCCCCGCCTGCTGCTGTGCTTGCTCGCCCTGCTGCCGCCGATCGCCCTGGCGCAGTCCAGGCCCGCCGCCGTGGTCGAAGGCGAGGACTACGTGCTGATCGCCAACCCGCAGCCGTTCGCGCCGCTGGCCGGCAAGATCGAGGTGGCCGAGGTGTTCGGCTACACCTGCCCGCACTGCGCGCACTTCGAGCCGCTGCTGGAGGCGTGGGCCGCCAAGCAGCGCAAGGACGTGCGCCTGACCCTGGTGCCGGGCGCGTTCGGCGGCATCTGGGACAACTTCGCCAGCGCGTTCTTCGCCGCGCAGCAGCTGGGCGTGCAGTCGCGCAGCCACCGCGCGCTGTTCGAGGCCATCCACGACACGCGCAGCGTGCCGGTACAGAACGTGTCGCCGGAAGAGCTGGCCGCGTTCTACAAGGCCTACGGGGTGGAGCCGCAGCGCTTCGTGCAGGCGTTCAACAGCCCGCAGGTGGCCGCCCAGGTCAAGGCCGCGCGCGAGTTCGCGATGCGCACCGAAGTCACCGGCACGCCGTCGCTGGTGGTCAACGGCAAGTACCTGGTCAAGGGCAAGGGATTCGAAGACATGCTGCGCATCGCCGATGCGCTGGTCGCGCGCGAGCGCGCCGCCGCCAGGTAGGCGCGTCGCGCGACGGCGCTTCATCCGCGCCGTGGCATGATGATGGGGTTGCCTGCCGCGTCCTTGGGCGCGGTGGGCCGTCTTCCCCTTTTCATGCTGGAGATGCATCGATGAAGACCCGCTTTGCCCTGACGCTGCTGGCCCTGTTGCCGATCCTGGTGGCGTGCAAGGCCCAGGACGGCTCCGCCGATACCGCCGCGCCCGCGACCCCCGCGGCCCCCGCCACCGCGCAGGACGCGCCGGCCGCCGATGCCGCCGCGCCGGCGCCGCAGCCTGCAGCGCCGCCGGCCGACGCCGCGACGCCCCCCGCCGACGCCGACAGCGCCGCCGCGCCGGTCGCGCCGCGCTCGCCCAACGGCCCCGAGCCGGTCGCCGGCACCGACTATGTCGACATCCCCGGCGGCCAGCCGTTCCAGCCGACCAACGGCAAGATCGAAGTGACCGAGGTGTTCGGCTACGTCTGCCCGGCCTGCGCGCGCTTCCAGCCGCAGGTGAGCTCGTGGAAGGCCGGCCTGCCGTCGGACGTGCGCTTCGTCTACGTGCCGGCGATGTTCGGCGGCACCTGGGACGACTACGCGCGCGCCTTCTACGCGGCCGAGGCGCTGGGCGTGCAGGAGAAGACCCACGACGCGCTGTACAAGGCGATCCACCTCGACCAGACCCTGAAGGGCGAGCGCGGCCGCGACTCGGTGCAGGACATCGCCGGCTTCTATGCCAAGCACGGCGTGGACGCCAAGCAGTTCGCCGACACCATGAGCAGCTTCGCCGTCGCCACCAAGACCAACCGCGCCAAGCAGTTCGCCACGCGCAGCGGCATCCAGGGCACGCCGTCGCTGATCGTCAACGGCAAGTACCTGGTCAAGGGCACCAGCTACGACGACATGCTGCGCATCGCCGACCACCTGATCGCGCGCGAGCGCGCCGCGCTGGCGAAGTAACCCCCCCGACGACCATCGCCGCAGGCCGCCCCACGCCGTGACCGATCCAAGCACCCGCACGTTGCGCGTACTCACCGCCAACATCCAGGCCGGCTCCAGCACCCGCCGCTACAGCGACTACGTGACCCGCAGCTGGTCGCATGCGCTGCCGGCCGGGCGCAAGCGCAACAGCCTGGACGCGATCGCGCAGCTGGCCAGCGACCACGACATCGTCGGCCTGCAGGAAAGCGACCCCGGCAGCCTGCGCTCGGGCTTCACCAACCAGACCCACTATCTGGCCGAGCGCGCCGGCTTCAGCTATTGGAGCCATCAGCCGAACCGGCGCATGGGCGGCGTGGCGTCCAGCGCCAACGGCCTGCTCAGCCGGCTGGAGCCGGTCGAGGTGCAGGACCACGCCCTGCCCGGCCGGCTCGGCGGGCGCGGCGTGCTGCTGGCCAAGTTCGGCGACGGCGCCGAAGGCCTGGCCGTCGCGGTGGCGCACCTGTCGCTGGGCGCCACCTCGCGCCTGGCGCAGCTGGCCTTCATCGCCGAACTGTTGTCCGACCATCCCAATGCGGTGCTGATGGGCGACTTCAACTGCGTGGCCGACCGCCCGGAAATGCAGGCGCTGTACAAGCGCACCCGGCTGCAGCCGCCCGGCTGCGTGGTACCCACCTTCCCCAGCTGGGCGCCGCAGCGCGCGATCGACCACATCCTGGTCAGCGACGGCCTGCGCTGCGCGGAACAGCGCGCGGTGCCGGCTGCCTTTTCCGACCACCTGGCGCTGGCGATGCAGATCGAAGTGCCGCAGTCGATGCTGCGCTAGCGGCGTTGCTGCGGAGCGGCTCCGGGTGCCGGTATCGATCGCGATGGGCATCTCGGTAGAGCCCGTCGCGGCTGAAGCCGCTCCTACAAAACGACCACAATCGCCTGAGCCGCCGCGCAGCACCACGCGCTGCGTCCGGATTTCGTCGAACAGCGCGGTCAGGCCGTCGCGGTCGGCGAGGGCGGCGGCCGTCAGCGCTCTTGCCAGCTTTCGATGAATTGTGGGAGCGACTTCAGTCGCGACAGGCCTTGCGGTAAAGCCCGTCGCGACTGAAGTCGCTCCCACAGGGCGGGGCATGCGGTTTACCGTCAGACGCATGCCGGGAGGGACTGCGGTCGCGAGGGCATCGTGCCCCGGCAAGCGCAGTCGCTCCCCATGCCTGGTCGTCTTCCTTCACAGGAAGCCGGAACCCGCTAGAACTTCAGGTCCGCGCGCACGTACAGGTAACGCCCGCCGGGAATGTCGTAGGTGGACGCGTCGTAGCCGTTGAGCGAGCACGACAGGCAGATCGGCGGGTCCTTGTCGAACACGTTGTTGACGCCGCCGCTCACGGTCAGCCCCTTCAGCCAGTCGAAGCGGTAGCCCAGCTGCAGGTCGTGGTAGGTGATCGCGTCCAGCGTGTTGGTGCCGGCGGCCTGGTCGCTGCACACCGGGAACGCCACCGCGTCGCCGCACTGCTCGGTCAGCTCGGAGATGTGGCGCACGGTCCACGACGCGTTCCAGCGCGCCAGGCTCCAGTCCAGGGTCAGGTTACTGGTCCATTCCGGGATCGCGCTGTCCACCACTTCCACGCCCGGTTCCTGCGGCTGCACCTGGCCGGCGGCGCCGGTGGCGACGTAGCGGGTGACGAAGGTGTTCTGCCAGCCCAGCTTGAAGCGCCCGGCGGCGGTTTCCGGCGAGGTCCAGAACAGGTCCACGTCCCAGCCGTCGGTCTTGATCGAGCCCAGGTTGGTCAGGCGGTTGTTGAAGCCGTTGATGCCGCCGGTGGAGGCGCGGGTGATGCCTTCGCAATAGGTCGGGTCCAGCGTGTCCACGCACAGGTCGAGCTGGGTCTGGGCGTTGATCGCCTGGATCGCGCCTTCGATGTTGTGCCGGTAGAAGGTCACTTCCACGTCGAAGCGGTCGGACCACGGCACGTTGCTGGCGAACCACGGGCTCCACACGAAGCCGGCGCTGAAGCTGCGCGCCATTTCCGGCTCCAGCTCGCGATTGCCGCCGGTGGTCACCGAGATCTGCGAGTTGGCCTGCTGGTAGCCGGCCGGCGCGCCGAGCGCGGCGCAGTTGGCGGCGCTGCCGCGCGGCGGGGTGCCGCCCAGGCCGATCGAGCACGGATCGGACAGGGTCAGGTCGGCGCGCGCGGCCGAGCCGTACAGCTCGCCGATGGTCGGCGCGCGGAAGCCTTCGGCGTAGCTGGTGCGCAGCACGAAGTCCGAGGACACCTGCCAGCGCAGGCCGTACTTCGGGGTGAACTCGCCGCCGAAGGTGGAGTAGTCGGAGTAGCGTCCGGCCAGGCTCAGGTCCAGCTTGTCGCCCAGCGGCGAGTCCGCGAAGATCGGCACGCTCAGTTCGAGGTAGGCCTCGTTTACGTCGTACTCGCCGGAGGTCGGCAGCGACGGCACGCCGTTGTAGCGGCCGGCCACGGTCAGCGGATCGGGCTGGTACCAGCCTTCGTACTTGCGGTGCTCCACGCCGGCGGCGAAGGACACCGCGCCGGCCGGCAGCTGGAACAGGTCGCTGCTGAGGTTGGCGGTGAACTGGGTCAGCTCGTTCTGGCTACGGTCGCGCACCACCGGCTGGATCCAGCGCAGCATGTCCGGGGTGATGGTGCCCGGCCCTCCGAAGATGTTCAGCGGCACGCAGCCGGCCACCGCGGCGCACGCGGCCGGATCGCCAAGCGCCAGGTTGACGTTGTAGATGTTGTAGCTGCCGTAGTTGGTCTGCTCGGCCTTGTTCTTGCTGTAGGCGCCGTTGACGTCCCAGAACCAGGTGCGGTCGGCGGTCTCGAAGCTGCCGACGAAGCCGGTGCCCACGTACTGCGTGTCCACGCGCTGTTCGAACACGCGCGCCCCGCCCTCCACCGGGCGCCGCCCGATCATGATCAGGTTGCTGGCCGAGTCCAGGTCGAAGCCGAACGGGTTGTACGGGTTGGCGGCGGAAATGAAGATGTTGTCGGCCAGCGGATTGCCGGTGCCGGCGTCCGGGCCGAGGAACAGCGGCTCGGGCGCGGCCTGGTTGGTCGACTCGCGGCGGTTGCCCAGCACCTTCAGGTACCACTGCACGTCGTCGTTGAAGAAGAAGCGGAACTGGCCGAACACGCCCTTGCGCTCGGACGGGGTCAGCAGCAGGTTGGAGGCGGCGAAGTTGTAGCGGTCGGCGGTGCCGAAGCAGTGGTAGTCGTCGCTGCGCGTGCAGCCGGCGCTGCCGTCGTAGGCCGGCGCGGTGGCGCCGCCGTTCGGGGTCAGGTCCTGCTCGGCGCCGGTGTTGGGATCGACGAAGATGAAGCGGCCGGTCGGCGTGGCCGAGCTGCCGAACGCCAGCCCGGTCTGCGGCACCGGGTACAGCGACTGCTCGCGGTCGCGCGCGTAGATCGGGTCCTGCTTGGTATAGCTGGCGCCTAGGAACAGGCTGGTGCGGTCGGTGCTGTGGCCCCAGGCCAGGTCGAAACCCTTGCTGGCGCCGTCGCCCTTGTCGTACTGGCCGTAGTTCAGCGTGATCTGCGCGCCGTCGAACTGGCGCCGGGTGATGATGTTGACCACGCCGGCGATGGCGTCCGAGCCGTACAGCGACGAGGCGCCGTCCTCGAGCACTTCGATGCGCTCCACGATCGCCAGCGGGATGGTGTTGAGGTCGGTGGACGAGCCCACGCCCGACGCGGAGGATTCATTGACCCAGCGCATGCCGTCGACCAGCACCAGCACGCGCTTGGCGCCCAGGTGGCGCAGGTCCACCTGCGCCGAACCGGCGCCGACGCCGCTGCCATCGGGCGGGAAGCCGAAGTTGCCGGACGAATTGAACTTGGCGTTCAACGCCGAGCCCGACGCGGTGAGCTCCTGCAGCACGTCGCCGATCGAGTTCAGGCCGGTGCGCTCGATGTCGGCGCGGCTCAGGGTCTGCACCGGCACCTGGCCTTCCAGCTCGGCCTTGCGGATGCGGGTACCGGTGACCTGGACGCTGTCCAGGGTGGTGGCGTTGGACGCGTTGCTTTGGGACTCGGACGCATCGGACTGCGCGAAGGCGACGGGCGCGCTGGCCGACAGGCACAACAGGACGGCAGAAGCCAAAGAATGGCGGTGCAGGTAGTTCATCCGAATCTCTCTCCAGAATGGATGTGGGTCGGCCGCAGCGACCCCCTGCACCGCGGCGGCGTCCTCGCCTTTGTAAACAAATCGTAAAGGCATCGCAAGCGATGACGGCCGATTGGGACCCTTCCGGCCGCGACTGGACGATTTGGTAGACGATCACTCCGGCACAAGCGGCCGTCCCCTGGGCGATGGGAACGAACCTTGCCGAGGAGCCGCCGACGCCGGGATACCGGGTCGGCACGGGAGACAGCGCCCTGCCGCGGGGCGCGATGCTCTTATCGCGCACGTGACGCAGCGGGCACAATGCAGCGCGGCCAAGCACCGGCGCCCGAGCCGCACCATGGGGAGTCGGGTGCAGCGGGCTCAGCGCCAGCAATCACACGGCACGCGATCGCATCCGCGCCGCCGTCGCCCGGCAGCGCACCGCACCCGGCCATGTATCGCCTGCGCGCCTGATCGAGCGGCGGCGCAGACCGCGCGCGGCGCGCGGCGCGATGCGGCCGCGACCAGCGCAACGTGCATCACGCCGCCCGCGCAGCGTCGCCGCAGGACGCTGCCACGATGATTCAGGCGCGTTCGGTATAGTTCCGCGCATGATCCTGCGTACCTCTTTGTTCGTACTCGCCGCCGCGCTATGCGGCGCCCTGCCCGCCCGCGCACAGAACCTGGACGCACAGCGCCCGGCGCTGCGCGCGGCGATCGACGCCGCCGAGCGCGGCCAGTTCGACCCCGCGCAGGCCGCCGCATTCAAGCAGCATCCGCTGTATGGATGGCTGGAGTACGCCGACCTGCGCCGCAACATCGACCGCGTATCCGACGCGCAGGCGCAGGACTTCCTCAGGCGCTACGCCGGGCAGCCGGTGGCCGAGTCGTTCCGCGCGCTGTGGCTGCCCGCGCTGGCGCGGCGCCAGGACTGGCCGGCGCTGCTGGCGGCGTGGAAACCGACCGACAACGCCGGGCTGCGCTGCGCCGAACTCAACGCGCGCCAGGCCATGGGCCGTGCCGATGCGCAATGGGTCGGCGAAGCGCAGGCGCTGTGGCGCAGCAGCGGCAAGTCGCTGCCGGACGCCTGCGACGCGGTGTTCGCGGTGCTGCAGGCGCGCGGTGGTTTGAACGATGCGCTGCGCTGGGCGCGGGTGGAAGCGGCCGCCGATGCGCAGCAGCCGGCGGTGATGCGCAGCGCCGTGCGCGGCCTGCCCGCCGCCGACCTGGCCCTGGCCAACGACTACGCCGCGTTCCTGGACACCGTGCATGCGCGTGCGCTGAACTGGCCGAAGACCGAGCGCAGCCGCAAGGTGGCCGTGGACGGGCTGGAGAAGCTGGCCAAGACCGATCCCGATGCCGCCGAGCGGCAGCTGCCGCAGTTCGCGCAGGCGCTGCAGCTGAGCGAGGCGCAACGCGGCCAAGTGCTGTACCAGATCGCATTGTGGACGGTGGCCTCGTACGGCCCCGATTCGGCGCGCCGGCTCAACGCAGTGCCCGACAGCGCCTACGACGAACGCCTGCACGAATGGCGCGCGCGCGAAGCGATGGCGCGCGGCGACTGGCCGGCGGCGCTGGCGGCGATCCGCAAGATGGCGCCGGCGCAGCGCAACGACTCGCGCTGGCAGTATTTCGAGGCGCGGCTGGCGGAAAAGACCGGCAGCAACGGCGAGGCGCAGCGGCTGTATCGCGAAGCGGCCAAGACCGCCACCTTCCATGGCTTCATGGCCGCCGACCGGCTCAAGCAGCCGTACGCGCTGTGCCCGTGGAAGCCGAACGACAGCACGCAGGCGCAGGCCGCGGTCGCGCGCGACCCGGCGCTGGTGCGCGCGCTGGAGCTGTTCAAGATCGAGCGCGCGGGATGGGCCGTGGCCGAGTGGAACGATGCGCTGACCCGCTTCGACGACACCCAGCGGCGCATCGCGGTGGAGGTGGCGCGCGACAACGGCTGGTTCGACCGCGCGGTGTTCTCGCTGGGCAAGCTGCCCGACGAACAGCGCCTGTACTCGCTGCGCTTTCCGCTGCACCACGATGCCGTGATCCGCCGCGAGGCGGCGAAGAACGCGATCGACCCGGCCTGGGTCGCCGCCGAAATCCGCGCCGAGAGCATCTTCAATCCCAAGGCGCGCTCGCCGGCCAACGCGATGGGGCTGATGCAGGTGCTGCCGGCCACCGGCGCCAGCGTCGCGCGCAACATCGGCCTGGCCGGCTATGGCGGCGCGGCCAGCCTGTACGACCCGGACACCAACATCGCCATCGGCAGCGCCTACCTGCGCCAGCTGCTGAACACCTACACCCTGCCCTACGTGACCATCGCCGCCTACAACGCCGGTCCCGGTCCGGCGCAGCGCTGGCAGGGCCAGCGCCCCGGCCACGACGCCGACTTCTGGATCGAGACGATCAGCTACAAGGAAACCCGCGAGTACGTCGCGCGCATCCTCGCCTTCAGCGTGATCTACGACTGGCGCCTCAACGGCGACGCGCTGCCGGTCAGCGACCGCATGCTCGGCCGGCTGGACGCGCCGCGCAAGAAGTTCGTGTGTGCGGCTGCGAGCGCCGCGGCCGCGCAGTGAAAAGGCAACGGGCAATGAGCCATCGCAACAGCGCCGCGGCGTTCCGCTCGCGGACGATCCGGCATCCGCACACGGCAGCCGTTGCGAGTCCCCGGTCCCGAGTCCCGAGTCCCGACGCATGAAGACCTACCTCGTCGGCGGCGCAGTCCGCGATGCCTTGCTCGGGCAGACGCCCGGCGACCGTGACTGGGTCGTGGTCGGCGCCACCCCGCAGCAGATGCTCGATGCCGGCTACAAGCCGGTGGGGCGCGACTTCCCGGTGTTCCTGCACCCGCACAGCGGCGAGGAGTACGCGCTGGCGCGCACCGAGCGCAAGTCCGGGCGCGGCTACCGCGGCTTCGTCGTCGATGCCGATCCGGCGGTGACGCTGGAGGAGGACCTGCAGCGCCGCGACTTCACCATCAACGCGATCGCCCGCGACGAGGACAGCGGCGCGCTGGTCGACCCCTACGGCGGCGCGCGCGACATCGAGCGGCGCGTGCTGCGCCATGTCGGCCCCGCGTTCTGCGAAGACCCGCTGCGCGTGCTGCGCGCGGCGCGCTTCATGGCGCGGCTGGCCCCGCTCGGCTTCCAGCTGGCGCCGGAAACGCTGGCGCTGATGCGGCAGATGGCCGCCAGCGGCGAACTGGACACGCTGGTGCCCGAGCGGGTCTGGCAGGAACTGCGGCGGGTGCTGCAGTCGGCGCAGCCCTCGGCCTTCCTGCGCACGCTGCATGACGCCGGCGCGCTGCGCGCGGTATTGCCCGAGGTGGACGCGCTGTACGGCGTGCCGCAGCGCGCCGAATTCCATCCGGAGATCGACACCGGCCGCCATCAGGAACTGGTCAGCGACATGGCCGCGCGCATCGCCCCCGGCGATGCGCTGGTCGGCTTCGCCGCATTGGGCCACGACCTCGGCAAGGCGCTGACGCCGCCGGAAGAATGGCCCCGGCACGTGATGCACGAGCAGCGCGGCGTGGCCCCGCTGCGCGCGCTGTGCGAGCGGCTCAAGGTACCGCAGGACTACCGGCAGCTGGCGCAGCTGGCCTGCCGCGAGCATCTCAACGTGCACCGCCTGGCCGAGCTGCGCGACCGCACCGTACACGAGCTGCTGCAACGCTGCGACGGCTTCCGCAAGCCCGAGCGCATCGCGCAGCTGGCGCTGGTGTGCGAGGCCGACAAGCGCGGCCGCCTCGGCAGCGAGGACGCCGACTACCCGCAGGGCCGCGAACTGCAGCGCCTGCATGCCGCCGCGCTGGCGGTCAATGCGCGCGACCTGGGCGAAGGCCTGCAGGGTCCGCAGATCGGCGAAGCGCTGGCCAAGGCGCGCATCGCCGCGATCGCACGGGCGCGGCAGGCGCCGCAGCCGCCCGGCGCCTGATCGCTCAGCGCTCGCCGCCGGCGCAGCGGCCCTGCGTGGCCAGCCAGGCCTGCGCCTGGCTCACCGTGGTGTCGATCGCGCCCGGATCGACCGCAATGCGCTGATCCGGTTGCAGCGCCTGCAGATACAGCTGTCCGCTGCGGTCGCGGTGGTAGGCGCTGGCGATCGCGAGCATGCTGCCGTCGGGCAGCCGCAAGGACTTGTTCGCCGACACGCGTCCGTCGCTGGGCAGGCCGAAGCTGCGGGTAGCGGCCCGTCCGCGAAACGCAACGACGACCGCTTCGCCCGCACTGGAAGTGCGCGGCCCTTGCAGCACCGCCACCGGCACCTGCCGCAGGTCCGGCCAGCGCTGCGCGTCCGCCAGCGGCGGGCGCGGCGCCGACCACGGCTGGGTGCTGCCGTCGCGGCGCTGCATGCTGCCCAGCACGCCATCGCCCAGCAACGGGCGCAACGCGGCCAGCATCGGCCACATGTTGCCGCCGGTGTCGTTGCGCAGATCCACCACCCAGCCGCAGCGCGCCTGGGGCGCGGCCTGGGCGATGGCGTTGCCGATGCCGGCGGCGAACGCCTGCTGGGTGGCCTGGTCGGTGGCGGTGAACCCGGGCATGGCGACGTAGCCGGTATCGCCACGCAGCAGCAGGACCAGCGGCAACGGTTGGGCGGCGGCGCCCGCGCCGGGGCCGTCACCCATCCACGCCGCCGGCCTCAGGAAGCTGTGTCCATCGCCCAGGGCCTCGAGCAGGACCCGGATCGCCGGATAGGCCTCGGCCGGCGGCGCGCCTGCATGCACCATCGCGCGCAGGCGCGGCTCGGTCTGCGACCAGTCGATGCGATCGACATGGTAGGCATGCTCGCGCACCAGCGCGATCGCCTTGTCGAGCATCCGCACCGCGTCGGGCGCCTGCTCGGCGGGGATGGCCTGGGCCTGGGCGGGGACAGCTGCCGGCGCGGAAGCGGTATCGGCGAGGGCGTGGATGGGCAGGCCGGCCATCGCCAACAGGCAGGCACAGGCGCGCAGACAGGCGGGTTTCATTCGGCGTCCTTGTCGCAATGGTGTGTCCGCTCGCCGCGGAGTGCCGAATCCTACCCGAAGCGGCGCAGCACCTGCTGCACCTTCGGCAGGTAGCCCGCGCCGAACAGGTTCAGGTGATTGAGCAGGTGGTAGAGGTTGTAAAGCGGCGCGCGCTCGCGCCAGTCCTTCGCCAACGGCGCGTGTTCGGCATAGCTGCGCAGCAGCGGCGGATCGGGCTCGCCGAACAGCACCAGCATCGCCAGCTCGGCCTCGGCCCAGCCGTAGTGCGCGGCGCCGGCATCGATCAGCGCCGGGCGGCCGTCGCCGGCGCAGTGCAGGTTGCCCAGCCACAGGTCGCCGTGCAGCAGCACCGGCGGCTGCGCCGGGATCAGCTGCGGCAGGCGCGGGTACAGCCGCTCCAGGCGCGCCGCGTCGGCGGCGGCCAGCGCGCCGTTGCGCACGGCGCGCTCGGCCTGCGGGCGCAACCGCCGTTCGACGAAGAAGCGGTGTCCGTCGCGATCGCGGCGGTTGTCCTGCGGACTGTCGCCGATGTAGCCGTCCCGGTCGAAGCCGAAGCGCTCGCCGGCGATGCGATGCTGCCGGGCCAGGCCGGCGCCGGCCAGCGCGGCGAAGTCGCGATCCGGCGGGCCCTGGCCGAGGTCTTCGAGCAGCAACCAGTCCGCGCCCTGCGCGTACACCCGCGGCACGCGTAGTCCGCCGGCATCGCGCAGCGCGCGCAGGCCGCGCGCCTCGGCGGCGAAGAAGTCGGCCGGCATGTCGCCGCGGCGCTTGCACACCGCACGGCGGCCGTCGCGCAGCGTCAGCCGGTGCAGGCCGTCGCGCGCCGGCAAGGCGAACTGTTCGCTCGTGTCCGGTTGCATTGGAGCAAGCTAACGCAGGCCGCGTGTGCGCCGCGCCATCCCCATTCCGCCCTGCGCCCTTGGCAGGCACGCATCAAAAACGGCACGGCAACGGATCGGTGCCCATTCGCTGGACGGCGATCAAGCCTCCATGAAGTCGTCGTATTCCCGGTAGTGATTGATCGCCTGGATCAGGACGTCGCTACCGGCGGCCATGTCGTGCTTGCGGACGACCTGCGAGATGGCGCGAAGGGTCTGCACATCGAGCCAGGTTTCCACGTCTTCTTCAGCCAGGGCCTGGGGGATGGTTTCCCCGGCGCTGTTCTGCACCGTCCGGCCGGCTTCTTCGAGTTCGTCGAGTTCGTCTTCGGCGATCAGATAGAACACCGCGTTTTCCGGCTGCCGCGCCCATCCATCCACGTTGGTATAGACCCAGTGGTTGTCGGTCACGGTGTCCAGGGCATCGAGCAGCACGGCGACGCCGTGCAGCCGTTTCATCGCGGACTGGTTTCCATCGCGCCGGCGATCCAGGTGCGCTGCACCTGCAGCGCGTCGTCGAGCAGCACCAGGTCGGCCTGGTAGCCGGCGGCGATGCGGCCGTAGCGCTCGTCCAGGCCCAGGCACTGCGCCGGGTACAACGAGGCCATGCGTGCGGCCTCGTCCAGCGCCACGCCCAGCCACCGCACCGTGTTGCGCACCGCGCTGGCCATGTCCAGCGCCGAGCCGGCCAGCACGCCGGTCGCGTTGCGCACCACGCCGTCCACGTTGGTGATGATCTCGCCGTACAGCTCGTAGCTGGGGTCGTCGGCGCCCACCGGCGGCATCGCGTCGGTGACCAGGAACAGCTTGCCGCGCGGCTTGGCCGCCAGCGCCACGCGCAGGCTGGCCGGGTGCACGTGCACGCCGTCGACGATGATCCCGCACCAGGCCTCGCGGTCTTCCAGCGCCGCGCCGACCGCGCCGGGGTCGCGCCCCTGCAGCGGCGACATCGCGTTGTACAGATGGGTGAAGCCGCGGATGCCCGCATCCAGGCCGGCGCGCGCTTCCTCGTAGCTGGCGGCGGTATGCCCGGCGAACACGTGCGCGCCGCGCCCGGCCAGCGCGCGGATGCTGTCCAGCGGCACCCGCTCCGGCGCCAGCGTGATCACCGTGGCGCCGTTGTCCAGCGAGGTGGCCAGTTCGATCTCGCCGGCATCGGGCACGCGGAACTTGTCCACGTTGTGGGTGCCCTTGCGCGCCGGCGCCAGGTACGGGCCTTCCAGGTGGATGCCGAGCACGCCCGGCACGCCGTCGGCGATGGCCTGGCGGGTGGCGGCGATCGCCGCGCGCATCACCTCCAGGTCGTCGCTGATCAGCGTCGGCAGGTAGCCGGTGGTGCCGTAGCGGCGGTGCGCCTGGCCGATGCGGCGCAGCGCGTCGACGTCGGTGCGGTTGTTGAACAGCACGCCGCCGCCGCCGTTGACCTGCAGGTCGATGAAGCCCGGAAGCAGGATGCCGCCGTCCAGATCCAGCTGCGCCGTCGCCGCGGCCACGCGCGCGTCGCCATCGTCGACCACCGCGGCGATGCGCCCATCTTCGATCAGCACGCTCACGCCCTCGAGGAATCCGTCCTCGCCGAGTACGCGCGCATTGCGCAGCGCGGTCGTCGCCATTACACCGTCTCCGTCACTTTGTTCAGATGCGGCGGCAGGTCCGGGTTGTAGCCGCGGCGCAGCGCCAGCGCGTTGATCGCGCGATAGAAGCTCTGGATGGTCAGCAGCGGCGCGCACACCGGATGCGGCGCGGCGGCCAGCGGCAGGTCGCCGCCGGCGCTGGCCAGCCACACCTGCGCGCCGCGGCCGCGGAATTCCTCGGCCAGCGCGCGGGTGCCGGCGCCGGTTTCGTCCGGCTGCGCGAACGCCAGCACCGGGAAGCCGGGCCCGACCAGCGCCATCGGCCCGTGCTTCACTTCCGCCGAGCTGTAGGCCTCGGCATGCAGGCCGCAGGTTTCCTTGAACTTCAGCGCCGCTTCCTGCGCCGCGGCCAGGCCCAGGCCGCGGCCGAGCACGAACAGGTTGTGCGCACCGGTCAGGCCCGCGGTCAGCGGCGACCAGTCGGCCTGCCAGGCCGCGCGCAGGGCCTGCGGCAGCGCTTCCAGCGCAGCCAGCAGCGCCGCATCGTTCTTCCAGTAGGCGCCCAGCTGCAGGATCGCCGCCAACGAGGCCAGATAGCTCTTGGTCGCCGCCACGCTGCGCTCGGGGCCGGCGCCGAGCGGGATCACCGTGTCGGCCAGCTGCGCCAGCGGCGAATCCTCGACGTTGACCAGCGCCACCACCCGCGCGCCGGCGGCCTTGGCCGCCTCGGCGTTGCGCAGCAGGTCCGGGCTCTTGCCCGACTGCGAGATCACCACGTACAGCGCGCCGCGCAACCGCAGCGGCGAGGCGTACACCGAACCCACCGACGGCGACGCCGACGCGGTGACCACGCCGAGCTGGGTCTCGAACAGGTACTTGGCGTAGGTCGCGGCGTGGTCGGAGCTGCCGCGCGCGCAGGTGACCACGAACGGCGGCGGCTCGGCGCGCAGCGACGCGGCCAGCGCGCTCACCACCGCGTGGTTGCGCGCGAACTGCGCGGCGACGACGTCGGCGGTTTCCGCGGCCTCGCGGAACATCAGGGTTTCGGTTTCGGTGGGCAGCGCCATGGGCAGGGTCATGTGGGGTCGGGGGAAGACGGGCGGCGGGATTGCGGCTGCATCGGCGCGGTCGAGCCGCGCACCACCAGCTGCGGGACGAAGCCCTGGTTGTGCACCGGGGCCGGATGGTCTTCGTAGGCGTCGCTACGCAGCTGGCTGATCAGCAGCCGCGCGGCGTGGCGCGCGATGTCCTCGGTGGCCTGCTTGGCGGTGGTCAGCGCCGGCCACGACTGGCGCGAGAACGGGCTGTCCTCGAAGCCGGCGATGGACAGGTCGTAGGGCACGTTCATGCCCGCCGACTTGGCCGCGGCCAGCACGCCGGCGGCGATCTCGTCGTTGGAACCGAAGATCGCGGTGGGCGGCTCGCGCAGCGCCAGCAGCCGCCGCGCGCCGCGGAAGCCGTCGTCGAAGGTGTAGTCGCCGGGAATCACCAGGTGCTTGTCCAGGGTGATGCCGTAGTCCTTCAGCGCCGCTTCGTAGCCGGCGTAGCGCTCGCCGCTGGAACGGTGCGAGGTGCCGCCCCACAGGAAGCCGATGCGCTGGTGGCCGAGCTGGATCAGGTGCTCGGTCACCTCGTAGGCGGCGTCGCGGTCGTCGACGTAGACGCAGGGGCCGTCCTTGGGGTCCTCGGTGGCCGCGATGATGCGCACGGTCTTGATCCCGCGCGCGGTCAGCGCCGCGACCAGCTCGGCGCGCTCGGACATCGGCGCGGTCAGCACCAGCCCGGCCAGGCGCGAGCGCTGGGTCCACTCGGCCAGCTCCTCGGCCAGCATCGGCGAGGTCGAGTCGCACGGATGGATCTGCAGGCCGAAGCCGGTCTCCCGGCACGCCGCCAGCACGCCGTTCTGCACGCCGATGATGTGGTACGGGTTGGGATTGTCGTATACCAGCCCGATCACGAACGGCGTGCCGCTGCGCAGGTTGCGCGCGGACGGATCCGGTTCGTAGTCCAGCTCGGCGATGGCGTGCAGCACGCGCGCGCGCGTGGCCTGCATCACCGACGGTTCGTTGTTGATGACGCGCGAGACGGTCTTCAGCGACACCCGCGCCCGTTCGGCGACATCCTTGATGGTAGGTCTACGCATGCTGCGGCCCTGCACTGTCTGGATTGCTGCCCATGATGCGCGATCAGGCGCGGGCGGTGGCCTGGCCGACGCGATGGCCGATCAGGGAGTAGAACAGGATGTACAGGTAGCACGGCACCATCAGCAGCAGGAACACCGCCTGGAAGTCGAAGTGCTGCTTCAGCACCGCGAACAGCTGCGGGATGATCGCCCCGCCGGCGATGCCCATCACCAGCAGCGCCGAGCCGATCTCGGTGAAACGGCCCAGGCCCTTGATCGCCAGCGGGAAGATCGCCGGCCACATCATCGCGTTGGCGAAGCCCAGCGCGGCGACGAACCCCACCGACACGTAGCCGTGGGTGAAGTACGCCCCGGCCGAGAACAGCACGCCCAGCACCGCCGACACGCTCAGGTAGCGGGCCTGCGAGATCACCCTGGGGATCAGCAGCAGGCCGGCGACGTAGCCGGCGAGCATCGCCGCCAGGGTGTAGGAGGTGAACAGCTTGGTCTGGTCCAGCGGCAGGTGGAAGCCGTTGCCGTAGGTGCCGATCGCGTCGCCGGCCATCACTTCCACGCCCACGTACACGAACAGGCACAGCACGCCCAGCCACAGGTGCGGGAACTGGAAGATGCTGCTCTTCTGCGCGGCGGCGCCGGCACCTGCGCCGACCGGGGTGGCGTTGGCCTCGGCGGCCTTCAGTTCCGGCAACGGCGAGAACAGCACGCCGATCGCCACCAATACCAGCACCCCGGCCATCACCAGGTACGGCGCATGGATCTTGGCCGCGAACGCGGTCAGCAGCGCCTCCTTGGCGGCCGGGTCGGCGGCCTGCACCTGCGTGGCCAGGTCGCCGACGCCGTGCAGCACCAGCGTGCCGATCAGGAACGGCGCCAGCATGCCGGCGATCTTGTTGCAGATGCCCATCACCGCGATGCGCCGTGCTGCGCTCTCGATCGGGCCGAGGATGCTGATGTAGGGATTGATCGCGGTCTGCAGCAGCGCCAGGCTGCTGCCGATCACGAACAGGCCGGCCAGCGCGCCGGGATAGAAACGCTGGGTGGCGAACTGGCCGAACGCCGCCGCGCCGGCCGCCATCACCACCAGGCTCAGCGCCAGGCCCTTCTTCATGCCGGTGCGCTTGAGGATCCACGACGACGGCAGCGCCAGGAAGAAGTACGACAGGTAGAACACCATCAGCACCAGGAACGCATTGACCTCGTCGAGGTCGAACGCCAGCCGCACGAAGGTGATCAGCGGGCCGTTGATCCAGGTGAAGAAGCCGATGATGAAGAACAGCAGCCCGACGATGGCGATCGAGGCGAAGGGACTGGCAGGCCGTGCGGTGGTCATGGGCGGCGGGCTCCGAGGAATACAGATGGCGAGGGAACGGCGGGTTACCGTCGCAACTCCGCGACGAAATCGTAGTAGTCGTTGTGGCAGTACGTGTCGGTCAGCTCGATCGCGCTGCCGTCGCGGGTGTAGCCGACCCGCACCACGTGCAGGATCGCCTCGCCCTCCTTCATGCCCAGGTGCCCGGCCAGCCGCGCCGGCAGGTTGATCGCGCGGAAGTACTGCAGCGCGCGCACCACCGGATGGCCGTGCTCGTCCAGGTGGGCGTACAGCGAATCGCCGACCGCCTGCGGATCGGGCACCACGCGCTGCGGCAGCACCGCCTGTTCGTAGGCCATCACCCGGCCGTCGGCACTGCGCAGGCGGGTCAGCGAGGCGACCACGGTGTCCGGCGACAGCCCCAGGCGCAGGATTTCCTCGCCGTGCGCCGGGCGCATGCGCCGCTCCAGCCAGCGCGTGCCCGGCTCCAGGCCCTTCATCCGCAGGGTCTCGCTGAAGCTGGCCAAGCCGCTGAGCTGGTGCTGGATATGCGAGGTGATGAAGGTGCCCGCGCCCTGCCGGCGCGACACCAGGCCCTGCTCGACCAGCGCGTCCACCGCCTGGCGCAGGGTCACGCGCGACACCTGCAACTGCTCGCACAGCTGGCGCTCGGCCGGCAAGGCCTCGCCGGGCTTCCACTGGCCGGCCTTGATCGCGTCCACCAGCTTGCTTGCCAGCTGCAGGTAAAGCGGGGTCGGCGCGCCCGGGTCCACCGCCAGCGCCGCCAGCCTGGGATCGGCCTCCAGCTTGGGCTTGGTCATCGTGCTCGCTCCAGACCGCATGGATTCGTTATGTCCAATATAGTACCAATTCGCAGAACGTGCACGCCGGTCACAGCCGCAGGTACCAGCGGCGCCGGTCCAGCCACCGACCCACCGCCCAGCACAGCCCGGTATAGGCCAAGGCGCACAGCAGGCTGCCGCCCGCGCCCGGCCACAGGCGCTGGAACATCTCGATTCCCGCCCACGCGTACAGGTCGTGGCCGCTGTCGCCGGCCGGGACCAGCCGCAGCGTCACCATCAGCAGTTCGGAGAACAGGTAGATCGCAAGCGGATTGCGCCCGAGCACGGTGAACGCGCCGCTGCCGCGGACCCAGCCGCGCCGTTCGATCGCGTACGCCAGCGCCGCCAGCAGCACCAGGTCCAGGCCCACCGTGCAGGCGACGAACGAACCGGTCCACAGTTTCTTGGAGATCGGCCACCACGGGTTCCACAGCAACGCAAGCGCCACCAGCGCCACGCCCATGCCGAGCAGGGCGGCGATGGCCGCGGCGGTCTTGCCGCGCCGCTGCAGGAAGCGGCCAGCCAGATAGCCGCCCAGCACATTGGTCGTGGCCGGCAGCGTGCCGAGCAGACCTTCCGGATCGAAGTCGCCGTCGTGCCGGTACAGGTGGTCGCGGCCGAGCAGCCACAGGTCCAGCCGGGTGCCGGCATTGCCGAGCTTGTCCAGTTCCGCGCCGGGCGCGCCGAACGCGTACAGCAGCGCCCAGTAGCCGAGCGGCAGCGCCACGGCCGCCCATGGCAGCACGCGCGGGGGCACGTAGCGCACCAGCAGCGCCGCCAGCAGGTAGCACAGCGCGATCCGCTGCAGCACGCCCATGATGCGGGTGTCGCCCAGCGCCTTCAGCGCCAGGCGTCCGTCGTCGCCCAGATGGAAGAACGGAAACCAGTACAGCAGGAAGCCGCACAGGAAGATCAGCGCGGCGCGCCTGCCCACGCGGCGCAGGAACACCGCGTGCGGCGCATCGGTGGCCAGCGCGAAGCTCATCGCGCTGCCGACGGCGAACAGGAACGACGGGAACACCAGGTCCGCCAGGGTGAAGCCGAACCAGGCCGCGTGCTCCAGCTGCGCGTACGGCGTGGCGCCCGGCCCGGGCGTGTTGACCAGGATCATCAGGAAGATGGTCATGCCGCGGAACACGTCCAGCGACAGGAAGCGTTCGCGCCTGGCTGCAGGCATCGGCAGCGCGCTCACCGCCGGCCTGCTCGCTGCGCCCGGGGGGCGCCAAGCCCAGCACGGGCTCCGCCGCCAGAGGCGCCGCCCCTGGGTGCGGCGAGTTCCCGGAACAAGCCAACCGTTGCGCAGTTCCGGACAGAAATCCTGGTTGCAGTGCCGCAAAACAGCATCGTTGTCACTCCCGGACGAAATTGTCTACCCAGATCGATAAGACCAATTACCGCATCGCAGCATACCGTTCGGCACATCCGACCTTGCCCGGAAAACCCGGTATTCGCCAGCATGCCGCCTAAGTGATTGAAGGAAAACGCATATGTAAACGTTTTCTCGGATCGATGCGTCGGCCTTCGCTCCACCCACTATACGTACCACAATCAGACAAATATTCGCGAAACACTGTTGACATCGTTGTCACCACGCCGTAAGAATCCGCACGAATCGGGTCGAATTCCGCACAAACGCGGAAAGCGCGGGACATGGGGAGGCATGTGGTCGCAATGGTCCAGACAATCCAAAGGCAGGCCCTGCCTGGCGCGCCGGACGCGTTCCTGGCCGCCGACGTGGGCGGCACGCATGTGCGGGTAGGTCGTGTCCGCGCCGGCGACGACGACGCCCAGCCCATCGCCGTGCTCGACTACCGCCAGTACCGCTGCGCCGACTATCCGAGCCTGGCCGCGATCCTGGCCGAGTTCCTGCGCGGCGGGCCGGCGGTGAAGGACTGCGTGATCGCCAGCGCCGGTTTTCCGCTCGACGACGGCACGGTGATCACCGTGAACCTGCCGTGGTTGCTGTCGCCGCGCGCCATCCGCGAGGAACTGGGATTCGACGCGGTGCACCTGGTCAACGATTTCGAGGCGGTGGCGCATGCGGCGGCCTACGTCGATGCCAGCGAAGTGCTGCAGCTGACCGGGCCGGCGCAGGCGCCGCGCGCGCCGACGCTGGTATTGGGTCCGGGCACCGGGCTGGGCGCGGCGGTGTGGATTCCCACCGGCCATCGCCCGGTGGTGCTGGCCACCGAGGCCGGACAGGCGGCGCTGGCCGCCTACACCGAGCTGGAAATGCAGCTGCTGCGGCAGATGCTCACCCAGCGCAGCCATGTATCGGTGGAACAGGCGCTGTCCGGCCCGGGCCTGCTCAACCTCTACAACGCGCTGTGCGCGGTCCGCGGCGCGCCGGCCGTACACGTCTCGCCCGATGCCATCACCGCGCGCGCGCTCGACGGCAGCGACGCGCTGGCGGTGGAAAGCCTGGAGGTGTTCTGCGGCCTGCTCGGCAGCGTGGTCGGCGACATGGCGCTGACCTACGGCGCGCAGGGCGGCATCTACCTGGCCGGCGGCATCCTGCCGAAGATCCATCCGTTCCTGATCCGCAGCAGCTTCGTGCGGCGCTTCCTCGACAAGGGGCCGATGCGCGAGGCGCTCGAACGTATTCCCGTGAAGTTGGTCGAGCACGGGCAGCTGGGCGTCGTCGGCGCGGCCAGTTGGTATCTGGGCCAAGGGGGCATGAGCCAGCATCACGCAACAGCGCAGTAATCACCCAGGGGCGCGCGCTGCGGGGGACGTAGCGCGCGGCAGATCCGTTCATCGATGAGGAGAGACATCATGAAATACCGCAAGTCCGTACTTACGGCCGCCATCGTCAGCAGCCTGGCCTTCGGCGCGCAGGCGCAGGAAGCGGCGGCGCCCGCTTCCGCGACCGACCTGGACACCATCCAGGTCGTCGGCATCCGCGGCAGCATGGAGAAGTCGCTGGATACCAAGCGCGAGGCGCGATCGCACGTGGAGGTGGTCACCGCCGAGGACATCGGCAAGCTGCCGGCGCGCAACGTCGCCGACACCTTGCAGCGGCTGCCCGGCGTCAACATCAGCTCGTCCAGCGCCAACGAAGGCGGGTTCGACGAAAGCGACCGGGTCAGCCTGCGCGGCACCACGCCCAGCCTGACCCTGACCCAGATCAACGGCCACTCGATCGGCTCGGCGGACTGGTTCATCCTCAGCCAGACCGAAACCGTCGGGCGCAGCGTGAGCTATTCGCTGCTGCCGTCGGAGCTGGTCAGCCAGGTGATCGTGCACAAGTCGTCCGAAGCCAAACTCAACGAAGGCGGCAGCGCCGGCACCGTCGACGTGATCACCCGCAAGCCGCTGGAGTTCGCCGATCCGCTGCACGTGGAAGCCTCGGTGGGCGGCGTCTACTCCGACCTGCCCGACAGCACCAAGCCGCAGTTCAGCGGCCTGCTCAACTGGAAGAACGCGGCCAACAACTTCGGCATCCTGCTGCAGGCGTTCTACCAGGAGCGCGAGCTGCGCCGCGACGGCGAAGAGATCGTCGGCGGATTCAGCCAGATCCCGGTCGACGCCCCGGTGGTGGCCACCAATCCGGACCTGGCTGGGGTGTACTACCCCAACCTGCCTGGCGCGGTCTATTTCGACCAGACCCGCGAGCGCAAGGGCGGCCTGATCGCCCTGCAGTTCAAGCCGAGCGATACCCTGACGCTGGGCCTGGACGCATTCGTGTCCAAGATGGACGCCAAGAACTACAACCGCAACTACATGCTGTGGACCGGCAACTTCGCCAATACCCAGGCGCCGCTGCCGGGCTACGTCATCCAGAACAACACGCTGGTCAAGGCCGACTACGCAGGCGTGGCCGGCACCGGCTACGGCATCTACGACATGATCTCGCGGCCGCAGTCCAGCGCCGACACCGGCTACGTCACCTTCGATGCCGACTGGCAGGCGAGCGAGACGCTGAACCTCAAGTTCCAGGGCGGCACCACCGAAGGCAAGGGCAAGACGCCCACCCAGAACATCGCCGAGGTCGTGACCGGCGTGGGCGCCGGCGGCGGCTGGCAGGTCAACGGCACCGACCGGCCGACCGACTGGTACCTCGGCGGCGACAACAGCTCCCCGGCCGGCTCGCTGTGGGGCGGCACCTGGGGCGCGCAGAACTACGAAGTGACCGACAAGGAGCGCTGGGGCAAGCTCGACGGCCAGCTCTATTTCGGCAACGAGGGCGTCATGCCGACCCTGGACTTCGGCGTGCGCTATGCCGATCACACCCGTCAAGTGGAAAGCCCCTACGGCTGGGACCTGGACGGCGACGGCATCTGGGCGTCGCTGCAGTCCGCGGCGATCGGCCACTACCCCGGCGACTTCGGCAACGGCATCGGCGGCAACCTTCCGTCCAACATCTGGTACTTCACCCAGGAAGCGCTGGCCGACGCCATCAACGGCAATTCGACGCTGCGCAACGACGGCGCACGCAAGAACTGGGCATCGGAGTTCAAGGTTCAGGAGAAGAGCACCGCCGCCTACATCCAGGCCAACCTGGAAGGCGACGACTGGGACGCCAACTTCGGCGTGCGCTACGTCAACATCAAGCAGGACATCCGCTACAACCGCGCGGTGGCCGCCGGCTCTCCGGGCGCCATCGAGACCTCGCTGTTCGGGCCGTACGTGCCGGTGCTCGCCGAGAACGAGCACAAGCGCCTGCTGCCGAGCGCCAACGTCAAGTTCCAGCTCAACGAGGACACCGTGCTGCGCGTGGCCGCGTCGCAGACGATGACGCTGCCCGACTATTCGGCGCTGGCCGGCGCGGTGGCGCTGTCCAACCTCACCCACACCGGCTCGGGCGGCAACTCGGACCTGGATCCGATCATCGCCACCAACGTCGATGCGTCGCTGGAGTGGTACTTCGCTCCGCGCGCGCTGCTGGCGGCCAGCGTCTACTCGATGGACCTGCGCAACTACGTCAAGTACGACACCGTGGTCCGGCCGTACGTGAACGACCAGACCGGCAACGTCGAAGACTATGAAGTCACCATTCCGGTCAACAGCGACGGCCGCGTGCGCGGCCTGGAACTAACCTACGAACAGCCGATCGGCGACTACCTGGGTTTCTCCGCCAACTACACCTACGCCGATGGCGAGGCCGACGGCGGCGCGCCGCTGGTGGGCACCTCGAAGAACACCTACAACGCCTCGGTGTACTTCGAGAACGACAGCTTCAATGCCCGCGTCGCCTACACCTACCGCTCCTCGTTCTACCACGGCATGCTGCGCGCCAACGAGTATTTCCAGGACGACACCGGCACGCTGGCCGCCTCGCTCGGCTACAAGGTCACCGACTGGTTCTCGGTCAGCCTGGACGGGCTCAACCTCAACAACCCGAAGCTGAAGTACTACGTGGCCGACGGCCGCCCGCAGGCGTTCTACAGCAACGGCCGCCAGTACTACCTCAACCTGCGCTTCAAGTTCTGACGCGGCAACGCATGCGCAATGTGTGACCCACTGCGGGCCCGGATTCGTCCGGGCCCGCTTTGCTTGCAGCCGGCAGGTGCCGGCAGGAGACGCCGATGACCCGTTCCACTCGCCGCACCCTCCTCTCGCCCAGTCGCTGGGCCGCCGCCGTGCTGATCGCGCTGGCCGCGCTGCCGGCGGCCGCCATCGCCGCCGCGCCGCTGCCGCTGATCCCGGCACCGCAGCAGGCGCGCCTGGAAGGCGGCGGTTTCGCCCTGGATGCCGGCGTGCGCGTGCATGCCGACGATCCGCGCGCGGCCGCGGTCGCGCGCCAGTTCATCGACGGCCTGGCGCGCGGCAGCGGACTGCGGCTGCAACTCGCGCCACCGGCAAGCGACGCCGGCGCGCGCGGCGGCATCGTGTTCGCGCTGGATCCCAAGGCCAGCGCGTCGCCGGAAGGCTACGTGCTCGATATCGGGCCCGACGGCGTGCGTGCGCGCGCCGCCGACCCGCGCGGCCTGTTCTACGCGGCGGTGACGCTGTGGCAGCTCGCGCCGGCCTCCGGACAGGCGCGCCCGGCGGTGCTGCCCGGCGCGCACATCGTCGATGCGCCGCGTTTCGGCTGGCGCGGGCTGATGCTGGATTCGGCGCGCCATTTCCAGAGCGTGGAGCAGGTCAAGCAGCTGCTGGACGCGATGGCGCTGCACAAGCTCAACACCCTGCACTGGCACCTCACCGACGACCAAGGCTGGCGCATCGAGATCCCGAAGTATCCGAAGCTGACCCAGATCGGCGCTTGCCGGGTCGCGGCCGGCGACGCCGGTATCGGCGCCGACGGCCGCCCGCTGCGCAGCTGCGGCTTCTACAGCCAAGCGCAGATCCGCGAGGTGGTGGCCTACGCCGCCGCGCGCCACATCACCATCGTGCCGGAATTCGACCTGCCCGGACACGCCACCGCCGCGCTGGCCGCGTATCCGCAGTTCGGCTCGATCGACACGCCGCTGCAGGTCTCCAACGAATGGGGCGTACACGCCAACCTGTTCAACGCCAGCGAGCAGACGCTGACGTTCTTCGAGGACGTGCTCGGCGAAATGATCGCGCTGTTCCCCGGCACCTACATCCACGTCGGCGGCGACGAGGCGGTCAAGGACCAATGGAAGGGCTCGCCGGCGGCGCAGGCGCGAATCAGGGAGCTGGGCCTGGCCAACGAGGAGCAGCTGCAGGGCTGGATCATCAAGCGCCTGGAAGGCTATCTCCACGCGCACGGACGGCGCCTGATCGGCTGGGACGAGATCCTCGCCGGCGGCCTGCCCGAGCGCGCCACGGTGATGTCGTGGCGGGGCATCGAAGGCGGCATCGATGCCGCGCGCCAGGGCCACGACGTGGTGATGGCGCCGGTCACCGACCTGTACCTGGACTACCTGCAGACCGCCTCGCCCGACGAGCCGCCGGGGCGTCCGGCGCTGATCGAGCTGCGCAAGGTGTACGCGTTCGATCCGGTGCCGGCGGTGCTGGACGAGAAGCAGCGCAAGCACGTGCTCGGGCTGCAGGCCACTGCCTTCTCCGAGCACATGCGCAGCTGGGAACGGCTGCAGCACGCGGTGTTCCCGCGCATCGCCGCCGTCGCCGAAACCGGCTGGACACCGGCGCAAGGCAAGGACTACGACGGTTTCCTGCAGCGCCTGCCGGACCTGCTGGCGCACTACCGCGCGCTCGGCATCGCCTATGCGGCCACGCCGTTCCAGCCGCAGTTCGAGGTGCGCGGCGACCGCGCCGCGGCGCAGGCCACGGTGGGCCTGGCCACGCCGCTCGGTTACCCGGACATCCGCTACACCACCGACGGCAGCGCGCCAAGCGCCACATCGGCGCGCTACACCGAACCGCTGACCGTCGCGTTGCCAACCACGATCGCCGCGCAGGCGTTCGCCGACGGCATGCCGATCGCCGACGCAGTGCGCCGCCGCGTGGACCTGGCCGCGCTGCGCACCCGCCGCGACGAAGACCTGGCGATGTGCAGCGGCAAGCTGACCCTGCGGCTGGAGGACGACGGCCCGCGCGAGGGCGAGCGCGCGATCTTCGACGTGGACATCTTCGACCCGTGCTGGACCTGGAAGCAGGCGCCGCTGGACGGCATCGGCGCGCTGCAGGTGCGCGCCGGCCGCCTGCCCTACTACTTCCAGCTCGCCCACGACGAGCCGCAGCGGCGGTTCCGCCCGGCACGCACGCCGCACGGCGAACTGGTGGTGCGCGACGGCTGCGACGGCGCGACGCTGGCCAGCGTCGCGCTGCCGGCGCGCCCGGACGCCGATGGCTTCGTGACCCTGCACGCGCCGCTGCCGGCCGACGCGCCGCGCAGCGCCGACCTGTGCGTCTACTTCACCGGCGACACGCGCCCGGCGATGTGGGTGCTGGACCGGCTGACGCTGCAGCCGCGCTAGCGCCCGCTACGCCGTTGCCCGGCCGCCGCGCCGCTCAGGCCAGCGCGCGGCGGCCGAACAGGCGCCGGTCCAGCCACAGCATGCAGTTGCGCAGCGGCGTGGGCAGCAGCGCCATGCCCGCCGCCACGCCCACGCCATTGGCCAGCGCATCGCGCGGATCGGCCATGCGGTCCACGGTCAGCGCGCCCTGGGCGAACTCGATGCCGATGCCCAGCGCGACCAGGCCGACGGCCGCCAGCAGCAACGCGCGCGGCCGCGCGAACAGCTGCACCGCGCCCCAGGCCAGCAGGAAATAGGCGAGGAAATGCTCGATCTTGTCGCCGCCCGACGGCAATTCCGGGATCTGCGGCGGCGGCCCCAGGCACACCGCGATCACCACGGCGATCGCCAGCAGCCACAGGCCCAGCCACAGCGCCGGACGCCGGAACCCGCGCATCGCACGCACGCTCACAGGCGCCAGGTCAGGTCGCCGGCCAGGAACGCCGGGCCCAGCGCCACGTCGCGTTCGAAGCCCATCACCTGGAAACGCTCGCCCATCTCGCTGGGCAGGGTCAGCCGCTTGACCTGTTCGCGCAGGCGCATGCGCCCGTGCTCGTCGGTGCGCGCCTCGGCCTCGGCCAGCAGCGCATCGATGCCGTTGCCGAGCAGGAAGCTGGCTTGGTTGCAGTAGCCGGCCAGGTCGAACCCGGCGCCGGTGCCGGCCTCGGCCAGCGCGGTGAAGTCCACCGACGCGGTAAGGTCCTGCAGCCCCGGCCACAGGTAGGGATCGGCATGGGTGCGGTGCCGGTAGAACGCGCGCAAGGTGCCGTCGTCGCGCTGCGGCAGGTAGAACTCGCGGCGCGGATAGCCGTAGTCGACGAACAGCATCGCGCCGCTGCGCAGCCCGCCGGCCACCGCCTGCACCCAGTACGGCAGCTGCGGCAGCAGTTCGGAGCGGTAGCCGTCGGCGAATGGCGCCTGCAGGTAGCGCTCGACGTGGCGCACCGCCGCGGCGAGCAGCGGGTCGGCCGGCTGCTCGCCGCGGCCGAAGCGGCCTTCGCCGTCCAGCACCACGGTCTCCTCGAACACCTCGCCGTCGCGCAGGGTGAAGCGCGGCGTCGGCAACGCGTCGATCACCTCGTTGGCGAACAGCACGCCGTTCCAGTCGTCCTCGAACGGCCGGTCCAGCCACTCCACCAGTTCGAACACCGGCGGGATCAGCGCCCGCGCCAGGCGCTCGCGCTGGCGTTCGCGCAGGTCCGCGCTGGGCTCCAGGATCGCGTAGCGCTCCGGCAACGCATCCAGCGCCAGCAGGCGCTTGAGCATCACCTCGGCGAACGCGCCGCTGCCGCCGCCGATCTCCAGGAACCGCGCCTGCGGGCCCAACTGGCGCAGCGCCGGCGCCAGCGCGTTGGACACGGTCGCGGCGAACAGCGCACCCAGTTCCGGCGCGGTGACGAAGTCGCCGTGCTCGCCGAACTTGCTGCTGCCGGCGCTGTAGTAGCCCAGGCCGGGCGCGTACAGCGCCAGTTCCATGAAGCGGAAGAACGGGATTGCGCCGCCGGCGGCGGCGATCTCCGCGCGCAGGTGCGCGGCCAGGCGGTCGCTGTGGGCGAGCGCGTCGGCATCGGGCGCAGGAAGATCGATAGGCATGCGGCACTGGATTGCGTGGACAATGCACAGCATAGCCGAGCACGGAATGCGTACATGACCGAGACCAAAGTGGCCCTGATCACCGGCAGCGCGCGGCGCATCGGCGCCGGCATCGCCCGCCGCCTGCATGCGGCCGGCTACCGCGTGGCGCTGCACGCGCATTCATCCGGCGCCGAGCTGCAGGCCCTGGCGCAGGAACTGGAAGGCCGGCGCGCGGACAGCACGCTGGCGCTGCATGCCGACCTGCGCGACGCGGCGCAGTTGCCGGCGCTGGTGGCGCAGTGCGTGCAGCGCTTCGGCCGGCTCGACGCGCTGGTCAACAACGCCTCCAACTTCTATCCCACGCCGCTGGCCGAGGCGACGCCGGCGCAGTGGGACGACCTGTTCGCGGTCAACGCGCGCGCGCCGCTGTTCCTGGCCCAGGCCGCCGCCGAACAGCTGCGCCGGCACCGCGGCGCGATCGTCAACCTCACCGATCTGCACGCCGAGCAGCCGCTGCGCGACCATCCGCTGTACTGCGCCGCCAAGGCCGCGCTGGCGATGCTGACCCGTTCGCTGGCGCTGGAGCTGGCGCCGCAGGTCCGGGTCAACGCGATAGCCCCCGGCGCGATCCTGTGGCCGGAAGCCGGCAAGGACGACGCCGCGCAGCAGGCATTGCTGGCGCGCACCCCGCTGGCGCGGACCGGCAGCGTCGAGGACATCGCCGAAGCGGTGCGCTGGCTGCTCGACGACGCCGGCTTCGTCACCGGGCATACGTTGCGGGTGGATGGGGGGCGGGGGCTTTCCTGAGAGCCGGGACTCGGGACTGGGGACTCGGGACTCGGTGGTCATGAATGCTGGTCGTGCCTCGTCCCGTGATGCTTGGGCGGCCAGGAAGCTGTCCCCGTAGCCCCCGTCCCCGAGTCCCGGCTTTACCGAGTCCCGAGTCCCCAGTCCCGAGTCCCGGCTTCACGAAGCTCCACCACCTCGAACGCCTCCCCGAACTGCGCATGCGCCTGCCACAACGCGCCCAGGGTGCGCCCGCTGACCGGGTCGACGAAGTCCGCGGCGATGTCGGCCAGCGGCTTGAGCACGAAGGCGTGGCGCAGTTCCGGGCGCGGGATGCGCAGGTGGCCGGGGCCTTCGACGATGCGCTCGCCGTAGAACACCACGTCGATGTCCAGGGTGCGGTCGCTGAAGCGCGGGCCGCTGCGATCGCGCCCGTGGGCGTCTTCCAGCGCATGCAGCCAGGCATCCAGCGGCAGCAGGTCCAGCTCGGTGTGCAGCGCCACCGCATTGTTCAGGAAGTCCGGGCCGTCGAAACCGACCGCCGCGGTGCGGTAGGTCGGCGACACCCGAATGCGGCCAAAGCGTTGCTGCAGCGCGTTCACGGCGGCGAGCAGGTGATGCCGGGGGCGCAGATTGCTGCCCAGGCTGAGGAGCACGGTGGTCATGCGGTATTCGCGCACGCCGCGGCGCCGAGCGTCAACGGGTAGCCAAGCCCGGCACCCCCGCATAGAATCGAAGCGCACAGCATTCCGGCAGGCACATGACTTATTGCGTAGGCATCGAAGTGGACGAAGGCCTGGTCTTCGCCGCAGACACGCGCACCAACGCCTCGCTGGACGACGTCCGCGTGCATCGCAAGCTGCACGTGTTCGAGTACCCGGGCCAGGCGGTGTTCGTGCTGATGTCGGCCGGCAACCTGGCCACCACCCAGCTGACCATCTCCAAGCTGCAGCGCGACGCGGACGATCCCGAGGCGCCGCGCAGCCTGCGCTCGTTCCGGCACCTGTTCGAGGTGGCCGAGTACGTGGGCGAGGTGCTGGTGTCCAGCCAGATCAAACTGTCGGACCAGTCGCAGCACAGCGGCGTCAGCGTGCAGTCCACGCTGATCCTCGGCGGGCAGATCGCCGGCGAGCGCCCCGGCCTGTACATGATCTATCCGCTGGGCAACGCCATCGCCACCTCGCCGGAAACGCCCTATCTGCAGATCGGCGAATCCAAGTACGGCAAGCCGATCCTGGACCGCATCATCCGCCCGGAGATGAAGCTGGAGGACGCGGCGCGCACCGCGCTGGTGTCGCTGGACTCGACCATCCGCTCCAACCTATCGGTGGGCATGCCGATCGACCTGGCGCTGATCCGCGCCAACGACCTGCGCGTGACCGAACGCATGCGCCTGGAAGCGGACACCCCGCTGTATTCGGAGATCCACGAGACCTGGTCGCGCAAGCTGGAGAACGCGGTGCGCACGCTGCCGCGCTTCCCGTGGGAACCGGCGCTGAGCACCGAAAGCGACGTCGACCTGCGCGGCACGCTGCCGCCGCTGCCGCCGCGCCGCGCGCCGGCGCGCCGCGATCCGGAAGACCAGTCGTCGCAGCAGTGAAGCCGGGACTCGGGACTGGGGACTCGGGACTCGGTGGTCATGAGCGCTGGTGGTGCGTCGCCCCGTGATGCTTGGGCGGCTAGAAAGCTATCCCCGTAACCTCCCCGCCCCCGGGCCCCGTCTTTACCGAGTCCCCAGTCCCGAGTCCCGGCTTCTC
>NZ_JAFIWC010000023.1 GCF_017163755.1 Xanthomonas sp.
TGTGGGAGCGACTTCAGTCGCGACGAACGGAACCTATCCAGCTCGCACCTGCAGGAGCGGTTTCAACCGCGACCAGACACAACGGCCAGATGGCGGGCTTCGGCCGCCGTCGGGACTGAAGCCCCTCCTACAACGCACCCAGCGAGCATGCCGCAAGCCACTGTGGGAGCGACTTCAGTCGCGACGAACGAAACCCGCCCAGTTCGCACCTGCAGGAGCGGTTCAACCGCGACTACAAACAACGGTCAGACCGCGGGCTTCGCCGGCCGCCGGGCTGAAGCCCCTCCTGCAGGCAACCGCCGACGCCCCGCAGCGCGCGTGGCCAGCCACCGCGCCCCCCCGCCCACCCGGCCGCAGCGAACGGTGCAGGATTCACCGGACGACGACCCGGCCGGCGCCACACTGGCCGCCGCAATCCCAGCCATTCCTGGAGCCCGACCTTGAGCGCGACGCCCGACGCGGAGACCACGCACGTGGTCGGCGGCCTCAGCCGCCGCACGCAGATCCTGCGCCTGCTGCTGCGCTACCGCAGCTCCGGCGTGTTCTCCGGCATGAACATCGATGCCATCGACGACGGCCACGAGGTGCCGGCCGAAGGCAGCCCCGAGCAGTTCGTCACCGACCTGGAAGCGCTGGGTCCCACCTTCGTCAAGCTCGGGCAGATGCTGTCCACGCGCCCGGACGTGGTGCCGCCGGAGTTCGCCACCGCGCTGGAACGGATGCAGGAGAACACCGCGCCGATCCCGGTGGAGCGGATCCGCGAGATCATCGAGCGCGAGCTCGGCGTGCCGGTCAACAAGGCCTTTTCCGAGTTCGACGACACCCCGCTGGGCAGCGCGTCGCTGGCGCAGGTGCACCGCGCGGCGCTGCGCGACGGCACCCCGGTGGCGATCAAGGTGCAGAAGCCGGAGATCGCCGCGCAGGTGCGCTCGGACCTGGAGGTGCTCAGGAGCTTCGCCAACGCCGCCGACAAGCTGACCGGCCTGGGCCGGCGCGTGCGCTTCGCCGACTGGCTCAGCGAGTTCGGCAAGGCGCTGATGGCCGAGCTGGACTACGAGGCCGAGGCGGAGAACCTGGCGCGCTTCGGCGAGCACCTGCAGCCGTTCCCGCTGCTGTGGGTGCCGCAGCCGATCTGGGACCTGTGCAGTCGCAAGGTGCTGACCATGCAGCTGGCCGAAGGGGTGCGCGTGGACAAGATCTCCGGGCTGCGCCGCACCGAGCAGCCGATGGACGATCTGGCTGCGGCGCTGGTGCGTGGCTACCTGGACCAGATGTTCGTGCATGGCGAGATCCACGCCGATCCGCATCCGGGCAACCTGCGCGTGCTCGCCGACGGGCGCCTGGCGATCTTCGACCTGGGTATGGTCGCGCACGTGCCGCCGAAGCTGCGCGAGCGCCTGCTCAAGCTGCTGTTCGCCGCGGTCGACGGCCGTGGCGAGGAAGTGGCCGAGGAGACCATCGCGCTGAGCACGCGCCTGGAGGACTACGACGAAGCCCGCTACCAGCGCGAGACCGGGCAGATGATCGCCCGCTACGCCGCCCACGACGCCACCTCCGAAGGCCGCGTGGTGCTGGACCTGGTGCGCATCGCCACCGCCAACGGCCTGCGCACGCCGCCGGAGCTGAGCCTGCTCGGCAAGACCCTGCTGAACCTGGAGGCGGTGTGCCGCGCGCTGTCGCCGCACCTGGACACGCGCGGCGTGGTCGAGGACCAGTTGCAGCACGTGATGCGCGCGCGGCTGAAGAAGTCGCTGTCGGCGGCCAACCTGGCCAGCGAGGCGATGGAGGTGCAGGCGCTGCTGCGCGAAGGCCCGCGCAAGCTGTCGGACATCCTGTCGCTGGTCGCCGACAACCGCATGCAGGTGCGCGTGGCCGGGCTGGAAGAATCGCACCTGATGGAGAGCCTGCAGAAGATCGCCAACCGCGTGGCGGCCGGCGTGGTCACCGCGGCGCTGATCCTGGCCTCGGCGCAGATGATGCGCATCGATACCGGCAGCACGCTGTTCGGCTACCCGACGATCGCGATGGTGCTGTTCCTGCTCGGCGTGGCGCTGGGCCTGGGCATCGTGGTCAGCGCGGTGCTGTTCGACCGCCGCACGCGGGTGCGCGAGGAGCGTGGCGGGCGGTAGGGGAGTCGGGACTCGGGACTCGGGACTCGGATTCCAGCGTCTCGGTCCGAACCGCTAAAAAGCTAGTCGATCCACTTGTTTTCGATGCACCAGCGCCGCACCTCGTCGATCAGGCTCGCGGACGCGTCCGCCAGGCCGGGCAGCGTCCTTTCGTACTTCTTCATGCTGGCTTCGAAGCCGCTGAAGAAGGCGTCGCCGATGATCCGGCGCTGCGCGCTGCGGTCTTTCTTGTGGGGAACGAAGCGCTCCTCATCCATGGATATATCCAGGACGAACAGCTTGCCCCGGGCGTAGTAGCGGCAGAAGGTTTTTCTCCCCAGGCTGCGCGGCAGGCAACGCAGGCAGATCCCCAGCTCCCAGTCGAGCGAGGGGTAGTGTTTCTCCGCGATCGCGTCCAGCGCGGTCAGCTCGTCGGCGATTTCGAATACGTCCGTCCAGCTCGGCGAATCCGAGGTCACGTCCAGCCGCATGCGCGCTTCCCAGTGGCGTTGCCGGGACACGGCTCCCGGCGGCGGCGATCGGCGAACGATGGGACGGGGCGCATCAGGGGTCGTCGCGCAGGATCCGCACCTCGTGCGGCGATTCCAGCGCGATGCCTTCGGTGCTCAGCCGTTGCAGCAGATCGAACAGCAGCTCGCTGCGGATGCCGTAGGTCAGCCGCGGGCTGGCGACGTAGGCGAAGCTGTTGAGCGAGACATGGCCGCTGGCGATGGAATCGATGAACACCGACGGCGCCGGGTCCTCGAGCACGCCCGGATGCGCGGCGTACAGCTCCAGCAGCAGCGTGCGCACGCGGCCCACGTCGGCGCTCAGCGACACCGCGAACTGGATCTGCACCCGTCCCAGCGGCCCGGCCAGGGTCATGTTGCGCAGGGTCTTGGTGATCAGCTCGGAGTTGGGCACGATCAGCGTGGAGCGGTCGCCGACCTGGATCTCGGTGGAACGCACGCTGATCTTGCGCACGTCGCCTTCCTGGTCGCCGATCTTGACCCAGTCGCCGATCTTCACCGGGCGCTCGGCCAGCAGGATCAGCCCGGACACGAAGTTCTGGGTGATCGACTGCAGGCCGAAGCCGATGCCCACCGACAGCGCGCTGACCACCAGCGCGATCTTTTCCACGCCGATGCCCAGCGCCGCCAGCGCCCACAGCGCGGCGAGCAGGATGCCGACATAGCGGGCCACCGTGCTGATCGAGTTGCGCGAGCCGTCGTCCAGCTCGGTCTTGGGCAGGTAGGTCTTGACCAGCCAGCCGTGCAGGTACTGCATCGCCGCCAGGCCGAGGATCAGCACCAGCACCGCGCGCACCACCGCGCCCGGATACAGCGTGGTCTCCTTGCCGAGCTTGATGCCGTCGGACAGCACCGAGAACCATTCGGTCACGGTGCTGACGTTGGAGCCGAACGGCATCAGCAGCGCGCCCAGGCCGATCAGCAGCAGCGCCACCCGCAGCACCGCCGAGGTCAGCACCCCGGCCTGGTCCAGGCGGCTGCTGCGCAC
Source organism: Xanthomonas sp. (assembly GCF_017163755.1). Taxonomy (GTDB): domain Bacteria; phylum Pseudomonadota; class Gammaproteobacteria; order Xanthomonadales; family Xanthomonadaceae; genus Xanthomonas_A. The sequence continues at coordinate 3,627 of NZ_JAFIWC010000023.1, forward strand.
GCCGAACGCGCCGCTGGCGGCACGGCCGATGCGCCCTTCGCTGGCGAACAGCCACAGCGCGAAGTCGTCGGCGAAGGTCATCAGCAGCCGCACCGCGCCGACGATCATCGTGATCCAGATGATCTGCCGGGTGATGAACAGGCCCAGGTGCAGGTAGCCCACCAGCGAGGCCAGCAGCGCCACCACCACCGCCGTCCTCACCAGCAGGCCCACCAGCGCCAGCGCGCCGCCGTGCTGCCCGGGCGGCGGCGGCTGGCCGTCCGCCAGCGCCTGCGCCGCGGCCTCGGCGTACTGCCGCCGCCGCAGCCGCGACAGGCTGGTCAGGATCGCCAGGATCAGCACCGCGTAGGCCAGCGCGATCACGCCGTCGGCGGCGATGGTCGCCGACTCGCTGGTGCGGCTGGCCCGGTTGATCACCAGCAGCATGCTGCTGACCCAGGCCAGCGCCGCGGTGGCCCAGGTGTACTTGCGCAGCCGCCGCGCGGTGGCGTCGTCGATCGGGAACAGCCGCCACGACGGCTGGTTCGGCAGCAGCACGCTGGCGCCGAGCGAGCCCATGAACGCGGCGGCGAAGCTGAACCAGACGAAGCCGCGCAGCACGATGTCCAGCCCTGCCGGCACCGCGCCCAGCCCGCGCAGGGTCTCGACCAGGGTCAGCGCCGCCAGGCCGGGGCTGAGCGTGCCCAGCAGCAGGAACCACAGCGCCAGCCCGGAGCGGCGCAGGCGGCTGCCCGGCGCGCGCGACATCGCATAGCGCTTGCCCAACCAGCGCAGCAGGTAGCGCAGCGGGAACAGCAGCAGCAGCGCGATCGCCACGCCGACGCCGAGCGCACCGGCGCCGTGCTCGTCCACCGCATCGCCGAGCGCCCGCGCGCCGAGACGATACAGCGCCAGCAGGCGCGCGCGGTCGGCGGGGAAATTGGTGGCGATCTGCTGCCACAGCGCCGGCGACAGCGGCGACGACGAGCGTCTCGACAACTCCTGGCTGAATTGCTCGGTTTGCGCGCGCTCGAGTTCTTCGCCCAGCTGCTTGGCCTCCATCGCCAGCAGCTTGCCGCGCTTGATGCCCGAGTCCAGCGGCGCGCGTTGCCGCGCCAGGTCCCTGCGCTGCGCGATGATGTCACGCGCCTCGTTGTCGACGGCCGGGCCGAGCTGCTGCAGCCGCGCATCGACCTGGCTCAGTTGCGGGGTCAGCGCGGCGACGGCCGCCTCGGCGTCGCGCTGCGCGTCGACCACGCGGCCGGCGAGCGCGCGCAGCGTGTCCTGGTCGTCGGCTGCGTCCATGCGTCGCTGCACGTCGTCCAGGGCCTGCTCGGCACGGGTCAGCAGCGCCTGCGGATCGGGCGCCTGGCTCTCCACCTCCGGTTGCGCCGACACCGATGCCGGCACCGCCAGCGCCAGCCACAGCAGCAGCAACGACCACCGCCACAGCGGCCAACGGGACAGGACGGGAAGACGCAGGCGCACGCGGTAACCGAAGGCAGGCGCGGACCACCGCGCGTGCGGGGCAATATACGGGCTGGCGCTTGAACAGAGCCAGCGCGGGCTTCGCTCCCGACGCGGCGGCCATCCCGACAGACTCCAGCCGACGCTCCGCGCAGTCCTGTAGGAGCGGCTTCAGCCGCGACGAACGAAGCGGCGGGCGCTGGCAGCGCTTGGGATTCCTGTCGGGCCTGAAGCCCCTCCTATAGCTTCCAGCCGGCACGCCGCGCAGCCCTGTAGGAGCGGCTTCAGCCGCGACGAACGAAGCGGCGCGGCCTCAGGCTTCGGACCGCCTGTCGGGGCTGAAGCCCTCCTGCGGTTATTCAGCCAGCAACCCGTGAAGCCCCTGTGGGAGCGACTTCAGTCGCGACGAACGAAGTAGTGCAGCCGGCAGGCTTCGGACTACTGCGCCCCCTGCGCCGCGCCCGCCTGCGTCAGCAGCACGATCTTGCCGATATGCGCGCTGGACTCCATCAGCGCGTGCGCCTGCGCCGCGTCGGCCAGCGGGAAGCTGCGGTCCAGCCGCGGCTTGACGGTGCCGCGCTCGAGCAGCGGCCATACCTGCTGTTCCAGTTCGCGCGCGATCGCCGCCTTCTCCATCACCGAACGCGCGCGCAGCGTCGAGCCGGTATGGGTCAGGCGCTTGGCCAGCAGCGGCATCAGGTCCAGCTCGCGCACCGTGCCGTGCTGGATGCCGATCTGCACGATGCGCCCTTCCAGCGCCGCGGCCTGGTAGTTGCGCGAAAGATAGTCGCCGCCGACCAGGTCGACGATCACGTCGGCGCCGCGTCCGCCGGTCAGCGCCAGGGTCTGCGCGACGAAGTCCTCGTCGCGATACAGGATCGCCGCGTCGGCGCCCAGCGCCAGGCTGGCCGCGCGCTTGTCCGCCGAGCCGACGGTGCTGATCACCCGCGCGCCGAACGCCTTGCCGAGCATCGTCGCCACGCTGCCGATGCCGGAGGTGCCGCCGTGCACCAGCAGCGTCTCGCCGGGTTGCAGGCGGCCGCGCTGGAACACGTTGGCCCACACGGTGAAGAAGGTCTCCGGCAGCGCCGCCGCTTCGGTCAGGCTCAACGGCGCCGGCACCGGCAGCGCGTTGCGCTCGTGCACCACCGCGTATTCGGCGTAGCCGCCGCCGGCGACCAGCGCGCAGACCCGGTCGCCGACCCGGTAGCGCTCCACGCCTTCGCCCAGCTGCACCACCTCGCCGGCGAACTCCAGCCCGGGCAGCGGCGAGGCACCGGGCGGCGGCGGATAGCTGCCGCGGCGCTGCATCACGTCGGGGCGGTTGACCCCGGCCGCGGCCACCCGCACCAGCAGTTCGCCGCGGCCCGGATGCGGCAGCGGCAGGCGCACCGGCACCAGCACCTCCGGCGCGCCGGGGCGGCAGATCTCGATCGCGGTCATCGAATCGGGGAGCGAAGCGGCGGAGGTCGGGGGCATGGCGGGAACCTGGGCAAAGGCGCAGCGCCACGCGGGCGCGAAACGCGGGGGAACCGCGATGATCGGCGTTCGCCGCGTTGCGGTCCGTGACGGTGCGCAGCGTTCCTTCCCGGCCAACACCGCCCACCCGGAATGAGGAATGCCGGGAAACCATGTGGGAGCGACTTCAGTCGCGACGGGCCTTCCCGGTAACACCTGTCGCGACTGAAGTCGCTCCCGCAGTTGTGCAATCGGCTTGGAGAGACCTCGCCAGCCGTCTGCCACCGCCTGTATCGCCTGTATCGCCTGCACCGCCTACGGCGTCGGCGTCGGCGTCGGCACGGCACGGTCGGCCTGCACCTGCCGCGCGTTCCGCTGCGCCTGCAGCGGCGGCAACGCGATCGCCCACAGGCAGCTTCGGCGGCGGCGGCAACCCGGCAGGCCCCACGCCGCCCGCGCAGTCCGTCGCCATCGAAGCGGCTGGCGCGCAGCGCCTGCGGGGACGGCAGCGCCGCGGCCGCGTTCCACGTGCGGGACAGGATGTCCTCCGCACCGGCCTTTCATTCCGCCGGGCCCGCGCCATATTCGATGGATTGCCGCTGCCTCCCAGCCGCGCCCGCACGAAGGACACCCTCATGACCGACCCCATCGTCCAGATCAAGCCGCTCGGCTTTCCATGGGACACCATCGACCCGTTCCTGTTCTGCGTCTATCACGACGACGCCTACCCCGCCGGCAACGGCGCAATGGGCCCGGCGGTGTCGCTCGAGGGCCGCGACATCGGGCAGGACTTCAGCCGCAAGGACGGCTGGAGCATGTATCACGGCAACGCCGTCCCCGGCTTTCCCGGCCACCCGCATCGCGGTTTCGAGACCGTGACCATCGTGCGCAAGGGCCTCATCGACCATGCCGACTCGCTCGGCGCGGCAGCGCGCTTCGGCGCCGGCGACGTGCAGTGGCTGACGGCCGGTGCCGGCATCGTCCATTCGGAAATGTTCCCACTGCTCGACACCGATGCGCCGAACCCGCTGGAACTGTTCCAGATCTGGCTCAACCTGCCGGCGCGCAGCAAGATGGCCGCGCCGCACTTCACCATGTTCTGGGCGCAGGACCTGCCGCGCTTCACCGCCACCGACGCCGCCGGCCGCAGCACCGACGTCACCTGCGTGGCCGGTCGCATCGGCCCGGTCGACGCCGCGCCCGGCACCGCCGGCGGCCCGCTCGCGCCGCCGCCGGATTCGTGGGCCGCGCAGGACGACGCCGACGTCGCCATCTGGACCCTCCGCATGGCGCCCGGCGCACGCTGGACGCTGCCCGCCGCGCAGGGCCGGGGCACGCGCCGCAGCCTGTACTTCTTCAAGGGCGCATCGGTGACCGTGGGCGGACGCGACGTGGCACGCCACGCCGCCATCGAATTGCGCGCCGATCAGGCAGTCGAACTGGTCAACGGCGATGCGGCCGCGAGCGAGTTCCTGGTGCTGCAGGGCCGACCGATCGCCGAGCCGGTAGTTCAGCACGGCCCCTTCGTGATGAACACCCAAGCCGAGATCGCACAGGCCGTGGCCGACTACCGTCGCACCCAGTTCGGCGGCTGGCCCTGGAAGGACGAGGCGCCGGTGCACGGAAGCGATCCGGACCGCTTCGCGCGGCACCCGGACGGGCGCGAGGAGCGCCCGGTGCCGCGCGCGGCAGCTGCGGACATCGCGGACGGTTAACGGTAGAGGTGGTTTCCCTGGCCAATGGCTGCGGAAACGTAGCGCGCTGCGCTTCGCGTACCCGGTCCGCGAGACGCTTCGCGCCGTACCCTCACCCCAACCCCTCTCCCGGCGGGAGAGGGGCTAGGCTGTTCCCTTCTCCCATCGGGAGAAGGTGCCCCGCAGGGGCGGATGAGGGTACGGGCGCAGCCTCATGCTCCCAACTCAGCGAGATGCTTCGCGCCACCCTCACCCCAACCCCTCTCCCGGTGGGAGAGGGGGCTAGGCTGTTCCCTTCTCCCATCGGGAGAAGGTGGCCCGTAGGGCCGGATGAGGGTACGGGCGCAGCCTCGTGCACCCAAACTCCGCGAGACGCTTCGCGCCGGACCCTCACCCCAACCCCTCTCCCGGTGGGAGAGGGGCTAGGCTGTTCCCTTCTCCCATCGGGAGAAGGTGCCCCGTAGGGGCGGATGAGGGTACGGGCGAAAGCCTCGCGAAAGCCTCGCGTAGATCCATGCGGTAGCGCCCTCAGTAACGCGCCGACGCCAGCGCCTGCGCGCGCTCCAGTTGCTCGGCGATGCGCTTGCGCGCCTGCTGCAGTTCCTGCCTGGTCGCGTCCTGCTGCGCCGCCGGCACCAGTTCGGCGTCGATCACCGCCAGCGCATCGGAGTAGCTGCGCACCATCGTCGCGGTGTAGGCGTTCATGTACGCCGACTCGTCCTTTTCCTGATCCAGCGCCTGCAATTGCGCCCGGCCCTTGGCCGCCTGCGCGGCGATCTTCTCCGCATCGCCCGGCCCGCCCTTGCCGGCGTCCGCGGCCGCGGCGCCCTGGTGCGCGGCGACCACCTCGCGGGCGAAATCGGCGACGCTGCCGGCGACGTTGCGCGACAGCGCCTGTTGCGACAGCGCCACCGCATTGCCTTCCAGCACCTGCAGCATCGCCTTGGCCGAGGCGTCGCCGCTGATCGGAGCACGCCCGCTTTCGCCGCCGACCGGCGCGGCGGTGGGCGCCGGCGAGGTCGCCGGCGCGGTGCGCGACGCCTGGTCGCCCGGCTTGCCGCAGCCGCTCAGCGCCACGGCGGCCAGCGCCGCGAGGATCGGAAGCCGGGTCGTGATGAGCCTCGGGGTCGTGGGGTACTCCTGGTCTGCCAGTGCCTACCTTGCCCAGGCAGCGCGCAAACCTGCGTGAACCGCTGCGCTTTTCGTAACGCGGTCTCGACGCGGCCAGGCGCATGCAGTGGTCTGCCGCAACCGCGGCATCGTGGAGACCGCACATGGCCAACAACGAGAAAACCGGCGCCAAGGCCGGCAAGGCTGCGTCCAAGGTGCTCAAGGACGGACGCACCGGCAAGGACAGCAAGACCGCCGCAGGATCGGCACTGTCGCAGCGTCCGGACAAGAACAAAGGCAAATAGACGGCGCCGGCGGGAAATGCCGCAGCGGCAGCGTTTCCCGCCGGCCGCTAGAATGCCGCTATCGCCATCACAGGCTGCAGAGCGTTTCGATCCGCCGATGACCCTTGCGCCCGACACCCGCACACCGCGCAAGCGCGTGGCGCTGTACGAAGACGTGGCCGAACGGCTGCGGCAGAAGATCTACGACTACGTGCTGCCGCCGGGCGAGTGGATCGACGAGCCGGCGCTGGTCGAGGAGCTCGGCATCAGCCGCACGCCGCTGCGCGAGAGCCTGAAGCTGCTCGCCGCCGAAGGCCTGGTGCAGATCGAGCCCGGCCGCGGCGCGCGCGTGACCCGGCTGAACCTGGAGGACCTCAACGAGCTGTTCCCGGTGATGGCGTTGCTGGAGGGCCGCTGCGCCTACGAGGCGGTGCGCAAGGTCGACGCCACCGGGCTGGCGCGGCTGGAAGCGCTGCATGCGCGGATGGAACAGGCCGCGAGCGAAGGCGACTTGGCCGAGTACTACCGGCAGAACTACCTGATCCACGAGTCGGTGCAGGAATTCGCCGGCAACCCCTGGCTGATCCGGGTCACCCACGACCTGCACCGCATCCTCAAGATGCACCGCGGCCGCCAGTTGCTCGCGCCCGGGCGCCTGCAGCAGTCGCTGTCCGAGCACCGCGAACTGATGGAGTGCTTCCGCCGCCGCGACGCCGAAGCCGCCGAGCGCACCATGAACCGCCACCTGCGCAGCCAGGGCAACGCCCTGGCGATGTACGTGGCCGCCGGCGGCAAGCTCAACGTGCCGGCGCCGTTGCCTAGTGGGCGGGACTCGGGACTTGGGACTCGGGACTCGTAGAGGCGGCGCTCTCGCGGAAAGCCACACAAAAAACGCCGTCCCTTGGGGCGGCGCTTCTTTGTTCAACGCGTGGCGAACCAGGAGCCGCGATCGGCGGCGGCTCCCCGGTCTGCGGGCCTCACATCCACCCCGGCACCACCAGCAACAGCCACGCCAGCAGCGGGCCGAAGACGACCACCAGGCCGCTGTAGACCAGGAAGCGCTTGTACAGCGACTCGCGCTCGTCCGGGGCGGCCGAGGCCACCACCAGCGCGCCGTTGGTCGAGAACGGGCTCACGTCCACCACCGTGGAAGAGATCGCCAGCGCGCAGATCACCCCGGCCGCACCGAGATGGCCCTGCATCAGGAACGGCACCGCCAGCGGGATGGTCGCGCCGAGCACCGCCGCCGAGGACGCGAACGCCGAGACGATGCCGCCGACGTAGCACACCAGCAGCGCGCCGAGCAGCGGGATGCCGATGCTGGACACGCCGTTGCCGATGTAGTCCACCGCCCCGCTTTCCTGCAGCACCGCCACGTAGGTGACCACGCCGCTGATCAGCAGCACGGTCGACCAGCTGATGCCGTCCACCGCGCCCTTCTGCGCCTTGGGCGACAGCAGCGCCAGCACCACCGCCACGGTGATCGACACCAGGCCGACGTTGAGGTTGTAGATCAGCGAGGCCACGCCCAGGCCGAGCAGGCCGATCAGGGTCAGCACGCGGTCGCGGCTCAGGCCCACCGCTTCCAGCGCGACCGGATTGGTCGACAGGGTGCCGCCGCCGGCGGCCAGCAGCGCGCCATGGCCTTCGATGGCGAACTGCCGGTGCGAGGACTCGTCGCCCACCGGCACGTACTCGGCGGTGGCCAGCGACGGCGCCGCGCCGCGCCGCAACAGCGCCAGCCCGCCGAAGGCGAAGAAGCAGATCAGCGCCATCAGCAGGTTGAAGCCCAGGCTGGTCAGGAACACCGCCATCTCGGTGACGTCCAGCCCGGCCTTTTCCACCACCTTGTTGGTGATGCCGCCGTACACGCTGATCGGCGAGAAACCGCCGGCCTGCGCGCCGTGGATCACCAGCAGGCCCATCAGCAGCGGATTGATCCGGTACTGCTTGGCGAAGCGCAGCGCCACCGGACCGATGATCGCCACCGCCGCCGGTCCCAGCGCGCCGAATGCGGTCAGCACCGCGGTGACCACGAACATCACCCACGGGATCGCCACGATCTTGCCGCGGACCGCGCGCACCGCCCAATGCACCAATAGATCGATGGTGCCGTTGTTGCGCGCGATCGCGAACAGGTAAGTGATGCCGACCAGGGTCAGGAACAGGTCGCCCGGGAACCCGGCCAACACCTCCTTGCCGTCCATGCCGACCCACACGCCTCCGACGATGAAGGCCAACGCGAACGCGACCGCGCCCATGTTGACCGGCAATGCCGTGGCGACGATGAACATGACGACCAACCCGATGATCGTCGCGATTTGTGGACTCATGCGCCCTCCCGAGCTTGCTTGATCCGTACCTGCCTCGAGTGGCCACCCGCCACCCTGGGTCGATCGCCCTCACCCGCACGCCGCAGCCGCCCGTGTTCGCCGCGCGGCCGCTGCCTGCGCACCGCGGCGCTCAGTCCAGCCGCGCCTGCGCCTGCCGCACCCAGGCCGCCGCCGCCGCCAGGCTGCCGAACTCCTCCACCGAACGCGCCTGGCACTGCGGCGCCAGCTCGCGCGCGATGCGCGCCAGCGCGCAGCCCGGGCCCAGTTCCAGAAACACCCGCGCGCCGCGCTCGACCGCCTGGCGCATCGTGCCGGCCCAGTCCAGCGTGGTGGCCAGCTGCGCCGACAGCGCGGCGATGGCGTCGGCGCGCCCGCCGATGCGGTGGCCGTCGGTGCCGGCCAGCAGCGGCAGCCGCGGCGCGGCGATCGGCGAATCGCCCAGCACCGCGGCGAAGGCCTGCGCGGCCGGCGCCAGCAGCGGCGTATGCGAGGCCACCGCCACCGGCAGCCGCGTCGCCCGCGCGCGCTGCGCGCGCGCCTCGCGCTCGCCGCGCAGCAGCGCATCGCCGTGGCCGCCCAGGATCACGTGGTCCTCGCCGTTGACGATCGCCAGGTACAGCCCGGTCTGCGCGCACAGCGCCTCGGCCTCGCGCCGCCGCAGTCCCTGCACCGCGATCAGGCCGTCGCCATCGCGGCTGGCCGCGTCCATGCGCTGTGCGCGCTGCGCGGCCAGCGCCAGGCAGCTGCCGGCATCGAGCCCGCCGGCGACCGCATGCGCGGCCAGCTCGCCGATGCTGTAGCCGAGCACCAGCGACGGCGCGGGCAGCTGCGGCGCCAGCGCCGCCCAGTTGGCCAGCGTGGCGGCGCAGACCAGCGGTTGCGCGAGCGCGTTGTCGTAGCGCCGGTCCTCGCCCGCCAGCGCCAGCGGATCGGCGCCCAGCACGCGCGCCGCCGCGTCCAGCACCGCCGCGGCCGCCGGCACGTCGGCGACATAGCCGAACATCGCCGGATGCTGCGCGCCCTGCCCCGGACATAGCAGCGCCAGGCTCACGCGCGCTCCTGGCGGTGCAGGAACCACGCGCAGGCGAGCAGGTCGGCGCTGCCGCCGGGACTGAGCCGGCGCGCCACGAACGCATCGCCGATCGATGCCAGGCGCGCCGGCCAGCCATCGCGCGCGGCGCCGCCGGCGGCCAGGAACGCCCGCGCGCTGCGTTGCGCGAACGCCAGGCCGGCGCGCCCGCCGCGGTGCAGCAGGTTCAGGTCATCGGTATGCGCGATCAGGTTCATCAGCGTCTGCGCCAGCGCCGCGCGTTCGTCCAGCCCGGCCTGCAGCGCGCCACGCAGCGCCGGCAGCGCATGCCCGCGCAGCAGCGGGAAACCGGCCGCGGCCTGTTCGCGCACGCCGGCCACGCCATGCGCGCGGCGCATGCGCTGGCCATGGCTGTGCGGGTCCAGCGGCGCGTCCAGCAACGCCTCGCGCCAGCGGCCGACCGTGGCGCAGACCGCTTCCGCGCGCGGCGGGGTGGCCGCGTGCGTGCGCAGCCGCGCCGCCGCGGCGACCAGCAGGCCCAGGCTGAAGATCGCGCCGCGATGCGTGTTGACGCCGCCGGTGGCGCGCAGCATCGCGCGTTCGGCGGCGATGCCCAGCGCGCGCAACGCGGGGAAGGCGTCGTCGCGTGCGCCGGCGGCGGCGATCGCGACGAAGTAGCCGCGCAACGCGAACAGGCTGCGCAGGAAGGTGGACGCGTCCATGTCGTCGTGGCTGCCGCGGTCGAACGGCGTGACCAGCCCCGGCTTCGGCGCGCAGGCCAGTTCGGCGTGCAGGCTGGCGACGGCGAGGCGGCCGAGGCGCTGCGGCGTGGCCGCGGCGTGAACGGACGCGTTGGCTATCGCGTTCGTTGCGGCCGATCGCGCGAGACCGGCCGCGTGCGCTGCAGGAGCAGTTCCGGGTGGCCTGGGGCCATCGGCCCCGGCCGCTTCCGGGGCCGGAAATATCGCCGCTTCGTTGGTCGCGGCTGAAGCCGCTCCTACAGGAACTGGCGTGGGTTGGGTTCCCTGCACTGTAGGAGGGGCTTCAGCCCCGACCGCTTCCGGGACAGGAAACATCGCTGCTTCGTTTGTCGCGGCTGGAGCCGCTGCTGCAGATGCAGGTGGATAGCTGGGCAGGTGCGCCGACGCGGCGACGTCGGACGCGACGACCGGTGCGGCGAATCCGTCGCGCTCTCCGCCGCGCGGCACCTGCAGGTCCATCATGCCCCCCACGCCTGCAACAGTGCGGCGCGCGGTTGCAGCCGGCAATCGCGCAACGCCTTGACCAGCAGCTGGGCGCTGCCGCCGGCCAGTTCGCGCCAGCTCACCGCGCGGCCGTCGGGCAGCAACAGTTCGCCATCGGCGCGGCGGCCGTGGCGCTGCTCCCACTGTGCCAGCTGCGCGAGCAGCGCGCGCGCCTGGGCCGGCGCCGGCACCTGCCACAGCAGGTCGATATCCGAACCGACATGCACGTAACGCAGCCCGGTCAGCGCCTGCCACGCGAACGCGCCGAACACGCGCGGCTGCAGTTCCAGCCCGTCGCCGAGCGCCTGCAGGTCCTGCAGCGGCGCCTGCCAGTCCGCCGGCGCATGCCGGCGCACCTCGTCCAGCGCCAGCGGCGCGCGCCGCCGCACCACGCTGATGCGCGGCGCCGACAGCGACAGGCGCTGCTTGTCCTCGGCCGGCGGCAGCGGCACGCCCAGGCGCAGGTGGTCATCGGCATCGGCCGGATCGTGGCGCGCGACGATCGCCGGATGGCCGGCGTCGAACCATGCCTGCAGCCGCGCCTGCGCGCCGGGCGTGCGCGGCTGCCAGGGCGCGCCGGCGTCCAGCCAGACCAGGTCGTGCCGGGCGTAGCCCTCAGTCATGTCCGGCGGCCACCTGCGCGGCGATCGACGCGGCCAGGGTGCGGCCGCCGCGCTCGGCGCCCAGCCGCGCGCGCGCATCGCCGTGCAGCGGCGCCTGCAGCGCGTCGGTCAGCGCGGCGGCCAGGTCGCCCTGCCACAGCGCCTGCACCGCGCCCATCGCCACGTAGTTCTCCACGCCCGGCGCGAACACCGGCGAGCTCAGGCTCAACGCCTGCAGTTTTTCCAGCGGCTGCTTGGTGACCCGCGCCATCGCGCGCAGGTCCATCACCCGCACCTGCGCCTCGGGCAGCGCGTAGATCGCATCGGCCATCAGCCCGAAGGACAGGAAGCCGCCGCTGACCGACTCGCCGTAGACCAGCGACAGCAGCCGCGCGCCGCGGCGCCGCGCCAGGTCCAGGCATTGCGCCAGGTGGCCGAAGTAGCCGTTGATCGCCAGCAGTTCGTCCTTGCGCGACGGCCGCTGTCCGGCGGTGTCCACCAGCATCACGATCGGCCGCTGCGGATGCGCGCGGGTGCTGTCCAGCACCGTCGCCGCCAGCGCCAGCGCGTGCTCGATGCCCACCTCGAGCTTGTCGGCGGTGCCGATCACGGTGACCTCGCCGAGCGCGGTGGTCGCGCTGCCGCCGATCACCCCGCCATCGACGCGCACGGCGTGGCCGAGCGGGAACATTCGTTCGAGCAGCGTCGTCAGCTCCATGGCAGGCTCCGGTTCGCGACCGCGGCGAGGAAGGCGTCGGTGTCCAGCAACGGCAGCTTCTCGGCGTCGGCGATGCCCTGCCGCCGCCAGATGTCCAGGCCGTCGCGGCAGTCGCCATAGGCGTCCAGGCGCTTGCGCAGCCTGTCGTGTTCGGCGGCGATGCGCGCCAGGCCGTCGTCGGCGTCGGCGTCGGGCGCGGACAGCGCGGCGATGGCCGCGGCGCGGAACGCCTCGATTGCGTCGGCGACCAGCGTCTGCGCCTCGCCCAGCAGGTAGCGGTGCTTGCCGCCAGTGACGCGCCATACCAGCGCGCGGTCGCGCGAGTCGAATTCCTCCACGCCGCGCACGGTCTCGATCACTTCCGGGCCGGACAAGGCCAGCCGCCCTTCCTCGGACATGATGATGCGGCTGCAGCAGCGGCTGACGATGCCCATGCCGCCGAAGCAACCGTTGCCGCTGCCGATCAGCGCCAGCACCGGCACGCCGGCGGCGCGCGCGTCCAGCGTGGCGCGCATGATCTCGGAGATCGCGATCAGCCCGGCGTTGGCTTCGTGCAGGCGCACGCCGCCGGTGTCGGGCAACAGCAGCACCGCGTCGGGCCTGCTCGCGGCCGCGCGCTGCAGCAGGCCGGTGAGCTTGGCCCCGTGCACTTCGCCGACCGCGCCGCCCATGAAGTGGCCCTGCTGCGCGGCGATCAGCACGCCACGCCCGTCGAGCCGGCCTTCGCCGACGACGATGCCGTCGTCGAACGCGCCGGGCTGGTCCAGCTGCGCCAGGTGCGGGCTCATCGCGCGCTGGCGCGGGCCCAGGAATTCGTGGAACGAACCGGAATCGAGCAGCCCGGCGATGCGTTCGCGCGCATCGGCCTCGTAGAAGCTGCGCGGGCGGCGGTGGTTGGGGATCGCGCTCATGCGCAGCTCCGGTGTGGGCGACGCGCGCGCGCGGCGGGCGTCGCGGAATGGTCGTTGGCGGCGGCGACGTCTTCCGCAGGAGCGGCTCTTGTCTCCTTTTCGGGATCAGCCGCGACGAACGCAGCCACCCTGTCGCCGGCTGCGGACACGGTCGGGGCTGAAGCCCCTCCTACAGGAAGAAACCGAACGGAATCACCTGTGGGAGCGACTTCAGTCGCGACGAGCGAAGCCCGGACAGCGGCCGCCGCGGTTGGCTTCGGAACCGACGCGCCTCCCGCAAGGGCAGCGCGCCGGGTGGGAGCGGCGCCTGTGCGCTTTTCGGGATCAGCCGCGACCAACGGAGCCGAGACGTTCCAGGCTGCGGACATAGTCGGGGCTGAAGCCCCTCCTACAGGGAGCGCTGCGATTGCGGACGTCGGGACTGGACGCATCACCCGCCCTCCTGCAAGGCTTCCACCGCCTGGTCCAGGCGCAGGCTGACCACCGCCGGCGTCGCGCCGACGTCGTTGATCGAGATGCGCACGTCGCGCAGCGGATGGCGCGCGGCGAAATCGTCCAGCACCGCCTGCCAGATGTCGCCGAAGCCGTGCGCGGCGGTGACGATGTCGATCTGCATCGCCCCGTCCAGGTCCTGCGGTTCGATCAGCACTTCCAGGTTGCCCGAGGACACCACGCCGACCAGCACGTGGTCGAGCCGGCCGTTGGGCGCGTTGCGCCCGTCGTAGCGATAGCGAAGGGTTTCCATGTCGGCCCTACCAGTTGCGGAATCGTTGCGGCGGGTCGTACAGCCCGCCGGACCAGCGCACCAGATCCTTGACGCTGCGCGCGGCCAGCAGGTCGCGGCTGGCATCGCGCACGCGGATGCCGAGGTCTTCCGGGCGGCGGATCACGCCGCGGTCGCGCAGGTTCTCCACCGCGCGCCTGTCGCGGCCCAGGCCCACCGCGGTATAGCCGGCCACGCCGCGGATCGCCTGCTCGCGTTCCTCCGGCGTGCGGCACAGCAGCAGGTTGGCGATGCCTTCCTCGGTCAGCACGTGGCTGACGTCGTCGCCGTAGATCATCACCGGCGGCAGCGGCATGTTCGCGCGCTCGGCCAGCTCCCACGCATCGAGCCGGTCGACGAAGGCCGGCGCCATGTGTTCGCGGAAGGTCTCCACCATCTGCACCACCAGCTTGCGCCCGCGCGGCATCTCGCCCGGCCGCGCCGCCTCGCGCCCGGCCTTGAGCCAGGCGCTGCTGGCGTGGCGGCGGCCGCGCGCGTCCGAGCCCATGTTGGGCGCGCCGCCGAAGCCGGCGATGCGGTCGCGCGTGGCGGTGGAACTGTTGCCCTGCAGGTCGATCTGCAGCGTGGAGCCGATGAACATGTCGCAGGCGTACAGGCCGGCGGTCTGCGAGAACGCGCGGTTGGAGCGCATCGAGCCGTCGGGGCCGGCGAAGAACACGTCGGCGCGCGCGGCGATGTACTTCTCCATGCCCAGCTCCGAGCCGAACGAGTGCACCGACTCGACGAAGCCCGACTCGATCGCCGGGATCAGCGCCGGATGCGGATTGAGCGCCCAGTGCCGGCAGATCTTGCCGCGCAGGCCCAGCGATTCGGCGTAGGTCGGCAGCAGCAGCTCGATCGCCGCGGTGTCGAAACCGATGCCGTGGTTGAGCCGGTCCACGCCGTACTCGGCGTAGATGCCCTTGATCGCCATCATCGCCATCAGCACCTGGATCTCGGAGATCTGCGCCGGATCGCGGGTGAACAGCGGTTCGATGTAGTGCGGGCGCGGCGCCTGCACCACGTAGCCGACCCAGTCGGCGGGGATGTCCACGCGCGGCAGCGTGTCGACGATCTCGTTGACCTGGGCGATGACGATGCCGCCCTTGAACGCGGTGGCCTCGGCGATCACCGGCGTGTCTTCGGTGTTCGGCCCGGTGTACAGGTTGCCGTGGCGATCGGCGGCCTGCGCGGCAACCAGCGCCACGCGCGGGGTCAGGTCGATGAAGTAGCGTCCGAACAGCTCCAGGTAGGTGTGGATCGCGCCGATCTCGATGCGGCCGTCGGCCACCAGCTTGGCCAGGCGCAGCGCCTGCGGGCCTGAGAAGGAGAAGTCCAGGCGCTGGGCGATGCCGCGTTCGAACACGTCCAGGTGCGACGGCAGCGCCAGCACCGATTGCAGCATGTGCAGGCCGTGCACCCGCGCCGGGTCCACCTCGGTCAGGCACTGCGCCAGGAAGTCGGCCTGCTTCTGGTTGTTGCCTTCCAGGCACACCCGGTCGCCCGGCTCGATCACCGCTTCCAGCAGCGCCACCGCGTCGCTGGCCTGCACCAGGCGTCCGCGCGCGAGCCCGGCGCCGCGTTGCATCCGTTGCCGGCGGTTGTCGGCCAGCGTGTTCCAGTCGTCAGGCATAAGGCGTCCCGTGGGATAGGCGAGGCCCCGCGGCAGCGGGGCGTCCAAGATCGTAATTACGGTATAATTATGACGCTGTGACAATGCACGCTGCGGTGCAGCAGCACGCCGCTGCCTGGCAGAGTCGCCGGTGCCGTCGAGCCACCGCGCTGTAGTGCGCGCCGCACAGGTCGCCAGTGCCGACGCACGGAACGCTTCCAAGGCGGTGGCGCGGATCCATCACCTTGTCGATCGGCCGCCACTCCCTTGTCGCCGGACTGGATCGTGTCGCTGCGGTGGCGCGCCGCGCGTAGCTGTCGTGCAGGCCTGGACTGATCTGGAAACGCCGGGCCTCCATGAGTGGGGGCGTGGCATCGACCAGCTGCGAAACCAGGCGCGGTCGATGATCGCGACCATCCCCTCGATGCGTACGCCTTGCGCAGGCCTGGCGACTGCTGCCACGGCCATGGCTGGTTTGGCCATCGCTCCCATCGCACGCGGCGCTGCCGCCTGCTGCACCTCCGTGCGCATGAGCGCTGGTCGCTGCGCGGGGGGCGCGCACGCGTGCAACCGGTGCAGGACCCGTGGCGCCGGCCGGCGCTGCGCCGAGCCGCGCAGGCTGGCGACGGACCGGAACCGCTACTAGCCCGCGCCGCCGCGTGGCGGGCTGTACATCAGCGCGCGGGTGATCTCGGCGGCGGCATCGCATACCGCCTGCATCGCCGCCTGCGCGTCGATCTGCTGCGGGCGGCGCTCGATGAAGGGCACGGTCAGCGTGTAGGTGGCGCTGCCGTGCTGCAGGATCGGCGCGGTCAGGTCGATCACGCCGACCACCGCCTCGCTGGCGTGGATGCTGTAGCCCACCTCGTGCACCTGCCGCGCGGCGGCGACGAAGGCCTCGCGGTCGTAGGCCACGTCGCCGGCGTCCAGGCGCTCGAGCAGGCGCGCCTGCGCGTCGGCGTGCTGGAACGCGAACAGCACCAGGCCCGACGTGGAATGGGCCAGCGGACGGCGATGGCCGGGGCGTACCACCAGGCCCAGGTCGCTGGGCACGTCCATCTGCGCGATCACCACGATCTGGTCGTCCGACGGCGCCACCAGATGGCACGGCTGGCGGATCGCCTCGGCCAGCCGGCGCATCACCGGCAGCGCCACCTCGGTGACGTTCTGCACCTGCGGCTGCTGCATGCCGAGCATGAACAGGCGGTTGGTCAGCACGTAGCCGCCCTCGCCCGGGCCCTTGGTCAGGTAGCCGCGTTCCTCCAGCACCTGCAGCATGCGGAAGATCTCGCCGCGCGAGCGGCCGATGCCCTGCGAGATCTCGCTCATCGTCATCGGCCGCCCATCGCGCGCCAGCAATTCGAGAATATCCAGGCCCTTGTCGAGGGCGGGCGCGCGGTACTTGGGCGCGGGCGTGGTCATCCTGTGGGGGCCCCTGTGGTTCTGGTGGGCGCTAGGGTACAGGGAATGCCCGCCGCGGGACGCGGGGTCGCGTTCGCCCGCCAGGCCCTCCGCGACAGGCGCGGCAACAGGCGCATGAG
Source organism: Xanthomonas sp. (assembly GCF_017163755.1). Classification (GTDB taxonomy): domain Bacteria; phylum Pseudomonadota; class Gammaproteobacteria; order Xanthomonadales; family Xanthomonadaceae; genus Xanthomonas_A. The sequence continues at coordinate 20,373 of NZ_JAFIWC010000023.1, forward strand.
CGCCGGGATCGGCGCGGTGTCGTCGCTGCGCGGTCGCGCCCGTGGTCGTGGTCGTGCCGCAAGCTGGCGGGCATGCTGGGCAACCGGTGCGTGCAGCGACGCCGCCCATCGCGGACATGCAAATATGAACACTAATTTTATATTTGCATGGCGTGGTCGCGCGCAGTACGCTCCGCCGACAATCCAACGCGGCACACCTTGGGAGGGGTAGGCGGCATGCACTACAGCAGCGACACCGCGACAGCGGCGCCCGGCAGCCTGGCGCGTACGGCCATCCTGCCGCTGGTGCTGATCGTCAGCCTGTTCTTCCTCTGGGGCATGGCGAACAACCTCAACGACATCCTGATCAAGCAGTTCAAGAAGGCCTTCGAGCTGTCCGACCTGCAGGCGGGGCTGGTGCAGAGCGCGTTCTACCTGGGCTACTTCGTGTTCGCGATCCCCGCGGGCATGTTCATGCGCCGCTACAGCTACAAGGCGGCGGTGGTGCTCGGGCTGCTGCTGTACGCCACCGGCGCGTTCCTGTTCTATCCGGCCGCGCAGGTGCATACCTACGGGCTGTTCCTGCTGGCGCTGTTCGTGATCGCCAGCGGCCTGGCGTTCCTGGAGACCACCGCCAACCCGCTGGTCACCGTGCTCGGCCCGGCCGACGGTGCGGCGCGGCGCCTGAACCTTGCGCAGGCGTTCAATCCGCTAGGCTCGATCACTGGCGTGCTGATCGGCCAGCACTTCATCCTCTCGGGCGTGGAGCACACGCCGCAGCAGCTGGCGGCGATGGCGCCGGCGGCGCGCGAGGCGTTCTTCGCCGCCGAATCGGCGGCGGTGCAGACGCCGTACCTGATCATCGGCGCGGTGGTGGTGCTGTGGGCGCTGCTGATCGCGTTGACGCGGTTTCCGACCACCCGCGACGAGCACATCGGCGCCGGCGACACCGCCTACTTCGGGCCGCTGCTGCGCAACGGACGCTTCGTGTTCGCGGTGGTCGCGCAGTTCTTCTACGTCGGCGCACAGGTCGGCATCTGGAGCTACCTGATCCGCTACCTGCAGGACGCGGTGCCGGGCACGCCGGAGAAGACCGCGGCCGGTTTCCTCACCGTGTCGCTGGTGCTGTTCATGGCCGGACGCTTCATCGGCACCGCGCTGCTGCGCTACGTGGCGCCGGCGCGGCTGCTGGGCGTGTTCGCGCTGCTCAACCTGCTGCTGTGCGGCGTGGCCATCGCGCTGCCGGGCTGGATCGGGCTGTACGCGCTGGTCGCCAGCAGCCTGTTCATGTCGGTGATGTTCCCGACCATCTTCGCGCTGGGGCTGGACGATCTGGGCGACGACGCGCGCAAGCTCGGCTCGTCGCTGATCGTGATGTCGATCATCGGCGGCGCGGCGCTGACCGCGCTGATGGGCTGGGTGTCGGACCTGGTCGGCATCCACTGGGCGATGGCGGTGCCGGCGCTGTGCTTCGCGGTGATCCTGGGTTTTGCCGGCTACGTGCTGGCAAGGGCCAGGCGCGCGCGCGCCGCCCCCGCGCCTGCCGGAGCCTGAGCGATGCCGCGCCACTGCTACGTGCTGGACCTGTACGACGACCCGGCGCTGATCGCCGAATACGAGCGCTGGCATCGCGCCGACACGGTATGGCCGGAGATCGTCGCCTCGCTCCGCGACGCCGGCATCCGCGAACTGGACATCCATCGCTGCGGCGACCGGCTGGTGATGCTGATGGAGGTGGACGAGGACTATTCGCCCGCCGCCAAGGCCGCCGCCGATGCGGCCAACCCGCGCGTGCAGGCCTGGGAAGACCTGATGTGGCGGTTCCAGAAGCCGCTGCCGGGCTCGGCCCCTGGCGAGAAATGGCGCGAGGCGTTGCGCATCTTCTCGCTGCGCGAAGCGCTGGCGGTGCAGGAAGGCCAGCACGGCGAGGCTTGATCGGCGGCTTCGCGGTGGCCGGTTGCTGCTGGCGTCGAGTGCGCGGTGTATCGGATCGGTGCGATGCCGGTGCGATAGCTGCGTCGATCGTCGCGGCTGAAGCCGCTCCTACAAACCTGTGGCCGGATGTGGCGGTGGTGTGGGACGGGGCTTCAGGGCAGGCAATGCCGACGCCGGTGCGATTGCCGCTTCGGTCGTCGCGGCTGAAGCCGCTCCTGCGAAGCCGGCGGTCAGATGCGGCGACGGTGCGGGAGGGCTTCAGTCCGGAAATGCAGTACCGATCCCGGCGAGTGCGCCGCCACGACCGCCGCAGCCGTGGCCGCCGTTCGGGCAAAAAATCGCATCACGCGTGGCGCTGTTGCACCAGCAGATGGCGGCCGGCTTCGCGCACGTCGGTGCAGCCGGTCAGCGACATCGCCACCTCCAGTTCCGCGCGCAGCGTGCCGAGCATCTCGGCCACGCCGGCCTGCCCGCCGGCGCCCAGCGCGTAGGCCCAGGCCTTGCCGACCAGGCAGGCCTGTGCGCCGAGCGCGAGCATGCGCAGGATGTCCAGGCCCGAGCGGATGCCGCCGTCGACCAGTACCGGCACGCGGCCGCCGACTTCGTCCACGATCGGCGGCAGCGCCGCCGCGCTCGACGGCACGCCGTCCAGCTGGCGGCCGCCGTGGTTGGACACCACGATGCCGTCCACGCCCGCCGCCAGCGCCTGGCGCGCATCCTCGCGGTCGAGCATGCCCTTGATCACGATCGGGCCGTCCCAGCGCGCGCGCAGCCATTCCAGCTCGGCCCAGGTCACGGTGGGATCGAAGTTGGCCTTGATCCAGCCGGCGAAGCCGCCGACGCCGCCTTCGCCGATCACCTCCGGCGGGATGTTGCCGAAGCCGTGCGGGCGGCCATGCAGTTGCACGTCCCACAGCCAGGCCGGATGCGTGGCGCCCTGCCAGGCACGCATGCATGCGCCCTTCAGGCCGCCGGGGCCGGACATGCCCGAGCGCAGGTCGCGGTAGCGCGCGCCGGCCACCGGCAGGTCCACGGTCAGCAGCAGCACCGGGCAGCCGGCCGCCTTGGCCCGCTGCAGCAGCGCCTCGCAGAAGCCGCGGTCGCGCACCATGTACAGCTGGAACCACGGCGCCGCGCCGCTGTCGCGCACCACTTCCTCCAGCGCGCAGATGCTCAGCGTGGACAGGCAGAACGGCACGCCCGCCGCATGCGCCGCACGCGCGGCCTGCACTTCGCCGCGGCGCGCGTACATGCCGGCGAAGCCGACCGGCGCCAGCGCCAGCGGCAGGCTCATCGGCTGGCCGAACAGCGTGGTGGCGGTGGTGAGCGAGGAAATGTCGCGCAGCACGCGCTGGCGCAGCGCGATCGCCTTCAGGTCCTCGCGGTTGCGGGCGATGGTGATCTCGTCGTACGAGCCGCCGTCGATGTAGTCGAACAACAGCCGCGGCAGGCGCCGCCGCGCCGCCTCGCGTAGATCGGTAACCGGTCGTCCCATGCTGTCGCTCCCCGTGGCGGCGATGCGCACGCATCGCCGATGTCCAAGCCGTCGTGCCGTCGCGGCGCCGTCGCCAAGACGGCCGCGCGCCGGCAGCGGCGATGCTACGCCTGCGCCTGCGCGGCCAGGTCCGCGCGCCAGAACGGGCCGTCCGGATACAGGAACTGGGTCACCGACTGCGCGTGCATCTCGGCCGAGAAGCCCGGCAGCGTCGGCGCCAGGTATCGGCCGCGCTCGATCCGCACCGGATCGACGAAGTGCTGGTGCAGGTGGTCGACGAACTCGATCGCGCGGTCCTCCATCTTGCCGGTGATGGCGACGAAGTCGGCCATCGCCAGGTGCTGCACCAGTTCGCACAGGCCGACGCCGCCGGCGTGCGGGAACACGCGCACGCCGAACTTCGCCGCCAGCAGCAGGATCGCCAGGTTCTCGTTGACCCCGCCCACGCGCGCGGCGTCGATCTGGATCAGGTCCACCGCACCGGCCTGCAGCAGCTGCTTGAACACCACCCGGTTCTGGGTGTGCTCGCCGGTGGACACCGGCACCGGGGCGATGCCCTGGCGGATCGCGGCGTGGCCGAGCACGTCGTCGGGGCTGGTCGGTTCCTCGATCCAGGCGATGCCGAATTCGGCCAGCTGGCGCATCCACGCGATCGCCGGGCCCACGTCCCAGCGCTGGTTGGCGTCCACCGCCATCGCGATGTCCGGGCCGATCGCCTCGCGCGCCAGCCGGCAGCGGCGGATGTCGTCCTGCACGTCGGCGCCGACCTTGAGCTTGATGGTGCGGAAGCCGTCGGCCACCGCCTCCTTGGCCAGGCGCACCAGCTTCTCGTCGGAATAGCCGAGCCAGCCCGGCGAGGTGGTGTAGGCCGGGTAGCCCTGCTCGAGCAGCGCCTGCGTGCGCGCAGCGCGCTGCGGCTCGGCGGCGCGCAGCATCGCCAGCGCCTCGTCCGGGGTCAACGCATCGGTCAGGTAGCGGAAGTCGATGGTGGCCACCAGCTGCTCCGGCGACAGCTCGGCGATGAAGCGCCACAAGGGCTTGCCGGCGCGGCGCGCGGCCATGTCCCAGGCGGCGTTGATCACCCCGCCGATGGCCATGTGCATCACGCCCTTCTCCGGACCCAGCCAGCGCAGCTGCGAATCGTCGGTGAGGCTGCGCGCGAAGCCGCCCAGGTCGCCGATCACCGCGTCCACGTCGCGCCCGACCACGTGGTGCGACAGCGCCGCGATGGCCGCGCTCTGCACGTCGTTGCCGCGGCCGATGGTGAACACCAGACCGTAGCCGGCCAGGCCGTCGTCGCTATCGGTGCGCAGGCGCAGGTAGGCGGCCGAGTAGTCCGGATCGGGATTCATCGCATCGGAACCGTCCAGTTCGCGCGAGGTGGGGAAACGCACGTCGAAGGTCTCGAGGGCAACGATTCTGCTCATGGGAATCCTGATCGGTGAGGCGATGGAGAAAAAGGAAAATGCAGTGCACAGCGCCCCTCTCCCTCCGGGAGAGGGGTTGGGGGTGAGGGTGCGGACGCCGGCGCGCCTACGGTTGCAAGCGCGGCGCGCAGCCGCCGGTGGCGCATGAGGTGGATCGCGTGGTGGCTTCGCTCCCGACCGTGCCTGGATGCGGGGTCGGGCGGCTTCGCCCCTGCCCTGCCCAGGTGCATGGCCAGGTGGCTTCGCCCCTACCCTCACCCCAACCCCTCTCCCGGGGGGAGAGGGGCTTTAGCTTTACCGTGCGTCGCGTGGGTGGGCCACGACCTGCTGCCGCTGCCGGCCCAGGCCCTGGATCTCCAGCTCCATCACGTCGCCGGGTTTCAGGTACACCGGCGGCTTCTGCCCCAGGCCCACGCCCGGCGGGGTGCCGGTGCTGATCACGTCGCCCGGCATCAGCGTCATGTAGCGGCTGATGTGGCTGACCAGCTCGGCCACGCCGAACACCATCGTGCGCGTGTTGCCGTTCTGGTAGCGATGGCCGTTGACCTCCAGCCACATCGACAGGTTCTGCGGCTCCGGCACCTCGTCGGTGGTGACCAGCCACGGGCCGATCGGGCCGAAGGTGTCGCAGCTCTTGCCCTTGACCCACTGGCCGCCGTGCTCGAGCTGGAACTCGCGCTCGGACAGGTCGTTGATCACCGCGTAGCCGGCGACGTACTGCATCGCTTCCTCCACGCTCACGTCGCGCGCCACGTCGCCGATCACCACCCCCAGCTCCACTTCCCAGTCGCTCTTGACCGAGCCGCGCGGGATCACCACGGTGTCGTTGGGGCCGCTGACCGCGGTGGTGGCCTTCATGAACAGGATCGGCATCTCCGGCACCGCCATGCCTGACTCGGCGGCGTGGTCGGCGTAGTTCAGGCCGACGCAGATGAACTTGCCGATGCGGCCCACCGCCGCGCCATAGCGCACTTCGCCTTCGACCAGCGGCAGCGTGGACGGGTCCAGATCGCGCAGCGTCTGCAGCCCGGCGGCGGTGAGGTGCTCGCCGGCGATGTCGTCGATCACCCCGCCCAGGTCGCGCAGGCGGCCGTCGGCATCCAGCAGGCCCGGACGTTCGCGGCCCGGTTCGCCATAACGCAGCAGTTTCATGGTGTGTCCTCTTGCAATGGGGAAAGTGCAGCGGTCAGTTCGACCAGCCGCCATCGATGATGTGGGTCTGCCCGGTGGTGAACGACGACTCGTCCGAGGCCAGGTACACCACCAGCTGCGCGATCTCACGCGGGTCGCCGAGGCGGCCCATCGGCTGGCGGTCGGTGAAGCTCTTCCACACCGCCTGCTCGTCGCCGCCCAGCGCCTGCACGCGCTGCGCCAGCGACGGGGTCTTGATCGTGCCCGGGCAGATCGCGTTGCAGCGGATGCCCTTGGCCACGTAGTCGGCGGCGATCGCCTTGCTCAGTCCGATCACCGCGGCCTTGGTCACGCCGTAGGCGAAGCGGTTCTGCACGCCCTTGATGCTCGAGGCCACCGAGGACATGTTGACGATGCTGCCGCGGCCCTGTTCCAGCATGCCCGGCAGCACCGCCTGGCACAGGTAGTACATCGCATCGACGTTGATCGCGAACGAGCGCCGCCACGCCGCTTCGTCGCAGTCCAGGATGCTGCCTTGGTGCACGTAGCCGGCGCAGTTGAACAGCACGTCGAACGGCGCGTTCGCCGCGACCAGCGCGGCGATCGCGGCCGGGTCGGTGACGTCCAGCGCCTGCGTGGCGATCGTGCCGGCCTCGGCGGCCAGCGCCTGCAGCGCGGCGGCGTCGATGTCGGTGGCCAGCACCTGCGCGCCTTCGCGCGCGCAGGCCAGCGCGCTCTCGCGGCCGATGCCGGCACCGGCGGCGGTGATCAGGCAGCGCTTGCCCTGCAGCCGGCCGCTCATGCGCGGCTCCGGAAACGGCGATGTGGCGTGGTCATGGGCGAACTCCGCAGTCAGTTGAAGGTGATCGGCTGTGGCAGGCGATAGAAACGCTGCGCGGTGCCGGCGAACACCGCGGCCTCGTGGCCGGCGGCGTGGCGCTCGACCAGCGCGCGCGCCAGTTCGAACCAGTGCGTGTAGTCGCCGCGCTCGGTCAGTACCGGCCAGTCGCTGCCCCACATCACCCGGGTCGGGCCGAAGCTGGCGAACACCTGCGCCACGTAGGGCTCCAGTTCGGGCAGGCCAGCGCCGGGCGCGGCCTGGGTGAGCAGGCCGGACAGCTTGCACAGCACGTTGCCGTGCCGCGCCAGCGGCTCCAGCGCCTCGCGCCACGCGGCGAAGCCGGCGCCGGCGATGTCGGGCTTGGCGGCGTGGTCGAGCACCACGCGCAGCGCGCCATGGCGTTGCAGGCGCGCCTGCAGTGCCGGCAGGTGCAGCGGCGTCACCAGCGCATCGAAGGCCAGGTCGTGGCGCAGCATCGCGTCGAACGCGGCGTCCAGCGACGGCCGCGCCAGCCACTGCGGATCGGCCAGGTCCTGCACCATCGGGCGCAGGCCCTTGAGCCGGCCCTGGGCGCCGTCGCACAGCGAGGCGATGCGCGCGGCGACGTCGCCGGCCTCGAAATCGACCCAGCCGACCACGCCGGCGATGCGCGGCTGTTCGCGCGCCAGCTGCAGCAGGTAGCAGGTCTCGTCCTCGGTGGCCGCCGCCTGCACCGCGATCACCGCGTCCACGCCGTGCGCGTCGAGCGCGGCCATCACGTCGTGCGGGGCGAAGTCGCGGTACAGCGCGGAGAATTCCGGCGTCAGCCAGTCGTAGTCGCCGCGCGCCAGGTGCCAGAAATGCAGGTGCGCATCGACCACTCTCACGGCGTGGGCACCCACGCGTCGAGCAGCCCGTCGGCGCGCAGCGCCTGCCACAGCGCCGCCGGCAGCGGCGCGCGCAGCCGCATCGCGGCGCTGGCCACCTCGTCCGGCGTGCGCATGCCGGCCACCACCGCGCCGACCGCCGGGTGCGCGAGCGGGAACTGCAGCGCCGCCGCGCCCACGTCCACGCCGTGCGCCGCGCACGTGGCGAACAGGCGCTGCGCGTGCCGCAAGGTGGCCGGGTCCACCGGCGCGTAGTTGTAGGTGTCGCCGGGGCCGCGCGCATCGCTCAGCAGGCCGGAGCTGTACGGGCCGGCGACGAGGATGCCGACCTGGCGCTGCAGCGCCAGGTCCATGATGCGCCGCGCCGCGTGCTGTTCGAGCAGGGTGTAGCGCCCGGCCAGCATCACGCAGTCCAGCGCGAACAACGGCATCAGTTCGACCGCGATGTCCTCTTCGTTGACGCCGATGCCGATCGCGCGGCAGGCGCCGGCGGCCTTGAGTTCGGCCATCGCCGGCAGCGCCTCGTCCAGCGCCTGGCGCAGCACCGCCTCGTGGCGCTCGCCGTGGGTCAGGCGGCCGATGTCGTGCAGCAGCAGCACGTCGACGTGGTCGGTGCCCAGCCGCTGCAGGCTGGACTCGAACGCGCGCAGCACGCCGTCGCGGCTGTAGTCGAACTCGGCGCGGCGCCCGGCCACGGCGAAGCCGTCGCGGCCCGGCGCGGCACCGGCGTCGTCGTACAGGCGGCGGCCGACCTTGGTCGAAAGCGTGTAGCTGGCGCGCGGCACGCCGCGCAGGCCGCGGCCGAGCCGGCTCTCGCTGAGGCCGTAGCCGTAGTAGGGTGCGGTGTCGAAGTGGCGGATGCCGGCGGCATGCGCGGCGGCGACCGCGGCCAGCGCCACGGCGTCGTCCACCTCGGCGTACAGGTTGCCGATCGGCGCGGCGCCGAAGCCCAGCGGCGAAAGCTGCACCGCGGTGGCGCCCAGGCGCCGCGTCGCGCTCATGCCCGCGCTCCCGCGCCGCCGGCAGGGGCAGCGCACGCGCGTGCAGGGACACAATGGCAAGGCCTGGGCATCGATCACGTCCACGAGCCAGCGGAGGCCGGCATGTTCGCATATGAATATGGCAATCATGAGTGAACATGACACGCTGCACTGCAACATGCCGTGCGGGCCTTGGCGACAGTGCAGAGCACCTCGGCCTGGCCAACGCGTCGTGCGCCGGCGTCCCGGTACCCGCTGGCTCACGACGCGACGTGGCTCACCGCGCCCGCCCGCCTGCATGGGAGGGCTGCCGCCGTTCTACCACCACAAGGCGCAGGTCGGGGCGCTGGCCAGCGGGGCAGGCCCACGAACAGTCGGACACGACCGACGCGCCGCTGCTCATCGCCGCAGCCGCGGCGCAACGGCCGCCTTCGTCACCATCATGTCGGCGATCTGCCAAGTGATCAGGGCCGGCGCGCCGGTGCGCGCCTGATCTAATCGGACCTGGATCTCAGGGAACCCTATTCCACTGTCGACGCCAGGCGGCGACGTGCGCGTTCGACGAGGCCGTCAGTGGAGGCTGCATCCGGCTGCACGGGATGCCCGGCAGATATCAAGCGGTGCGGCAGCCTTCTACGGGACTGCAGCCCGATCCCGGCGTCAGGACGGTGCACCGGCGTCGCGCGACTTCAATGCCTGCGCAGGCCAGGCAACGCACCGGGCGCGCTTGCGCGCCGATCGCACCGCGTTGGCGCGTGCGGGACGCGCGCGAGACGATGTAGGCATGGCCGCGCATGGCCGGTATCACGCGGGTACGGAAAAAAAAACGGGGCCACAGCGGGCCCCGTCTTCGTTCAACCGCAACAGTAGCACTGCAGCGGCTGGCCCGGTCCGCCGGGCCCCAGGTCGCCGCCGAACGGCGCGCATTCCTGCTGGCACGCCCAGGCACTGCAGGCGGCCTTCGTCTCCGCGCCATCGCCCGCCACCGCCTGCATCGCGCCGAAGCCCATGCTGGTCAGAAACAAGGCCGCGACGATCCCGTTACGCAACGACATCCAACGCTGTTTCATCACTCACTCCTCGACATTGGCCAAGGCCGCCGGCGCGTCCGTGCGTCGCACTGCGGCCAGAAGGTCCTGCACCCGCTCCGTGGTATCGAAGGCGCCGACGCGCGCGTGGCGCACGCGGCCGTCGCGGTCCAGCGCCAGCATCAGCGGCACGTTGCGCGCGCGGAACAGCATCAGCGCGCGGCGGTCGGTGAGCGTGGCTACCGGGAAGTCGAAGCGGTGCTCGGCGGCGTAGCGGCGCGCCTGCGCCGGCGCGCAGTGGCACACCCCGATCAGCTGCGCGCGGCCGCCACTCTCGGCATCGATGCGCTGCGCGGCCTGCACCACGCTGGGCGCCGAGCGCTTGCAGTACGGGCAGTTCGGAGTGAAGAAGTACAGCACCTGGAACTGCGCCGCCGGCGTGCCGAGCACATGGGTCGCGCCGTCGAGCGCGGTCACCGCGATCTGCGGCACGTACATGCCCAGGTACGGCTCGGTGGTGCGCGCGACGAACCATTGCCGTTCCTCGCGCAGCTGGCGGTTCTGCCATGCCAGCACGGCCACCAGCGCGCAGGCGCCCAGCAAGCCCAACCAGACCCAGGGAAAGCGACGTGCCATGCCGGAAGCGTCCTGTGCCGTGACCGGACTGCAGGCTGCGCAAGCCGGCGCCCGCGGTCAATGCGTCGCGTGCGCTTTCATGCGACGCATTGCGACGCTGGGGAACAGGTCACGCGCCGACTGGAATGGAAGCGGCGCTTGCGCAGCGGCCGATGCCGGCCGCCGGATCCGGCAGCCGCCAGGATTCGCTCGGCGCATCGCCGCGCAGCGTGCGCACCTGCCCCCACCCGGGCAGGTTGGCCAGCAAGGCTTCCGACAGGCGTCGGCGGCGCGCGCCGTCAGCGCCACGGCGGCGGATCGATAGACCAGAGAGACTCCCCGATCGACAGAGGGAGGCCGGCGAGTTGAGCGCGGCGGTCGCGATGCTTCGCCTGCCGCCTGCCGCCTGCTGCCTGCCGCCGGCGGCCAACGGACTGCGGCAGCCGGCCTGAGCACCGCGCCGGCGGAGCATGCGCTCACCGCTGCGCCGGCTTCGTCGGCTTCGTCGGCTTCGTCGGCTTCGTCGGCTTCGTCGGCTTCGTCGGCGCGACGATACCGTACCGTGCGGCATGACGTGGTGCGCCATCGGCGAATACGCCGCCGGCGTCGAGCAATCGCCATCGTCGATGATCGATGCACACGTAACGGCACGGGTGCGTGCGCGCCGCGCCACGTCGATGGCGTGCGGCGGCGGCGTTCTTCATCCGCCCTTGCCGTTGGCTTCACGTGCCGCGTCCGCCGCGGCGCGCACGGTACGCCCTGGCCCAGAATCGCGAGACGCCCATGCAGATGCACAATCCCAACCCAGGACAGGACCCGCAGCGGCCGCCGGACCAGGTGCCGGGCCAGGTCCCCAACCCCGGCGTGGACCCGACACCGGACCGGCCGGTGGATCCGATTCCCGACCAGCCGATCGACCCGACCATTCCGCCGATCAGCGACCCGGTCGGCGATGTCGACGCGCCGGTACCCGGTCCGCGCGGGCCGACGCAGTACGTATAGCGCTCGGCCTCAGCCTTCCCTGTAGGAGCGGCTTCAGCCGCGACCGGCATGTTCGGTAAAAGCCCCGCGGTCGCGGCTGAAGCCGCTCCTACAGGAAGCATCGAATGCGAGGCCCATCGTCTCCCGGCGTGGATCCGATTCCCGACCAGCCGATCGACCCGACCATTCCACCGATCAGCGACCCGGTCGGCGATGTCGACGCGCCGGTACCCGGTCCGCGCGGGCCGACACAGTACGTGTAGCGCTCGCCTCAGCCTTCCTTGTAGGAGCGGCTTCAGCCGCGACCCGGGCATTACCGGTAAAGCCGCGGTCGCGGCTGAAGCCGCTCCTACAGGAAGCGGGAAGCATCGCTGTCAGCGGATGCGAAAACCCATCGTCGCTTCCACCGCCTGCTTCCAGCCCGCGTACAGCGCCTCGCGGCGCTCGGCCGGCATGTCCGGCTCGAAGCGGCGGTCCACCGCCCACTGCTGCGCGATCTCCTCGCGGCTGGACCAGAACCCGGTGGCCAGCCCGGCCAGGTACGCGGCGCCCAGCGCGGTGGTTTCGGCCACCTGCGGGCGCAGCACCGGCACGTCGAGGATGTCGCTCTGGAACTGGGCCATGAAGTCGTTGCTGATCGCGCCGCCGTCGGCGCGCAGCTCCTTCAGCTCGATGCCCGAATCGACCTGCATCGCGGTCAGCACGTCGCGGGTCTGGTAGGCCATCGATTCGATCGCCGCGCGCACGAAATGCTCCTTGGTGGTGCCACGGGTCAGGCCGAACACCGCGCCGCGGATGTCGCTGCGCCAATACGGCGCGCCCAGGCCGACGAAGGCCGGCACGAAGTACACCCCGTCGTTGTCGCCGGCGCGCTCGGCGTAGGCCTGCGAGTCGCTGGCCTTGCCGAACATGCGCAGGCCGTCGCGCAGCCACTGCACCACCGAGCCGGCGACGAAGATCGCCCCTTCCAGCGCGTACTCGACCTTGCCGTCCACGCCCCAGGCGATGGTGGTGAGCAGCCCGTTGTCCGACGCCACCGCCTTCTCGCCGGTGTTCATCAGCATGAAGCAGCCGGTGCCGTAGGTGTTCTTGGCCATGCCCGGCTCGAAGCAGGCCTGGCCGAACAGCGCCGCCTGCTGGTCGCCGGCGACGCCGGCGATCGGCACTTCGTGGCCGTAGAAGTACTGGCCCTGGGTGTGGCCGTAGATCTCGCTGGAGGAACGCACCTCCGGCAGCATCGACTTGGGCACGTCGAGCATCGCCAGCAGTTCGTCGTCCCAGCGCAGCTCGTGGATGTTGTACATCAGCGTGCGCGAGGCGTTGGTGTAGTCGGTGACGTGCACCTTGCCGCCGGTGAGGTTCCAGATCAGCCAGCTGTCGATGGTGCCGAACGCCAGCTCGCCGCGCTGCGCGCGCTCGCGCGCGCCCTCGACGTGGTCGAGGATCCACTTGACCTTGGTGCCGGAGAAATACGCGTCGATCAGCAGCCCGGTCTTGGCCCGCACCATGTCGGCGTGGCCGTCGGTCTGCAGCTGTTCGCAGATGTCCTTGGTCTGCCGCGACTGCCAGACGATGGCGTTGTAGATCGGCTGGCCGGTGGCGCGGTCCCACACCACCGCGGTCTCGCGCTGGTTGGTGATGCCGATGCCGGCGATCGCGCGCGCGTCCACCTGCTGGTTGTTGAGCAGCTCGGTGATCGTGGTGTACACGCTGGTCATGATCTCGCGCGGGTTGTGCTCGACCCAGCCCGGCTGCGGGAAGATCTGCCCGAACTCGCGCTGCGCCATGCCGGCGATCTGGCCCTTGCGGTCGAACAGGATCGCGCGCGAACTGGTGGTGCCCTGGTCGATCGCCAGGATGAATTGCTTGTCCATCGGTGCTTCCTCGTGGGGGCGCCGCGCTGCGCGGGCGCCGAAACAGGGGCGAAGGCCGCCGCGGCGCGAACGCGCGCCGGCGGCCGGTTGCTCAACGGATGGAGGCGTCCTGCTGCCCGGCGGCGCGCTGCGTGCGCTCCAGTTCCAGCGCCTTCACCCGTGCCGGCAGGAACGGATAGATCAGCCACTGGTAGGCCGCCGCGCCGACCACGCCCCCGAGCAGCGGGCCGACGATGGGAATCCACCAGTAGCCGTCCTTGCCGGGCAGCGCCGAGGGGCCCCAGCCGGCGAGGAAGGCGAACAGGCGCGGGCCGAAGTCGCGCGCCGGGTTGATCGCCCAGGCTTCCAGGTAGCCCATCGAGGCGCCGATCGTGGCCACCAGCAGGCCGATGATCAACGCGCCGGAATTGGCGGTGGGCGCGGACTCGTTGTAGCGCTCGGTGATGGCGAAGATGCCGAACACCAGGAACGCGGTCAGGATCACCTGGTCGCCCAGCGCGTGCATCGGCGTGACCGCCAGCCCGGGCGAGGTGAAGAACACGCCGGCCGCGCCGCCCGCCTCGCGCGTCAGTTGCTGGGCCTGGTTGAAGTGGTCGATGACCGGCCCGTACAGCTGGTACACGATCACCGCGCCGAGGAAGGCGCCGATCACCTGCGCGATCCAGTACGGCAGCACCTTCTTCCACGAAAAGCCGCGGAACAGCGCCAGCGCCAGCGTCACCGCCGGGTTGGCGTGGGTGCCGGACACCGAGCCGGTGACGTAGATGGCGATCGTCACCGCCAGGCCCCAGGCGATGCACACGCCCCAGTAGGCGTTCTGGTAGGGACTGGGGTCGTAGAGGATGTACATCGCCGCCACCGAGTCGCCGAAGGCGATGATGATCAGCATCGCGATCGCCTCGGAGATCAGTTCGCCAAGCAGCTGGCGGTTCATGCCGTTGTCTCCGGCCGTTGCGTGCAGGCGGCGCCTGCCGGGTTCTTCAGCCTGCTCGATTCGATCGTCATACCGGTTGCCCTCCACGGTTGATCCAGGATGCGGCCCCGAGCCGGCGGCCGCTGCGTGTTGCCTAACCACTACCGCGCGTGCGCCCTCCGGCCGCCACGCGCAATGCCGTTCATGCCGGCGCCGCCTGCGGCGTCGCCGTGCGCAGGTACTCTTCCAGGCGCTGGCGGCCGGCCACGTCCACGCGCAGGCCGAGCTTGCTGCGCCGCCACAGCAGATCCTCGGCGCGGGTCACCCATTCGTGCGCGCGCAGGTAGTCCACCTCGGCCTGGTACAGGTCGGCGCCGAAGTGCTCGCCCAGGTCGGCCAGCGACGCCGCGCCGGCGAGCAGCGCTTCGGCGCGGGTGCCGTAGTTGCGCGCCAGGCGCGCCGCGCTCGCCTCGGCCAGCCACGGCCGCGCCGCGCGCAGTTCGCGGGCCAGCGCGTCGATGTCGCGGCGCTCGCCGCCGGGCAGCGCGGCGCCGTGCGCGGTCCACGCCGGCGCCTTGCGTCCGAGTTGCGCGGCGAGCCGGTCCACCGCCTCCTCGGCCAGCCGGCGGTAGGTGGTGAGCTTGCCGCCGAACACGTTGAGCAACGCCGCGCCGCCCTTCGCATCGAGTTCGAGCAGGTAGTCGCGGGTGACCTCGGCGGCATTGTCTTCCTCGTCGTCGAGCAGCGGGCGCACGCCGCTGTAGCTCCACACCACGTCGGCCGGCGCGATCTGCTTGATGAAGTAGCGGTTCGCCGCCTCGCACAGGTAGCGCGTCTCGTCGGCGTCGATCTTCGGCGCCGACGGATCGTCGCGGTAGTCCACGTCGGTGGTGCCGATCAGGGTGAAGTCGTGTTCGTAGGGAATGGCGAACACGATGCGCCGGTCAGGTTGCTGGAAGATGTAGGCGTGGTCGTGGTCGAACAGCCGCGGCACCACGATGTGGCTGCCCTTGACCAGGCGCAGCGCATGGTCGTGGCCGACCTGGGCCACGTCGTCGAGGAACTGCACCGCCCACGGCCCGGCGGCATTGACCAGCGCGCGGGCCTGCACCTGCACGCGGACGCCGTCGGCCCGCTCCAGTTCGGCGTGCCACAGCTCGGCCTGCCGCCGCGCACCGACGCAACGCGTGCGGGTGAGGATCTTCGCGCCGCGCTGCGCGGCGTCCATCGCGTTGAGCACCACCAGCCGCGCGTCCTGCACCCAGGCGTCGGAGTAGACGAAGCCGGTGCGGAATTCCTCGCGCAACGGCGCGCCGACCGGGTCCGAGCGCAGCGCCAGGCGCCGCGAACCGGGCAGGGTGCGGCGGCCGCGGCCCAGGTGGTCGTACAGGAACAGGCCGGTGCGGATCATCCACGCCGGGCGCAGGTGCGGCTGGTGCGGCAGCAGGAAGCGCAGCGGCCAGATGATGTGCGGCGCCAGGCGCAGCAGCACCTCGCGCTCGGCCAGGGCCTTGCCGACCAGGGCGAACTCGTACTGCTCCAGGTAGCGCAGCCCGCCATGGATCAGCTTGGTGCTGGCGCTGGAGGTGTGCGAGGCCAGGTCGTCGCGCTCGCACAGGCACACCGACAGCCCGCGCCCGACCGCGTCGCGGGCGATGCCCACCCCGTTGATGCCGCCGCCCACCACCAGCACGTCGTAGATTTCCGCCACTTTGCCGCCTCCGGAATGCCTTGCCTGCGCGTCCGACGGCTACAGGCCGACGACGCGAAAGATCATAAACGAACATTTTCGAACATAGCACGCTGCACTGCAGCGTGGCTGTGAAGTGGCGGATTTCTTGCTTGCCGCGGGCAGATGGGGTTCAGCCGGCTGAAGAAAGGACACGCCACGGCGCATCAGAGTCGGCGCAGCGCTAGCGTTCCGTGAAAAATCCGGAAAATACGATCAACAACGCTCATAAACGCACATGCGCCAACGCAGCGCCGGTGTGGGCGGCAGGAAGCGACCAACGCGCGTGCGTGCTGCGCGCCAGCCCGGCATATCTTCGACCGCGAGGCCCTCACGCGACCGGCCCCAAGCCGCTATCGCGCCGCGGCGTCCTCGTCCGGGTCGGCCTCGGCCACGTAGACCCGGGTGCCGCCCTCGTCCAGCACCGCGGCCAGCTCGGGCGGCGGCGCGCGGTCGGTGAACCAGGCCTGCACCCGCGAGATCGACCCCAGCCGGACCATCGCATTGCGCCCCAGCTTGCTGTGGTCGGCGGCCAGGAATACCTGGCGCGAATGCTCGATGATCGCCTGCGCCACCCGCACCTCGTGGAAATCGAAGTCCAGCAGGGTGCCGTCCGGGTCGATGCCGGAAATGCCGATCACGCCGAAGTCCACCTTGAACTGGCGGATCAGCTCGATCGTCGCCTCGCCGGTCACGCCCTGGTCGCGGCCGCGCACCAGCCCGCCGGCCACCATCACCTCGAAGCTGGGATTGGCGCTCATCATCACCGCCACGTTGAGGTTATTGGTGATCACCCGCAGCCCGCTGTGGCCCATCAGCGCGCGCGCCACGTCCTCGTTGGTGGTGCCGATGTTGATGAACAGCGAGGCGTCGTCGGGGATGTGCTGCGCCAGCAGCGCGGCGATGCGGCGCTTCTCGCGCGCCTGCAGCGACTTGCGCGCCGCGTAGGCCAGGTTCTCCACGCTGGAGGTCGGCAGGCTCACCCCGCCGTGGTAGCGGCGCAGCAGCCCGGCGTCGCACAGCAGCACCAGGTCGCGGCGGATGGTCTGCGGGGTGACGTCGAAGCGCGTGGCCAGCCCCTCCACTTCGGCGAAGCCCTGCTGCCGCACCAGCGCGACCAGCTGCTCCTGCCGCGGATTGAGGGCCACGCCCGCGCCCAGCGCCTTTTGCGTCGTCGTTTCCATGCGCCGATGATGGCGCATGCGCGGCGTTATGCAAACGCGCGCGGCGCCGAAAGCTAGAATGGGCGCCAGCCGAGCCCCCGCCCGGCAGCACCGGACCGGCGATGATCAACAACGACGTACTGCGCAGCATCCGCTACATGCTCGACCTGAGCGACCAGAAGATCGTCGAGATCGTGCAGCTCGCCGACCCGGCGTTCCCGCTGGACAAGGCGCAGGTGCCGGCCTACCTGAAGAAGGAAGACGAGGACGGCTTCGTCGAATGCAGCGACCGCGTGCTTGCGCACTTCCTCGACGGGCTGGTGTTCCACTTCCGCGGCCGCGACGACAGCCTGCCGCCGCGCCCGGTCGAGCCGCGCGTGACCAACAACGTGGTGCTGAAGAAGCTGCGCGTAGCGTTCCAGCTCAAGGACGTGGACATGCACCAGATCTTCGCCGATGCCGGCTTCCCGGTATCCAAGCCCGAGCTGTCGGCGCTGTTCCGGCAGCCGGAGCACAAGAACTTCCGCCTGTGCGGCGACCAGCTGCTGCGCAATTTCCTCAAGGGGCTGACCCTGCGCCTGCGCGGCGGCCAGGGCTGAAGAATCTGCCGCGCGTGCGGTGCGGCGGCGGGCACGCCCGCACGCGTTGCCGGCGCGCTGCCAGAGACGCCGCCGCGCGGCGCGGGCGGCTCAGCGGATCCGGTAGACGCGCGCCTTCGGCATGTCTTCGTCCACCTGCAGGAACCAGCGCCCGGCGATGCCCGGGATCACCTTGATCGGCGGCGAGGACAGCGGCTTGCGCAGCGTCATGCTGCCCTTGAGCACCTTCCATTGCTGGCCATTTTCCAGGTCGAACACCGTGCCCGGCGCCCAGCCGGCGACCTCGCCGCGCACGCGGCTGCCGATCGGGCCGTCGCTGAGGCCGATCAGCATGCCGTTCTCGGCCGGTTCCTCGACGCCGGCGCCCGCGGGCGCGTTACGCGGCGCCGCCACCGGCGCGGCGGGCGGCTGCCGCGCATCGGCCTCGCGCAGCAGGCGGTTGAGCGTGGCCAGCTGGGCCGGCGACAGCCCCACCTCGCGCAGCTGCTCCGGACTCAAGCGGCGTTCGATCTCCACGTAGCCGGCCTGCGCGCGCACCGGCGCGGCAACCAGCAGCGACCCCAGCAACAGCAGCGAGCCCACGATGTACTTCATGCGATGTCTTCCGTAGCGGTGAGCGCGGGCGCGGATGCGGAGGTCCCGGCGCGCCACTTTGCGTCAGTTGGGTTACGGATGTATGACATGGCGCGGCGCGGGGACCGGGGACCGGGGACCGGAAATGCTCGTCGGTTTTATGAGATGCGCAAGGCGCGGCACACGGTGGCGTTTCAACGAGTCCCGACAGGTCCTCCTAGTCCGGTCCCTGGTCCCCGGTCCCCGGTCCCGGCTCCAGCGCCCCCACCACGCTCGGCCACAACTCGGACACGGTCGGATGGATCGGCACCGCCCATTGCAGCGTCTCCAGCGGCTGGTCGGCGTTGATCAGGTCGAGCACGCCGTGGATCGCCTCGTCGCCGTTGATGCCCAGGATCGCCGCGCCGAGGATGCGCCGGGTCTGCGCATCGGCCACCAGCTTCATGAAGCCGGCGGTCTCGCCGTTCTCGCGCGCGCGCCCCACCTGCGTCATCGGCCGCTTGGCGACGAGCAGCGGACGGCCGCTGGCGCGCGCCTGCGCCTCGGTCATGCCGACCCGCCCCAGCGGCGGATCGGTGTACAGCGCATAGCCGGGCACGCGCTGCGACAGCATGCGGCGGCCGCCGTCGAGCAGGTTGGCGGCGACGATCTCGTAGTCGTTGTAGGCGGTGTGGGTGAACGCGCCGCGGCCGTTGCAGTCGCCCAGCGCCCACACGCCGGGCACATTGGTGGCCAACTGCTCGTCCACCACGATGTAGCCGCGCGCGTCGGTGGCGATCCCGGCCTGGGCCAGGCCCAGGTCGTCGGTGTTGGGACGGCGCCCCATCGCCAGCAGCACGTGGCTGGCGACCACTTCCGGCGCGCCCTGGGTGCAGTCCACCTGCACCGCCGCGCCCTGCGCATGCGGCGCGAAGGCGATGCACCTGGCGTCGGTGCGCACGGCCACGCCCTCGCCTTCCAGCACCTGGCGGATGCAGGCGGACACGTCCTCGTCCTCGCGTGCGATCAGCCGCGACTGCTGCTCGACCACGGTGACCTGCGCGCCCAGGCGGCGGAAGATCTGCGCGAACTCCAGGCCGATGTAGCTGCCGCCGATCACCGCCAGATGCCGCGGCACCTCGCGCAGCTGCAGGATCGACACGTTGGTCAGGTAGTCGATGCGGTCCACGCCCGGCAGCGCCGGCACGTGCGCGCGCCCGCCGACGTTGAGGAAGATCCGCGGCGCGGCGATGCGCCGCTCGCCCACGCGCAACACGTCCGGCGCCTCGAAGCGGGCGTGGCCCTGCAGCACGGTGGCCCCCGCCATGCCGTCGAGCCAGGCCTGCAGGTTGCCGCGCGCGCTGTCGGTCACCGCATGCGCGCGCGCCATCACCCGCGCGATGTCGATGCCGACCTCGCCCTGCAGCTGCACGCCGTAGTCGGCGGCGCGCCGCGCCAGGTGCGCCACGCGCGCGCTGGCGACCAGGGTCTTGGTCGGCATGCAGCCGGTGTTGACGCAGGTGCCGCCGAGCAGGTGCCGCTCCACCAGCGCCACGCGCATGCCGGCCGCGGCCAGCCGCCCGACCAGCGACGGCCCGGCCTGCCCGGCGCCGACCACGATCGCATCGAAGGCCTCGCTCATCGCAGCAGCGCCATCGCCAGCACGCCCAGGCCGATCGCCGCCGCGTCCTCGAGCAGGGCCGCGGGCCGGTCGCGACCGAAGCGCCGCGCCAGCGCCGCGCGCGCCGCGGCGCCGCCGAGGGTGCCGAGCACCGCGCCCAGCGCGCCGGCGACCATCGCCGCCACCCACAGCCCGCCGGCCAGCCCCACCGCCGCGCCGCACAGGCCGCCCATCGCGACGCGGGTGCCGAACTGCAGCGGCACCTTGCGGCTGGGCGTGTTCGGCAGCTGGTCGGTGACCAGTTCGGCCACCGCCAGCAGCGAGACGATCCACGGCGTGAAACGCCAGCCCAGCCACGCCAGCGGCGTGCCGACCAGCGGCAGCACGCCCAGGCTGGCGGCCCAGCTGACCACGGCCGGCGCGGTCATCGCGCGCAGGCCCGCGACGATGCCGATCAACAATGCAATGACGAGCAGGTTCATGGACGGCGACTCCGGCAGGTGGCGAAAGGAGATCCGGGACAGCCTGGCAAGCGAAGCGTGGCGCACGGCGTGCGGCGGCGCTCGCCGGAGTATAGGCAGCGCGGCGCGCGACCGCCGCCGTGGGCCGCCGATTGCGCACGCGCATGCAATGCGGCTCAGCGGTTCCTTGCCGGCCTGTGCGCCTTGGTCGCCTTGGTCGCCCTGGCTGGCTTCGTCGCCTTTGCCGGCTCGGCCGGCTTTGCCACCCTGGCAGCCTTGGCAGGCTTCGCCTTCCGTGCCGGCTTGTGCTTCGTGGCCCTGCCAATCTTGTCGGCATTCGCCGGGGCTGCTGCCTTTGCCGGCTTGGCTGGCTTGGCCAACTCGGCGGCCCTGGCCGGCTTGGCAGTTTTCGTCTGCTGTCCCCCAGCCGCCTTGGCGGCCTTGCTCGCCTGCGCGGGCTCTGCCGGCGCCGGCCGGTCAGCGTCGCCTGCCTTCGCCGGCTTCACCGGTCTTGCCGGCTTGCTCGCCTTGGCGGTCTTGGCGGTCTTGGCGGTCTTGGCGGTCTTGGCGGTCTTGGCGGTCTTGGCGGTCTTGCTCGCCTTCGCCGGCTTCACCGGCTCGGCGAGCTTGGCAACCTTGTCCGCCGCATCCGGCACGTCCGCCGCGTCCGCGTCGTCGCGCGGCGCCGGCAGCTGCAGCGTGATCCAGGTCGGCGCGTGGTCGCTGGCATGCGGCGCATCGCGCACCCAGCGGTCCACGCCGGCGTCGAGCAGGCGCCCGGCCAGCGGCGGGTTCAGCAGCAGGTGGTCGATGCGCAACCCGGCGTTGCGTTGCCAGTGCTGGCGGAAGTAGTCCCAGAACGTGTAGATCCGCGCATCGCCATGGCGCTGGCGCAGGCTGTCGGTCCAGCCCTGCGCCAGCAGGTCCGCGTAGGCCTGGCGGCTTTCCGGCTGCAGCAACGCGTCGCGCCGCCACGACTTGGGATCGTAGATGTCCTCGTCGGTGGGCACCACGTTGAAATCGCCGATCAGCGCCACCGGATGCGGCAGCGCCACCAGGCCGCGCGCATGCCGCTGCAGCCGCTCGAACCAGGCCAGCTTGTAGTCGAACTTCGGCCCCGGGCGCGGGTTGCCGTTGGGCAGGTACAGGCAGCCCACCAGCACGCCGTGCGCCATCGCCTCCAGGTAGCGGCTTTCCGTATCGCGCGGATCGCCAGGCAGGCCGCGCCGGCTCTCGACCGGGTCGCAGCCCCTGGCCAGCAGCGCGACCCCGTTCCACGCGGTCTGCCCCATCCACAGCGCGCCGTAGCCCGCCGCGTGGATCGCCTCGATCGGAAAGCCCCCGTCGGCGCTCTTGAGTTCCTGCAGGCCGACGATGTCCGGCGCCTCGCGCCGCAGCCATTCCAGCAGCTGCGGCAGGCGGCCGC
Source organism: Xanthomonas sp. (assembly GCF_017163755.1). Lineage (GTDB taxonomy): Bacteria > Pseudomonadota > Gammaproteobacteria > Xanthomonadales > Xanthomonadaceae > Xanthomonas_A. Next base: position 41,989 of record NZ_JAFIWC010000023.1, read on the forward strand.
GGATGCCGTTGACGTTGTAGGTGGCGATCTTGAGCGTCTTCATCGCGCCCCGCGCATGTGGAGTCCGCCGTCACCTTGCCGCAGCTACCCTCGGCGCATCGTGAAATCGACCAGGTGTGCGCCATGACCCCACTGGACAAACCGTTGCGCCGCGAACTGGAGATCGACGGCAAGCCCTACACGCTGACCCTCGATCCGGACGGGCTGAAACTGACCGAGAAGGGCCGGCGCAAGGGCCTGGACCTGCGCTGGAGCGAACTGGTCAACGGCGACGCGGCGCTGGCCGCGGCGTTGCAGGCGGCGGTGAAGTCCTCCACGTAACCGGTGCGTGCGGCGGCGCTACGCCACATCCGGGGCGTGCGCACCGATCCACCAGCAGGCCGCGTCGAAGCGCACCTGCGCGCCGTGCACGTAGGGCGCGAACGCGGCGCGCACGGTCTCCACCACGCGCGAACGCGTGCGTTCGTCCGCCTGCCGCAGCGCCAGGCCGACCGGGCCGAGCAGGCGCAGGTAATCGCGCAATCCGGCTTCGGGCAAGGCGCAGGCGACATCGAGCGCGCGCACGTGCACGTCGCGCCAGCCGCCGCGCTCGAGCACGTGGCGCACCCGTTGCGGGTCGGCGAAGGCGAACTGCCCGGGCGCGTCCGCGCGGCGCGCGGGGAGTCCGGGCAGCAGCGGCGCCGCGGCGCGCTCGGCGGCGGTCATGAACGGATTCTCCGTCGCGCTGCGCCAGGCGATGCAGTGCAACCGCGCACCGGGCGCCGCGGCCCGGCGCAGGTTCGCGAACGCGGCGACCGGATCGCCGAAGAACATCACCCCGAAGCGCGAGACGATGGCATCGACGCTGCCCGGCGCGAACGCATGCGCCTGCGCATCGGCGCAGACGAAGTCGGCCGGCACCCCCTCGCGTTCGGCGCGCAGGCGTGCGGCGGCGATCATCGGCGCCGATATGTCGACGCCGGCGCAGCGCCCGCCCGCGCCGAGGCGGCGGGCGATGGCCAGCGTGGTGCCGCCGGTGCCGCAGCCGACGTCCAGCACCCGGCGTGCATCGCTACGGTCCACCGCCTCGACCAGCAGTTCGGCGAACGGCGCGAATATCCCGTCCAGCGTGGCCTGCGCCTGGACCCAGGCCTGCCCGGCCGCGCCGTTCCACAGCAGGGCCTGCGCATCGCCGGCAGCTTGGCTGGCCTCCATCGTCGTGTCCTCGGCTTGCCTGGGAAGGCGGAAAGCGCCACTGTGCAGGTTCAAGTCGACTTGAGGTCAAGCGGATGGCGGAACTGGATATCGGCCAGGTCGCGCAGCGTTCCGGCGTCGCCGCCTCGGCGCTGCGGTACTACGAGGAGAAGGGCCTGATCGCCTCGGTCGGCCGGCGCGGGCTGCGCCGCGTGTTCGATGCCGGCGTGGTGCAGCGGCTGGCGCTGATCGCGCTGGGGCGCAGCGCCGGCTTCTCGCTCGACGAGATCGCGCGGATGTTCGCGGCCGACGGCACACCGCGCATCGACCGGGGCATGCTCGCGGCCAAGGCGGACGCGTTGGACCGGACCATCCGCAGGCTCGGCGCCATGCGCGACGGCCTGCGCCACGCCGCGGCCTGCCCCGCGCCCAGCCATATGGATTGCGCCCGCTTCCGCCGGCTCATGGACGCCGCTGCGTCCGGCAGCCGCACGCCGCGCGCCAGGAAAGCGCGACGCGTGCCATGAGCCGGCCGGCGGCATGCACCCGCGGCGGCGCCCGTCCTCTTCGCCGGCGCTGCGTAGACAAAGCGCCCTTGCCCGCCACGGGATGTCGATTTCCCGCCCCTTCGTACGTCATATGCAGGAAGGCGCCCGTTCCGGTGCGCCCAACCGGAGGTTCTCCATGTCGTACATCGATGGTTTCGTGCTCGCCGTGCCCACCGCCAACAAGGAGAAGTTCCTCGAACACGCGCGCATCGACTCGGTCTTCATCGAATTCGGCGCGCTGCGCGTGCTCGAGTGCTGGGGCGACGACGTGCCGCGCGGCCAGCAGACCGATTTCTACCGCGCAGTGGAGGCCAAGGACGACGAGACGGTGGTGTTCTCGTGGATCGAGTGGCCGGACAAGGCCACCCGCGACGCCGGCATGCAGAAGATGATGGAAGACCCGCGCATGGATCCGGCCAAGAATCCGATGCCGTTCGACGGCAAGCGCATGATCTACGGCGGCTTCGTGCCGATACTCGAGCTGAACAAATAGGCGCCGGCGACGACGTGCGGAGGCGCCGCGCACACGCTGGCCGCGCCGTCCGCCGCATCGCGCGGCCGTCCCACGGGCGCCGCGTCACGAACGCGGCGCCCGCGGCAGCGCGATCGCTCAGAACCGGTAGCTGAAGCTCAGCGTCGCGCCGCGTCCGGCGGCGTAGTACAGGTTGCTGTATTCGTCCAGCACGAAGTACTTGCGGTCCAGCAGGTTGGTCGCGTTGAACTGCAGCGACGCCTGCGCGCCGAAGGCGTAGCGCGCCATCGCGTTGACCAGGGTCACCGACGATTGCGCCACCGGCTGCGGGCCGGCGGGGCCGTCCACTTGCACCTCGCTGGCCGCCTGCCAGTTGGCGCCGCCGCCCACGGTGAGCCGTTGCCACCGGCCGGGCAACCGGTAGGTGGTGAACAGGCGCACCAGGGTGCGCGGCAGCGACGTGCGCAGGTCGGCGCCGTCCGGCCCCTCCAGCTCGAAGTGCGACCAGCCGAACGCGGCGCTCCAGTCCTGCGCCAGTTCGCCCGAGGCCTCCAGTTCGAAGCCGCGCGAGCGGGTGCCGTCCACCGCGTAGTAGGCCTGGGTCATGCCGTCGGGCAGGGTCTGGCCGACGTCGGCTTCGGCCACGTTGTCCTGGCGGGTGTCGAACAGCACCAGCGAGGTGTTGAGGCGGCCGTCGAAATGGCGGCCCTTGATGCCGACCTCGCGGCTGCTGCCGAGCACCGGGTCGAGGAAGCTGCCGTCGCGGCGGCGGCTGTCCTGCGGGTCGAAGATCTCGGTGTAGCTGACGAAGGCCGAATACACCGGGGTGATCTCGTAGACCAGGCCGGCATAGGGCACGGTCTTGCGGTGGTCGTGGCGGAACACGCCGCTGTACACGTCGTCGGTGTCGTTCTTCCAGCGGCTGTAGCGGGCGCCGGCGATCAGCTTCAACGGCTCGGCCAGCGCCAGGCGCACGGCGGCATACAGGCCCTGTTGCTCGGTGCGGATGTCGGTGACCTTGTCGGCGTCGGCGGCGAAATCCGGGTACGGATAGTCGCCGTTCCATTGCAGGAAGTCGCCGACCGGCGCCAGTTCGCCGTGCGCGGCCTCCCACGAGGCCTTGGTGTAGCGCGAGCCGCTCAATCCCACCACCAGCTCGTGCTCGCGGCCCCAGGCCCGGAACGGGCCGGACGCGTAGACGTCGAGCATGTTCTGGCGGCCGCGGTCGCGGCCGCGGAAGGCGAACGGATCCACGGTTTCGCCGGTGGCGCGGTTGGGGAAACCGTAGACGTAGAACAGCGCCATGTCGCCGTCGGTCTCGCGGCGGCTGGCCATCGCGCGCAGCAGCCAGCCGTTGCCGAACTGGTGCCGCAGGTCGGCGAACGCGGTCTGGGTGGTGTTGTTCCAGAACGTCCAGTCGGCCGCGCTGCTGAAGCTGCGCGGCCATTCGATGAAGCCGCCGTCGTCGTAGAACACCGGGTAGGTGCCCCAGGTCACCCCTTCCGGCCGGCTCTTCTGGTAGTCGTAGCCCAGGCTCAGCGTGGTGTCCGCGCCCAGGTCGGCATCGACCACGCCGTACAGCACGTTCTTCTTCCTGCTGTAGCGGTCCAGGTAGGAATCGCCCTGCTCGTACGCGCCGACCAGGCGGCCGCGCACGCTGCCGTCGGCGTTCAGCGGCGCGGCGACGTCGACGCTGCCGCGCACGCTGTCCCACGAACCGGCGCTCAGCGACGCTTCGGCCCGCGCGGTGCCGCTGTCGGCGCGCTTGCGCACGAAGTTGATCGTGGCCGACGGGCTGCCGGCGCCGCTGAGCAGGCCGCTGGCGCCGCGCAACACTTCGATGCGTTCGTAGATGGCCGTGTCCAGGCTGGCGTCGGCCGAACCGGAATTCAGCCCCGGCGCCACCGGCACCCCGTCGTAGGCCATGTTCTCGACCTGGAAACCGCGCGCGTAGAACAGCACCCGCTCGGTGTCGTAGGCGCTGGAGGACACGCCGGTGACGTTGTCCAGCACCTCGCGCACCGAGGTCAGGTGCTGGTCCTCGATCCGCTGCTCGGTGACGATGCTCACCGACTGCGGCGTGTCCTGCGGCGTCAGCGCCAGCCGCGTCGCCGCCGCGGTCTGCTCCACCGCATAGGAGCGCACGCGCTGGCCCTTGACGTTGACCGCGTCCAGTTCGGTCGGGCCGGAGGCATCGGCTTGCGCCATGGCCGGCACCGCCACGGACAGGCCGGCCGCCAGCAGGCCGACGCGCAGCGCGCCGGCGCGAACAGGAGAGATACGCATGCAGGTTTCCAAAGTGTGGAATGGACCGCGGGCAGGCGCCGGCGCGGACTCTCACGACTGTGGCTGGCGGCAACGGAGGCTGGCGCGTCGTCAAGCGGCGGCAGTGTACCCGAGCGACGGGGCCCGGGCATCCGCCTGCCAGGAGCGCGACGGCCGCGGCGCGCGCCTGGCGCGCCCGGCGATGCCGCCATGCCGCCGCGACGGCCCGGCCACGCTCACACCGAGCGCGCGATGTGCTCGCGCAGCCATTGCTGCGCCGGGTCGCGATGCGTGCGCTCGTGCCACAGCATCGCCATCTCGTATCCCGGCACCGCGATCGGCGGCTCGACCACGCGCAACGCCGGATGATCGCGCAGCAGCCGCTCCGGTAGCATCGCCACCAGGTCGGTGCTGGCCAGCGCCGCCATCACGAACAGGAAATGCGGTACGGATAGCGCCACCCGCCGCGCCAGTCCCGCCTCGGCCAGCGCCTGGTCGGTGACGCCGTGGAAGCCGCCGCCGTCCGGCGACACCACCACGTGCTCGAGCTTGCAGAACTGCGCCAGCGTGGGCCGCCGCCGCAGGCGCGGATGGTCCGCGCGGCCGGCCAGCACGTAGCGTTCGGCGAACAGCGTGCGCCGGCGCAGCCCCGGCGGCGCGCCTTCGCTGGTGTGCAAGGCCAGGTCGATCTCGCCCTGTTCGGCCTGCCGGGCGATGCGCGCCGGCACCATGTCCACGATCGCCAGCCGCGTGCCCGGCGCCGCGGCGCGCAGGCCGCGCAGCGCCGGCAGCAGCACCGTCGATTCGCCGTAGTCGGACGCGGCCACGCGCCAGGTATCGCCGGCCTGGGACGGATCGAACGGCGCGGCCGGCGCCACCGCGCGCTGCAGCGCCTCCAGCGCCTGCCGCAGCGGCTCGCGCAGCGCGTCGGCGCGTGCGGTCGGACGCATGCCGCGCGGCCCCGGCAGCAGCAGCGGGTCGCCAAGCGCCTGCCGCAGCTTGGCCAGGTGCACGCTGACCGATGGCTGCGACAGGTGCAGGCGCTCGGCCGCACGGGTCACGTTGTGCTCGGCGAGCAGCGCATCGAGCGTGACCAGCAGGTTGAGGTCCAAGCTCCTGAGATTAACCAAGTCGATACCTGGAATACTCGAAATTCATTTCCAATATACCTGGCGCGCGCCTAGCTTGGGTCCATCCCCACTCCCAAGGCGCCACATGAACCTCCTTCTCGTCTATGCGCATCCCGAACCCCGTTCGTTGAACGGCACGCTCAAGGACTTCGCGGTCGAACGCCTGACCCGCGCCGGCCATACGGTCCAGGTCTCGGACCTGTACGCCATGCAGTGGAAGGCCGTGCTCGATGCCGACGACAGCCTCGACGGCGCGGCGGGCGAACGGTTCGATCCATCGCTCGACTCCCGGCGCGCGTTCGCGGCCGGCCGGCAGAGCCCGGACATCGCGCGCGAACAGCACAAGCTGCAATGGGCCGACGCGGTCGTCCTGCAGTTCCCGCTGTGGTGGTTCTCGATGCCGGCGATCCTCAAAGGCTGGGTCGAGCGCGTCTATGCCTACGGCTTCGCGTACGGCGTGGGCGAGCACTCCGACACGCGCTGGGGCGAGCGCTACGGCGAGGGCACGCTGGCCGGCAAGCGCGCCATGCTGATCGTCACCACCGGCGGCTGGGAATCGCACTACGGCCCGCGCGGCATCAACGGCCCCATCGACGACCTGCTGTTCCCGATCCAGCACGGCATCCTGCACTACCCCGGCTTCGACGTGCTGCCGCCGTTCGTGGTCCATCGCACCGGGCGCATGGACGAGGCGCGGCTGGCGCAGGTGCGCGACGCGCTCGCGCAGCGCCTGGACACGCTGTGGACGGCCGCGCCGATCGCGTTCCGCGCGCAGAACGGCGGCGACTACCGGATTCCCGAGCTCGTGTTGCGGCCGGAGATCGCGCCGGCGCTGACCGGGTTCGCTGCGCATATCGCCTAGGCGTTCGGTCGGGAGCCGCCGCCTGCGGCGCCACACAGATCGTCTCCTTCCGCCGCGGCGACGCTGCGGCAGGCGAACGTGCGCCGGACTCCCGCACGCAGCGGTGCAGGACCGCGCTGGCGCTTCGCGCGCAACGCGCTGTTTCGCCCGCACCGCCCCACCGCGCGGGCCCAGGCGCTACCCTCCCGCAGTCGCAACGATTACCGGAGAGCGCAGACGATGAAGTACGTGAAACTGGGAAGCACCGGGCTGGACGTCTCGCGGCTGTGCCTGGGGTGCATGAGCTTCGGCGACCCCGCCGCCGGCACCCACCCGTGGAGCCTGGACGAAGCGGCGAGCCGGCCGATCTTCCGCCGCGCGGTGGAGCACGGCATCAACTTCTTCGACACCGCCAACACCTATTCGGCCGGCACCTCCGAGCGCATCGTCGGCACCCTGCTGAAGGAGTTCACCCGCCGCGACGAAGCGGTGGTGGCGACCAAGGTGTTCAACGTCGTGGACGGCGACGGGCCCAACCGCAAGGGCCTGTCGCGCAAGGCGATCATGGCCGCGATCGACGCCAGCCTGCAGCGCCTGGGCCTGGACTACGTGGACCTGTACCAGACCCACCGCTGGGACTACGACACGCCGATCGAAGAGACCATGGAAGCGCTGCACGACGTGGTCAAGGCCGGCAAGGCGCGCTATATCGGCGCCTCGTCGATGCATGCCTGGCAGTTCGCCAAGGCGCAGGACGTGGCGCGCGCCCACGGCTGGACCCGCTTCGTGACGATGCAGAACCACCTCAACCTGCTCTACCGCGAGGAAGAGCGCGAGATGATCCCGCTGTGCGCCGACCAGCGCGTGGGCCTGATCCCGTGGAGTCCGCAGGCGCGCGGCCGCCTGACCCGGCCCAAGGGCGTGCAGACCGAGCGCACCCGCAGCGACGCCTTCGGCCAGACCCTGTACGCCGGCACCGAGGACGCCGACGGACGCGTGATCGACGCCGTCGAGCAGCTCGCGCACGTGCGCGGCGTGCCGATGGCGCAGGTGGCGCTGGCCTGGGTGCTGGCCAAGCCGCAGGTCTCGTCCCCGATCATCGGCGCCACCCAGCCGCAGCACCTGGACGACGCGGTCGCCGCATTGGACCTGGCGCTGAGCGCGGACGAGATCGCGGCGCTGGAGGCCCACTACGTGCCGCATGCGGTCAGCGGGCACCACTAGCCCCGCCACGCTCCAACCCGGAACGCGCAGCGCAGGCCTGGCACCGCCTCACTCGGCGCGTTGCGCACGCTCGCTGAGCGCGCCGTGCTCGTAGACCGCCAGTGCCTGCGCCTTTCCGTCGCCGCCGCCTTCGAACTCGAAGCGCAGGTCGCGCTCCATCGCGAAGAACCGCCGTGGCGACTCCGGATACAGCGTGGCGACGAAGCTGCCGGCCACCAGCGCGAGATGGTCGCCATCGACGGCGACCACGATCTGCCCGATACGCGGCGAGCGGTAGCGCCCCGCGTAGCGCGCCAGCGTGTCGGCCGGCAGCGTCAGCGTTCGTGGCGGCGGCACGTACGCCGCCGGCCCGTGGTCGTAGCTCAGCACGCGGCGCATGCGCCAGCGGCCGTCGGCGAGTTGCCAGAGGTTGGTGAACTCGGCTTCGCCGTCCAGGCGCTCCGGCTTGCCGGCTTCCTCCACGTAGAACCGGTGCCTGCCGGACAGGATGGCGTAGCCGCCCTTGAGCGCGTGGAAGCGCAGGCTCTCCTGCACCGCCTCGCGCCGCAGGCGCATGCGCGGATCCGCGCACGGGCCCTTGCGCAGCGATTCGACCACCGCCTGCTTCGACTGGGTCAGGCCGGTCTTGTCGTGGTAGAACTCGACGTCGGCGGTGAAGCCCTCGCCCACCGCCGCCAGGTCGCAGGCGTTGTACGCCTGCCAGAACCGCGCGTCGGCGGCACGCACCTGCGCCTCGTCGTCCGCGGCGGGCGCGGCCATGGCCGTGGCGGCCAGCAGCAGCGGAACGATCGTTGCGAACCTGCCGATGCCCATGTCCCGTTCCCGCCGCGCGAATGCCCGCGATTGCAGCGCAATCGCGCCCGGCGGTCGCGGCCCGGAAGTCACGGCGCCCTATGGCGGTGCCGGCGGCGCCCGCGGTTTGCGTCATGCATGTGACACAGGCGGTTCCTAGACTCCCGCACAGCGAGTGGTATGGGCCACGACGGAGCATGGCCATCCTTGAGATCCTGATGTGGAGCGTGTTCGCGATCATGATGGGCGCGGTCCTGGTGGCCGGGGCCTCGGTGGTCGTCGTCGCCACGCGCGAGAACCGCATCTACTCCGCCGAAGCCAAGACCTGGCAGCGCCTGGTGCACCGCGGCATCCCGACCGAGGCGCAGATCGAATCGCTCAAGCGCTCCGAGCATGGACTGACCCGCGGCGGCAGCCATGGACAGACCGTGCACGCGGTCGAGCTGGCGTTGAACGTCTTTGACCACAAGGGCGCCACCCGCCTGGCGACGCTGCGCACGCTGATCGACGAAGCGCTGCTGCCGCAGTTCTGCGTGGCCGGCACCACGGTGCACCTGCTGCGCGACCCCGACGACGCATCGATCCTGGCGGTGGACCGCGCGCACACGCCGCTGGAAATCCCGCCCGTTGGCAGCTGAGCGGCGTCCGCAGCCCGAGACCGTCCCACGGAACCGGACGAGCAGCAAGACGCAATGCATTGGCGCCGGCACCAGGCGTCGAATGCGTCCCTACCGCGGCCGCGCCATTGGGCGCAGAATCGGCCCATGAACGTACTCGCCCTCTCGCTCGCCACGATGCTCGCTGGGGCCGCCACGGCCGCTCCGCCGCCGGACCGCATGCTGGTCTTCAGCAAGACCGCCGGCTTCCGCCACGAGTCCATTCCCACCGCCGTCGCGACGCTGCGCCGGCTTGCGGCGGAGGAAGGGCTGGTCGCCGACCACAGCGAAAACGCCGACGACTTCACCCCCGCCAACCTCGCCCGCTACCGCGTGGTGGCGTTCGCCAGCACCACCGGCGCGATCCTGGACCCGGCGCAGCAGCAGGCGTTCGAGGGCTTCGTGCGCAACGGCGGCGGCTTCGTCGGCGTGCACTCGGCCGCCGACACCGAATACGAATGGCCGTGGTACGGGCGCCTGGTCGGCGCCTGGTTCAAGGGCCATCCGCCCGGATTGCAGTCCACCCAGGTGCAGCCCGAACGCGACGGCCGCCCCGCCGGCGCGCCGTGGCCCATCCGCGACGAGATCTACAACTACCGCAGCAATCCGCGCGCGCAGGTGCAGGTCATCGCCACCGTGGACGAAGGCCTCTACGAAGGCGGCACGATGGGCACGGACCACCCCATCGCCTGGTGCCACCCCTTCGACGGCGGCCGCAGCTGGTACACCGGCCTGGGCCACGACGAAGCGGTATACGCCGACGCGAATTTCCTGGCGCAACTGCGGCAGGGGCTGCGCTATGCGGCGGGGCGTGGAGGCTGCTGATCGCGCTACTGCAACTGACGGCCTCATGGCTTTCTGCATGTAGCGAGCGGGTACAAAAAGAGGTCGAGACGAAAGCTGCCTCGACCTCCACTATCACTTGCAACGACGAAAGCCCTCAGGCCAACGGAATCGAGAACAGCACGTGATGTGGCCGCTCGTGAATAGGCGCCGCCGCCAGCGTACCCTCATGCACCTGGAAACTTGCCATCGCGGAAACCAGGACATCCAACGCCGGAATTTTATCAACTACCGATGATTGCAAAGCTGGTACTAGACCGGTGTCCGCCGGCCCACTGGTCCAGTCCCCACTATTCAAATCGTGAAGACGCCAATGCTGAGCATAGCCATCTTCTTCCCACGGTAGCGAGCCCCACTGCCGAGGAGCGGCACCTGCCTCGATGGCGGTGGGAGCATGGAGGTCGCTTCCGCTATTGAGCGACTCTGCCGCCGCTGTCACGAGCCCATACGACTGAATGACGGCGAGTTCGGCGCCGCTTTGTTGCACCGTCATACGCTGTGCACTCCCGCTGGTTGCAGAAGTCGGACCAGACTGCCAAGCGCTTGCGATGACAGCGTCGAGCGCCGCTCGCTGGCTCGGGTTGAGGATAGTTTGGCCTTGGGCGGGCTGCGTCATTCCGGCCATGGCATTCACCAGCACCTGGACATCTGCGGCACGCAATATCTTGTTCCCGTCATCAGCACGGAACTCCTCTACATGATACTGCGACCCCAGGTACCAATCCTTTACCACAAGCTTATCCGTGGTACCGATGATCGCTATCTCGAGATTATTGGTTCCTGATGGACGCCTAAACCACAGTTGGTCGTGCGCAACTCCAGTCAAGAAGCGAGCGACATCAAAGTTGCCCGTTGCGGAATCACTATCGACTACGGTGTCGGTGCCATAGCCCCGCGCCATCAGATAGGTGTCGTTCCCGGCCGCGCCCGTCAGCGTATCCACGCCACCCATGCCTTCAAGCACATCATTGCCACCCAGACCGGACAGTGAGTTGTTTCCACTGTTGCCAACAAGGATATTGGCGCCGGCGTTGCCGCTGCCATTGATGACGGAGGTACCGGTAAGCGTAAGGTTTTCAAGCTCGGCGCCCAGCGTGTAGGTGATCGAGGACCTGACGGTATCAACGCCCTCGCCAGCCGACTCGGTCACCACATCCCCAGTAGATCCGACAACGTATGTATCGTTGCCGATACCGCCTACCAGATTATCGTTGCCGCTTCCGCCGTCCAGGAAGTCATTTCCCTCAAAACCCTGCAAGGTGTTGGCACCACCATTCCCGGTGATCACGTTGTCGAGCTCGTTGCCCGAGCCGCTCAGCCCGCTTGAGCCGGTCAGCACCAGATTCTCCATCTCGTAGCCCAGCGTGTAGGAAATGGACGCACGAACCGTGTCGATGCCACCGCCCTCCCATTCCTGCACCATGTCTCCAGCGCTAGCCACGACATAGGTATCGTTGCCTTCGCCACCGTACATCGAGTCGGAACCGCTCCCGCCGTCCAGGTAGTCGTTCCCCGAGCCCCCCCCAAAGAATCATCGCCGCCATTTCCAAGCAAGGTGTCGTTGCCGTCTTCCCCATTCAACACGTTATAGTAGCCGTTGCCAGTAATAGCGTTGTCCAGGGCATTGCCGCTTCCCTCCATGGCTTGGCCGCCTAGTGTCAGGCGCTCGACGTTGTCCGTCAAACTGTAGTCTACGGAAGCATTGACCAAGTCATCTCCATTTGACTCCGCTTCCACGACGACATCTCGGCCATCATCGACGGTATAGCTGTCGTTTCCGGCCTCACCATACATGCGATCCACGCCCAGTCCGCCGTTGATAACATCGTTGCCCGCACCGGCGAAGATGAGATCTGGCCGATCGGTTCCCACAATGGAGTCATTGCCGCTGGTCCCACTGATCGGATTCATGACCGACATCGACAATGTCAAGGTCGCCGATGCACCTAAGGAATCGGTGGCGAAGACTTCAATATAGCTCGTTGGCTCATCGTTTGATGTCGGTAGTCCAGAGAATGTACGGGTCGCCGCATCGAAGCTTAACCAAGCCGGCAAATTGGCCACCGAGTAGACCAGCGTCGCCATATCTTCATCGGAGAACATATCTTCAGGCATGGTATAACTGAAGAACTGGCCACTAGTCGCGTACTCTTGACGGTACCCGATATTCGCCACCGGGGCCTTATTGCGCAGCTGTTCCAGCGTTAGCCCGGTCCTGGTTGACTGCCCATTACTGAAATAAAATTCATCTATAACGCCCGACAGCACATCGACACCCTGCTCCTGGCGCCAATAGTCCTTTACTGTAATAGCGTCGCCAGCGGTATCGACGAACGTGATCAGCAGATCATTTCCGTCACGCGCCCAGACGGCATCATCGCCATCGATGCTCAAATCAAAAAATATCCTATCTTTCTTTCCGGCTGCTGCTGGACCTGCGCGAACCACGTCGCTACCGTCACCCGACGCATAACCCACCGTGTTGACGCCCCACCCCAGCTCGATCACGTCATTGCCCTTCCCGCCGTAAAGGCCAGCATTGCCACCGCCAGCCACAAGCAGGTCGTTTCCTTCGTCGCCGTCAAGCCTGTCGTTGATATAGGCGCTCATGCCTGCCCCTACCCTCAGCTCATCGTCGCCAGCACCGCCTGACAGCCAGTTGGAGTAACTGTTCCCCACCAGTACGTTGTTTTCGGCATTGCCGCGCAAATGTGCATTGCCGAGATCCTCGTGGAGCTGAAACACCTCGACATACGTGCCAATCGGGACATCGAAGTAATCGCTACCACTCTGCAAGCCACCGACGATCGCGGTGTCTCGCCCGCCCGAGATACCCTCCACCATCACATCCTGGTAGTCGATCACATAGACATCGTCGCCGTTGCCGCCAATCAAGGTATTTGCACCATCCGCCATCCGCCCATCCAGGCGGTTGCCCCCCTCGTTGCCGATGGCCGTGGTGCCAGCGATGGTCAACTCCACGTTCTCAAGCTCGGCCCGGCCGGCAATCGAATACGAGAAGGAAGCGCGTACCGTGTCGCTTGACCTGTATCCGGGCACGTCCTGCTCAATAATCACGTCGTCCGGACTATCCACCACATATATCTCGTCAGCCTCGCTGCCGATATACGTGTCCTCGCCAGCACCGCCGTCCATCAAATAGACCATTCCACGGTGCGAGTTGGCGCCGCCAGCCCGCGCGATGCTGATGACATTCGCCAGATCGTTGCCCACAAGCCTCCGCGGCACGACGACCCCGTTCTGGAGATACGTGACGCCACCGTGCTCGGCGACGAGGTTTTCCACGTTGGCTGACAGCGTCGTGTGGTAAGACATGCTGTACACCGTGTCTGTTCCGCCCGCCACGTCCTCTTCTACCTGCGCGGTGAATGCACTCAAGTCCGATTTGCGGAAATAGTACTTGTCGTCACCCACCCCACCAATGAAGCGATCCGCGCTGCTGTCGTATTCGATATAGAACTCGTCATCTCCGGCATCGCCATAGACAACATCCTGGCCCACACCGTCGTACAAGTCGTCGTTGCCTTCGTTGCCGTGAAGGATGTCGTCGCCTTCTGATCCGATGATGTCGTCATTGCCCATCCCCCCGGACAGCACGTCGTTTCCGCCGTATCCCTGGATGCTGTCGGGTGCGAATGTTCCGGTAAATTCGTCATCTCCCGTTGTACCGAACCACCATTGCTTCATGAAGTCCGCTGCGGTCAACGTTACGCCGTTCGAGAACTCGAGCGTGTGAGCCGCGGCGCCTTCCGCGAGAAACCCCAAAAGCCTCAGAATATTGTCGGTGGCCCCGATCGACGGATTGCCCACCATGACGTAAAGGTCATTTCCGGAAATCTGGAAGTTGGTCACCATCGTGTCGGCGATACCGTCCAGGATGATCCGGTCGATGCCAGCATCGGCGGCGCCCAACCCAGCGATCGTGTCCATGCCGGAGTGCCATGCAACATGATAGACGTCGTTGCCCGATCCGCCGTCGGCGATGTCGCTGGTGGTCGAGCTGGATCCGGCGACAAAATGAAGCGTGTCGTTGCCAGCACCGCCCAGCATGATGTCGCCGCCAAGCCCATCAACCAGCACATCATTGCCGCTGCCGCCATCGAGGAGGTCATCGCCGCCACCGCCATTCAGCGTATCGTCGCCACCGAACCCATAGAGGCGCGCACCTTCACCCGCGTTCAAGCTGTCGGCGCCGTCTCCACCCGCCACCGGCATGGTGTACAAGATGGCGCTATCGAAGTCAGCACGGCCATATGCGCGACCATCCGCGGTGAAGATCGTAACCCGTGTTCCGGCCGAGAAATAGTTGACGATCCGCACCTGATCCGCCTGTCCGATCAAATCGACCAGCAGGTCATCACCTGATCGGGTGAAGGCGAGTTCATGCGAGGCGATACCGTCCTGAAAGACCAAGCCATCGACACCATCCTCGAGATGGACGATGTCTCTGCCGAAGCCCCGGTTGAAATAGTAGCGGTTGTCGCCCGCGCCACCGGTCATTTCATCGTTACCGGCGCCCCCCAGAAGTACATCGTCTCCCTCGCCAGCGGAAAGAGTATCGTTACCATCCTGACCGATGAGTTGATCGTTGCCTGCACCCCCGGCCAAGGAATCCTGGCCTGCACCACCGTACAAGCCATCGTTGCCATCGCCACCATTGAGGGCATCCGCCCCCTCACCGCCATCCAGCGTGTCGTTGCCGGCTCCGCCGTACAGCGTGTCGTCGCCGATACCCCCACTAGCGGTATCGCCGCCATCGCCCCCCTCCAACACGTCGTCGCCTGCCTCTCCGACGAGAATGTCGTCGTCCGCGCCACCCGCCAGAGTGTCGTTGCCATCTCCTCCATAAGCCTTGTCTGCGCCGGCGCCGCCACTAATGACGTCGCTATCCGCCTGTCCGAAGAGTATGTCGTCCCCGGCGCCGCCCATCAGGCGATCGCTCCCGTCACCGCCTTGAAGCTCGTCAGCGTCCGCTCCACCGTCGAGCGTGTCGTTTCCGCCATTGCCGACCAGCAGGTCGGCACCGGCCCCGCCAGACAGATAGTCGTCACCGTGATACTGCACGGCCAGCGCTTCCCCGGTCCACTCGTCGCCAGCGATCACATCGTCGCCATCGCCACCGTCCAGGGAATCCGCGCCTCCGCCACCTAGAATCTGGTCGTTGCCGGAACCGCCAGTGATCAGATCCCGGCCGTGGTGCGCGCCATCGATGTCGGATGCATCTCCTCGCAGCACGTCGACGCCGTCGCCGCCGTCAATGACATCTTCTCCACGGCCGCCGACGACGATATCGTTCCCCGTACCCGCATGGATCGTGTCATTGCCCGAGCGCACATTTGATCCGGCATTGTCTCCATGAATCTGATCATCGCCATCGCCGCCATAAATAATGTCGTCGCCGTCGTCGCCAAAGATCAAATCGCTGCCGGCGCCGCCGTCGATGTAGTCTGCGTCCAGGTCTGCGGTGTCGGCGGCGGTATTGCCCAACCCACGACCATAGAGCGTGTCGCCGCCTTCGCCACCGTAAATGACATCATTGCCGCCCGCACCCACCACATAGTCGTCGCCTAAGCCGGCGTCAATGGTGTCGTTGCCGTTGGCTTCCGCTGCGTCCGATACATTCAATGTTGGAAAGGTTGTTGACCTCAAGTGGCCGTGGTCGCCCGCGATGACGTCATTGCCATCGCCGCCGCTGATGGTGTCGTGGTCATATCCACCATAGAGAACATCGTTGCCTTGCCCTCCCAAGACAACGTCATCTCCCTCCCCTGCGTACACCACGTCATCGCCCGTTCCCGCATCGATGAAGTCGTCACCGCTTGGGTGCTGGTTCGGGTCCAAGTTAGTCTTGCTAGCTACAGTTACGCCCTCCAGTAGACCGCCCTCTACGACATACCAGCTTGCTCCCCTGGCCTTGACCACCCCTTCACCGAGGTAGTGCTCGAGGTCGTACTCGGCGGAGGCCTTTTCGCCATCCGTCCAGGGCCGCATTTCGATCATCTCCGAGCCATCGAAGATGTAATCGTTGCCCGATCCGCCGAGTATGCGGTCATTCCCGGTCCCACCAAATATTAGATCTTCATCCGCTCCACCATCCAAGCGGTCGTCGCCCGCTCCGCCGTCAATACCGTCGTTTCCAGAGAAGCCATTGACAACATCATTTCCCGCATTTTCCACCGAACGTCCGAACAAGTCGTCTTGCGCATTTCCATTGTGCGGAGGTGTTGGTGGCACATACGGCGCAGGCTCGCCAGGAAGATCGATACCGAACTGACCATTGCTCCAGTTCAATATCGTAACGGTGGCGCCATAGTGCTTTGACGATATCACCAGATCTGCGCCCTCACCCTCGCCGACCCGGGTAATCGTGTAGTGTCCGCTTTCAGACTGGTATACGTTTTCGCCTATCTTGACCAAGCCTAGGCTACCGATCTCATCCAAGCCAAACAGCAAGGTGTTTGCGCCCTTACTGTCAGAGATCACTTGATTTCCGTGCGCAGTTTCATATACACGGTAGATATCGTCGCCGCCTTCTCCGAAAGCGACCGTGCGCCCATGCAGCATGGAAATATCGTTGCGCCCATCATTGCCAACGACGACATTGTTCTTTTCATTTGACGCGATGACTTCGCCACTCAGCACTTGTTGTGTTCTGTATGGTGGCGACTCCGGGTCACCCGGGACCACAGCGCCGATCGCCTGCCCAATCGTGGAGATAAGCTCTTCGAATTGCTCTTTCATCCCCATCTCGTCAAGCCATTGCCACAGATTATCCGAAACAAACTCCTCCCAGATTATTTCGCCGATCTGCTCCGCCGCGTATGCGGCGCCCAGTACCAGAGCCCCGACACCTACAATTACTCCGATAGGCATAGCGGTCAGCGCAGCGACTCCGCCGAATGCACCGAGGAGGGCGCTCATCGCTACGGAACCTATGCCAATACCAAAGAGTTTGGTCAGCGCGCCTCCCGGATCCGTCGAACCGTCTTGTACAGCCCCTGCAATCTCCAAGGCCGACATAATGTTGCCAGCACCGCTCCCCAGTATCTTGGCCGCCCTGAAAGCCGCACTGGAATCGACGCCTGCCGCCGTAAGCAATGCAATGGCGCCTTGCTTTTGGGCAACCACCTCGTCGCAATACGCTGCAACTTGAGCAGCGTCGGGTGATCCCGACGCGATGGCCATCTCCTTCCACCTTATGGCGATGCGCTCATAATCGTTGAGTTGAGCGTAATGAGCTGCCATTTCGGGCTGCTCTTTCATAGCCTGAGCGATGTTTTCCGACAGCGTCTCTAGTTCTATTTTCGATAATTGTTTTATGACTTCTTCAGTTAAATTAGCGTCCGCATCCTCTATGAAATCCTTGTATAGATCGACGTAGGCTCGCAACAGAGCCAGCTTCGCGTCCTCGGACTGAGGCGCAGCCGGGAGTTCTGGCGTATTTAAATCACCAAGCACAAAGTAAATTGTTTTGTCATCTGCGATCATGGCCTTCTCCATTGGTCCTTAGTTATTTCCGTTTGAAGCGACGCTCGCCCCATTTGTCACCCTCACCGACGGCACGCACCGCCAGTTGCTGCACGGTGCCGTCCACCGGCGCGCACAGCGTCATCAGGCCATCGCGCCGCCCGGCCTTGGCCAGTTCCGGCGTGCCCTGCGCCACCTTCTGCTCGGCCTCGCGCAACTGGTCCAGCGTCTGCTGCCGGAAGTCGGCCACCAGCACGCGCAGTTCCTCCTCGGCCGCGCTCAGCGCCGAGCCGATCTCCTGCAGCCGGTTGCGCTGCGTGGCCAGGTCGCGCTCGGCGGCGATGCGCTCCTGCTCGCGCAGCAGGTAGTCGTGGCGGCCGACGTACTTGCCCTCGACCAGGCGGCCGTAGTCCTCGGCACGCGCCTTGGAGATGCGCGCCGACTCGGCCATCGGCTCGATCGTGTCGCGCGTGGTCCGCAGTTCGGCCCGGCGCTGCGCGATGGCCGCCTGCAGGTTGTGGCGCTTGGCCTGCAATGCCTCGAACTGGCTGCTGGCCAGGGCCTGCTCGGCGGCGAAGCGCCCGGCCGGCACGTCCGGCGCCGGGGCCAGATGCGGGATAGCGTCGCTGTCGATGGCCGTGGCGGTCAGGCGCAACGGACCCAGACGCGTCTCGATCAGCGTCTCGCCGACCGGCATGGGTTCTGCGGCGGTGGCCTTCAGGCCACGTTTACGAGCAGCCGTCAGCGGAGCGGCGGCGACCTCAGCGAAGGCCCTGCCACTCCTGCCGAGCTCAAGTGTAAGCGGCGACGCATCGGCAGCGATTCCATGGAATTGCGCCAACGGCACAAGGCCATGCAACGCAAGATCCGGTAGCGAGCCTGCCGCAGGCACTTCTTCCCCAACGAGCGCTAACGCGACTCCCCCCTGTTGCATAACATCCCTGCTATGCGGCCCTCAATGGCCTAATGACGCGGAGCATTGCGGGAACTTCACGCAATGTCAACATCTCGGAAACCCGCCAGAATGGCTAAGCCGCGATAGATCCCGGAGTGGCGCCGCAATTCATAAAAATAGGATACGGGTCCTGGTTCAGAGCCCCGCTCACTTCGTGTCCATCTGATCACGGAGTACCTCTCACCCATTCTCGAGACTCTTGTTACCGAGGTCACTCACCTTCACGCAGGAAAGGAGCCGGTACCAGCTTTGGCCTTGAATACTGTGTGGAGCTAATGTCGTTGCTTCCCACGTACTCACTCCGCCGCAAGCCAGCCCGAACCATGGCCGCCCTCGCCAGCTACGCATAGAGCATCAACCCCAGCAGGTCCATCACGCCATGGGCGACGATGGCGGGCCACAGGCGGCCCGTTCTTGCGAACCACCAGCCGAGGATCAGCCCCACTACGAGCAATGAGATCGCGCCGATGGGTCCCTGGTACAGGTGGTACGAAGTGCGGATCGCCACGCTGACGTTCACGGCGAACGCCTGGCTGTGGTTGCGCTCCAATGCGCGTATCACGTAGGCGCAGACGAACACTTCTTCGAAGACGGGATTGATGAGCGAGACCGCGACTACCGCGGCAAGCGACAGATTTCCGGCGACCATGGCATCCATCGAGGGATTCACCCCTTCCGCCATGTTGGCGCCCAGCCAGTTCAAGGGATAGCAGGCCACCACACATGCGACCAGCAGGCCCAAGGCCGGCCGGATGTCTCGCGCCTGCCACTGCAATCCCAGTTCCTGCGGCCGCCATCCCCGGAACCAGAGCGCCGAGCCCAGCAAGATCAGGATAAACAGTTCGTAGACCACCATTCCCCACAGGCTTCCCTGCGAGAAGGACGGCTCGACGACGGGCGCCAGTACGGCCGAGAGGCTCGAGTAGATGGGAAGCCCGAAGGCTATCGTGACGACGAACAGCAGCTCGCCCCAACCGGAAGATGACGTCCTGCGTCCTTGCATCGGTACCCCTATGTTGTCGGCTTGCCTCTCCACGGATGCGAAGCCAGCCACGCCGGTAAACCCAAGCGATCGCCGGGTCGCTCCGATATTAAGCTAGCTGGTCGCAAGCGGACACATAGGGACTACGGATGCATCCGCGCGCCTTCGGTGATCTTGTCGACCCGCTTCTTTGTGTCGCGCAGCGCGATGCCGACGATGCGGGCGTCGTCCTTGCCGAATTTCGAGAAGACCGCGCGGTTGGCCGCGTCGTGGCCGGTGGAGAACATCTCTTCGGTGTAGGCGGAGGTGGTGACGCCCTTGTCGATCGCGCGGCCGTGGATCTTGCGCAGGGTGTCGGTATTGGCCGCCATGCAGATGATCGGCTGGCCGCACAGCCGGTTGTAGGCGCGGCCGTCGGCGTCCACGTAGGGCTCGCCCATGATGTCCGGGTGCTGCGCGGTGATGCCGCTGATCAGGAACGCGGTGACGTTGAGCTTCTGCCAGACCGGCAGGTCCTCGCGCACGACCACGGCGATCTTCGTATCGAAGCGGACGATGGCGGTGGCGTCTGTGGTTTCGGTTGGGGGAGTGGTTTCCATTGTCGGCACCAAACGTGGAGGAGAAAGGTTGGAAGCGCTTGCGGTGTCGAACGCCGTCGCGTTCCATCCGGCGGTTTTCCGCTGCACTTGGTCGATCGCAGGCGAACGAAGGCCTACCTGCGGATCACGCCGGCATGGGCGGATGACGGCGCTTGCTTGTCAGCGATCGCACGTTCGCGCAGCGCATCGCGCATCGATCGGTCAAGGCGCCCATGGCTATCGCTTGCGTGCCGATGCCGGTTCGCCATCGGCGCCAGCGGCCTCGAACGTGCGCACCGCGGCCATCACGTCGGCCTGCAAGCGCTGCAGCGCCTGCACCGCAGGCGGGCGGGCGCCGAAGCCGTCCATGAACACATCGGTCAGCTGCTGCGCGGTCGCCTCCAGCGAAGGCTTGCGGCCCGAGGCGACATAGCCCCACAGCACGTGTTCCATGGCGCCGTACACCATGTCGCGCATCATGCGCACCGGCACCTCGGCGCGCAGTTCGCCGGCCTGCTGCGCCTCGGTCAATGTCCGCACGAGGGGCGCCGTGTAGCGGCGCTTGAAGTCGACGATGGCCTCGGAGAAGGCCTGGTCGAACGTACGCCCCTCGCCCAGGATCAGCGCGCACAGCCCGACGCCGTCGCCCATCAGGTGTTGCAGGTGCCGGCGGATGACGAACTGCAGGCGCGCGCGCGTGCCCGGCAACAGCGGCACGTCGCGCTCGAGCTCGCTGCTGATCTGGTCGTACCAGCGGCGGACCACCTCCAGGCACAGCTGCCGCTTGCTGCCGAAGTAGGCGAAGACCGTGGCTTCGGAGACGCCGGCGGCCTGAGCGATTTCCGCCGTCGTGGCGCGCTCGTAGCCCGAGGCAGTGAACACCGCCTGCGCCGCGACCAGCAGGCCTTCGACGGTACGTTCGGACTTGTGCCCTTTGGTCTTGCGCGTACCGGGCGTGGGAGCGATGGACGACATTCATTCGATTTGTGAGGCTTACTCACAATCTACAGCCAACGGAGTGCTCACGCAACACGTCCTAAGCCACAGCCTCCTTTAGCTCAACTCACATTCGAAGCCAGGCCGCAGCACCCCAATTGGGAAGGCGTACCGTGCAACGGTGCCATTGCAGGCTGCGGGGCAAAGGAGCTGAGCTACCAAGTGCCGCCAGGCGCGGACGGCAGCATTCCGCTTTCGGCCTGCGACGACTCGATTGAGTCGTCACACGACGTAGTGGCTCAGCGCACACCTGTCTTCGGCGCGCACGTGATCACCAGCGCGCCATCGACGACGGCGATGCGCGGCTTGCTGCCCGGCTCGAACCCAAGCTCGGCCAGCCAGCGGCCGCTCAGGCGCAGGGTGGGAATGCGCACGCTCTGCGGGCGGCCATCCACCAGCACGTCGGCGTACTGACACCCCACCGTGCATTGCGCAGGGCGTCGCGAGCGAGGCGGACGCTTGGGCGGCAGCTCGTCGTCCATCGGCACCGGATCGAACAACGTGGTATGCGACAGGTCGCCGAGCGATATCGGCGGTATCGGAGGGCCGACGAACTGTGCGGGCTGCGACGCGGGTTCGCGGGTGCGGCGGCGGGGTGCTGAGGTACTTTTGGGTGCGGTTGCTTTGCGGGACATAGTGGATTCCTCGGTAGAAAGGGAATCCGCCACACCGAGACCAATCGGAGGTGGCGGACGGTACGGGTTGGTCTACCGGACCGAGGACCGGCGGGGCCGAAGCCCCCCGCGTACCGCCCGCCATGAACTGGCGAGCACGCGCCTCGCACAATGCAGGCAATAAAAAAGTGCCGAACATCGGACGATGGGCGCTGGTGCGCCTCGATAGCGGGAGACCAATCCCGGCTGCGTGATTTAACGCAACAATCAATCTTGCTAGTTGATAGGGCCGGCGTCAACGAGCGTTGTAGACAGGATACATGCTATGCGCCGATCGAAATTCGGCCCTGACCCGGTATTCCGATTGCCACCGAGAATGTCACCTAGGCATGCGGCGGGGAGCATTCGTTAGTTGCAATGCCTGCCGAAAACATGATGGTATTTCCCAAGAGACACCCAAGTCATTTGCACCATCAGATAATAGCGTCGGCTCATCAAAAAAAGAATAGTGCCGATAACCGCCACCCGCGAGCTCTCTACGCGCCGTCAAAAACCCAATTTGGAATAGAAACCTAATTATTTCGGTATCAGACGGCCTACCCGATATGCCAGCAATTCTTATATCCCGACTGCCAAGATTATTCTTCACGTGACGCACCAACACATCCGTCTTGAATATCTCAGGCTTCCCTTTAAAAGATTGAATGAGCAACTCAACCTTCTCACATTGCGCCCTAAATTCAGCAATCAAGTCATCTATACGAGTCTTTCCGAAGCTCTCTAGTGGCCCAGTAAGATCATCCAATCCAATTTTCCCACGCTTGTGACTTATTGCACTTTTCGATGCCAACTTGCAAAGTTCAATCATCCAACGGGGCCGGTAGCGAGAAAGTGTTGCCACAACCACTGCGGGGGAACGCATTTTGTGTTCAAGGTCTACATTTTCAAAAAAACTTTTTTCAACGTCTTTTTTTCCCCAAGGCATAGGATCATCAAAAGCTTGAGCAACTAAATCACTGGGAGTCATTGTGTCCAGAATTCCGCTGGCTGCCGCAACCCCATCATTTCTTTGCAAATAGGATCTGATGCGATTAGCGAGCATTTTCTCAAGCTGAGGTTGGGACCATTGAAGATCGACCATATAAGGCTCGACTTTGGACAATGCCTCGTACTTCCTTTTAACTATCGCCCAAGTGCTAGGCCGAATAGATGTCCTGAATCTCAGCTCACGAATTTCATTACTAAGCTGACGCATGGCAATTAATGCAGATGTAACCTTAAGGCAATCCGCCTCGACGTCGCGAAAGTTCTCGTCAAGATCATCAATAACCATCCATATCTGCAGATCATTAGCTCCTGCCACTCGTTTAATGGCAGCAGCAGGATCTGCTGCCCCAGCAAAAGCAGGAAGACCTGGAAGCGCCTTCAATCGTGCAAGCACTGCTCCCACAAAGCCGCGCTCAGAATATCCGCCACGCTCGGCCTCTTCGCGTAGAGACAGAACGTCATCGCTAAATTTAAATTCGATCTTTGCACCAACTGCTGACGCGGCAACTCTTATAAATGCGTCTTTCCAGGCCCTAATATATTCAGTTTGATCAGTGGACACCGCAGGGGAAATCGAGTTGGCATATGCATTGTGTACGACAACGTTGCTGAACCCGCGAAGCTTCAAGAATGTCCATCTCAACAACGCAGACTTGCCTTCACCCTTATATGCACGCACCACCTTCAGTTTTGTCGAAGAGTCTAGAAAATATTCGAACTCTTCACGCTCGTATGCGTAAGAGGCGAAGAGACGTTCCTCTTCATCTTCGGCCATTTCATTTCCGAAGAGTTCTTTATCCGAGAGGTCCACGAACCATGCACACATAAAAAGTCCTTTTAGCGAAGGCGGAGGCCGTACTCACTTCTTGACCTGACCCTGCCAATCCAACATCTAGTCAAGCAAATTAACCACACTTGCTATACCCACAATTCAAACAAGTAGCGCACCCGTCCATGATCACCAGGGCCTTGGTGTTGCACTTGTGGCACATCGTGGCCGACGGCGGGAAGCTCGCGCCATCGCCGGTGACGGCGATGTCTTCTTCGTGGTCGGCGGTGGAGTCGCTCGAAGCCGTACCCTCATCCGCCCTTCGGGCACCTTCTCCCGCAGGAGAAGGAACAGCCGGCTTCACTTCACTGTTTTTTTTTGAGCGCTCTTCGTACTGCTTGCGCTTTTCGTTGATCAGCGCGCGCTGGTGGTCGCTCATCTCCGGGTCGTGCAGCAGGCCGATGGACTTCATGTGCTCTTCGACGATGCTGCCCAGCTCGGCCACCAGCGAGGGCATGTACACGCCGCCGGCCTTGAAGTAGCCGCCCTTGGGGTCGAACACGGCCTTCATCTCGTCGACCAGGAAGGTGACGTCGCCGCCCTTGCGGAACACGGCGGACATGATGCGGGTCAGCGCCACGATCCACTGGAAGTGTTCCATGGACTTGGAGTTGACGAAGATCTCGAACGGGCGGCGCAGTTCGTGCTCGGTGCCGGCGTTGAGCACGATGTCGTTGAGGGTCACGTACATGGCGTGTTCCACCAGCGGCGACTTGATCTTGTAGGTGCTGCCGATCAGCACGTCGGGGCGCTCGATGCGCTCGTGCATGTGGATGATGTTGTCCACCGGGGTCTCGGCCTCGGCGGTGGCGCGGTCGATCGACGCGGCGGGCACGGGCGGCGCGGCTTCGCGGGCCTTGTCCTCGGGGGTGACGACGGCGTAGCCCTTGATTTTCTTGTCGATCTTGACGGCCATGATGCGGTTCCTGATTGCGTGACTTTGTCGGGTGCTGTGCCTTCGCCCCGGCCCCTCCCCCGCGTGCGGGAGAGGGGTTGCAGCGGGTGGGCTTACTTCTTGCCGCGGCTGGCCGCGGCCTTCTTGCCGGCCCTCTTGCGCACGGCGGTCTTCTTGGTTGCGGCGGCCTTGCGGGGCGCGGCCTTCTTGGCCACGCTCTTCTTGGCCGCGGTCTTGCGCGCGCCCAGCGAACGCGTGGCGGCGCCCTTCTTGGCCGCAGACTTCTTGGCCACGGAGGTGGTGGCGGCCTTCTTGGTGGCGACCTTCTTCACTGCCTTCTTCGGCGCGGCCTTCTTCACTGCGGCCTTCCTGGTCGCGGTCTTCTTGGCGGCCGGCTTCTTGGCGGTGGCCTTCTTGGCTACGGTCTTCTTGGCGGCGGTCTTGGTCGCCGCCTTCTTGGCGGTCTTCTTGGTGGTCTTCTTGCCGGCCTTGCCGTTGAGCGTGGCGGCTTCGGACTGGGCGTTGGCCTTGGCCGTCTCCAGGCGCTTGCGCGCGTTGGCCACGGTCTTCTTCACCGACTTGCTGGCCTTCTCGGCGCGCTTGGCCACGGCCTTCTCGGCCTTCTTCACCGCTTTTTTGGTCTTGGCCACCTGGGTCTGCACGCGCTTTTGCACGTTCTCGGCCGCCTGCTTGACGCTGGCCACGGCCTCGCTGGCGGTGGCGGCGATCGCCTCGCCCACGTTGCTGGCGGTTTCCTTCACGTTCTCGGCGGCTTGCGCGAGCGTCGCCGTCACACCATTACCGTTGCTCATAAAAAACCCTCCTCAGGGTGTCAGTGTTTATGTAACGCGGGCGATGCTATACCGATTGGGCATGGAACATGGAGCGAAGCGGGACGCACGGCGGCGAGCGGTGGGGTGGCGTTGGGCCAACGCGGCTCGCCTGTGCGCGCCGGCCCGGGCTGCGCACCTGCCCGCGCGCGTGGCGCGGGCAGGCGTGCGGCTTCAGAACTTGCCGTAGTAGCCTTCCTTCAGCGCATCGAACAGGTTGGCGGCGGTGTGCATCTCGCCGTCGTACTCGATCTGTTCGTTGCCCTTCGCTTCCACCACGCTGCCGTCTTCCAGCTCGAAGCGGTAGGTGGTGTTTTCCAGGTCCGCTTCCTTGACCAGCACGCCCTGGAAGGCGGCCGGGTTGAAGCGGAACGTGGTGCAGCCCTTGAGCCCCTGCTGGTGCGCGTAGCGGTAGATGTCCTTGAACTGCTCGTAGGGGTAGTCGGTGGGGACGTTGGCGGTCTTGGAGATGGAGCTGTCCACCCACTTCTGCGCCGCGGCCTGCACGTCCACGTGTTCCTTGGGGTGGATGTCGTCGGCGGAGATGAAGTAGTCCGGCAGCTGCGCGTCGGCGGCCTCGGCGAACGGCATCGCCTTGGGGTTGACCAGGTGGCGGTAGGCCAGCAGTTCGAAGGAGAACACGTCCACCTTCTCCTTGGACTTCTTGCCTTCGCGGATCACGTTGCGGCTGTAGTGGTGGGCGAAGCTGGGCTCGATGCCGTTGGAGGCGTTGTTGGCCAGGCTCAGCGAGATGGTGCCGGTGGGGGCGATGGAGCTGTGGTGGGTGAAGCGCGCGCCCACCTCGGCCAGTTCCTCCACCAGTTCCGGCGCCACTTCGGCGATGCGCTGCATGTAGCGGCTGTACTTGGCGTGCAGCAGGCGGCCTTCGATCTCCTGGCCCACGCGCCAGCCGTCCTTCGCCATTTCCGGGCGCTGGCGCAGCATCGCGGCGGTGACTTCGAAGGTTTCGTGCATGATCGGCGCCGGGCCCTTTTCCTTGGCCAGGGTCAGCGCGGTTTCCCAGCCGGCCACGGCCATCTCGCGGGCGATGGCTTCGGTGAATTCGCACGAGGCCGGGCTGCCGTACTTCATCTGCAGCATGGTCATGGTCGAGCCCAGGCCGAGGAAGCCCATGCCGTGGCGGCGCTTGCGCATGATCTCGTCGCGCTGCTGCTGCAGCGGCAGGCCGTTGACCTCGACCACGTTGTCTAGCATGCGGGTGAACACGCGCACCACTTCCTTGTATTCCTCCCAGTCGAAGCGCGCCTGCTCGGTGAACGGGTCGCGCACGAAGTTGGTGAGGTTGATCGAGCCGAGCAGGCAGGCGCCGTACGGCGGCAGCGGCTGCTCGCCGCACGGGTTGGTGGCGCGGATGTTCTCGCACCACCAGTTGTTGTTCATCTCGTTGACGCGGTCGATCAGGATGAAGCCCGGCTCGGCGTAGTCGTAGGTGGACACCATGATCATGTCCCACAGGTGGCGGGCGCGGATGTGCCCGTACACCTTGCACGCCACCAGGCCATCGTCGCGGACGATGTAGTTGGTGTGGGTGGGCCAGTCGCGCCAGACCACGTCGGTGGCGCTGGTCAGGTCGATGTCGCCTTCTTCCTTGCGGTTGACCGGGAACACCAGCGGCCAGTCGGCGTCGGTCTCCACCGCCTGCATGAAGCCGTCGGTGATCAGCAGCGACAGGTTGAACTGGCGCAGGCGCCCGTCCTCGCGCTTGGCGCGGATGAAGTCCTTCACGTCCGGGTGCGACACGTCGAAGGTGCCCATCTGCGCGCCGCGGCGGCCGCCGGCCGAGGACACGGTGAAGCACATCTTGTCGTAGATATCCATGAACGACATCGGCCCGGAGGTGTAGGCGCCGGCGCCGGCCACGAACGCGCCGCGCGGGCGCAGCGTGCTGAACTCGTAGCCGATGCCGCAGCCGGCCTTCAGGGTCAGGCCGGCTTCGTGGACCTTCTCCAGGATGCCGTCCATCGAGTCGGTGATGGTGCCCGACACGGTGCAGTTGATGGTGCTGGTGGCCGGCTTGTGTTCCAGCGCGCCGGCGTTGGAGGTGATGCGCCCGGCCGGGATCGCGCCGCGGCGCAGCGCCCAGGCGAAGCGCTCGAACCAGTAGGCGCGCTTTTCCTCGGTGGCCTCGGCGTCGGCCAGCGCGCGCGCCACGCGCTGGTAGGTGCCGTCGATGTCGGCATCCAGCGGCTCGCCCTGCTTGGTCTTCAGGCGGTACTTCTTGTCCCAGATATCCTGCGACGCAGGCTGCATCGGGATGGGGTTCTGCTTGGACTCGGTCTGGACGACTTCCAGGCGCACCGTGCTCATTCTTTTCTGTTCTCCTCGAACCTGTCCCGATGATGCGGATCGCCATCCGCCGTATTCCGTACTGCCCGCTTGCAACGACGACCATGCCGGAAGGCGGCGCGCAGGGCGCCGCTTCCTCAGCCGGTAGGAGTGGGTGGACGGCCGCGTACGGCCTGGATCACGTTCACGCCATGCGTCACTGCGCGCTATCCCTGGAGCCCGTGGCCCCCAGCGAAAAACCCTAGTACTAGGGTTGGTGGGCCGCCTCACCGCTATATGTAGTGGCGAAACGAAGCGGTCAAGCTACCTTCGGGCAGGCCCGCTGTCAACGTCAAAATGGTCGCAGAGCGGGTCCGTTCGTCGGCCCGATCCGCGCCCGGCAAGGCTTTCACCAAAGGTTAAAAGCGCGTCGTTCATCTTGATTTACACGCACCCGTGCCCATCTGCCCTGGCAGCCCTTCGCGTCACCCCGGAACCGACCCATGCGCCCGTTGCCCACGTTGCTGACCCTGACCGCCGCCGCCGCGTTCGGCGGCTTCGCCGCCACCGCCATCAACGCCCAGTGGGACAACCGCGCCGAGGCCGCGCCGCCGCGCGCGCCGGTGGCGCAGACGGTGACCGCCGCCGCGGCGCTGCCGGCCTCGGTGGCCGGGCAGCCGCTGCCGTCGCTGGCGCCGATGCTGCAGCAGACGATGCCGGCGGTGGTCAGCGTCAACACCAAGCAGGTGGTGCGGGTGCGCAACCCCTACTTCAACGACCCGTTCTTCCGCCGCCTGTTCCCGGACATCCCGCAGGAGCGGATCAACGAGTCGCTGGGCTCGGGGGTGATCATCGACGCCAGGAACGGCTACGTGCTGACCAACCACCACGTGATCGAGAACGCCGACGACGTGCAGGTGACGCTGGCCGACGGGCGCACGGTGCAGGCCGAGTTCATCGGCTCGGACGCCGACACCGACATCGCGCTGATCCGGATCAAGGCCGACAACCTCACCGAGATCCGCCTGGGCGACAGCAGCAAGCTGCGGGTGGGCGATTTCGTGGTGGCGATCGGCAATCCGTTCGGCTTCACCCAGACGGTGACCTCGGGCATCGTCTCGGCGGTGGGCCGCAGCGGCATCCGCGGGCTGGGCTACCAGAACTTCATCCAGACCGACGCGTCGATCAACCCGGGCAACTCCGGCGGCGCGCTGGTCGACCTGCACGGCGAGCTGGTCGGCATCAACACCGCCAGCTTCAACCCGCAGGGCAGCATGGCCGGCAACATCGGCCTGGGCCTGGCGATCCCGTCGAACCTGGCGCGCGGGGTGGTGGAGCAGCTCAAGAGCAAGGGCGTGGTGATCCGCGGCACGTTGGGCATCGAGACCCAGAACCTGACCTCGCAGCTGGCGCAGGGCCTGGGCCTGGACAGCCCGCGCGGGGCGCTGGTGACGCGGGTGCTGGCCGGCTCCGGCGCCGGCGTCGCCGGGCTGCAGCCGGGCGACGTGATCGTCGGCGCCAACAACGAGCGGGTGGACAGCGCCGAGGCGCTGCACAACTACGAAGGCCTGCAGCCGGTGGGCAGCACGGTGACCTTGGACGTGCGCCGCGACGGCCGCCCGTTGCAGCTGAAGGCGACGCTGAAGGAGCAGCCGCGCGCGGTCAGCGGCGACTCGCTGGACCCGCGCCTGGCCGGCGCCACCTTCGTCGACCTGCCCGAGTCGGTGCGCCAGTCCGGGCTGGGCGGGGTGATGATCAGCAACGTGGCGCGCGGCAGCCGCGCGGCGCGCAACGGCCTGGCCAGCGGCGACGTGGTGGTGGCCGCCTCCGCGGGCGAGTTCGCCGACCTGGCCAGCTGGCGCGCCAACTTCGCGCGCAAGCCCAGCCAGCTGGTGCTGCGCGTGGTGCGCGGCGGCGTGCGCGCCGACCTGGTGATGCAGTAGGCCTGCGCGATGCGGCGGCCCGCACGCGGCGCGTTGCCGCCGACGGCGCCGCGCCGGCTCAGTCGAGCTTCTCGGCGTAGTCCTCGCGCACGTGCTGGTTGACGTAGGTGGTGAGCCCGGCGCCGGCCGCGGCCAGCCGCTGCATCTGCGCCACGTGCTCGGCCCCGGGGCAGGCGTCGGTGTACAGGTAGGTGCCGCCGTGGCGGAAACGCAGCTTGATCCAGCCCTCGCCACTTTCGTACGCGGCCACGCCGGCGTCGCCGCTGCGCGCGGTGTACCGTTTCATTGCGGGCTCCTGGTGTGGGACGCGCCCAGTCTGCCCGCATGCGCGTGGACGCAAGCTAACAAGCCCTACACCGCCCCGATGGTATTGCTGTGCATCGCGAACCGCGAACCGCCCACCACGGGCACGCCCCTTCCACCCCTAGGAGACACGCGATGAACGCAAGTCCGACCAACACCGAGAACCTCAAGGACAACCTCAGCGAAGCCAGCTCGCACCTGAAGTCGGCCGCCGGCTACGCCAGCGAGGCGATCAAGGGCGCGGCCGGCGCGGCCGGCGACGAGCTGAAGCTGGGCAAGGCCAACGTCAAGGCCGAGCTGTCCGACAGCGCGCTGTCCGGCCTGGCCGCCGCCGAGTTCGGCAGCGCCGCCGCCAAGGAGCAGGTCGACGTGCTGCTGGACAAGGGCCGCGACCTGGTCGAAAGCGCCGCCGACCTGATCCGCGAACGCCCGCTGGCCTCGTTCGGCGTGGCCTTCGCCACCGGCTGGATCATCGCCAAGCTGGCGCGCAGCGGCGGCGACAAGTAAGTCGGCGTGAGCGACGAGCAGGCCCGCGCCGCCGCCGGCGGCGCCCCTTCTTCCGAGCCGCCGGGCGAGGCGCCCGCCGAGCCCGCGCGGCCGTCGCTGGAGGAGTCGTTCCGCCAGTTCAGCGGCGCCGGCCGCGAAGGCCTGGCCGCCACGGTCGAAGCCGGCCGGGCGCTGCGCCGGCTGATCGCGGCCGACCTGGCGCTGGCGCGCGCGGCATTGGCCCGCGCGCTGGTGTGGCTGACCATCGCGGTGGCGTTCGGCGCTTCGGCGTGGATGCTGCTGATGGGCGCGCTGATCGCGGTGCTGCAGCGCATGGGCTGGTCGTGGCTGGCCTCGATCTCGGCGACCGCGGCGTTCAGCCTGGTGGTCACCGCACTGGGCGCGTGGCAGGCGCTGCGCTATTTCGAAATGAGCAAACTCGACGCCACCCGGCGCCAGCTGGCCAAGCTGGGGATCGGCGGCGACGACGACGACAACGAGGGCGGCCAGGCCGCCGCGTCAGCCGAGGCGAGGCGATGAAATTCGAGCAACTGCAGCACCGCATCGCGCGCGCGGAAACGGTGCTGGACGGGCGCCAGCAGCAGATGCAGGCCCAGTGGGGCACGCTCAAGCGGGTCTGGCACGAAGGCTGGACCCCGCTGCGCATCGTGGTGGTGGGCCTGGGCGCCGGCTTCGTGGTCGGCCGCGCCGAGCCGGCGGCGGCGATCGGCAAGCTGGGCGGCGTGCGCTGGCTGCAGATGCTCAGCACCGTGTCCAGCCTGGTGACCGCCACCCGCGCCAAGGAGGCCTCGCACCAGGCCTCGCGTGCAGCCGACCATGCGCAGGATGCGGCGGACACCGCCAACGAAGGCGCGGCGAACCCGGACGTGGCGGCCGCCGCCGCAGCCGCGGCGGCCACTGCGGCGACGGCGCAACGCAGCGCCCCGGCACCGCGCGGCGACCTGCCGCCGCGCGCGGCCGAAGCGGCGACCGAGCTGTCCGAACGCTGAGCGTGGCACCCGCCGCGCGCGCCGCGCCGCCTGCGCACCGGTTCTACACGCCGCACAGGCAGCCGATCGGCCTACACTCGCCTCCCCCCTTTCGCGCCCCGTGGCGCGCGCCCCGGTTGCGCGCCGCGCGGCGCCGCACGCAGCCGCAGGCCCGATGAGCACACCGACCGCTTCCGTTTCCGACGCCGCCGACGGCCTGCCGCCCACCGACGACGCGGCGCTGCCGCCGCCCCCGGCGCCGCGTCCGCGCGGGCCGATGTCGCTGGTGCTGCTGGCGATCCTGGCGGTGGGCTACACGCTGTGGGCCGCGCAGGACGTGATCCTGCCGGTGCTGCTGGCGGCGTTCTTCGCCCTGGTCGGCAACCCGATCCTGCGCGGCCTGAACCGGCTGTACGTGCCGCGCTTCCTGGGCGCGCTGTTCGTGCTGGTATCCGGCATGGCGGTCGCGGTGGCGCTGACCCTGCAGCTGGCCGGCCCGGCCGCCGAGTGGGTGCAGCAGGCGCCGCGGCAGATGCGCCACATCGCCACCCAGGTGCGCGACCTGACCAAGCCGATGCAGCAGGCCAACCAGGCGGCGGAGAACTTCGCGCGCGCCGCCGGCGGCGAGAGCGGTCGCCGCGTGCAGGTGATCCGCACGCAGATGGACGATCCGTACAAGGCGCTGGTGCGCACGCCGCGGCTGGCGGCCTCGGCGCTGGCGGTGGTGCTGCTGACGTTCTTCTTCATGGTGTTCGGCGAGAACCTGCAGCGGCATGCGATCGCGCTGCTGCCCAACCGCCAGCAGCAGAAGTTCACCGCCGATATCCTGCGTTCGATCGAGCGCGAGGTGTCGCGCTACGTGTTGACCATCACCATCATCAACACCCTGGTGGGGCTGATCTTCGCCGGCATCCTGGTGCTGCTGAAGATCCCGCTGCAGGAAGCGCTGCTGTGGGGCACGGTGGTGGCGCTGCTGAACTTCGCGCCGTACGTGGGCCCGCTGATCGGCGCGATCCTGATGCTGCTGATGGGCTTCGTCGAGTTCCGCGACCCGCTGACCGCCTCGCTGCCGGCCACCTTGTACCTGGCGCTGCACCTGCTCGAAGGCCAGGTGGTGACGCCGATCGTGCTCGGCCGGCGCATGGCGATCTCGCCGCTGATGCTGATCCTGGCGCTGATGCTGTTCGGCTGGCTGTGGGGCATGGTCGGCCTGCTGCTGGCGGTGCCGCTGCTGGTGTGCATCAAGATGGTGCTGGCGCGCGTGGAAGGCATGCAGCGCTGGGCCAAGCTGCTGGAATGAAGCCGGGACACGGGTCGCGGAAAAGCGGTCGGCGCGCCGCGGGTGCCTGCATGGGTGTCTACCCAGCACGACGGCCGCGGCGGCTGGTTGGCGTAAAATCCGCCAGGTGACTTCCTTGCCTTCCTTCCCCGTCCGCGCGATCACCCTGGATCTGGACGACACCCTGTGGCCGTTCGCGCCGATCGGCGCGCGCATCGAGCAGATCCTGCACGACTGGCTGCTGCAGCACAGCCCGCGCACCGCCGAGCGGTTCCCGATCGCGGCGATGCGCCAGCTGCGCGATGCGGTGTTCGCGGCGAACCCGCACCTGGCGCACGACCTGAGCGAAATGCGCCGGCTGACGCTGCGCCGCGCGCTGGAGGAAAGCGGCGGCGATGTGGCGCTGGTGGAGCCGGCGTACGAGGTGTTCTACGCCGCGCGCAACGAAGTGGAGTGCTACCCCGACAGCCTTCAGGCGCTGGCGCGGATCGCCGCGCGGGTGCCGGTGGCGGCGCTGAGCAACGGCAACGCCGACCTGGCGCGGATCGGCCTGGCGCAGCATTTCGCGTTCCAGCTCAGCGCGCGCGAACACGGCGCGGCCAAGCCGGACCCGGGCATCTTCCACGCCGCCTGCGCGCGCCTGGGCCTGCCGTGCGCGCAGGTGCTGCACGTGGGCGACCACATCGAGATGGACGTGCTCGGCGCGATGGACGCGGGCCTGCGCGGCTGCTGGATCAACCGCGACGCGCAGGCCTGGCATCCGCCGCGGCCGCCCGACCTGCACTTCGACACCCTCACCGGCCTGGCCGACTGGCTGGACGCGACGCAGCCGCCGCACGGAGCGGCGGCGTGAGCCTCGCGCCGGCGCAATGCCCGGCTTCCTTCCCCGCCCGCTGCCGGACGCGCGCGCCACGCGCGCCGGCCTAGCCAAGGACCGCCCATGTCCCTGCCCCACGGCTTCATCGACTCCCCGACCCGCGCGCAACCGCTGTACGTGCTCGGCCGCGAACAGCTGGCCGAATGGCGCGCCGCGCAGCGCCCGGCGTGGGTGGCGTGGATGGATGCGCAGCAGTTCATGGCCGCGCCGGGCACGGCGCTGCTGCTGCCCGGCGACCACGGCGTGGCCGGCGCGGTGCTCGGCGTGGGCGACCGCGGCGATGCCTACGCCTACGCGCACGCGCCGTCCGCGCTGCCGCCGGGCAGCGAGTGGGAACTGGCCAGCGCGCTGGGCGCCGAGGAGCAGGCCGCGCTGCAGCTGGGCTGGGGATTGGGCAGCTACCGCTTCGCGCGCTACAAGCAGCCGCCGCGCGTGCCGGCGCGGCTGGCGGCCACGCCGTCGGCGGAAGTGCGCGACCTGCTGCAGGCGTGCCTGCGGGTGCGCGACTGGGTCAACACGCCGACCGAGCAGATGGGCCCGGAGCAACTGGAAGCCGAGGCGCGCGAGATCGCGCAGGCGCACGGCGCGCAGATCGAGGTGATCGCCGGCGAGGCGCTGCTGGCGCAGAACTTCCCCGCGATCCACGCCGTGGGCCGCGCCTCGCATCGCGCGCCGCGGCTGATCGCGCTGCGCTGGGGCGAGGCGGCGCACCCGCACGTGGCGCTGGTCGGCAAGGGCGTGTGCTTCGACACCGGCGGGCTGGACCTGAAGCCGGCCGACGGCATGCGCAACATGAAGAAGGACATGGGCGGCGCGGCGCACGCGCTGGCGCTGGCCGGGCTGGTGATGGCGCAGCGGCTGCCGGTGCGGCTGACGGTGCTGATCCCGGCGGTGGAGAACGCGGTCGGCCCGGACGCGTTCCGCCCCGGCGAGGTGCTGGCCACCCGCCAGGGCATCAGCGTGGAGATCGACAACACCGACGCCGAGGGCCGGCTGATCCTGTGCGATGCGCTGACCTACGCCGGCGAGCAGTCGCCGGACGTGATCCTGGATTTCGCCACGCTCACCGGCGCGGCGCGCATCGCGCTGGGCCCGGACCTGCCGGCGCTGTTCGCCAACGACGACGCGCTGGCGCAGGCGTGGATCGACGCCGGCGAGCGGACCCGCGACCCGGTATGGCGCATGCCGCTGTGGCGCCCGTACCTGCGCTACCTGACCAGCTCGATCGCCGACCTGGCCAACGCCGGCTCGCGCATGGCCGGCGCGGTCACCGCGGCGCTGTACCTGGAGCGTTTCGTGCCGGCGCAGCAGGCCTGGGCGCACCTGGACGTGTATGCCTGGAACGACAGCGAACGCCCCGGCCGCCCGGCCGGTGGCGAGGCGCTGGCGCTGCGCTCGGCCTACGCGATGCTCAAGGCGCGCTACGCCGGCTAGCGGAGCGACGCTGGCACGGTCCTGCACTGCGATCTGCGCGTTCTTCGCTTCGCTCGTCGCGGCTGAAGCCGCTCCTACAGGATCTTGCGATATCTGCGGCTGGGGTCACTGTAGGAGGGACTTCAGTCCCGACCGCTTCTGATCGCGGCAACGCTATCGCTTCGTCCGTCGCGACTGAAGTCGCTCCCACAAGGAGCCTTGCGGCTCGCTCCCTGGTTGCACTGCGGGAGGGAGTTCAGTCCCAACACTGTCCGGTCGCGGTAGCTCCACCGCTTCGCTCGTCGCGGCTGAAGCCGCTCCTACAGGATCTTGCGATATCAGCGGCTGGGGTCACTGTAGGAGGGACTTCAGTCCCGACCGCTTCTGATCGCGGCAACGCTATCGCTTCGTCCGTCGCGACTGAAGTCGCTCCCACAAGGAGCCTTGCGGCTCGCTCCCTGGTTGCACTGCGGGAGGGAGTTCAGTCCCAACACTGTCCGGTCGCGGTAGCTCCACCGCTTCGCTCGTCGCGGCTGAAGCCGCTCCTACAGGATCTTGCGATATCAGCGGCTGGGGTCACTGTAGGAGGGACTTCAGTCCCGACCGCTTCTGATCGCGGCAACGCTATCGCTTCGTCCGTCGCGACTGAAGTCGCTCCCACAAGGAGCCTTGCGGCTCGCTCCCTGGTTGCACTGCGGGAGGGAGTTCAGTCCCAACGCTGTCCGGTCGCGGTAGCTCCACCGCTTCGCTCGTCGCGGCTGAAGCCGCTCCTGCAGGATCTTGCGATATCAGCGGCTGGGGTCACTGTAGGAGGGACTTCAGTCCCGACCGCTTCTGATCGCGGCAACGCTATCGCTTCGTCCGTCGCGGCTGAAGTCGCTCCCACAAGGAGCCTTGCGGCCTGCTCGCTGGGTGCACTGTGGGAGGGACTTCAGTCCCGACGCGATACGGGTGCGGCGTCGCTTCGTTCATCGCGGCTGAAGCCGCTCCTACAGGGAGAAATCATACGGGCATGCATCATGCATTCGCCATGCGCAGTTCGCGCCGCGCCGTCTCAGCCCTGCTCGCGCAGCAGCGGGGCGATCTGGCGCATGCGGGTCTGCGTGGCCGGGCCGACCAGGGCGAAGGCGGTGTCGCCCTCGGACCAGTACTGCGCCAGCAGGCGGCCGTCGCGGCGCTCGCCGGTGCCGATGCGGGCATTGCCCGGGCGCAGGTACAGGCCGATGCGCGCGCCGTCGGCGTCCTGGTAGACCAGCATCGCGGCGGCGCCCTCGGGCGTGGACAGCAGGCGCCCGCCGCGCAAGGCGAAGCCCTGCGCCTGCAGGTCCGGCACCGCGCCGGCCTGGCCGAAGTGGGTGCGCAGCCAGCCCTGCAGGGCCACCCGCCGTGCCGGGTCGAATTCCAGCGGCTGCTCGCCGTCGGCGAACAGGCGGTAGGCGGCCACCGCGTCGGCCATCGGCAGGCGCTCGCCGCCGAGGCGGCTGTCGCGCAGCTGCCAGCCCAGCGTGGTGCCCAGGCCCAGCATCAGCACGCCGCTGGCCACCATGCCGTACAGCGCGCGCCGCCGTTGCCGCACGCGGCGGCGCAACGCGGTCGGGGTCAGCGCGGCATTGGCCGGCATCGCGTCCACGCCGGCCCACGCCGCGCGCAACGCGTCGGCGTCGCGCTTCCAGCCGGCCACGCGCGCGGCCTGCTCGGGATGGGCCTGCAGCCACGCCGCCACCTGCGCGGCGCGCACAGGGTCCAGCCGGCCATCGACATAGGCGTGAAGGGTTTCGTCGTCGGGTCGCAACACGGTCATTTGAGCACTCGCAAGGCAGGGCCGCCGGCGCTGCGGCCTTCGCTGATCTGGCGCAGTTTCTCCCGCGCGCGCGACAGCCGCGACATCACCGTGCCGATCGGCAGCGCCAGCGCGGTGGCCGCTTCGCGGTAGCTGAAGCCTTCCACGCTGACCAGCAACAGCAGCGCGCGCTGTTCGGCCGGCAGCTGCGCGAACGCGGCCAGCGTGGCGCGGCCGGCGTGCACCTGTTCGGCGGACGGCGCCTGCGCCGGCTGCTGCGGCGCGAACAGCGCCGCCACCCGCTGCCAGCGCTGCGCGCGGCGGCGCTCGTCGACGAACTGCCGGTACACGATCGCGAACAGCCACGGCTGCAGCGCGTCGGCGTCGCGGCGCGTGGACCAGCGCCGCAGCGCGCGCTCCAGCGCGGCCTGCACCAGGTCGTCGGCGGCGGCCGCATCGCCGGCCAGCGATTGCGCGAAACGCCGCAACCGCGGCATCAGCGCACGCAGGGATTCGTCGTCGAGTTCATGCATGGCTGGGTTCGTGCGGCAGGTCGGGATGGGCGGTCATCGATAGGACGCACGGCAAGGCCGATTATTCCCCCGCCTGGGTTAGCCGCCCGTCGGTATCGATCGGCGACCGCGGCCGTCGTCAGCACCGGCACCTGCTGTCGTCGCGCGGCAGGAATCGGAGGGCGATCGCGGATGGACACACGGCAAGCCGGAGTATTAGCAAAGCGTGAGTTGGCCACTCTCCGGGAGCGTCGGCGCGATCGCGCCGCTCAGGCCGGCTGGAAACAACTGCCGTCAGCAAAATGCTCCCGCAGGCCATGCACAAAACACCGGCACCGGGAATAGATGGCGACGCCGCACGTCTCACTGCCAATCGCCGCCGCCACAGGAGTTCCCCTATGTCCCATCCCGACCCCGCCCCGCCCTCGCCACCACGCCCGCGGCCCTGGCTGCCGTTGGCCGGCATCGCCGCGATCGCCGCCGCGCTCGCTGCCGCCTTCGCCTGGAGCGCCGGCTGGTTGGGCGCACCGCCGCGGCTGACCGCGCAGCGCATGACCGACGCCATCGAGGCCGGCGGGCCGCCGCATCCGGGCTTCCGCCGCGCGCACAGCAAGGGCCTGTGCGTGAGCGGGCATTTCGAGGGCAATGGCCAGGCCAGCGCGCTGTCCTCGGCGCGGGTGTTCACCCAGGCCTCGGTGCCGGTGCTGGGGCGGATGTCGATCGGTGGCGGCGATCCGCACGGGGCCGATGGCGCCGCGCGGGTGCGCAGCATGGCGCTGCTGCTGCGCAGCGACGACGGCCAGCAGTGGCGCACGGCGATGAACAGTTTCCCGTTCTTCGTGGTGGCCACGCCGGAGGGCTTCATGGCGCAGACCCTGGCCGCGCGGCCGGACCCGGCCACCGGCAAGCCGGACCCGGCGAAGCTGGCCGCGTTCGTGCAGCAGTACCCGGAAGCGAAGAAGTTCCAGCAGTGGGCCAAGACCGCGCCGTGGTCCGACAGCTGGGCCAACACCCAGTACAACGGGGTCAACGCGTTCCGCTTCACCGCCGCCGACGGCAGCAGCCGCTTCGTGCGCTGGTCGATGCGGCCGCAGACCGCGTTCAAGGCGCTGTCCGCGGCGCAGCGCGCGCAGGCCGACGCCGACTTCCTCGGCCAGGACCTGCAGGCGCGGCTGGCGCGCGGCCCGCTGCGCTGGGACCTGGTGCTGACCGTGGCCGCGGCCGGCGACCCGGTCGACGACCCCTCGCAACCGTGGCCGCAGGACCGGCAGCAGGTGGTCGCCGGCACCCTGGTGTTGGACCACGCCGAACCGCAGGCCACCGGTCCGTGCCGCGACATCAACTACGACCCGCTGATCCTGCCGCGCGGCATCGCCGGGTCCGACGACCCGATCCTGGCCGCGCGCTCGGCGGTGTATTCGCACTCCTTCAACCGCCGCGAACGCGAGATCGGCCGCGGCCAGGCGCCCGAGGCCACCGGCCAGGCGAACGGGGGTGCGCGATGAGCCGCGCGAATGGGTCCGGCCACTTCAACGCCACCGCGCGCGCGCTGCATTGGCTGATGGCGGCGATGATCGTGACCATGCTGTTCGTCGGCGTGGGCATGGTGGCCTCGGTGTCGCAGCGTCCGTGGCTGCTCGACCTGCACCGCCCGCTGGGCATCGCGATCGGGCTGCTGGCGATCGTGCGCCTGGGCAACCGCCTGCGCCACCGGCCGCCGCCGCTGCCGGCGGATCTGCCGCCGTGGCAGAAGGTGGCGGCGCACGCCTCGCACTGGCTGCTGTACGCGCTGATGCTGGCGATGCCGCTGCTCGGCTGGTCGATGCTGTCGGCCGGCGGCTACCCGGTCGTGCTGTGGCCGGGCGTGCAGCTGCCGCCGATCGCGCCGCACGGCCCGGCGCTGTACGCGTGGCTGCGCAGCGCGCACGGCTGGCTGGCGTACCTGCTGTTCGCCACGGTGCTGGGGCATCTGTGCGCGGCGCTGTTCCACGCCTGGGTGCGCCGCGATGGCGTGTTCTCGAGCATGGCACGCGGCGCGGCGGTGCCGGCGGTCGAGCCGGCGCCGCCGCAGGAACAGGCGTAGCGGGATTTGCGCTGCTATGGTTGCAGCGGCGTGGGGGCGACTTCCGGGCATCGCGGCGATCGTCGCGATGGCGGGGTCGGTACCGCGCGTCGCGACTGAAGCCGCTCCCACAAGTGAAGCGCGCGATGTCCCAACCGGTGCATTGTCAGGGAGCGCGCTCGCCTGCTGCGGGAGTGGCGCAGGCTGGGTCGAGGCCGGTCAAGCGTGCGGCTCCGCCTGTCGCGGCCAAGCCGCCGTTGCAACGGGGGGCGCTTGGTGCGCTGGGCGGTGCACTGAAGGCGGCTTCCCTTTTTGGGATCGACCCGGCTGGGTATGAAACTGCAGGCTTCCGGCGCTGTGTCGCGGCTGAAGCCGCTCCTACAGACTCGCGCCGTGCTGTGCCGGTGCACCTGTAGGAGGGGCTTTAGCCCCGACCACGCTCCGCCGCGACCGGGTTGCAGGTTCGCGCGCCGCGATTGGAAGCCACTCTCATAGGCTGAGGGCAATCCGCTTTCAACGCGATGGTGATGCGGCGGGCGCCGGACCGGCGGCGATGCCGCGTCCGGTCGCGGCCCAGTAGATGCCGCCGTACAGGTGCTCCAGGTAGCGCGGGTCGTTGTAGGCCTCGGCCTGGTGGCCGAGCGCGGTGGCGAACACGCGGCCGCCTTCGAAGTGGTGGTACCAGGCCACCGGATGCTCCTTGCCCATGCCCTTGGCGACCTGCCCCGGCCAGATCAGCGTGGGGTCGTAGCTGGATTCGTCCACGGTCATCAGCGTGACCAGGTCGTCGCTGTACGGCGGGTCGTACTCGTACCACTCGTCCGACCACACCCAGCGCTGCGGCAGGCCGGCGGTGGCGGGGAAGTTGCGGTCGACCACGTCGACCATCGCGGTCTGCAGGTAGGGATGGGTGCGGAACGAGCGCCCGATCAGCCGGTCGTACCAGTCCCAGTCGCCGCGCCGGATCGCGAACGCCTTGTGCACGGCGACCACGCCGCCGCCGTTGCGCACGTACTGCTGGAACCGGGCGCGCTGCGCCGGGTTCAGTTCGGTGGCCGGGGTGTTGAGCAGCACGATCGCCGCGTACTGCGACAGGTCCTGGTCGAACGCGGACGTGTTCCAGGCCCACACCAGCTCGACGTAGTGCTGCCGCGCCATCGCTTCGAAGCGCGGCTTGGCCACGGGAATGTAGTCGTGGTGATACTGGTTGGGGATCGCCGCCACCAGCACCTTGAACTGCCCTTCGGCCGCCACCGCGGCACCGGCCAGCCACGCGCACAGCAGCAGCCAGCCACGCATCCACTTCATCGCGCACTCCCCGTCGACAGATGCCGCCGAGCATAGCCGCTGGCAGCGGCGGCACCGGCCGGCCGCGCGCAATTTCATAGCCGCGTGCCGTATCGGCATACCGGCCGAGGGCCTGCCGGCGGCACGCACGCCGGTGCATGGGGCGGGCCGCGGCACCGGCAAGACGCACGCAGATGGCGGCGCCGACATAGTCTTGCCGCCCCGGCGCCGTTACACTTGCCGCCATCGGGCTTCACCCTG
Organism: Xanthomonas sp.; assembly: GCF_017163755.1. Taxonomy (GTDB): domain Bacteria; phylum Pseudomonadota; class Gammaproteobacteria; order Xanthomonadales; family Xanthomonadaceae; genus Xanthomonas_A. The sequence continues at coordinate 82,625 of NZ_JAFIWC010000023.1, forward strand.
ATCCAACGGCCACGAAGCCCGCCCGAGAACCCGTCATTCGCCGGCCATCCTTTCCGGGGCCGCCGGCTGCATCGACAGCGCCAGCCAGGTGTCGACGCTCCGGGCGCAGGCTTGGCCTGCGCACGAGGACGTACCGCTCCAAGCCAGCATCCAACCCCGGCCATCGAAGGCGCTACGCAGCGCCTTCGATGGCCATGCCCGCTTGCCTTGGAGCCTGCAATGAACCGTTTCCTCCCTCCCCGCTTCCCGCGCCGCTGCGCATTGGCCACGGCGTGCCTGCTCGCCACGCTGCCCGCGCTCGCCGCCGAGCCGGCCGCCGCGACCGCCGCGGCCGACGGCGACGTCACCAACCTCGACCAGATCGTGGTCAAGGGCGAACGCGCCGAAGGCTACAGCGTGCGCAAGACCACCGCCGGCACCCGCTTCGAGCTGGCGCCGCGGGAGATCCCGCAGTCGGTGAGCATCATCAGCCACCAGCGCATCGAGGATCAGGGCCTGGACGACATCATCGACGTGCTGGAGAACACCACCGGCGTGTCCAACACCCGTTCGGACAGCGAGCGCTTCGAGTTCTACGCGCGCGGCTTCTACATCGACAACTACCAGTTCGACGGCATCCCCACCACGATGGTGCAGAACTGGAGCTACGGCGACTCGGCGCTGGACCTGGCGCTGTACGACCGCGTGGAAGTGGTGCGCGGCGCCACCGGCCTGATGACCGGCGCGGGCAATCCGTCGGCCTCGGTCAACCTGATCCGCAAGCACGCCGACAGCGCCGAACTGACCGGCAGCGTCTCGGTCACCGCCGGCAGCTGGGGCAGGACCCGCTCCACCGTCGACGTCACCACCCCGCTCAACGCCAGCGGCAGCGTGCGCGCGCGGGTGATCGGCAGCTACCTGGACACCGACTCGTACGTGGACCGCTACACCCAGCAGAAGGTGCTGGGCTACGCGGTGATCGACGCCGACCTGACCCCGGACACGCAGCTGAGCGTGGGCTACGACTACCAGAAGAAGCAGTCCGACGACGTCACCTGGGGCGGCTTCCCGCTGTGGTACGCCGACGGCAGCCGCACCCGCTACGACGCCTCGTTCAACCCGGCCACCGACTGGACGTTCTGGGACACGACCACCAAGCGCGCCTTCGTCACCTTGCAGCACGCCTTCGGCAACGGCTGGGACATCAAGCTCAACGCCACCCACGACCAGACCGACGTCACCGACAAGCTGTTCTACCCGTACTACACGATCTACGGCTTCGACCGGCAGACCGGCGCCGGCGTGGTGCCGTACTCGGGCTATTACATCACCCAGCGCAAGGTCGACGGCCTGGACGCCTATGCCGACGGTCCGTTCCAGCTGTTCGGGCGCGAGCACGAGCTGATGGCCGGCGTCAGCTACAACCGCCGCCGCTACGTCAACGACGGCGCGTTCGATTTCCCCGGGCCGATGGACAGCTACTTGAACTGGACCGGAAACCACCCGGAGCCGGACTGGGCGCCGCTGACCGAGTTCAGCCGCGGCACCGTCACCCAGAAGGCCGGCTACGCCGCCGCGCGGCTGTCGCTGGCCGATCCGCTGAAGCTGATCGTGGGCGCGCGCTATACCGACTGGAAGGTGGACGGCGCCGAGAACGGCGTGCCCTACACCAGCCAGCAGAAGGAAACCACGCCGTATGCCGGCCTGGTCTACACCATCGACGCGGTGTGGTCGGCCTACGCCAGCTACACCGACATCTTCCAGCCGCAGACCACGCGCACCGTCAGCGGCGCGTACCTGGATCCGGTGCTCGGCAAGAGCTACGAGGCCGGGGTCAAGGCCGCCTGGTTCGACGACCGCCTCAATGCGTCGCTGTCGGTGTTCCGCATCGAGCAGGACAACGTGGCCCAGGCGACCACCGAGTTCGTGCAGGGCACCTCGGAGACGGCGTACATCGCGGCCAAGGGCACGGTCAGCCGCGGCTTCGAGTTCGAGTTGAACGGCGAACTGACGCCGGGCTGGAACGCCACCTTCGGCGCCTCGCGCTACGTCGCCAAGGACGCAGGCGGCACCGACATCAACACCCAGCTGCCGCAGACCACGATCAAGTTCTACAGCAGCTACACGCCGCGCAGCGTCAGCGAGCTGACCTTCGGCGGCGGCGTCAACTGGCAGAACGGCATCTACTACACCGACGCGGTCTACGGCCGCTTCGAGCAGGACGCCTATGCGCTGGTCAGCGCGTTCGCGCGCTATCGGCTGTCGCCGGAGTTCTCGGTGCAGGTCAACCTCAACAACCTGCTGGACAAGAAGTACTACGCGCAGATCTACGGCTACGGCGCCTGGGGCGAACCGCGCAACGGCTCGCTGACCTTCACCTGGTCGTTCTGATCGTGCCGCCTCGCCCGCTGCCACGCGGCGGACGGGGACTGCAGCGCAGCCACGCGCAGACGCCGGCAGGCCGCGCCGCCGGCAGCGGCGTTCGCGGCACCCGGCGCGGCGCGCCGCGCCGCCGTCACAGCCAGCCCTTCTGCCGCGCCAGGCGCGCCGCCTCGATGCGGTTGCCGACGCCGAGCTTGCCGATCGCATCGGACAGGTAGTTGCGCACGGTGCCGTGCGACAGCCCCAGCTGGCTGGCGATCGCCCCGGCCGAGGCGCCGTCGCCGGCCAGGCGCAGCACCTGGCGTTCGCGGTCGTTGAGCGGATCGGCCTCGGTCCAGGCCTCCAGCGCCAGTTCCGGATCGATCGCGCGGCCGCCGCGGTGCACCTGGCGGATCGCCTCGACCAGGCGCTCGGGCGGAGCGTCCTTGAGCAGGTAGCCGCCGACGCCGGCGTCCAGCGCACGGCGCAGGAAACCGGGGCGGGCGAAGGTGGTGACGATGACCACCCGGATCGGCAGTTGCCGGCGCTGTACCCGCTGCGCCAACTCCAGGCCGGTCAGGCCGGGCATCTCGATGTCGGTGACCAGCAGGTCCGGCGCGTGCGCCTGCAGCGCGCGCCACGCGGCCTCGCCGTCGGCGGCGGCGGCGACCACGTCGATGTCCGATTCCAGGCCGAGCAGCGCGGCCAATGCGCCGCGCACCATCGCCTGGTCTTCAGCCAGCACTACTCGAATCACGCGCGTCCCCGTCCTGTGCCGCGCATTGTAGGGCGGCGGCGGCGTGGACGCCCCTTCAGAGCACGGCGGCGTCCTGGCCGCGCGGCAGCGGCGCGGTGGCCGGCGCATCCGCCGGCAGCGGCACGCTCGCCAGCAGGCAGGTGCCGCGCCCGCGCGCCGACTCGATCCACAGCGCGCCGCCCACCGCCTCCAGCCGCTCGCGCATGCTGGTCAGGCCGGTGCCCGGCACCATCGCGCCGCCATGGCCATCGTCGCGGATCTCCAGCCAGGCCTGGCCGTGCTCGCGCCACAGGCGCAGCTGTGCGCTGCCGGCGCCGGCGTGGCGCTGGATGTTGGTCGCCGCCTCGCGCAGGATCAGCGCGAACACCGTCTCCAGCTCCACGCATGGCGGCAAGGCCTCGACCCGGTAGCGGAACGCCACCCCGGACGATTCCAGCAGCAGCTTGGCCGAGGCCAGTTCGGCCGCCAGCTGCGCGGCGCGGATGCCGCTGACCGCGCGCCGCACCTGCGCCAGCGCCTCGCGCGCGACCGCGCCGACCTCGTCCATCTCGCGCCGCGCCGCGGCCGGGTCGCGCTCGAGCAGGCGCGCGGCCAGGTCCGACTTCAGCGCCACCAGCGACAGGGTGTGGCCGAGCAGGTCGTGCAGGTCGCGGCCGATGCGCTCGCGTTCGGCGACCGCGGCCAGCCGCCGCACTTCCTCGTGGCTCAGCCGCAGCTGCGCGTCGGCGCGCGCGCGGCGCTCGAAGCTGATGTTCATCAGCCCCACCGCCAGGCCCACCAGCACCGCGCTGGTCATGTACAGCAGCGACCAGCCCTGCATCCACCACGCCACCGCGAACGCGCCGAGCAGCAGCAGCATCGCCGCCAGCGCGCGCGCCAGCGGAAAGCAGAACGCCAGGAACGCGCAGGCATAGATCATGTAGCACTGCGCGCCCGGGTTGTACGGCAACAACGCGAACGCCAGCGCGGCCATGCCGGCCACGCACCCGCGCAAATAGCGGCGATCGCAGTAGTAGGCCACGTAGTACAACGCCAGGAACAGCGCGTAGCTGCCCATGGTCGGCCAGAACCAGCGCTTGAAGTAGTGCGGCTCGTACAGCGGGGTGACGAACAGCCAGATCGACCAGATCAGCGACAGCCAAACGAACCACTGGCTGCTGCGCCGGGCGGTGGTCCAGGCCAGGCGCTGGGCGATCAGCGAGTCGGGCGCGGGTCGCAACAGGTCGATCACGGCAGGCTCCAGGGGCGGGCGCGGCGCCGCGGCGCATAGCATAGCGAGCGGGCTGTACGCCGCGCGCGCGGCGGCGTCGCCGTGCCGCCGCTGTCACGTGCGGCAGTGCAGCAGCCGGCGCCGCCGGCCACGTGCGAGGATCGCGCCACGGCGGCGGCATCCGGCATCGCGGCCGGCACCGGCAACACGGGTGCAACGTGGTCCATCCTGGCGTGGCCTGAGGTCGCGGCGATGGCGCCATCCTCGCCTGCGCAGGGCGCCGCGCCCAGTGCCGCGCATCAGCCGATGCGGATGACAGCTGTCACTGGCGGCGGCGCGGCGATTGCCGCATGCTGCGCACCGCGCCATGGGGTATGGCGCGGCGCACGCCGTAGAAGGTGACTTCCGGCAACTGGAAACGGCCACCGGCCTGGTCACACTGCGCCCATCGCTACGTCCTGGAACATGATGAATACTTCCGCCGACCTGCTCAACGAACTCCGCATCGACCGCAAGGCGCCGCCCAGCCAGCCGCCGTCGCGGCGCGGGCTGTGGATCGCGTTGGCGTTGCTGCTGCTGGTCGTGCTCGGCGCGGGCGGCTGGTGGCTGTTCGGGCGCGACCAGGCGCTGCCGGTGACCACCGCGCCGGTGGTGGCGATCGCCGCCGGCGGCAGCAGCGCCTCGGTGCTCGACGCCAGCGGCTACGTCGTGGCGCGGCGCATGGCCACGGTGTCGGCGAAGATCACCGGCAAGGTGCGAGAGGTGATGATCGAGGAAGGCATGCGCGTGGAGCAGGGCCAGGTGATGGCGACGCTGGACCCGATCGACGCCGACGCGCAGCGCCTGCTGTCGTCCTCGCAGCTGGAGGCCGCGCGCAGCCAGGTGGCGAACATGCAGGCGCAGCTGCGCCAGGCCGAGGCCGACGCCAGGCGGCTGGAGACGCTGGTCGCGCAGCAGCTGGTGTCGCGTTCGCAGTACGACCAGTCGGTGGCGCAGCGCGATGCGTTGCGCGCGCAGCTGCAGGCGGCGCAGCGCAACGTCAACGTGGCCGGCAACCAGCTGTCGATCGCCGACCTGAACGTGGACAACACCATCGTGCGCGCGCCGTTCTCCGGCGTGGTCACCGCCAAGGCGGCGCAGCCGGGCGAGATCGTCTCGCCGCTGTCGGCCGGCGGCGGCTTCACCCGTACCGGCATCGGCACCGTGGTGGACATGGAATCGCTGGAGATCGAGGTGGAAGTGGGCGAGGCCTTCATCGGCCGGGTCAAGCCGGGCATGCCGGTGGAAGCCACGCTCAACGCCTATCCGGAATGGAAGATCCCGGCCGAGGTGATCGCGATCATCCCGTCGGCCGACCGCGGCAAGGCCACGGTGAAGGTGCGCGTGGCGCTGAAGCAGAAGGATCCGCGCATCGTGCCGGAGATGGGCGTGCGGGTGAGCTTCCTGGAGGCGCCGCAGGCGCAGGCCGCCAACACGCCGCAGGGCGTGCGCGTGCCGGGCGCGGCGATCGTCAAGCGCGACGGCCAGGACGTGGCCTTCGCGCTGGCCGAGGACAACACCGTCGAACAGCGCGCGCTGAAGCTGGGCATCGCGCTGGGCGACGACCGCCAGGTGCTGTCGGGCCTGGCGGCGGGCGACACGGTGGTGCTGGATCCGCCGGAGGCGTTGAAGGAAGGCGCCAAGGTGAAGCTGGCGGAGGCGGACGGGCAGTAAGGCGCGGTCCCCAAGCGGTGGAGTGCTGCACGTTGCCGGGTTGTGCGGCGCCACAGTCGGCCGTTGCGCAGCTGCCGTATGCAGACGGTCTACGCATCGACCACGCATGGTGCCACCACTTGCTTTAACCGTGCCATTGCCGTTGATTTAGCTGTTGCTTCAGCTGCCGATCGCTTTGTACTTATGTTTATTGCTCGTGCTTTGCTTCGCTCGTGCTGTTGCTGTTGCTGTTGCTGTTGTTCTCGCTTTGGCTGTTGACTTACGGGTCCCATCCGCAGCGGCGGCTACGTCGGGGAAGAACCCCGCAGGGGCGGCGCACAGGGATGTGCGCCGTTCGCGGCAGGGGCAGGATGCCCCTTCCGCGAATCCCCGGCGTAGACGCGGACCTGGAGCGCGCAGCGCGGAAGGCGCGAGGACGGGCGTGCTTGACCAGCCATTCGGCTGTGATAAAAGCGCTTCTTTTGGTTACTTTTCTTTGCACGAGCAAAGAAAAGTGACCCGCGTCAGCGGAAGCTGTTGCTGTGCTCCCACAAGCAAAACCCAAGCACAAGCAACAGCAAAGCTTTCGCCTTGCGGCGAGTTACTTTTCTTTGCTTGTGCAAAGAAAGGTAACCAAAAGAAGTGCTTTTATCACAGCCGAATGGCTGGTCAAGCACACCCTACTCCGCGCCCTCCGCGCTGCGCGCTCCGGGTCCGCGAACAGACCGGGATTCGCGTACGGGGCATCCTGCCCCTTTCGCGAACGGCGCACATCCATGTGCGCCGCCCCTGCGGGGTTTTTCCCGGCCTGTTCGCCGCTGCGTAAGGGACCCGGTAGGGCAAAAAGCAAAGCACGGCAACAGCACACCGCAACAGCAACAGCAACAGCAACAGACACGAACACGGCACTACCGTCATTGCAATCGAAGACCCGACCCGTCCACTGCCAGGAAAAACCGCCATGTCCACCCTCGTCACCCTGCGCAATGTCGTCAAGACCTACCAACGCGGCCCCGAGCAAGTTAAGGTCCTGCACGGCATCGACCTGCAGATCGAACGCGGCGACTTCGTCGCGCTGATGGGCCCGTCCGGCTCGGGCAAGACCACCTTGCTCAACCTGATCGGCGGCCTGGATACCCCCAGCGGCGGCGAGATCGAGATCGAGGACCAGCGCCTGGACCGCATGAGCGGCGGCCAGCTGTCGACCTGGCGCAGCCACCACGTCGGCTTCGTGTTCCAGTTCTACAACCTGATGCCGATGCTCACCGCGCAGAAGAACGTCGAGCTTCCGCTGCTGCTGACCTCGCTCAGCGCCGCGCAACGCAAGCGCAACGCCGAGATCGCGCTGACCCTGGTCGGCCTGGCCGACCGCCGCAGCCACCGCCCCAACGAACTGTCCGGCGGCCAGCAGCAGCGCGTGGCGATCGCGCGCGCGATCGTCTCCGACCCCACCTTCCTGATCTGCGACGAACCCACCGGCGACCTGGACCGGCAGTCGGCCGAGGAGATCCTGCAGCTGCTGCAGCAGCTCAACCGCGAGCATGGCAAGACCATCATCATGGTCACCCACGACCCCAAGGCGGCCGAGTACGCCACCCACACCGTGCATCTGGACAAGGGCGAGCTGGCCGACGCGCCGCTCGTGGCGCATTGAACCGGGCCCCGCCGCGCATGCACCGCGCCGCGCAGGCCGTGGCCGCTGCGCACCGCACATTGGAGGATGCAACATGAAGTACTTCTCGTTGGTCTGGGCGCAGCTGTTCCGCAGCAAGACCCGCACGCTGCTGACGCTGCTGTCGGTGGTCGCGGCGTTCCTGCTGTTCGGCATGCTCGACTCGGTGCGCGTGGCGTTCAACTCCGGCGGCAGCGTCGAGGGCGCCAGCCGGCTGGTGGTGGCCTCGCGGCTGTCGATCACCCAGGCGCTGCCGGTCAGCCTGCTGCCGCAGATCGAATCGGTGCCCGGGGTCAAGAAGGTCACCTATGCGATGTGGTTCGGCGGCATCTACCAGGATCCGAAGAACTTCTTCCCCAACTTCTCGGTGGCGCCGAACTTCTTCGACGTCTACACCGAGTACGACGTCGACCCGGCGCAGCTGAAGGCGTTCCGCGAGACCCGCACCGGCGCGGCGGTCGGCGCGGCGCTGGCCAAGAAGCACGGCTGGAAGATCGGCGACACCATCCCGCTGCAGGCCACGATCTTCCCGCGCGGCGGCAGCAACGACTGGCCGCTGACGCTGACCACGATCTTCCGGGTCAAGGACGCCAAGAACGCGCAGGCCGAGAACCAGTTGATGATGAACTGGAAATACTTCGACGAGTCCAACGACTACATCAAGAGCCGGGTCAGCTGGTACACGGTGCAGTTGAACAACGCCGAGCAGGCTTCGCGCGTGGCGCAGGCGATCGATGCGCTATCGGCCAATTCCGATCACGAGACCAAGAGCCAGACCGAGGCGGCGTTTTCGCAGGCCTTCGCCAAGCAGTTCGCCGACATCGGTCTGATCGTCACCGCGATCATGGGCGCGGTGTTCTTCACCCTGCTGCTGCTCACCGGCAACACCATGGCGCAGGCAGTGCGCGAGCGCATCCCGGAACTGGCCACGCTCAAGACACTCGGCTTCCGCGACAGCACCGTGCTCGGCCTGGTGATGGTCGAGTCGGTGCTGCTGATCGTGCTCGGCGGGCTGATCGGCATGGGCCTGGCGTCGCTGATCATCCCCGGCGTGGCCGCGGCCAGTGGCGGAATGATGCCGATGCGCAGCGTGCCGCCGCAGACCTGGGGTGTGGCGCTGGGGCTGATGGTCGTGATCGGCATCGTGGTCGGCCTGCTGCCGGCGTTGCGCGCGCAGCGGCTGAAGATCGTGGACGCGCTGGCCGGGCGCTGAGCCCGCCGCCGCACCGCCCCACTCCCACTATCGGAAAGGCACGCTCATGAAAATCAAGCAATGGTTGTGGAATCTGCTGTCGGTGGCGCTGCTGGCCGTCGGCCTGGCGGTGTGGATCGCGCTGCCGTGGTACGCGGTGCTGGGGCTGGCGGTGGCGGTGGCGCTGTGGCTGCTGCTGACCCGCAGCGGGCGCCTGGCGCTGGCCGCCACCCGCATCGGCGTGGCCAGCCTGCCGCAGCGCTGGGGCGCCTCGTCGGTGATCGTGGTCGGCATCGCCGGCGTGGTCGGCGTGCTGGTGGCGATGCTGGCGATGGGCGAAGGCTTCCAGGCCACGCTCAGCAGCACCGGCGACGACACCACCGCGATCGTGCTGCGCGGCGGCTCGCAGGCCGAGACCAACTCGGTGATCACCCGCGACCAGGTGCCGCTGGTGGCCAGCCTGGCCGGCATCGCCAAGGGCGCCGACGGCAAGCCGCTGCTGTCGCCGGAGCTGTCGCAGGTGATCAACCTGCCGAGCAAGGCCGACGGCACCGACACCAACGTGCAGTTCCGCGGCGTCGGCGACGCCGCCTGGGCGGTGCACGACAAGGTCAAGATCGTCGAGGGCCGCCGCTTCGGCGCCGGCCTGCGCGAGATCGTCGTCGGCCAGGGCGCCAAGTCGCAGTTCCGCGGGCTGGAGGTGGGCAAGACGCTCAACCTGGGCCGCGAGCAGTGGACGGTGGTCGGCGTGTTCGCCTCCGGCGACGCGCACGATTCGGAACTGTGGGGCGATGCGCAGACGCTGGCGTCCACCTACAACCGCAGCGCCTACCAGTCGATCAGCGTGCGCACCGCCGGCAAGGACGGCTACGCCCAGTTCAAGGCGGCGATGGCCGCCGACCCGCGGCTGAAGCTGGACGTGGAGACCACCCGCGACTACTACGCCAAGCAGGGCGGCGGCCTGAACAAGCTGATCAGCGTGCTGGGCACGGTGATCGGCGCCATCATGGCGGTGGGCGCGGTGTTCGGCGCGCTCAACACCATGTACGCGGCGGTGGCCACGCGCGCGCGCGAGATCGCCACGATGCGCGCGCTCGGCTTCCGCGGGCTGCCGGTGGTCACCGCGGTGATGCTGGAGACGATGCTGCTGGCGTTGCTCGGCGGCCTGCTCGGCGGGCTGATCGCCTGGACGGTGTTCAACGGCTACAGCGTGTCCACGCTGGGCAGCAACTTCAGCCAGGTGGTGTTCCAGTTCAAGGTGTCGCCGCCGCTGCTGTGGAGCGGGCTGAAGTGGGCGCTGGGCATCGGCCTGGTCGGCGGCCTGTTCCCGGCGCTGCGCGCGGCGCGGCTGCCCATCACCACCGCGCTGCGCGAGGTATAGCGCGGGACGGACCGGTACGCGGGACGCCCGGGAACGACGGGTCTCCGTCGCCCCGCGGCGTCCGCGCCGGTCGGTCGGCCACCCGGCCATCCAGCCAGCGGCCGGCAAGACCGGCCAGGTCGGCGCCCGCGAACGGTTTCGCGGGAGCGGGAGCGGGAGCGGGGGCACGGGGCAGCGGCGCATCGCCGCCCGCTCCGGCCCGCTTTACCGCCGTCATCATTCGGTCATCCAACTACGGTAGAGCGCCCAGGGCCGAAGGCTGTAGCCTGCGCGGCCGTCTCCCCGCCGCTACCACCGCCATGTCGCGCCTGCGTCTGCTGCTCGTCCTCTGCGCCAGCCTGTGCCTGGCCGCCTGCTCGTCCACCTCGCTCGCCGACCGGCTGATCGCGCCGGGCGGCGTGTCGCCGCTGATGGACGAGGAACGCATCCAGGGCCTGCTGGCGACACTGCCCAACCGCAGCGGCCATGTGCTCACCCCGGCCGGCATCCCGATCTTCTGGCGCGCGATCGATCCGGGCGACTACCGCATGCGCTACCGCTACGAGCAGGCCGGGCGCGATGCCGACGGCCACGAGCGCGCCGACTTCGCGATGGAGGTGGGCAACCCGCAGCCGCGCGGGCGCGCCGCCCCGCGCGGCACCGTGGTGCTGCTGCACGGCTGGATGATGGACGGCGACTCGCTGCTGCCGTGGTCGCTGGACCTGGCCCAGGCCGGCTACCGCAGCATCAGCATCGACCTGCGCAACCACGGCCGCTCCGGCGGCGGCAGCGCTGGCTACGGCACCCGCGAGTCCGACGACGTGGTCGCGGTGATCCGTGCCCTGCGCGCGCGCGGCGAGGTGCAGGGGCCGCTGTACCTGTTCGGCGTGTCCTACGGCGCGGCCACCGCGCTGTTCAGCGCGCAGAAACTGGGCGGCGAGGTCAGCGGCGTGGTGGCGATGGAGTCGTACGCCAATGCCGGACGCGGCATCCGCGACATGATCCCGCACATGCTGGCCAGCCGCCCGCGCGGCTGGATGGCCAGCGCGGCGATGGACCTGGCGCGCTGGCGCTACGGCGGCCAGGACCTGGATGCGGTGATCGCCAGCGCCAACCAGCGCCTGGCGCTGAACCTGGACCGGGTCGACGTGACCGCCGCCGCGCGCGCCGCGCCGGCCTGCGTGCTGCTGCTGCACGGCGCGGCCGACCAGCACATCCCGGTCGCGCACGGCCGCCTGCTCGCGCTGGACGCCCCGCGCGCGCATTACCTGGAAATGCCGGGCGAAAACCACCTGAGCCTGCCGATGCGGCTGGACCTGCTCGGCCCGACGGTGGAGGACTGGTTCGCCGAGTTGCCGGCGCAGCGCCGCGACGGCCGCTGTCCGTCGCCGCTGGCGCCGCCCGTGGACACCGAGCAGCAGCTGACCGGCGCCCCGGCCGCGAACGGCAGCCGCAGCTAGCAAACCCTCTCCGGAACATCCCCTGTAGGAACGGCTTCAGCCGCGACCGGCGAAGCGGGAACTTCCCGGCCGCGGACACCGTCGGGGCTGAAGCCCCTCCGACAGTGCACTCGCCCACGCGCTGCGCTACCCACCGCCGCGGCGCCGCCCCCAGCCCGAGCGCCACAGGCTCTCGCCGGCGAACAGCATCAGCCCGATCCAGATCGCGGCGAAGCCGATCGCCTTGCCGGTGTCGAACGGCTCGCGGAAGAACCACACCCCGAGCAGCAGCTGCAGGCTCGGCGCGATGTACTGCAGCAGCCCCACCAGCGACAGGGGGATGCGCCGCACGCCGTAGGCGAAACCGATCAGCGGCACCGCGGTGACCACGCCGCCGAACACCAGCAGCGCATCGTCGCGCCAGCCCCAGCCGTCGGCGAAGCCGCCGCCGTGCCCGGCCTCGCCCCACAGCACGAACCCCAGCGCCGGCAGGAACAGGTACAGGCTCTCCACCCCCAGCCCGGCCACCGCGTCCACCTGCACCAGCTTGCGCAGCAGGCCATACAGGCCGAACGAGCACGCCAGCCCCAGCGCGATCCACGGCGGCGCGCCGGCGTCCACGGTCAGCCAGCTCACCCCGAGCGCCGCGCACGCCACCGCCAGCCACTGCACGCCGCGCAGGCGCTCCTTCAGCACCAGCACGCCGAGCAGCACGTTGACCAGCGGATTGATGAAGTAGCCCAGGCTGGTCTCGATCACATGGCCGGCGTTGACCGCCCAGATGTACAGACCCCAGTTGAACGCGATCGCCACGCTGCTCAGCGCCAGCGTGGCCAGCGCGCGCGGCTTGGCCGCGATGGCCCGCCACCACTGCAGGCGCGCGCTGTACACCAGCCACGCCACCACCAGCAGCGTGCTCCACACGATGCGGTGGGCGATGATGAAGGCCGACGGCACCTCCCTGAGCAGGTGCCAGTACACCGGCACCACGCCCCACAGCGCGAAGGTCAGCGCGGTGACGATCAGCCCGCGGCGGGTTTCCTGCTCGGTGGCGGTCATCGCCGCGCCCGCGCCAGAGTGATCACCACCACGCCGGCCAGGATCACCGCCATCGCGCCCAGGTCGTGCGCGGTGAAATGCTCCTGGCCGAGCCAGGCGCCCAGCGCCACCGCGATCACCGGGTTGACGTAGGCGTAGCTGCCGGCCAGCACCGGGCGCACGTTCTGCAGCAGCCACACGTAGGCGGTGAACGCCACGATCGAACCGAACACGCACAAGTACGCCACCGCCAGCATGCCGTGCGGCGTCGGCCAGCCGTTCGGACGCTCGCCGCTGAGCAGGCCGGCGGCGAGCAGCAACGCGCCGCCGCACAGCATCTGCCCGGCGGCGGCCATGAACGGCGTCGGCAGCTCGCGTCCGCGCGACCACACCGACCCGTATGCCCAGCCGATCGGCGCGATCAGCAGCAGCACCAGGCCGGTGGGGCTGGCGGTGAGGCTGCTGCCGGCGTTGAGCCACACCACGCCGAGGAAGCCGATCACGATGCCCAGCCATTCGCCGGCGCTGGCGTGCTGGCCGCGCAGCGCGCCGAACAGCGCCATCCACAACGGCACCGAGGCCACCGCCACCGCGGCCAGGCCGGAGGACACGCTGCGTTCGGCCAGCACCACCATGCCGTTGCCGCATAGCAGCAGCAGCGCGCCGAGCACCGCCAGCGAGCCCCACTGCCGCCGCGTCGGCGCGGCCACGCCGCGCCAGCGCAGCACCGCATACAGCAGCGAGCCGGCGACGATGAAGCGCAGCCCCGAGACCATGCTCAGCGGCGGCACCCCGCCTTCGAGCGCGAAGCGGATGGCCAGGTAGGTGGAACCCCAGACCACATAGACCAGCAGCAAGGCGAGGACGACGAAGCCGCCACGCGCGGGGACGGCGGCGGAAGAGGACGGGGACGACATGCGCAGACGGACCGGGCGGTGTGGACATGAATTCTAGGCCAGCAGCCACGACCAGCGACAGCATTGCAACGCGACACGCGCGGCACGCTGTTTTGCGCATAGCGCCTGGTCCATTCGAGCCACCGGCGATGCATGACCGATAGAGCCAGCATGATCCTGAGCGCAGCACCTCCTTGCATCATTGCAGAGGCCGTTCCGAAGGCTTCGGCCACCGGCCGCATCGCCGCGCCGCAGGCTCCCCGCGTCGGGACTGAAGTCCCTCCCACAATGCACCCAGCAAACTCAGCGCAAGGCTTCCTGTAGGAGCGGCTTCAGCCGCGACCGAAGGCATCGGCAACCCATCGGCTTGGCAGCAGCAGGGCCGAAGCCGCCTGCCGCGCACTTAGCCAACCAGCGCGAAGCTCCACCTGTGGGA
>NZ_JAFIWC010000024.1 GCF_017163755.1 Xanthomonas sp.
CGACTTAGCGGCCTGCCGCACTCCGCTCTCACCTCAACGGTATACCCGCATAAGACACAAGCGGCTTCAGCCGCGACGGGCTTCACTGATGGAGCCTGTCGCGGCTGAAGCCGCTCCTACGCAAGCGTGCGGTGCGCTTGCGGCAGCGCTGCAGCCATGCCACGCCCGTTGCGGGCGGGCGTTCGGAGTCGCCTCGCTCCCCGGCCATGCTCGGCAGGCCCTCGGCGGCCAGCCGGTTGGCCAGCCGGTTCAGCAACGCCTGCTCGCGCAGCCTTGAGCGAGCTTCCAGGCGTTTTCTCCTGGATGCCGAAAGGCGCCGTGAATCCTGTAGGAGCGGCTTCAGCCGCGACGGGCTTCACCGATGGAGCCTGTCGCGGCGGCTGAAGCCGCTCCTACACAAGTGTGCGGTGCGCTGCGGCTGCGCTGCAGCCATGCAACGCGCTTTGCGGGCGGGCGTCCGGTCGTTTCACTTCCCGGTCATGCTCGGCAGGCCTTCGGCGGCCAACCGGTCGATCAGCCGGTTCAGCAGCGCCTGCTCGTCGGCGCTGAACGGCGCCAGCAGGCGCCGCTCGCATTCGAGCACCATCGGCGCCACCACCTCGTAGACCTCCACCCCGGCCGCGGACAGGTGCAGCACCGAGCGGCGGCGGTCGTCGCCGTGGGTCTCGCGCTGGATGAAGCCGCGCTCGAGCAGGCGCGCCACCGCGCGGCTCACCGCCACCTTGTCCATCGCGGTGCGCTCGGACACCTCGCCGGCCGACAGGCCCGGATACAGCGCCAGCACCGCCATCACCCGCCATTCGGTCACCGCCATGCCGTAGCGCTCGCCGTAGACGCGGGCGATGTTGCTGCTGATCCGGTTGGACAGGACGCTGATGCGATAGGGGAGGAACTGTTCCAGGTCGAGCGTGGGCTGATCGGGGGCGGCGGGTTCGATGGGGGGCATGCTGCATTGCACCTTGCTGGTGGTTACATTTGTAACTATAAGGGAGGACACTTCACGTCCATTCTCGCGAGTCTGCCGTCCATCCGCATCCGAAATTTCGGGCGGCGCGGCCCGCGCTCCAGGAGACGATCATGAGCGCACAACCGCAGTATCCATCCCAGCCGACCAACCTGGGCATGCAGGTCACCACGTTCGAGAATCCGATGGGCATCGACGGCTTCGAGTTCGTCGAATTCGCCGCGCCGGCCGGACAGGGCGAGCAGCTGCACGCCTACTTCCGCAGCATGGGCTTCACCGCGGTGCTGCGCCATCGCGCGCGGCCGATCACCGTGTATCGCCAGGGCGGGGTGAACTTCCTGGTCAACGAGGATCCGGATTCGTTCGCCGCCGACTTCGCCGCCGCGCACGGTCCCTGCGCCTGCGGCTTCGCGATCCGTTTCCAGCAGCCGGCCGACACGGTGTTCGCCCGGGTGCTGGAGAACGGCGGCGAAGCGATCGCCGACAAGGCCGACACCCGCGCGGTGCCGGCGCCGGTGGTCAAGGGCATCGGCGACTGCATGCTGTACCTGGTCGACCGCTACGGCGACAAGGGCTCGGTGTACGCCGATTTCGAGCCGGTGCCCGGCGCCGAGCCGCATCCGGCCGGCTTCGGCCTGACCTTCATCGACCACCTGACCCACAACCTGTACTTCGGCAACATGCAGCGCTGGTCGGACTACTACGAGCGCCTGTTCAACTTCCGCGAGATCCGCTACTTCGACATCAAGGGCGCCAAGACCGGGCTCACCTCCAAGGCGATGACCGCGCCGGACGGCGTGGTGCGCATCCCGCTCAACGAGTCCTCCGACCCGAAGAGCCAGATCAACGAATACCTGGACGCCTACCACGGCGAAGGCATCCAGCACATCGCCTGCTTCACCGACGACATCTACGAGACGGTGGAGCGCATGCGCGCCGCCGGGGTCGAGTTCCTTGACACGCCGGACGCCTATTTCGAAGTGATCGACCAGCGCATCCCCGACCATGGCGAGGACGTGCCGCGGCTGGCCCGGAACAAGATCCTGATCGACGCCGACCCGGAGACCAAGCAGCGCAAGCTGCTGCAGATCTTCACCCAGAACTGCATCGGCCCGATCTTCTTCGAGATCATCCAGCGCAAGGGCAACGAGGGCTTCGGCGAAGGCAACTTCCAGGCGCTGTTCGAGAGCATCGAGCGCGACCAGATGAAGCGCGGCGTGCTCTGACGCCGCATCGCGGCATGCGCCGACGCATCAAAAGCCCCTCTCCCGACGGGAGAGGGGTTGGGGTGAGGGTACGGTGGCGTCATGACCGCAAAGCCGCCATTGCCTACAGCGACGCTCAGAAACGCCCGCAGGTTGCGCCAAGACATGACCGATGCGGAACGGAAGCTCTGGCAGTATCTGCGCGGCGGGCGTCTGCTCGGTCTTAAATTCCGCAGACAGCACCTGGTTCCACCTTACGTTGTCGATTTCTACTGCGAGGCATTAAAACTGGCCGTTGAGCTGGATGGTTCGCAACATTCGACAAAGGCCGATGCCGAACGGACTCGCTATCTGCAGGCGCAAGGAATGCACGTACTGCGCTTCTGGAACAACGATGTAATGCTGCAACCGGACGCGGTACTGGAGTCGATTCTGGGCTTTGCCAGCGTCCGCACCCTCACCCCAACCCCTCTCCCGGTGGGAGAGGGGCTTTCAGAGCTAGAGTCCATGCCATGAACATCCAGCATCACGGCTACCAATCCGGCTTCGGCAACGAATTCGCCACCGAGGCCGTGCCCGGTGCGCTGCCGCAGGGGCAGAACTCGCCGCAGCGCGTGGCCCATGGCCTGTACGCCGAGCAGCTATCCGGCACCGCGTTCACCGCGCCACGCGGCGTCAACCGGCGCAGCTGGCTGTACCGCATCCGCCCGGCGGCGGTGCACGGCACGTTCGCGCCGTATGCGCAGGCCAGCGCGTTCCACAACGACTTCGACGCCGGCCCGGTGTCCCCCGACCAGTTGCGCTGGAGCCCGTTGCCGCTGCCGCAGGCGCAGGCGTCGGTGGATTTCGTCGACGGGCTGTACACGATGGCCGGCAACGGCTCGGCCGCCGCACAGCACGGCGTGGCGGTGCACATGTACGCGGCGAACGTCTCGATGCACGGCCGCTTCTTCTACGATGCCGACGGCGAACTGCTGATCGTGCCGCAGCACGGCGCGCTTCGCCTGTGCACCGAGCTGGGCGTGCTCGAGGTGGCCCCGCAGGAGATCGCGGTGATCCCGCGCGGCGTGCGCTTCCGCGTCGAGCTGCCCGATGGCGCCGCGCGCGGCTACGTGTGCGAGAACTTCGGCGCGCTGCTGCGCCTGCCCGACCTGGGCCCGATCGGCGCCAACGGTCTGGCCAATCCGCGCGACTTCCTCACCCCGGTGGCCGCCTACGAGGAGGACGAAGGCGAGTTCGAGCTGATCGCCAAGTTCCAGGGCCACCTGTGGCGCGCGCCGATCGGCCATTCGCCGCTGGACGTGGTCGCCTGGCACGGCAACTACGCGCCGTACAAGTACGACCTGCGCCGCTTCAACGCGATCGGCTCGATCAGCTTCGACCATCCCGATCCGAGCATCTTCACCGTGCTCACCGCGCCCAGCGACACCCCGGGCACCGCCAACCTGGATTTCGCGATCTTTCCGCCGCGCTGGCTGGTGGCGCAGCACACCTTCCGCCCGCCGTGGTTCCACCGCAACGTGGCCAGCGAATTCATGGGCCTGGTGCACGGCGTGTACGACGCCAAGGCCGAAGGCTTCGCCCCGGGCGGCGCGTCGCTGCACAACTGCATGAGCGGCCACGGCCCGGACGCGGCGACCTTCGCCAAGGCCTCGCAGGCGGACCTGTCGCAGCCGGACGTCATCGCCGACACCATGGCCTTCATGTTCGAGACCCGCGCGGTGCTGCGCCCGAGCGCGCAGGCGCTGGACGCGGCGCACCGGCAGCGCGACTACCAGCAGTGCTGGGCGGGGCTGCGCAGGCATTTCGTCGCGCCGCCGCAGTAGCGGCGCAGGATGTGAACGGTGCACAGCCCGTTCACCCGCGCACGCGGTAGCCTGCGAACCTGATGCCGTGCGAGGAGTCGCGATGAAGCCGAAGCTGCCTGCCACCGCCATGCTCCTGCTCGCGCTGTGCGCCTGCGGCCGGCAGGAAACGCCGCCGCCCGCGCCCGCCTCCGGCGGCCAGGCCGACGCGTTGCCGCCGCCGCCGATCGACCAGCCCGACGGCGACGTGCCGCCGGCGCAGGCCCCGGCCGGCGCGATGCCGCCGGAGATGGCGCGGGCCGACCGCACCCTGGCGCAGTTCGACGGCTACGGCGACGTGCGTTTCGGCATGAGCGCCGAGCAGGCGCGCCGCGCCTGGGGCGGCGAGCTCGACGGCAAGCCCGGCGAAGCCGGCGGCTGCTACTACCTGACGCCGAAATGGGCGCAGGGCACCCAGGACTTCGGCTTCATGGTGGAAGGCGACAAGCTGGTGCGCTACGACGTCGGCCATCCGAAGGAGACCGCGCCGGGCGGCGGCAAGGTCGGCATGCGCGCCGAGGAACTGCGCCAGCGCTACGCCGGGCGCATCGAGGAGCAGCCGCACAAGTACGTCGAAGGCGCCAAGCTGCTGCGCATCCGCAGCGACGCCGGGCAGCCGGGGGTACTGGTGTTCGAGCTGGACGCCACCGGCACCGCCACCGCCTGGCGCGTGGGCGTGCCGCCGCAGGTGGACTACGTCGAGCGCTGTTCCTGACGCCACGCCAGGCGGTGCCGGCGCGTGGAGCATCTCCCGCCGCCGCCATGCACGCTATCGCCTCCTGGCGTTGTCGCCGACCCCGTACGCCGCGCTCGTCCAGAGCGCCGGGCGCGCACTTGGACTCGGCTTGATGACGGCCCGGTCCAGCAGATGCAGATACGCGATGTAGAAGAATCGGCGAGGCTCTTCCGCCTTCCGATCGGTCTTTGACGGGATTGATCGCAGCTTCGCGTAGCGCTGCAGCCGCTGCCAGCGCTGCGGCCGGAGCGCCTGGGTCCGCCCGCGCGGAAAGGGCGTGCGAATGCGCTGGACCCTCCGCATCGGCGTTGGCCAGGCGGCTGCGGCGACCGGGCAGCCCCCGCATTGCGCGCCAGCGCCAGCCGCCGCCGGCGCAAAAGACGCGGCGTGATCGGTCCAGCGCATAGAATCGCCGCATCGTCACGAGGGGAGGGCCGGGCCATGCTGAGCGCGATCGGAGTGTTGCTGTTGGGGCTGGTGTTGCTGGCGTTGGGCGGCGACTCGATCGTCAAGGCCGCCTCCGGGCTGGCGCAGCGCCTGGGCGCGTCGCCGTTCGTGGCCGGCCTGCTGCTGGTGGCGTTCGGCACCTCGCTGCCGGAACTGGCGGTCAATGCGCGCGCCTATGTGGTCGGCGCGCAGGAGCTGGCGCTGGGCAACGCGATCGGCAGCAACCTGGCCAACGTCGGCCTGACCCTGGCGCTGGCGGCGCTGGCGGCGCCGCTGCTGGTGCGCACGCGGCTGTTGTCGCCGCTGCTGGTGCTGCTCGCGCTGGCGACGCTGGCGTTGATCGCGTTCGGCCTGGACGGGGCGGTCTCGCGCATCGAAGGCGCGGCGCTGCTGCTGGTCTTCGTCGGCGCGGTCGCGTTCCTGCTGCGCCGTGCGCGCAGCGAGGACGCGGCGTTACAGCTGGGCCTGTCCGGCTACGCGGTGACCCGCACCGCGCTGGGCCTGAATCTGCTGCGGCTGCTGATCGCCGTGGCGCTGCTGTACTTCGGCGCCAAGCTGGTGGTGGACGCCGCGCCGCGGCTCGGCGCCGCCTGGGGCCTGTCGCCGCTGTTGGCCGGCCTGCTGCCGGTGGCGATCGGCACCGCGCTGCCGGAAGCCGCCGCGGCGATCGCCGCCGCGCGCCGCGGACAGGGCGACATGGTGGTCGGCCACGTGATCGGCTCGAGCCTGTTCAACCTGCTGGTGGTGGTCGGCGGCATGGCCGCGCTGCGGCCACTGCCGTTGCCGGCCTCGTTCGTGCGGCTGGAGCTGCCGGCGGCGATCGCCTTCATCGTGGTGCTGTACCCGATGCTGCGCGGCGACCTGCGCATCAGCCGCGGCGAAGGCGCGATCCTGCTGCTGGCGTTCATGGCCTGGGTGGGGCTGGAAGTGGCGCTGCTGGCCTGAGCCGGGACCGGGGACCGGGGACCCGGAAAGGCAGGCGGCACGTGATGCCACTGTAGGAGCGGCTTCAGCCGCGACCGGCGCACCTGTGAAGCCGGCCACGACTGGAGCCGCTTGCACACGCCAGCTGGCTGCAAATCGCCGTTGGCATGCGCTGGCGGTCATGAGCCGAAAAGACCTGGCTAATCAGCGCGACCGCCCGCGCTACGCCGGTCGGGGCAACATCAACGCGGATCTTCCTGCGCCGGCGGCGGCAGGCCTTCCTTCTCGGCGCTGTCGCTGCCGGGCACTTCCGGGCGGTCTTCCATCATCAGCGACAGCGCCGCCTTGGCCATCATGTGCGCGCTGATCGGCGCGGTGATGAACAGGAACGCGGTGATCAGCAGCTCGCGCGGCTGCGGGTCCTGGCCCAGGAACAGGTGGTAGCCCACCGAGGCCAGCAGCACGCAGCCCACGCCGAGCGTGCTGGCCTTGGTCGGCGCGTGCAGGCGCTTGAAGAAGTCCGACAGCTTCACCAGTCCCAGCGCGCCGACCAGGATGAAGAAGCAGCCGACGATCAGCAGCAGCGACAGCCCCACCTGCAGCGCCGCGATCATTCGACGATGTCCCGGCGCAGCACGTACTTGCTCAGCACCACGGTGCTGCCGAAGCCGAGCATCGCGATGATCAGCGCCGCTTCGAAATACACCGGCGAATCCAGGTACATGCCGAACAGCATCAGTTCGGCGATCGCGGTCACCGACAGCGTGTCCAGCGCCAGGATGCGGTCGGGCACGGTCGGCCCGCGCAGCAGGCGCCACAGCGCCAGCAGCATCGCCAGCCCGACCACGTGCATGCAGGTGGCGATGGTGGTTTCGATGAACATGTTGCCTGTCATGGGAAGATCTCCATCAGCGGCGCTTCGTAGCGCGTCTTGATCTGGCGGATCACCGCCTCGGCGTCGTCCAGGTGCAGCACGTGCACCAGCAGGTACTTGCGGTCGTCCGACAGCGCCGCCGACACCGTGCCCGGGGTCAGCGTGATCATGCTGGTCAGCGCGGCGATGCCATGGATGTTGGCGATGTCCAGCGGCACCCAGATGAAGCCGGGGCGGATCCTCGATTCGGGGCCGAGCACCTGCAGCGCCACGACCACGTTGGAACGCACGATGTCCCAGGCCACCACGCACAGCATCTTCGGCACCGCGCGCAGCGAGCCGATGCGCGCGAACTCGCGGTCCAGGCGCGCGGCGAACAGCGGGATCGCCACGCCGAGCAGCGCGCCGAGCAGCGCCTGGGCGAGGTTGAAGCTGTCGCTCATCAGCAGCCAGAACACGGCCACGGTGATGGTCAGCGGCCACGAGGGAAACAGGCGTCGCCACCAGGGTGCGGGCGTGGTCATGGCTCCCTCAGCGCCGGTACGGTGGCGCGCAGCTGGGTGGCGTAGTCGCCGGGCCGCAGCAGCTGCGCGGCGGCCGCTTCGGTATAGCGCAGCAGCGGCCCGGCGGCCAGGGTCATCGCGATGCCGTAGCCGAGCAGCAGCACCGTCGCCGCGGTCTCCAGCGGCCGCGCCGGCGCCTTGCGCGGCGGCGCCGCCGCAGGCGGGGCGTCCTCGTCGCCGGGCACGCGCCAGAACAGGCGCACCCCGGCGCGGGTCAGGCCCATGATCACCATCAGGCTGCTGGCCAGGATCGCGGTCCACACCGGCGCGCTGCTGGCTGCCGGCGTCGCGCCCAGGATCGCCACCTTGGCCAGGAACCCGGACAGCGGCGGCAGCCCGGCCACCGAGATCGCCGCGATCAGGAACAGCACGCCCGGCACGGTCTTGCCCGGCAGCGGCGCGATCACCTCCTTGCGGTCGCTGGCGCCGCCGCGGCGGCGCCGGATCAGGTCGGCGACCAGGAACAGCGCCGCGGCCACGAAGCTGCTGTGCGCCAGGTAGTACAGGCCGGCGCCGAGCGTGCCCGGCGCGTCCAGCGAGAAGGCGATGAACAGCGTCGCCGCCGACACGATCACCAGGTAGCCGATCAGCACCCGCAGCCGTGCCGCCGCCAGCACCCCGAGCGAGGCCAGCAGCAGCGTGCCGATGCCGGCCCACAGCAGCCAGTCGCGGCCATAGCCGGCCAGCGACTGCGCCTGGTCGCCGAGGATCAGCGTGCCGACCCGCAGCACCGCATACAGGCCCACCTTGGTCATCACCGCGAACAGCGCCGCCACCGCGGCCGGCGCGCGCGCATAGGTGTCCGGCAGCCACAGGTACAGCGGCAGCAGCGCGGCCTTGGCGCAGAACACCAGCAACAGCAGGCCCAGCGCCGCCTTGATCAGCGGCAGGTCGTGCACCGGCGCCTGCGCCACCCGCTGCGACAGCTCGGCCATGTTCAACGAACCGAGCAGCCCGTACAGCAGCCCCAGCGCGATCAGGAACAGCGTGGAGGAGGTGATGTTGAACACCACGTAGTGGAAGCCCACGCGCATGCGCAGCCCGCGCCCGCCGCTGAGCAGCAGCCCGTACGAGGCGATCAGCATCACCTCGAAGAACACGAACAGGTTGAACACGTCGCCGGTGAGGAACGCGCCGTTCAGGCCGACCAGCTGGAACTGGAACAGCGCATGGAAGTGCGGCGCGCGCCGGTCCCAGCCGGCGCAGGCGTGCAGCAGGCAGGCGCCGGCGAGCAGGGTGGTGGTCAGCAGCATCCACGCCGACAGCCGGTCGGCCATCAGCGCGATGCCCAGCCGCGAGGGCCAGTCGCCGAGCAGGTAGACCAGCACCTGGCCGTCGCCGGCGCGCGCGAACAGCGCGGCCGCCGCCGCCGCCAGCGCCGCCATCGACGCCCACGCCACCGCGCGCTGCGCCCTGCGGCCGAAGCGGCGGTGCTCGACGAACAGCGACAGCGCCGCGCCCAGCAGCGGGATCAGGATCGGCAGGATCACCAGATGGTTCATGCGCCCGTCCCCGCATCGCCGCCGCCGGGGGGCGCCGGCGCTGCCGGTTCCTCGTGCGCATCGACGTGGTCGCTGCGGTTGTCGGCGCGGCTGCGCATCGCCAGCACCAGGCTCACCGCGGTCATCGCGAAGGCGATCACGATCGCGGTCAGCACCAGCGCCTGCGGCAGCGGGTCGGTGTAGTGGCCCAGCCCGGCCGGCACGCCGTCGCGCAGCACCGGCGCCTTGCCCTGCACCAGCCGGCCGCCGGCGAAGATCAGCAGGTTGGTCGCGTAGGACAGCGCGGTCAGGCCGAGGATCACGTCGAAGCTGCGCGCGCGCAGCAGCAGGTAGACGCCGACCGCGGTCAGCACGCCGATGGCGCTCGCCAGGGCCAGTTCCATCAGCGCATCTCCCCGGTGCGTGGCGAACGCCGGCCGGGATCGATTTCGCCGCGCTGCGACTCGCGCGTGCGCGACGGCTTGATCGTGCCCATCATCGACAGGGTCAGCATCGCGCCGCCGAACACCACCAGGTACACGCCGATGTCGAAGCCCAGCGCGCTGGCCAGCGCGATCTGCCCGAGCAGCGGCAGTTGCAGGTCCAGATGTCCGCTGGTCAGGAACGGGGTGCCGAACAGCATCGAGGCCGCGCCGCTGGCGGTGGCGATCATCAGCCCGACGCCGATGCAGCGGATGTAGTCGAAGCCGAAGCGCGACTCCACCGACGCCGCACCCTGGATCACGTACTGGATCAGCAGCGGCACCGCCAGCAGCAGGCCGGCGATGAAGCCGCCGCCGGGCGCGTTGTGGCCGCGCAGGAACAGGAAGATCGACACGGTCAGGGTCAGCGGGAACATCAGCTGCGCCAGGTCGGCCGGCACCGGCAGCTTGATCGGCGGGCCCGGCATCACCTTTTCCGGCGCCATCCGCGCGCGCCGCAGCAGCGCGTGCACCACCAGCGCGGCGATGCCGAACACGGTGATCTCGCCGAAGGTGTCGAAGCCGCGGAAATCCACCAGGATCACATTGACCACGTTGCGCCCGTACGCCTCCGGCAGCGCGCGCTGCAGCAGCTCGCCGGCCATCGTCGAGGCCGGCCGGGTCATCACCGAATACGCCAGCAACGCCATGCCGGCGCCGGCGGCGGTCGCGATCGCGGCATCGACGCGCGTGCGCCAGCGCCGCCGCTCGACCGGCGAATCCTTCGGCAGGTAGTTCATCGCCAGCAGCATCAGCACCAGCGTCACCATCTCCACCAGCAACTGGGTCAGCGCCAGGTCCGGCGCCGACAGGAACACGAACACCAGGCTCACGCCCAGGCCGGTGCCGCCGATGATCAGCACCGCCAGCAGGCGCTGCCGGTACAGGAACAGCGTGGCCAGCGCGCAGCCGACGATCAGCAGCCACAGCGCCCAGCCCAGCAGCGGCATCGGCTGCGGCGCCGGCCAGTGCCGCCACATCGGCGCGGTGAACACGAACGGCGCGGCGGCCACCACGATCGCCGCCAGCACCAGCCAGCGCAGGCTGCGCTGCAGGCTGCCGTTGGCCAGCAGGCGGGTGAAGCGGCCGGCCACGCCAAACAGCGCCTCGACGTGCCAATGGAACACCTGCCGCCCGAACGAGCGCGACACCTCGGTGTACAGCGCGGTCAGGCGGCGCAGGCCGAAGTACAGCACGCCGCCGCCGGCCACGCCGGCCAGGCTCATCGCCAGCGGCGCGTTCCAGCCATGCCACACCGCCAGGCTGTAGTCGGGCATCGCCTGGCCCAGGATCGCGCCGGCGCCCGCGTGCAGCACCGGCGCCACGGTCAGCGCCGGCACCACGCCCACCGCCACGCACACCAGCACCAGGATCTCGACCGGGATCTTCATCCAGCGCGGCGGCTCGTGCGGCATCGCCTCCAGCGCGCGCGGGCCGCGGCCGAAGAAGGTCTCGTAGACGAAGCGCAGGCTGTAGGCCACAGCGAACACGCCGGCCAGCAGCGCCGCGGTGGCGGTGAACGCGCGCATCGCCCGCGGCCCGTTGGCGCCCAGCGCTTCGGCGAAGAACATCTCCTTGGACAGAAAACCGTTGAGCAGCGGGATGCCGGCCATCGCCAGCGAGGCGATGATCGCCAGCGCGCTGGTGAACGGCATCGCCCGGCGCAGGTTGCCGAGCCGGCGCATGTCGCGGGTGCCGGTCTCGTGGTCGATGATGCCGGCGGCCATGAACAGCGAAGCCTTGAACACCGCGTGGTTGAGGATGTGGAACACGCCGGCCACCACCGCCATCGGCGTGGACAGGCCGAACAGCATCGTGATCAGGCCCAGGTGCGAGATCGTCGAATACGCCAGCAGGCCCTTGAGGTCGTGCTGGAAGATCGCCAGCCACGCGCCGGTCAGCAGCGTCAGCGCGCCGATGCCGCTGACCGTGTAGAAGAACAGGTCGGTGCCGGCCAGCGCCGGATGCAGCCGCGCCAGCAGGAACACGCCGGCCTTGACCATCGTCGCCGAATGCAGATAGGCCGACACCGGCGTCGGCGCGGCCATCGCGTGCGGCAGCCAGAAGTGGAACGGGAACTGCGCGCTCTTGGTGAAGATGCCCGCCAGCACCAGCCCCAGCGCCCACGGATACAGCGCGCTGGCGCGGATCGCATCGCCGGCGGCCAGCACCGCATCGAGCTGGTAGCTGCCGGCGATGCGCCCGATCAGCAGCACCCCGCCGAGCAGCGCCAGGCCGCCGCCGCCGGTGATCACCAGCGCCATGCGCGCCCCGTCGCGCGCGTCCTTGCGGTGCGACCAGTAGCCGATCAGCAGGAACGAGCTGATGCTGGTCAGCTCCCAGAACACCATCAGCAGCAGCAGGTTGCCGGCGATCACCATGCCCAGCATCGCGCCCATGAAAAGCAGCAGGCAGCCGTAGAAGCGCGCGGCATCGTCGCGCGCGCCGAGGTAGTAGTGCGCGTACATCACCACCAGCGCGCCGATCGCCAGCACCAGCCCGGCGAACATCCACGCCAGCCCGTCCAGGCGCAGCGAGAACAGCAGCCCGATCTGCGGCAGCCAGGCGTGGTCGCCACGCACGACGTGCCCGGCCAGCACCGCCGGCGTCAGCCATGCCAGCACCGCCAGCCCCAGCAACGGCGCCGCCGCCGCGGTCCAGGCCAGGGTGGCGCGCGAACAGTGGCGCAGCGCCATCACGGCCGCCGCCATCAGGAACGGCAGGGCCAGCAGGATTTCCAGGAACGGGATCATGCAGGGAATGCGAGATTCGCGAGCAGGAACCCCGAGTGTAACAGGCGCACTTCCAGCGCTGGCCCGCGACGTGCGCTGCGTGTGCCGGCGCGCCAGCGGAGCACCAGCACCAGCAGCACCAGCAGCACCAGCAGCATCAGCAGCATCAGCAGCATCAGCAGGAGCAGCATCAGCAGGAGCAGCGGCGGCAGCATCAGCATCAGCGCCAGGACCCGCGCAAGCGCGCGCGCCGCTCGCTATGCTTGGGCGATGCCAGCCTCTTCCGCCACCACCACCGACATGCCTGCCACCGCTTCGGCCGCGCCGCGCGCGCTGGTCTTCGGCGGCAGCGGGCAGATCGGCGAGCGCGTGCTCGACGGCCTGCACGCGGCGGGCTGGCAGGTGCATGCGGTGTCGCGCCGCGCGCAGCCGCCGCGGCGCGGGGTGGTCTGGCTAGCCGGCGATCTGAACGCGGCCTCGCCGTTGCCGCTGCACGAGGTCGAGGCGGTGTTCAGCTGCGGCCCGCTCGACGGCTTCGCCGCCTGGTACCGCAGCGCGCCGCTGCGCGCGCCGCGGGTGGTCGCGTTCGGCTCGACCAGCCTGGAGGTCAAGCGCGATTCCGGCGACGCCGCCGAGCGCGACGTCGCCCGGCGCCTGCGCGAGGCCGAGGCGCTGCTGTTCGACGCCGCGGCCGCGCGCGGCGCCGCCGCCACGGTGCTGCGGCCGACCCTGGTCTACGGCGCCGGCCGCGACCGTACCTTGACCGAAATCGCCGCGCTGGCGCGGCGCAGCGGCTGGTTCGTGCTGCCGCGCGCCTGCGATGGCCTGCGCCAGCCGGTGCACGTGCAGGACCTGGCCGACGCCGCGCTGGCGGTGCTGGCGCAGCCGCTCACCCACGGGCGCAGCTATGCGCTGGGCGGCGGCGAGGTGCTGCGCTATCGCGACATGGTGCGGCGGGTGCTGGCGGCGCTGGACCCGCCGGCGCGGCTGCTGCAGCTGCCGACGCCGCTGTTCGCGCTGGCGCTGGCGGCCGCGCATGCCGGCGGCCGCCTGCGCGGCATGAACCGCGCCGCGCTACGGCGCATGCGCCAGGACCTGGTGTTCGACCTGGCGCCGGCGCGGCGCGATTTCGGCTACGCGCCGCGCGCGTTCGCGCCGGACGCGGCGATGCTGCAGCCGCCGCGTCAGTAGCGCCAGTCCATGCGCCGGTAGAACTTGGCCAGCACCCAGGCCGGCCCGATCAGCAGGTACACCAGGTCGGTGAGGAAGCTGGGCTTGTGCCCTTCCAGCTTGTGGCCGACGAACTGCGCGATCCACGCCACCACGAACACGCCCACCGCCAGCCACAACAGGCCCTGCGCGCCGAGCCGCGCCTCCAGCAGCCGGCACAGGCAGCCGCAGAAGAAGAACGCCGCCAGCATGCCGTAGCCCAGCGTGCGCGACAGCCGGTTGTAGAACATCCACGCGGCGAACATGCCCAGCGCCGCCCACAGCCCGCTCTGGAACCAGGTGCCGCCCACCGGGATGCTCCACAGCAGCGCCACCACCGACCACAGGATGGCCGGCACCGCGACGAGGTGGATGCGCTGATTGATCGCGTTGCGGTGGTCGTCCGAATAGCTGGCGAAGTAGCGGTCGACCGGGCGCGCGTAATCGGTGGTGTCCATGGTCCCTCCCAGCAGTGGCGCCAGCATAGCCGCATGCAGGCGGCGGCGCGGAGACATCTGCGGCGCGCGGGCGCGCCGCTTTTTCGCAGGCGGGCCGCGGCGATCGTGGCGGTGCTGCCGGCGGCGGCGCGCGCTGCAACCGCCGCTGCGCCTCAGTCGATCGAAATGCCCGCCAGCCGCTGCAGCGCTTCGGCGTACTTGGCGCGGGTCCGGTCGATCACGTCCTGCGGCAGGCGCGGGCCGGGCGCGGTCTTGCCCCAGTCCAGCGTCTCCAGGTAGTCGCGCACGAACTGCTTGTCGTAGCTCGGCGGGCTGGTGCCGAGCTGGTACTCGTCGGCCGGCCAGTAGCGCGAGGAATCGGGCGTGAGCATCTCGTCCATGATGTACAGGCGGCCGTCGGCGTCGGTGCCGAACTCGAACTTGGTGTCGGCCAGCAGGATGCCGCGCTCGGCGGCGAAGTCGGCGGCGAAGCGGTAGATGCGCAACGTCGCATCGCGCACGCGCTCGGCCAGTTCCGCGCCCACGCTCTTGACCATCGCGTCGAAGTCGATGTTCTCGTCGTGGTCGCCGACCGCGGCCTTGGTCGACGGGGTGAAGATCGGTTCGGCCAGTTTCTCCGCCTGGCGCAGGCCGTCGGGCAGCTCGATGCCGCTGACCTTGCCGGTGCGCTGGTAGTCCTTCCAGCCGCTGCCGATCAGGTAGCCGCGCGCGATCGCCTCCACCGGCACCGGCTTGAGCTTCTTGGTCACCACTGCGCGCCGGGCGTACAGCGCCGCGTCCACGCCGGCCGGCAGCACGCTGGCCACGTCGATCCCGGTCAGGTGGTTGGGCATCAGGTGCGCGGTCTTGGCGAACCAGAAGTTGGAGACCTGGCACAGCATCTCGCCCTTGCCCGGGATCGGGTCGGGCAGCACCACGTCGAACGCCGACAGGCGGTCGGTGGCGACCATCAGCAGGTAATCGCCGCTCGAAGCCGCGCCGGAAGCGGCGTCGGCAGGCAGGCGCTCGCGGGGGATATCGAATACGTCGCGGACCTTGCCACGGTGACGCAACGGCAGGCCGGGCAGATCGGATTGCAACAGCGTGGTGGGCACAGGCACTCCTACGGACTTCGCAATGGCGGCTGTCCCGGGACCCGGCGGGCCCGCGGTGCGACAGCGGGCCGCGTAGTGTACGGCCGGAAAGCCCCGCTGTGCCGTAAAATGCGAGGCCTCCTCGGCCGAGCCCGCGATCGCCCATGCACTGGTACGGAAAACTGCTCGGCGCGATCGCCGGGGCACTGCTGTTCCGGCCCAATCCGGTGATCGGCGCGGCGCTGGGACTGCTGGTCGGCCATGCCTTCGACGCCGGCTGGTTCAGTTTCCAGCGGCGCGAGGACCCCTACCGCGAGCTGGGCCTGACCCGCGACGCCACCGACGCCGAGGTCGAGCTGGCCTACCGCCGGCTGATCTCCCAGTACCACCCCGACAAGGTCGTCGGCGCGACGCCGGAGTTGCGCGCGCGCGCCGAGCAGAAGGCCAGTCGGCTCAACACCGCCTACGACCGTATCCGCACCCTGCGCAAGCGCTGAGACCTTCCCATGTCCGACTGCATCATCTCCCCGTCCATCCTCTCCGCCGACTTCGCCCGCCTCGGCGAGGAAGTGGACACCGTGCTGAAGGCCGGCGCCGACTGGATCCACTTCGACGTGATGGACAACCACTACGTGCCCAACCTGACCATCGGCCCGATGGTGTGCCAGGCGCTGCGCAAGCACGGGGTCACCGCGCCGATCGACGTGCACCTGATGGTCGAGCCGGTGGACCGGCTGGTGCCGGATTTCGCCGAGGCCGGCGCCAGCATCATCAGCTTCCATCCCGAGGCCAGCCGCCACGTGCACCGCACGATCCAGCTGATCAAGTCGCACGGCTGCAAGGCCGGCCTGGTGCTCAACCCGGCCACCCCGGTGGACATCCTCGACTGGGTGCTGGACGAACTGGACCTGGTGCTGGTGATGTCGGTGAACCCGGGCTTCGGCGGACAGGCGTTCATTCCCTCGGCGCTGGACAAGCTGCGCGCCATCCGCGCGAAAATCGACGCCAGCGGCAGGCCGGTCCGGCTGGAGATCGACGGCGGGGTCAAGCCGGACAATATCGCCGCGATCGCCGCCGCCGGCGCCGACACCTTCGTCGCCGGCTCGGCGATCTTCAACGCGCCGGACTATGCCGAGGTGATCGCGCGGATGCGCGCGGCGGTGGCGGCACGCTGAGATGGCCGCACTGCACATCCGCCCGGCCACCGCCGACGATGCCGGGCTGATCCTGCGCCTGATCCGCGACCTGGCGCGCTACGAGCGCGCCGAGGACGCCGTGCAGACCGACGAGGACGGCCTGCGCGCCAGCCTGTTCGGCCCCGGCGCCACCGCGCATGCGCTGATCTGCGAAGCCGGCGCGCAACCGATCGGCTACGCGGTGTACTTCTACAACTACTCGACCTGGCTGGGCCGCAACGGCCTGTACCTGGAGGACCTGTACGTGGCGCCGGAACACCGTGGCGCCGGCGCGGGCAAGGCGCTGCTGCGGCACCTGGCCAGGCAGGCGGTGGCCGAGGGCTGCGGCCGCTTCGAGTGGTCGGTGCTGGACTGGAACCGGCCGGCGATCGCGTTCTACGAATCCGTCGGCGCCCGCGCGCAGGACGAATGGACCGTGTACCGGCTGCAGGGCGAGGCGCTGGCGGCCTTCGCCGCCGGCTGAAACGCCCGCGGCGGGGACAAAAAAAGAACCGCACTGTCGCCAGTGCGGCCCCTGGGAGAAGTCGGAGGCTGATCCTGCCTCCATCCGTCGTCCTTGCTATGGCCTTCCATTCTCCGTACCGACGATGACCGGCCGGTGACAGCGGCCGGGGTTCCGCGCGCCGCCGGCGGGCGCGGATTCACGGCGCGCAACGCACCGATTGCTAGCCTGCGCGCTCCACCCTCGACCCGTGATGCACGTATGCCGCAGCCCCGATGGCGTCTGATCCTCAACGGCAAGTCGGCAGGCGACGACGCGTTGCGCGAGGCGGTCGTGGCGCTGCGCGAACGCGGCACCACCGTGGAGGTGCGGGTGACCTGGGAGGAGGGCGACGCCGAGCGCTACGTGACCGAAGCCCTGGACGACGGCGTGGACTGCATCGTCGCCGCCGGCGGCGACGGCACCTTGAGCGAAGTCGCCAGCGCGCTGGCGCACCGCGCCGAAGGCGCCGCCGGACTGCCCGCGCTGGGCCTGGTGCCGCTGGGCACGGCCAACGATTTCGCCAGCGCCGCCGGCATTCCCGACGAGCCGTTGCCGGCGCTGGAGCTGATCGCGCAGGCCCGCGCGTTCCCGATCGACCTGCTGCGCATCGAGGCCGAGCACGGCGCGCACTGGTGCGCGAACGTCGCCAGCGGCGGCTTCGGCACCCAGGTGACGGTGGAAACCGACGACGGGCTGAAGAAGATGCTCGGCGGGCTGGCCTACCTGATCACCGGCATGGCGCGGCTGGGACGGATCGACCCGATCCAGGCCCGCTTCGAAGGCCCGGACTTCGCCTGGCAAGGCGAGTTCATCGCGCTGGGCCTGGGCAACGGCCGCCAGGCCGGCGGCGGCCAGGCGCTGTGCCCGGACGCGGTGATCGACGACGGCCTGCTCGACCTGACCATCGTGCCCGAGCTGAGCGGCGAGGTGGCCGCCACGCTGGGCACGCTGGTGACCTCGGGCAAGCAGGCGGCGCTGGAGCGGGTGGCGATCCGCGCGCGCCTGCCGTGGCTGCGGATCCAGGCCGACGAGCCGCTGACCCTGAACCTGGACGGCGAGCCGGAAACCTCGCGCCACTTCCGCATCGACTGCGTGCCCGGGCGCCTGCGCATGCACCTGCCGGCCGATTCGGCGCTGCTGCGCGGCCAGACGCGGTAACCGCGGCGCATGCCGAAGCCGGTGCCGGGCGACCGAATTCTTCCGCACGCGTATTCGGCGATGCAACCGGCACTTTGTGGGAGGGACTTCAGTCCCGACTGCACCCGGTCGACGCAAGCCGCTGCTTCGCTTATTGCAATGAAAGACCCCAGCGCGGCGGCGTCGCTCCCACAGTCGCGTGCATCATCGCCCTCGCAGGAGGGTTCGACCCTCGGCGCCTTTCCCGGACCGCCATCCTGGCCGCGCATCGCCACGCGCCGCACGCCGATGGATGCCGGCTGCAACCGTTGCCAGCCTCGCCAGTTGCGGTAAAGTAGCCGCCGTGTCCCGCCCGACGACCCAGCGTTCTCTCCCTTCCGCTCGCCGCGCGTGGCGATGGTGGCCTGTAGCCGTCGTCCGTCCCGCCACCGCGTCCTGGAAGGAAAGTCGTCTTGATCACCCGCGAGCAGTTCCAGCGCTACGCCGCTGAAGGCCACACCCGCATCCCCGTCGTGCGCGAAGTGCTGTCCGACCTGGACACGCCGCTGTCGGTCTACCTGAAAGTCGCCGACGGCACGCACACCTACCTGTTCGAATCGGTGGAAGGCGGCGAGCGTTTCGGTCGCTATTCGATCATCGGCCTGCCGGTGCGGCGCGTGTACACGTTCCGCGGGCACACCCTCGAGACCCGCGACCACGGCACGCTGGTGGACACCCGCCATATCGCCGACCCGTTCGCCGAGGTGGAGGCGCTGCGCTCGGCGCATTCGGTGCCGCAGCTCGACGGCCTGCCCGGGTTCACCGGCGGCCTGGTCGGCTGGTTCGGCTTCGAATGCATCGGCTACATCGAACCGCGCCTGGCCGGCGGCGACAAGCGCGACGAACTCGACACGCCGGACATCCTGCTGATGCTGTCCGAAGAGCTGGCCGTGTTCGACAACCTCAAGGGCCGCCTGTACCTGATCGTGCATGCCGATCCGGGCGAGGACGATGCCTGGGAGGCGGCGCAGGCGCGGCTGGACGCGCTGACCGCCAAGCTGCGCCGGCCCGGCGCCGGCTATCCCGCGCCGCTGGCGCGCGACGTGCTCGACGAGAGCCATTTCGTTTCCGGCTTCACCCGCCAGGGCTTCATCGACGCGGTGGAGAAATCCAAGGAATACATCCGCGCCGGCGACATCTTCCAGGTGGTGCTGAGCCAGCGCCTGAGCGTGCCGTTCAGCGCGCGCCCGGTGGACGTGTACCGCGCGCTGCGCGCGCTGAATCCATCGCCGTACATGTATTTCCTCGACGTCGGCGACACCCAGGTGGTCGGTTCCTCGCCGGAGATCCTGGTGCGGCTGGAAGCGGGCCAGATCACCGTGCGCCCGATCGCCGGCACCCGCCCGCGCGGCAAGACCGTGGAAGAGGACCTGGCGCTGGAAGCGGAACTGCTGGCCGATCCGAAGGAGCGCGCCGAGCACCTGATGCTGATCGACCTGGGCCGCAACGACGCCGGCCGCGTGTCGCAGGCCGGCACCGTCGAGGTCGGCGAACGCTTCGTGATCGAGCGCTACAGCCACGTGATGCACATCGTCAGCGAGGTCACCGGCGCGCTGCTGCCGGGCCTGAGCTACGCGGACGTGCTGCGCGCCACGTTCCCGGCCGGCACCGTCAGCGGCGCGCCGAAGATCCGCGCGCTGGAAGTGATCCGCGAACTGGAGCCGATCAAGCGCAACGTCTACGCCGGCAGCATCGGCTACCTGGGCTGGCACGGCGACGCCGACACCGCGATCGCGATCCGCACCGCGGTGATCAAGGACGGCCGCCTGCACGTGCAGGCCGGCGCCGGCATCGTCTACGACTCCGATCCGCAGAAGGAATGGGACGAGACGATGAACAAGGGCCGCGCGCTGTTCCGCGCGGTGGCCGAAGCGGCCAAGGGCCTGTGATGGACGGCGCGGCCGCCGCCAGGAGCGGTTTCCGCAACGACTACAGCGAAGGCGCGCATCCGCGCGTGCTGCAGGCGCTGGCGCTGGCCAGCGCCGAGCAGAACGGCGGCTACGGGCTGGACCGGCACAGCGCGCGCGCGGCCGCGCTGATCCGCCAGGCGGCCGCCTGCGAGCGGGCCGACGTGCACCTGCTGGTCGGCGGCACCCAGCTCAACCTGACCGCGATCGGCGCGTTCCTGCGCCCGCACCAGGCGGTGATCGCCGCGGCCAGCGGGCACATCGCCACCCACGAGACCGGCGCGATCGAAGCCACCGGGCACAAGGTGCTGACCATCGCCAGCGCCGACGGCCGGCTGACCCCGGCGCAGCTGGCGCCGGTGCTGGCCGAGCACGGCAACGAGCACATGGTGCAGCCGAAGCTGGTGTACGTATCCAACCCCACCGAGCTGGGCACCCTCTACCGGAAACAGGAACTGCAGGCGCTGCGCGGGTTCTGCCGCGAGCACGGGCTGTGGCTGTTCCTCGACGGCGCGCGGCTGGGCAGCGCGCTGACCGCCGACGGCAACGACCTGAGCCTGGCCGACATCGCCGCGCTGACCGACGCCTTCTACATCGGCGGCACCAAGAACGGCGCCTTGCTCGGCGAGGCGCTGGTGGTGGTGGCCGATGCGCTGAAGCCGGACCTGCGCTACCTGATCAAGCAGCGCGGCGCGCTGCTGGCCAAGGGCATGGTGCTGGGCGCGCAGTTCGCCGCGCTGTTCGAGGACGGCCTGTTCTTCGAACTGGCCGCGCACGCCAATGCCATGGCCGCGCGCCTGCGCGCCGGGCTGGCCGCGGCCGGTGCGCGATTCGTCTCCGATTCGCCGACCAACCAGCTGTTCGTGGCGCTGCCGCCTGCCGCGGTGGACGCGCTGGCGCGGCGCTACGACTTCGAGCGCTGGCAGGTACTGGACGACGGTTGCGTCGTCATCCGCTTCGTGACTTCGTGGGCCACGCGCGCCGACGCGGTCGATGCGCTGTGCGCGGACTTCGCTGCAGTAAGCCGGCCGGCGACGGCGCATGGCACCGATTGACGACCAGGAGATGGCACGGATGAAGACGCTCGCAAGGTGGTGCATGGCGCTCGCGCTCGCCGCGCCCGTATCGGCGCTGGCCCAGGTCAACAGCCTGCCGTCGTCGCCGCATCTGCTGGTCAAGGGCCAGGCGCAGCGCGAGGTGCTACCGGATCGGTTCTTCCTGAGCATCAACCTGCGCGCGGTCGATCCGGAACCCGATCTGGCGCGCAAGCGCGTGCAGGTATCGGCGGCGCTGATCCTCGAGGCGCTGAAGAGGAATCGTGCGCTGCCGGACAGCGTCTCGGCGTCGTCGCTGCAGATTCAGCCTGCCTATCGCTACCTTCCGCAAGGCACGCAGGAGTTCGAGGGGACCGAGGTCAAGCGCGGCATCGGCGCGGCATTCCGCTCGCTCGAGGATGCGCGCCAGTTCCTGGCCGGGTTCAAGACCAGCCGCGAGGTCGAGCTGTCGGGCATCAGGACGTCCTACAGCAAGGAGGACGAAGTGCGCGCCCAACTCAAGCGCGAAGCGGCCGAACAGACCCGCGCTTCGGCAAGCGAACTGGCCAAGGCGTATGGCGTGCGCATCCAGGGGCTCTACACCATCTCCGACGTCGCGCCGAGCTTCTCCTACGGCACCCAGGCCGGCACCTGGCCTGGCGCGCAGAGGGTCGGGGCCGCAATGCCGGCGCCCCCGGCGCCGCCCGCACCGGCCGCCGATGCCGCCGCGATCGTCGAATCGCTGGAAGCCGGCAGCCTCACCCTTTCCGAAAACGTCTATGCGGTGTTCCTGATCGGGCAATGAGTCCTGCACTGCCGGCGTCAGGTGGAACGCTTGCCGATGGAAGCCGAAGCACAATCGCCGCATTCAAGATCGCGGCCGATCCCGGTCAGGCAGCCGCGTCCAGGAGCCGCGTCGCGCATTCCCGCCAGGGCGCCGGCACGAGGGCCGGCGCCCGGCGGTGGATCACTTGCCCCATTCGGGACCGCCGTCGGTGCAGGTCTGCCCGCCGTCGACCGGCAGCGCGATGCCGGTGATGTAGGCCGCTTCGTCGCTTGCCAGGAAGGCGATCGCCGCGGCCACTTCCTCCGGCGCCGCGGCGCGGCGCAGCGGGATCCGCTCCCACGCCTTCTGCAGCAGTGCTGCGTCGTCCATGATGCCGTCCACCATCGCGGTGACCGTCAGTCCCGGGCACACGGTGTTGGCGCGCACGCCGTGGCGGCCGTTGTCGCAGGCGATGGCGCGGGTCAGGTTGGCCACGGCCGCCTTGGCGGCGCAGTACGCGGCATGGCTCCAGCCGCCGCCAAGCGAGGACACCGAGCCGACGTTGACGATCGAGCCGCGGCTGGCGCGCAGGTGCGGCAGCGCGGCGCGCGCGATGTAGAAGATGCTGTCCAGGTCGGCGCCCATGCACTGCCGCCAGTCGTCGTCGCTGGTGTCGCTGAGCGCGCCGACCAGGTTCATGCCGGCCGCGTTGACCACGGTATCCAGGCGCCCGAAGCGCTGCGTTGTGGCGGCGACCAGCGCGTCGCACTCCGCGCGCACGGCCACGTCCGCCGCCACGAGGAGCACGCGATCGGCCGGCAATGCGGCCGCGGCGGCCTCCAGGCGCTGGCGGTTGCGGCCGGCGATCGCCACGCGGGCGCCTTCGTCCAGGAAGCGCCGCGCGCTGGCCAGGCCGATCCCGGAGCCGCCGCCGGTGACGAGCACGACTTTGTCGTTGAAACGATTCATGTGGATGTCTCCAGGGAAGGTCAGGGTTGCGGGAAGTCGGCACCGATCGCGGCATCGCGCCAGCGCATGAATTCCTCGCGCATTCGCTCGATCTTGCGCAGCGCGTCTTCGTGGGCGCGCCGGCCGAGCAGCAGCCGCTCGGGCGGTCGCTGCGCATCGATCGCCTGCACGATGGCGGCGGCGGCGCGTGCCGGATCGCCCGGCTGCCGGCCGACCGACTGGTGGTAGGCGCGCCGCGCCTGCTCGGCGCTGGCGTCGTAGTCGGCGATCGCGTCGGCGGCCTCGTCGGCCGAGCCCGCCCATTCGGTGCGGAACGCGCTGGGCTCGATCGTCAGCACATGGATGCCCAGCGGCGCGACTTCGTGGCGCAACGCGTCCGACAGGCCCTCGACGGCGAACTTGCTGGCGCAGTAGTGGCCCACCGCCGGGTATCCGCACAGGCCGCCGATGGAGGTGAGGTTGGCCAGCGTGCCGCGGCGCTGCGCGCGCATCACCGGCAGCGCGGCCTGAATCATGTTGGCGGTGCCGCGGTAGTTCACCGCGAACAGCCGGTCGATCGCGCTCGGCGGCGTTTCCTCCACCGCGGCGAAGTAGCCGATGCCGGCATTGTTGACGACCACGTCGAGCCGGCCCAGCCGCCGCTGCACCTCGGCGACGACGCCGGCGCACTGGCCGGCGTCGGTCACGTCGAGCGCGAGCAACGTGGCGTTGGCGTACGCGCCGAGGTCTTCGATGCTGTCCAGGCGCCGCGCCGTCGCCACGACCTGGCGTCCTTGCCGCAGCAGGTGCAGGGCCAGTTGGCGTCCGAATCCGCTCGAGCAGCCGGTGATCAACCATGTGGTGTTTTCAGTGCGCATGTTCGTCTCCAGGAAACGGGCGGCGGTCGCTGCTCGAGCGCTTGTGGTAGGTGCGGATATCCGGCTGGCCGTCGCACAGCGACGGCACCTGCCGCATGAATGCCTGCACGTACTCCGTCGCCATGTGCAAGTCGAAATCGGCCTCGCTACGCCAGTCCTCCAGTACGGTCCACAGTCCGTCGTCGTGGCCGTCCTGCAGGATTTCGTAGCGCAGGCTTCCGGGTTCGGCCCGGCTGGGGCCGACGAGGGCCAGCAGCTGCTGGCCGAGCTTGGCCTCCTCGCCGCGCCTGGCGGCGAAGAAGGCGATCTTGCTGATCGCGGTCATCGGAAAAACTCCTCGCAGCGCCGGCAGGCGCAGGCCCGCCCCCATCGGGCGGGACTGCCGCCGGCAGGGGATCACCAGGGCTGGTCGGTGGGCAGCACGAACAGTTCGGCGACGTTGACGTAGTCCGGCGCCTGCAGCGCGAACAGCACCGTATCGGCGATATCGGACGCCTTCAGAAACGCCATCTGCTCGCGCAGGCCTTCCATCTGTTCGCGGTAGCCCTGGTCGCTGACGTGCTCGAACAGCTCGGTGTCCACCGCGCCGGGCTGGATGCAGGTCACGCGGATGTTGTACTTCTTCGCCACTTCCAGGCGCAGCCCTTCGGAGAACGCGGTGACCGCGTGCTTGGTGGCGCAGTACACCGACAGGCCCGGAAACACCTTGCGGCCGGCGATGGAGGAGGTATTGACGATGTGGCCGTGGCGCTGCTGCTGCATGTACGGCAGGACCGCCGCGGTGCTGTTCAGCAGGCCCTTGATGTTGACGTCGACCATGCAGTGCCACTCGTCGGTCTTGAGCGACTCGATGTCGGAGATGGGCATCAGTCCGGCGTTGTTGAACAGGATGTCGATGCCACCGTAGGCGTCGGCCAGCTGCCTGGCGCCGGCCTGGACCGACGCGGCGTCGACCACGTCCATCTCGATGGCCAGGGCCTGGCCGCCGGCAGACCTGATCCGGTCGGCCAACGCGTGCAGGCGATCGACGCGGCGCGCGGCCAGGCCCACCTTGGCGCCGTTGGCGGCCAGTTGCAGCGCGGTGGCGGCGCCGATGCCGCTGGAGGCGCCGGTGACGAGAGCGATTTTGTCCTTGAGGTTCATGAGATTCACCTTTCAGTCGGGGGAAGCGCCGCCGATGCACAACGCATCGGTGCGGCACGGGGCGTAGGTTGCGCCCGCCCGGAAAGTGCTTCTCTCGTCCTCTTGCCCAGCCTGTCGGGATCTTGCGCTCAGGCCTTGCCGCGGTACTCGCTGGGGGTGACGCCGGTCTCGCGCCGGAACACCTGGGAGAAATGGCTGGCGCTGGAATAGCCCACTTCCAGGCCGATCTCGATGATCGAGCGGGAGGTTTCGCGCAGCAGCCGGCGTGCGCGCTCCATCCGCATGCGGATGAAGTAGCGCGAGGGCGCGTAGCCGGTGTTCTGCTTGAACGCCCTGCAGAAGTGGAACTCGCTCAGGCCGGCGGCGCGGGCCAGACGGCCGAGTTGGAACTCCTGTGCCAGGTGCTGTTCCATCAGCGCCATCGTGCCGCGCAGCTTGAACGCAGGCAGGCCGCCGCGCGGCCGTCGCCGGGCGTGGGCGACGCCGCCGTAGCGCCGGACCAGATGGACCGCCAGGCTCTGCGCGAGGCCCTGCACGAACAGGGCGCTGGGCTCGTGGGCCGATACCAACTCGGCACGCAACGGTTCCAGCAAGGCGCACAGGACGGCGTCGCGCGCGCCGGAGACATCGCGCAACTCCAGTTCGCTCGCATCGGGGAACACGTCCTGGAAAGCGCGCTGCAGCAGCGGCAATCCCAGATACAGATGCATGACGGCGAACGGCCCCTGGCCGTCGGCGGTCCAGCGCAACTCGTAGGGTTCGGTCGCATGGGTGAGGAAGAAATCGCCGACCGACACCCGGTTGGCATGCCAGGCGCCGTCCAGTTCGCGTTCCTCCACCGTCGCCGCACCGGCCAGTACCCACACCACCAGGGGCTCGGGAACCGCGGGGACGAGCAAGCTCTCCTGGCTCGGTTCGCGCTCGAAGATCTGCACCAGCAGGTCTTCCCAGGCTCGCCCGCCGCTGCTGGCCATGCATCTGCCGGGGATGCGTACGTCGAGCGCCTGGGCGGAACTGCGCGGGGAGTCGGCCATCGACGGTCCTTCCCTAGGAGGACAGGGTTCGTGCGTGCACGGCGCCCGACCGCGCGGGGGAGGACAGGTTCAGCACGTCCTTCAGGTGCCGCGCTTCCTCCAGCGGGCTGCGCCCGAACATGCGCTTGAACTCGCGGCTGAACTGGGAGGCGCTCTCGTAGCCGACGCGCTCGGAGGCGGTGAGCGCGGTGAGCCCGCTACGTATCATCAACAGCCTCGCCTGGTGCAGGCGCATCGCCTTGATGTACTGGATCGGCGAGGTGGCGGTGACCGCCTTGAAGTGCGCGTGGAACGCCGGGACGCTCATGCTGGCCTCGTTGGCCAGCGTCGCCACGTCCAGGTCGCGGTCGTACTGGCTGTGGATGCGGCGCAAGGCCTTTGCGATGCGGCCGAAATGGCCGCCGTGGGTCAGCGCCGCGCGCAGGCCGCCGCCTTGCTCGCCCGCGAGCACGCGGAAGGTCAGTTCGCGCACCACGCCCGGTCCCAGCAGTCTGGCTTCGGTCGGGTCCGACAGGGCCTCCAGCAGCCGCACCGTCGCATCGGCGATGCGCTCGTCGATGGGCGTGGCATACAGGGTGTGGGGCGCGGTGACGCTGTGCGGCCGGCCTTCGTCCACGGCCAGCGCCAGCTCGGCGGTCATGGCCGGATCGATGCGCAGCGCGATGCCGAGCATCGGCTCCTGCGGGCTGGCCTCGGTCTCGATCTCGAACGGCAGCGGC
Source organism: Xanthomonas sp. (assembly GCF_017163755.1). Lineage (GTDB taxonomy): Bacteria > Pseudomonadota > Gammaproteobacteria > Xanthomonadales > Xanthomonadaceae > Xanthomonas_A. The sequence goes on from NZ_JAFIWC010000024.1 coordinate 26,278, forward strand.
ACGGCGAGCACCAGGTAGTGCTGTGCGTCGTACACGTAGGTCTGGCCGCCGTGGAAGCCGCGCTTGCGGCCCTGCGCGACGATCACGATGCTCGGCTCGTACAGCGCGGCGGTGCGCTCCAGCGGCCGGTTGGAGCGCATCAGGGTGACGCCATCGAGGTGCGATTGGGTGTAGCCCTCGGCCGGGGCGAGCCGGTCGATCAGGTCGACCATGCGCGCTTGGCGGTCGAGCGCGGCCGAGGGAGCGTGGGGGCGGGCCATGCGGCGGCTCCAGGAGAGGAACAGGCTATATCTCACCACAGGCCGGGCGCCGGCGGGTGGGTACGGAGAGGATTGGGCAATGTCCGCAGACGATCCGGCCTTAGCGCCGGGCGCGGCGCTTCCTAGCATGGCCACACCTGGAGCGGTCCACCGCGACCGCGGCAGGTCCCACCCTCCGAGGCCGCCATGCCTTGTCGTTTCCCTGGCCATGGCGGCTCCCTTCCTGTTGCAGCGCCGTGCCGGGCGCTGCATGAAATCTGGAGTCTGCCCATGAACACCGCCCTCTCGTCCAAGGTCGTCCTGGTCACCGGTGCCAGCAGCGGCATCGGCGAAGCGACCGCCCGTTGCCTGGCCCGGCAGGGCCATCGCGTGGTGCTCGGCGCGCGCCGCACCGACCGGCTCGAAGCGCTCGCCGCGCAACTGCGCGACGACGGCGCGCAGGTCGCCTTCCGCGCGCTGGACGTGACCGACATGCAGGACATGAGCGCGTTCGTCGCGTTCGCCGAGGCCACCTTCGGCCCGGTCGACGTCATCGTCAACAACGCCGGCGTCATGCCGCTGTCGCCGTTGAACGCGCTCAAGGTCGAAGAATGGAACCGCATGATCGACGTGAACGTGCGCGGCGTCCTGCACGGGATCGCCGCCGTGCTGCCGGGCATGGAGGCGCGCGGCCGCGGCCATGTGGTCAACGTGTCCTCGATCGGCGGCCACGCGGTGTCGCCGACCGCGGCGGTGTACTGCGCAACCAAGTACGCCGTGCGCGCCATCTCCGATGGCCTGCGCCAGGAGACCGACAAGATCCGGGTCACGGTGGTGTCGCCGGGCGTGGTCGAGTCGGAACTGGCCGACACGATCTCCGATGCCAGCGCCCGCGATGCGATGAAGGCGTTCCGGCGGATCGCGCTGCAGCCGGAGGCCATCGCCGCCGCGATCGCCTACACGATCGGCCAGCCCGACGAGGTCGACGTGAGCGAACTGATCGTGCGCCCGACCGCCAGTCCCTACTGAGGCAGCGGTACGCACGCGCCGCAGCAGCGATTGCGGCGCACGTGCCGCTTTCGTCCTGCGTCTGCGACGCAGCGACCCCACCATCATCGAGAGGCCCTCCATGAATGCACCGTCCCATGTCGGCATGTGGGTGACCGCCGACGGCCATATCCGCCACGAACTGCTGCCCGACGGGCGCTACGACGAAGCGCGCGGCACGCGCCGCAGCGCCTACCAGGGCCGCTACACGCTCTGCGGCGACCACATCGAGTACGTGGACGACACCGGCTTCAGCGCCGATGGCGACTTCGTCGACGGCGTGCTGCATCACGCCGGCATGGTGCTGTACCGCGAGCGCTAGCGCATCCGCGTTTTCCCTTTCTCTTTCCTCGCTGGAGACGAAAAAATGCCTGCTTACCTGATCGGAAACGTCGAGATCCACGACGAGCACGCCATCGCCGAGTACCGCCGCATGGCGCTGCCGCTGGTCGAGAAGTTTGGCGGCAAGGCGATCGCCATCGATGCCACGCCGGTGTTCTTCGAAGGGAACTGGGTTCCGCGCAACATGATCCTGCTCGAGTTCCCCGACGTGGCGGCGGTCCACAACCTGCTGTCTTCGCCCGAGTACGCGCCGCTTGCGGCCTTGCGCCAGGCGAGCGCGCACACCGACCTGGTCGCCTTCGGCACCGACTGACCGCTGGAGTGACGACATGTCCGATGTCCCGGATCGCCACGCCATCGGCCTGGCGCGCTGAACGCCATCACCGGCAGCAGCGGCCAGGCTGTGGTCGAAAGCCTGAGGGACATCGCGCCGGGCTCCGCCGACTGGATCGTCGCGTTCGCCTAGGGCCAGGCGACGGCCCGGGCGAGCCTGGACAAGCGGACCCGGCAGATCGCCGTGCCCCGCCGGCATCGGCCGACGAGATCGTGCGCGCGGGGGTGACCGCGCAACGCGCGGCGCTGCGGCGCTTGCTGTGCGACGACCGGCTGCCGCAGGACGCGTTCCGGATCCTGCAGGAGGAGCTGGACTGGCGCGAGTTGAGCCTGACCCCGCACGCGCAGCGGGAAATAGCGAAGCCTAGGCGTCTCATGCCGCACAGCCCTTCAGGATGGATGCCACGTCGCAGATTGGTCGGCGTCGGGTTTGTGGTGCTGTGCAAGTCGCTCGCGTCGGCTAGGCGATTACCAGGGACCTTGATAAGATTTTTTGAAGGGACGGCTGCAACGGAATGCATGCGCGAAGCGTCGCGCCGGCCCGGATGCACGCCTTCATCGTGGCGTACCCCCGTCGCTTTTGCGCTGCCGGTCGCAGGGTACGCAGTGCTGCAACCGGCGGCGTCCACTCCGGCAGCCTGGATCGGCGACTGAGCACTCCGCTGGACGCGGGGCCGCTCGCGCACGCATGGAAGCAGGGCACGCGTCTGTGCGCCAAGGGGAGGGCGCCTGGAGCCGGTCGCCCGAGGCGGGCATCGCGATGGGCACCGGTGTCGAAACAACATGTGAGCCAACGTTTGGGGTAGGTGCCGATGAGGGTGGTGTCGTGGAACGGGATGCCCTTGGGCTTCCGGTTCGGTGTGGCCTTGCTGTTGCTTGGGCTGGCGCTTTGCGCGCCCGCACGCGTCGCCGCGCAGCAGGCGTCGTTCGTCGTGGACCGCTACCGGGTGGACACGTGGAGGTCGCAGGGCGAGATCAAGCTGGCGTTTACCTCCAACCTGGTCCAGACCCGCGACGGCTATCTCTGGCTTTCGTCGCAGTCCGGCCTGCTGCGCTTCGACGGATACCGTTTCAAGGCGTTCACTGCCGACAACTCGCCGGCGTTGCGCGGGCGCATCCGGCTCATCACCATTCCGCTGGCCGAGGATCGCGACGGCGGGCTGTGGATCGGCAGCGGCAGCGGCGTGTTCAGGCTGGCGGGCGGGACGATTCGCGCAGTGGCGAGCAACGAGACCTTCAAGCCGGACATCGTCAATGTGGCGGCGGTGGACCGCCACGACCGCCTCTGGGCGGTGACCCGAAGCGGCCGCATTTTCGCCATCGATCGCGACGGGCGCCAGCAGGAGATCGACGATACGGTCGTCAGCTACGCCGGCAGCAGCATGTCGGTCGACAATGCGGGGGACATCTGGATCGCCGCAGGGGAAGGCGCCGTCTATCGGGTCCATGCAGGGGCGTTGAGCAAGGTCGCCTTTCCCGATGGCGCCAGGCCAGGCAATACCAACCGGGTGTACGCGGCGCGCGACGGGTCGGTCTGGTTCGGCACCGATACGGCGGTGTTCCGCCTGAGCCAGGGCCGGCTTCGCCGTTTCGCCCTGCCCGCTACCCAGGGCAGGGGTTCGGTTTCGGTGATCACCGAAGCGGCGGACGGGACGCTGTGGATAGGCACCCACGGGGCCGGCCTGCACTGGTTCGACGGCGAGCGATTCCGCTCGTTCTCGCGCAAGGACGGGCTGTCGGACGACCGCGTCATCGACATTCTGCCCGACCGGCAAGGCAACGTCTGGGTCGCCACGCGCGACGGATTGAACCGGTTCCAGCCGCTGCCCTTCGCCTCCTACACCGCGTACTCCGGGCTGCCGGTCGAGATGCCGGGCGGCATGGTCCGCGACGCCGCCGGCGGCGTCTGGCTCGCCCCGCCCACTGGCGGGGTGTTCTTCGGGAAGCTCGATGCGCAAGGCGCGCGGTTCGCCCGGGTCGACCGGATCGGCGGGGATTTCGTCACCGCGCTCGCGCCCGCGCGGCGCGGCGGCATCTGGGTGGGCCAACCCGATGGCACCGTCATGCGCCTGGCCGAAGGGAAAAGGACGGTCGATCCCGCGTTCACGGGCCTGCCGCCGGTGACCGACATCGTGGAGGACGCCGACGGCCGTGTGTGGATCGCCACCTGGCGGGGTCTGTACCGGGCCATCGACGGCCGGCTGAGCCGCGTGCGACCGCATGGGAGCGGGCGCGACGACTACCTGCTGCGGTTGTTTCAGGACACGCGCGGCGCGATCTGGAGTGCGGGCCTGGCCGGGATGAGCCGCATCGACAAGGCGGACAACGCCAGCTTCGTGCGCTGGCCGGAGCAGGTGGCGGTGCGTGCGAACGTGGTCTTCGAAGTGCCCGGCGGGTCGATCTGGGCCGGTTCCGAAGAGGGCCTGGTGCGCGTGGCCGGCGGCCGCCTGGCGGTGGTGGCCGCCCGGCAAGGGCTGCCCGCCAGCTGGGTCGGAGCGGTGGAATCCGACGCGTCGGGCCACCTGTGGCTCGGCCAGCTGGGCGGGATCACCCGCATCGACGCCAGCGAGCTGGAGGCGGTGGCGGACGGGCGGCTGGCCGAGCTCACCGACGTGGTCAGCTACAAGGCGCTGGACGGCCTGCCGGGGGGCGATCCGGCCGCCTGGCCGCATCCCTGGTCGCACGACGATGGCAGCGGGAAGCTCTGGTTCGCCATGGGGCACGGCATCGTCGCGATCGATCCGGCGGACGCGAACGCGCCGGGATTCGCGCCGAAGGTGCTGATCGACGAGGCGGCGGTCGATGGCGTGCCGCAGCCAGACCCGCGACGGGTGACCCTGGACGCGGGAGCGCGACGGGTCGAGCTGAGCTACACCGGCGTGGACCTATCGCATGGTCCCGATGCCCGGTTCCGCTACCGGCTGGAAGGATTCGATCCGGACTGGGTCGATGCGGGGACGCAGCGGCTGGCGGCCTACACGCGACTGGCGCCCGGATCGTACCGGTTCCGGGTCTCGGCGCGCGACGTGCAAGGCAGGTGGACGCCCGCCGAAGCGGCGATCGACGTGGTGGTGCTGGCGCCGTTCTATCTGCAGGCCTGGTTCCTGTCGGCATTGGCGCTTACCGTCGTCTCGGTCCTGTGGCTCTACCATCGGGCCATCCTGCGCACACGCAGTGTCGCCATCCACGACGAACGGACCCGGCTCGCGAGGGACATCCACGATTCGCTGCTGCAGGGGTTCGGCGGCATCGCGCTGCAGCTGCATGCCGTTGCCCAGGGCGTCGGATCGCACACGGCGGAGCGGCCGCGCCTGGACCGGATCCTGGCGCTCATCGATCGCACCCTGACCCGCGCGCGGAAGGTGGTGTGGGACATCCGGCAGCCCCACGAGCTGGGCGACCTCGCCGCGGCCCTCCATACGTCCGCCCACCAGATCTTCGCCGAGACCGATACCACCGTGGCGCTGCAGGTCGACGGGCGCATCCGCCACTTGCCCCAGGATGCGGCGAGCGAATGCGTGCGCATCGTCGAGGAAGCGCTCACCAACGTGCGCAAGCATGCAGGCGCAACGCAGGTCGGCATCACGCTGGCCTACACCTGGAGCAGCCTGCTGATCTCCATCCGCGACGATGGTTGCGGCTTCGACGCCGACAGCGTCGCCACCCGGCGCGGCCACTGGGGGCTGCAGGGCATCCAGGAACGTGCGCGGCGACTGAGGGCGCGGCTGGCGATAGCCGCACGACCGGGCGCCGGCACGCGCATCGCGCTCACGGTGCCGCTGCGACGCTGGCTGGTCTTGCCGTTGCGCGGGCCAAGCCCCGGCACGCGGCCGGCACCGCGATAATCGTGGTCTTCCGTCGCCGGCCCGGTGCAAGCGCTTCCAGCCAATACTAGCCAATCGGTGAATTGCCCGCCCCCACCCACCAGGCCACCCTGTGCCAATGTCCGTCGGCAACAACCATCGCGAGCCAGTCCCTGCAGCGGGTCGACGGATTCGGGTCATGGCCGTGGACGATCATCCGATCTACCGCGACGGACTGGCCGCGGTCCTGTCGCTGCACGAGGATCTGCAACTGGTGGCCGAGGCCGCGGACGGCGCCGAAGCGATCCGCCAGTTCCGCGAGCACCAGCCCGACGTCACGCTGATGGATCTGAGCATGCCGGTCATGGGCGGCGTGGATGCCATTTCCGGCATCGTGGCCGAGTTCCCCGCGGCGCGGGTCATCGCCTTGACCACCTACCAGGGGGACACGGATATCCATCGCGCGCTGGAGGCGGGCGCGCGCGGCTATCTGCTGAAGGACGTGCTTCGCAACGAGGTCGCCGACGCGGTGCGGGCCGTATGGCGGCAGGGATGGATCCTGCCCGACGCCATCGCGCGCCGCCTGGCGCAATACGTGCCGCGGGTCGAGCTGACCAGCCGCGAACTGGAGGTGCTGAAGCTCATCGCCAAGGGACTGCGCAACAAGGAGATCGCCGAGCGCATCTGCAGGACCGAGGCCACGGTGAAGGTCCACGTGCTGCATATCCTGAGCAAGCTGCGGGCGCAGGACCGGACCGAAGCGGTCGTCATCGCGCTCAACCGGGGCATCATCCACCTGCCTTGAGCGTCGCCGCGCGCTCCGCGCCGGCCGGGGACGATCGGGCCGCCGCATCGCCGCGCCGGGCTTCATGCGCGCGTGGCACGCGTACGCTACGCGATGCGTCCGGCGCCGGACATCCACCAAAAGGCGTAGATAAATTCTGCGCCGATGGCGGATTTCCGCCTTCCGCGCTTGGCCGTAACGTGATCCCACTTTCGAGGAGAACGTCATGGCAAGCGAAGTGCGCAACAACAAGGTCGGGCTGGATGCCTTGCTCACTCCCGACAACTGCGTCCTGGTGCTGATCGATCATCAGCCGTTCCAGGTAAGCGGGGTCAAGAACATCGACGGCGCCTTGCTCATCAACAACGTGGTGGCGCTCGCCAAGTCGGCGAAGGTGTTCGGCGTGCCCACGCTGCTGACCAGCGTGGTGCAGGACCGCGGCGGCTACATCGTCAAGCCGCTGCTGGACGTGTTTCCCGAGCAGACGCCCATCGACCGGACCACGGTCAACACCTGGGAAGACCCGGCGTGCGTCGAGTGGATCAGGAAGACCGGACGCAAGAAGCTGGTCATCGCCGCGTTGTGGACCGAGATCTGCCTGGCGTTCCCGGTGATCCACGCGCTGGGCGAGGGCTACGAGGTCTACTTCGTCACCGACGCCTCCGGCGGCACCAGCGTCGAGGCCCATGAGATGGGCATCGCCAGGATGATCCAGGCCGGAGCGGTTCCGCTGACCTGGAACGTGTTCGCATCCGAGTTGCAGCGCGACTGGGCGCGCGAGGACTCGGCCAAGAAGCTGGTCGAGGTGCTGCTCGAGCACGGCGGCGCGACCGCCACCAACCTGGCCTGGGAGTTCCAGCTCCTGGCCGGCAAGCCTGGCCAGGGCGTCTGAGCGGCCGCGCACGCGCGCGTGGAACCGAAACCCTTCAAGCAACGATCTGGAGCAAATCCATGGCCAAGGTATTGGTGCTGTATTACTCGTCGTACGGCCACATCGAAACGCTGGCCGAGGCGATAGCGCAAGGCGCGCGCAGCGCCGGCGCAACCGTCGACATCCGGCGGGTTCCGGAGACGGTGCCCGAAGCGCTGGCGGCAAAGAGCGGCTTCAAGCTGGACCAGCGCGCGCCCGTCGCCAAGGTCGAGGAGCTCGAGCACTACGACGCCATCGTGGTCGGCACCGGTACCCGCTATGGCCGCATGTCCTCGCAGATGGCGGCCTTCCTGGACCAGACCGGCGGCCTGTGGATGCGCGGAGCGCTGAACGGGAAGGTCGGCGCGGCGTTCGCCAGTTCGGCGACGCAGCACGGCGGACAGGAAGCGACGCTGTTCTCGATCATCACCAACCTGCTGCATTACGGGATGACGATCGTCGGCCTTCCCTACAGCCACCAGGGCCAGATGAGCGTGGAGGAGATCGTCGGCGGCGCGCCGTACGGCGCCACCACCGTGGCCGGCGGCGACGGTTCGCGCCAGCCGACGGAGATCGACCTGGCCGGCGCCCGGCACCAGGGCGAACTCGTCGCCAGGACCGCGGCCAGGCTGTTCGACTGACCGCAGCCGGCGCGAGCGGATTCCGCCAGCTTGCGTTGCAGGCCGCCAGCGCCGTCGTTCCCCACTACCGGAGATTTGCAGTGACCCAGGCATCCGAGGCGGCCAAGGCCATCGTGCGCAGGAACACCGAGCAGGTGCAAGGGCAGGGCGATTTCGCGCTGTTCGAGCAACTGTTCGCCGACGATTTCGTCGACCACACGCCGCAGCCGGGCACCACCGCCGACAAGGACGGCGTGCGCGTGCTCTACCGCCGCCTGCGCGAGGCCTTCCCCGATTTCCATCCGGTCATCCACTGGCAGACCGTCCAGGACGATGTGGTGACCACGTTCAAGACCTATCACGGCACCCATCGCGGGCCGCTGTTCGGCATCGCCCCGACGGGACGCAAGGTCCAGTTCGAGACCGTCGATGCGATGCGCGTGCGCGACGGGAAGATCGCCGAGCACTGGGGCGTGGCCAACCTGTTCTCGCTGATGCAGCAACTCGGCGCGCTGCCGTCCTGATGCGGCGGGCGCCGATACGTCCATCCACCCACCTGGTTCCTGCGATCGCAGGCCTGGAGCATGACCATGAACCACCGTTCTTCTCCTGCGAAGCGCGCTGCCGCTTCCCGTCTTGCCGGGCACGGGCGCGCCACTCGCGGCGGGGATGTCTGACATGGCCGACCTCCATGCGAACAAGGCGGTCGTGCTGCGCTATTTCGACGCCTTCAACCAGGGCGATCTGGCCCATCTCGGCGACATCGTGACCGAGGACTACGGCGACCGCCTGGAAGGGCAGACGGCCGGGATCGGCGTCGTCCGCAGCTACCTGCAAGGGTTGAAGGCCAGCTTCCCCGACTTCACCTGGACCATCGAGCAGATCGTCGCCGAAGGCGATCGCGTGGCGGTGATGAACCGCGTCTCCGGGACCCATCTCGGCGATTTCGGCGGACTCGCCGCCACCGGCAACCGGGTGGACTTCCGCGCCTTCCAGATCTACCGGATCCAGGACGGCAAGCTGGCCGAGCACTGGGAGGTCGCCGATTTCGCTGCCTTCCAGGCGCAGCTCGGCGTGGCGTCCGAAGCCTCGGCGTTCCGCAACTTCCAGAAGACGCTCGAGCGCGCGCCGGAACACCAGGAGCCCACGCCATGACCGAGCTTCTGGCCGGCAAGGTGGTGGTGGTCACGGGGGCGGCGAGCGGGATCGGCCGGGCCATCGCGATCGCCACCGCCCGGCACGGCGCCAAGGCCGTGGTCGTGTCCGATGTCACCGAGGCGCCTCGCGAAGGCGGCGAGTCGACGACCCGCGAACTCATGGCGCTGGGCGTGCCGACGCGTTTCGTCCGTGCGGACGTGAGCAGGCGCGAGGAGGTCGAGCGCCTGGTCGAGGCGGCCGGCGAGTTCGGCGGCGTCGATGTCATGGTGTGCAACGCGGGCATCACCCTGCGCTCGGACGGCGTCGATGTCGCAGAAGACGACTACCGCCGCCTGATGTCGGTGAACCTGGACGGCGTGCTGTTCTGTGCGCAGGCGGCGGCCAGGCAGATGCAGGCGCATTCCAGGCCGGGCAGCATCGTGATGATGGCCAGCATGGGCGGGATCAAGGGCGCCGGCATGACCGTCGCCTATTCCACCAGCAAGGGCGGCGTCGTGCTGATGGCCAAGGCGATGGCCGATGCGCTCGGCCCGGCGGGCATCAGGGTGAACGCGGTCTGCCCCGGCACCATCGACACCGCGTTGCTGCGGAACACGCCCGGCGTGGCCGAGGCCTCCGAGGGCTTTCGCCGGCGCACTCCGCTGCGCCGCCTCGGCAAGCCGTCGGAGATCGGCGATGCCGTGGTCTGGCTGGGATCGGACATGTCCAGCTATGTCACCGGCATCGCCTTGTACGTCGATGGCGGATTGCTGTCGGTGCTCTGACCGCCCGGATCGCCACCGCCTGCATGCATCGTCATCCATCTGCGCCACGCACCGGGAGTATCGCTATGCCCGTTTCAACCGTACGCGACGCCGCCGGCGGCGCGCGCCTGGCGTCGGCGCTGGCGCTGGCGCTGGCCGGCAGGCTCGCGATGGCCGCGATCTTCCTGATCTCGGGCGTCGGAAAGTTGGCCGCGCCGGCGGCCACCATCGGCTACATCGCCTCCGCCGGCCTGCCAGCGCCACAGGCGGCCTTCGGCATCGCGGTGCTCGTCGAGATCGGTGGCGGCGTCGCCTTGGTGCTCGGCTACCGCAGCCGATGGGTGGCGGCGGCGCTGGCGCTGTTCTGCGTGGCCACCGCATGCGGCTTCCATGCCCGGTTCTCGGACCAGAACCAGTTCATCCATTTCTTCAAGAACCTGGCCATGGCGGGCGGCTTCCTGCAGATCGCAGCCTTCGGCGCCGGCCGCTACAGCCTGGATGCACGGGCTGCGCAGCGTCGCCGCGTGCCGACGGTCGGCGGGTGAGGCAGAAAGACCGGCGCCCTGACGCATCCATCGGACAGGCGGCTGGTTCGCCGCCGCCGACGGTGGATTCCAACCACTATCGCTCCCAACCACGCGTGCCCTTATGACGACAACGATTCGCTTCCATCGCTACGGCGGTCCCGAGGTTCTGCTGCCGGAGGACGAGCAGGTCGGCGCGCCGGGACCCGGACAGGTCCGGCTGCGCCAGGAGGCGATCGGCGTCAACTTCATCGACACCGCCTTTCGCCAGGGCATCTTTCCCATGCCCTTGCCCGGGGTCACCGGTGTCGAAGGCGCCGGCGTGGTCGAGGCGGTCGGGCCCGATGTCGCGGACATCGCCGTCGGCGACCGGATGGCGTACTTCCTCGCCCCGGGAAGCTATGCCGAACAGCGCCTGGTGAACGCGTCCGACCTGATCCCCACGCCGCACGACCTGTCGTCGGCGCAGGTGGCCACGGTGCTGACCAAGGGCCTGACCGCGTGGGCCGCAATGAACGGCTTCCATCGGCTCCAGGCCGGCGACACCGTGCTGGTGCAGGGCGCCTCCAGCAACGTCGGGACGCTGCTTTCGCGCTGGGCCAAGGCCCGTGGCGCGGCGGTCATCGGCACCGCGAGTTCGCAAGCCAAACGGGCGGCGCTTGGCGAGGCGGTCGACTGCGCATTGCTGTCGGGCAGCGACGATCTGGCGGCGCAGGTCCGCGCCTTCGCGCCCAATGGCGTGGATGTCGTGTACGAATTCGTCGGCAACGCCACCTTTGCCGCATCGGTGGCCGCGGTGCGCGATGGCGGCACGATCGTCGCCCTCGGCGCCGCATCCGGGGCGCCGGTGGTGGACCAGGCAGGATTGGCGTCGCGCGGCGTGCACATGGTCGGCGGCCCCATGGCGCAGCATCTCCAGGGCAGGGCGGTGCAAGCCGCCAGCGAGGTGTTCGATGCGTACCGAAAGGGCGTCTTCGGCAAGCTCGAAGCCGCCCGCTATCCGCTCGCCAGCGCGGCGCTCGCCCATGCGGACATCGCGGCGCGGCGCACCTCGGGGCCGATGCTGTTGATTCCCTGAGTGCACCTGGCCGGGAGCGCGAGGCGTCCCATGCCGCCGACATCGCTTTTTCGTTCGCGCCAGCCGGCCGCTGCGCGCGCTCGCGGCGCGACACCCGCCTGGTGGTGCCTTCGCGGCGGCGGGAGGCGGGCTGCATCGGCTTCGAACTCCATCGTTCGGTGCATGACGGCCAACGGTGCTGCTCGTGCGAACGCTGACGGCTGGTGCAGGACCTGGACCGCTGGCGTCCAGTTCCAGCGGCCGTACATGCAGGCGTTCACCGCTGAGGCGGCCGCACCAAATCGCAGGCGAGACGGACCTGCGCAGCTTCGCCATTTCCCACGCCGCAGCCTGTCGAGCTTGAGTGCAGCGGCCGGCGATGAGCATGCATGCGCGGTCCGCATGTCCAAGAGGAATCGGCAATGCCGGGACACGAACCGGCATTAGCGCGGCCAGCACCCGCGCCTAGGATTCCACCACGGCCTCGCACCCGGTCCGGTTGCCGGGCCGCCGACAACAACCACCCTCGACCCAGGAGCATGCAGATGATCAACCAAGCGAACGAAAAGCTGATCCGCGGCCTGTACGACGCCGTCAACAGCAAGGACCTGAAGACGATCGCGGACTTCGGTGCGCCCGAGAGCGAATGGCTGGACGTGCCGTTCGACTTCACCACCTATGGGGTCAACGCCATCGTCGACCCGTGGAAAAGCTGGTTCGGCATCTTCCCGGATGCGAGCTGCGAAGTGCGCAGCATCGTGGCGATAGACGACTACGTGGTCGCGCAGGGCATTGGCCGCGGCACCCACCTGGGCGTGTTCAACTCGCCGGCGGGCGAACTGCAGCCCACCGGCCGGACGATGCAGGTCAATTTCTGCGACGTCTACCGGCTCAAGGACGGCAAGATCGTACGTGCCGATTCCTACTTCGATTTCTACGGCCTGTTCAAGCAGCTTTCGCCGGCCCCGTCCGCCTGAGTGATTGGGCCGGCATGCGCAGGCGTCCTGCCGCGCTGGGTCGCCCGGGACATCACGCTGGACGGCAATACGTTCCGCCACAGCCATGGCGGCGCCAAGCGGCCATGGATCGGGACGATGACGTATGGTTTGGTGGTGCCGAAAGGGCCATGGCGGGTCGCCCTTTCGCGGACGCACGGCACGCGCGAGTTCGATGGCCAAGATGATGCGCCGGTCTACGGGAGCGCAATGGTCAGCTATGCGCCATGAGCGGACGTCGCTGGCGAAGCGCGTGCCGCGCGGCAGACGGTGGCCGGTGCGAGGCTGCGTTGCCCGATGCCGGGGTGCCGCCTAAGTGCGAGTGGGCCGAGCGGCACGTCGTGCCGCCACCGCGGCGAGAGAGTGGCGGATCGGCAGCTAGCCGGGACGCGGCAGTCTCACCCGCGCGCACAGCCCGCCGCCGGTGCGGTTGGCGAATTCCAGCGTGCCGCCGTGGGCTTGGCAGATCGCCGCGGCGATGGACAGGCCCAGCCCGCTGCCGCCCCAGTGCCGCGCACGCGAATCCTCGGCCCGCCAGAACCGGTCGACCATTCGCGGCAACAGTTCGGGAGCCACGCCGGGGCCGCGATCGCAGACGCAGACCAGCAGGTGGCCGGGTTCGGCGCTGGCTTCGATCAGCAGGCTCTTGCCGGCAGCGGCATAGCGCAGCGCATTCTCGATCAACACCGACAGCACCTGGCCGATGCGGTCGCGGTCGGCAGCGACTTCCAGCTCGCCCGCTGTGCGCACCTGCACATCCATCTCGGCCGCCTGCAGCGCCTGCGCCACCCAGGCCAGGCGCTCGCCGATCAGTGTGTCGATCGGAAAGGTATGCGGCTCCAGCATCAGCTGGTTGGCGCGGGCCATCGACAGCAGGTGCAGATCGCCGACCAGGCGATTGATCTGCTCCAACTGGCGATGCACCATCTGCAACTGCTCGTCGTTGCAGGGGAACACCTGGTCCAGCATGCCCTGCACCCGGCCCATCGCCGCGTTCAGCGGGGTACGCAGTTCGTGCGCCAGCATCGCGCTTGAATCGCGCACCTCGCGCTCGTATTGCTGCAATTGCGCGGTCATGCCGTTGAAGTCCGTCGCGAAGCTGGCCAGTTCGTCCGGCGCGCCGGGGATCACGTTCGCGCGCGCGGCGAAATCGCCATCGCTGATCCGGCGCGCGGCTTCGGCGACATCGGAGAACTGTCGCGACAACGGCCGCGATGCCAGCAGCCCGCAGACTACGATGACCGGGATCGAGGCGATCACCGCGGCCGCCAGCAGCAGCCAGTCGCGGCTGGCCAATCCGGGCAGGAAGTCGGCTACGTCGTAGTAGCGCTCGAACAGTTGCCATAGGCGCTGTTCGTTGCTGTGCGGATCGTCGCGCAGTTGCATCATTTCCTGCCGCGCCGCCGGCGGCAGCTGCCGCAGTGTCAGGAGATCCCAGATCGAGAAGCGCAGCACCATGACGAACACGATGGCCAGCACCGCGAGCACCGCCAGCGCGCTCATGCGCAGGCCGACCCACTGCCATAGCGGCGCATGCGCATTGCGGCGGGCGAACGGCCATTTCATCGGAAGCGATAGCCGATCGCGCGCACCGTCACCAGCACGCCGCTGATGCGCTCGCTTTCCAGCTTCCTGCGCAGGTTGTGCACGTGCGCATCCACCACCCGTTCCAGCGCGTCGCTGTCCGGCAGGCAGATCTCCAGCAGTTCGCTGCGCGTATAGGCCTTGAACGGCGTTTTCAGCAAGGTGGCCAGGATATTGAATTCGGTCGGGGTCAGGTCGAGCGGAACCTCGTTGTCGTCCGCATCGCGCACCGTGGCCAGGACCGCGGCCGTGTCGACCGTGAGCCGGTCGTATCTCAGTGCTTCCTCGGCCGCCCTCGCCGGCCCGGCGCGACGCAGCACCGCGTACACGCGCGCGACCACTTCCTTGGGACTGTAGGGCTTGACCACGTAGTCGTCGGCGCCGTAGCGCAGCGCGCCGAGCTTCTCCGGCTCGTCGCCCATCGCGGTCACCATGATCACCGGCGTGTCGCTGCTGCGGCGGATCGTCGACAGCACTTCGGTGCCGCTGCGCTTGGGCAGCATCACGTCCAGCAGCACCAGATCCGGCTTCCACTGCGCATGCAGCTGGATCGCCCGCTCGCCGTCGCCGGCGACCGCAACGTCGAAACCGTCCCGGCGCAGGTAGGCCTCGAGGATGCTGGCGCTGTCTGCATCGTCTTCGACGACGAGAACCTTCTTGGAACCCATGGCGTGCAGCCCTTGTCGCGCGTCTTGATGAAATCTTGAAGATTCCTAGAAGCCAGCTTGAACTTGCGGCCCGATTCTATCCGTCGAGATTTGGCCACCCGACCGATACCCATGATTCTAACGCCTGCAGACGGCGCGTCGCGCCGCCTGTTCCCCGCCCTGTTGGTCGCACTGCTCGGCGGCTGTTCGTTGGCCCCGGTCTACGAGCAGCCGCGGGCCACGGTGCCGCATACCTTCGGCGGATCTTCCGCAACACCCGCAACCCGGCCGGCCAGCGCGGCGGTGGCGCTGTCGGATGCGGAGCTGCAGTTCCTGCGCCAGTTCTCGCCGGACCACGACCTGGCGCCGCTGCTGGTCCAGGCGCTGGCGCACAATCCGGATTTCCGCAACACCGTCGCGCAGGTGCAGCAGGCGCGCGCGCAGTACCGGATCGAGCGATCGCCGCAGCTGCCGCAGGTCGGGATCAGCGCGCAGAGCGCCCGGCAGAGCTACGGCGACCCCGCCAATCGGGAGCGCTACGGGCAGAAGCTGATCACTGCGGCGGTGGGCATCGACGCGTTCGAGCTGGACCTGTTCGGCAGGCTGGCCTCGCTGTCGGCGGCCGCGCAGCAGCGCTACCTGGCGTCGGCCTTCGGCCAGCAGGCGGCGCGCGGTGCATTGATCGCCGAAGTGCTGCGCGCCTATACCGTGGAACGCGCAGCGGCGCAGGCGCAGGCCCATTGCCGCACCATGGCCGAGGACAGCGCGGCGTTGCTGGCGTTCGCCAGCGGCCAGCGCGACGTAGGGCTGATCTCCGACGACGAATACAGCCGGCAGCGCCGGCAGGCCGACCAGGCGCAGGTACGCGCGCTGCAGGCCGCAAGCGACCATGCCGCCGCGTTGCGCGCATTGCAGCTGCTTGCCGGCTTCGACGCGCCGGCCGCAACCGCCGGGCTGCAGGACCTGCTGCCGGCCGATGCCACCGGCCTGGCGCTGCGCGACCTGAATTCGGCGCTGTTGCTGCAGCGCCCCGACATCCAGCAAGTCGAGGCCGAACTGCGCGCGCGCAACGCCGATATCGGGGCCGCACGCGCCGCCTTCTTCCCCTCGTTGCGTTTGAGCACGTCGTTGGGCACCGCCAGCGCCGACCTCGGTGGCCTGTTCGCCTCCGGCAGCCGCGCCTGGAGCTTCGTGCCGCAGCTGGCGATGCCGATCTTCGACTTCGGGCGCAACCGCGCCAACCTGGACCTGGCGCAGTTGCGCGAGCAGGCCGGGGTGGCCGACTACGAAAAGGCGATCGAGTCCGCTTTCCGCGAAGTCGCCGACGCGCTCGATGCCGGTCCCGGCCTGCGGCAAGGCGAACAGCGCGCGCGGGAACACGCCGAGCGCGAACGGCAGCGCGTCGCGCGCATGGCCAGGCGCGTGGCGGACGGACTGCAGGACCGGCCCGCGCTGCTCGGCGAGCGCATCGAAGCCGAGCAGGAGGAGCTGGACCACCTGCAGGCGCGCCAGGACCTGATCCTCAATCGCATCGCGCTGTTCCGCGCGTTCTATGGCGTGCGCTTGCCGCACGCACCTTGAATCATCCCACTCCGATAGGTTCTCACATGAAGACACTCGCGTTTCTCTCGACCCTGGCCTGCGCCCTGGCGCCACTGGCGGCCAACGCCGCCGATGCGGACGCCTCCGGGTTCCGGTTGTTTGGCCGGCAGACCGACCTGAGCGTCGGCGTCGGCACGGTGGTGGCGCCGCGCTACTTCGGCTCCAAGGACGATCGCGCGCAGCCCGTCCCCGTACTCGCGGCGCGAAGCGGCGTCGTGTTCTTTGACACCGTACGTGGCCTGGGCGTGCAGATACAGACCGACGGCGGCTTCTACGCCAGCCAGTCCTTCGGCTACGACTTGGGGCGGCTGGACCGCAACAGCAGCTGGCGTCCCGGCTCAAATACCCTGGCTGGAATGGGCGACGTGCCCGGCTCGGTGACCAGCCGCACGATGATCGCGCAGCAATTCAATCAGTACCTGATGCTGAACGCCGAAGCCGAAGTCACACTGAAGGATGGCGCGCGCCGCAACAACTACCGCGCCGGCGCCAAGCTGACCCTGCTGCAGAACGACAGGGATACGGTGACCATGGATCTGGATGCCCACGGGGGCGACCACCGCTACAACCAGGCCTACTTCGGCGTGACCCAGGCGCAGAGCGCGCGCAGCAGATTCGCGACGTACAGCGCCGGCTCCGGGTTCTATGCCTACTCGGTCGGTGCCAACTGGGATCACGCGCTCTCCAAGCACTGGAGCAGTTCGCTAACGGTTGTGGGTACGCGCTATATCGACAACGCCGATGGCAGCCCGATTGTGCAACGCCGCGCCTTCGCCAGCGGCGTCGCCGCCGTCACCTACACGTTCTGACGGCAACATAGAGCAGCCGCCATGAAAGCCAGTTTTGCGATCCTCTTCTCCGTCTGCATGCCCTTGGCTGCAATCTCGCTGTCGGCTTGTAGCCGCGAAGCGGCGCCTCCGGCGGAGGCGCCGCGCGCGGTGAAGCTCGAAACCGTCGGTGCCGACGCCGGCGCCGACACCAACCGCTTCGTGGCCCAGGTCCGCCAGGCGCAGCGGGCCGAACTCGGCTTCGAGGGCGGCGGCCGCATCGCTTCCATCGAGGTGGACGCCGGCGACCGCGTGCGCCAGGGCCAGATCCTGGCGCGCCTGGACCCGGAGCCGAGCCGCCTGCGCGTGGAGCAGGCCGAAGCCAGCGCCAGGATCGCCGCCGCCGACCTGGAGCAGCAGCGGACCCAGCTTGCGCAGCAGCAGGCCATGTTCGAGGACGGCGCCGCGTCGGCGACGACCCTGACCGGCGCCAAGACCGCGTTCGCCAGCGCAAAGGCGCGGTTGCGCAGCGCGCAGGCGGATCTTTCGCTGGCGCGGCGCGGCCTGCGCCAGGCCGACATCCGTGCACCGTTCGACGGCAGCGTGGTCGCGCGGCTGCAGCAACCCGATGGCAATGTCGCGGCAGGGCAGCCGGTGCTGCAGGTCGAGGGCCAAGGCCGCCTCCAGCTGACGGTGGCGCTGCCGGCGGCACGGGCAGCGTCGCTGCGCCCCGGGCAACCGGCGACGGCATATCGCGCCAATGCGCCCGAGCAAGCGCTGCCGGTGCAACTGCGCAGCGTTTCCGATCGCCTCGACGGCGGCGCCACCGCGCAGGCGCTGTTCGAAAGCGCGGCGGGCGATGCCAGCTTGCGCAGCGGCGAGAGCGTGCTGCTTGCGCTGCCGTCCGACGCGACGCGACCGTTGAGCGTGCCGCTCAGCGCGCTGGTACCGAGCAAGGGCGACGGCAAGATGATGGTGTTCGTCTACCAGGGCGGGAACGCCACCGTGCGCCGGCGCCGGATCGTGACCGGCGACGCCGGCGGCGATCGCGTGCAGGTGCGCCAAGGGCTGGACCCGGGCGAACGGATCGTGGCGGCCGGGGCGGCATTTCTCACCGACGGGCAGCCCGTCGTTCCCTTCCTTCCCGATTCGGGCCTGACCGGCAACGCCTCGCCATGAACCTGACCCGTGCCACCCTCAATTCGAGCCGCTTGGCGCTGTTCACCGCAGCGCTCCTCCTGGTCGGCGGCATCGCCACGTTTCTCGGCTTTCCTTCGCAGGAGGAGCCCAGCGTCACCGTGCGCGAGGCCGTGGTGCAGGCCGCGTTCCCAGGCATGCCCAGCGAACGCGTCGAGCGCATGCTCGCCCGTCCGCTGGAAGAGCGCCTGCGCGAAATCACCGGCATCAAGAAGATCGCCACCACCGTCCGCCCGGGCAGCGTGATCGTGCAGTTGACCGCCAACGACAATGTCAAGGATCTGCCCGCGCTGTGGCAGCGGGTCCGCAACAAGGCGGCCGAGGCCGGAGCCGAGCTGCCGCCCGGAACACAGGGGCCGTTCGTCGACGACGACTTCGGCCGCGTCGCGATCGCCTCGATCGCGGTGACTGCGCCGGGCTTTGGCACCAGCCAGATGCGCGGGCCGTTGCGGCAGATGCGCGCGCAGCTTTACACCGTGCCCGGCGTGGAGCGGGTCACCTTCCACGGATTGCAGGACGAGCGCATCTACGTCGCCTTCGATCGTACACGGCTCGGCGAGGCCGGGCTGACGCCAGCCGCGGTGGCGCAGCAGCTGCGCGCGCAGAACGTGGTGTCGGCCGGCGGCCAGATCGCCGCGTCCGGCCTGGCGATGACCGTCACCACCTCGGGCGAAGTGCGCACGCTGGACGAGCTGCGCGACACCCTGGTGTCCGTTCCGGCTGCCGATGGTGCGCGCCAGGTCCCGCTGTCGCAGCTGGCGCGCATCGAACTGATGCCGGCCGACCCACCGCAGGCCGCGGCCATCTATCAGGGCCAGCCGGCCGTGGTGGTCGCGGTGTCGATGGCGCCCGGCTACAGCATCGGGCAAGTCGGCAAGGCGCTACGACGCAAGCTCGACGAAACCGCGCGGATGCTGCCGGTGGGATTCTCCCAGCACGTGGTCACCTTCCAGGCCGATGTGGTTGAACGCGAGATGGGCAAGATGCACCACGTCATGGGCGAGACCGTGGTCATCGTGATGGCGGTGGTGATGCTGTTCCTGGGCTGGCGCACCGGCCTGATCGTCGGCGCGATCGTGCCCCTGACCATCCTCGGCACGCTGATAGCGATGCGCGCGCTGGACGTAGAGCTGCAGACGGTGTCCATCGCCGCGATCATCCTGGCGCTCGGGTTGCTGGTGGACAACGGCATCGTCATCGCCGAGGACATCGAGCGCCGCCTGGCTGCGGGCGAAGAGCGCCGCCAGGCCTGCGAGGCCGCCGGCCGCACGCTGGCGATCCCGTTGCTTACGTCTTCGCTGGTCATCGTGCTGGCGTTCTCGCCGTTCTTCTTCGGCCAGACCAGCACCAACGAATACATGCGCTCGCTAGCGATCGTGCTGGCGGTGACCCTGCTCGGTTCGTGGCTGCTCAGCGTCACCGTCACTCCGCTGTTGTGCATGCGCTTCGCGCGCGCCCATGGCCACGCGCATGCCGGCGGCGGCGCCGGCCACTACGATTCCCGGCTGTACCGCGGCTACCGGCGCATCATCGAGCAACTGCTGAGGCACAAGGCGGTGTTCCTGGGCAGCATGCTGTTGTTGCTGGCGGTGGCGGTCGCCATCCTCGGCGCCATTCCCTACAGCTTCCTGCCCAAGTCCGACCGCCTTCAGTTCCAGATGCCCGTGACCCTGCAGCCGGGCAGCGACTCGCGCCAGACCCTGCGCACCGTGCAATCGATCAGCCGCTGGCTGGCCGAACGCAAACATACCGCGATCGTCGACAGCATCGGCTACGTCGCCGACGGCGGGCCACGGATCGTGCTGGGCCTGAATCCGCCGCAAGCCGCGGCCAATACCGCCTACTTCACCGTCAGCGTCCGTCCCGGCACCGATATCGACGCGGTGATCGCAGACGTTCGCCGGCACATCCGCGAGAACTATCCGGCGGTGCGCGCCGAGCCGAAGCGCTTCTCGCTGGGCTCCACCGAGTCGGGCGTGGCGATCTACCGCGTCGTCGGGCCGGACGAGGCGCAGTTGCGCCGCATTGCCGCCGGCATCGCCGAGGCGTTGCGGCAGCTGCCGGGCACCGTCGATGTCAGCGACGATTGGGAGATCCGCATTCCCCGCTACGAGGTCAGGGTCGACCAGGCCAAGGCGCGCCGGACCGGGGTGAGCAGCGAGGACATCGCCCAGGCGCTGCAATTGCGCTACAGCGGCATCGACGCATCGGTGGTGCGCGACGATGGCGTCGACGTGCCCATCGTGCTGCGCGGCGGCGCCGAAGAGCGCAACACCGCGCGCGACCCGGGTACCACGCTGATCTATCCGCAGGCCGGTGGCGCGCCCGTGCCGCTGTCGGCGATCGCCGCTGTCGCACTGTCCTCCGAGCCGTCGGCGATCCAGCGCCGCAACCTGAGCCGCGCCATCACCGTCACCGGCCACAACCCTGGCATGACCACCGACGAGGTCGTGGCCGCGCTGGCCGACAAG
This sequence comes from Xanthomonas sp., assembly GCF_017163755.1. Classification (GTDB taxonomy): domain Bacteria; phylum Pseudomonadota; class Gammaproteobacteria; order Xanthomonadales; family Xanthomonadaceae; genus Xanthomonas_A. The sequence goes on from NZ_JAFIWC010000024.1 coordinate 47,101, forward strand.
ATCGCGGCCCTGCGCCTGCCGCCAGGCTACCGCATCGAAATGGGCGGCGAACTGGAGGATTCGGCCGAAGCCAACCAGGCGCTGATGCAGTACATGCCCCATGCGCTGGGCGCGATCCTGCTGCTGTTCATCTGGCAATTCAATTCGTTCCGCAAGCTGTTCATCGTCGTCGCCAGCATCCCGTTCGTGCTGATCGGCGCGGCGCTGGCGCTGCTGCTCACCGGCTATCCGTTCGGCTTCATGGCCACCTTCGGACTGCTCGCGTTGGCCGGCATCATCGTCAACAACGCGGTATTGCTGCTGGAGCGGATCGACGCCGAACTGGCCGACGGCCTGGGCCGGCACGACGCCGTGATCGCGGCGGCGATCAAGCGCTTGCGACCGATCGTGATGACCAAACTGACCTGCATCGTCGGCCTGGTGCCGCTGATGCTGTTCGCCGGGCCGCTGTGGACCGGCATGGCGATCACCATGATCGGCGGCCTAGCGCTGGGCACGCTGGTCACGCTCGGCGTGATCCCGGTGCTGTACGACCTGCTGTTCTCGCTGCGCAGCGGCCGCGGCGCGACACAGGCGGCCGCGCCGTGACCATCCGATGCGGATACGGCCTGGCCTGGCGCATGCTTGCCGTGCTGTGTCTGGCGCTGGGCGCCAGCGGCTGCGCCATGGTCAAGCTGAAATCCGTGAGCGCGGCGGAGTACATCCAAGCCAAGCGCGGCGACCCGCTCAGCACCGGCCATCTCGGCACCCAGGCGACCGAGACGCTCGCGGTGCTCGGCCTGAGCGAAAGCGCCTGCAGCACCCAGACCCGGCATTGCGCCGAGCAGTTGCTCGACAGCGACGGCCTGGCGCAGGAGCGCAAGCTGGCGGCCATCGCCGAACTGTGGCTGCAGGCATCGCTGCGCACGTCAAGGAGCCAGCCGAGCAGCGACATGGAACTGACCGCGTGGCTGGAGACCGCGCGCTACGCCTATGCCTACCTGTTCTTCAGCGATCGCGCGCCGGACGAACGCGCCTTCGAGGACCGTCAGACCCAGGTTCGCGACTATTACAACTTCGCGGTACAACAGGCGGTGTCGTTGCTGTTCGTGCGCTTCCAGCGGCAGGGCCAGCAGGCCGACAGCGCGGCGGAACTGTCGGCGCTGCCTGGCTGGAGGATCGTACTGGACGTGAGCCAGTTGGGCGCACTGCAGGAGATGCCGATGCCGGGCGCGATGCTGCCGGCTGGCGGCATGCGCTTCACCGGGCTGCGCGGCCTCCACCGGCGCGACGGGTTCGGTTCGGAGATGGTGGCGCTGCTACCCAATGCGATGTCGCTGCGGGACGAGGCAAGCGAGCCGGACGAGGCGAGTGCGGCCTACAGCGCAATGCCGACGCCGAACCTGACCGTGCTGCTCCGCTTCGATGGCGGCACCCTGGCCAAGGTACTCGCCAGCCGTGCGGTACGGGTGGAAGCCTACGATCCGTACCTGAGCGCCCGCACCACGCTGGGCGGCCGCACAGTGCCCTTGGCCGGCAACTTCAGCGCTGGCTACGGGGTCTGGATGGCACGCTCCGGCTTCGCCAAGCAGTCGTTGCGTACGTTGTTCGGCATGGCCCATGGCATCGACCGGCCGCATATCTTCCTGACCCAGCCCTACGATCCCAACCGCCGGGTGCTGGTGCTGCTGCACGGCCTGGCCAGCAGTCCCGAGGCATGGGTGAACCTGGCCAACGAACTGCTGGGCGACGAACAGGTGCGCGCCCGCTACCAGATCTGGCTGGTCTATTACCCGACCAATCTGCCGATTGCCTACAACCACATGGAGATCCGCAACGGCCTGGAACAGGCGCTGGATCATTTCGATCCGCAACGGCGCAGCGCCTCGGCGCACGGCATGGTACTGGTCGGGCACAGCATGGGGGGCGTGCTGGCGCGGTTGATGGTGTCCTCCAGCGAGGGCGACCGACTCTGGCAGCGCCTGTTCGGCAACAGCACCCTGTCCGCGCAGGCGATGCAGGCAGTGCAATGCAAGTTGTCGCCGATGATGCATTTCGAGCCGATGCCTGAAGTCTCCGAGGCGATCTTTCTGGCCTCGCCGCATCGTGGAACCCCGCATGCGACGGGCACGCTCGGCACCCTGGTGGGACGCCTGATCGGCATACAAGCGCGCATTGTCAACCAGTTCCAGGACATCGCCCGCACCGGCGCGGTCGGCAAGCTGCCGACCAGCATGGACAACCTGAGCGATCGCGACGACTTCGTCCGCGCCGCCGCGGAGCTGAAGATCTCGCCGCACGTCGCCTATCACTCGATCATCGCCCGTCGCGACGCCCAGGTGCCGCCGCCGCAATCCGACGACGGGTTCGTGCCGTACTGGAGCGCGCACCTGGACGGCGCGGCGTCGGAGACGGTCATCGCGTCCGGGCACAGCGTGCAGGAAACGCCGCAGGCGATCCTCGAGATCCGCCGGCTGCTGCGAGCGGCGCCGTAAGCCGCGTCACTTGCGCCGACTGGCGGGGAGTACCAGTGGAGTGTCTGCAGGTCGCGTTCCGGTCAGGCGAAGCCGGTGGAACCGGCGCTATCGGGTCGAGCGCGAATCGCCATTGCCGCAAGCCTTGGCGTTCGGCGCCTTGCGTTCTCGCGATGGCCGGGCGCGCGCCGGCCTCAGGTTCCGCGGGCGCCACGGCGGCGACGCTACACTCGCTCGGTGACGGTTGAGTCATTCTGCGCAGATGGCGGCCCGCCACGGCTGCTCGGGCTGCCTGCCGGTCGGCGTTCGCCTCACCGCTCAAGGTGAGGCCGCATCAAGGCTTCGAACCATTCGATGAACGCGATGAGGCGATGCGAGCGCTGCCGCCGATTCGGGTAGATGAGCGACACCGGCATGGGCGCGGCGCGGAAGTCAGGCATGACCTCCACCAACTCGCCCCGGTCGAGCAGGTGCTGCACGTCGAAGCGCGGAATCTGGATCAATCCCATCCCGGATACGCAGCAGGCGATATAGTTCTCGGCGTTGTTGACGATCACCCGGCTGGGTACGGGCACACGCTGTTCGGCGCCCGAAACGCGGTACTCCCAGGGCAGTTCCCGTCCTGTGGAGGCGGAGGCATATCCCACAGACCAGTGGCTCCTGGCCAGTTCATCGGGATCGCCGGGCATCCCGTGCTCATGCAGATAGCCCGGACTGGCGCAGTTGATCAGCGCGATATGGCCGATGGAGCGCGCGACCAGGCTGCTGTCGTGCAGTGTGCCGATCCGCACGGCGCAATCCACGCCTTCGTGCACCAAGTCGATCACGCGGTCAGTGGCGCCCAGGGCCAATTGAAGACGGGGATAGCGACGCAGAAATCCTGGCAGGGCAGGGGCTATGAGCCGGCGGGCGATGCGGCTGGGCACGTCCACGTTGAGCCGCCCTGAGATCTTGCGTTGGCCGGCCTGGAACAGCTGGCCGATGTCTTCGGCTTCGGCGAGGAACAGACGGACGCGCTCGAGCAACTGGACGCCATCGGCCGTCAATCGCACCTGCCGTGTCGTCCGATGCAGCAAGCGCGTGCCCATCGCCGATTCGAGGTGCTGGATGGCCGCCGACACCGATGCGCGCGGCAGGTCCAGTGCGTGGGCGGCCTTGATGAAACTGCCCATCTCGGCCACTTGAACGAAGACGCGATACTGGTCGAGTTTGTCCATTCGGCCTTTTTACATGACCTCGCAGGTGCCGGCAGCCGGATCCCGCATGGCAGGTTTCATCCGCCGAAGCCGCCCCAGGTCGAGGAATGCCCGCTCCTGGGAGCGCGGTCTCCCGCCCCACGAGCCCATTGCAGTGCAGGACGCGGTCGAAATCGGCGACTCATGTCCAGATAGCCGCTACTTGGTCGTGTAGCCGCCATTGATGAGAATGGTCTGGCCGGTGATCCACCAGCCGTCGCTGACCAGATGGCGAATGAAGGGCACCACGTCCTCGATGTCGGTCAGGCCGGTCTTGCTGAAGCCCGAGAGCGCCGCGGCTGTCTTGTGATAGGCCACTGCATCGGCGCCTTCGGCCGGGTAGAAGAACGGCGTGTCCATCGGACCTGGACCCACGGCCGTCACCGAGATGCCGCGCGCGCCGAATTCCTTGGACGCTGCCCGGGTGTAGTGCTCCACTGGCGCTTTGGTGCCGGCATAGGCGGCGTAGAACGGGGTGAACGCGCCAAGCAGGGACGTGACTACGGTGCAGATCTTGCCGTTGTCGTTGAGGTTCTTGCCAGCTTCCTTGAGGAAGAAGAACGCCGTCTTGGAGTTGACGGCCGTCATCTCGTCGTACTCGGCTTCGCTGATCTCGGCCATCGGCTTCTTGAGCACCTTGCCCACGGTGTTGATGGCGATGTCTGGCTTGCCCGCAGCGGCGATAGCGTCGGCGAACAGCTTCTCGACCGCGCCGGCCGTCGTCAGGTCCGCCTGGATCGCCGCGGCCTGCGCCCCTGCCGCCTTCACCGCGGCGACCGTCGCGTCGGCGTCGGCCTTGCTGCCCTCGCTGTTGTAGTGGACAACGACGGCCTTGGCGCCCTGCTGCGCGAGATCGCGGGCGATGAGTCCGCCGAGGTTCTTGGCCCCGCCGGCGATGAGCACGGTCTTGCCCTTGATGGAATGGTCTGCCATGGCGGCCTCCTCTGAAGGCGTGTTGGGAGATCTGAGTCTAGAAGGCAGAAAGAGATAGATAAGCCATGTATGGCTGGATGGATTGTCCAGCAAAACGATCCAATCAAGGCTTGGAGAAAGTCGTGCCCGGTCTTCCGCCTCCACGGGCAAGGCACGCACTCGCACTGCGCGCGGGCCAAGCGCTGATACACGTGGCTCAACGGCCGGAAGATGGCATCGGGAAAATCGATGCGTCCGAACCGACACCGTCTCCGCTGATCCGCCAGGCTTCATTGACCCCATCCCCGTATGTGCGTTTTCCTGGGTGCCTGTCGATACTCTTCAAGTCCTGTTTCCATGGCAGGACGAATCGATCGGGCGTTTCCATCCGGAGCCGCCTTCGGATGGAGACCCGTATTACGTACGTGTGCGCATGACCGGGAGGCATGCGGTGCGCGATGCGGGAGACAAGCGGCTCGCGACGAGAGTGATGCTGCTGAGATCGGCGCGGGAGGGGCGGCCCTGTCCCCGCCATCCAGTTCGTCGGATAATGGCGCTCCAAGGCTGCTTGGCGGCTGCCGATGAGTGCAATGGAGCGTGTATCAAAGCCGTCGAAATCCCGAATATCCTTCAAAATCAATTGGATGATGCAGACGTGCTGCTGATGCTCGACAACTACGACAGCTTCACCTACAACCTCGTGCAGTACCTGCAGGCGCTCGGCGCGGAGGTCAAGGTGGTGCGCAACGATGCGCTGAGCGTGGACGAGATCGAGCAGCTGGCGCCGGAACGCATCGTGATCTCGCCCGGCCCGTGCACCCCGGACCAGGCCGGGGTTTCGCTGCAACTGATCGAGCGGCTCGGCCAGCGCACGCCGATCCTCGGCGTGTGCCTGGGCCACCAGAGCATCGGCCAGGCCTACGGCGGCGACGTGGTCCGCGCCGGCACCATCATGCACGGCAAGACCTCGCGCATCCGCCACGAAGGCCGCGGCGTGTTCGCCGGCCTGCCGGACCGCTACGAGGCCACCCGCTACCATTCGCTGGTGGTCGAGAAGACCACGCTGCCGGCGTGCCTGGAAGTCACCGCCTGGACCGAGAACGAGGACGGCTCGATCGAGGAGATCATGGGCCTGCGCCATCGCCAGTTCCCGGTCGAGGGCGTGCAGTTCCACCCCGAGTCGATCCTCACCGAGCATGGCCACGCGTTGCTGAAGAACTTCCTGGAGCGCTGATTCCGGCGTTCAGCCGGCGGCCGCCACCGGTTCGCCGAGGTTGAGCATCAGCCGGTTGGCCCAGGCGAAGATCGCGATGCCGTGGATCAGGTCTAGGATCTCAAGATCGTCCAGGCCGGCCTCGCGCAGCGGGCGCAACTGTTCGGCGCCGATGGCGCTGGGCGCCAGGGTCAGTTCGACCGCGAAGTGCACGATGGCGCGTTCGCGCGGCGTGGTACCGGCGCTATGCGGGTCCTCGAAGACCTGGATGATCGCGTCCTCGCGCCGTGACAGTTGCTCGAAGCGACGCGCGTGCACCGAGCCGCAATAGACGCAGCCGTTGACGCGTGAGACCGCGGTGGCGGCCAGTTCGCGCTCGGCGCGCGGCAGCCCGCCGGGGGCGTACATGATCGCGTTGTAGGTGCGCGAGCGTTGGCGCAGCACGTCCGGCTGGTGCGCCAGGGTCAGGTAGTACGGCGACTGGCGGGCGTTGGCGCCGCTTTCGTCCAGCACTTCGAGTTGGGCCGGGCTGGCCCGCTGCGGATCGACCGTTTCCAGCCATGGCGACCAGGCCAGTGGCGCGTCGGTGAAGCCGTGGATCTCGATCATGCCGCCGCCTCCAGTGCGGCAAGCGCGCGTAGCCCGGCGGCGAGCCGGACCTGGTAGGACAGGAAGGCGATCAGTTGCGACAGTGCGACGATCTGTGCGGTGTCCAGCCCGGCCACGGCGAGCACTTGCAGCGCCGCGCGGTCGCCGTCCAGCGGGCGCAGCAGCAGGGTGCGTGCGTAGCGGAGCATCGCCTGCAGCCGGGTGTCGGCGATGGCGTCTTCCCGGCCGCGCTCGGCCGCCTCCAGCAGCGCCGCGTCGGCCGGCAATTCCAGCAGGCGCCGGCGGTAGTGCGACGCCAGTTCCGTCGCGTCGGACAGGCGCGCGGCGTGCAGCGCGACCAGCAGCCGGTCGCGCAGCTCGGGCGGGGGAAGAGCGGAATCGAACAACGCTTCGTAGCTGCCCTGGGTGCCGTCGCGGACCTTGTCGCGGCGCCGGCGCAGCGCGTCCAGCGGCGAGTCGGCGGCGATGCCGAGGGCAGCGTCGATACAGTCGGGCGTCGAAGGGGTCATGGAGTGTCCGTCGAAGGGAGGGAGGGGCTCAGCGCGGTGCCGGCGCGATGTCGTAGGCGCGGATCCAGTCGTCGCCGCGCGGCTGCCAGTGGATCCGCGGCGAGGCGGCCCAGGTTGCCGGCTGGGCGTAGAGGAAGATCACCGGCGCCTGTTCGCACAGGTGCGCCTCGGCGCGGTGGTAGATGCGCTCGCGCGCGACCGCGTCCAGCGTGCCGCGGCCCTCGGCCAGCAGGCGGTCCAGTTCCGGATCGCGGTAATAGGCGTAGGGGCTGTCGCTGTGCAGCAGCGACAACAGGCCGTCGGCGTCGATGGTCGGCCAGGCGTGGGTCAGCAGCGACAGCGCGCCGAGCTTGCGCGCCTTGATGTACTTGTCCATGTAGTAGGCCGAGTCCAGCTGGGTCAGGCGCACGTCCAGGCCGACGGCCTGCAACTGCGCGGCGACCACCTGCGCGACCTCCTCGCCCTGTGGGGTGTAGTTGACCGGCACTTCCAGTTCCAGCCGCGTGCCGGCGGCTATCCCGGCCTCGCGCAGCAGCGCGCGGGCGCGCGCCGGGTCGTAGGGATAGGGCTTCAGCACCGGGTCGAAGCCGAGGTACTCGGGGGTTAGCAACTGGCACTGCAACACCGGCGCCTGACCGTCGAACAGCGCTTGGGAGATCGCCTGCTTGTCGATCGCGTAGTTGAGCGCCCGGCGCACGCGGACATCGTCCAGCGGCGGTGCCAGCGTGTTGAGCTTGACGAACACCGAGCGGATCGACGGCACGCTGCCGGCCTGCGCGCGGCCGCTGGCGCGGATGCGCGCGACCTCGGCCAGCGGCAGCCCGGTGATCAGATCGACCTCGCCGGCCAGCAGCGCGGCCACGCGCGCGGTGGCCGCGGGGATGATGCGGAACTCGACCTCGGCGAAGGCCGGCTTGCGTCCCCAGTAGCCGGGATTGCGGCGCAGTCGCAGATGGTCGCCGGGGACGTTCTCGACCAGTTCGTAGGGGCCGCCCGAGCTGACCTCGGTGGCGGGGTCGTGGCGGGCGGCCCAGCGCGGCGGCAGCAGCAACAGCATAGACAGCTGCGCCGGCAGTGCCGGGAACGCAGTGCGGGTGTGGATGTCGAGCGTGCGCGCATCCGGCGCCTCGACCCGTACGATCGGCTCGAACCAGAACCGGATGCGGGCGTGGATGGCCGGGTCGAGCACGCGCTCCAGGTTCCACTTGACGGCGGCCGCGTCCAGCGGCTCGCCGTCGGCGAAGCGCGCGCCGGGCGCGAGGCGGAAACGCCAGTGCGTCGGCGAGAGCGCCTGCCACGACTCGGCCAGCGCCGGGCCCAACTTCAGGTCCGGGCCGCGCTCGACCAACGCCGGATACAGGTGGCCGAGCACGCTGAGGTTGCCGCCCACCGCAGCGGTCATGTGCGGGTCCAGCGTGGCGAGGTCGGCCGGCAGCGCGATCACCAGCGCTCGCGCGGCGGACTCGGGTGCGGTGCGGGGGGCGCAGGCGGCCAGCGCCAGCGCGAACAACATCGACAGGAGCAGCCGTGGCGTCATTGCAGCACCCAATGCCCGGGCGCGACCTCGCGCAACGCCGCATCGGTGGCGGGCGCATGGCGTGCCGGGTCGAAGTCGATGCGGCGGCGCGTGCGCTCTACGCGTGGGTCGGCCACCGGCACCGCCGACAGCAGCGCCTGCGTGTAAGGATGGCGCGGATCCTCGAACAGCTGCGCGGTCGGCGCCAACTCGACGATGCGCCCGGCGCGCATCACCGCCACGCGCCGGCTCAGGTACTGCACCATGCTCAGGTCGTGGCTGATGAACAGGTAGGCCACGCCGGTGTGCTGCTGGATGTCCTGCAGCAGGTTGACGATCTGCGCCTGGATCGACACGTCCAGCGCGGTGATTGGCTCGTCGGCGACGATGAAGCGCGGCTGCAGCGCGATCGCGCGGGCGATGGCGATGCGCTGGCGCTGCCCACCGGAGAACTGGTGTGGCCAGCGCTGCATCAGGGCCGGGTCCAGCCCGACCTGCCGGAACAGTTCGGCCACGCGCTGTTCGCGCTCGCCGCGCCCGCGTGCCAGCCGATGCACCTGGAGTGGTTCGGCGACGAATTCGCCCACGCGCATGCGCGGGTCCAGCGCCGAGTACGGGTCCTGGAAGATCATCTGCATGCGTTGGCGCAGCGGCCGCAGTTCGCGCCGGCCCAGGCCGCCGAGCGCGCGGCCTTCGAAATGCACCTCGCCGGAGGTGGCCTGCTCCAGCCGCAGCAGCAGGCGGCCGACGCTGCTCTTGCCCGAGCCGGACTCGCCGACCAGCGCCAGCGTCTCGCCGGCGGCCAACCCGAACGAGACCCGGTCCACGGCCAGAGGCGTCGGGGAGTGCAGCGGTCCGGCGCCGCCGTAGCGCTTGCACAGGTTGTCGGCGCGCACCAGCACCTCGTTGCCGCTCATGCGCACGACTCCTCGGCCAATGCGCGCCGCAGGTCGTACCAGGCCGCGACCAGGTGGCCGGGCGCGGCGTCCTCGGCCGGGCGCAGCGGCGGCAGTTCGCGCCGGCAGCGCTCGGTGGCGTAGGGATTGCGCGGCTCGAACGGATCGCCCGGTGGCGGCGCGAACGGGTCCGGCGGCTGTCCGGGGATTGCGCGCAGGCGGCCGCCGTGGGGACGACGAGGCGACACTGAGCCGGGCAGCGAGCGCAGCAGGCCCAGGGTGTAGGCGCTGCGTGGGTCGTGGAACAGCGCATCGACCGGGCCGCGCTCGGCGATGCGGCCGGCGTACATCACCTGCACGGTGTCGGCCAGGCGCGCGACCACGCCCATGTCGTGGGTGATCCAGACCAGCGCCATGCCCAGCGCATCCTTCAGTTCGCGCAGCAGGTCGACGATCTGCGCCTGCACGGTGACGTCCAGCGCAGTGGTGGCTTCGTCGGCTATCAGCAGGCGCGGACGGCAGGCGATGCCGATGGCGATCATCACGCGCTGGCGTTGGCCGCCGGAAAGCTGGTGCGGGTACTGCTGCAGGCGCCGCGACGCGCGGTCGACGCCGACCTGCTCCAGCAGTTCGAGGCAGCGATTCCTCGCCGCTTCCCGGTCCAGCCGCAGGTGCCGGTACAGCGGCTCGGCAAGCTGGCGGCCGATCGTCAGCAGCGGGTTCAGCGAGGTCATGGGGTCCTGAAATACGAAGCCGATGTCGCGGCCGCGGATCTCGCGCAGCGCCGGCTCGCCCAGCGCCAGCAGGTCGCGCCCGCCCAGCATCACCCGGCCGGACACGCGCGCGACCTTCGGTTCCAGCAGCCCGGCGATCGCCAGCGCCTGTACGCTCTTGCCGCTGCCGCTTTCGCCGACGATGGCCAGGGTCTCGCCGGCGGCCACGCTGTAGCTCACACCGTGCACGATCCGCACGGTCCCGCGCGGGGTGGTGAAGCTCACCTGGAGGTCCTCGACCTGCAGGAGCGGCGCTGCGCGGTCTCGGGCCATCAGCCGCGGGGGGCTTTCCGGGAAAGGCCCGGCCGCAACGGAAGTCGCTCCTGCAGGTGGCGATGCGCTGTTGCTCATCTCAGGCCTGCACGAAGCCGTCGTGGCCGCCGGTCAGGAACTCGTGCCCGTCGGCGCTGATCAGCACGGTGTCGGAGATCTGCGTGCCGCACACCGGCGGCACCCGCAGGTTCGGCTCGAAGGTGATCAGCATCCCCGGTTCCAGCACGTACGGCGAATGCGCGTCCAGCGACAGCGCCTCGTGCGCGCCCAGGCCGATGCCGTGGCCGATCCGGCCGGGAATGTTGCGTGGGTAGCCGCGCCGCTCCAGCCCGGCCTTGGCGGCCTGGAACAGCTCGGCGATCGGCGTGCCGGGGCGCAGCAACGGGCGCAGCGCTTCGCGCAGTTCGAAGATCGTGTCCAGCGCATGGCGATGGCTGTCGGGGATCGCGCCGCGGGCGACGGTGCGCTCGATCTCGGCGTGGGTGCCGTTGGCGCTGGTCCAGATCAGGATCGAGCTCAGCTCGCCCGGCTGCGGCCGGCGCGTGGTCGGCACGTCGGCGTTGACGAACATGCGCTCGCCGCTCAGCACCCAGGTCTGCAGGCCGTGGAACACGCCGCCCTCCAGGCTGCCGAAGTCGGCCACCTCCACCTCGGGATAGCGTTCGTTCCAGTGCCGGCCCATCGCTGCCTGTGAGGCCAGGGCGATCTCGCGCTCGCTGCCGCCCTCGCGCAACGCGCGCACCGCCGCGTCCATGCCGACGTTGGCCAGGTCCGCGGCGATGCGCGCGTCGGCGATCTCGGCCGCGCTCTTGAGCATGCGCGCCTCGAAGAACAGCTTGGAGCTGTCGGCCCAGCGCGCCTGCGGCAGCGCCTGGGCCAGTTGGCGCTGGCGCTGCACGGTCAGGAATTCCTCCTCCACGCCGATGCGCGCGCGCTCCAGGCCAAGCTCGGCGACGATCGTCGCCAGCGCCTGGAGCCAGTCCGGCCCCATCGTCACCTTGGTCGACCAGGCGCCGTACAGGTGGATGTGCTCCAGCGCGGTGCTGGCGCGCGCGTGGTCGTCGCGCAGCGCGTGCACCAGCAGCCGCGGCTCGCCCTCGCGCGGCAGCAGCGCCACCACCGGGTGGCTGTAGATGATCGGGTTGAAACCGCCCAGGTAGTAGCTGTGCTCGGGCTTGAGCGTGATCAGCAGGTCGATGTCCTGCTCGGCCATCGCGCGGCGCAGGCGCTGGAGCTTGTCGTGGGGGTCGGTCATGGCGATTCCAGGTTCCGGAAGAGAAGGTCAGCGGCGGGGATCGAGGTGGTCGCGCAGGTGGTCGCCGCCCAGGTTGATGGCCAGTACGGTGGCGACGATGGCGATGCCGGGGTAACTCACCACCCACCAGGCGCTGGCGATGTAGGGTTCGCCCTCGGCGAGCATCCGGCCCCAGCTGGCGGTGGGCGGCTGTACGCCCAGGCCGAGGTAGCTCAGCGCCGCCTCGATCAGGATCACCCGCGCCAGCTCCAGCGTCGCCAGCACCAGCAGTGGGCCGAGCAGGTTGGGCAGCAGGTGGCGCAGCATGATCCGCAGCGGGCCGGCGCCGATCGCGTGCGCGGAGAGGATGAACTCGCGCTCGCGCAGCGCCAGCACCTGGCCGCGCACCACGCGCGCGAAGCGGGTCCAGCCGGTCAGGGCGAGAATGATCACGAGGTTGGCGATGCCAGGCCCAAGCGCGGCGACGATCAACAGCGCCAGCAACAGCGTCGGCAGCGCCATCTGCATGTCGGTCAAACGCATCAGCACGCGCTCCCAGGCCCCGCCCAGGTAGCCGGCGACCAGTCCGAGCGCGGTGCCGGCCAGGCCGCCGAGCAGCACCGCGCCCAGCGCCAGCGACAGGGTGATGCGGCTGCCGTGCAGCAGCCGCGCCAGCAGGTCGCGACCGAGCGGGTCGGTGCCGAGCCAGTGCTGCCAATTGGACGCGCGCAATCGCTGCGCCAGATCGATGTGGTCCGGGTCGGGCAGGCCCGGCCACGACGCGCCGAGCAGCATCAGCAGCGGCAATGCCAGCAGCGCCGGCATCAGCCAGCGGCCGCGCGCGCGCGGCAGCGCGACGGCGTTCATCGCCCGCTCCTGCGCAGGCGCGGGTCGAGCAGGCCGTAGCCCAGGTCCACCAGCAGATTGATGCCGACGTAGGCCAGCGCGATCACCAGTACCGCTGCCTGCACTACGGGAAAGTCGCGCCCGCCGATGGCCTGGATCAGCAGCCGGCCGATGCCCGGCCAGGCGAACACGGTTTCGACCACGATCGCGCCGCCGAGCAGCTCGCCGGCGAGGATGCCGGTGAGCGTGAGCACCGGCGCCAGCGCGTTGCGCAATACGTGCCAGCACAGGATCGTCGCCGGCAGCAGGCCTTTGGCGCGCGCGGTACGCACGTGGTCCTCGGTCAGCACCTCCAGCACGCTGGCGCGCAGCAGCCGCGCCACGCTGGCGGCGATCGCCGCGGCCAGCGTCAGCGCCGGCAGCAGCAGGTGCGCCGGGCCGCCGTTGCCGCCGGTCGGCAGCCAGCCCAGGCGCACCGAGAATCCCATGACCAGCACGATGCCGAGCCAGAACGCCGGGGTGGCCTGGCCGAGCGCGGCCAGCGCCATAGCCGTCGCGCGCAGCCAGCGCGGACGCGCCAGCGCGCCGATCAGGCCGGCCGCCAGTCCCAGCGCGACGCCCAGTCCCAGCGCCGCCGCGGCCAGCGTCGCGGTGGCCGGCAGCCGTTCCAGCACCAGCGCCAGCGCCGGTCGCCCGTGTACGAACGAGGTGCCGAAGTCCCCGTGCAGAGCCGCCAGCAGGTAGTGGCCGTATTGCAGCGCCAGCGGTCGCTCCAGGCCGAGCGCAGCGCGCAGCGCGGCCAGCTGTTCCGGGCCGGCGCCGACCGGCAGCAGCAGCGCCGTCGGATCGCCGATCATGCGGGTGGCGACGAACACGATGCTGACCGCGCCCCAGACCGCCAGCAAGGCGCCCAGCGCGTGCCCGCCGACGTGGCGCAGCAGGCCGGCCGTCACCGCAGGCTCCCTGCTGCAACGATCGGGCGGTCGCCGTCACGCATCGGCATCGGTCCACTCGTCGCCGAACAGTTCCGGTTCTTCGTAGGCCTGCAGCGCCGCGAAGTGCTGCTCGCGATCCTCGGCGTAGAAGTGCCCGGCCAGCGCGTGGGCCAGGCGCCAGGCGCCGACGCTGATGCCGGGAATGTCACCGGACAGCTTGCCCAGGCTCAGCGCCGCCGGGTAGTTGAAGCAGTGCACGCGCGCCAGCCATGGGCACGCGCCGGGCTCGCGTTGCTGGAACGCGAAATCCAGCCCCAGGTCGGGCGAGTTCTCCAGCTCGGCGTCGTCCTGGCCGGGCGGGGTGGGGAAACGGTGCTTCCATAACCGGATGTGCGGGGCCAGCGCCGCCAGTTCCGGGCGCTGCGCCAAGTCCACGCCGAAGCCGGTGCCCACGATCAGGAAGTCCAGCCGGTACTCGCCCTTGGGCGTGCGCAGCAGCAGCTCGCCGTCCTCCTCGCACAGTTCCAGCACCGGGCTGGCGAAATGGAAGCGGGCATTGGCGTGGCGCGACACCCGCAGCGTGCTGTCGCGCGGCGGCGGCACCTGTTGCTGGTTGACGTAGTGCTGGAAGCGCCACTTCCACGCGTCCGGCAGCCCGGCATAGCCGAGGAAGTTGCCGGGGCCACTGCCGCCCTTGCCCTTGTTGATGGTCGGCATTCGCGCGCGGCGCACGAACAGGTCCAGCTCGGCGGCGCCAGCCTCCAGCGCGCAGGCGGCGTTGTCCATCGCCGAGGCGCCGGCGCCGATCACCCCGACCCGGCGCCCGCGCAGCGCGGCGAAGTCGATCGGTTCCGCCGAATGCGCCCACAGCCTGCGCGACAGCCCGGAGCAGAAGTCCGGGATCACAGCCCCGCCCAAGGCGTCGCGGCCGGTCGCCAGCACCAGCCGCCGTGCGAACAGTTCGCGCTCGCCGCCGGCGTCGCGCAGACGCAGCGCCAGCAGGTCGTCCTCGCCGCGCAGGCCGAGCAGCTCGGTGTGGTTGGCCACCGGCACCTGCATCACCTTGCGGTACCAGACCAGATAGTCCATCCACTGCGTGCGCGGAATCTTGTCCAGTGCTTCCCACGCCTGCGTGCCGAAGCGGGCCTCGTACCAGGCGCGGAAGGTCAGTGCAGGCAGCCCCAGCGCCGGGCCAGTCAGTTGCTTGGGCGAGCGCAGCGTCCGCATCCGCGCGTAGTCCAGCCATGGACCTTCGCGGCCCGGCCCGGAACGATCGAACACCTGCGCGCGCACGCCGCTCAGGCGCAGCGCGGTGGCGGCGGCCAGCCCGGCCATGCCGCCGCCTATCACCGCCACGTCCAGCAGCTGCTGTCCATGCCGGCGGCGTTCGGGTACCCACGGGCGCGGCGGCAGTTCCAGCCACGCCAGGTCCTGGCGCAACCGCGCTTCCAGGGCTTCCAGATTCGTGGGGGGAGGGGGGAGGTGGCTCATGCGTCGCCGTGGATCCGTTGCAGCAGCGCATCGTGGGCGCCGAGTTCGTGGCGCACGAAGCCGGGCAGCAACGCGCGTGCGGTGTCCTCCAGCGATCCGATCAGCGCCCGCGTGCTGGCCGAGAGCGGGTGCGCGTAGGGCGTGATCGTGCCGAAGAAGAAAGGTATGTCGACTTCCAGCGGACGCACCACGACGCCGTCCTGCGGGATGCCCAGCGCGCTGACCGGATCGACCAGGGCGATGCCCAGCCCGGCGCGCGCCATCTGCGTGGCGTTGAGCGAGGCATTGGTCTCCAGCACGTGCAGCGGCTGCGGCGCACCCGCCAGCACCTTGTCGATGCGCCGGCGCAGCCGGAACGGGTTGGCCAGGGTGATCAGGGTCTGCCCGGCCAGTGCCTCCAGCGTCAGCCGCGGCGCGGCGGCCAGCGGCGAGCCGGCCGGCAGCACCGCCACGCACGGCGCCTCGCCGATCCAGTGCACGTCCACGCCGCGATGCTCCAGCGGCAGGCTGACCACGCCCAGGTCCATGGTCCTGCTCAACACCGCGTGCACCACCTGCTCGGCCGGCAGGCTGCGCAGCTGGACATGCTGTGGCCGTGTTTCGGCCGGCAGCCGTGCCAGCGCCGCCGGCACTAGCCCGGCGGCAAGCGCCGGGGTGGCGACCAAGCGCACCTCCAACGTCTCGTCCTGGCAGATGCGCTCGGCGCGCTGGCGGATCTGGCGCACCCCGGCCAGCGTGCCCTCGACCTCGGCCTGCAACAGGAACGCCTTGTCGGTGGGCGTGACCTTGGGGCCGTTGCGCTCGAACAGCAGGAAGCCCAGCTCATCCTCCAGGTCACGGATCAGCCGCGTCACTGCCGGTTGCGAGCGGCCGAGCATCTGCCCGGCCCCGGTGATGCTGCCGACCGACATCACCGCGGCAAAGGCTTCGAGCTGGCGCAGGTCCATGCTGTCTCCGGATCATCAATAAATTGAAAGAAAACGGATATTGATCCGTTTTGTTGATGATATTTCACCAGGGATGTGGATCGAAGATGGCGAATGCATAAGCAAATGCCAGATGGAGATGACCGGAAGTCATGAATTTATTGCGATTCGCGGCATCCGGAATTTAGCATCGGATAAACGCATGAATAATCAAGAAGAATTCATAAAAAGCATTCTTCATTCGATTTCTGCATGCAGCCGTGCAGCCGTACAGCCGCAGGCGTCATCCCTACCGAACCGGACTCCTTCATGCATCCCGTGCCATACCCCCCCAACTCCGCCCCGGGCCTCTCCCGTTCCCCCCTGGCATCGCTGATCGGCTTGGCGCTGGCAGCCTGCGCCGGCGGCGCGCTCGCCCAGCAGGCCTCCACGCTCGACACCCTCACCGTCACCGGCACCCGCGGCCAGACCCGCACGGTGGCCGCCGCGCCGGCGCCGATCGACGTGGTCCCGGCGGCACAGTTGCAGACCATCGGCCGCGACGGCCTGCAGGAGGCGCTCAACGCCCTGCTGCCCTCGTACAACCTGCCGGCGATGACCGGCTCGGGCACCGGCGGCGTGGTCCGCGCCGCCGGCCTGCGCGGTCTCAACGCCGACCAGGTGCTGGTGCTGGTTGACGGCAAGCGCCGCCACAACAGCGCGCTGTTGCAGAGCAGCTCGTGGACCAGCAGCGGCGCGACCCCGGCCGACCTGGACCTGATCCCGGTCAGCGCGATCGACCACATCGAGATCCTGCGCGACGGCGCCGCCGCGCAATACGGCTCGGACGCCATCGCCGGCGTCATCAACATCATCCTCAAGCGCGACGACAGCGGCGGCCAGGCCCAACTCGGCTGGGGCAGCAACTACGAGGGCGACGGCATCACCGTCCAGCAGAGCGTGAGCCACGGCTTCGCGCTGCCCAACGACGGCTTCCTGCACCTGGCGCTGGACAACCGCGACCAAGACAATTACACCCGCGCCGACAAGGCCACCCGCTACGACGCCGACGGCAACTCGCAGGGGCTGCAGCTGATCAACCAGGGCTACGGCAACCCCAAGACCCAGATCACCAACCTGTCCTACAACGCCGAACTGCCGCTGTCAGGCGACGCAGTGCTGTATTCGTTCGCTACCGCCGCCCACCGCGAGGGCTGGAAGCACGCCAACTTCCGCCAGGCCAACGCCAACGGCAACCTGGTCGAGCTGTACCCGGACGGCGCCTCGCCGCGCCAGGGCCTGCGCGAGAACGACTACCAGTTCGTGTTCGGCGCGCGCGACGACTGGGGCGGCTGGAATGCCGACCTGAGCACCAGCTACAGCCACGACAAGGTGCGCCTGCTCAGCCACAACAATCTCAATCCGACGCTGGGACCGGACAGCCCGCGCGATTTCCGCCTGGGCGCGCAGGTGTTCGCCCAGTGGACCAACAACCTGGACCTGACCCGCGGCTTCGACACCGGCCTGGCCAAGCCGACCCAGGTTTCCTGGGGCCTGGAACACCGCTACGAGAAGTGGGAACTGCGTGCCGGCGAAGCGGACTCCTACCGCAGGGGCGACTACGTCTACACCGATGGACCCTATGCCGGACGCAGCCCCAACGCCGCCACCGGCGTGCGTGGCATCAGCCCGGACGATGCCGGCAGCGCCGACCGCAACGTCTACGCCGGCTATGCCGAGGTCGGCATCCAGCCCACCGACAAGTGGTACGCGGCGCTGGCGCTGCGTCACGAGCGCTACGACGACAGCGCCGGCAACACCACCAACGGCAAGCTCACCACCCGCTACGAATTCACCCCGCAGTTCGCGCTGCGCGCCACCGCCAGCACCGGCTTCCGCGCGCCCTCGCTGGCCCAGAACACCTACCAGCAGAGCACCGTCAGCGCCTACCAGGCCACCACCGACGGTTACGTGCAGTACTACTACAAGCTGCTCTCGCCGACCTCGGCGATCGCCCAGGCGCTCGGCGCCCAGGCGCTCAAGCCGGAGAAATCCCGCAACTACAGCCTGGGCTTCAGCTGGACGCCGCTGGACGCGCTTAGCGTGACCCTGGACGCCTACCAGATCGACATCGACGACCGCATCGTGCTGTCGGACGTGCTCACCGACGCCTCGGTGGTGGCGCTGCTGGAATCCTACGGCCTGAACGACTTCAACGGCGCGCAGTTCTACACCAACGCGGTGGACACCCGCACCCGTGGCGTGGACCTGGTGGCCGAGTACCGCGCCGACTACGGCCGCATCGGCCGAGTGCGCTGGAACGCCTCCTACAACCACAACGAGACCGAGCTGCAACACGTCGACGACAGTGTGGTGCTGGGTACCCAATACCCGATCTTCGGGCATTCGGCGCGTACCTACCTGCTGCGCGGCAACCCGCGCGACAAGCTGATCCTCGGCGGCGACTGGCGACTCGGCCCGTGGGGCGCCAACCTGCGCGTGACCCGCTACGGCGAGGTGACCCAGCCCGGCTCCACTGCGGCCACCGACCGCACCTTCGGCGCCAAGTGGATCGCCGACCTGAGCGTGGACCGCGGCTTCGCCAACGGCCTGACCCTGACCGTCGGCGCCAACAACCTGTTCGACAGCTACCCGGACAAGATCGGCATCGTCAGCAGCACCGGCTTGGGCGCGTATGGCTACATTTCCCCGTTCGGCTTCGGCGGCGGCTACTACTACGCGCGGCTGGCCTACAACTTCTGACCGCGCCCGCTTATGGAGGGGTCACTTCGGTGGAGATGGCGCTTTCCGGGAAAGCCTCTCGCGACTGAAGCCGCTCCTGCAATAAAAGACCAACGAAGAGGACCCGAAATGAACCGAAGGCAAGTTCTGCAAGGCATCGGCGCGCTGGCGGCCGCCGGCCTGGCTCGCGCCGAGGCCGCCCCGCCTGCGCCTGCGCGAGCGCCCGCCGCCGCGCGCCGCAGCATCCAGATCAACGCCGCCACGCTGAACTACTCCATCGCCGGCGAGGACAACGAGCATCCGCTGATCGTGCTGCACGGCGGCCGCGGCCAGGGCCAGCACGAGGGCGTGTTCGCCGCCAACCGGGCGCTGGCCGACCGCTATCGCGTGATCGGCTTCGACATGCGCGGGCACGGCCATTCCAGCCTGACCCCGCCGTACACCTTCGACCAGATCGTCGAGGACATCGAGCAACTGCGCCAGACCCTCGGCGGCAATCGCAAGATGGTGCTGTCCGGCGGCTCGTTCGGCGGCTTCATCGCGCTGAGCTATGCGGTGAAGTATCCGCAGCACCTGACGCACCTGATCCTGCGCGGTACCGCGCCCAGCTATCGCCACGAGGAGGAGGCGATCGGAAACTTCCAGGCGCGCGCGGCCAGCAAGGCGCCGGCGGCCACCCGTGCGATGCTCGACAAGGTGTTCACCCCGACCATCACCGACGACGAGGAGTTCCGCCTGATCATGTTCGCGCTGGCGCCGATGTACCTGCCCGAGGGCGCCACCGCGGACTACGACAGGATCCTGGAATCCTCGCGCAAGGGCATCTATCACGCCAAGGTCCACAATGACCTGTACCTGCCCGAGGTCTGGCGCCGCTACGACGTGGTCGACCGGCTCAAGGACATCCCGGTGCCGACGCTGGTGATCTGCGGCGAGTCGGACTGGATCTGCGACCCGGCGCAGTCGCGGCTGATGGCATCGAAAATCCCGCGTTCCAGGCTGGTCGTGGTACCCGGCGCCGATCACGCGGTGCCGCCGGAGGTGCTGCTGCGCGAAACCCGGGCTTTCCTGGCGGAGAGTTGAGGCGAACCAGGCGCCGCTCGACTCCCCAGGCGATCGCCGCATTCTGTTGCTGCGGTAGCCGTCGACGCTTACGTGCGCGGCGTGCAGCGCGGTCGCGCATTGCGCGAACCGGTAGCCGCGCGCTTCGAGCGCGCGATCGCCGAGCGGCGCGCCGGCGCGCCGCGGCACGAGCCACGCCGGGTCGCCGCCCTCTTCGCGCGCGCGCTGGCCAAGCGCGATCTGCAGGTGCTGCGGACCCCGCGCGACGTCGCCGCTGGCGCCGGGCTGCCGTGGGACGGCCACCGGGTCGCGGTGATGGCGCCGGCGCCGGGTTCCGGCCGGGCTGCTCGGTGTTCGCTGCCGGAGGCGCGGCCACCGTCGACGGCGGGCTGATCTGTCAAGAACGGCGATCCCGATCTGCCGTTCATGACGAGCACGACTTGTTGGTGCGGGACGCCGCGCCCGAACGCGGCTACCGCTCGTTGCGATGGGCGCCTGACGCACATCGCGAGCCGGGCGAGGGCATCTGCAAGCCCGCCGGCAACCCGACCCTGGAGCCCTCCATCTTCGAGCCGCAGCGCGCGCCGGGCCTGGGCGCTGAAGGGATTTCCCGACCGCACCGCTGCGTGTAGGTGCCGTCCGCCGCCGGCCCATGCGGTGCCAGCGCCCACGGCCAGGCGATAATCGCCAGGATCCCTCCGCACCGCCACGGTCTAACCCATGCCCATCACCCCGCAACAAGCCCTGCAACGCACCATCGAGCACCGCGAGATCTTCCACGACGAGATGGTCGGGCTGATGCGGCAGATCATGCGCGGGGAGGTGTCGCCGATGATGACCGCGGCGATCCTGACCGGCCTGCGGGTGAAGAAGGAGACCGTCGGCGAGATCGCCGGCGCGGCGACGGTGATGCGCGAGTTCTCGCGCACGGTACAGGTCGCCGACCGCACGCACATGGTCGACATCGTCGGCACCGGCGGCGACGGTTCGCACACCTTCAACATCTCCACCTGCGCGATGTTCGTCGCCGCCGCGGCCGGCGCCAAGGTCGCCAAGCACGGCAACCGCAGCGTGTCGTCCAAGTCCGGCAGCGCCGACGCGCTGGAGGCGCTGGGCGCGGTGATCGAGCTGCAGCCCGAGCAGGTGGCGCAGGCGATCGCCGCCACCGGCATCGGCTTCATGTACGCGCCGGTGCACCATCCGGCGATGAAGGTGGTGGCGCCGGTGCGCCGCGAGATGGGCGTGCGCACCATCTTCAACATCCTAGGCCCGCTGACCAACCCGGCCGGTTCGCCGAACATCCTGATGGGGGTGTTCCATCCGGACCTGGTCGGCATCCAGGCGCGCGTGCTGCAGGAACTGGGCGCCGAGCGCGCGCTGGTGGTGTGGGGCCGCGACGGCATGGACGAGCTGTCGCTGGGCGCGGGCACCCTGGTCGGCGAACTGCGCGACGGGCAGGTGCGCGAGTACGAGGTGCACCCGGAGGATTTCGGCATCGCAATGTCCGCCAGCCGCAACCTCAAGGTCGCCGACGCGGCCGAGTCCACGGTCATGCTGCTCGGCGTGCTCGACAACGTGCCCGGCCCCGCGCAGGACATCGTCGCCTTCAACGCCGGCGCGGCGCTGTACGTGGCCGGCGTGGCCGCCGACATCGGCGCCGGCATCGTCCTGGCGCGCGCGGCGATCGCCGACGGCCGCGCGCGCGCCAAGCTGGATGCGTATGTGGCGTGTACGCGGCGCTTGGCCGACGTTCGCGACTGAGGGTGCGGGACCCGAAGCGCCTGCCCCTGCCCGCCGGAGCGCACCGGCACCGGTATCGCGGCGGCGGTGACGATGTCGCCCGTTGTCCGTCCAGGGCGCCGGCAGCCCGCGTTGGGCGTGCGCGACGTGCGCGTTGTGCAGCCAGGCGAATGCGTCCGTTGCGGCGTGCGGAATACCTCCAGCCCCCCATCCGAGATGGCCGGTCCGTCGGCCGGCGCGTAAGCTGCCCGCTGCGCCGCGTCGGCGGCGTACGACGACAAAGGGTTTGCATGGCCAACCGCTCCTATCTCTACAGCCTCAGCAACCGGCCGGCCTCGTATGGCGATCGGCCCGAAACGATTTCCAGCCTCTCCGAATGGGCCTACGACGTGCCGTTCGTGTACCGGCTGCTGATATCGGCCGATCCCCAGTTGTGCGCGTCGCTGGTGGCGGAGGGTCTGGATGACGAGGAAGAGGACGAGGTCAAGGGCGGGGATGAGAGTGAAGACGAGGCTGGAGGCGAGGACGAGGAAGAAGAGGCGGACGATGAGGAAGACGCCGACCAGCCTGCGCGGCTGCATGCGATCAGCAGCCCGTTCGCCCCGGGCCTGGAGCGGGTCAAGCGCTTCGCCGAGATCGTCAAGGTGATCGCGGCCGCGCCTGCGCTGCCGCCGACTCCAGCGCCGACGGTCGCGCCCCCGGTGTCATTGATGGGACGCCTCAGGCAGCTGTTCTCGCCGCCGCCCGCACCGGTCGAAACGCCGGTCCCGGTGCCTGCGACGGTCGAGCACTTGCTAGGTTGGTTGGACGAGACCGTCGCCTTCCTGGAGGCGAACCGCGACGCGTTCCTGCTGCTGGAGACCGTCGAACTCGACATGATGTCGGCGATCGGCGAAGAAGATCTGCGCCACTGCGTCGAGCAGGAGATCGGTAGGTGCCGCGAGGTCGGCGCCGCCTTCGACGCTTTGCCGGCCGATCTCCACGAGGCCGCCAACCTGCTGCGGCGCCTGGCCGTCGAAGAGGGCGCGCCGCCGCTCGATGTCTTCCATGGCCTGCGCTTCGACGACGACTGCGACAGCACGCGAACCGGCGCCACCGAACGGCCGCTGGGACTGACGAACTGGTCCGAGGTGCTGTACTACGAATTGTCGGATCAGGAAGCGTTCGACGCAGACCAGGCCAAGGACTGAATCCGGAGCTTCGTCCCGTCGGGCCGAGCGGCACTGGTCGCAACGTGCGGCTCGCCGCGCGCACGTCGCACGGTGGAGAGCGACGTAGCGGATGAAGATGGATGCCGCCGCAACGGTCGTGTCGTCGAACCGGCCCGCGTTGCGCTTGCGGTCGCACCGCCGCCGTGGGCATCGCGCTCGCCGATGGCGCCGGCGCTACGCTGTTGCCGAGTCCCGAGTCCCGAGTCCCGAGTCCCGAAAAATCCCAGGTCCCGGGCTGTTCAGCCCCAACTTGGCCGATAATGCCGCGTCCCCCAGAACCCCGAGCGAATGAGCGACATCCTCCACACCATCCTCGCCCGCAAGGCCGAAGAGATCGCCGAGCGCAGCGCGCGGGTGCCGCTGGCCGAGCTGGTCGCGCGGATCGACGGTGCGCCGCCGGTGCGCGGTTTCGCCCGCGCGCTGCAGGCGGCGATCGCCGATGGCGATCCGGCGGTGATCGCCGAGGTCAAGAAGGCCAGCCCGTCCAAGGGCGTGATCCGTCCCGACTTCCACCCGGCCGACATCGCGGTCAGCTACGAGTTCGGCGGCGCGTCCTGCCTGTCGGTGCTGACCGACGTGGATTTCTTCCAGGGCCACGATAGCTACCTGCAGCAGGCGCGCGAGGCATGCACGCTGCCGGTGCTGCGCAAGGACTTCACCATCGACCCGTACCAGGTGTACGAGGCGCGCGTGCTCGGCGCCGACTGCATCCTGCTGATCGTCGCCGCGCTGGACGACCTGCAGCTGGCCGAGCTGTCGTCGCTGGCGCTGCAGCTGGACATGGACGTGCTGGTCGAGGTGCACGACATCGACGAACTGGAGCGCGCGATCCAGGTGCCGGTGCCGCTGATCGGCATCAACAACCGCAACCTGCGCACCTTCGAGGTGTCGCTGCAGACCACCCTGGCGATGCGCGAGGCGGTGCCGCGCGACCGCCTGCTGGTCACCGAGAGCGGCATCCTCGGCCCGGACGACGTGGCGACGATGCGCCAGGCGGGCGTGAACGCGTTCCTGGTCGGCGAGACCTTCATGCGCGCCGAAGAGCCCGGCGAGGCCCTGCGCCAGCTATTCTTCGGCAATGACTGAGACCTATCCCGCACCGCGCGCCGACGCGCCGCTGGTGGTATTCGACTTCGATCACACGCTCTACGACGGCGATTCGGGCAGCCACCTGTTCGCCTGGCTGATCCGGCGCAATCCGCTGCGGCTGGCCGTGGCGCTGCTGGCCACGCCGCTGCTCGGGCCGCTGGTGGCGATGTTGCCGACCCGGCGCAAGGGCATCTCCGGCTACGTGTGGATCGCCAGCTTCGGCCTGCACCGCGCGCGCGAGTTCAACCGCATCATCGACCAGTACGTGCTGCGCCACGAGGCGCAGATCCGCCAGCGGCTGTTGCCGCAGGCGCTGGAAGTCTTCGCCCGGCACCGCGCCGCCGGCGACCGCGTGGTCGTCGCCACCGGCGCGCCACCGGAGCTGGCGCGCGCGATCCTGGGCTTCGTCGCCCACCAGGACGTGCCGGTGGTCGGCAGCCTGATCGGCCCGCGGCTGGGCGCGGTCACCGCCACCCGCCACTGCCACAACCAGGAAAAGATGCGCATGCTGCGCGAGCTCGGCTACGGCCAGATCGCCATCGCCTATTCCGACAGCACCGCCGACCTGCCGCTGCTGCAGGCCGCGCGCGCGCCGGTGGTGGTCAATCCGAAAGCCTCCACGGTGGCGCTGTTCCGGCGCGTGCTGCCGCCGGGCACGCCGATCCTCAACTGGGGCTGCCGCGACCGCGCTGGCGAGCCGACGCGCTGAGCCGGCCCGGGAGAGATAGCGCCGCGCCGCGGCATCTTCGCGGCGGGCGACGCAGCGGCCCCGCCAACTCGCGCTCGCGCCGCCCGAAGCTACAGCCAGTGGAACAGCGCGGTGCCGATCTGCTGCAGGCTGATGCACAGCACCAGCACCCCCACCGCGACCAGCACCCAGCGCTCGCGCACGCGCTTGACCAGCAGCGCGGCGATCGGCGCGGCGACCATACCGCCGACCAGCAGGCCGAGCACGATCTCCAGGTGCTGGAGGCCCATCGTCAGCAGGAAGGTCAGCGAGATCGACAGCGTCACCAGGAACTCGGCGGCGCTGACCGTGCCGATGGTGGTGCGGGCCAGTCCGCCGCGTGCGAGCAGCGTGGAGGTGGCCACCGGACCCCAGCCGCCGCCGCCGCTGGCGTCGAGCAGGCCGGCGACGAAGCCCAGCAGCGGTACGCGCCGCACTTCGCCGCGCGGCAGCGCGCGGCCGAAGGCGCGCAGCAGGATCAGCACCGCCAGGGCGAGCAGGTACAGGTAGACGAACGGGCGGATCACCTCGCCGGGCAACTGGGTCAGCACGTAGGCGCCGATCGCCCCGCCGGCCACGCCAGGCAGCGCCAGGCGCAGGAACAGGCGCCTGTCGACGTTGCCCATGGCCAGGTGCGACAGGCCCGACGCGCCGGTGGTGAACACCTCGGCGGTGTGCACGCTGGCGCTGACCGCGGCCGGCGGCAGGCCCATGCTCAGCAGCACCGACGAGGACACCAGGCCGAACGCCATCCCCAGCGCGCCGTCGACCAACTGCGCGCCCAGGCCGACCAGGATGAACCAGTAGAACGTTTCGCTCAGAGCCATCGGCCGTCCCGTGGGACGGCTGCCGGCGCGCGGTCAGCGCGCGCCGTACAGCACCACGGTCTTGCCGCGCGCATGCAGGATGCCGTCGACCTGCAGCTTCTTCAGCACGCGGCCGGCCATCTCGCGCGAGCAGCCGACCAGCCGCGCCAGCTCCTGGCGCGACACGCGCAACTGCATGCCCTGCGGATGGCTCATCGCCTCCGGCTCCTGGGCCAGGTCGTGCAGCGTGCGCACGATGCGGTCGGTGACGTCGAGGAAGGCCAGGCGGCTGGCCTTGCGCGAGGTGTCGAGCAGGCGCTTGGACAGCTGCACGCCGATCGCGAACAGCACCCGCGGCGCATCGGCCGACAGCGAGCCCAGGAACAGCTGGTGCAGGCGCTCGTAGCTGATCTCGGCCAGTTCGCACGGGGTGCGGGTGCGCAGGATCACCTCGCGCTGGTCCGACTCGATGAACAGGCCCATCTCGCCGACGAACTCGCCGCTGCCGAAATAGCCCAGCACCAGTTCGCGATCGTCATCTTCCTCGGCGATGATGCTGACCGAGCCGCTGACCACGTAGTACAGGGTGCCGGCAGGGTCGCCGGGCCGGAACACGTCGGTCCGCGCCGGGTATCGACGCCGGTGGCTGTGCGCCAGGAAGCGGTCGATGGTGGCGGTATCCAACGTCAACGGACTTGGAGCGATGCGCACGGGTGACACGGCGGAGGTAGTCCCAGGGCTCATAGCGGCTTCACTACGGAATTGCCGAAGCTTAACGGGACGCGTTCTCTGCGGCAAACGAGAGGGGACCCGTGCATTTCGCTGCCGGCGCGTTTAGCCCATAATTGCATTTCTTCTCCCATGTCCATCCAGAGGATCCACCGCCGTGGTCAAGCCGTTGCCTCGTCTGAGGCTGCAAGGTTTCAACAACCTCACCAAGGCGTTGAGTTTCAACATCTACGACGTCTGCTATGCGATCTCGGAAGAGGAGCGCCAGCGCTACATCGAGTACATCGACGAACAGTACGATGCCGATCGCCTGACCCAGATCCTGACCGATGTGGCCGACATCATCGGCGCCAACATCCTGAACATTGCCCGTCAGGACTACGATCCGCAAGGCGCCTCGGTGACGATCCTGATCTCCGAAGAGCCGGTGATCGACAAGAAGCTGGCGGGCAAGGAGATCATCTCCGACGCGGTGGTCGCGCACATGGACAAGAGCCACATCACCGTCCATACCTACCCTGAAACCCATCCGCAGCACGGCATCGCCACGTTCCGCGCGGACATCGACGTAGCCACCTGCGGGGTGATCTCGCCGCTGAAGGCGCTCAACTACCTGATCGAGCGCCTGGAATCGGACATCGTGATCATGGACTACCGCGTGCGCGGCTTCACCCGCGACGTGAAGGGCAAGAAGCACTACATCGACCACAAGATCAACTCGATCCAGAACTTCCTGGCCAAGAACATCAAGGCGCGTTACGAGATGTTCGACGTCAACGTCTACCAGGAGAACATCTTCCACACCAAGATGCACCTGAAGGACTTCGACCTGGACCAGTACCTGTTCGAGGAGAAGGCCAAGAACCTCTCGTTCAAGGAGCGCATGCGCATCGAGGCGCTGCTCAAGCGCGAGATCGAGGAGCTGTTCCACGGCCGCAACCTGGCCGAATAGCGCCTGCACCACGGTCCGGCGGGACGTCCCGCCCTGCGGCATGCCGCAGAACACAGCCGACGGCGGCCCGATGCTCACGCATCGGGTCGTTTTTTTTGTCTACGAAATTCCTTTTTTGTCTACGGAGCTCGCCATGTCCTGGATCTACCTGCTGCTCGCCGGTCTGTTCGAGATCGGTTTCGCCGTCGGCCTGAAGTACAGCGACGGCTTCACCCGGCTGTGGCCGAGCCTGGCGACCGCGGCGGCGGCGGCCGTGAGCCTGTGGCTGCTGACCCAGGCGATGCGGGCGATACCGCTGGGCACCGCCTATGCGATCTGGACCGGGATCGGCGCGCTGGGAACCATGCTGCTGGGCATCGTCCTGTTCGGCGACAGCGCCTCGCCGGCACGGCTGGCCTGCGCCGGCCTGATCGTGCTCGGCGTGATCGGGCTGAAGCTGGCCCCGGCCTGAGCGATGGAGCGACGCGCGGCGCCGCTCAGGCGGCCACGGCGCGGCGCCGGCCGCGCAGTACGCGGCCGATCAGCAGCTGGTGCGCGGCCACCGCGAGCAGCGCGGCGATCGGCAGCGCGATCGCGGTGCGGGTGAACACGCCGCTGAGGTCGCCGTCGTGCTGCAGCTGCTCGAGCCGGCCGAAGCGCGCCGGGTCGGCGTTGGCGTAGGCGATCTCCACCGTCGCGCCGTCGAGCAGCAGCGGCGCCGCCTCGGTGGCATTGGTGGTGAACGCACCGCGGTGCAGCCGGCCCTTGGCCTCGAACACGTAGTGGAAGCGGTAGCGCTGCGGCTTGGCATGGCTGCCGACCGCGCCGTCGGCGATCACCGGCACCGTCGCCACCGAATGGTCGCGCAGGATCGCGTTGGCGTGCCGGTAGTGGCCGAGCATGTGATGCAGCAAGAGGCCGGCGCCGAGCACGAACAGGCTGGCGAACAGCAGGCGCGAGAGCCGGCGGGTCAGCGGCCGTGGCGTAGCGGTAGAAACGTATGCGGTCATGTCTGTCGTGGTGGCGGGCGCGGTCGGAAGTCGCTGCGCGGTCGTATCCAGCCCCGGTCCAACGGCGCCGGATCACACGGCCAATCGTTTCCTGGTGCTTGCGTGGCGTTGACGTGTTTCAGTCATCTTCGGTTCATTTTAGCCCAAGCCGGCGCGCATGACCAGCGCGGCCGGGCCACCCTCGCGCGCGGCCGCGGGGCCCGCCGCCGCTCAGAGCCGGTAGGCCACCGCCTTCATCAGGCGCGAGGCGGCGGCCATGACCGTGGGGATCGGCGGCGGCAGGCGCCGCGCGCCGGCATGTTCGGCATGTTCGGCGTGGCGCGCTTCGTCGGCCTTCATCACCTTGAGCACGTCGCGGCTGCGCAGGTCGGCCGGCGGCAGCGTATGCAGGTGTTCTTCCAGATGGGCCTCGACCTGGCGTTCGGTCTCAACCACGAAGCCCAGGTTCCAGCCGTCGCCGCGCAGGCCGGCCAGGGTGCCGATCGCATAGCTGCCGGCGTACCACAGCGGGTTGAACAGGCTCGGGCGGCTGTCCAGCTCGCGCAGCCGTTCGGCGCACCAGGCCAGGTGGTCGGTCTCCTCCTGCGCGGCCTCGAGCAGGTGCGCGCGCGTGGCCGGGTCGCGCGCGACCGCGGCCTGGCCGAAGTACAGGCCCTGCGCGCAGACCTCGCCGACGTGGTTGATGCGCATCAGCCCGGCGGCGTGGCGGCGCTCGGGCGCGGCCATCACCACGTCCGGCGTGGCCTGGGCCGGATAGGGGCGCTGCGCCGGCGGGTCGCCGAACACGGTCTCCAGCGCGCGCTGGGCCTCGACCAGGACGCGGTCGAGCGGGGTATGCAGGCGGGGCGCCGTCATGGGGCAGGCCTAGGAGGCGGTGGGGAGCTCGATTTTCGCCCCGGCCCGGCGCCCTGCCAAGGGCGGCGCGGCGCTGCAGGCGACGGCGCGGGCGGGCTTGCAAGCCGGAAGGGCGCCGCGTACAATCCCGCCTCTTGCGTTTTCGCAATTCACAACGCGTGGCAAAGTTCCGGCAGCGTCCGCCGCCGTAATCCGCCCGACCAACCGAGTTTTATAATGAGCACTTTCACCGCTAAGTCCGAGACCGTCCAGCGCGACTGGTATCTCGTCGACGCCGCCGGCAAAACGCTGGGCCGGCTTTCCACCGAACTGGCCCGCCGCCTGCGCGGCAAGCACAAGCCGGTCTACACCCCGCACGTCGATACCGGCGATTATCTGGTGGTGATCAACGCCGAGAAGATCACGGTCACCGGCAACAAGCTCAACGACAAGAAGTACCACCGCTTCACCGGCTACATCGGCAACCTGAAGACGGAGACCCTGGCGCAGGCGCTGGAGCGTCACCCGGAGCGCGTCATCGAGACCGCGGTCAAGGGCATGCTGCCGAAGGGTCCGCTGGGTCGCGCCATGTACCGCAAGCTCAAGGTCTACAAGGGCTCCGAGCATCCGCACTCCGCCCAGCAGCCGCAAGTTCTGGATATCTAATCATGGCTATCACGCAAAACTACGGCACCGGCCGCCGCAAGTCCTCCACCGCCCGCGTGTTCCTGCGCAAGGGCACCGGCAACATCACCGTCAACAACCGTCCGCTGGACGAGTTCTTCGGCCGTGAGACCGCGCGCATGATCGTGCGCCAGCCGCTGGAGCTGACCAAGAACACCGAGAGCTTCGACATCCTGGTCACCGCCTCCGGCGGCGGCACCACCGGCCAGGCCGGTGCGATCCGTCTGGGCATCGCCCGTGCGCTGGTCGAGTACGACGAAACCCTGAAGTCCGAGCTGCGCAAGGCCGGCTTCATGACCCGCGACGCCCGCGAAGTCGAGCGCAAGAAGGTCGGCCTGCACAAGGCCCGCCGCGCGACCCAGTTCTCCAAGCGCTGATCCACCGCGCTTGGCAGGGATCCTTCGGGGTCCCTGCTGGGATACGCAAAAGCCCGGCTTCGGCCGGGCTTTTGTCGTTTTAGGGTTTGGGTTCGCGTCTGGATGGCTGGCACGTCCTCATGGCGGAGCCAGCGCTGGCGATGGCTTGGAGCGTGCGCGTTCGATCGCTGCGTCAAGGTCGTGCTTTTATTCAGCAGTATCGGCAGCCGAGCGCGTGCTCTCCCGGCCTCTGCGGGTCTGAGTCTTTGCGTCCAACGTGCACCAGGCGTCTGGTGGAAAGCCCCCTTGGAGTCCAAGGGGGCGCGCCGATAGGCGCGGGGATGTGGAGAGGGAAGGCTGGGGCCCGCACCTTGCCTCGCAAGGTGCGGGGCGTAGGCGCGCAGCGCCTACGCGAACCCGCCAAACAAAAAGCCAAAGGCCGATCTTTCGATCGGCCTTTGGCTTTTTGTTTGGCTGCCCCGGATGGATTCGAACCACCGAATGCCTGAGTCAGAGTCAGGTGCCTTACCGCTTGGCGACGGGGCAATGTCGCAGACTGCAATTATCGCACGCCTGAGGCGGCAACACCAATGGTGGCTATGGGTGGACTCGAACCACCGACCCCAGCATTATGAGTGCTGTGCTCTAACCGGCTGAGCTACATAGCCTTGGTGAACCGCCAATTCTTATAGCAAAAGTGGCCTCTGTCAATCCATTTTTGCCGCGCTTGTGGGGCGGGCGCAGCCGTGGCAGAGTCGGAGCCAGTAGATTTTTCAGGAGTCCGCATCGTGATCGATCCGGACGGCTATCGACCGAACGTAGGCATCGTGCTGATGCGGCCGGACGGTCAGGTGTTCTGGGCACGACGCGTGCGCCGGGACGGCTGGCAGTTCCCGCAAGGCGGCATGAATACCGACGAGACCCCGGTGGAGGCCATGTACCGCGAGTTGCGTGAGGAAACCGGGTTGTTGCCCGAGCACGTCCAAGTGCTCGGAGCCACGCCGGGCTGGCTGCGCTATCGGCTGCCCAGCCGTGCGATCCGCCGCAACGAACGCCAGGTGTGCATCGGCCAGAAGCAGGTCTGGTTCCTGCTGCAGATGACCTGCGACGAGAGCCACGTGAACCTGGAGCTCACCGAGACGCCGGAGTTCGACCATTGGCGCTGGGTGGATTTCTGGTACCCGGTGGAGCACGTGGTGCTGTTCAAGCGCGGGGTCTATGCGCGCGCGCTGCGGCACCTGGCGCCGCTGGCGCAGACCATCGCCGGCGCCGGCATCCGCGCGATGCCCACGCTGGCGCAGGAGGCGTGGATGCCGGGCAGCGCCGCTGGCCACGATCGCCCGCGCAAGCGTCCGCGCAAGCGCAGCGGTCCCTGGGTCGCCCGTATTAATAACGATTAACGGGCGGAATTGACAACCATTCTCACTTTCGGTTGAATGAGTGCCGGCGCAGTCCGCGCCGGCCGCCCGTCATCGCCATCGTGTACGTCTGCATCTGCAATGGGGTCACCGATCGCCAGATCCGCGAAGCCGCCGAAGCCGGCTGCCGCACCGTGTCCGAGCTGACCATGCGCACCGGTTGCGGCGCGACCTGCGGCTCCTGCCTGGACATGGCTGGGGACCTGCTCGAGCGCGCCCTGCTGCGCGACCTGCCATTGCCGGTGCTGGGCCTGGCCCAGGCCGCCTGAGCGCGCCGCCGCCTGGCGGCATCGGGATGATCACGATTCGCGTTCCTTCACCGCGTCCGCCGATTCGCTAGAGTCTGCGCTTTGCAGATTCCGGAGCGACGGGCATGAAGGGCGACGCCAAGGTCATCGAGTTCCTCAACAAGGTGCTCTACAACGAGCTGACCGCGATCAACCAGTACTTCCTGCACGCCAAGATGCTGAAGAACTGGGGCCTGAAGGAACTGGCCGAACACGAATACAAGGAATCGATCGACGAGATGAAGCACGCCGACAAGCTGGCGGACCGCATCCTGTTCCTCGAGGGGCTGCCGAACTTCCAGGCGCTGGGCAAGCTGCGCATCGGCGAGAATCCGAAGGAAATCCTCGAGTGCGACCTGGCGCTCGAGCAGGACGGCACGACGACGCTGCGCGAAGGCATCGCCTACGCCGAGTCGATCCAGGACTACGTCAGCCGCCAGCTGCTCGCCGACATCCTGGAGTCGGAAGAGGAGCACATCGACTGGCTGGAAACCCAGCTGGACCTGATCTCGCGCATCGGCGAGCCGAACTACCTGCTGACCAAGCTGGACGACTGACGCGCGTTCGCGACGGCGCGTGTCGCGCGCCATCGCGGGGTAGTACTTCGGGGGCGTGCACGGAGGCTAGGCTGCCGCGCCGGTCGATGCCGCGGACCAAAAGCTCCCTGCGGCAACCTTGCGCGCGCGCTCGGCACTCGCGCTCCGGCGGCGTCCGGCGCAACGTCTCAGTGGGCGCCGCTGGTTGCGGTATCGGCGGCGCGCAAGGTGTTGCGGTAGCCGTTCAGCGCCAGCCGCGCGCGTGCGAACTCGGCGATCACCAGCGCCACGGCGACCGCCGGCCGTTCCAGGTTGTGCGCGCGTACGCCGGCTTCGATGCGCAGCGCCGCCGCCGACAGCGCCAGCGCGCCGACGTTCGCCGCCGCCGACTTCAAGGTGTGCGCGGCCTCGCTCAGCGGCGCCAGCTGCGGCACCGAGGCGGCCTGTTCCAGTTGCTGGATCAACTGCGGCGCATCGCCGAGGAACAGCTCGATGATCTGCGCGGTGGTGTCGGCGCCGGCGATCTCGCGCAGTTCGTCGAGCACGGCGACGTCCAGCACCGGCAACGGGGTGGGATGCTGCGCCGATTCGAAGCTGGGCTCGATCACGGCGTGCGCACGCGCAGGCGCCGCTTCGGCGCCCGGCGAAGGCGCCTCGGCGAGCGCGGTGCCGCCGGCCGCCGCCGGCATCGCGCCGGCCGCGGCCGCATGCCGCGGCAGCCAGCGTTGCAGGCAGGCGTGCAGGCGCTCGCGGCTCACCGGCTTGGACAGGTAGTCGTCCATGCCGGCGTCCAGGCAGCGCTGGCGGTCGCCGGCCATCGCATTGGCGGTCATCGCCACGATCGGCAGCCGCGCGGCGTGGCGTTCGGCCTCCGCCGCGCGCCACTGGCGGGTGGCGGCGTAGCCGTCCAGCACCGGCATCTGGCAGTCCATCAGCACCAGGTCGTATGCCTGGCGCGTCATCTGCGCCAGCGCGGCGGCGCCGTCGGCGACGCTGTCGGCGCGGTAGCCGAGCACCGCCAGCATCTTCTGCGCGACCAGCAGGTTGACCGGGTTGTCCTCGACCAGCAGCAGGCGGTAGTCGCCGCTCGGCGAGGCGGGGCCGGCATGCTCGGATTCGGATTCGGATTCGGCCGCGGCGGGCGTGGCCGGTGCCGTTTCTGCCTGGACCGGCGCCGCCGCAGGCACGATGTCGCCGTCGGCCGCCTCGACAGGCGCTGGCGGGTCGTCGTTGGTCGGCGTCGCGGCCGGAGCGGCGGCCGGCAGCTGCGCGAGCATGCCGCGCAGGTCGATGTCCGGCGCCTGGCGCGACAGCAGCACGCCGTGCGCGCGGATCTCCTCGGGAATCTCGGCCTCGCCGTACAGCCAGATCAGGCGCACGCCCTGCTGCGCAGGGACGCGCGCTACGCCGCGCTGCAGCGCGCGCGCGCTCTGGCGCAGGCCGTCCAGGTCGCCGAGCACCACGTCGTACGCCGGTGCCGTGCCGAAGCTCACGCGCAGCCGCTCCAGCGCTTCCTGGGTGGAATCGACCTTGCCCAGCTGCACGCCCCAGCTGGGCAGCAGCAGCTTCATCCGCTGGTACAGGCGCACGTCGGCACCGACCAGGAGCACGCGCAGCCGCGGCAGCCCGCCCTGCGCCTGCGGCAGGTCGCCGATCACCTTCAGCAGCGGGATCTCGAACCAGAACGTGGCGCCGCGGTCGGGGCTGGACTGCACGCCGATGCGGCCGCCCATCAGGTCGACGATGCGCTTGCAGATCGCCAGCCCCAGCCCGGTGCCGCCATACAGCCGGGTGGTCGAGGCGTCGGCCTGGGTGAAGGAGTGGAACAGCCGCTCCTGCTGCTCGGACGGGATGCCGATGCCGGTGTCGCGCACCTCGAAGCGCAGCAGGTGCTGCGCCGGGGTTTCGCCGAGGCGGCGCACCTGCAGCGCGACGCTGCCGCGCGCGGTGAACTTGATCGCGTTGCCGAGCAGGTTGCTCAGCACCTGCCGCAGCCGCACCGGGTCGCCGCGCACCGGCAGGCGCACCGCCGGATCCAGCTGCAGGTCCATGCGCAGGCCCTTGGCCTCGGCCGAGCGCTGCATCAGCTGCAGCACGCCGTCGAGCAGTTCGCGCAGGTTGAAGCTGGTGATCTCCAGCTCCAGCCGGTTGGCCTCGAGCTTGGAGTAGTCGAGGACGTCGTCGACGATGCGCAGCAGCTGCAGCGAGGAGTCGTTGGCCGCGCGCAGCATCTCGCGCTGCTCGGTGCCCAGCTGGCCGCGCGCGATCAGCTCCAGCATCGGGATGATGCCGTTGAGCGGGGTGCGGATCTCGTGGCTCATCGTGGCCAGGAACTCGCCCTTGGCCATCGACGCGGCTTCGGCGGCCTGCTTGGCCTGCAGCAGTTCCTGCTCCAGCCGGTCGCGAAGATGCACGTCGCGTTGCAGCGCATCGCGCTCGGATTCGGCGAGCGCGGCGCGCGCGCTGGCCGCGTCCAGCGCCGCGCCAAGGCGCCGCGCCTGCCATGCCGCGCCCAGCGCGAGCGTGGCGGCGGCGAGCAGGCAGCCGGCCGCGATCGCCCACGACGATGGCGGCAGCGGCAGCCACGGCGAGGCCAGCGCGGCGCCGGCCACGGTCAGCGCCGCGGCCGACGCGGCCAGCCATGCCGGCGACAGCCGCTGGCGCCGTCGCCCGCGCACCGCTACAGCACCGCGTTCTGGAAGTCGAAGTTCAGTTCTTCGCCGACCGATTGCACCAGGTTGCCCTGGATGAAGTCGACGCCGCCCATCCACATCGCCGCGGCGGCCTGCGCTTCCTCGATCTGCTGGCCGATGATCAGCAGGCCGTTGCGGTGCGCAAGGTCGATGACGCTGCGCAGTTCGTCGCGCAGGGCCAGGTTGCTGTGCGCATTGGCGAAGCGCGCGGCCAGGCGCAGGTAGCCCAGCGGCAGCTGCCCGAGCAGCGCCTCGGCTTCGGCGCCGGGTTCGAACTGGCTCAGGCAGAACTGCACGCCCAGCGGCATCAGCCGCTCGCAGAACTGCTGCAGGGTCACGGTGTGGATCAGCGCGTCGGCCAGGCGCAGGTCGATCACCAGCGAGGTGCCGGCGATGCCGCGGCGGCCGATCGCATCGACCAGCCAGTCGGCGAAGGCGCCGCGCGCCAGCGTGCGCGGCGACTGCGACACGAACAGCCGCAGCGGCGGCACCGCGTGCTGGTACAGGTGCAGCAGGCCGAGCGCGTGGTCGAGCACCTGCTGGTCCAGGTCGGCGATGCGTCCGCCGGCCTCGGCGGCCGGCAGCACCTGCCCGGCCGACAGCAGCGAGCCGTCGCGCTGGCGCAGGCGCAGCAGCACCTGGTACTGCGCGGTGTCGCCGCCGGCGACGGCGACGATCGGCTGGTAGGCCGGCTCCAGCTGGCCTTCGAACATCGCGATGCGGCCCAGGTCCTCCTCTTCGCGCGGCGGCGCGTACGCGGCCACGCCTTCCGGACGCAGGCGCGCCTGCAGCGCGGTGCGCTCGACCGCCTCCAGCGCGCTGCCGGCGTCCTCGAACTCCTGCGGCAGTTCGGCGAAGCCGATCGCGCAACGCAGGTGCACGGCCTCGTCCTCGCGCACCGGGAAGGCATGGTTGGCCAGCGACTGGCGCAGCGCCTGCGCGCGCAGCTGCAGCGCGGCGTTGTCGGTCTCGTGGGCCAGCAGCAGGAAGCTGTTGTCGTTGAGCCGGGCCAGCGGCTGCGGCGCGGTGACGCTGGCCAGGCGGCGTCCGGCCTGGGTCATCAGCCGTTCGAACGCGGCGTAGCCGTAGCGTTCGCGCAGGCCCAGCGCGCTGGCGATCTCGATGAAGAACAGGCCGCCCGGCTCGCGCCTGCGCAAGCCGTCGCCGAGCAGGTGCAACACGTGCGCGCGGGAGGGCAGCCCGGTTTCGGGGTTGTTCAGCGGCGCGCTGTCGCTGACCGACTGCTGCGCCTGCTGGCGCGCGCGGCGGATGCGGTTGGACACCGCGGCGATCAGGTGCCGCGGCCGGATCGGCTTGGTCAGGAAATCGTCGGCGCCGCTGTCGAGCACCTCGAACTGCAGCTCCGGATCCGGATCGCCGGTCAGGAACACGATCGGCAGCAACTGGTGCTGCGGCTGCTGGCGGATCAGCGTGGTCAGGCGCATGCCGTCCAGCCCGGGCATGTGCAGGTCCATCAGGATCAGGTCCGGGCGGTAGTCGGCGATCGCCTGTTGCACGCCCTCGGCCTGCATCTCGACCTGCGCCTGCATGCCGGCGCCGTGCAGCACGCTCTGCGCGAACAGCGCCTGCGAGCGGTCGTCCTCGACGATCAGGATGCGGTACGGCGAATCGGTGGGCGGGCGCGGCGGCGCGGCGGGGGCCTGGTCCTGCGGCATGGCCGCAGCGCCGTCAGCGGGCGGCGGGACGGCAGCCGCGACCGCGGCGCCGGCATCCGGTTGCTCGGCCGGAGCCTGCGCGTGGTCGGCGGGCGGATCGGACGGCGCCGCGGCATCGGCCGCCCAGCGCCGCCAGTAGTGCGGCGGCGGGGTTTCGGCACGGATGCCGCGCGAACGCGGCTCGTCGCGGCTTGAAGGCGGTGCGGTGTCTCTGGAGGCCATCGCGTTTCCCGGTTGCACGCGCAATTATGCGATGAAGTTCACGAAGGCTGGGAGCCTTCTCGGTTCAGGCGGTCGCCGGCCGGGCGCGGCACCGGCGCGAACAGGCGCTTGACCCCGCGCCACAGCGTGCGCCACACCCACCACACCAGCAGCGCGCCGATCACGCTGGCGCCGACCACCATGGCCAGCGCCAGCCACGGATGCGCCAGCGCCAGCGCCAGGCTGGCGACCACCACCGAATCCTCGGCCAGCGAGGCGATCCAGTTGCTCGCCGGTTCCGGCGAGGTGTTCAGCAGCGCACGCGAGCCGGCCTTGAGCACATGGCTGGTCAGCGCGACGCCGGCGCCGGTGGCGAGCGCGCCAGCGCCCAGCTGGCCGTCCGGCGACAGCGTGGCCGCGGCCAGGAAGGCGCCGGCCGGAATCCGGGTCAGGGTCTGCAGCAGGTCCCAGCCCGAGTCCACGCCGGGGATCTTGTCGGCGAAGAACTCGGCCAGCGCCAGCGCGCCGGAGGTGCCGAGCACCCACCACGACGCGGTGGCCTGCAGCGCCGGCGGCAGGTCCAGCCAGCCGAACAGGCCGGCCAGGCCGACCCCGAACACGGTCAGATAGACGCGGATGCCCGCCAGCCAGGCCAGCAGGATGCCGATTGCGAACAGATGGGCGTCGGTCATGGCGGGTCTCC
This sequence comes from Xanthomonas sp., assembly GCF_017163755.1. Classification (GTDB taxonomy): domain Bacteria; phylum Pseudomonadota; class Gammaproteobacteria; order Xanthomonadales; family Xanthomonadaceae; genus Xanthomonas_A. Next base: position 84,336 of record NZ_JAFIWC010000024.1, read on the forward strand.
CGCGCGTGGGCGCGCGTATCGGCCACTATCGGGCAAGCCCGCGGCGAAGGCCATCCGTCCGTCTGCGTTCGCTGCTTGAACGCCGGCCGACGCGCGCCTGCGCCGCGCCGCGGCCGCTGGCGCCCTGGCTTACACTAGCGGGCCGGCCTGTCCCCCTGCGAGGAGCGATGCCGCCGCTGCCCCGCGCAGCGCGGCCGCGACGATGAACCGACCCGCCCCCCGTTTCCAGATCGTCCAGAACGCGCCACCGCGCCGCAGCCGCGTGTTCTGGGCCTGCCTGCTCGTCGGCTGGCTGCTGTCGCTGGGCGCGGTGTGGGCCGTCGCCAGCCGCCAGGCCGCGCCGCAGCTGGGCACGGTCAGCGAGCAGCTGCGCGAGGCCGAGCGCCGGCTGCAGGCGCAGCAGCGCCAGATCGAGGCGCTGAACCAGCGCCAGGCCACGCTGGCGCGCTCGGACCAGATCAGCCGCGCGGCCAACAACGAGGTGCAGAGCTCGCTGGCCGAGCGCGACGAGGAGATCGCCGGCCTGCGCGCCGACGTGGCCTTCTACGAACGCCTGGTCGGCGCCACCAGCCAGCGCAAGGGCCTGACCGTGCATTCGGCCGAGTTCGCCCCCGAGGCCGGCGGCACATGGCACTACAACGTGGTGCTGACCCAGAACCTCAACCGCGGCGCGATCAGCCAGGGGCAGATGCGCCTGGCGGTGGAAGGCGTGCGCGGCGGCAAGCTGACCACGGTGGCCTGGGACGAACTGCACCAGAAGAGCGGGGTGCCGGGGCAGGAGTATTCGTTCCGTTATTTCCAGCAGTTGGACGGCAGCGTGATCCTGCCCAAGGATTTCACCCCGCAACGTGTGAGAGTCTCGCTGTCCGGCGGTGGGGCGTCGGTCAACCAGACGTTCGATTGGACACTCGCCGGCAACGGCAAAGGGGAGTAGGCACACTTATGTTCGGAAACAAGAGCGGCCGCGGCAGCGGCCAGACCGTGGTCGATACCTTGATCGGCGCGCAGGTGGTGATCCGGGGCGACCTGGTGTTCAGCGGCGGGCTGTACGTGGAGGGCCGCATTCTCGGCAAAGTGGTGGCCGAGGACGGCGCGGCGGCGACGCTGACCCTGTCCGAGCACGGCAGCATCGAAGGCGAGGTGCGCGCGCCGATCGTGGTGATCAACGGCCAGCTGATCGGCGACGTGCATGCGGGCGAGCGGGTGGAACTGGCGCCCAAGGCGCGGGTGCAGGGCAACGTGCACTACCAGGTGGTGGAGATGAACGCCGGCGCGCAGCTGACCGGGCGCCTGATCCATACCGGCAGCATGGCGGCCCTGGCGCCGCCGGAGCCGGCGCGCGAGGACCCGCAGGCCGAGCCGGCGCAGCGCGCGCTGGCCGCGGCGGACGCTTGATTCGGGCCGGGGCCGCCCCCATCCTGCTGCCATGAGCACTCTCGTTTCCCTGCCCAGCGCCGCGCCCACGCCCGACTACCAGTCGCTGGAGCGGCCGCTGAACTTCACCCAGGCCGCCGCGGCCAAGGTGCGCGAGTTGATCCGCGAGGAAGGCAACGCCGAGCTCGCGCTGCGCGTGTACATCCAGGGCGGCGGCTGTTCCGGCTTCCAGTACGGCTTCGAGTTCGATGAGAACCGCGCAGAGGACGACCTGTCGGTGCGCACCGACGACGTCACCCTGCTGGTGGACCCGCTGAGCCTGCAGTACCTGATGGGCGCGGAAGTGGACTACAGCGAGGGCCTGCACGGCGCCCAGTTCGTGATCCGCAATCCCAACGCCAAGACCACCTGCGGCTGCGGCAGCAGCTTCAGCGTCTAGGGCCTGTTAACGCCATCGGGGTGGGCCACGCCGTGCTTGGGCGTGCGGGGCAAGGAAGAGGGAGGGAGCTTATGCCGATAAGCGACCGAGCGATGACGCTGCACCGTGCGCGCCCAAGCGCGGCCCTTCGGGTTGCCATGTCCGGCGGCGCCCAGGCGGCCGCGCGCGGCTTGGACAGGCGGCCAGCCTGCCGCGGCGCCACGCACGACCACCTGGACGCCGGACATGACAACGTGGCCTATCCCGATAGCGTTAACAGGCCCTAGCCCGTCGGCGGCTTGCGGGCCGCCGCGTTTGCGGTCAGGCTTTGCCCGATGCCCGAACCCATTGCCGAATTCTCCGGATTCGCCTTCGCCGGCGCGCCGATCGACCGCGCCGACGCGCTGCGCAACGACGCCGACGCGTTGGTGCGCGCGTGGGACGGCGCGCGCCTTCTGCTGCTGGATGCCGACGGCAACGCCTACGCCGATGCCGACGGGCGCCTGCTGCCGCTGACCGGCGCCGAACTGGGCGGCGGGCCGGGCACGGCGATCTTCCTGGGCCTGCGCGACGGGGTCGCCTGGTTCTCGCTGGACGCGGCCACGGTCGCCGCCGCCGCGCCGCCGCAGCGCATCGACCTGCGCCGCGCCGCGGCCGAATGGCCGGCGGCCGAGGCCAGCCTGTTCGCCTACGCGCGCGGCATGACCTACTGGCAGGCGCGCACCCGCTTCTGCGGCGTGTGCGGCGGCGCGATCGGTTTCCGCCGCGCCGGCTTCATCGGCCACTGCGCGCAATGCGGCACCGAGCACTACCCGCGCGTGGACCCGGCGGTGATCGTCGCGGTCAGCGATGGGCGGCGCCTGCTGCTCGGCCGCCAGGCCAGCTGGCCGGCGCGGCGCTATTCGGTGGTGGCCGGCTTCGTCGAGCCGGGCGAGGCGCTGGAACAGACCGTGGTGCGCGAGGTGTTCGAGGAAACCCGGGTGCGCGTGCGCCCGGACAGCTGCCGCTACCGGGGCGCGCAGCCGTGGCCGTTCCCCGGCGCGCTGATGCTCGGCTTCAGCGCGCTGGCCGAGCCGGACCTGCCGCAGGTGGACGGCGAGCTGGAGGACGCGCGCTGGTTCGAGCGCGAGGAGATCGGCGCGGCCCTGCAGCGCGAGGTGGACGACGACGGCCACGGCCTGCGCCTGCCGCCGAAGATCTCCATCGCCCATGCGCTGGTCGCGCACTGGTATCGCCACGCCGGCGCCTGAAGCCGCGCCGCGCCCGCCGCCCACGGCAGCGCCCGCGCGGTGCCGATGACGGGCATGATGGCGGCGCGCTCGCCTGGAGCGCGCTCGCCTAGAATCGGTCCTGGAGGACCTGCATGTTCACAACCCTGGTCGCGGTGATCGTTGCGCTGGTGCTTGGCCATGTCGCGCCCGGCATGGTGGCGTCGCTGCGGCGTTTCGAGGCCTACGCCGACTGGCTGAGCTGGCTGGACGCGCACACCGGCGAGGCCAGCGCCTGGCGCGGACGCTACGGCATCGCGCTGGCGTTGCTGCCGCCGCTGCTGCTGGTGGGCCTGCTGCAGTGGCTGGTGCAGGCGCCGCACCTGGGGCTGCTGGCGCTGCTGTTCGGCGTGCTGGTGCTGGCCTTCAGCTGGGGCCCGCGCGACCTGGACAGCGATGTCGAGGCGGTGATCGAGGCCGACGATCCGCTGGCGCGCCGCGCCGCGGTGGCCTGGCTGCAGGCCGACAGCGGCGTGCAGCGCGAGGATCCGGCCGGGCTGGTCGAAGCGGTGGCGCTCGGCGCGCTGCGGCGCTGGTTCGCAGTGCTGTTCTGGTTCCTGCTGCTTGGCCCGTTCGGCGCGCTGGGCTATCGCCTGCTGGCGCTGGCCGCGGTGGGACCGTACGCGTCGCGGCTGCCGCCGCGCACCGCCGCCGGCGCACGGGTGGCGCTGACCGCGCTGGAATGGCCGGTGGCGCAGCTGATGACGTTCTCGCTGGCGCTGGTGGGCAACTTCGAGACCGTGTTCGGCGCCTGGCGCGCCGCGCGCGGCAACCGCTGGGCGCTGGATACCGGCTTCCTCGGCCCGGTGGCCTGCGCCAGCGTGCGCGGCGAACTGGACGAGGAGGCGCACGACTACAGCGATGTCGGCCTGGCGCCGGTGTTGCGCCAGCTGCCCGAGTTGCGCGATGCGATGAGCCAGGTGTGGCGCGTGCTGCTGCTGTGGCTGGTGCTGCTGGCGCTGCTGGTGATCGCCGGCTGGGTCAGCTGAGCCCGGCGCCGCCCGGCGCCAGCAGGGTGAACGGGAACCACGGCAGGTTGCGCGCGATCCAGTACCCCGGCAACGCCAGCAGCCAGAAGTTCGGCCGCGACACCACGCCGACCACGGGCGCGAACCACGCCGCGCGCCACCCCGCCTTCCAGGCGACCAGTCCCGGCACCAGCGCCAGGACCAGCATCGCGCCCGGGTTCATCGCCAACGCGCCGAGCGGATCCAGGTGCACCAGCGCGTGCAGCGCACGGGTCATGCCGCAGCCGGGACAGTAGTACCCGGTGAACGCGCGGAACAGGCACGGCGCGAACGGATTGCCTGCCGCATTGGGATCGAACCGGTACAGCAGCGCGACGCCGGCGACCGCCGTCGCCGCGGCGGCCGCGCCGACGCCGATGCGCTGCCAGCGCCGCATCATCCGGCTCAGCTCATCTGCTGCATCTGCTGCATGTAGTCCATGTAGCCCTGCATGCCGCCGGTGGCGACCAGGACGATGTTGATGATCAGGCCGACGATGGCCAGCGCGGTGGTCACCCAGCACCAGGTCTTGGCGTTGCTGGACGCGCGCCGCGCGCCTTCCAGGTCGCCTTGGTTGAGCAGGCTGTTGACCTTGCTGGAGAACACGATCGCGACGATGCCGGTGATCAGCGACGGGCAGCACAGGCAGAAGCCGATCACCGTGGCGATGATCGACCACGCGAGGTGATTGGGGACGTGGCCGGGCGCGGGCGGGACCGGCGTGGCCGGCCACGTCCCCAATCACCTCGCGTGGT
>NZ_JAFIWC010000025.1 GCF_017163755.1 Xanthomonas sp.
CAGCGACTGCGAGAACTTCCGGAACACGTCCTCGACCAGATGGTTGCCCCTTCATGAAAAACGTGGGGATGCCTCAGGGTCGGACCGCTTTCCCGCCGGAACGCGCATCCAGGTGCCCACCGGCGTGGCGGCCTTTCCCGATCCGGTGTTCTGCCCACTCCGCGCACGTTCGCCGAGAAGACGTATCCCATCGTGCATTGGAGCCAGATGCGCAGAGGCGGCCACTTCGCCGCCTGGGAGGAGCCGCAGCTGATGCTCGACGACCTGCGCGCCTTCGTCGCCACGGTGCTGGCGCGCTCCTGAAGGCGATGACGCCGCTTTTCGAAGCGCGGCGCGCGGGGCTTGCGGTGCAGTCCTGCACTGCTGCGCAGGCACTGCGGCATCGGTGGCGCGCACGGGTGGGGCGCAGGTTCTTCGCCCGCTGCTGCATGCCGCGTTTCCCGCACGGATTCCATGACAAGGCAGACGTGCCGTCCTGCCGCAATGCCGAAGCGCTGTTTCGGCCTATCGGGAACGGACGTCTGGCAACCGAGGTGAATCGCTATGAACGAGCAGAGAGAACGTAGCGTCGAGACCGATACCCTGCGGATCGCCTATGTCGAGCATGGCCCCGCCGGGGGCTGGCCCGTGATCCTGTCCCACGGGTTTCCCTATGACATCCATGCCTTCGACGAGGTGGCCGCGGTGCTCGCCGGCGCGGGCGCGCGGGTCGTGGTTCCCTATACCCGCGGGTTCGGTCCGACCGGCTTCGTTTCCGATGCCATCATGCGCAGTGGCCAGCAAGCCGCGCGCGGCCGCGACATCGTCCAGCTTGCCGACGCCCTGGGCCTGGAGCGCCCGATCCTGGCCGGTTTCGATTGGGGCGGCAACGCGTCCTGCGTGGCGGCGGCGCTGTGGCCCGAGCGCATCGGCGGCCTGGTCTGCTACGCCGGCTACGACATCATCGACGTGCATGCGCAACGGCTTGCGGCCACGCCCTCGCTCGAGCGCGTCTGCTGGTATCAGCATCTTTTCCAGACCGAACGCGGGCGCCAATGCTTGGCCGGGCATCGCCGCGACCTGTGCCGCCTGCTGTGGGAGGCGTGGTCGCCCGGCTGGCAGTTCGACGATGCGACCTTCAGGCAGAGCGCAAGCGCGTTCGACAACCCGGACTTCGTGGACGTGGTGATCCACGCCTACCGCCACGCGTTCGGCCGGGAAGCCGGCGACCCGGCGTTGCAGCCACTCGAAGACCGCCTGGCGGGCCGGCCGCCGATAACGGTTCCGGCGGTGACGCTCGACGGCACGAGCGACCCGCTCAAGCCGGGAGGGACCGGGAGCCACGCGCCCATGTTCGTCGGGTTGCACGAGCACCGGGTCGTCGATGCCGGGCACAACCTGCCGCAGCAGCGGCCGCAGGCGTTCGCCGACGCGGTAATGAACGTCCACGGGTGGCTCGACTGACGCCAACGATGGCGAGGCCTGCCAGCGCTGCTACGCGGCCTGCGCGCACCCATCGAACGCGTAGCGCCTCGGAAGATGCCGGCCAGACCCACTAATCCTGTCAGGCCCGGCAGGCTATTGAAGAAAGCGTTGTGAGGCGGTCGCGGCCAGCCTGCGTCGGCCGTGGGCCGCGCAGCTCAGGCGACCTGCAGCTGGCTCTGCGTCAGCGCCTGCTGGTAGGCCTTGTAGGCCGCCTCGTTGTAGGCGACCAGGATCACCCGCTTGGGGACCGCGTGCGCGCGCTGCCAGGCGGTGGTCTCGGCCACCGCGATGCGCGCGGCCTGGTGCAGCGGATAGCCGTACACGCCGCAGCTGATCGCCGGGAACGCCACCGAGTGCAGGCCCATCTGCTCGGCCAGGCGCAGCGAACGCCAATAGCAGTTGGCCAGCAGCGCCGGCTCGTCGTGGGCGCCGTCGCGCCACACCGGGCCCACGGCATGCAATACGTGCCGCGCCTTGAGCCGATGGCCGGCGGTGGCGCGCACCTCGCCCACCGGGCAGCGCACGCCGGGCTTGAGTTCGGGCAGCTGCCGGCATTCCTCGAGCAGCGCCGGGCCGGCCGCACGGTGGATCGCGCCGTCCACGCCGCCCCCGCCGAGCAGGGATTCGTTGGCGGCGTTGACGATGGCGTCCACGTCCAGTTCGGTGATGTCGCCTTGCCAGATTTCGATCTTCATGCGCTGATCTTTATGCGGTTCCAATGATGGAGACGTGATGAGCGAGGCGGCCAGGCCACGCCAGGCCAACGGCGCCTTAACCCCTGAACGCGGAGACTGCTCTTCCTTCATCTCATCGCCTGCGACATGCCCCCGACCTTGCCGCCGCCGCTCGTCGCCGATGCCCTTGCCCACGGCAACATCATCCTTGCAATCAAGCTGTTACGCGACCAGACCGGAATGGACCTGGGCAGCGCCAAGCGCCAGGTCGACCGCTGGATGCAGGAGGGCGCCGCGCAGGCCGTCTCGGCCGCGCTGAGCCGGCACGGCAGCGCGCCGTCCGCGCACGGCGGCGGGTTCCGGGCCGACGCGCTGCCGCCGGCCGCGGTGCTGGCGGTGGGGCAGGGCAACCCGATCCAGGCGATCAAGCTGACCCGCGAGCACCATCCGGGCCTGTCGCTGGCCGAGGCCAAGGCGATGGTGGAGGACTATCGCGACCGGCACCCGCTGCAGGCGGAGACGCGTCCGGCCGTCGCGCACGGCGGCGGGTTCCGGGCCGACGCGCTGCCGCCGGCCGCGGTGCTGGCGGTGGGGCAGGGCAACCTGATCCAGGCGATCAAGCTGACCCGCGAGCACCATCCGGGCCTGTCGCTGGCCGAGGCCAAGACGATGGTGGAGGACTATCGCGACCGGCACCCGCTGCAGGTGGGGACGCGGCCGACCGTGGCCAGCGGCGACCGGCCCGGCGGGATCTGGCTGTGGGGCATGCTGGCGTTGCTGGCCGGCGCCGCGCTCGCCTGGTGGCTGCGCGGCTAGCGCATCGCCGACGGACGGCTTGCCGCGCCGTGCCGGCGCGCTGGCTTGCACCACGTCACGCTGCCGGCTGCGCTGGCTCGCCCTGCGTCACGCTTGAAGCGGCGCTACAGCCAGCGCGGAACCTCGGCGCAGTAGCGTTCGTAGGCGCCGCCGAACTGCGCGCGCAGCCGCGCTTCCTCGAACGGGATCACCACCCGCTGCAGCGCCAGCCAGGGTAGCGGCAACAGCAGCGCCGCCCAGGGCAGTCCGGTCTGCACGCACAGCCCGACATAGCTCAGGACCAGGCTCACATACATCGGGTTGCGGCTGTAGCGATACGGGCCGCGCAGCACCAGGCTGGACGGCGGCTGCGCCGGCAGGATCGTGGTCCTGCGCCGCGCGAACAGCACGAAACAGGCCAGCGCCAGCAGCAACCCGGCGCCGGCGATGGCGCCGCCGCCGATCTGCATCCATGCCAGCGCGCGGCCCTGCGGCAACGGCAGGGCGAGCGCGTGCTGCAGCAGGGCGCCGAGCAGCAGCGCGACGAAGAAGTGCACTGGCGAAGTGGAACGTACCAGCAGCGGCACACGTGCAGGCCGGCGCGCGTGCCGGCCAGAAACTCGATTGCTCAACGATCCTTCTCCATTCCCCGGGCTCCCAGCGCGGCTACTTTAGCGTGCCGGTCGGGGGAGGTGGCAAAAGCTGCACTGCTAGTCTGGAAATAGTGGAACACGTGTCGCAGGGACGGTATGAGCGGATTGACGGATTTCCATCTTTTCTGGGGCGCTGCCATGGGCGTCGCGGAACAAGGGCCCGCGTCGGTGGAGGAGGAGGGTGCGGAGGATTTCGTCGAGGCCTTTACGGCGAGTATGTCGCGCAAGGCTCTCCGAAGAACAAGAAGCAATGGTTGTCGGAGCGCCTGAAGAACGAGTTTCTTTGCTTGAACGAAAATCCGGTGTGGGTAGGCGAGCCAGCCTGGGCGTACCACCGGCGGCAGCCAATGGTGTTCCTGCAGCAGGTGCTCGTTGCGCCCTCGGCGCAGCACATCAAGGAAAGGCTGTCGCTTGGCGATACCGTCTACGTGTTCGGATCCAGGCATCGTCTCAAGCGGTCGCCAGAGGAGAAGGGATCGGACGTCTATCGGACGGCAGTCCAGACCTTCGAAGCGAACGCCGCATACGGGATCCGGGAATAGGACGCCAGATCCGGCGCTCTGGCCGGTAAGGGACGCGCCTATCGCTCGCAGGGCCGGGCAGGCCGGGCCAAGCGGCCGCATACGCGCACATCGCGTTTGCCGATGCGCCATTGCCAAGACGTATGGATAGCGTCTGCGGTGCAAACCCCGCTACCCTAGGCGATCGTCCGATGCCGGTATTTCCCACGCGTGGCGTCGTGCGCGCGCTGCCCAAGCGCCTCGCATTTCCTCCCTCGCCAGTTCCGATCCATGCCCACGCCACAAGCCTCCGCCGACGCCGCATCCGTCCCGCGCCGCCGCGTCATCCTCGAAGACGACATCGATGGCTTCACCCCGGCGCAGCTGTTGCTGCTGCAGTCGCCGGAGGTCGAGGTGCTCGGCATTTCCGTGGTCAGCGGCAACGTCTGGCGCGACGAGGCGCTGGCGCATACGCGCCGGCTGCTGGAGATCGCCGGGCGCCCGGAGATCCCGGTGCTGCCCGGGCCGGTGCACCCGCTGCTCAACAGCGAACTGGCCACTGAACGCTGGGAGGCGCTGTACGGCAGGCTGTTGTGGAAGGGCGCGTGGACCCGGCAGTGGGTGGAGCACGACACGGTGCAGAGTTCGCCGCGCTACCACGCCCACGACGTGGTGCCGGACCTGGCGCTGGGCAATCCGTCGGTGGTCGAGGCGGCCAGCGAGCCGGCGGCGATGTTCATGATCCGCAAGGTGCGCGAGTTTCCCGGCGAGGTCAGCATCGTCGCCACCGGCCCGCTGACCAACCTGGCGCTGGCGCAGCGGCTGGACCCGCAGTTCGCATCGCTGGCCAAGGAGCTGGTGTACATGGGCGGCAGCCTCAATCCGCGGCAGCGGCGCGACAGCGTGTCGGCGCGGCAGTTCGCGCGCGAGTTCGTCAATTCGCCGCGGCGCGAATTCAATATCCGCTGGGACCCGGAGGCGGCGAGCATCGTGATGCGCGCGCCCTGGCGGCACATGGTGATGGTGCCGGTCGATCCGTCCACCGCCACCGAGCTGACCCCGCAATTGCTGGCGCGCATGAGCGCCGCCGACACGCCGATCGGGCACGCGCTGCGCCGGCGCGAGCCGGGCTTCCCGCTGTGGGACGAGCTGGCCACGGCGTTGTGGCTGCGCCCGGAGCTGGCCACGCTCAGCGAGCGGCTCTACATCGATGCCAACACCGAGTTCGGCGCCGGCTACGGCGACATCCTGTCGTGGGCCCCCGGCTATCAGCCGGGGCTGGGCGAACAGGCGCAGACGGTGGTGCGCGAGGTGGACGTGGAAGCGATCGAGCAACTGTTGGTGGAGCGTTTGACCGCGCCGCAGCCGCCGGCGCGGGGCGCGCCGTTGCCGGGCTAGCATGTCGGCTCGGCTGTTTGCGCCGCGAAGCGCTGCAGGTGCGGCTCTGTACTCCTGTAGGAGCGGCTTCAGTCGCGACGAGCGAAGCGGTGGTCGCTCCGGCGCCGGAACCGGTCGGGGCTGAAGCCCCTCCTACAGTGCACCCAGCGCCGGCAGCAAGTTCACTGTGGGAGCGACTTCAGTCGCGACGAGCGAAGCGGCGCACTGCCCGATATCGGAAGCATCGGGGCCGACGTCCAGCATGACGCGCCGCCACGCTAGTTCCCGGTCACGGCAGGCCGGCCAGCCAGTCGTCGTCGGAGCCTTCGTTGATGTCGGCGAACAGCGGGGTGGAGAAGTAGCGTTCGCCGGTGTCGGGCAGCATCGCCAGGATCACCGAGCCGGGCACCGCGGTTTCGGCTACGCGCAGCGCGGTGGCGACGGTGGCGCCACCGGAGATGCCGGTGAAGATGCCTTCCTCGGCGGCCAGCCGGCGCGAGGTGGCGATGGCGTCGCTGTCCTCCACGCTCAGCACCTGGTCGTAGACCTCGCGGTTGAGCACTTCCGGCACGAAGTCCGGGGTCCAGCCCTGGATCTTGTGCGGCTGCCAGTCCTTGCCCTGCAGCAGCGCCGCGCCGGCCGGCTCGGTGGCGGTGATCTTGACGTCCGGGCGCGCCACGCGCAGCACTTCGCCGACGCCGGTGAGGGTGCCGCCGGTGCCCCAGCCGCTGACGAAATGGTCGAGCCGGCGCCCGGCGAAGTCGCGAAGGATCTCCGCGGCGGTGGTGCTGCGGTGGTAGGCCGGGTTGGCCGGGTTGGCGAACTGCCGCGCCAGGAACCAGCCGTGCTGCTGGGCCAGTTCCTCGGCCTTGCGCACCATGCCGCTGCCGCGCTCGGCGGCCGGGGTCAGGATCACCTTGGCGCCGAACGCGCGCATCAGCTTGCGGCGCTCGATCGAGAACGTCTCCACCATCGTCGCCACGAACTTGTAGCCGCGCGCGGCGGCGACCATCGCCAGCGCCACGCCGGTGTTGCCGGAGGTGGCCTCGACGATGGTGTCGCCGGGCTTGAGCAGGCCCTTGGCCTCGGCGTCGAGCACGATCGCCAGCGCCAGGCGATCCTTGACCGAGCCGCCGGGATTGAACGCCTCGACCTTGACGTAGAGGCTGACGTGCTCGGGCGGCAGGCGGTGCAGCCGGACCACGGGCGTGTGACCGATGGTGTCGAGGATGTTGTCGTAGATGGCCATGCGGAAATCTCCGTGGAGGATTCGGGCTAAGCGGCGTGCGCCAGGGTAGGCGCGTGCGGCTTCGGAAAAAGTGATGGGGTGGCGCCCAGCGGCGGCGCGCCGAACCAGTGCAGCGACGCAGCCAGCGCGGCCACTTCGCCGACGATCAGCAACGCCGGCGAGCGCACCCGATGCGCGCGCGCGGTGTCGGGCAGGTCGTCCAGGGTGCCGGTGACCACGCGCTGTTCGGGGCGCGAGCCGTTCTCGACCAGCGCGAACGGCGTGGCCGGCGCGCGTCCGGCCAGCAGCAGGCGCTCGCGCACCGTGTCCAGCCCGGCTACGCCCATGTACACCGCCAGGGTCTGCCGCTCCTGCGCCAATGCCGCCCAGTCCAGCGTGTCGAGCGAATCCTTGCAGTGCGCGGTGGCCAGGCGCAGCGACTGGGCATGGTCGCGATGGGTCAACGGGATGCCGGCGTAGGCGGCGCAGGCCAGCGCCGCGGTGATGCCGGGCACCACCGCGTAGGCGATGCCGTGGGCGCGCAGGAATTCCAGTTCCTCGCCGCCGCGCCCGAACACGAACGGGTCGCCGCCCTTCAGCCGCACCACGCGGTGGCCGGCGCGCGCGTGCTCGAGCATCAGTGCGTGGATCTGCTCCTGGCGAACGCTGTGGCCCTGCGCCGACTTGCCGACCTCGATGCGCTGCGCATCGGCGCGGCCCAGTCGCAGGATCGCCGCGCTGACCAGGCGGTCGTGCAGGATCACGTCGGCCTCGTCGAGGGCACGCAGCGCGTTCACGGTGAGCAGGCCCGGATCGCCCGGCCCGGCGCCGACCAGGGTCACGCTGCCCGGGCGCAGCGCGCGTGGCGAGGGCTGCGCAGCGGCGGTGTCGGCCGTTGGCGACGCGACGGCATCCGCCACCGCGATAGCGTCCACGGTGTGCACCAGCAGCCGTCGCGATGCGGCGGCGTCGGTGGCGTCGCGGTTGACGCCGGCGTCGGCGCTGGCGGCGACCACCAGCCATGTCTCGTCCAGCCAGGCCGGGTCGAAGCGCCCTGGCAGCCAGCGCACCCGCTGCGCATCGGCCAGCCCGTGCAGGCCGGCGCTCAGCGCCGGGGCGCCGACCAGCGGCCGCGCGCCGGCGGCAAGCAGTGCCTGCACCTGGCGTTCGGCCGCCAGGCCGCCGCCGACCACCAGTACCGGGCGGTCGCGCAGGTCGGCGGACAGGGAGAACGGGGCAGGGCTCACGGCGGTCGCGGCATAGGAGAGCGGGAGGCGTGACCGTAGCGCCGGCTTATAGCCACCGGAAATGACTTCATGCATCCGCCAGATAGCTTTCGGTTATAAGGTGGATATGCTATTTCCACTACAGTCGTGACCTGCTCCCGCCAGGCGGCGCCTCCCCCGATCCGATGACGCTGACCCAACTCCGCTACCTCGTGGCGATCGCCGACGCCGACCTCAACATCACCCTGGCGGCGGCGCGCGTGCATGCCACCCAGCCCGGCCTGTCCAAGCAGCTCAAGCAGCTGGAGGACGAATTGGGCTTCCTGTTGTTCGTGCGCAAGGGACGCAGCCTGGAAGCGGTGACGCCGGCCGGCCGCGAGGTGATCGAGCGCTCGCGCGCGGTGCTGGCCGAAGCCAACAACATCCGCACCTACGCCGCCAACCAGCGCCGCGAGAGCCAGGGCCAGCTGACCCTGACCACCACGCATACGCAGGCGCGCTTCGTGCTGCCGCCGGCGGTGGCGCAGATCAAGCAGGCCTACCCGCAGGTCAGCGTGCACCTGCAGCAGGCCGCCGAGAGCGCGGCGCTGGACCTGCTCAGCCAGGGCGACGCCGACATCGCCATCGTCAGCACCGCCGGCAGCGAGCCCGGCGCCGGCATCGCGGTGCCGCTGTACCGCTGGCGGCGGCTGGTGCTGGTGCCGCGCGGGCATGCGCTGGACACGCCCAAGCGCGTGCCGGACATGGCCGCGCTGGCCGCGCAGCCGCTGATCAGCTACGAATCCTCGACCCGCTCCGGCTCGTCGTTGCAGCGCGCCTTCGCCAGGCTCGGCCTGGAACCGAGCATCGCGCTCACCGCGCTGGACGCCGACCTGATCAAGACCTACGTGCGCGCCGGCCTGGGCGTGGGCCTGCTCGCCGAGATGGCGGTGCACGCCGGCGACACCGACCTGCGCGCATGGCCGGCGCCGGCGGAGATTCCCGAATGCACCGCCTGGGCGGTGCTGCCGCGCGACCGCGTGCTGCGCGACTACGCGCTTGAACTGGTGCACGTGCTGGCCCCGCAGATCGACACGCGCGACCTGCGCCGGGTGATGGAAGGCAACCAGGAACCGGACTGGCCGACCCCGCCGACCTGGGAAGCGCTGACCCAGACCATCACCAGCTAGGCGGCCGCGGACTCGCTTCGCGTGGCCGCCGTGCTGCAGGCTGGCCACGCCGCCGCAGCGCAGCGCTCAGCTGCTCGCCGCGCCCGACGCGGCCGCCAGCGCGCCGGACGTGGCGATCTGGCGGCGTTCGCTGTAGCGGTCCACCAGGTACGGCGCCACGTCGCGGGTGAGCAGGGTGAACTTGACCAGTTCCTCCATCACGTCCACCACCCGGTCGTAGTAGTCCGACGGCCGCATCCGCCCCGGCTCGTCGAACTCCTGCCAGGCCTTGGCCACCGAGGACTGGTTGGGGATCGTCAGCATCCGCATCCAGCGGCCGAGCACGCGCATCTGGTTGACCGCGTTGAACGACTGCGAGCCGCCGGAAACCTGCATCAGCGCCAGGGTCTTGCCCTGGGTCGGGCGCAGCGCGCCGTGGCTGAGCGGGATCCAGTCGATCTGTGCCTTGAGGACGCCGCTCATCGCCCCGTGCCGTTCCGGCGAGGACCACACCATGCCTTCGCTCCACAGCGCCAGCTCGCGCAGTTCCTGCACCTTCGCGTCGCTGTCGGGCACCGCGTCGGGCAGCGGCAGGCCGGTGGGATCGAAGACGCGCGTTTCGGCGCCCATCGCCTGCAGCAGCCGTGCCGCTTCCAGCGCCAGCAGCTTGCTGTAGGAGCGCGTGCGCAGCGAGCCGTACAGCAGCAGGATGCGCGGCCGATGGCCGGCGCGCGCGGGTGCGGCGAGCGTGGCGGGGTCCGGGCGCGCGAACGCGTCGGCCTGCAGGTTCGGCAGCGTGCTCAGGTCGGCGGACATGTGGGCAGCGCTGCGCGGGTCAGAGGACACGTCGGCCATCGGCATCGATCACCTGTTCGCCGTCTTCCTTGGCGAAGGGGCCGCGCTGCGGCGACGGCAGGATGTCCAGCACCGCCTCGGACGGGCGGCACAGGCGGGCGCCCAGCGCGGTGACCACGATCGGCCGGTTGATCAGGATCGGGTGCTGCAGCATCGCGTCGATCAGCGCGTCGTCGTCCAGGACGGGATCGTCCAGGCCCAGTTCCGCGTACGGCGTGCCCTTGCGCCGCATCAGGTCGCGTACCGGCAGGCCGATGGCGGCGATCAGCTCCTGCAGCGTGGCGCGGTCCGGCGGCGTCTTCAGGTATTCGATGACGGTGGGCTCGGCGCCGCTGTTGCGGATCAGCGCCAGCGTATTGCGCGAAGTGCCGCAGGCGGGGTTGTGGTAGATCGTGATCGCGTTCATCGCATGCTCTCGAGGGAAAGGGAAGGCGCCGTGCGCGCGTGCGCCAGGCAGGGCCGGCGCCGGTGCCGTGGTCAGCCGCTGCGCGCCGGTGCGGGCGCCGCGCAGCGTTCGCCGGCGCAGCAGTTTTCGGTAAGGAAGCCGATCAGGCCGTACATGCGCGCGTAGTCGGCACGCAGGCGGATCACCCGGCCCTGGCGCTGGTCGACGATGAGCCCGGCGCCGCGCAGCACGTTGAGATGCGCGGTGAGCGTGGCCGCCGGCAGGTCCAGCGCGGCGCGCAGTTCGCCGACCGCCATGCCGTCGGCACCGGCCTGGACCAGGGCGCGATAGGCGGCCAGTCGATGCGCATGGGCCAAGGCGCGCAGCGCGGCGAGGGTGGTGGCGGTGTCCATGATTCGATAATTCCAGAATTATCGAATTGGCGCAAGCCATGCCGCGCCGCCGGCTGGCCCGCCCGACGGCCGCTCGCTAGACTGCGGCGATGATCCGCCAGCGACGGTTCCAGCACAGCCTGCACATGCTCGCCACCGTGGCGGTGCTGCTGATGCTGTGCGCGCCGTTGCTCAGCCGCTGGGGGCAGTCGCGCGACAACGGCATAGCTGCCGCGCTGTCGGCGTTGTGCAGCAACCGCAGCATGGACGTCATTCCCTCCCATGCGCTGCCGACGTCGCATCCGCTTGCCGGTGCGGGTGCGGGCGATGGCGAGCACGGCATGGCGGACGAAGCGGCGTGCGACTACTGCCTGCTTGCGGCGCGCCTGCTGCCGTGGCTGGCGGCGCTGGTGCTGTTGCTGCCGCTGCTTCGCAGCGCCGCGGCGTCGCCGGCAGGGCGGCGGCCCTCGTCGCGTTCCCTGGTCTGGCGCGCTCACGCCGCACGCGCGCCGCCGCTGTTCTCCTGAGTCACGAGCCTTCTGTCCGTGCCGCGCCCGCGCGGTGCGTCTTCGTGCCCATGGAGTGCGTTTCATGCCGTTTTCCTTCTTCGCGCCGTGGCTGTGGCTGGCGTATTCGCGGCAGCGTGCGACCCTCGTGGTTCCCGATCCCACCGCGCCTGCAACGCGGGGCAGGGAGATCGGGAACGTGCCGCGCTACCCGGCCACTGCCGGCATCGACTGGCAGGCGACGCCGCGGCTGAAGCTGTCGGCCTGGGGCAACGCGCCGGGCGACTGCTACGTGGAGCGCAGCAACACGCTTGGCCGCTACGGCGGCCACGCGCTGGCGAACCTAGGCGCGAACTGGGCCTGGCGCGAGCGCCGCGAGCTGTCGTTGCAGCTGAAGAATCTCGCTGGCCGCAATTACCTATACGCCTGGTACGACAGTGGCGCGTCGCGCTATTGGCCGGGCGACGGGCGCGCGCTATACCTCAGCGTCAGCTGGGGGCGGCGATGAACGCGGCCGTGCAATCGCCGGCAGCGGCGTGGCGCTTCTACCGCGCGGTGTGGCGCTGGCATTTCTACGCCGGCCTGCTGGTGCTGCCGTTTCTGGTGTGGCTGGCGGTCACCGGCGCCGCCTTCGTCTACCAGCAGCCCATCGACCGCTACTTCCACGCTGCGCTGAAGACGGTAGCGGTACCGCCGCACGTCGCGACGCTGTCGCCGCAGCGGCTGCTGGATGCGGCGCTGGCCGCGCAGCCCGGCCGCGCGCTGCGCTATACCTCGCCGCCACAGGCCGACGCGAGCGCCGAGGTGCTGGTGGCGGGCGCGGATGGCCGCCGCACGGTGGTGTACGTGGACCCGTACCGCGCCCGCGCGCTGGGCGCCTTGCCCGAGCGCGGCACGCTGGCATGGACGATCCGCCGCCTGCACAGCCTCGACTACCTCGGCGCCTTCGCCAACGCGCTGATCGAGGTGGCGGCCGGCTGGGCGATCCTGCTGGTGCTCAGCGGCGTGTACCTGTGGTGGCCGCGCGGTCGCCGCGGCGGCGTGCTGAGCGTGCGCGGGCGGCCCGCGCAGCGCGTGTTCTGGCGCGACCTGCATGCGGTCACCGGCGTGTTCGTCGGCGCGATGCTGCTGTTCCTGGCGCTGACCGGCATGCCGTGGTCGTGGTTCTGGGGCGAGCAGGTCAACCGGATCGCCAACGGGCACCACTACGGTTATCCGGCCGGCGTGCGCGTGGACGTGCCGATGTCGACGCAGCGCTTGCGCGACGAAGGCGTGCCGGCTTGGTCGCTGCGCCAGGCGCGAGTGCCGCAGTCCGCGCTGCCGCAGGCTGAGGCTGAGTCGATGCCGATGCCAGCAGGGGCGCATGCGCCCCCGGTGCCAAGCATCGAGGACAGCGGCAACGCGGCACATGCGGAGCATGCCGCGCATGGCGCCATGGCGATGGACGCGATGGCGCAGGCGCAGGCGCCTGCGGCACCCGGCGCGATCGGCCTGGACGCGGCGGTGGCGCGATTCCAGGCGCGCGGCATCGCCGCCGGCTACAGCGTCAGCTTGCCGGTCGGCGCGCGTGGCGTGTACACCGCATCGGTGTATCCGCCCGACCTGGCGCAGCAGCGGGTGATCCACCTCGATCAGTACAGCGGCAAGGTGCTGCTGGATATGCGCTATGCCGACTACGGCCCGCTGGCCAAGGCGTTGGAATGGGGCATCAACGTGCACCTGGGGCAGCAGTACGGCACGTTCAACCAGTGGCTGCTGATCGCCTCGTGCGTGGGGATCGTGGTGCTGTGCGCCAGCGCGGCGGCGATGTGGTGGAAACGGCGCCCGGCCGGCGCGCTGGGCGTGCCGCCGCTGCCGGCGGACCGGCGCACGTTGCACGTGGTGATCGCGCTGCTAGCGATCGGCGGGTTGCTGTTCCCGTTGGTCGGCGTATCGCTGCTGCTGATGCTGGCGCTGGACTGGGTGTGCGTGTTGCGGCGGGCGTGAGCGATGCGGCTGGCCAGGCCTCGAGCCTTGGCCGCAGAGGTTGTGGGTATGGCTCCAGTACCGGCGACGACTGGAGCCGGAAGGCCCACCACTTCGTTCCACCGGGAGAGGATTGGGGGAGAGTACGGAACGGGTCGTTGGGTTTGGGTGCGCAGGGGCTTCGCCCCGTACCCTCATCCGGCCCTGCGGGCCACCTTCTCCCGGTGGGAGAAGGAACAGCCTGGCGACTCTGGCCCATCTCCCACCGGAGAGGGTTGGGGCGGGGGCACGGGTGCACTGTAGGAGGGGCTTCAGCCCCGACAGTATCCGAAACCGGAAGGTTCATCGCGCCGTTCGTCGCGGCCGAAGCCGCTCCACAGGGAGCGGCGATCAGCACGCTAGGTGCACTGTAGGAGGGCTTCAACCCCGACAGTGTCCGGAGCCGGAAGGTCCATCGCGCCGTTCGTCGCGGCTGAAGCCGCTCCTACAGGAGCTCGCGATGAGCTGTGGGCGCCTGGGCAACACCTCGCGTCGAGGTCAGATGTCCTCGTGGATACCGCACTCGCGCTTGAGGCCGAAGAAGCGCGTGTCTTCCTCGCGCATGCCCGGTTCCCAGCGGCGGGTGGTGTGGAAGTCGCCGATCGACACGTAGCCTTCCTCCCACAGCGGGTGGTAGGGCAGGCCGTGCTGCTGCATGTACTGCCACAGGTCGCGGTCGCTCCAGTCGGCGATCGGGTTGATCTTGTAGCGCTCGCCGCGCTTCTGCACGAACGGGGTCTGCGCGCGGCTGTCGGACTGGCTGCGGCGCAGGCCGGTGAACCAGGTGCCCACGTGCAGTTCGTCCAGCGCGCGCCGCATCGGCTCGACCTTGCGCAGGTTGTTGTACTGCTCGATGCCGACCATGCCCTGTTCCCACAGCCGGCCATGGCGCGCTTCCATCCAGGCGCGGCTGACCAGCGGCCGGTACACCTTCAGGTTGAGCTTGAGCTTGTCGGTGAGCTCGTCGGCGAAGCGGTAGGTCTCGGCGAACAGGTAGCCGGTGTCGATCAGGATCACCGGGATCTCCGGCAACTGCTGGGTCAGCAGGTGCAGCGTCGCCGCCGACTGCGCGCCGAAGCTGGACGACAGCGCGGCTTCCGCCGGGCCGTGCTGCAGCGCCCAGGCCACGCGCTGCGGTGCGGTCATCGGCGCCAGCAGCGCGTTGACCGCGTCGAGGTCCCACGCGGTCGCCGGCGCATTGGCGGAGTCTTGTTGGGCGGAGGCGGGCAGGGCGCTCATGCGTGCAGTTCCGAAGGGATGAGGTGGCGGTGGGTGGGATAAGGCGGCAGGTCGACCAGGCCGCTGCGGTGCAGGAAGTCGCCGAACCCCTCGTCGCGCTCGCGTTCGCCGGCGTAGCGCGCGAACAGCGGGTCCAGCGCGTCGAGGATCTCCGGCTCGGTGATGTTCTCGCGGTACAGCGTGTTCAGGCGCTGGCCGCGGTGATCGGCGCCGAGCATCAGGTTGTAGCGTCCGGGGGCCTTGCCGACCAGCGCGATCTCGGCCAGGTACGGCCGCGAGCAGCCGTTCGGGCAGCCGGAGATGCGCAGCAGGATCGGCGCCTCGCGCAGCCCGTGCCGGTCCAGCAGCGGTTCCAGCTTGCCGGCGAAGTCGGGCAGGTAGCGCTCGGCCTCGGCCATCGCCAGGCCACAGGTCGGCAGTGCCACGCAGGCCATCGCCGCGCGCGCCAGCGCGGTACGCGCCCGGTTGCCGGTGTCCAGCGCGTGCGCGCGCACCAGCGTGTCGATCGCCTCGCGCTGGGCGGCGGGAATGCCGGCGATGACCAGGTTCTGGTTCGCGGTCATGCGCAGGTGCGCGCCTTCGCCGTCGCGCTGCAGGTGCCGGGCGATCTCGCGCAGGCCGCTGAGATGGGGCGCACCATCGTCGTGGTCGGCGATGCGACCGGCCGGCAGCGACAGGGTCAGGTGCCAGCGCCCGTCTTCGCCTTCGCTCCAGCCGTAGCGGTCGCCGTTGTGGTCGAAGGAGAAGGCGCGGGTCGGCTGCAGGCGCACGCCGGCACGGCGCTCGATCTGCGCCACGACGGTATCCAGGCCGTGGTCGTCGATGGTGTACTTGAAACGCGCGCGCTTGCGCACCAGGCGGTTGCCGAGATCGCGCTGGGTGGTGACCACCGCGGTGGCGACGTCGAGCAGGCGGTCGCGTTCGATGAAGCCGATGACGTTGGCCACGCGCGGATAGGTCTCCGCGTCGCCGTGGCTGGCGCCCATGCCGCCGCCGATGCTGACGTTGTAGCCGACCAACTCGCCGTCGGCACCCGGTACGCCGATGAAGCCCAGGTCGTTGGCGAACACGTCCACGTCGTTGACCGGCGGCAGCGCGAAGCCGATCTTGAACTTGCGCGGCAGGTACGTGTCGCCGTACACCGGCTCGTCTTCCTGGCCGCTGCCGACCACCTGTTCCTCGTCCAGCCAGATCTCGTAGTAGGCGCGGGTATTGGGCAGCAGGTGCTCGGATACGCGCGCGGCATCGGCGTACAGCGTGGCGTGCGCGCGCGAGGCCAGCGGGTTGGCGGCGACCTGCACGTTGCGGTTGACGTCGCCGCAGGCGGCCAGGGTGTCGATCAGCGCGGCGTTGATCGCCTGCATCGTCGCCTTGAGCTCGCGCTTGATCACGCCGTGGAACTGGAACGCCTGGCGCGTGGTCACGCGCAGCGAGTGGTTGCCGTAGGTGGTGGCGATGGCGTCGAGCTTGAGCCACTGCTCCGGGGTGATGACCCCGCCCGGCGTGCGCGTGCGGATCATGAACTGGTAGGCCGGCTCGAGCTTCTGCCGGCGGCGTTCGTCGCGCAGGTCGCGGTCGTCCTGCTGGTAGCTGCCGTGGTACTTGATCAGCGTCTGGTCGTCCTCGCGCAACGCCCCGGTGACCGGATCGGCCAGGCTCTGCAGCAGCGACCCGCGCAGGCGGCGGCTTTCGGCCTTGATGTCTTCGACGGAGTGGCTCATGGGCGTGGGGACCGGGGACCGGGGACCAGGGAACGGGGAAAGTCACCAGCAACGGCAAAGGCGGCAGCTGGCGTCGTTGCTGTTCCGGGTCCCCGGTCCCCGGTCCCCGGTCCCCAAAGATCAATAGACATCGCGCGCATACCGTCCCTCCCGCTGCAACGAAGTGAGATAGGCCGCCGCGTCCTCGGCGGACAGCGCGCCGTGCTCGACCACGATCTGCTGCAGCGCCGCGTGCACGTCCTTGCCCATGCCGATCGCGCCGCACACGTACAGGTGCGCGCCGCTCTGCAGCCAGTCGTAGACGTCGCGGCCGTGCTCGCGCAGGCGCTGCTGCACGTAGACCTTCTGCGGCGCCGCATCTTCGCGCACCGGCTGCACGTCGCGCGAGAACGCCAGGTCCAGCCGGTGCAGTTCGCCGCTGCGCAGCGCCTGCTGCCACTCGGCCTGGTACAGGAAGTCCTGGTTGAAGTGGCGCGCGCCGAAGAACAGCCAGTTGCGCCCGCTGGCGCCGCTCTCGGCACGTTCCTGGACGAAGCCGCGGAACGGCGCCACGCCGGTGCCGGGGCCGATCATCAGGATGTCGCGGCTGCCGTCGGCCGGCACCTGGAAGCGTTCGTTGGGTTCGATGTAGACCGGGGCGGTGTCGCCCTCGGCCAGCGCCGCCAGATAGCCGCTGGCCGCGCCGCCATGGACGTGGCCGTGGGCCTGGTAGGCCAGCACGTCGACGGTGAGGTGGACCTCGTCGCCGACCCGCTTGCGGCTGGAGGCGATGGAATACAGGCGGGGCGCCAGGGGCCGCAGCGCTTCCAGCAGTGCGCTGTGGTCCCAATCCGCCGGCCAGCGTCGCAGCACGTCGATCACCTGGTGATCGGCCAGCAACGCCGCCAGACCGGCGGTCTGGGTAGGGTCGAGCAGCTGTTCCAGCGCCGGTGCGGCTGAGCGGCGGGCCACCGCGGCCAGGAACGGCCGCGATGCCCGGGTCAGTTCGCGATGCGCGGCGAGCCACTCGTGCAGGGAGAGAGTTTCCGCACCGACGGTGACGTCTGCGTGACCGTCCAGTCGCGTCGCCGTCAGCACGGCCTCGACCAGCGCCGGCGGGTTGCGGTGGCGGATGCCGAGCGCGTCGCCCGGCTCGTAGTGCAGGCCGCTGCCGGCCAGCGACAGCTCGATATGGCGCACGTCCTTGTCGGCACCGCCGTGCGCGGCGTAGCGCGGGCCCTTGAAGTCGCGTCCGCTGATCGGCTGGTTGGCCAGCACCTCGGCCGCGAACGGGCGCTCGTGAGTCCAGCTGGCCGCGCTGCGCAGCGGCGTCACCGTCGCCGAGGGCGCGGCGGGCGCGCCCTTGAGCAATTCGCGCGCTTGCGCCAGGGCCTGCGCGCGCCACGGCGCGGCGACGGTATCGATGTCCAGGTCGGCCTCGCCCAGCGGCAGCACGCGCTGCGCGCCGAGTTCGGCCAGGCGCGCGTCGATGCGCTTGCCGATGCCGCAGAAGTCGGCGTAGCTCGAATCGCCCAGGCCCAGCACCGCGTACCTGAGCTCGGGCAGCTTGGGCGCGCGGCGGCCCTGCAGGAACTCGACCAGGCCGATCGCGTCGTCCGGCGGATCGCCCTCGCCCTGGGTGCTGATGACCACGTACAGCAGGCGTTCGCCGGCCAGTTCGCGGGTCGGGTAGGCGTCGGCGCGCAGCAGGCGGACCGCCAGGCCGGCCGCTTCGGCCTCGGCGGCGACCTGCTCGGCGGCGCGGCGGGCGTTGCCGGTCTGGCTGCCGTAGACCACGGTCAGGCGCTGGCTGGCCTGCGCCGAGGCGGCGCCGCCCGGCAGTACCGCCAGCGTCGGCGGCGGGTGCCCCTGGGCCTGGGCCAGGCCGGCGGCATAGCCGGACAGCCACCACAGGCTGGCGCCGTCCAGGCCTTCCACGGTCCGCGCCAGCAGCGCCTTGCGTTCGTCGGGCAAGGGGCTGGGCGGCAGAGCGGGTGAGGCGGCGGTCATGGCCGGTCCGGTGGGAGCTAGGGATGACCGATGTTAGGGATGCGTTGCCCCGTGCAGAAAGGAACAGGGGTTATCGGCTTATGCCCGGCGCTTATTTCGACCTGCACCGGCGGCGCGACACACTGCCGGCCCAGGCCAGACCCGGCGCATCCCCGCGCTGCTACCCTGGAACCGGCCCGTAATGACTGTCGCGTTGCCCTTGATGACTGCCAGTGCCCTGTCCCACCTCGACCGGCTCGAGGCCGAGAGCGTCCACATCCTGCGCGAGGTCGCGGCGGAATTCCGCAACCCGGTGCTGCTGTATTCGGTGGGCAAGGACAGCTCGGTGCTGCTGCACCTGCTGCTGAAGGCGTTCGCGCCCGGGCCGCCGCCGATCCCGCTGCTGCACGTGGACACGCGCTGGAAGTTCCGCGAGATGATCGCCTTCCGCGACCGCCGCGCCGCCGAGACCGGGGTGGACCTGCGCGTGCACATCAATCCCGACGGCATCGCCCAGGACATCGGGCCGTTCACCCACGGCGCCACCGTGCATACCGACGTGATGAAGACCCAGGGCCTGAAGCAGGCGCTGGACCAGGGCAGGTTCGACGCGGCAATCGGCGGGGCGCGCCGCGACGAGGAGAAGGCGCGGGCCAAGGAGCGAGTGTTCTCGTTCCGCAACGACCGCCACCGCTGGGACCCGAAGAACCAGCGCCCGGAGCTGTGGAACCTGTACAACCCGCGCATCCATTCCGGCGAGAGCGTGCGGGTGTTCCCGCTGTCCAACTGGACCGAGCTGGATATCTGGCTGTACATCTATCGCGAGCGCATCGCGGTGGTGCCGCTGTACTTCGCCGCCGAGCGTCCGGTGGTGGAGCGCGATGGCGCATTGATCCTGGTCGACGACGAGCGGCTGCCGTTGCGCGAGGGCGAGCGTCCGCAGCTGCGGCAGGTGCGGTTCCGCACCCTGGGCTGTTATCCGTTGACCGGAGCAATTGAGTCGCAGGCCGATACGCTGGAGAAGATCATCGCCGAGATGCTGCTGGCGACGTCGTCGGAACGGCAGGGGCGGGTGATCGACCAGGATCCTTCGGCGTCGATGGAGAAGAAGAAGCTGGAAGGGTATTTCTGATGGCTATTAATGCGGGACCCGGGACCCGGGACTCGGGACTCGGCGTAAAGCCGGGATTCGCGACGGGGAATTCTGTGCCGGATATGGCAGGCGGCGCCGGCCGATCGCCTGGAGCCGAGGCGGACCCGCAGCCCGCGGGATCCTCCGAGTCCCGAGTCCCGAGTCCCGAGTCCCGCAGCGGCGGCGACGCCATCGCCGCCTACCTGCAGCAACACGAACACAAGCCGCTGCTGCGCTTCATCACCTGCGGCAGCGTCGACGACGGCAAGAGCACCTTGATCGGGCGGTTGCTGTACGACAGCAAGCGCCTGTTCGACGACCAGCTCGCCGCGCTCAGCGCCGACAGCAAGCGCCACGGCACCCGCGGCGGGGAGATCGACTACGCGCTGCTGCTCGACGGTCTGGCCGCCGAGCGCGAGCAGGGCATCACCATCGACGTGGCCTACCGCTACTTCGATACCGACAAGCGCAAGTTCATCGTCGCCGATTGCCCCGGCCACGAGCAGTACACCCGCAACATGGCCACCGGCGCGTCCACCGCCGACGTGGCGGTGGTGCTGGTCGACGCGCGCAAGGGCCTGCTGACCCAGACCCGTCGCCACAGCTACATCGTCTCGCTGCTCGGCATCCGCCACGTGGTGCTGGCGGTCAACAAGATGGACCTGGTCGGTTTCGACCAGGCCGCCTTCGACGCGATCGCCGCCAGCTACCAGGCGCTGGCCGCGCAGCTGGGCATCGCCCAGGCGCAGTGCATTCCGCTGTCGGCGCTGGACGGCGACAACCTGTCGCAGCGTTCGCCGCGCACACCGTGGTACGCCGGCCCGGCGCTGCTGGAACACCTGGAAGGCCTGGACCTGGACGCGCGCGATGCCGACAGCGGGCTGCGCCTGCCGGTGCAGTGGGTCAACCGGCCGAACCAGCACTTCCGTGGCTTCGCCGGCACCATCGCCGCCGGCCAGGTGCGCCCGGGCGACGCGGTGGTGGTGCTGCCGTCGGCGCGCCGCTCCACCGTCGCCACGGTGCTCGACGTCAACGGCGAGGTCGCATCGGCCGGCGCCGGGCAGGCGGTGACGCTGACCCTGCGCGACGAGATCGACATCAGCCGCGGCGACGTCATCGCCGCCGCCGACGACCCGCCGGAGGTGGCCGACCAGTTCGCCGCGCACGTGCTGTGGATGGACGATGCCGCGTTGCTGCCGGGCCGTCCGTACTGGCTGAAGATCGGCGCGCGCACGGTGTCGGCCAGCGTCAGCGAGATCAAGCACCGCATCGACGTCAACACCCAGGAGCGGCTGGCGGCCAAGCGCCTGGAGTTGAACGAGGTCGGCTACTGCAACCTGGCGCTGGACGAGCCGGTGGCGTTCGCCGCGTACGCGCGCAACCGCGCGCTCGGCGGTTTCATCCTGATCGACCGGCAGAGCAACGCCACCGTCGCCGCCGGCACCCTGGACTTCGCGCTGCGCCGCGCCGGCAACGTGCACTGGCAGCACCTGGACGTGGACAAGGCGGCGCGCGCGCGGATCAAGGGCCAGGCGCCGAAGGTGCTGTGGTTCACCGGCCTGTCCGGCGCCGGCAAGTCGACCATCGCCAACCTGGTCGAAAAGCGCCTGCACGCGCAGGGCCGGCATACCTTCCTGCTCGACGGCGACAACGTGCGCCACGGGCTCAACCGCGACCTGGGCTTTACCGACGAGGACCGGGTGGAGAACATCCGCCGCGTCGCCGAGGTGGCCAGGCTGATGGCCGATGCCGGGCTGATCGTGCTGGTCAGCTTCATCTCGCCGTTCCGCGCCGAACGCGAGATGGCGCGCGCGCGCTTCGACGCCGGCGAATTCGTCGAGGTGTTCGTCGACGTGCCGCTGGCGCTGGCCGAGCAGCGCGACGTCAAGGGCCTGTATCGCAAGGCGCGCGCCGGGCAGATCCCGAACTTCACCGGCATCGATTCGCCGTACGAGGCGCCGGAGCGTCCCGAGCTGCACCTGCGCGCCGGGGACGCCAGCCCCGAGGCATTGGCCGCCCAGGTGCTGGCCTGGCTGGGCGCGAACGACTAGGGCCTGTCAACGCGATCGGGATAGGCCACGCCGCGCCTGGGCGCGTGCGGGGCAGGCAGGAGCGAGGGCGCTTATGCCGATAGGCGACCGAGTGATGACGCTGCACCGTGCGTGCCCGAGCACGGCCCTTCTTGGGCTGCCCTGTCCGGCCCAAGCGGCCGCGCGCGGCTTGGACAGGCAGCGAGCCTGCCGCGCCGCCGCACACGGCCGCCTGGACGCCGGACATGACAACATGACCTATCCCGATAGCGTTGACAGGCCCTAAGCCGCAGCGCGGCGTTCGCCGCTCTATTCGGTGGCGTACGGACGCGCTCGCGTTCGCGGCGCGTATCGAACCTCAAATGCCGTTCGCGGCGGCAAGCGCCAGTTGCCGCGGCGCGTCCGCGCCGCGGTGGCACCGTGGCGGCGCCGGCCAATGCCGCATCGCGCGTGCCGGCAAGGGTCTTTGGTCATGGTCGATGCGTGTCAACGGCCGTCACGCCGGGCCGTTAAACTGGGCTGAACCTCACGTGCCCGGAATCCTCATGCCGCACCGTCCACACGCCGGCGTCCGTCTGGCGTGCCTCGTCTCGCTGTCCGTCGCCCTGCTCGCCTGCGGCAAGCCGCCCGTCCCGGCGAAGGCCGCCGAGGCGGTCCCGGTGACGCTGCAGACGGTGGCCACGCAGCGCTGGAGCGACAGTCTGTCGTCGCTGGGCACCGTGCGGGCGCGCGAATCGGTGACCCTGACCGCCAAGGTCAGCGAGATCGTCGAGCGGGTGCATTTCGACAGCGGGCAGGAAGTGAGCGCCGGCACGCCGC
Organism: Xanthomonas sp.; assembly: GCF_017163755.1. Lineage (GTDB taxonomy): Bacteria > Pseudomonadota > Gammaproteobacteria > Xanthomonadales > Xanthomonadaceae > Xanthomonas_A. The sequence continues at coordinate 22,117 of NZ_JAFIWC010000025.1, forward strand.
TGGTGACGCTGCGCGGGCAGAGCCAGCTGGCGGCGCTGCGCGAGGCCGAGGCCACCTTCACCGAAGCCGAGCAGCTGTACCGGCGGCAGAGCGAGCTGGTCGGGCGGCAGCTGGTGTCCAAGGCGCAGCTGGACACCCAGCGCGCCCTGCGCGACGCCGCCGAGGCGCGGGTGCTGCAGATGCGCGCGGACATCGGCGACCGCAGCGTGCGCGCGCCGTTCGCCGGCGTGCTCGGCCTGCGCCAGATCAGCCCCGGCTCGCTGCTGACCCCGGACACCGCCATCGCCACGCTCGACGACATCGCCCGGGTCTATGTCGATTTCCAGGTGCCGGAGGCGTCGATGGCGTCGGTGACCGTGGGCGACAAGGTCAGCGGCCGCAGCGTGGCCTATCCGGCGCGCGAATTCGTCGGCGCGGTCAGCACCGTCGATGCGCGGGTGGATACCGCCACCCGCGCGGTGACCGTGCGCGCCGACTTCCCCAACCCCGACCGCGCGCTGCGCCCGGGCATGCTGATCGACGTGCGCATCTACCGCCCCGAGCGGCAGGCGCTGGTGATCCCGGAGATCGCGGTGGTGCAGGTCGGCCGCGACTCGTTCGTCTACCGTGTCGGCGACGGCGGCACGGTCGAGCGCGCCGACGTGCGCACCGGCGTGCGCCGCAGCGGACGGGTGGAGATCCTCGACGGGCTCGCCGTCGGCGACCGCATCGTGGTCGACGGCACCGGCAAGCTGCGGCCCGGGGCCAGCGTGGTCGACACCCAGGACGCCGCGCCGCGCCGCGCCGGAGCCGCCGGATGAAGCTGTCGGACGTCTCGATCACGCGGCCGGTGTTCGCCGCGGTGATGAGCCTGCTGCTGCTGGTGCTCGGGGTGATGTCGTACAGCCGGCTGACGCTGCGCGAACTGCCGGCGATCGATCCGCCGATCGTCTCGGTCGAAGTGCGCTATCCGGGCGCGTCGGCGGCGGTGGTGGAAAGCCGCATCACCCAGGTGCTGGAGGACGCGCTGGCCGGCATCGAGGGCATCGAGACCATCGAGGCGCGCAGTTCCAACGGCGTGGCCGACATCAGCATCGAGTTCCGCGCCAGCCGCGACATCGAGGCCGCGGCCAACGACGTGCGCGACGCGGTCAGCCGCGTGCTCGACCGCATGCCCGACGAGGCCGACGCGCCGGAGATCGCCAAGGTCGAGGCCGACGCCGACGCGATCATCTGGCTCAACATGAGCTCCAGCACGATGGACGCGCTGCAGCTGTCCGACTACGCCGAGCGCTACGTGGTCGACCGCCTGTCCAGCATCGACGGCGTGGCCCAGGTGCGCCTGGGCGGGCGCCAGCGCTACGCGATGCGGATCTGGCTGGACCGCGACCAGCTGGCCGCGCGCAACCTCACCGTCAACGACGTGGAGAACGCGCTCGACCGCGAGAACGTCGAGCTGCCGGCCGGGCGCCTGGAATCGGCCGACCGCGATTTCACTCTGCGCGTGGAGCGCGGCTACCGCGAGCCGGCCGATTTCGCCTCGATCCCGCTCGGCAAGGGCGCCGACGGCTACGTGGTGCGCCTGGGCGACGTGGCCAAGGTGGAACTGGCCTCGTCCGAGCGCCGCGCCTATTTCCGCAGCAACGGCGTGCCCAACGTCGGCCTGGGCATCGTCAAGACCTCCACCGCCAACAGCCTGGACGTGGCCCGCGCCGCGCGGGTGGAGGCGGAGCGGATCCAGCAGGCCCTGCCCAAGGGCACCAACATCTTCGTCGCCTTCGACACCACCATCTTCATCGACGCGTCGGTGGAGCGGGTCTACCACACGCTGGTGGAGGCGGTGGTGCTGGTGCTGGTGGTGATCTGGCTGTTCCTGGGCAGCGTGCGCGCCGCGCTGATCCCGGCGGTGACGGTGCCGGTGTGCCTGATCGCCGCGTTCATCGCGCTGTACGCGTTCGGCTTCTCGATCAACCTGCTGACCCTGCTCGCGCTGGTGCTGTGCATCGGCCTGGTGGTCGACGACGCGATCGTGGTGGTGGAGAACATCCAGCGCCGCGTGGACCTGGGCGAGCCGGCGCTGGTCGCCGCGCGCCGCGGCACCGCGCAGGTGGCGTTCGCGGTGATCGCCACCACTGCGGTGCTGGTGGCGGTGTTCCTGCCGGTCGGCTTCCTCGAGGGCAATACCGGGCGCCTGTTCCGCGAGCTGGCGGTGGCGCTGGCCGCGGCGGTGGCGATCTCCGCGTTCGTCGCGCTGACCCTGACCCCGATGATGTCGTCCAAGCTGCTCAAGGCGCATGCCAAGGAGAAGCCCAACCGCGTGCACGGCTGGATCAACGCGCGGCTGCAGCGGGTCAGCGACGGCTACCGCCGCGTGCTCGAGCGCCACGTCGGCCGCTACTGGCTGTTCGGCGCGCTGATGCTGGCGGCGATCGCCGCCAGCGGCGTGCTGGCGCACTACATTCCTTCCGAGCTGGCGCCGCCGGAGGACCGCGGTTCGTTCCAGGTGATGATCGATGCGCCGGAAGGCGCCGGTTTCGACTACACGGTCGGGCAGATGCAGCAGGTGGAGAAGATCCTCGACCGCCACCGCGGCGACGGCAAGCCGATCCAGCGCGCCAACCCGCGCGTGCCCGGCGGTTGGGGCGCGACCGAGGAAATGCACACCGGCCGGGTCAGCGTGTTCCTGCGCGAGTGGGGGCAGCGCGACGTGGCCACCGCGCAGGTCGCCGCGCAGCTGCAGCAGGACCTGGCCGCATTGCCCGGCGTGCGCGCGCGCACCCAGGTCGGCGGCGGGCTGGTCAACAGCCGCGGGCAGCCGTTCCAGATCGTGCTCGGCGGCCCGGAGTACACCGAGATCGCGCAGTGGCGCGACCGCATCCTGGCGCGCATCGCCGACAACCCCGGCCTGGTCGGCGCCGATTCGGACTACAAGGAGACCCGGCCGCAGATGCGGGTGGAGATCGACCGCCAGCGCGCGGCCGACCTGGGCGTGCCGGTGACCGAGATCGGCCGCGCGCTGGAGACGCTGATGGGCTCGCGCCAGGTCACCACCTTCGTCGACAACGGCGAGGAGTACGACGTGATGCTGCAGGCCAGCCGCGACGGCCGCGCCACGCCGGACGACCTGGCCGCGATCCGGGTGCGCGCCGACAGCGGCCAGCTGATCCCGTTGTCGAACCTGGTGTCGCTGCGCGAGGTCGCCGAGCCCGGCAGCCTGCAGCGCTTCAACCGGCTGCGCGCGATCACCATCAGCGCCGGGCTGGCGCCGGGCTACCGGCTGGGCGATGCGATCGTCTGGGCGCAGCAGGTGGCGCGCGAGGAACTGCCCGACTACGCGCAGATCGACTGGAAGGGCGAGTCGCGCGAATACCAGAAGGCCGGCGGCGCGGTGCTGCTGACCTTCACCCTGGCGCTGCTGATCGTGTACCTGGTGCTGGCGGCGCAGTTCGAGAGCTTCATCCATCCGCTGGTGATCATGCTGACCGTGCCGCTGGGCGTGCTCGGCGCGCTGATCGGCCTGGCGGTCAGCGGCGGCACGCTCAACCTGTTCAGCCAGATCGGCATCGTCATGCTGGTGGGGCTGGCGGCCAAGAACGGCATCCTGATCGTGGAGTTCGCCAACCAGCTGCGCGACGAAGGCCGCAGCGTGCGCGAGGCGATCGTCGAGTCGGCCGCGGTGCGCCTGCGCCCGATCCTGATGACCTCGCTGGCCACGGTGGTCGGCGCGGTGCCGCTGGTGGTCGCCGGCGGCCCGGGCTCGGCCAGCCGCGCGACGATCGGCATCGTGGTGATCTTCGGCGTGTCGGTGTCCACGCTGCTGTCGCTGTTCGTGGTGCCGGCGTTCTACGCGCTGCTGGCGCCGTACACGCGCTCGCCGGAGGCGGTGAAGCAGCGCCTGGAGCTGCTGGAACGGCAGACGCCGGCGGTCGGCGGGCACGCCTGAGGCCATGGCGTCCCTGCGCGGCGCCGTGTGCGCCGCGCGCCGTGCGGGTTATCTTCGTCGCCCAGCCCCAGCCGACGAGCCAGCCGATGACCCACGCGGATCCTGCGACCGCCGACGCCGACCCCTGGCGCGACCTGCGCCTGCCGGTGGACGCCATGCGCCTGCGCCGCTGGCGCGCCGACGACCTGCCGGCGCTGCTGCGCCATGCCGACGACGCGCAGGTGGTGCGCGGGCTCAGCGAGCGCTTCCCGCATCCGTACACGCGCGCCGACGGCGAGGCGTTCCTGGCCGGGCGCGTGGTCGACCTGCGCCATCCGGTGCTGGCGATCGAGATCGACGGCCAGGCCTGCGGCAGCATCGCCGCGCGCCTGGGCCAGGGCGAGCGCCGCCACAGCGCCGAGCTCGGCTACTGGCTGGGGCGCGCCTACTGGGGCCAGGGGCGCATGACCCGGATCGTGGCCGCGTACGCGGACTGGGCGATGCGCACGCTGCCGCTGTACCGCCTGGCCGCGACCGTGCTCGACAGCAATCCGGCCTCGGCGCGGGTGCTGCTGAAGAACGGCTTCGTCGAGGAGGGCACGCAGCGCGCCGCGCTGCTCAAGCCCGACGGCGTGCACGACCTGCGCTGCTTCGCGCGCGTGGCGCTGCCGCCGGGCTGAGCCGCGGCGGCGGACGCGGCCAGCGGCGGGCGTGGCCATGGCCGCCGGCAGAGGCGGGTTTTTCGCCAATTCGCCCCGTGCCGGGCGTTTTCGGTAAGAATCGCGGGGTCCCCACTCACGGGGTTATCCATCCTCGACGCGCCGGAGCCCCGCATGGAGAATGTCATCTCGGTCATCAACAGCATCATCTGGAGCAAGGCGCTGATCTTCATGTGCCTGGCCGCCGGCCTCTACTTCACGCTGCGCACCGGCTTCATGCAGGTGCGCGGGTTCGTGGAGATGATCCGCCTGACCGCGGGCGGGCAGAAGTCCGACGCGGGCGTGTCCTCGTTCCAGGCGCTGGCGATGTCCATGGCCGGGCGCATCGGCATCGGCAACATCGCCGGCGTGGCCACCGCGATCGCCTTCGGCGGGCCCGGCGCGATCTTCTGGATGTGGGTGATGGGCTTCCTCGGCGCGTCCACCTCGTACGTGGAGTCCACCCTGGCGCAGATCTACAAGGTCAAGGACGCCGAGGGCCGCTATCGCGGCGGCCCGGCGTACTACATCGAGAAGGCGATGGGCCTGAAGTGGTACGCGCTGATGTTCGCCGTCGCCACCATCGTCGCCACCGGCTTCCTGATGCCCGGCGTGCAGGCCAACGCGATCGCCGACAGCGTCGCCAACGCCTGCCAGGGCACCGCGCTGTGCGGTCCGCTGGATACGCAGTGGCTGGGCATGCCGGTGCGCGACGCGCTCAAGCTGGGGATCGGCATCGCGGTGGCGCTGCTGCTGGCGGTGATCATCTTCGGCGGGGTCAAGCGCATCGCCAACTTCGCCGAGATCGTGGTGCCGTTCATGGCGCTGGGCTACATCCTGACCGCGGTGGTGGTGATGCTGCTCAACGCCGAGCGCGTGCCGGAGATGTTCGGCACCATCTTCAGCAGCGCCTTCGGCACCCATGCCGCGTTCGGCGGGTTGATCGGGCTGGCGGTGGAATGGGGCGTGAAGCGCGGCATCTACGCCAACGAGGCCGGGCAGGGCACCGGCCCGCACGCCGCCGCCGCCGCCGAGGTCTCGCATCCGGCCAAGCAGGGCTACGTGCAGGCGTTCGCGATCTATTTCGACACCATGATGGTGTGCACCGCGACCGCGTTCCTGATCCTGTCCACCGGCATGTACAACGTGCGTTCGCCCGACGGCGGCGCGCCGCTGCACGCGGGGCTGGTGGGGGTGGAAGAAGGCCCGGGCTACGCGCAGGCGGCGGTGGAATCGGTGTTTCCCGGCCTGGGCGCCGGCTTCGTCGCGGTGGCGATGTTCTTCTTCGCCTTCACCACGATCATGGCGTACTACTACATGGCCGAGACCAACCTGAGCTACATCAACGGCAAGAACCGGCGTCCGCTGACCGTGCTGCTGCTGCGCCTGGGCATCATGTTCATGGTCGTGTTCGGCGCCTTCCACAACGCCAGCCAGGCGTGGGCGCTGGGCGACATCGGCGTGGGCCTGATGGCGTGGCTCAACATCATCGCCATCCTGATCCTGCACAAGCCGGCGATGCTGGCCCTGCGCGACTACGAGCGGCAGAAGAAGCTCGGCCTGGACCCGGTGTTCGACCCGGAGCCGCTGGGGATCAAGAACGCCGATTTCTGGCGCGAACGCGTACTGGAGAAGAACAGAAGTGAATGACCCCTGGAGCGCTTCGCGCGGCTCGGCGCCGCGCCCGCCGCGCGCCGCGCGCGACGCCGGCGAGGAAGGCACCGCGCCGCGGCGCGGCGGCCACGACGAACTGCGCCTGTACGGGCTCAACGCGGTGCGCGCGGTGCATGCGCGCCGGCCCGAGGCGATCCGCAAGCTGTACCTGGCGCAGGCGCGCATCCCGGTGCTGCAGCCGCTGCTGAAGTGGTGCGTGTCCAACCGCGTGGGCTACCGCGTGGTCGAGGAGGCCGACCTGAACAAGCTCGCCGCCAGCGCGCACCACGAAGGCGTGGTGGCCGACGTGCTGCGCGAGGAGCCGCTGGCGCTGGCGCCGTGGCTGCAGGCGCTTGCGCCGGGGCCGGCGCTGGCGTTGTGGCTGGACGGGGTAGGCAACCCGCACAACTTCGGCGCGATCCTGCGCTCGGCGGCGCACTTCGGCGCCTCTGCGATCCTGCTGCCGGAGACGGCGACGCTGGCCTTGTCCGGCGCCGCCGCGCGCGTGGCCGAAGGCGGCGCCGAGGCGGTGCCGCTGGTGCGGCTGCCGCCGACCGCGCAGGCCATGGCGCAGCTGCGCGCGGCCGGCTTCGCGCTGGCGGCGACGCTGGTCGACGGCGGCGACGACGTGTTCGCCGCGGCGCTGCCGCCGCGGCTGGTGTACGTGATGGGCGCCGAGCGCGAAGGCATGGACCGCGAGTTCGCGCGCCAGTGCGAACAGCGGCTGTCGATTCCCGGCACCGGCGTGGTCGAGAGCCTCAACGTCGCCGCGGCGACGGCGGTGCTGCTCGGCGCCTGGCGCAGCCGGGTCGGCGCGCATACGGGCTGAGCCGATGGACCTGGGCCGGCGTCGGCATCGGGCGGTTTCCCTCGCGTTGGCGCTGGCCTGCGCCGCGTGCCCCCTGCCCGCCTTGTCGACCGCGGCGGCGGCCGGGCCAGCCGCCGCGCCGCAGGTGACGATCGCCGACGGCGCCCTGCGCGGACAGCGGCAGGCCGACGGCAGCGTGCTGTTCCGCGCGATTCCGTTCGCCGCGCCGCCCACCGGCGCGCGGCGCTGGCGCCCGCCGCAGCCGCCGGCGCGCTGGCACGACGTGCGCGATGCGACGCAGCCGGCACCGACCTGCGCGCAGCCGGCGATCGGCTGGAACGACGCGCTCGCGCGCCGCTCCAGCGAGGATTGCCTGTACGTGGAAGTGCAGACGCCGCGCCTGGACCCGGCGGCCAGGCAGCCGGTGATGGTGTGGATCCACGGCGGCGCCAACGTCGCCGGCGGCGCCGACATCCTGCCGTCGCGGCTGGTCGAGCAGGGCGTGGTGCTGGTCACCGTGCAGTACCGGCTCGGCGTGTTCGGCTTCCTGTCGCTGCCGGAACTCAGCGCCGAATCCGCGCAGCGCGCGTCCGGCCATTACGCGCTGCTCGACCAGATCGCGGCATTGCGCTGGGTGCGCGACAACATCGCCCGTTTCGGCGGCGACCCGGCGCGGGTGACCGTGTTCGGCCAGTCCGCTGGCGCCCAGGACGTGGGCCTGCTGCTGCTGTCGCCGCTGTCCAAGGGCCTGTTCGGCGCGGCGATCGAACACAGCGGCACCGCCGGGTTCGGCCTGCCGCCGCGCAGCCTGGGCGAGAACGAGGCGCTGGGCCAGCGCATCGCCCAGCGCGCCGGCGCGGACGCCGCGCCCGCCACCGCACCGTCGGATGCGCGCCTGGCGACGCTGCGGCGCCTGCCGCCGGCGCGGCTGATCGCGGCCGCGCAGGGCATCGACGTGCCGGCGATCGACGACGACGGTTACCTCTGGCTGCAGGCCATCGTCGACGGCTACGTGATTCCGCGCGCGCCGGCGGCGATGCTGGCGGCGGGCGAGCAGCATCGCGTGCCGTTGCTGCTGGGCAGCGTGGCGCAGGAACTGACCTACGGCGGCGCGGGCGGCGCGCAGGCGCGGCTGCGGCGCGACTATCCGGCGCAGGCCGAGCGCGTGCTGGCGCTGTATCGCGACGGCGCGGCGCATGCCGATCCGCGCTACGGCGACGTCGCGATGCAGCTGGCCACCGACCTGACCTTCCGCTGCCCGGCCGGCGCGGTGGCCGCGCGCCAGGCCGCGCTCGGCCAGCCGGTATGGCAGTACGAGTTCGACCTGGCCGCGCCCGGCGGGCGCGTCACCCACAGCGCGGAACTGCCGTTCGTGTTCCGCGCGCTGCCGCTCCAGGCGCACGGCGATCCGTCGGTGACGCTGTCGCGCTACTGGGCCGCGTTCGCGCGCCACGGCGACCCGAACGCGGACGGCCTGCCGCGCTGGCCGCGCCATGCCGACGATGCGGGCTACCTGCGCTTCGGCGAAGGCGGCCCGGTGCCGGGGCACCGGTTGCGCGGCGAGATCTGCCGCTGGCTGGATCGGCCCTGAGCGATATTGCGTAGTTTTCCAGGAGGCTCTCGGACACAGCCGGCGAGGTGTCTGGGGGTGTTCGGCGCAGCGCGGCGTCGCGAGCCGGCGATCCTCGTCGGCGTTGCAGACGAAGTCCTGTTCGGCGCGGTTGTGCGAATGGCCGTCGCGGTCGTCGAGGTAGCGGATGTGGGCCGGTCGTGGCTGTGCGACAACGCCTTTTCGCGGCCGTAGCTTCGTGATGGACGATATCGACAGAGGCCTGCCGCGCCGATCGCCAGATCGCCAGCGGCGCTTCCATGACGTTCCGTCGCGCTTGAACATGCTCAGCGTGCGGCGACTTCGGCGCCACGCACGTGCTGCCGCTGCTGCATCCGCGAGCCGCGGGATCGTTCTTTCCCGCCCCTTCTCCGTCCCTGAAATCCCGAGCAGTTTCCCTCCCCCCCGGCTAGCAGGGGAGGGACGCGAAGGGCGGATGGGAAGGTGGGCGGACCTACTTCGCCGGGCTCAGCTTCACCGCCGCGCCGCCGTTGGCCGCCAGCTTCAGCGCCAGCCTGCGTGCCTTGCGCTCCAGCGTGCGGGTGTCGATGTTCACTTCGGCCGGCGCCGCGCCGTCGGCGTAGACCGTGGCCTGCCAGCGGCCCGCGGGCAGGAAATCCAGCGCCACGTCCAGTTCGCGCGCGGTCTCGTTGGTCATCGCGCCCAGGTACCAGTCGCGGCCGCTGCGGCGCGCGACCACGATCTGCTCGCCGATCGTGCCCGACAGCACCCGGGTCTCGTCCCAGCTGGCCGGCACCTCGCGCAGGAACTGCGTCGCCGGCGCCCCGACGTACTGCTCCGGGCTGTCGGCGACCACCGCGAACGGGCTCTCGTAGACCACGTACATCGCCAGCTGCTGCGCGCGCGTGGTCATCACCTGCGGCGCCAGGTGGCTGGGCTGGAACTGCGCCGGCGCGACGTTGCGGAAACCGCCGGGCGTGTAGTCCATCGGCCCGAGCAGCATGCGCGTGAACGGCAGGGTCAGGTTGTGCGTGGCGGTGATGCGCCGGGTCCACTTGTTGTATTCGGCGCCGAGCACGCCTTCCTGGGTCAGGAAGTTCGGATAGGTGCGGGCCAGCCCGGTGGGGTGGTAGGCGCCGTGCAGGTTCACCAGCAGCTTGTGCTGCGCGGCCGCGGCGAGCAGGCGGTGGTAGAAATCGACCATCTGCTGGTCGTCGCGGTCCATGAAGTCGACCTTGATGCCCTTGATGCCGAGCTTCTGGTAGTACGCCAGCGCCGGCTCCATGCGTTCGTCCAGCGATTTCCAGTGCGCCCAGACCCACAGGCCGACGCCGCGCTGCTCGCCGTACTTCACCAGCGCCGGCAGGTCGATCTCCGGTATCGCGCGGGTGATGTCGGCATCGGCGTTGTAGCGGCCGTTGCCGGTGCTGCCGTGGTACCAGCCGTCGTCGATCAGCATGTACTGCAGCCGCAGCTGTTGCGCGTGGTCGATGTAGCGGCGCATCGTGGCGTCGTTCATGCCGGCGTTGGGCACGTCGGCGGCCAGGCTGCCGGACCACCAGTCCCACGCCGACTTGCCCGGCTTGATCCAGCGCGTGTCGGCGATCGCCGACGGCGGGTTGAGGTTCTGCACCAGCGTGGAGGCGATCAGCTCGCCAGGCGCCGCGCCGAGCATCAGCACCCGCCACGGCGTCTGGAAGTCCTTGCCCTGCGCATCCAGCTGCACCGCCAGGCGCGGGGTGTCCAGCCGCGGCGACAGCTTGGCGTCCACGCCGAGCGTGCCGTCGGCGCGGCCGGTCAGGTACAGCCCGGCGTAGTCGCGCAGGTCGGCTTCGGCGATCGCCAGCGTGGTGCCTTGCGCATCGGCCTGGCACACCAGCGGCAGTTCGATCAGGTTGTGCGGGCGCAGCCGCGAGGCGGCGACCGGATCGTATTCGCCCTCGTGGCTGGTGCCGAAGCGGCCGAGGTTCAACGCCCAGCACGGATAGTCGCGCGGGAACGCGAACCCGGTCAGTTCGTTGCGGATGCGCACCTGCTGCGCGCGCGGCAAGCGGTAGCGCAGCGCCATGCCGTCGTCGTAGGCGCGCAGGACCACGTCCACGCGGCGGTCGTTCGCGTCGGCCAGGCGCACGGTCAGTTCGCGGTAGCGGTCGCGCGCCTGCGAGGTCTTGCCGGCCAGCAACCGGTAGCGCTGGTCGCGCTGCGTGCGCGCGCTGCCGAGCACCCGCAGCCGTTCGGCGAACTTGCCGTCCTCGCCCAGGTCCAGGCCGAGCGGCGAGGCATCGAGTACGGTGCGGCCGCGGTACTGCACGCTGTAGGTCGGTTTGCCGCCGGCGTCCAGCGCGAAACTGACCTGGGTCAGGGCGTCGGGGGATTGCAGGGTCAGTGGTTTGTCCTGCGCGGCGACGGGAGCCGACAGGGCGAGACAGCAAAGCAGACCGGCGAGCTGGCGGAGATGGCGCATCGGGTTCCTCCCTGGGTGCGAACGGCGGCAGTTGTGTCGCGGCGATGACTCGGATAACGTTACCACGCACCAAGGCCGCCGCATGATCGTACAGGGGGGGTAGCCGAAGGCGGAGTCCGTGTCTGTGCGCGCGGGCTTCCACATCGATGCTGGCTTAGAGCTTGGGAGAGACCTCTAATGCTGAAGTGCGGTCGGTCGGTCCGTTCGTGGGCCTGTGGTTTCGTGCTGTGCCTGTCGTGGCTGTCCCCTGTCTGCGCGAGCGCGCAGCCTGCGGCCGAGGCGTCCAGTGGTCCGTACGACGTGCGCGTGCTGGCAGGAGGCGTGGGGCTGGACAAGCCGCTGCCCGCCGCCACGCCGTGGCTGCGCGCCGACGCCGAATGGACGATGCGCGCCTGGGTGCGCCCCAGCCTGGCGCCGTCCGGACGCTCGCTGATCGCCGGCGTCGGCGATCCGGCGAGCAACGGCCGCTTTCTGGCCATCGACGCGGGAACGCTGGCGTTCTGGCAGGACGGGCAGGCCACGCTGCGTTCCGACGCCCGCCTGCCGGCCGGACGCTGGCATGCGCTGGCGGCGGTGGCGCAGGGCGGACGCGTGGCGCTGTATGTGGACGGCCGCCGCGTCGCCGATGGCGCGCTGCGCAGCGCGGCGGTCGCGCCGCGGCTGGCGTTCGGCCCGCACATCCAGCCGTGGACGCAGGCCACGCACTTCGCCGGCGATATTGCCGGTTTCAGCGTGGCGGCGGGCGCGCAGGACGCCGCCGCGCTGGCCGCGGCATCCGCGGCGCCGCCCGACGACGCGCTGGCCCGGTTCGAGGACGCCGCGCCGACCTGGCCGGTGCAGACCAAGCAGATGGCCGGACAGCGGGCGCCGCAGCCGGCCGCCACCCTGCCGCGCAGCGCCGCGCCGTATTCGGCGCCGGTGGCGCGCGCGCCTGCCGATGTCGCGGCGCTGCAGCCGCTGCAATCGCAGACCTGGCGCATCAACGCCTGGCAGCTGGCGGCGGCGCCGGAACTGGGCCAGGCCGATGGCGCGGCGCTGTCGCGCGCGGACTACGCCGGCGGCGCGGCGTGGCGCGCGGCGACCGTGCCGGGCACGGTGCTGACCACGCTGGTCGACCGCGGCGTGTATCCGGATCCGGATTTCGGCCTCAACAACCTGGCCATCCCCGAGTCGCTGAACCAGCACGACTGGTGGTACCGCAGCGCGTTCGAGGTGCCGGCGGCGCTGGCCGGGCAGCGCCTGCAACTGCTGTTCAACGGCATCAACTACGCCGGCGAAATCTGGGTCAACGGCGCGCGCGTCGGCCAGACCCGCGGCGCGTTCGCGCGCGGCGGCTTCGACGTCAGCGCGCACCTGCAGCCGGGACGGCGCAACGTGGTCGCGGTGCGGGTGTCGCCGCCGCCGCACCCGGGGCTGCCGCACGAGCAGTCGATGAGCGCCGGCGTCGGCGAGAACGGCGGCATGCAGGCGCTGGACGGGCCGACCTTCATCGCCAGCGAAGGCTGGGACTGGATCCCGGCGGTGCGCGACCGCAACACCGGCCTGTGGCAGGACGTGCAGCTGCGCGCCACCGGCGCGGTGGCGATCGGCGACACCCAGGTGATCACCGCCCGGCTGGCGCCGGACCATCGCCGCGCCGAACTGCTGCTGCGCATCCCGCTGCGCAACGACGGCGACGCGCCGGTACAGGGCGAACTGAGCGCGGCGTTCGGCGACGTGCGCATCGCGCGCCCGGTCAGCGTGCCGCCGGGCGGCACCACGGTGGAGTGGAACGCGGCCGAGGTGCCGCAGCTGGCCATCGCGCAGCCGCGGCTGTGGTGGCCGAACGGCTACGGCGAACCGGCGCTGTACACGCTGGAGGTGGGCTTCGACAGCGGCGGGCAGCGCTCGGACGCGCAGCGCATCCGCTTCGGCATCCGCGAGGTGAGCTACGAGCTGTCGCTGTTCGACGAACAGGGCCAGCTGCAGCGCGTGCTGGTGGACCTGAACCAGGCGCGCGCGCGCGGCGAGCGCATCGTCGACGTGCGCCACGGCGCGATCCGGCCGGTGCCCGGCGGCAACGCGGCTTCGCTGTACCCGGGCGCGTTGCGTTCGCCGGCGGTGCGCAAGCTCGACGACGCGCGCCTGGCGCCGCACCTGGCGATCCGCATCAACGGCGTGCGCATCGCGGTGAAGGGCGGCAACTGGGGCATGGACGACTGGCGCAAGCGCGTGTCGCGCGAACGCCTGGAGCCGTACTTCCGCCTGCAGCGCGAGGCGCACTTCAACGTGGTGCGCAACTGGGTCGGGCAGAACACCGAGGCCGCGTTCTACGAGCTGGCCGACGAATACGGCATGCTGGTGTTCAGCGATTTCTGGGCGTCCACGCAGAACTACAACCTGGAACCGCAGGACGAGGCGCTGTTCCTGGCCAACGCCGCCGAGGTGATCCGCCGCTTCCGCAACCATCCCTCGATCGTGCTGTGGTTCGGCCGCAACGAGGGCGTGCCGCAGCCGCTGCTCAACGAGGGGCTGGACGCGCTGGTCGCCGAGCTCGACGGCACCCGCTGGTACACCGGCAGTTCCAACGAGATCAACCTGCAGCGCAGCGGCCCGTACAACTACCGCGAGCCGGTAGCCTATTTCACCGAGCTGGCGCAGGGTTTCTCGGTGGAGGTGGGCACGCCGTCGTTCTCCACCCTCGAATCGTTCAAGGCCTCGGTCGCCGAGCCGGACTGGTGGCCGATCGGCGATGCCTGGGCGTACCACGACTGGCACCAGTCGGGCAACGGCGACACCGCCAGCTTCATGCGCGCGATGCGCGCCAAGCTCGGCGCGCCCACCGGGCTGGAGGATTTCGAGCGCAAGGCGCAGCTGCTGAACTACGAGACCCACCGCGCCATCTTCGAAGGCTTCAACGCCCAGCTGTGGAGCAAGAACAGCGGCCGCCTGCTGTGGATGAGCCATCCGGCCTGGCCGAGCAACGTGTGGCAGATCTACAGCCACGACTACGACACGCATGCCGCCTACTACGGCGTGCGCGCGGCGTCCGAACCGGTGCACGTACAGATGAACCTGCCCGATCGCCAGCTGGCCGTGGTCAACAACACCGCACAGGCGCTGCAAGGCCTGCGCGTGGTCGCGCTAGTGCATGCGCGCGACGGCCGTGCGCTGGGCGAGTGCGAAACCGTGCTGTCGGCGCCGGCGCTGGCGACCACGCCGGTGGCGCTGTCGCTGGCGCCGCTGCTGCAACGGCAGGACGGCCTGGGCTTCGTGAGCCTGCAGCTGCACGACCGCGGCGGGCAGCTGCTGTCGCGCAACTTCTACTGGGTGGCCAAGGACGACGCGGCGATGCAGGGCCTGAACGCCTTGCCGCCGGCGCCGCTGCAGCTGCAGTCGCAACTGCTGGCCGACGGCGGCGAACCGCGCCTGCGCGTGGCGCTGCGCAACCCCACCGCGCAGGTGGCGTTGAGCGCCAAGCTCACCGTGGTCGACGCGCACGGCCAGCGCCTGCTGCCGGCGTACTACAGCGACAACTACGTGAGCCTGTTGCCGGGCGAGTCGCGCCAGGTCGAGATCCGCGGCCCATCGGCCGAGCAGTTGCGCAACGCCCGCGTGCAGTTGCGCGGCTGGAACGTGCCGGCCGCACAGGTGCCCGCGCAGCCGTAAGCGTTTGCCGCATTGCCGTGCGGCGGAGCAACGCGCCGCGCGGACGTTCAAGGAGCAGGAGAAATGCGGCCGGTACGCGCCGCCGCCATACCAACCCGTCGAAAGATTGCGTTACCTACGGTCGGACAGACATCCCTGGGAGGGGACCATGAACCATCTGCACAAGCAGCAGTACTCACGCAATGCGCTGGCCGCCGCGCTGGCGATGTCGTTGGCGGCGCTGGCCGCCGCGCCGGCGCTGGCCCAGCAGGCGCAGCCCCCGGCGTCGGAACGGTCGGTGACCGAGCTGGATTCGGTGATGGTGCGCGGCGTGCGCGGCGCCCAGGCCGAGGCGATCGAGAACAAGCGCAGCGCCGCGCAGATCATCGACTCGATCTCCGCCGAGGACATCGGCAAGCTGCCCGACGTCACCATCACCGATTCGCTGCAGCGCGTGCCCGGCGTGCAGATCCGGCGCTCGGCCGGCGAGGGCTCGCAGCTCAACATCCGCGGCATGCCGCAGGTGCAGACCACGATGAACGGCGAGCTGTACCTCAGCGCCGGCGGCGGCGACCAGTACGGCCAGCCCAACATCGGCCGCGCGCAGCCGGACTTCGTCGACATCCCGCCGACGCTGTTCAGCGGCGTGGACGTGATCAAGTCGCCGACCGCGGCCGACCTGGACGGCGGCATCAGCGGCACGGTGTCGCTGAAGACGCGGCGCCCGTTCGACCTGCCCGAAGGCTGGACCTTCAGCGGCCAGGCCGAAGGCTCCTACGGCGACCGCGTGGAGGAACTCAACGAACTGTATTCCGGCCTGGCCAGCTACCGCACCGAGCGCTGGGGCGCGTTGCTGGCGGTGTCGTATTCCGACGCCACGCTGGAGAACAAGCACCCCAGCGTGTATTCCAACGGCGCGCAGAAATCCACCGAGCAGAACGTGGGCTTCGACTTCAACGGCGACGGCGCGCTCGGCGGCAACACCGATCCGTCCAACCTGCCGCGCGACTACTTCTACAACTGGGTGGCCACCGAACTGGACAACCGCAGCACCGACCGCCAGCGCACCGGCGTCAACGGCTCGTTCCAGTTCAACATCAACGAATCGTGGACGCTGCTGGCCGACGCGGCCTACACCAAGCTCGAGGACCTGGACACCTCGGTCGCCGCGCAGCTGCACACCGGCTGGGCCACCAACCAGCTGCAGCCCGGCTCCATCGTCGACGGCAACGGCGTGCTCGAGTACGGCCAGTTCCGCTACAACCGCTTCCAGGCGCATTCGATGGCCGGCGTCGGCGATTCGGACGCGCTCAACACCAACGTCGAACTGCGCTTCGACGACGGCGGCCCGCTGCGCGCGTCGTTTCGCTGGGTACACGGCGATTCGGAGCGCACCTACGACGAGGCGCGCGCCGACTCGGTGGTCACGCGCGGCGACCAGATCACCCGCGCCGGCGGCGTCACCCAGTGGGCCAACGCCAACGGCCTGCCCACGGTGGACGCGTCGGTGGATTTCCGCGGCACCTACCCGGCGATCAACCTGGCCACCGACGTCTCCAACCCGGACAACTGGCAGCTGATGTCGACCTGGGCGCAGGGCAACCACATCGAAGCCAAGATGGACGCGTTCCGCGCCGACGGCACCTTCGAGTTCGAAGACGGCGTGGTGCGCAGCTTCCAGTTCGGCCTGCGCTACGGCGAGCGCGACTTCAAGCTCGACACCTACCGCTACCTGTCGCCGGTGTCGTCCAGCTGCGCCGATCCCAACCGCGCGCTGTACTACTACAAGGACCCGCTGATCGCCGACACCTGCAGCGGCGTGTCCGAGGCGCGGCTGCTGCCGTTCAGTTCGATCCCCGGCTACTGGAGCTACTTCAACGACTTCTCGCCGGTGACCGTCAACGGCCTCGGCGCGCAGGGCCTGCCGGCGATCAACCCGGAAGTGATGAAGGATCCGGTGGCGTACCTCGACAGCCTGTATCCGGGCAACGTGGCCTACCAGCAGGCGGCCGACTCGTACCAGGTCAAGGAGAAGAGCAGTTCGGCCTACTTCATGGCCAGCCTGGAAGGCGGCACCGGCGGGCGCGTGCCGTGGAGCGCCAACATCGGCGCGCGCATCGTGCAGACCAAGCTGCTGATCGACCAGTACCTGAGCAGCGGCAGCGTGTACATCGGCAACGTCGAGTGGAACGGCGTCAGCCCGGCGATCGGCAGCAACCGGCTGGTGCGCCAGTACACCGACGTGCTGCCCAGCGGCAACCTGTCGCTGGACATCACCGACACGCAGAAGCTGCGCTTCGCCTACAACAAGGCGGTGGCGCGCCAGGACCTGCCCGACCTGGGCCGCGGCCTGGTCAGCTTCTACGCGGTCAATGGCACGCCGCCGCGCAACCCGTCGCTGCCGGCCGACGCGGTGCTGTTCCTCAACGGCCGCTCCGGCAACCCGGACCTGGAGCCGTACCGCGCCAGCAACTACAACGCCTCGTGGGAGTGGTACTTCGCCGACACCTCGCTGCTCAACGTCGGCGTGTTCCTGATCGACGTGAAGTCGTTCCCGACCACGGTCACCGAGATCGAACCGATGCCCGACGCCGACGGCGTGGTGCGTGCCGGCGGCCCGGTGGAGCGCATCGTCAACGGCGGCGGCGGCAAGATCAAGGGCTTCGAGATCGGCTACCAGCAGGCCTTCGACTTCCTGCCCGGCTGGCTCAGCGGCTTCGGCACCAACGTCAACTACACCTATTCCGACGCGGACACCGACAACACCGACATCGAAGGCGACAGCCTGCCCATCGGCGACAACTCCAAGCACCAGGCCAACGCCGTGCTGTGGTACCAGAAGGACAAGCTGCAGGCGCGCGTGGCCTACAACTGGCGCAGCAAGCGCTTCAGCCAGATCAACAGCTCCGCGTGGGGCGACGAACTGGCCATCTGGAACGACGACGTCGGCTACCTGGACGCCTCGGTCAGCTACGACATCAACGACAACGTCACGCTCTACCTGCAGGGCACCAACCTGACCGGCGAAAGCGAACGCCGCTACGCGCAGTGGAGCAACCACTACTACGACCAGAACATCTTCGAGCGGCGCTACTACGCCGGCATCCGGGTGCGCTTCTGATCGGCTTGTGACGATGCGGCCCGGCAACGCCGGGCCGCACGCAAATCCCGTGGGCGGTTCCCGCCGCAGCCACGGCGCAACGGTCCGGCTGTGCCGGGCCCCTCCCATTCGGCCGCACCGGCGGGAACCGGTGCGGTCGTTTTTTTAAGAATGGATCTAACAGAGCTTTTGCGTATCAAATAGTGGTCCTCGACGCGGACTGCTGATCTATCTCCGGCCCTTTTCCAAGCGGCGCTTGCGGGTAGGGAAAGACCGATGCTACTTTGTCGACGAGGAAGCTAACGGGATATCCGGTCAACTTTTTGCTGAGCTTAGTGGGACTAGAGCCACTAAGTCGCGAATTTTGAAACCAATTACCTGATGTAGTGCGAAAGGGATTTCAATGGTTAGATGTTTGATATTTATTCTTATGGCCTCGCTGTTCGGGGCAGCGAGTGCGCAAGACTTTAGTCGTATTCCTGCGCTCACCATATATGGCGCACCTTTAGTCGACCGGTTCCTTGAGGTTCCCAATATCGGCTGTGAGATGACAGCCGTTTTCGCCAATTCTACCCAAGGGCCTTTCTACCCCGGCTGGGTGGAGTTTATTAACCCCAGGTATACCAGTGATTTTTTGAGGGATGGCCAGGCCTATGGCCCTGGTTGTATTTATGACCTTGTGTACCATGGAGGGTTTCAGGGAAATCCAGAAGGATATGTTGAGCGTGATAGTTATGGCCAAAATCATGTCTATCCAACATACTACTGCCCGACCGATTATGTGTACGTCAGGCAGTATAATCCTGATGGCTCGGAAAGTTCGTTCTGCTCGCGCCCTTTGTTTTCTGAATCCAAGTCCGGGTCGTGTTTGCGCGAAAAAATTATAGGAAATCCTATTTCTTGTAATACTGGTAGGAAGATCGAGTACGCAACTGATGCGCAGTTTGGAACTGTTGCTATCAAGAGGGTATTTAGATCGGGCGGACGCTGGCCAGGACTCCGTGTTTCGAGCGAATTTGGCGATGGTTGGAATGGTTTATTTAATGCCAGGATATCTTATGTGCCCGCCACCCAATATTCGGAAGCTGTTGTATATGCTTTCCGGCATGATGGGACAGTGCTTCCTTTTCTTTCCGGCGATGACGATGCATGGGTAGGAGAAGTTGATACGTTGGCAACTGTTCTTCTCGAGAACAGAGATGAGAGTGGCGAGATAATAGGCTGGACTCTGAAAGCCGCCGATGGAGTCGAGGAGATGTATGACAGAGAAGGACTCCTTCTTACTGTCAAACGCGATGGCGTGCCAGAGATGGTTCTAAATAGAAGTAGTTCTGGAAAGCTTCTATCGCTTAGTGATGCACAAGGACGTAAGGCGCCCATCAGCCATGACTCGAACGGACGTATTGACAGGATTAATCTTCCAGACGGCCAGAGCGTGAAATACGGCTATGACGTCAATAATAGGCTGGTTTCAGTGGATCGCATGGGGCACGTGATTGCGTATCAGTACGTTGATGTTTCCGGGCGGCAAGGAGTATATCTGTCTGCAGTGGTCGATGAGGATGGCAGGGCATTTGCAGAGTTTGATTATAGCCAAGATGGCAAGGCCGTTGGCACTAAGCATATTGGCGACGTGGATAAATATGTCATAAGCTACAGTGATGATGGTGGTGGTGCGAACGTTGCTTTTCCAAGTGGGCGTGTCGAGAAGTATGAATTCGAATCAATGTTCGGTGTGCGAAGACTGGTTTCTTCGTCAATAGATTGCGTGGGCTGCCCTGATGGGGGGGTGGCGTATACCTATGATGCTTCTGGTTATGCGAATACTGTAACCGATGCCCTTGGATCTATTACTGATTATGACTATGGAATTAATGGTGTTCTTAATCAAAAGGCCGAGGCCGCCAACGATGCCTTCGGCAACAAGCGCGTCACACAGATCGACTGGCACCCCGAGCTGCGTGTGCCTTTAGAACGTCGAAACTACGATGCATCGGGCGCCTTGATCGGGAAATCAGCTCGGACATATAACAGCCGAGGTCAAGTCCTGACCTTCTCTGCTACGGACCCTATGACCGGCATCAACCGGACCACCAGAACCACCTATTGCGAGCAACCCGGTCTAGATGCAGGCGCCTGTCCATTGCTTGGCTTGGTGACGTCGACCGACGGCACGCGCAGTGACGTCTCGGATCTGACGCGTTATAACTACTATGCCGCTGATGATGAAGCCTGCGGTAGCACGATGACCTGTCCGCATCGCAAAGGCGACCTTTGGAAGGTCACCACTTCCACGGGTCAGGTTACCGAGTATCTGTCCTACGACGGCGCCGGCCGAGTCCTGTCGGTCAAGGACGCCAATGGCATCATCACCGACTATACCTACCATCCTCGCGGCTGGCTCACCGCCAGCAAAGTGCGCGGTGCTGACGACAGCGCCGAGAGCGACGATCGCATCACCCGCATCGACTATTGGCCCACCGGCTTGGTCAAGCGCGTGACGCAGCCCGACGGTTCGTTCACGTCATTCACCTATGACGGCGCGCACCGCCTGACCGATATCGCCGACGGCGCCGGCAACACGCTGCACTACACGCTGGACAATGCCGGCAACCGGGTCAAGGAAGACACCAAGGATGCGTCGGGCGCGCTCAAGCGCACGCTGTCGCGGGTCTACAACCAGTTGGGCCAGTTGGCCACGCAAGCCACGGCGAAGGGCGATCCCACAGACTTCAGCTACGATTCGAACGGCAATACCAAGACCGTGACCGATGCGCTCGGCCGCGTCACCCAGAACGACTACGACCCGCTCAGCCGCCTGACGCGCACGCTGCAGGATGTTGGCGGCATCGCCGCGGAAACCAAGTTCGCCTACGACGCGCTGGACAACCTGACCAAGGTGACTGATCCAAAGGGCCTGGATACCAGCTACGAGTACAACGGTTTTGGCGATCTGACTATGCTCACCAGCCCGGATACGGGCACGACCAGCTACACCTACGACAGCGCCGGCAACCGCGCCAGCCAGACCGATGCGCGCGGCATCACCACCACGTACAGCTACGACGCGTTGAACCGCCTTACGCACGTCGCATATCCGGACAGCGAACTGGGTGTCACCTATACCTACGACATCAGCCAGAGCGTATGCGCCAGCGGCGAGACGTTCGCCGTTGGCCGGCTGGCGAAGATGCAGGACGGCGGTGCCATCACCCAGTACTGCTATGACCGCTTCGGCGATCTGGTGCGCAAGGTGCAGACCACCAACGGCCACGCGCTGGTGCTGCGCTACGCGTACACCAAGGCTGGGCAGCTGAGCCGCCTCACCTATCCCGACGGCGCGGTGGTCGACTACGTACGCAACGCGCAAGGCCAGACCACCGAGGTCGGCGTCACCCCGGCGGGCGGTGCGCGCCAGGTGCTGCTGGGCAACGCCACCTACTATCCGTTCGGTCCGGTGGCGGGGTGGTCCTACGGCAACGGCAGGCCGATGCAGCGCCTGCTGGACCAGGACTACCGTCCGTTGGCGATCAGCGACAGTCGCAGCGACGGCCTGGGCGTAGGCTTCGCCTTCGATCCGGCCGGCAATCTCGACGCGCTCACGGCGCCGGGCAATGCCGCACCGGTGATGAGCCTGGGCTACGACGCGCTTGGCCGGCTGACCGAATTCAAGGATGGCCCGACCGGCGCGGTGATCGATGGCTACAGCTACGATGCCACCGGCAATCGCCTCAGCGCGAAGGTCAACGGCGCCACGCAGGCCTACGCCTATCCGGCGACCAGCCATCGCCTGAGCGCCGTGGCCGGCACCGCGCGCACCTACGATGCGGTGGGCAACACCACCGCGATCGGCGGCACCGCCCGCCAGTATGTCTACGATGCCACCGGCCGCATGAGCCAGGCCAAGCGCGCCGGGCAACTGGCGATGAACTACCGCTACAACGGCAGGGGCGAGCAGGTCCGTCGCTTCCTGGGGACGGCCAACACCTACACGCTGTACGACGAAGCTGGCAATTGGATAGGAGACTACGGCGGCGACGGTCAGCCCATTCAGCAGGCAATATGGATGGGGGGAATTCCGGTCGGACTTCTTTCTAATAACAATAAGCTAAGCTACATTGTGCCCGACCACGTTGGAACTCCTCGAGCTGTGGTTGATCCGGTCCGAGATGTCTTCATATGGTCTTGGAACATTAAAGGGGAGGCGTACGGGGCGACCTCTCCAAGTCAGGATACAGATAATGATGGGGTGGAATTTTTATTAGATATGCGATTCCCAGGGCAGCGGTTTGATGCTTTTTCTGGGCTTAATTATAATTATTTCAGAAGCTATGATTTTTCTTCCGGGCGCTATACGCAAAGTGACAAGGCCGGTCTAGCTTCTGGATATTCAACTTTTTCGTACGTTAATGCTGATCCGCTGGGTTCGGTTGATGAGAATGGATTGCAATCTAGGTCCGTCGCTAGACCTAACCCCGGTGGCGTGGGTGGCGTGGGATACAGTGATCCGGATTATGCAGGTTTAGATGGTCATAACAAAGGTTACGGAGCGCCTGCCGTCCAGTTGCCGACTGTCTCTGGCGTGCTGGCCGGATTTTTGCAATTTTCTAGTGCGTTGCCCGTCGCCTCTGTGGCGGGTCAGTCAGTAGCGATAGCCCAAAATCTTTGTCCTGATGGCGGTGAAGATGAGTGTGACCGGCTACGGGCCAAGGTAAGGGCAGCCAAAGCTGCAGTGAGCGTTGTTGGAGCCTGCAGGGTCGGGATGTCTTGGGGACAGCTTGCTGTCAGGCATAGGGCTTGGGTGGAACTAGCTGCCGCTCGCGCTCAGCGGGATCAAAAGTGCTATGCAGGAGGCGACGACGGTCACCAGCAAGCTCAGGCTGATGCATGGCAAAATGCAGGTGCTTGTAACCGGATGATGAGCGGGATGTGATGGATAGCACCGGTCTTCTTAAGGGGATTGAGGGGGCATTTGGGTGGCGCGACAGTGTCCCTCGGCTAGTTGTTGCCGATGCGCCCAAAGATGAAATCTATGCTGACGTGCAGTCTTTTTCTGGTCTACATTGGCGAGAGTTAACAGCAGAGAAGCTGCGGTCCTCTCCGGATGCTATATATGGTTTGGCGCCGGAAGCATTTAAGTACTTTCTTCCTGGGTTTTTGAGTGTCCCGGTGAAGGTGGGGAGTGTGGATTTCCTGGTGTGTCATTCATTGGTGGGGATGTTGAATAGAGGGAGCGACCCAGCATTGTGGGATGTCTTTTTTTTAGAGCGATGGTCTGGGCTCACGCTCGCCGAGTATGGAATTTCTCAAGATTGGTTGCTTTGGGTATCCGAGGTGAATAGTGGTAATTTTGAAGATGTGGAGCTAAGTCGAGCTTTCGATACCATTGGTCTGCTTTCTGCTCTTACATTCAAATGATTCGAATGAACAAGAGCATCTTGCATTCGAAGCTGGGGATGATGGTGAGTCGTATCAACCGCCGCTGAAAGCACTATTGGCGTTTGGCAATACCTTTTTTGGTCGCTGGACCTAAGCCGGCCCGCCGTAAACTGCCGCGTCACCGATGTGTACTTATTACCTAGTGGCACCCGCAGCGGTTGCCCAGGTCGTCACGGTGCTGGTGAATCTCACTGAGCAGCAGCAGCGACACCGCGATGGCCGGTAAGTGGATGGTCAGTTTTCGGGCTGCAGTCCGTCGTGATTGACTTGGAGTATTAAGCCGGCCCCGCCGTAGACCCGCGCGTCACCAGCGTGTACTTCATCACCTGGTGGATGCCGCGGCTGCCCAGGCCGTCGCGGCGCTGGCGGATCTCGCTGAGCAGCAGCGATACCGCGGCGCGGCCCATCGCGGTGACCGGCTGGTGGATGGTGGTCAGTTCGGGCCAGATCGTGGTCGCGACCGGGGTGTCGTCGAAGCCGGTGACCGACAGGTCTTCCGGCACGCGCAGGCCCAGGCCGTGGGCGACGGCGACCGCGGCGGCGGCCATGTCGTCGTTGCTGCAGATGATCGCGGTGGGGCGCGGGCTGGACTGCAGCAGCGCGCTCGCGGCGAGCAGGCCGGAGCGGTAGGTGAACAGGCCCTCGGCCACGCGCGCGTCGGGCACGCTCAGGCCGGCTTCGGCCATCGTGTCGAAGAAGGCGCTGGCGCGTAGCGCGGTCGGGGTGTGCTTGGGGTCGCCGGTGATGAAGCCGATGTCGCGGTGGCCCAGTTCGATCAGGTGGCGGGTGATCGCGCGCGCGCCCTGGTAGTCGTCGATGCGTACCGAGCTGACGCCCTGCATCGGCGTGCCGGTGGCCACGGCCACGACCGGGATGCCGCGCGCGTCCAGTTCCTCGATGGTCTGCCGCGAGTCGCACAGCGGCGGCGGCAGGATCACCCCGTCCACGCCGGCGTCGAGCAGGCGCTCGGTGGCGCTGCGCTGGCTGGTGATGTCGTCGCTCTTCTCCACCAGCACCTGGCTGCCGTCCAGGCTGCTCTGCTCGAGGATGCCGAGCATGAACTGGTTGAGGTAGGCCGCGCTGGGATTGCTGTACAGCACGCCGATCCGCGCCAGGCTCGCGGTGCGCAGCGAGCGGCCGGCGAGGTTGGGGCGGTAGCCCAGCGCCTTGATCGAGGCCTCGACGCGTTCGCGCATCGCCACGCCCACGCGCGGGTGCCGGTTGATCACGCGCGAGGCGGTCATCGGCGACACGCCCGCGTGTCGGGCCACATCCAGCAGAGTCACCGCTGAGCCTGCGCGACTTTGCCGTTTGGCCATCATGGTTCCTGGCGACAGTGCGAAAGAAAGGGAGGGCGCCTGCGCGCGTCGTGCGGCAGGCGGTTGAGCTTACTCCTGGGGCGGTTCCACTGTCTTGGCCTGGCTGCCGAAACCGCCGTCGGCTTCGGCGGCCAGGTAGGCGAACACGGTGTAGGCGGCGACGTTCTGCGCCAGCGCCGTGGGGTCGATCTTGTCCAGGGTGTCGTCGGCGGTGTGGTGCAGGTCGAAGTAGTCGGTCCCGTCCTGCGCCAGCCACGCCCAGGCGCCGCCCTTGGCCGCGAGCGGGCCGACGTCGGGGCCGGGGCCGCCCTTGTCCGGCGCGTACTCGATGCCCAGTGGCGCCAGCGCCTCGGCGATCTGCCGGGTCGCCTCGCGCGAGCCGGCCGCGTCGCCGGAGCCGGTGTTGAACGCGTAGATGCGGCCGGCGCCGAAGTCGCTCTCGGCGGCGACCTGGTGCAGCGCCACGTCCTTGGCGTGCGCCTGCGCGTAGGCCTTGCCGCCATACAGGCCCTGCTCCTCGTTGGCGAAGGCCACCACGCGGATGCTGCGCTTGGGCGCTTGCTTGAGCTGGCCGATCAGGTGCCCGGCGGCCATGGTGATGCCGACGCCGGCGCCGTCGTCGATCGCGCCGGTGCCCAGGTCCCACGAATCCAGGTGGCCGCCGATCACCACCACTTCCTTGGGCTTGCTGCGCCCGGTGATCTCGCCGATCACGTTGTACGAGGTGGCTTCGCCGTCCCAGCCGCAGTCCAGCGCCAGGCGCAGGCGGGTGGGGCCGCGCGCGACCAGCCGCGCCAGCTGGTTGGCGTCGGGCACCGACAGCGCCGCCGCCGGCACCGGGGTCAGGCCTTCGTCGAAGCGGGTGATGCCGGTGTGCGGCACGCGGTGCGAGTCGGTGCCGGCCGAGCGCATCACGAAGCCGATCGCGCCCTTGCGGATCGCTTCGGACGGCCCCTTGCTGCGCACCGCGCCGCCGTTGCCGTAGTCCTTGCCGTCGCGCGCCTTGACCATCTGGTAGTCGACGAAGGCGATCTTGCCGCTCAGCGAGCCGGCCGGCGCGGCCTGCAGCGCGGCCAGGTCGGGAAAGCGCACGACCTCGGCCTCGACGGTGCCGGCCGGGCTGCCGCCCAATGCGGTGACGGTCAACGGCTGCGCGTGCGCGCCGAGCACCTGCGCGTGCTCGCTGCGGCGCTCCCACTTCGGAAACGTCACCGGCTCGGTCCACACCTTGTCGAAGCCCAGCGCCTTGAACTTGGCCTTGGCCCACGCAACCGCGCGCGCGTCGGCTTCGCCGCCGGCGATGCGCGGGCCGACCTCGGTGGTCAGCGATTCGACCACCTTCCAGCCGGTGTCGTCGGCCAGCGCCTGCTCGCGCAGCGTGGACGCGGTGGCCAGCGCCGCCGGCGGAATGCGCGTGCCGTCCGCGGCGATGGCGGAAGAGGTGGCGAGCACGGCGGCGATGACGGCGGCAAGACGACGGGGCATGGGCGACTCCGCAAGCAGGGGAAGCGCCGAGCTTAGCAGCGCGTGGCCGGCGCGCCCTGTGCGGGAGGTCACCCCTCGCGGGTGGTCGGCGCGGGCTTCTGCAGCGAATCGCGGATCTCGCGCAGCAGCACCACTTCCTCGCTCGGTGCCTTGGGCGCCGGCGGTTCCTTGCGCGCGATGCGGTTGATGGCCTTGACCAGCATGAAGATCGCGAAGGCGACGATCACGAACTGGATGATGGTGTTGAGGAAGTCGCCGATGCCGACCACCACCGCCGGCACTTCCTTGCCGGCCGCATCGACGCTGGCCGCCTTCAGCGTCCACGCCCAGCGCGAGAAATCCACGCCGCCGGCCAGCAGGCCGATCGGCGGCATGATCACCTTCTCCACCAGCGCGGTGACGATCTTGCCGAACGCGGCGCCGAGCACCACGCCCACGGCCAGGTCCAGTACGTTGCCGCGCATGGCGAATTCCTTGAACTCGCTGATCATGCCCATCGGGAACTCCTCATTCGTTCGCGGGCCTGTCGCCGCGGCGTCAGCCTACCGCAGCCGGTGTCGGTGGTGGATCAAGCCGACTGCATCGGTCGGCGCGTTTGTCGATGCAGCGATGCATGCGGGCCGGCGGCGCCGGCAAAGCGTCGGGACTGAAGTCCCTCCTACAGAAGCGCTAAGCGGCGGGATATGTGTCGCCGGGAGTCATCGCTGCAGAGCCAAGTCCTGGGCGAGCCAAGCGTTGGGCTTGGCGAGCACAGGGCATCATGTCGATGGACGTCAACGTGCAACCGCACCCAGTTGCCCGCGTTGAACAGGCTGCGTAACGGATCCGGCACCGGCCCGCCGAACGCAAGCAGGCGGCCCCGGAAGACCACCGTCGGCATGCACCTGCGCCAGCACCGAATCGCCCAGGCGCTGCTTGCCGCCGCGCAGGCCGATCAGCCACGGCTCGCTGTCGGTATCGCGCGCCAGCAGCGGGGCCGGCCGGGGCCGCGCATCGACCACTGGCGCGAACGTGGACACGATCAGGGAGACGGGGAAACGCTCTCGTGCGTGGCGCCGCGGCCGCCGAACCGAAGGCTCACGCGCCGCCGATCACGCCATGGCGCTCGGCGACGTTCTCCAGCCGCGCGCTGAAGCGGTCGCCCGGCTGCAGCGCGGCAACGCCGGCCGGCGTGCCCATGAACACCAGGTCGCCGGCGCGCAGCGCGAACAGCTTGGACAGCTCGTGCAGGATCTCCGGCACGTTCCAGATCATCTGGTCCAGCAGCGACTGCTGGCGCACCTGCCCGTTGACTTCCAGCGACAGGTTGAGTGCCTCGAGCGCGCCCACTTCGCCGGCCGGAACCAGTTCGCTGATCGGCGCGGAGAGGTCGAAGCCCTTGCTGATGTCCCACGGCAGGCCCTTGGCCTTGGCCGCGGCCTGCAGGTCGCGGCGGGTCAGGTCCAGGCCCACGCCGTAGGCCAGCACCAGCGCTTCGGCATCCTCGACCGCCAGCACGCCGGCCGGCGCGTCGCGGCCGATCGCCACCACCAGTTCCACTTCGTGGTGCAGCTCGCGGGTGGCGGACGGGTAGGGGATGGATTCGTCGCCGATGACGATCGCATCGGCGGGTTTCATGAAGAAGGTCGGCTGGCCGCGTTCGGCCTTCGAGCCCGGCGCGCTGGCGCCCATCTCGCGCGCATGGTCGGCGAAGTTGCGGCCCACGCAGTAGATGCGATGCACCGGAAACAGCCCGAGCCCGCGCACCGGAACGCGCGGCGCCTGGGCCGCAGCAAACAGATCTTTCATCGCACACGCATCCTGAGAAGGGGATGCGTCAGTCTAGCGTCTCCACGCGCGTGGAGGATTCAGCAGGCGCGCCTTCGCGAATCCCCGATCGTCGCCTACAACGGCAACGCCGGCTTGCGCACCACGCGGTATTCGCCTTCGACCACGCGGGTGGGCGCCGCAGTGCGCTTGTTGCGCTGGCTCAGCAGCTTGAAGGCGATGCCGCCGAGGATCATCGCCGCGCCGACGAACACGCTGACGAACACCAGCACCGCCAGGATCGCCAGGCCCAGCACGCCGGCCGCCAGCTTCATCAGCGGATGGCGGGGCTTGCGCGGCTCGAAGAAGGGCCGGAACTGCTCGGAACTGAAAACGCGCATGGCAGAAGTCTGTGTCAGTTGGAACCGATGTCGCGCAGTATCGGGGCTGGCGTTTGTGACGGAGTGAAAACTTCGTTAAGGGAAAAATTAACAACTCTTTGACGCAGCCCGCCGATGCGCCTGTGCTGGTTCAGCCGCAAACGCTGTGCATGCCGGCGTGTTCGAACGGTCGTGTTCGAGCCAAGGCGCCATATCGCTGCAAGCACAAGGCCTGGCGCCAGCGTCGTCGTCCCTCACAGCGCGGGACCGGCGTCCCGGCCATGCCAGAATGCGGCTACTTCACCGCACAGCCGCGTCTGCATGTCCGACTCCTTTTCCGTCCTGGCGACCCTGAATCAGTTGGAATCCGGCGCCTTTCTCGAGGTCGAGGCGGCGATCGACGGCGAGGCGGAGTCGCTGCTGCTGTATCGCGACGGCGACGCGGTGCGCGCGTGGTTGAACATCTGCCCGCACGCCGGACGCCGGCTCGACTGGGCGCCGGGCCAGTTCCTGAAGAGCCGCGAAGGGCACTTGGTATGCGCTGCGCATGGCGCCGCGTTCGAGCTGCAGCACGGCCAGTGCGTGTCCGGCCCGTGCAAGGGCGATGCGCTGCGCGCGGTGCCGGTGGCGGTGCGCGACGGGCAGGTGCTGCTGGCATAGGCGCGCTGATGCGCCTCCGCCCTGGTGTCGCCAGGACCGGATGGTAGGAGCGGCTCCGGGTGGCCTCGGGCCATCAGTCGCGACAGGCTTGTACGTGCACGGCTGATGGCGCGAAGCCATCCGCAGATGCTCCCGCGAGGTCGTCTGCAACACAGATGGGAAAATCTCCCTGGATGTGGTTCCCGCGCCATCCGCAGCTTCGTCGCGGTCGCGGCTGGCAGGGCTACCTCAAGCCGACGCGCTAGGCGCGCCCCACGCTCAGAACGCGCCCCACCACGCCATCGACATCAGGTTGACCATCAGCACCACGACCAGGGTGTAGATCAGCGACAACGGCGCGCCCACGCGCCACAGCTCGCGCGGCTGGTAGTTGGCCGGGCCGGTGATCATCGAGATCACCGGATTGGACGCGGTCATCAGGTTGTTCGACGCCGACAGCGCCACGATCAGCGCGAACGCGGTCGGGTTGCCGCCGGCCGCCAGCGCCAGGTTGACCGCGATCGGCACCATCACGATGGTCGCGCCGACATGGCTGATCACCAGCGAGAACGCGGTGGCCAGCAGCGCCAACGCGATCTCCAGCGCCCACACCGGCACGCCCTCGGGCAGCTGCGCAATGGTGTGCCCGGCGACCCAGGCCGCCGCGCCGCTGCTGTCCATGGCCCAGCCCAGCGGGATCAGCCCGGCCATCATGAAGATCGTCTTCCAGCTGATCGACGCGTAGGCCTCGTCCATGCGCAGCACGCCGGTCAGCAGCATGCCGGCCACGCCGGTCATCAGGGTCAGCGCCACCGGCAGCTTGGAGGTCAGCGCGATCAGGATGGTCAGCGCGAAGATGGTCATCGCGATCTTGAACTTGTGCGGGCGATGCTCGCCCTTCGGGTAGTCGGTGACCACCACGAAGTCGCGGCTCTCCGAGGCCTGCGCCAGGTCCTGCCAGATGCTGTGGAACACCAGCATGTCGCCGGCGCGCAACGGCACCTTGCGCACGTCCTCGCGGATCACCTGCTTGTCGCGGTTGATCGCCAGCAGGCTGATGCCGGCCTGCTTGCGCAGGCGCAGCTCGGCCGCGCTCTTGCCGATGAAGCGCGAGGTCGGCGGGATCACCGCCTCGGAGATGCCGGCGCGGCTGGGATTGAACAGGTCGCCGAGGTTGCGCAACCGCGAGGACAGGCGCAGGAACTGGTTCTGCGCGAAGTCGGCCACCTGCTGACGCTCGCCCATCACCCCGAGCACGCTGCCGACCCAGATGCGCATGTCCGCCGGCGGCGCCAGGCGGGTGTCGTTGCCGGTCTTCAGCGCCAGCAGCAGCGGCGCCTCGTGCAGCGTCTCCGCCTCGCCCAGGGTCATGCCGACCATCGGGCTGTCGGCGCTGACGATCAGCTCGAACACGTCGCCTTCGATGCCGTAGGTGCGCGCGAAATAGCTCTCGGTGCGCGCCGGGGTGACCCCGTCGTTGATCAGTTGCTCTTCCTCGATCAGCTTCTTGTCGCCGCGCACGCGGAAATAGATCAGCGAGGCCAGCAGCAACGCCAGGCCGATCGGCAGCGGCGCGAACATGCGCAGCGGCTCGATGGTGGCCATGCCCGAGGGCAGGTTGTTGTTGGCCGACTGCAGCAGGTCGTTGAGCAGGATCAGCGGCGAATTGCCGACCATGGTCAGCGCGCCGCCCATCACGATCGCCGCGGCGATGGGCAGCAGCAGGCGCTGCAGGGTCAGCCCGGTGCGCGCGGCCAGGCGCGAGGCCACCGGCAGGTACAGCGCCATCACCGACGGGTTCTGCATGAACGAGGAATTGAGCCCGGCGATGGCGGTGGTCAGCAGCATCAGCCGCTCCTCCACCCCGCGCGCGCGGCGCAGCAGCCACGAGGCCAGCCGGTTCAGCGCGCCGGTGCGTTCCAGCCCGGCGCCGAGGATGGTGGTGGCGATGATGCTCATCACCGCGTTGCCGGAGAAGCCGCTGAACAGCTCTTCCGGCGGGATCAGCCCGGTCACCCCGAGCACCACCAGCACCACCAGCGCGACCACGTCGGCACGGATGCGCTCGAACACGAACATCGCCATGGTGAAGCCGACCAGCCCGAGCACGAGCCTCATGTCGTTGGTCAGCGTCAGCGCGGTGTCCATGGGAGGCCGGGATTGGGGATGGGGGATTCGGGATTAGATGACGGCGGGAATCGGGGCCGGCCGCGGCAATGGCGTGCCGAAGCATTGCGTGCGGATGGTGGCGGATTCGCTCCTCATCCCTGATCCCGAATCCTCAATCCCGGCTTGTCGTACACCAAATCCCACACGCCGTGGCCAAGCTTCTGCCCGCGGGTCTCGAAGTGGGTCTGCGGGCGCCATGGCGGGCGCGGCACGTGGCCGCGCGGGCCGGCGCGGTTGACCAGCCCGTCGGTGGCGTCGAGCACGTCCCACATCTGCTGGGCGTAGTCGGCCCAGTCGGTGGCCGCGTGCAGGCGGCCGCCGTCGCGCAGCTTGCGCACCAGCAGCGCGGCGAACGCCGGCTGCAGCAGGCGGCGCTTGTTGTGGCGCTTCTTGTGCCAGGGGTCGGGGAAGTAGATCCGCACCTCGTCCAGCGCGCCGTCGGCGATCTCGCGTTCGAGCACCTCCACCGCGTCGTGGTGGTACAGGCGCACGTTGTCGCTGCCATCGGCGGCCAGCGCGTTGAGCACGCGGCCCACGCCGGGCGCATGCACCTCGATGCCGATGTAGTCGCGCGCGGGGTCCTGGCGCGCGGCGAAGCGCAGGGCCTCGCCGTTGCCGAAGCCGATCTCCAGCACCTTCGGCGCGGGCCGGCCGAACGCCGCGTCCAGGTCGCGCGGGGCGCCGGCGTAGTCCAGGCCGAAGCGCGGCCACAGTTCGTCGAACGCGCGCTGCTGGGCCGGGGTGAAGCGGCCCTGGCGCAGCACGAAGCTGCGCACCTGGCGGCGGCCTTCCTCGACGGTGAAGGGCTTGGGCGGGGTCTTGGCGCCGGCGCTGGAAAAGGGATCGGTCATCGGCGCGGCCTCAGCCGATCAGTCCGTCCACCGGCGAGGACGCGCTGGCGTAGCGCTTGCGCGGAATGCGCCCGGCCAGGAACGCCTCGCGCCCGGCCTCGACCGCCTTGCGCATCGCGCTGGCCATCAGCACCGGGTTGCGCGCGCCGGCGATGGCGGTGTTCATCAGCACGCCGTCGCAGCCCAGCTCCATCGCGATCGCCGCGTCCGAGGCGGTGCCGACACCGGCGTCGACGATGATCGGCACCTTGGCGTTGTCGATGATCTCCATCAGGTTGTAGCGGTTCTGGATGCCCAGGCCCGAGCCGATCGGCGCGGCCAGCGGCATCACCGCCACGCAGCCGATCTCCTCCAGGCGCTTGGCCAGGATCGGGTCGTCGCTGGTGTAGACCATCACCTCGAATCCTTCGGCGACCAGCGTCTCGGCCGCCTTCAGGGTCTGGACCACGTCGGGGAACAGGGTGCGCTGGTCGCCGAGCACTTCCAGCTTGGTCAGATTGTGGCCGTCGAGCAGCTCGCGCGCCAGGCGGCAGGTGCGCACCGCATCCTCGGCGGTGTAGCAGCCGGCGGTGTTGGGCAGGATGGTGTAGCGCTCCGGCGGCAGCACGTCGAGCAGGTTGGGCTCGCCGGGGTTCTGGCCGATGTTGCTGCGGCGGATCGCCACGGTGACGATCTGCGCGCCGGCGGCCTCGGTGGCCAGGCGGGTCTCGTCGAGATCCTTGAACTTGCCGGTGCCGGTGAGCAGGCGGGAACGGTAGGGTTTGCCGGCGATCAACAGCGCGTCGTGGGGGGCTTGTGCGGTCATCCCGGGATTATCGCCCATCGCGCGCGGCGCTGCCGAGCGCGCGCGCGCCGCGGCAGCCCGGGCGGTAGGCGAACGCTCAGCCGCCGCCGAGCGCGTGCACGATCTCGACCCGGTCGCCCTCGCGCAGCGCATGGCTGGCGTGCTGGCCGCGCGGCACGATCGCGCCGTTCACCTCGACCGCGACGCGGCGCTGGGCGAGGCCTTCCTCGTGCAGCAGGTCGGCCACGGTGAGGCCGGATTCGAGCTGGCGGGCTTCGCCGTTGAGTTCGATGTTCATGTCATCATTGTGCCGATGCGCGCCGTGCGGCGCGCGATGTATTGCGGCAGTGCAACGTGAGCGGCGGCGGCAGAGATGGAATCATGCCGACCATGCGGCTACGTATGTTCACGGCCGTTCTCTTGGTTCACCGTCATTATCGCCTGGGAGGGCACCCATGACTTCCTCCATCCGTCCGTTCCGCTCGCTGCTGGCCGCCGCGATCGTGCTCGCCGCCGCGCCCGCGTTCGCGCAGCAGACCTATAGCCGCACCGTGTTCTTCGGCGACAGCCTGACCGACGCCGGCTACTACCGGCCGCTGCTGCCGGCCTCGGCGCAGGCGGTGACCGGCCAGTTCACGACCAATCCGGACTGGGTGTGGGCGCAGTACATCGCCGACTACTACGCCACCAATGCCAGCGCCAACGGCAACGGCCAGGTCGGCGACAACTACGCCGCCGGCAACGCCCGCGTGGGCGTGGCCAATCCCAGCG
Source organism: Xanthomonas sp. (assembly GCF_017163755.1). Lineage (GTDB taxonomy): Bacteria > Pseudomonadota > Gammaproteobacteria > Xanthomonadales > Xanthomonadaceae > Xanthomonas_A. The sequence continues at coordinate 55,521 of NZ_JAFIWC010000025.1, forward strand.
CGCTGGGCGTGGCGCCGTCGCTGGCGACGCAGGCCGGCAACTACCTGGCCGCCAACGGCGGCAAGGCCGACCCGAACGCGCTGTACAGCGTGTGGGGCGGCGCCAACGACCTGCTCGCGGTCGCGGGCGGCGCGCCGCTGCAGGGCACGGTCGGCAACGCGGTGACCGCGCAGGTCGGCATCGTCGCCAGCCTGCAGGACGCCGGCGCGCGCTACGTCATGGTCACCACCATCCCCGACGTCGGCCTCACCCCGCGGTTCCGCGCCGGCGGCGCGGCGGCGATGGCGCAAGGCACCGCACTGAGCAGCGCCTACAACGATGCGTTGTTCGCCGGGTTGCGCGGCGCCGGGCTGCGGGTGATCCCGGTGGATACCTTCCACCTGCTGCAGGAGGTGGTCGCCAGCCCGTCCACCTACGGCTTCAGCAACGTCACCGGCACCGCCTGCCAGCCGCAGATCACCGCGCAGTCGTTGACCTGCAATCCGACCAGCTACGTCAGCGCCGACGCGCCGGACAGCTACGTGTTCGCCGACGGCATCCATCCCACCGGCCGCACCCACGAACTGCTCGCGCAGTACGCGCTGTCGATCCTGGAAGGCCCGCGCCTGCAGCAGGTGCTGAGCCATTCGGCGCAGGTCACCGGCCGCGCGCGCGCCGACCAGGTCGCCTGGCACGTCGACGGCCGCCCGGAAAGCGACGGCATGCGCTGGTGGGGCAACCTGCGCGGCGACATGCAGCGCTACGCGCACGGCGACCTGTACGACGGCCTGGCGCCGGCCGGCCTGTTCGGCCTGGACTGGTCGCGCGGCGAGTGGGTGTTCGGCGGCTTCGGCGGCTTCGGCCGCGTGGACGCGGACTTCGGCAACAGCGGCGGCGACTACACCCAGGACGACACCACGCTGGGCGGCTTCGCCGGCTGGTACGGCGAACGCGCCTGGGTCAACGCGCAGGTCAGCTACAGCTGGCTGAGCTACGACGTCACCCGCAAGGTCAACCTGGGGCCGGCGACCATCCAGCACGACGGCTCGCCGGACGCCAGCAACCTGACCGCGGCGCTGCAGGGCGGCTACGAGTTCGGCGAAGGCACGTTCAAGCACGGCCCGGTGGCCGCGGCGATCTGGCAGAAGGTCAAGCTCGACGGCTACACCGAGAGCAACCCGAACTCCAGCGCGCTGGGCTACTACGACCGCGACGTCGAGTCGCTGGTCGGCCGCCTGGGCTGGAAGGCGAGCGTCGATGCCGGCGCGGTGAAGCCCTACGTGCAGGCGACCTACGACCACGAGTTCAAGAAGGGCGAGGAAGCCACCGCATGGCTGCAGACCATGCCCGACCTGGGCGCCTACGCGGTGCCGGGGCTGGCCGTGGACCGCAACTACGCCTCGGTGGTGCTGGGCGCGCGCGCCACGCTGTTCGGCCTGGACAGCAACATCGGCATCTCGGCCACCACCGGCCAGGATCGCGCGCACGACACCACGCTGTTCGTGAACTTCGGCGGCAGCTTCTGATCGCAGGCGCTGTCGTCCCGACGTGCCCCGGCGACGTGCCGGGCACGCGGGCTGCTCATGGCCGTCGGCATGCAAGGGCATGCGGCTGCGGCGTCCTGGACGCCACACTGTAGGAGGGGCTTCAGCCCCGACGCTTTCGCGTCGCGCCCGCGCCTGGCGCGGGAATTCTTGCGCAACCGCCAGCCCAGCGCATAAACTGCAGCCGTTGTCGCGGGCGTAGCTCAATGGTAGAGCTGTAGCTTCCCAAGCTACTGACGTGGGTTCGATTCCCATCGCCCGCTCCATTCGCGTCTGCGGACTAGGTTCCGCGCGCCGCTGGACGATCGGCGGCCGTTCTCAAGCACGCCCGGAATGCCTGCCTGACCATCCAAAGCCGACCAGAGCCGATGCTCGAATGGCTCGATCGCGTTGTCGGCCAACCGCGAAGTTGCCGCCATGCCGCGCCGAGATCGCCATGGCATTGTGAGGGACTGTTGCGGCACGCCCTTATGATTTCCGTCTGAATAGTCGCGCGTCAGCGGTTCAAGCCGCAAAGGCGGATGCGCCCTGTTTCCTCTGCGCGCTAACCATGTTCCATGGAGATGCCTCGACCGCAGGCATCGATTGCAGCAGATAAAATCCCGAGAGCTCGGCATGCCTTCCAACGAGAGCGCTCAGCCGTGACCAGCAGCTTCCAGGATAAGCGCGCTGACTTCGCGTGGGTGCGAGATTAGCGAAAGATGGCTGGCTGGCAGCTCTATCGTCTTTGCTTTCATCCTCTTGGCCAGATACCGCTGCAGCTCGGGATTGATGGTGCGGTCATCGCCCGACACCGCATAATAAGCAGGTTTCGAGCGCCATGCTGCATCCGTGACCGTGCCCGCCAGCAAGGCTTTCTGAAAGGGATACTGCGTCGCATAAAGTACCTTCGCTCTCGCGGGAGGGACGTCACCGGCGAAATCGCGCAAAAACGCCTCTTCGGTGAGCCTGCCTTCATCACCATCGTAGACGATCCCCGCGGTGGCGGGAGGAGTAGGGTATTTTTTTGCGAGCGCCGCGAAGTCTTCGTTCGCATCGGGCGCGCGAGCGGCGATATAGACAACGGCCGAGACATTAGGATGCATCCCGGCTTGGGTCACGATCATTCCGCCGAACGAGTGGCCGACCAGGACGGTTGGGCCGTCCTGGCGAGCGAGTACGCGCTCGGCTGCTGCAGTCGATTGAGCCAGGGTCGTCAGGGGGTTCTGAACGGACGTGACGGTGAGCCCCTTCGGCTGCAAGAGGGTTATGACGTCGTTCCAGCAGGAGCCATCGGCAAAGAGGCCGTGCACCAGGACGATATTGCGCGCTTTGGGCGGACGACCTGCTGCGGGAGCCGCCATGCCCTTCGTCGCAAGGAGGGTAGCGGCTGCTGCTCCGATGAAAGTGGCAGAGAATGTGCGCCGGTTCATGACCATTTTCGATCTCCTTTCTTGGTTTGGTTGTGCCGCCTTCGGGATGGGAGGCGGCCGCTGCGGCTAATTCCAGTCTTCGCCCTGTTCGAGGCTCATCCGTTCGTATGCCGGCCGCCCATGATGCAGAGACGCATTCGTGACCCTTCAAGGCGCCGAGCGAGGACGCAGGAACCAGTCAAAGTGTTTTGCTATCAATGGGCTCACAACGAAGACAATGAGGCTTACCGTGATCGGTGTCAGAACCAGTGTTCGATGCCACACGGCCCAGGTGTCGGCCAGCGGGCTCAATGCATAGAGCAGGAGTGTCACGATGGGGTAAACGAATACGATCATGACGATCGTGATTCTGATTCTGGATGGTCTGATCGTACCTGCGGCGGGGCCGTCGCATGCCCTCAGCCGCTTCGAATCGCAGGGCATGGTCTTGGGCGCGTTCAAGTCACTGGCCTCTCAGTATTCGGCGCTGGGCCGCTGGCGAAACTTCCTGTACCAGGCGTCAAGACGCGGATGGGCGGAGCCGAAGGGTTGGTCGAACCTCTCCCGGCATGTCTGGAAAATTGAAAATACCGTGCAGTCCGCGATCGTGGGCCTGTCTCCGGCCAGGAACTCGTTGTCTCCGATCGTCGCTTCCAGGGCATCCAATATTTCGGTGACGTACCCGAAGAGCCTGGTTGCAACCTCCGCTGATGGGGATGGCTCCTTGGCAGGAAAGGATCGGGTCACGTTCCACAGCCAAAGCTGGGAGCGGACCACCAGATCAGTGCCCAGGCGCTCAAGCGACCGTATCTTCGCTCGAGAGAGGGCATCCGTCCCCATCATTGGCGTGTCGGGATACAACTCCTCCAGATACTCGACGATGGCGGCCGAGTCCGTGATCGGCACGCCCTCGTCGGTGACGAGTGTCGGGGCCCGTCCGCTGGGATTGATTGCGAGGTACTCGCGCGACTTGTGCTCGCCTCCCGCGTAATCCAGTTCATAACGCGGAACGTCTATCCCTTTTTCATTCAGGTAGACGATAACGCGCCGCGGATTCGTGCCCCTTTGAAACTGGTAGAGGCGCATACGATCCAACCTTCCGGCTTTGGCATTTCGATCACTGGTCATTCGCGGGAGATTACGCACAATTTATCGCGTTACAATGTGGTTTTTATGCTATTACTAAAGTGATGCCTTGCGAGGTGACAAGTGGCGTCTGATCGCTTAGCGCGCGTGCCGGCCAGGCAGGCGCTGTCCGACTTCATCCGCCACTGTCGCGAGCGCGCTTCTCCAGAATCGCTTGGCCTGCCGCAGGGGCGCCGCCGTCGGACCAGAGGCCTTCGTCGCGAGGAAATCGCCGCGTTGGCGGGTGTCGGTTTGACGTGGTACACCTGGTTCGAGCAGGGACGCGACATAGCGGTATCGGACGATTTCCTCCATCGGTTGGCGCGAGGGCTCCGGCTCGACCGAGCCGAACGAGAGCACCTTTTTGCACTGGCTGGCCGTGAGACATTTGCGGATGGAGCTGAAAGTGTCGAGCCTCCGCCGTCGCTCGTGAGGATGATCAATGCTCTCGACCAGGCCGCCTACCTAATGAACAGCGCTTGGGATGTTCTGGCCCATAACGGAGCGGCCAGGATCCTGTTCGAAGACTTCAGATTGCCGCGACCGAATATCCTCCGCATCGTCTTCTTTTCCGACCACTACCGGCAGAAGATTCAAGACTGGCCGTACGCCGCGAGACTCGTCCTGCTCAAGGCGCGCCATGACTACCTGACGGGCGGGAAGAGCCCGATTCTAAGGACCATCCTCGACGAGGTTCTTCAAGTCGTTCCACAAGCCATGCAGTGGTGGGATGATCCCGAAATCCTTCCGATCGGCGATACGGACATTACGCTCCGCGACGCACTCGGCAATTGGCGCAGCTATCGCCTCAATATCCTCGTCTCCAAGGACAGGCCCGGACTTCGCATCGCCTTCTACGATGAAGAACCAGTAGCTTAGAGTGGACAGCCTTGCGTGGCCGTGATTTCGATGCCGTCCGCGCCGGCTTGGGTCGCCTGGCTACTGGCATGCAGGCAGTCATCCCATCTCCAGTTCCCAAGACCATCTTCTCGCAAGCAGAAGCGCTCGGCCCTCTGCCTGGCCCACGAACGCATCTCATGGTAGTGGACAGATGAGTGAGCATCGCCGCCGTCCCAAGGCAGGCATCCGTCCCGCACTCGTCCAGCAGGACTTCCGACCGGGCGTAGGGCACCTGCCGGAAGTCGCCAGGCAGCCGCTGCGCGAGCCGCGCAACTAAGACACGCGGCCCGGGCATAATCCGTCCGGACATTCCTGCCCCCGGTGATCCAGAGGACCTTCATGCAAACCGCCACAAGCCGATTTCCCTTGTCCCTGGAAGGCCCTGGATGGGCCCGGTTCCGCCAGCAGGACGACCTGCGAACGGCGATGCGCGAGCGGCGTTTCGACGAGGTCGAGCGCATGTTGGCGGAACTGGAGGCGGCCTGGTGGCAATCCGCCGATACGCCCGACGACCGCTACACGTACCTGGCGACCGACTCCGGCCTGTTCGACTATGCCAGCGTCGGCGAAACCCTCAGGCTCGAGTTGCTGGATGACTGGAGCCGGGCATATCCGGGCTCCTACCATGCTAGATACCTCACCGGCCACTACCATTTCCGCCGCGCCTGCGACATCCGCACCGCAGCCTGGGCCTCGGATGTCGGCGAGGACCAATGGGTCGCTGCCCACATGGCGTGCGCCACCGCGGCCGAGCATCTGTTGAAGGCGATGGCGCTCTCGGAGCGGCCGGCGCTCGCGGCCGAAACGATGATGCAGATCAGCCAGTATCTTGGCCAGCCGGACTTCGTCGATGCATTGTTCCGCGGCGAGCCTGTCGAAAAGACCATGCAGCGCGAGGAGTTCGAGCCGGACCTCTACGAGGCGGCATGTGCCCGGCTCGCCAGGCATGGATTGAAGCCGCCCTGCATCGTGACGGCAACGCTGCCTTCCGCGCTCCCGCCGATGGAAGAGGGGGATCTGGAGAACGCCGGCTTCTACTGGCTGCGCTACTGCCTGTCGCTGAGGCCACGATGGCCGGATATCCTGGCCGACTATGCGCAGTACCTGAGTCCCAGGTGGGGCGGCGGCGATGGCGAAGTCGAAAAGTTCGCCACCGGTCCGTGGTGCGCTTCGCTGAGCGAGCAGGAACGCAATGCGGTGCGCTGGCCGGGCATCCGCGACGCGCTGACGCTTCCCGACTATCCGCAGCCCGGCGACGTGCGCGAAATCGCCGCCAGGCAGAGGATCTTCGAGAACTGGCTGGCCCGGGATCTGTCGGACCGCCTGCGCTTCATTTCGCTGGGCAACTACGCTAATTTCACCCATTTTTCGCTGGCCGACGCGGAGTTGGCGCATCAGCGGCATGTCGAATCCGTTCGCCATTGCAAGGCGCCGGGAACCTACCCGGCCATCGATGGACCGTTCCGCGACTTCACCAACGTGATGCTGATCAGGCGGTTCGAGGATCACGAAGGCGCCTATGCCAAGGTCCTGCAAACGGCGGTTCGCCGGTTCGACGAGCCGACGATGCTCACCGTGGCGGCATTCGCCTGGCAGTTCGGCATGTGGGGAATCCAGGCCGATCCGGCGATCGCCACGCAGCTGATCGAGCGGGCGGTGCAGCTCGAACCGTTCTACGAGCCGGATGAATTCAGCCCGATGCACGCGTGCCGGATGATATGGGACGGAGGCTTCCAGAAGGAGGCGACCTATCTGACCCGCGCATTCGCCGAGCGGCGCGCCTATTCGGCCGCGGCCAGCATGTACGACATCACCAACGGGATTCGACCCGACACCGATCCGGCACTGCTCGACAGCGCCGAAGCCAGCCGTTGGCTGGAACTGGCCGTGGAGGACGGCGAAGCGGTAGCGCTGCACAACTACGCATGGCGCCTGGAGAACGTCGACCATCTCGATCTGACGGTCCGGGAGAATTTCGAGCGCGTTCGCGGTCTCTATCTCGGCGCGATGCACGGCGGCATCGAAATGGCGAGGATCAGGCTCGCCAGCGTCGACCGGCGGCACGGGACCGAGGAGGAAAAGCAGCAGGCGGTGGCCGGGATGAAGGCCATTCTCTCCCATCATGACGACCACGTGGCCGGCGAGGCCTATGGCGAGATCGTCCTGGCCTACAAGTATGGCCAGGGCGTTCCCAAGAGCGAGTACGTCGCCATGCAATGGTTCGACCGCTACAAGGAGCTTTTCCCCGACCACTCGACCCTGGAGTGGATGGAAGCGCAGGTCTATGGAGCGACCGGGATGCAAATGGCCGGACGGGCGTTGAAGGCCTTCTTCGTCGGCAAGAAGCTCTCCAGCGAGCATCTCCCGCCGAAATAGGCATCGCGATGAACCGTCCGCTGCCGCCGCCGCGCGAAGGCCGATGGCGGGCCCTGATCTGGCTCGCCTCCGGCGATGCGTTCCTGCTCTCGTGCGGAACCGCGCTGGTCCTGTCGCCGCTTGCGCTCGCCCTGTGGCTGCCTTCGCCGCTGTGGCTGGCGCTTCTGGCCTTGCCATCGCTGTCGTGGTTCTTCTATGGGGTGATGGTCCTGCGCGCGTATGCGGCAGTGCCGGCGCCTGCCTCGAGCGGGATCGTGCTGGAACCCGGCAGGGTTCCGGTTCTCATGGAGGAACTCGAGCGGCTGCGGCTTGCCTGCGATGCGCCGGCGTTCACGGCGGTCCATGTCGATGCCGACCTCAATGCATCCATCTACCAGACCGGGTCCCGTGGCGGTCGGCCGCAGCACGTTCTGGTGCTTGGCTTGCCGCTGCTCGCCCTGCTGACGCCAAGACAGGCTGCCGCGGTCATCGCGCATGAGTACGCGCATATTTCCCGGCTGCATGGCCATTTCGCGCGCTGGGCCTACGTGGCCCGGCGGCGTTGGGTGGCGCTCGGCGAATTGCACGAGCGCAACCATCGGCTGATCACCGCGCCGATCAGGCTGTTTCTTGCGTGGTACGTGCCGCGCATGATGCGCGAGACGCTGGAGTTTTCGCGGCGCTGCGAGACGGTCGCCGATGCACAGGCGATCGCGGTGTGTGGCGGTGCCGTCGCGTTCGAGTCGCAGCTCGCCCTGGCGCTGCGGCAACGCGCCCTGTCCAGGCAGTTCTGGCCAGGGGTATTTGCCCAGGCGGGCGGTGCCGACCTTGCCCGGATGCAGCCCTTTTCCCGGCTTCTGGAGGAGCCTGCGGGCAGTCGCCCGCGCGATGGCGCGCAGGCCGCCGTCTGGCTGCACGAAAGCCTCTGCCGGAAGCCGGATCCCCGCAGCACGCACCCCGCGTTGCGCGAGCGCATCGGCGCAACGGGAGTCGACCCTGGAGCGCCGCTTCCCGATCGGTTGCCCTGGTGCCTTGACGGACCGTCCGCGGCGGCGGAGTGGCTCGGCAGCGAAGCGCCGCGCATTGCCGCGCAGCTCGACGCCGACTGGCGCCAGAACGCCGCGCAGGGCTGGCAGGATGCAGGAGAGGCGCATGCGTATCGGCACCGCGAGTTCTCGCGGTTGCTGCAGCGTCGCAAGCAGCAGGCGTTCGACGAGCAGGACTGGCTGCAGCTGGCGCAACTGGCGGAAACGTTCGACCAGGCAGGCGTCCTTCGCGCCGAAGCGATAGCGCAGGGATTGCAGCGGTCTCCTGCGGATCCGGCGCTTCTCCAGCTGAAAGCGGAGGATCTGGAGCGAGACGGTGCCATCGATGGGGCGATCGCCCTGTGGCAGCGCATCGAGCAAGACCGGCGTTCCTGCGGGTACCAGGCCCATCGCCGCCTTTGCGAACTCAACCTGCGGGCGGGAGACGCGCCCGCGGCGGAGCGCCACCGGCAGGTCGCGGACGGGCTGTGGGCGGGCGAAGCTGCGGAACCGGCTGCAGGCCCCGCCGCGCATGCAATGGATGCGTCCGAACTGGCGTTGCTGCAGGGCAGGCTTCAGCCGGTCTTCCAGCACGCACGCGCCGTCTGGCTTTGCCGCGATGCGTCGCCTGGCATGGCGGATTCGCCGCGGTGGCTTCTGTATGTCCAGGCGCACGACGGCTGGTTCATGCGGCTGGTCGGCAAGCTGACGGGCGAGGAGGACTTCAGCGCGTCGGCCTGCAAGCGGCTGCTGGAGCGTTTGCAGGCGCGACTGCATGTTTCCGTGGACGTCAGCTTCATCGGGCCTGGCCAGCGGCTTCCGGCCGGTTGCACCGAGGGCAGCCTGATCGCCCGGGCCGGTCTGGCTGTCCCGGCGCCGGCCGTCCCGTCCGAGAATGCATAGGCAGGGCATGGGCGTGCATCTCTGCGCGTTCCAGGAATGCCAGCGGCCTTCGAGCTACTGGCGGAAAGGGTGGGGCATGCGTCCCCCGCCTGCAGCTTCCTACCACGCCCGCCATTCGCTGGTGATGTCTTCGCCATCGTCCAGGCTGAAACCCGTTGCGCGCACGATCTCGTCGATCAGCGTGCCGAGTTCGTCGCGCTCCAGGGTCTCGATCATCCCGCTTCGCGCGTTGATCTCGTTCAAGCCGAGAACCAGCTCCTCGACCGCCACATGGATCGCCGGCGCGCTGGCGTTGCCGGTGGCGTCCTTGGCCGCGTCGATGAAGGCGTTGAGCAGCGCTTCGGCCGTTGCGATGTCCGGCTCGTTGAAGGTCCGATCGCCCTCGGCCAGCGCTTCCCGCCAGCGTGGCGTGGGAATCCTGGCCCGAAACGCTTCCAGCCGTTCGGCATTGCCGGGCACGATGGCGTGCTTGCCCAACGAGCCGCGGCGGCGCTTCGCCGCCAGCGCGGTCCGGTCGGCCTGGAGCAGGTAGACCGCCATCAGCCGATGGCCGCCGTCGTATTTGGCGATCACCTGCAGGCCGTCGATCGAATACGAATAGACGCTACGCTCGGCCGAATACTCCGGCAGGGTCGCGCTCTTGTCCTGCCGGAACGGAGCGGCGCCCAGTTTTTGGGACACCACATCGGCATCGTCGCCGAACGCCAGACCGAAAGGCAGCGCGGCAGCGTAGGCCCGCTGCGCCTGGTTGACCGCATCCGGCCCGGTAAAGAACAGCTGCACGACGATCATTTCCTGGTCGTCGGGCAGGGCTCTGGACCGTAGCTGCTCGTATTGGGCGAGGTAGGCCTGGAGAGGCTCGGCATGCAGGCCGAAGCCGCTGTTGGGGCCGCCGAAGAACCCCAGCTCGGCGTTGTGGCGGAAGTCCGCCGGGTCCAGTCGTTCGTGCTCGGCCAGATAGGAGGCGACCACCGGGTCGGCGATGCTGCGCCCAAGTATGTGGGTATGGTGCATTGGCGTTGCTTCCGTCATGTGGCCGTAAATTATTCTCAGCCATTGCTCGTTCCGGTGGAAAGCGCGCTCGCCGATGCGGCCCGACGCCGCCGGCAGCGGCATGAGCCGCTAGTCCGTCCGCCTGCCGCTTCTGCGCCGGCCTCGCACCGTCGCCGGCGCGAGCACGAACGCCAGGGACATCGGCCGATTGCGCGCTGCGTCGCGCGGGCGGCTCAGCAGGTCGCAAAGCCGCTCCAGCAGCGCGTTGGCCTCGGCCAGCTCCGCGTCGCTGAGCCAGCCCTTGTTGCGCGCGGCCCACAGTTGCCGGGCATCGCCTTCGACCACGGTGCCGGGCTGGTTCAGTGCGGCCTGGAAGTCGCGCTCGGCGATCTGCGCGAGGCCCTTGGCGTAGGCGGCGAGGGCATCGCGGGCCTCTTCGCTGGCCAGGTCGTAGGCCAGGCGCAACGGCGCGTCGCCGGCGCCGGCGAGCCGGAATATCCGTTCGCCGGCGGAGCCTTCGCGTTCGCGCAGGAGCCCGCTCTCGGCGAGGAGCTGCAGGTGGTAATAGAGCCCGTCCGCCGGCCGCCCCAGCTGCTCGGACAACTCCGCCACGGCCGCTTCTCCGCCCAGCGACGCCAGCGTGTCGACCAACTCCTGCCGTACCGGGGACGCCAGAAGGCGGATATGGGCCGGATCGCGGATCGCTCGGGTGTCGAGCGGCGGTTTCGATCGCTTCTTCATTTTGAAATTATATGGTACTTTTTCAACACTTGTTCCTCTGGGGGGATCCTCATGCCGAGGCCGCAACCGCTCCGGGCGCTGGTTCTCATCGTCGTGGCCGCGCTGGCGTCGGTGCCGGTGAGCCATGCGGCCCAACGCTACACCACGCAACAGATCGATGCCGACCTCGATGCGCTCGAGGCGGGCATTGCCGCGACCCATCCGGATCTTTCCCATTCGGTCGATCCGGCGCGGTTCGCGCGCGCCGTTGGCGCATTGCGGCAGCGGGGCTCGTCCGGGCGGGACCGCGATGCGGTCTGGAGGGAATTCTCGCTGCTCAATCCGTTGCTTGCGGACGGGCACCTGTTCGTCGGCTACGCCGACTGGCGCGAAGAGGCGCGGCAGCATCTGCGCGAGGGAGGCGCGCTGTTCCCCTACGAGGTCACGGTCGATGCGCAGGGGCGGGTGCGGATCCTCTCCGAACTGGGCGGCGCTGCGAGCGCGCTGGCAGGCGTCCAGGTCGAAGCCATCGACGGCGTTCCCGCCGAACGGGTCGCACGCGTGTTGCTCGCCCACGTCCACGGAGACAGCGCGCGTTTTCGCGCCGATCTGCTGTCCCGGCGCTGGTGGTTCTTCTACTGGAAGGTGTACGGCGCGCCCCCGGCATTCGAGCTGACCCTCGCCGGGCCGCCGCAGGTTCGGCTGCGCACGCCCGCAAGCCGCCAGCTGCCGTCGGTCATGGCCGGGGAGGACGATTTCGACCGGCAGTTCGGCTTCGAGCTGCGGCCGGGCGCCGCCGCGGTGATGACCCTCCGGACCTTCTCGTGGCCCGATCCGGACGCGTTCGTGGAATTCGCACGCCGCTGCTTCCAGCAGATGAAGGCTGCCGGCACGCGGACGCTGGTCATCGACGTGCGGCATAACGGCGGCGGCGACGATGCGATGTGGCTGCAAGGGCTGCTGCCCCATATCGCCGACCAGCCTTACCGATGGGCGTCGCGCTATACCAAGAAGGTGATCCGGGACGATCCTGCGAAACCCGAGCGGATCGGCGAGGTGCTGCGCGGGACCGTCGAGACGTGGAGCTCGCCGCCGCCGGCAGATCCGCTCCACTTCGACGGGAAGGTCTACGTCCTGATAGGTCCAGGGACCTATTCCTCGGCGGTCCTGTTCGCCAACACGGTGCAGGACTTCCGTTTCGGAACGCTGGTCGGAGAGGGGGCGAGCGTCAGGAGCACGCAGACCGGCGGCGTGCAGAAGATCGCATTGGCGCAGACCGGGCTCGCCCTGTGGTGTCCACGGCTCTTGCTGGTGCGGCCGTCGGGCGCGTCCGCGCCGGTGTGGCTGGAGCCCGACATCAGGGTCGACGACGATCCGTTGAGGCCCGATGCCATGGTGGAGGCGACGCTGGCGATCGCCGCCGCGGCGGCGAGGTGATCGGCCTGCACGGCGTGGCCTGTCTGCCGCGCCCGACGGGCAGGGCCGAGCCGCTGGCGTCGTTGCCGGCACGGTGGCGCGAGGCAGCGAGTGGGTGCCAGGGAGGTGGCGCTCACGTTCAGCGTCGCCTTCACCCGCCACGTCGGGCTGCCGCCGACGCGGTACGCGCACGCGGAGCGAGGCGCCCGGCGCGTGACGCGGGAATTCCTGTCGCCAAGACGTGGCGGCCATGCTGATGAACCGCCCGCTTGCGCTTCAGAATGCGCTGCCGCGATGCGGGTTGCGCGGGTTGCCTGGCGCCGCCTATCGCGACTGCGCCAGCACGCCATCGCGTCGGCGCCGGCGGGAAATCGCGGCTGTCCGTTCGTAGCGGCTCTTGCGCAAACGCAGCTGCCTGCCTTAGAAAGCGACGCCACGGGCCTTGAGTTCGGCGGCGACGTCAGGCGGCCATCCCTCTGCGTATCGATACGAAAGCTCGCGGCCTTGAAGAGGTCGAAAGACGCCGGCGTCCAATCGCCATGCGGGGCTGCCGTATTCCGCTTCGGCCAAGCGGTATTCGCGCTCTTCCCGTCGCAGGTCGTCCGGCTCGGAAGTGGCTATCTGGCTGCGGGCATAGAAGCCGGAGTTCCATCGCTCGGCGGTCCGGAACAGCAGATCAAACGGCTCGATACTGTAGGGCGCGTCCACGAGGACAGCCCCGCGGTTGGGAAAGCGAAGATAGTAGTGAGGGCCGCAGCCGATGATGAGATGTTGCGCTGTCGCCCGGTCACAGTCCGGCTGCGCCGCGATCCAAGCCAGGATGTCGATGCCTGCGTCCCAGTTCCAGTCCATGGCGACCTGATGCCAGTCGTCCGGACCATGCGCCTGAAGCCATCGCCGAAGGGTTCGTTCGTGTTCCTGCATCGGTCCCTCCAAGGCTTGACGTTGCGCTCGCCCGTCTGCGGGCGCCATTTGCGCGCATTGTCACACGCTGCGTTCGGCGTCTTGCGATCACTTGCCGATGGCCGCGACGCGTTGGTTCGCTTCGCCAGACGCCGGCGATGGTGGGTGCCCCCCGAGCCTGGTGGGTGCATCGAACAAGCCGTCGCGGCGCATCGGATTCGGGGCGGCGCGGGGAGTCATCGAAGTGTGCAAAAAACGTTGGATGGATCCATGCAAGGCGGCGCCATTGCCTCGCCCGGGTGAACTGCATCGGGGTCTCATGGGCCGGCCTTGCGATCGGCGCTGATGGAAGAGCGTACGTTCGCCGATGCGGGCGGCCGCCACAAGCGGCAACGTGGGAGCTATCCGCCACCTATCGCGACTGCGCCAGCGCCACCGCGTCGGCGCCGGCGGGGAATCGCAGCTGTCCGGTCGTGTCGTTGGCTGCGCGCCAGACCGCGTCGGCCACGTCGGACTCGGTAGTCACCGCCGCCGGTTGTGCGAAGGCGGCGAAGATCGGCGCGGCGAACTGTGCGTAGGTGTCGGGAATCAATCCCTGCATGCGCGCCTGTCCGTTGCGGGTGAAGCCCGTCGTCGGGCCGTAGCCCGGCTCCACCAGCCTGGCGCGCACCCCGAAGTGCTCCAGTTCGAACGCCAGCGATCCGGTGAATCCTTCGATGGCCGCCTTGCTCGCGGTGTAGGCCGCCGCCAGCGGCATCCGCGCCAGCGTCACGCTGGAGGTCACGTTCACCACCACGCCTGCGCGGCGCGCGCGGAACTGGGGCAGCACGGCCTGGGTCATCGCCATGACGCCGAAGGTGTTGGTTTCGAACACCTCGCGCACCAGCGGCATCGGCGTGGCCTCGAAGGCGCCGACCACGCCGATGCCCGCGTTGTTGACGAGCGCGTCGAGGGGGCCGCATGCCTCGAGCGCGGCGGCGATGCTGTCGGGCTGGGTCACGTCGAGCGCGAGCACGCGCATCCGGTCCGACCGCGGCACGATCCCTTCGCGTGGCGTACGCATCGTCGCGATCACGTTCCAGCCCTGCGCGTGGAAGCGGCGTGCGGTCTCCAGGCCGTAGCCGGACGAGCAGCCAGTGATGAGGACGGTTTTCATGCGTGCTTCCTATGAGGTTAGAGTGCGGCCACGATAGGCGCGGTGCCGGAGACGATCTATCGTGTGGAGTCCGCCATTCGTTTGCGAGCGTCCAAGATGAGCGATCCGCTGTCGGAAGTCATCGCGCTGCTCCAGCCGCGCACCGTGTTTTCCAAGGCCATCAGCGGCGCCGGCCGCTGGGGCGTGCGCTATTCGGACTTCGGCCAGCCGAGCTTCTGCGCGGTGCTCGAGGGCCGCTGCCTGCTCGCCGTCGATGGGCAGGCGGCGGTCGCGTTGCAGGCGGGCGACTTCGTACTGCTGCCGGCGACGCCGGGCTTCACCCTGTCCGGATCCGAGCCGGCGCCGCCCGTGCGCATCGATCCGAAGCTGGCGCCTGCGCCGACCGACGAGGTGCGCCATGGCACGCGCGGCGGCAAGCCGGACGTGCGCCTGCTCGGCGGCTACTTCGTCTTCGATTCGCCCGATGCCGGATTGCTGGTCTCGCTGTTGCCCACGCTGGTGCATGTGCGCGGGGTCGAGCGGCTCTCGGTGCTGGTGCGGCTGGTGGGCGAGGAATCGAGGGAGCGCAGGCCCGGACGTGAACTCGTCCTCGGGCGGCTGGTGGAGGTGCTGCTGGTCGAAGCGCTGCGGGCCGCATCGGGCGAGGATGCGCCCGCGGGGCTGCTGCGCGGCCTGGCCGATGCGCGGCTCGCGCCGGCGATGAAGCAGATGCACGGGCAGGTCGCCCGCTCGTGGACCATGGCCCAGCTCGCGAAGAAGGCCGCGCTTTCGCGCTCGGCGTTCTTCGAGCGTTTCACCCGCATCGTCGGCCTGCCGCCGATGGAGTACCTGCTCGCCTGGCGCATGGCGGTGGCCAAGGATCTGCTGCGCCGCCAGCAGCTCGCGCTTGCCGAGGTCGCCGAACGTGTCGGCTACAGCTCGGCGAGCGCCTTCAGCACGGCGTTCAGCCGGCACGTGGGCCAACCTCCGAGCCGCTTCGCGCGTGCCGGCGAGCGCGATGTCGCGCAGCGTGCGCCGGAACGGCTAGGTTGTGCGGGCCCCGGCGGCGCAGCCTCGCCTCAGCTGCCGCCTATCTGAGCGCAACCAGGGATTTGCATGGCCCGTCTTGCTGTTGGCTGCCCCTGATCCTGGCGAGCAGGCCTGTATGGCCGAAATCACGCATTGGTGCCCCTCGCGAAGCGCGCTCGGTGCTGGCCGGGCGAGGATCCGGCGCGCCCGGCGTTGCCGCCGCGCTCGCGTCCAGGCCCTGCACGGATGCGCGCCCGCCGTGGTCATGCGGCGCAGTGCGCACACAGGCTGCATCCACAGGCGCGTCCGCACGGGCGCGCCGATGCGCGCCGACGTCGATGCAGGCGCGGTTTCGGCCCGCCTGCTTGGCCTGGTACAGCGCAGCGTCGGCCCTGGCGACCAGGTCGGCGACCGAACAGCGCTGATCCTCCAGGTCCACGCAGGCGATGCCGATGCTCACGGTCACCCGCGTGTCCGTCGGGCTGGAGGCGTGCGGCAGGGCCAGTTCGCGCACCGCCGCGAGCACCTGCTGGGCCAACTGCTCGGCGCCCTTCTCGTCGGTGAACGGCAGGATGAGCGCGAACTCCTCGCCGCCGTAACGGGCAGCGGCGTCGTGCAGCCGCAAGGCGCAGGACGCCAGGGCCTGGCCCACCCGCTGCAGGCAGGCGTCGCCGTTCACGTGTCCATAGGCGTCGTTGTAGAGCTTGAAATGGTCGACGTCGATCATCAGCATCGAGACCGGCGAGCGCGCGGCGTCGCCCTGCTGCAGTGCGCGCTGCATCTTGTAGTCGAAGCCGCGACGGTTGTAGATGCCGGTGAGCGGATCGATCCACGCTTCCGTGCTCAGCTTGGTCTGGCTCGCGTGCATCCGCCGCAGCTGCAGGTCCAGCCATATGCCAAGGCCCAGCAGCAGCGCGCACCCGGCAATGGCGATGGTCGCGCGATGCAAGGCCAGTTGCCGCCATGGCGCGAGCACTTCGTCGCTGGATACCCCGGCCAGCACCGAGAGCGAAAACGGGCGCGCCTGGGCGAATCCGGAAATCCGCTCGACCCCGTCGACGGGCGAACGGTACATGGCCCAGCCGCGGCGCAGCGTGTGCATGGCCTGGTAGATCTGCGTACCGGCGATGTTGGAGCCGCTCACGTTCTCGTCGTCCGGGTGGCGGGACACGACGGTGCCGTCGTCGTGCACGATGCCGATCGATCCGTGGCGGCCGACATTGAACGTGCTGTGGAAGTCCCTGAAGTACTGGAGCCGGATGCTGGCCAGCGCGACGCCGCCGAAGGAGCCGTCGGGATTGTTGATGCGCTTGGTCAGTGTGATGATCCACGAGCCGTCGGAGCGGCTGCGGATGGGACTGCCCACGAACGGCAGGCTGTCGCCGTGGCTCTTGTGGTGCTTGAAATAGGCCCGGTCGGAGTTGTTGTGGTGCCGCGGGCCGCCGGCCAGCGAAGAGTTCACCCAGCGCCCGTCGGCGTCGTAGACGAAGATGGCGTGCAGCCGGTCGGAGCGGTTGGCCTCCTCCACCAGGAACTGGTGCAGCGCCTGCGGCTCTTGGTCCGCACTGGTCTCGACGCGGTCGACGATGCCCGACAGCACCGACTCGGCGATCTCGAACGAGTCGCTGGTGTGCTGGGCGAGGGAACTGGCCAGGTTCAGCGAACTGGTCTGCGCGGTCCGCAGCGCCGCGGTCCGGGCATCGCGGATCGACCAGTACTCCGAGGCGGCCAGCATGGCGCAGGCCGCAACGATGAACACGTGCAGCGCCACCCGCTGGGCCAGATTCCTACGCTGTTTGCCTGTGGTCATGTCCGACTCCGCGGGGCTCGATAGGGCTGTCCATGCAATCCATGTGCCGTTCTGCGGCGACGCGGCCTGGCGGAGGCGTCTGAATGGGGCGGAGCCCGTCGGTCGATGCGCGACCGGGCGGCACGGGCTGCGGCGCGGCGGCTGGCGCAAGCCCTACGGCAGCGGCAGGTCGCGCTTGCCGGCCCTGAGGTGGGCCTGGGTATTGGTCGTATCGACGATCGACTTCAGTTGCCGCACCACCAGGGCGGTCCGGCCCGGCAACGGCACGGCGGTGATGCTGGCACCCAGGACCGTGGGCTTCGCACCGGCGATCGGTCCTGTCAGCATTTCGACCACGAGCTGGAACGTGGCGCGCCAGTGATCGCTCGGCGGCGCGTCGAGATGGGCAACGATGCGCTCGCCGTCCGCATACGCTTTGCCGCCCTCCGCTGGTACCTCGAAGCCGAGAATATGAACGGTTTTTACAGCGTGCATGACAAAAATCTAACGCATTCGTCCGTGAAGACGGCATGGAGCTGCCGCAGGCCGTTGTTTGCGTGCAGCTCCCGCTGAGCAGCCACGTCATGTGACTGATATCACGGTATCGGTTGGCGGGTCCGACTCGAGGTGCGTCGAGCGAGGACTTGAGGTGGTGGAAAGCCTCGCAGGCGCAAAGCGGCACGGGGCGGGCTTCGCCGAGCGGCCAGCGAGCCGGGGACCGGGCGCCCCACGATCGCGACGGCCAAGCGCCCCGTCGGTTCGCTCTGGCGCTTGCGAGCAGGACCGGCGTACGCGACGTATTACCGCCGCAGGAACGCCAGCACTTCCTCCACCACCTGTTCCGACGATTGCTCCGGCTGGAGGTGCCCGCCCTCCAGCGCCTTGCCGCTGGCGTCGCTCGCCCAGCGGCGCCACAGGTCCAGCGGCGAGGCCGCGCCGGCCTGCGTTCGCGGCCATAGCACCAGCACCGGGCACTGCAGCCTCCTGCCCGCGGCCCGGTCCGCCGCGTCGTGCTCCAGGTCGTCCGCTGCCGCGGCGCGGTAGTCCTCGCAGATCGCGTGGCGTACCGCCGGATCGCCGAACGCGGCCTTGTACGCCGCGAGCGCGGCCGGGTCGACCTTGTCCAGCCCTCCGGCCATCCGTGCCAACGTAGCCTCGATGAAGGCGTCGGGATCGGCCGACAGCAGCCGCTCCGGCAGGTCGAACGGCTGCGCGAGCAGGAACCAATGGAAATTGGCGAGGCCTCTCCGCATGTCCAGCGCCTCCCACGCCTCCAGGGTCGGGACCACGGCCAGCGACGCGTAGCGGGACACCCGGTCCGGATGGTCCAGCGCCAGCCGGTATCCGGCGCGCGCGCCGCGATCGTGGCCGACGACGCCGAAGCGCCGGTGTCCCAGCTGCGCCATCATCGCGACCAGCGCATCGCCGACCCGGCGCTTGCTCCAGCGAGGATGATCGGCGTGCGTGCGGCTGCCGCCGTATCCGGGCAGGTCCGGCGCGATCACCGTGAACGCCTGCGCCAGCCGCGGCGCCACCAGGCGCCAGGCCAGGTGCGTCTGCGGGTAGCCGTGCAGCAGCAGCAACGGCGGGCCGGCGCCGCCGGTCACGCCGTCGAACGAGACGCCGCCGGCGTCGACCTGCAGCCGGCCGAAGCCGGGAAACGCGCTGAGCGGATCATGGAGACGGCGAACGGACATGGAAGCCTCCTGCGCTTGCGCCCTCAGCGCGGGGCCGTGGCGTCGACGAAGGCGGACAGGTCGCGGCCGAACCGGGCCGATTCCTCCACGAACGGCGCATGCCCCGAGTCCGCGTAGAGCGTGCTGCGGATGCGGGGGTTCAGCGCCGTGGCGCGGGCAATCGCCGGCCGCACCTGCACCAGCGCATCGCGCGCGCCGTAGATCAGCAAGACCGGCGCCCGCGCCTTGCCCAGCCCGCGCGAGGCATCGACCGTCATCGACTGCACCGCGCGCTGCATGTCCCACGACGCCATCGCGGCATTGGCGAGCAGGCGCTCGAAGGTGGCCGTGTCGGGCCGGGTGTGGAAGCACAGGCCGAGGAATTCGCGCACGCTGTCCAGGTGGGTCTTCAGGTCCGGCGAGTTCAGGTCGCGGTACAGCTGCGGATGCGCCACGATCTGCTCCGGCTTCAGCTCGATCACGCCGGCGACGTACACCGCGCCGGCGATGCGGTCGTCGCCGAACTTGGCCAGGTAGTTGGAGATGACCGCGCCGCCCAGCGACCACCCGACCAGCACCGGCCTGCGTGCATTCGACGCGGCGATGACCGCCGCCAGATCGTCCGCCCAGCGGCTGCCGTCGGCATAGGCGCCGGCATCGGCCGGCTTGCCGGAAAGGCCGTGTCCGCGCAGGTCGTAGGCGATCATGCGATAGCGCTGCAGCTGCGGGGCGTTCAGTTGCGCGTCCCAGTTCAGGTGGCTGCCGAGCAGGCCGTGGATGAAGACGATGGCCGGGCCATGGGGGTCGCCGGCTTCCTGCACGGCCAGCGTGACGCCGTCCGGCGCAGTGACCGTGTAGCGCCTGGTCTCGGCCAGCGCGGCCAACGGCGCGGCCAGCAGCGTTGCGGCCAGCGCAAGGGCGAACACGGCGCGGTGGAACAGTCGGGTGGGCATGGGATGGCTCCTGGTGGGACAGTTCCTGCAGTCTCGGCCCTCACACTGGTGTGAGGGTCAAGCGGCAGCGGTGCTATGCTTTTTTCATGAGTACCGTCACCCCCCAGCGCTCGCTGAGCATCGGCGAATTGGCCCGCGAAACCGGCGCGA
This sequence comes from Xanthomonas sp., assembly GCF_017163755.1. Lineage (GTDB taxonomy): Bacteria > Pseudomonadota > Gammaproteobacteria > Xanthomonadales > Xanthomonadaceae > Xanthomonas_A. Next base: position 75,507 of record NZ_JAFIWC010000025.1, read on the forward strand.
GCGCGCGTTCGATCCGCCACTACGACGAACATGGCCTGCTGACGTCGCTGCGCGCCGGTAACGGCTATCGCGTGTTCCCGCACAAGGCGATCGTCCAGGTCAGGCAGATCCAGCGCATGATCGCCACGGGGTTCAGCCTGGCCGAGATCCGCGCCTTTCCCGACTGCATGCGCATGATCGAGGGCGCCAACGCGTGCCCCGAGACCACCGAGGCGCAGCGCAGGCGCCTGGCGTCCATCGAGCGGCAGATCACCGATCTGGAGCGACGCCGCGCGCGCCTGCTCAAGACCCTGGCCGAAGGCGTCGTGCCGCCGCTGGACTAGCGACCGGCGCGGACGCTTCCTGTGCTTTTGCGACGCCCCGGCCGGCGGCGAGAGCGGGCCGCAACGCGGGCGGCGGTCATGCCTGCGGCGCCTGTGACGGTCGCCGTCAGAGCATTGCGGCACGTTCGCCGCGGTGGCCTGGCCGCGTCGGGATCGGCGCGCACCGCTGATCGAAGCCAGGCCTGTTCACGTTGAGCCCACACCGACGGGGATAGAAATCCGTAGACAAGGCCGGACGGCTGGCCGCATGAGGACACACATGGCCAGGCCCATCTGGAGTGGCTCGCTTTCGTTCGGGTTGCTCAACATTCCGGTTTCGTTGATGTCGGGCGAGCGCCGCACCGATCTGAGCTTCCGCATGCTCGATTCGCGCGACAAGAAGCCAATCCGTTTCGAGCGCGTCAATGCCGACACCGGCGAAGAGGTGCCGTGGAAGGACATCATCAAGGCCTTCGAATACGACAAGGGCAGCTATGTCGTGGTGGAGAAGGAGGACATCGCCGCGGCGGCGCCTGAGACGCATGAATCGGTCGACGTGGAGGCCTTCGTGGACGCATCGAGCATCGGGCTGCGCTTCTTCGAGAAGCCCTACATCCTGGTGCCGGGCAAGAAGGCGGAAAAAGGCTATGTGCTGCTGCGCGAGACGTTGAAGCAGACCGGCAAGGTCGGCATCGCCCGGGTGGTGATCCGCACGCGCGAATACCTGTGCGCGGTGATGCCAGAAGGCGACGCGCTGATCCTGATCCTGCTGCGCTACCCGCAGGAGCTGGTGGCGCCGGAGGACTACAAGCTGCCGCAGGGCCAGGCCGGCGACTACCGGATCGCGCCCAAGGAACTGGAGATGGCCAAGCAGCTGATCGAGTCGATGACCTCCGAGTGGGCGCCGGACACCTACCACGACGAGTTCCGCGCACGGCTGTCGGCGATCATCCAGAAACGGATCAAGGACAGCGGCGCGACCACCAAGCTCGAAGAGCCGCCGGAGCACGAGGACGCCACCACCAACGTGGTGGACTTCATGTCGCTGCTGCAGAAGAGCCTGGAGACCAACAAGCGAACGCCGGCCAAGTCCACGCCGGTGAAGACCACTTCCAAGAGCACGGCGTCCAAGAGCGCCGCCAAGAGCGCGGCCAAGAAGACCGCCAAGCGGGCCGCACCCGCGAAGAAGGCCAGGAAGAAGGCCTGACCCCCTTTCCATCCGCGCTACCGGCGCCACTTTGCAGGAGAAGACACCCGCATGAGCGACAACAAGAACAACCCGGGCAGCCCCGACCGCGATCGCATCAACGTCAACGAGGACTACGAACTGCAGTACTGGACCAAGGCGCTTGGCGTGTCGGCCGAGGCGCTTCGCGAGGCGGTCAAGGCGGTCGGCCCGACCGCGGCGGCGGTGCGCGCGCACCTGAAAAAATAAGAGCCGCGCCGCATGAGCCTGGCCGAGTACCGCCGCAAGCGCCGCTTCGACAAGACCCAGGAGCCCGAGCCGGGCAAGGCGTTGGCCGAAGGGCGGCGCGCGATGTTCGTGGTGCAGCTGCATCACGCCAGCCGCAGGCACTACGACTTCAGGCTGCAGGTGGGCGATGCGCTGAAGAGCTGGGCCGTGCCCAAGGGCCCCAGCTACGACCCCAAGGTCAAGCGCATGGCGGTCGAGGTGGAGGACCATCCGCTGGACTACGCCTCGTTCGAGGGCGAGATCCCCAAGGGCGAGTACGGCGGCGGGCATGTGGCGCAGTTCGACCACGGCGTGTGGTCCACCGCCGGCGATCCGGAGGCGCAACTGGCCAAGGGCCACCTGCGCTTCGAACTGTTCGGCAGCAAGCTCAAGGGCGGCTGGCACCTGGTGCGTTCGGGCAAGCCCGCGCGCCAGCCGCAGTGGCTGCTGTTCAAGGAGGACGACGCCTTCGCCAGCGACGTGGAAGCGGACGACCTGCTGGCCGACGTGACCGCGCCGCCGGCCGAAGACCTCAAGCGCGCCGGCGTCGGCAAGGCGCAGAAGAAAAAGCTCACCGCCATCGCCTTGCCGAAGAAGGGGCGCCGGAAGGACTGGGCGAAGAAGGCCGCCGCGCTAGCCGGCGCCAGGCCGGCGCCGGCGCCCACCGGGCCGTTCGCGCCGCAGCTGGCCAGGCTCGGCGAAGCCCCGCCCAAGGGCAGGCAATGGATCCACGAGATCAAGTGGGACGGCTACCGGATCCTGGCCACCGTCGCCGACGGCGCGGTCAGCCTGTGGTCGCGCAATGCGCTGGAATGGACCGACAAGATCCCGGAGATCCGCGATGCGATCGCGGCGCTGGGCCTGCGGTCGGCGGCGCTGGACGGCGAACTGATCGCCGGCAGCGGGATGAAGGAGGATTTCAACCTGCTGCAGGCGATCCTTTCCGGCGAGCGCCAGGGCGAACTGGCGCTGGCGCTGTTCGACCTGCTGCACGTGGACGGCATCGACATCGCCGATGCGCCGCTGATCGAACGCAAGGCACTGCTGCAGGAAGTGCTGGAGGGAAGCACCGGGCATCTGGCCTTCAGCTCGCACATCGCCGGCGACGGCGAGACCGCGTTCCGGCTGGCCGGAGAGCGGCACTTCGAGGGCATCATCTCCAAGCGCGCGGACCGCGGCTACCACGGCGGGCGCAGCGAGGATTGGCGCAAGACCAAGCAGCTGATCTCCGACGAGTTCGCGGTGGTCGGCTATACCGCGCCCAAGGGCAGCCGCACCGGCTTCGGTTCGCTGCTGCTGGCCAGGCCGGATCCAAAGCACGGCTGGCTCTACGCGGGGCGGGTGGGCTCCGGGT
>NZ_JAFIWC010000026.1 GCF_017163755.1 Xanthomonas sp.
GGGCGGTCGTGGGGGACGCGCGGCAGCGATGGCCTGGCTTGGGCCTGCAACGGTCGCGGATCGCTCGCCCCTGCGCCGGGCGGAGTTCGTTCACAAAGAGGCCATGCGCAGTGCATGGCCTCGAGAACGCGCCGCCGCCGCGGCGCATCGGCGCCGGTTACGGGCTCAGGTAGGTCTGGATGCTCGAGTACACGTCGGAGAAGCGCGAGTAGTAGTCCGGATCGCTGGGTGCGGAGCAGTACGAGTAGCCGCCGTACAGGCCGCCGCGCAACTGGTAGGCGCCGGAGCTGTTGACGGTGAACAGGCCCGAGCCGGAGGACCCGCCCTCGGTGACGCCGCTGGTCCAGACCACGCGGTACAGCGGCGACTTGCCGTCGATCGAGGTGGACAGGCCGGTGACGCTGCCGAGCGAGTACTTCTTCACGTCGCCGGCCGGGTGGTGGATGCCCTCGATCGCGGTACCGGTGGAGCCGATCGCCGCGCTGTTCCAGCCGGCGTAGAACGCGCCGCTGGGCGGGGCGGTCTTCAGTTCCAGCAGCGAGGTGTCGCGGGTGGTGTTGGCATGGCGCAGGTAGGCGCCGCCGGTGAGCGTGGTGTACGCCGAATTCACCGTCGAGCCGTTGCAGCTGGTCGCGTCGTAGAACCAGTAGGTCTGCAGGGTGTTGGCCACGGTCTGCGTGCTGATGCAGTGCGCGGCGGTCCAGAACAGGTACTTCTTCGGCGAATGGCTGTTGTTGAGCAGGGTGCCGGTGCACAGGTACGAGCCGGCGCTGGTGCTGAACACCATGCGCGCCACCGACTTGGCCGCCGAGGTGAAGCCGCTGCTGGGGTTCGTCCGGCAGACGATGTCGCGCTCGCACGCATCACTCTCGCCGATCATCGGCCGCATCATTTCCTCGCTGGCCACCGGGTTGATGTCCAGATGCGAGATCTGCGGAATCCTCAGTGCGAAGCCCTGCGGATACTGCCCGGCCGGCAACTCGATCTCCACCAGCAAGGTCGAACCCGACACCGCGGCCGACCAGCCGGGCTCGGCGCCGGCGAAGTCGGTACCGCGCTGCTCGAACACGCGCCCGTCGTCGCCGGCGAAGCGCAGCACCGCCTGCGACGGATCGCCCGGCTGCGCGCCGGCGCCGCTGAGCTGGATCGCCGCGCGCAGCGCCGAGGCCCCGGCCGAGGCGATTTCGAAGCTGGTCACCTGCGCGCCGCTGGGCAGCGGCTGCCAGCTCAGGCGGCGCAGATTGACCGCCGGGCTGGCGATGTCGCGGGAGAAACCGATCTGCAACGGCAGGCCCTGCTTGACCTGTTCGCCACGCAACCGCTTCATCTTCGCGGCCTGGTCGGCGCTCGGCGCGGCCAGATCGATCAGGCGCGGGGCACTGCGGCCGCCCAGCCGGGCGCTGCGCAGTTCGGCGGCGCCGAGCGCGGTGGCATCGGGCCTGGCTTCGACGGGCGCCGAGTCCATTTCGGCAGCGGGGGGAATGGCGGCCATCGCACCGGGGGAGATGCTGGCCAGCAGGGCAAGATACAGCGCGTTCTTGCGGTTCATGAACGTTCCTTCTGTCTGGGAACAACGGGATCCATCCGGCAAGGGTCCGGACGATGCGTGCACCAGCGTCCGTGGCGCAGTCCGAGCCTACGCAAATGCACGTGGGTGAAGTCGTGCGCCAGTTCGCGCTAGACGGTCGAATTCGTGGACAAGCGCGTGCCGTCGGCGTGCATGCGCGAATACCCGGTGGCGTATCGCATCGCGTGCTGTGGAATGGCCATGAGGCCATGAGGCGATGCGCTGTGCGGCGCGCCGGTATCGGTAACGCCGCAACGCGGCGCGGCGTCGCGAGGGCCGATCGAGAGGATGCGTGCATGCGCGGAGGCGATGCGACAGCGACGCGCCTGGCCTACGATCAACGCCGAGCGCCTGCTCGACCGTTCGAGAGGCGCCTGCGGTCGGCATGCCATGCAGGGCGGCTGCGCGGCGTGCATGGCCGGTGGACGCGACGCTTGGCCGCACCTGCCGAAGGCCGAAGCGGCCGCCCGGTGGGTGAAGGAAATGACGGATCGGAGGTCGCGGTGCGAGAGGCGAACGCAGACCTTCTTCAGCCGGTTGCCGGGGCCGTGCGGCACGCGCAGCGGGTATCGTGGAATGCCCCTCCCGCCGAGGCGGGAGGGGCGATACGACATCACTCGGCGGCTTCGCGCGCTTACCGGGGAACGAACTTGTACAGCTTGTGCACGCCGGTGCCGAAGTTGAAGCGGCTGTAGCCGGCGCCCCAGTACAACGCGCCGTCGACGATCGACGGCGCACTGGCCACCGAACCGCCGGCGTTGAAGTTCCACAGCGTCGCGCCGGTGTCGGCGTTCAGCGCGACCATCGCGCCGGACATCGAGCCGGCGTAGACCAGGCCGGGCGAGGACGCCACCGGTCCCTGCCCGCCGGCGCCGACCCCTGGCCTGACGGGGTTGACCCCGGGCACCTTCACCTGCCACAGGACCTTGCCGGTGCCGGCGTCCAGCGCCGCCCACGAACCGGCGTTCCAGGTTTCGGTATTGCCCGGGGCGAGGGTGTAGCTGGTGTTGCTGCTGTTGTTGATCGCAACGTAGACCCGCGACCTGGACGGATCGAACGACGAGCCCCACTCGATGCCGCCGGTGGTGCCGCCGGGCCCGACCTGGGTGGACCACACGGTCTTGCCGCTGTCGGCGTCCAGCGCCCAGTAGATGCCGCTCTTCTGCCCGGCGCCGACCAGCGACTGCGGCCTGCCGTTGCGCATCACGGTGAACAGGTTGGCGCCGCCGCCGCTGAAGTCGTAGTCCGGGCCCTGCGGGTCCTGGCAGACGCCGGCGGTCGGCGCGATCAGGCACGACAGCGACCACGCGTCGGCGCCCTGCAGGCGGCGCGTCCACACCGGCTTGCCGGTGCGCATGTCCAGGGCCAGCACCGAGTCGACGTAGTTGTCCGGCGCCATGCATGCCAGCTGCGCGTCCTTGTCGCCGTTGGCGTTCTTGACGCAGCTGGCCACGTCGAGCGGAACCGAGTAGTTGTTGCCGGTGGTGGCGTAGACGCGCCGCTTCAGCGGGTCGATCGCCAGCGTCCCCCACACCGAGGCGCCGGTATAGCCCTCGGGCGCGGTGCGGAAGGTCCACAGCACTTTGCCGGTCTTCAGGTCGAGCGCGGCGACGCTGCCGCGGAACGAGAACCGGTAGCCCGGCGTCGCGCCGGCCCAGTCGCCGGAGGACACGCCCACGTAGACGCGGTCGCCGTAGACCACCGGCGAGGAGGTGATGCGCGCCTGCGGGTTGGCCTCGACCAGGGTCTTCCACAGCAGCTTGCCGCTCCTCTTGTCGACCGCGATCACGGTGCCGCTGGCCTGGTCGCCGAGCAGCAGCCGGTCCTTGGCGATCGCCGGGCTGTTGCGCGACAGCGAGTTGGCATTGCCGGTGTAGTCGGACAGCTTGACCTGCCACACCGCCGTGCCCAGGTCGGTGTCGATGCGGTACAGCTGCCCGGCCCAGTCCGGTACGTACAGCGCCGAGCCCTGCACGGTCGGCGTGGCGGATACGTCGCCGCGGGTGGTGAAGGTCCAGGCGGTCCTCAGCTTCGGCGCGTTGAGCGGCGTGATCCGCCATTCGGCCGGCGCGCTGCGGCTGTTGAGGTAGCCGCCGCCCGCGTTCTCCCAGGCGGTGCGGGTGGCGAACGGTATGCCGGCGTCGAAGCCGTAGCCGAAGCGCAGGGCGTCGGCGGACGGTTGCGCCGACGCCAGCGCGCTGAGCGCCAGTGCGGGAAGCAGCGACCACCAGGGGCGGGAATGTAGCCGATGAGCGTATTGCCTGTTCATGGGTCGTCCTTCATGGGTGCGGTCCCCCCGGCGTTCCGGTGCCCATGGTAGGGGGCGAATTCCTTGAATGTCAGGTACTTACAAAAAGGTTAGGGTGCCGGCGGCGGCGCCGCCCCGCGCGCGGCGGCGATGTTTGTGCACCCGGCGGCGGCAAACCCTTAAGCTGCTGCATTGACGCTGGGGAGACGCTGCGATGCCGGGGCTGTGCCGGGAATGGGGTGGGGCGCCGACGTGGTGCCTGCGCGCTGGCGGCGCGTGCGCCGGCGCAAGGCAGGGCGGCAGCGAAGGGGCGATCCGGCGCGCGCCGTCGGCGCTGCATTGCGGTGCATGCGCCAGGGCGCTGGCATGAACCTGGCCGATTTCATCGAAGCCAACATCGAGCCGCTGTGCCGCGACTGGGTGGCCTTTGCGCGCACGCGTGGCGAGGAAGGCGAGGCGATGAGCGCCTACCAGCTGCGCGACCATGCCGCGCAGCTGCTCGCCGAGATCGTCGAGGACATGCGCGCGCCGCTGAGCGCGGCGCAGCAGCGGCTGCGCTCGCTCGATGCCGGGCCGGAGACGTTCCAGGCCGAAGGCGCCGCCAGCCTGCACGCCAGGCAGCGCGCGCAGCACGGCTTCGGCATGGTGCAGCTGGTGTCCGAATTCCGTGCGCTGCGCGCCAGCGTGCTGCGCCTGTGGAAGCAGTCCGGGCACACGCCGGGACCGCAGGACCTGCCGGACATGACCCGCTTCAACGAGGCGCTGGACCAGATCCTGGCCGATTCGCTGCGCGCGTTCATGGAAAGCATGGACCAGACCCGGCACCTGTTCATGGGCGTGTTGGGCCACGACCTGCGCGGGCCGCTGTCGACGATCATGAGCTGCGCCGAGTTGATGCTCGGCGGTGAGGGGCTGGTGCCGCAGGCGCAGGTGCTGCTGCGCAGCGCCCAGCAGATGAAGGCGATCCTCGACGACCTGATGGAGTTCACCGGCGAGAACCTGGGCGTGGTCAATTCGGTGCGCCCGGAAGCGGCCGTGCTGGACGTGCTGGTCCGCGAAGTGGTCGGCGAGATGGCCGCGATCTATCCCAAGCCCGCGGTGCAGGTGAGCGTGAGCGGCGACATGCATGGCAGCTGGGACGCGATGCGCCTGCGCCGGGTGGTGGCGAACCTGCTGACCAACGCGATGAAGTACGGCGACGGCGCTGCGCCGATCACGATCGCGCTGACCGGCACCCAGGCCGAAGAGGTCGGCGTGGCCGTGCACAACATGGGACCGCCGATCGCCGCGGAGAGGCTGGATTCGCTGTTCGAGCCGCTGACCACCACCGCCTCGCTCGACGGCACGCCGCAGCTCGCCGGGGCGAACCTGGGATTGGGCCTGTACATCGTCGACCGGATCGTGCGTGCGCATGGCGGGCGCGTCGAGGTCACCTCGTCGGCGCAGTACGGCACCCGTTTCGTGGCGACGCTGCCGCGGCAGGCGCAGGCCAGCGACTGAGCGCGGGGCGGTGCGCGCCAGCATGGCGCCGATGTTTTGCGCCGTCCTGCGCCGCCTGCATCGCGGCAGCGGCGGCGAGCGCCGACGTGGGCTGCGCCGGCATCGGCCAGCGCGACGGGACTTCGCGCGCTGTCGCGATTTGCATTAGGGTGATGCGCTTTCCGACGCGTGGAGGTGGAATCGTGAAACGGCTATCGGTCGCCGCGGTGTTGTCGCTGTCCCTGGGCATGGCCACTGTCGCGCTAGCGCAGGCGGCCCCACCCGCGGCTGCGCCCGATGATGGCGCGCTGCAAGGCAAGGTGGACCCGCTGTATACGCGCGCGCCGCAGGCGCTGGAACCCAAGGACGTCGCCTCGCTGCAACAGCGGCTGCTGGACTGGGCGCAGCTGGCGCGCTACCGCGCCGACAACGCGGCGCTGGCGCCGCCGGCGGCAGGCGAGCGACGCGTGGTGTTCTACGGCGATTCGATCACCGACATGTGGGGCCGCAGCCAGGGCAGCGCGTTCTTCCCCGGCAAGCCCTACGTCAACCGCGGCATTTCCGGGCAGACCACGGCGCAGATGCTGGTGCGTTTCCGCCAGGACGTAATCGACCTGCAGCCGGCGGCGGTGGTGATCCTGGCCGGCACCAACGACCTGGCCGGCAATACCGGCCTGTCGACCCAGGCGATGATCGAAGACAACCTCAGCTCCATGGTGGAACTGGCGCAGGCCCATCGCATCGCCGTGGTGCTGGCGTCGGTGCTGCCGGTCAGCGACTATCCGTGGCGCCCGGGCCTGCAGCCGGCGGCGAAGATCCGCGCGCTCAATGCGTGGATCGAGCAGTACGCGCGGCAACACGGCCTGGTGTACCTGGACTACCACGGCAAGATGAGCAATGCCGACGGCGGCCTGGACCAGACGCTGGCCTACGACGGCGTGCACCCCACCGCCGCCGGCTACGCGGTGATGGCGCCGCTGGCGCAGCAGGCGGTGGAGCGGGCGCTGGCGAAGCGGTGACCGCAGGTGGCGCGGCGCGTGTCGGCGCCGCGCGCGATCGCAGGCTGGGCGTCGCATGCGGCCATGCGCGTCCGCGGCGCGCCGTGCGCGCGCGGCGGCGGCCATCCAGGTTCAGAAGCGCTCGCCGGCCGGCAGGTAGCGCCATTCGCCCGGCGCCAGCTTGCCCAGCGGGACGCGGCCGATGCGCAGCCGGCGCACGCTGACCACGTCCAGCCCGACTTCGCCGCACATGTAGCGCAACTGGCCCGGTTGCACGTTCTTGATCGCGAAGCGCAGCCGGTCCTCGTTCTGCCAGCTGACCTTGCACGGCGGCAGCGTGCGTTGCTGGTAGACCAGGCCATGGGCCAGCCGGATCATGCCGTACGGGCGCAGCTCGCCGGCGACCTCGACCACGAACTCCTGCTCGATCGACGCATAGTCCTCGTTGAGCCGGCGCAGCACGCGGCCGTCCTGGCTCAGCACCAGCAGGCCGCTGGCCTGCGCTTCCAGCGGCATCGGCACGCTCAGGCGCAGGAAATGGCGCTTGAGCACGCGGGTATGGAACGCATCGCCGCTGCTGTGCGTGGCCGGCGTGGCCAGCGCCAGCGCCGCCGCGGTATCCAGGCCGGCGGGCTTGTGCAGCAGCAACGTGGCCGGTTCCACCGCCCCCAGGTGCGCGCCGGGCAGCAGTTCCACCTGCTGCGTCGCGGTCACCGGTGTCTGCGGCGTCTCCACGATCTCGCCGTCGACCTGCACCCAGCCGCCCTCGATGTACTGCTGCGCCTCGCTGCGCGAGCACTGGACCAGCGCGGCGAGGTGCTTGTCGAGACGGACGGGAGCGGACATGTGCGGACTCTGCGGCGGGGCGGAGAAGTGTACGTGCTGCGGCCGGCGCGCGGCGACCGTGCCGCGGCCATGGACCTGCGTGGCATCGCAGGTGTCGGCGGACGGAATGCCGACACCCCTGTCGCCTGCCGTGGTGTGTGCCGGAGGCGGTACGCGGCCGTGCCGCTCAGTCCGCCTGCGTGCCGTCCGCGGCGCCGAGCGACAGATGCGTCAGGTACAGGCGCAGGTCGAATTCCAGCTGGTGGTAGTCCGGCGCCATGTGCACGCACAACTGGTAGAACGGCTTGTTGTGCTCGCTCTCCTTCAGGTGCGCCAGTTCGTGCGCCACGATCATCTTCAGGAACTCCGCCGGCGCGTCGCGGAACACGCTGGCGATGCGGATCTCGCGGCTGGCCTTGAGCCGGCTGCCCTGTACCCGCGAAACGGCGGTGTGGGTGCCCAGGGCGTGCTTCACCACCTGCAGGCGGTTGTCGTAGGCCACCTTGTGCAGCGGTTCGGCCTTGCGCAGGTAGCGCTCCTTCATCGCCAGCGTGTACTCGTACAGCTGGCGGTCGTTGCGCACCGCATGGGGCTGGCCATAGCGCTTGCGCAGGAACTCGCCCAGGCGACCCTGCGCGATCAGTTCGCGGACCTGGGCCAGCAGCGGTTCCGGATAGCCGGTCAGGTATTTCAGCGGTTGCATGCCGCCACGATACCGCGCCGCGGCGCGCGCCACGCGCCGGTGGCGGGAACCGCGGCCGCGCGCCGGGTATCATGCGAGCCGAACGTCAGCCCCGCTCAGGTTTTCTCCGATGCGCAATCCATTGCAGGAACAGTTGCTCAAGGCCGGCCTGGTCAAGAAGAGCCAGGTGGCGCAGGTCGCGCGCGAACAGGCCAAGGCCCGCCACGGCAAGGCGCCGCCGTCGCCCAGCGCCGAGCAGTTGGAGACCGAACGGCTGCGGCTGGAACGGGTCGAGCGCGACCGCGCGCTGGCCGCCGAACGCAATGCGCAGGCGCGCGCGCAGGAGCAGCGCGCGCAGGTGCGGCAGATCGTGGACAGCCACAAGGTCAAGGCCGAAGGGGAGATCGACTACCACTTCAGCGACGCCGGCAAGATCAGGCAACTGCAGGTCAACCCGGCGCTGCGCGCGCAGCTGATCGCCGGTGCGCTGGTGATCGCGCGGCTGGACACGGGCTATGCGCTGGTGCCGCGCGCGGTGGTGGAGAAGATCCAGGCGCGCGACCCGCAGGCGATCGTGTTCGATGCCAGCCACGCGGCGCCAGGCGCCGACGGCGAAGACGACGCGTACTACAGCCGCTTCAAGGTGCCGGACGACCTGATCTGGTAGGGACTGATCTGGTAGGGACGCAGCCTGGGGACTCCGGCGTTGGCGCATGCCGCCGCAGGGCGCCCCGACGCGGCATGCATCGCGCAGTCCGCCGAACGCATCGCTACGCTCCGTTCAAGTCGCTGAATCCACTGGCCAATGTGAAGCCGCGCGGCATTGCAATGCCGGTGGACGCCCGCATCATGCAAAAAGGTCAAACGCGGAGACGGTCATGGCGACAGGATGGGCGGGCGACGGCGCGGTGCAGGACCAGATCGATGCCACCGTCGACGATGCGATCAAGCGTGCGCGCAGCCAATTGCCGCAGGGGCCGAGCCTGAGCCAGTGCGAGCAGTGCGATGCGCCGATTCCCGAGGCACGGCGCAAGGCCGTGCCCGGCGTGCGGATGTGCGTGGCCTGCCAGGAGGCGCACGACCGCGAGCAGCAGGAACACAGCGGCTACAATCGCCGCGGCAGCAAGGACAGCCAACTGCGTTGAGCCGGCTGCGGGCAGGCGCCGCTCAGGCGTCGTCGTTGGCGGCGGCCGCCACCGGCGGCACCGGCCGCGCGTGCAGGGCGATGTTGAGCTGATCCACCACCATCGCCCAGTCGGCGTCGTCCAGGCGTTCCTCGCGCAGCAGTTGCGCCTGCGCGGGCGTCCAGAACGGCGCCTCTTCCAGCCGCATCACGTCCGGCAGCGGCGAATGGCGGGCGATGAACTGGCGGATGTCGCTTTCTGCGTTGGGCAGACCGAGTTGGGCGAACAGTTCGGCGAACGGGTGGACGGGGTGTTCCATGGGAGCCTCGATCGTGGGAGGGAAGACCGCCGCGGCCGCGGCGGCGGGTCCGGCCGGCGGCCTACGATACCGGCGCGGCGATCAGTGTCTTATTAGGACGTGCGCATGCCGGCGCCCGCCGGCGATTCAGCCCAACCCGGCCGGCACCGGCTGGTCGCGCCAGCGTCGCGTGCTGCGCTGGAAGAACAGGCTGTTGGGAATCTGCAGCACGGTCTCGGCGTCGCCGTCGTGGCGTTCGCGCAGCGTGGTGTAGATCAGGTTGATGTCGATCACCTGGCCCTTCAGCCCGGGCTTGTCGCCGTTCTCCAGCAGTTCGATGTGGTCGTGCAGGCGGAACGGCCGCGTGGTGAAGATCAGCAACGCGCAGAAGATGTTGGACAGCACGCTCCAGGCGGCGAAGAACGCCACCGCCGCGACCGCGGCGAAGCCGGTGAAGGCGGTCCACAGCACCGTGCCGGACACGCCGAGCCGGTCCAGGATCAGCAGCAGCGCGGCGGTGTAGATCGCAAAGCCGGTGCCGCGCCGCGCCAGGATCGCCAGTTCCGACGGGAACGTGTAGCGCGCGCCGAGGCGCCGGATCAGCAGCCGCAGCAGCGTGCGCAACAGCCAGGCGCCGAGCACGATCAGCGCGATCTCCGTTGCCGGCACGATCAGGTCCAGCCAGCGGTGGGCCCAGGGCGGCAACAGGGTGTGGATCGGGGAGGCCATCGGCGGGTTCTGCATGCGGGGGACGGCGATGGTCGCAACCGCTGCCGCGTCGGGCAAGGGGTGGGCCGGCGTGGACGCACTGCATCCACGCCAGCCGCGCGCGCGGCGCCGGCGCGCGGCGGAAGCGTCGATATGTGGTCGCTTGCCCTGCCGTCGGTGCCTGGCTGGTCCGCCGGTCAGGACTGTGCACCCTGTCTTCGCGTCTTGTCGTGCTGGCGCCGCGTGCATGGCGCGCAGCGGCAGGCGCGGGCCAGACCGCGCGATGCGGTGCTGGGGACGCCGGCGCCCCTGCGTGGCACAGCGACGGCGCTGTGCCAGCGTTCGCATAGCGGGACCCCCGTTTCATTGCCCGGCACGCATTATCTGCGCGCGCCGGGCCTGTCCGAATGCCGACAATCCGCCTGCATCGGACGCAGCCGGCTCAGGCGTAGGCGATCCAGCGCCCGGCCACCATCACCGCCGGCCACAGCAGCAGCGACAGCAGCGCGCAGATCCGCCCGCCCAGCGGTGCTGCGCGATCCCAGCCGATCAGCTGACGCTCGAACAGCAACCGGAACAGCAGCGCGTTGCCCAGCGCCAGCGCGATCGCCAGCAGCTTCAGCTGCATCAGCCGGTGGCCGAGCAGCGCCTGCGCATCGGCGGCGAACAGCGCCAGACCGCTGGGCACGGACAGCAGCAGGCCGGCGACCGCGAACGGCGTCAGCGCGCGCGACACCGAGGCGGCCGGGAAACGCTTGCCGTAGCCGAGCAGGCGCAGGTCGAGCAGCAGGATCGGCCCGAGCAGCAGCACCAGCCCGGCCAGGTGCAGCACGTTGGCCAGCGGATAGGCCCAGCCGCCGCGCATCGTCTGGCCCAGCGCGGACTGCTCCAGCCACGCGGCGAGGGCGGCGATATCCATCGCGACGCGCCGATCAGCGCAGCTCGATCACCTTGCCGTCCACGGTCACGCGCTCGGCGCGCAGCTCGGGCGCGCCGTCGCTGCGCGGATAGCCTTCGATGTCGATGGTCTTGCCCACGGTGAGCTGCTGTTCGCTCAGGCCGCGCGCGCTCAGGCGCGCGATCGGCGCCAGTACCACGTTCCAGCGCTTGCCTTCGTACATCACTTCGACCTCGGCGTGCGGGTTGCGGTACTGCACCGACTGCAGCTGCGCGGAGAACCGCAGCGGACGCTGCGCGTCGTACGAGCTCCAGCCGTGGTGGGCGCTGGCGGGAAGGGCCAGCAGCGCGGCGAGCGCGATGGCCGGCAACGCGATGGAGGGAAACGGGAACCTGCGCATGGATCGACTCCGCTATCCGGGTGACGCTGCGATAGCATCGCGCGCGTTAACGCGGCGGCAAAACCGCCGCGGTCCGGCGGCCGGTGCGCGCGCTCAGGCGGCTTGTTGCAGTTCGTCCCACAACGCGTCGGCGACCGTGGGCAGCGCTTCCAGCGCCGGCCGCGCGAACAGGTAGCCCTGGTACAGGTCGATGCCCAGCGCGCGCAGCGCGCGGTACTCGGCGGCCGTCTCCACGCCTTCGGCCAGCACCACGCTGCCCAGGCTGCGGCACATCGCCACGATGCCGGCGACGATGGTGTGCCGCGCAGGATCGGCGTCGATGCCGCGCAGCAGCGCCATGTCCAGCTTGACCAGGTGCGGCTGGAAGTCGGCCAGCAGGTTCAGCCCCGAATGGCCGGCGCCGAAGTCGTCGATCGCGGTCTGGAAGCCGCGCCGCGCGTAGTCCTGCAGGATGCGCACGACCTTGGGCAGGTCGCGGATGCGCTCGGATTCGCTCAACTCGAAGATCAGCCGCTGCGCGGGAAAGCCGTAGCGCTCGGCCGCGGCCAGGGTCAGCCGGATGCAGGTCGCCGGCTCGTACACCGCGTTGGGAATGAAGTTGATCGCCAGGTGCGTGCGCATGCCCAAGCCGGCGGCGGTGGCGATGGCCTGCACGCGGCAGGTCTGGTCGAAGCGGTACAGCTGCTCCGGCCGCAACCGGGCGAGCACGCTGGCCGCGCCGGCGCCGTCCTCGCCGCGGACCAGCGCTTCGTAGGCGTAGATCGAACGGTCGCGCGCATCGACGATCGGCTGGAACGCCATGCGCACCGCGAAGTCGAGCTCGTCGCCGTTATGGCAGTTGACGCATGGCTGGGGATGGCCTATGTCGCCGAAAAGGGTACGCAACAGCATGGCGCTTGCACCGCGGGGGACGTGGCCAGATCTATCGGCCCGCGCGGCGAAGGCTGTAGCGGCGCCGTGAACGGTTCACGGCGCGCCGGGACGGATCAGCCGGCTTCGGCTTCGTCGACTTTCTTCAGCACGCGGGTGGTGCCGAGCACTTCGACGCGGCCGCCGGCCTTGCGGAACGCGTCCATGTCCGCTTCGATGCGCTCGCGGCTGAGGCCTTTCTGTGCCTTGTCGCCGCTGCCGCTGCGGGCGGTCTTGGCGGTAGGCGGCGGGGTCTTGCTGGTGGGACGTGCCATGGTGAATCTCCTGGAGTCAGTACATCGTCAGGGGAATGCCGCGCGCCAACTGATCGTTGTGGATGCGGCGGATGTCGCGGCAATACGGGCCGGCCATCGTGAACTTGCGGCAGATCGCCGGGCGCTGTTCGTAGATCGAGCAGCACATGCGCTTGCTGTCCACCGCCACGCACCAGCCGTCCTCGTCGCGCGCCATCACGTGCAGGCCGTCGGCGGTGTGGTCGGTGAGGTGCTCGGGCACGCGGTCGTCGGGCATCAGCAGCACGGTCAGGCGGCAGCAGATCGCATCGCAACGATCGCACGACACCTTCTCGCGCGGCGCGGCGGCAACCACCGGCTGCGCGCTCATGCGGCCACGCCGTCGAGCACGGCGGTGCGCCGGTAGCGCAGCATGCGGCCGCGGAACGGCGCCACGTCGTCCGGGCTCAGGCTGATCTCGCGCTGTTCGCTCAGCGTGTATCCCTGCGCCGCCAGCACCTGCGTCATCGCGCCGCTGTTGCCGCGGCCCGGATCGGTGATCAGCACCTCCGAGGTGGGGGCGGCATGCCGCGCAAGCAAGCTGCCGAGCATCGCCGGATGCTGGCGCTCGTACAGCACGTCGCTGCCGATGATCACGTCGAACAGGCCGAGCGAAGCATTGGGCTGATCCCAGTTCAGGCGCCGGTACGGCACCGCGTCCATCGCGTTGAGCGCGGCGTTGTAGGCCAGGAACACTTCGGTCAGCGGATGCCGGTCGCTGGCGACGATGTCGGCGCCACGGCGGCGCAGCACCAGGCTGGCCAGGCCCAGGCCGCAGCCGATTTCCAGGATGCGCTTGCCGGCGATGTCGTGATGCGCCATGGTCTCGGCCAGCAGGCGCCCGGCCGGCCACACGTTGCCGAACAGGCTCCACTGCGCCGACGAGATCCCGGCGTGCTCGGCCAGCGCATCGGGATCGGAAAACTGCTGGGTGTCGACCAGCGAACGGATTCGGTAGTCCTGCCCGCCCAGGCTGAGGGTATGGATATGCGTGGCGTAGCCGGACACAGGCGCTCCCGGTGGTTCCGGCCCGAAACGGGACGGAGGCTGACGCGAGAAGAGGAGCGAGTCGGCGACAGGAACGGCCGGGCGAGACGCGCGTAGAAACGTAACCGGGCATGTTACGCCTATCTCCGCGCTGGCGTATGAACGGTGCCTGCGCATGCGCCCGCCGTCCGGCACTGCGCTTGGCACTCGGCGCGCATTCGCCGCAGCCGGTTGCGCGCGCATCGTGCATGCACCGCCGTCCTGCATGCCCTTGCCGCTACAACCGCGGGCGTCGGGCCGCAAAGCCGGCCAGTGCGACGCTCAGTGCTGCGCGGCGGCCAGCGCCAGGCCCTGCACCACGCCGAACGACGGATCGCCATGCACCCGCCGTGCCTGCGGGAACGCGTCGGCGACCACTTGCTGGATATAGGCGGCGCGCGACATGCCGCCGGTCAGGAACAGCGCCGACGGTTCGCGGCCGATGTCGGCGCGGACCTGCGCCAGCAGTTCGGCCAGCGCATCGAGGTAGGTGCGCGCGGCCTGGCGCAGTTCGCTGTCGCGCACCTGCACCTGCAATCCGGGTTCGATGTAGTCCAGGCGCTCCTCGTGCAGCGCGGCGTCGCTGAGCCGGATCTTGCTGCGTTCCACCGCGCGGTACAGGCGCGCGGTGTTGCCGGTGTCCTGCAGCGCGCGCAGTCGCGCGTCGTACGGCGCCGGCGCGTCGTCGTAGCGGTGCTGGCGGAAGTCGCGCTGCCGCGTGGTGTCCTGCACCATCGCCGCCTCGACGTAGTGGTGCGCCGGCACCCGGGTGAGGCCGCGGCCGAACAGCGGCATGTAGCCGGCCAGGCTCAGCGCCAGGTCGACGTCGGTGCCGCCGCGGGCGATGCCCCACGCGCGGTGCACCTGCGGCGCGGCGCTGCCGCCGACGCTGGCGTGGGCGATGTCGGTGGTGCCGCCGCCGATGTCCACCACCACCACGTCGTGGCGTTCGGTACTGCCGGCGTGGTAGTGCATCGCCGCGGCGGCGGGTTCTTCGAGGAATGCGATGTCGTCGAAGCCGGCGGCGATCGCCGCGCTGTGCAGGATCTCCAGCGCCTGCGTGTTGCCGGCCTCGCCGATCGAGCTGCGGAACTGCACCGGGCGCCCGAGCAGCGCGTGGCGGATCTGCACGCCCAGCTGCTGCGAGGCGGTCAGGCGGATGTGTTCGAGGATATGGCTGGCGATGCCGGTGATGGTCTGCCGCGCGCGCGGGTGCAGGTTGTAGCCGAGCATGGACTTCGGACTCTGCACCAGGCTGCCTTCGCCTTCGACGAAGTACGCGTCCAGCGCCTCGTCGCCGTACACCGCGTTGTGCAGCAGCGCCGCGGAGCTGCGCGGCTCGCGCATCTGCGTCTCCATCCACTGCCTGCGTACCACCCGGATCGCGTCGCGGCGCAGTTCCTCTCGGCTGCGCTCGCGGCCGGCGGCGAGCGCGTCGCGGCGGCCGGCATCGGCCAGCTCTTCGACCTGGCGCTCCAGCGCCGGGGTCAGTTCGAAGTCGGACGGATCGCGCATCACCTCGGGGAAATACACCGTGGTGCGGAACTGCTGCTGGTCGCCGAAGCCGACCGGCACCACGCGGCCATCGACGACCGCGGCGGCGGCGGAATTGCTGGTGCCGAAATCGATGCCGAGTCTCATGTCGCGGGCGGGCCGTGGCGGGGTCGCGCACTGTGGGGCAAGCCGCGCCGTGGCGCAACTTCGTGCGCCAGCGGCCCGAAACGCACGAGGCCCGCGCTGCGGCGGGCCTCGTGGCGATCGCGCATCCGGGCGGTTGCGTTACAGCGCCGCGCCGGCGTGGCCCTGGTTCTTCTCCTGCGCGGTGGCTTCGCGCACGCCGGCCACTTCCACCGCGAAATGCAGCACCTGGCCGGCCAGCGGATGGTTGCCGTCGATGGTGACCTGCTCCTGGCCGACCTCGGTGACGGTGACCAGCAGCGGTCCCTGGTCGGTCTGCGCCTGGAACTGCATGCCCGGCGCCAGCGTGTCGGCATCGGGGAAGGAGCTGCGCGGCACCTGCTGCACCAGCTGGTCGTGGCGCGGGCCGTAGCCCTCGGCCGGGATCACGTCGGCCTGCACGCTTTCGCCGGGGCGCTTGCCGGTCAGCGCCTTCTCCAGGCCCGGCACGATGTTGCCGGCGCCGTGCAGGTAGCTCAGCGGATTGTCCGGCGCCGATTTGTCGATGATTTCGCCCGCATCGTCGGTCAGGGTGTAGTGGATGGTGGCGACAAGACCATTGGCGATCTCCATCGGAAACCTCGTTTGAATTAAGGAAGTGGATACGCCGGCAGCGTCACAGCGCGATGAGAGGGTACTGCCCGGCTACCCTAAGAAAATCCGCGCGCCACCGCAAGCGGCGAGGCTGAACGCGGCTCATGGAGCCACCTGCGGCGGCTTGCGCAACACCTCGCGCCGCGCCTGCCAGGCTTCCGGCGTCTGCGGCTTGACGAACAGCGACAGCAGCTGCGGATACTCGGCGCGCGCGGCGCGCTCGATGCGGCGGATGCACGCTTCGATCTGCGGCGTGCGGCGCTCGTCCTCGAACTCGGCGCTGAGCGCGGCGACCACCTGGTTCGGGCCCATCTGCACGCTGAGCACGCCGTTGACCTGGCGCACGTCCGGATCGGCCAGTGCGATGCGCTGCAGCGCCGCGTCCAGCGCCGGGCTGGCCGATTCGCCGATCAGCAGGCCCTTGGTCTCGCGCGCCAGCAGGAACGCCGAGCAGGCCAGGACCGCGGCGATGCCGATCGAGGCGACGCCATCGAGTTCGGGCATCCGCAGCCATTGCGCCGCCAGCAGCCCGGCCAGCGCGATCGCCAGGCCGACCAACGCGGCGCTGTCTTCCAGCAGCACGGTGAACAGGCTCGGGTCCTTGCTGTCGCGGAAGGCCTGGAAATAGCCCTTGCTGCCCTTGCGCTTGCGGAACTCTCGCAGCGACACCCACCACGACGCGCCTTCGAACAGCATCGAGATGCCCAGCACGGTGTAGTTCAGGGTATGACTGCTCGCCGGCTCGGGCGCGCGGATGTGGGCGATGCCTTCGTACAGCGACACGCCGGCGCCGAGCGCGAACACCAGCAGGGCGACGATGAAGCTCCAGAAGTACAGCTCGCGTCCGTAGCCCAGCGGATGCGCCGCGTCGGGCGCGCGCGCCGCGCGGCGCAGGCCGTACAACAGCAGCAGTTCGTTGATCGTGTCCACCAGCGAATGCACGCCTTCGCTGAGCATCGCCGAACTGCCGGAAACCGCCGCGGCGACGAACTTGGCCACGGCGATGGCGAGGTTGCCGGCGAGCGCGGCATAGATCGCGAGGCGGGAGCCGGACGGCTTGGACATGAGGGGCTGCCTGCGGGCGAGGGGCTTGCGATGCGGGAGCGGGCGACCGCGCCGGCGCAGCGCCGTGGGCGGAAGGGGCACGCGGCTACAATAGCGGCCCGTTCGTCGTCGCCGTATCAAGGAATCCCATGTCCGCCGCACCCGCCTGCCCGCAATGCACCCTGCGCAACACCTATGTCGACGGCGCGTCGTGGGTGTGCGCCGACTGCGGCTACGAGTGGCCGGCCGCCGCCGCCGGCGATGCCGGCGCCGCGGTGGTGGTGCGCGACAGCAACGGCAACGCGCTCAGCGCCGGCGACACGGTGGTGGTGATCAAGGACCTGAAGGTCAAGGGCTCGTCGATCCCGCTGAAGCAGGGCACGGTGATCCGCGGCATCCGCCTGGTCGAGGACGACGCCGACCACATCGAAGGCCATTCGGACAAGATCAAGGGCCTGGTGCTGAAGACCTGTTTCCTGCGCAAGGCCTGACGCCGCGGCGCGGCCGCCGGCGCGCCGGCGCCGGGCTCGATGATGTCGGCGCTCAGCGCGTGTCGTCGTCGCGCGGATAGACCGCCGCCACCTGGCAGGCGTTGCCGCGCGGCAGCCGTCCCATGCGTTGCGGGCCGATGTCGCCCGCCGCGTTCGGCCCCATGCTCGCCGCGTTCGCGGCCAAGGCGATCTCGTCGAGCGCGACGACGCGATCGCCCGGATTGCCGCAGATCGCGTTCAGGCCCATGCCCGACTCGAACTGGATCGACGGCGAGCCGTCCAGTTCGGAGCAGCGCTGCGCCAGCTCCACCCGGTAGTAGCGATGGCCGCCGGAACGGCGCGGGGCCACTTCCACCACCAGGCCCTGCGCATCCTCGTGCCACGAGCGCAGCTGGCGCGGATTGAAGCAATAGGCGGAGGAACCGCCGAAGCCGCGCCGGCGCTCGCCCTGCACCTGCACCGCCGCCAGCGTCGCCACGTCGTCGCGGTCGCCGGCGCGCGCCAGCATCGCGTATTCGCGCGCGGCGATCGGCTGCACCGCCGCCACCGGGCACAGCTGCGCGGAAGTCCGCACGAATTCGCGCGGCTGCCCGCACAGCCAGCCGTCGGCGGCGAGCAGCTGCGCCGTCGCGTCCTGCTCGATGCCGGGGCAGTCGCTGCCCAGCTGCAGGCGGAAATGGCGCCCCTGGGTGGTGGCGATGGCCAAGGTGCGCGGGTCGGCCTGGTGCAACTCGCCGACCTGGCGCGCATCCAGGCAGCCATGGGCCGGCGGCGTGCGCGGCGGAGTGCCCGGTGGCGTCTGGGCGCCGGCATGGGCGGCGAGCAGGAGACAGCACCACAACGGGAAACGTCGCATCAGGCAATCCTTGCGCTGGAGTGGTCCGAGCATGCGACGGATGCGCGCGCCGCGCAACCGGCGCTGCGCGGCTGCCGTTGCGTGTGCGCGGACGGGCGTCGGCCGTCGACCGTCGCTACCGATAGCAAAGGCGCCAGCGGGTCGATCTCGCAGGAGTCGCGGTTGGCAGGCTGATGCAGCCTGCAGGAGAGCTCAGTGCCGACGTTGTCCGCGGCGGGATGGCCGGTCGCCACGCCGGCAGCGCGACGGCTTCGGCTCCGCCACCGTGCCGGCGCATAAGCGCCTCAGCGGCGACGTGTTGCAGCCCGGCAACGCCCGCTATCGCCTCCTGCGCATGGAGCCGATTGCGCGGTCACGGGACCGGGAACACGGTCCCGCGGGCCGGCGCAGTTCTCGCCGGCCCGCCACGACGCTCAGCTGGCGTCAGCCGCCCAGCCGCGGCGCGGCTGCGCGATCGCCCACGCCAGGAGCAGCAGCGCCAATGGCGCCCACGGCAGGTGGGCGGCGCCGTAGCCCTGCAGCAGCGCGCCGCCGAGCAGGCCGCCGCCGGCGATCGCCAGGTTCCAGCCGGTGACCACCAGCGACTGCGCCAGGTCGGCGGCGTCGCCGGCGCGGCGCGCGATCGCGGTCTGGAACAGCGTGGCGCAGCCGCCGAACGCCAGGCCCCAGGTCGCCAGCGCCGCGGCCAGAAGCGCCGGCGCGCGCGGCCACAGCGCCATCGCCAGCGCCGCCAGGGCGAACAGGACGATGCTCGCCAGCAACAGCGGCCGCATCCAGCGGTCGATCCACACCCCGACCGCGACGATGCCCAGCAGCGAGGCGACGCCGAACAGCAGCAGGTAGCGGTCCACCGCGGACGCGGCCGTGGACAGCGCCAGCAGCGGCGCCACGTAGGTGTAGAGCAGGTTGTGCGCGAGCACGAACAGCAGCAGTACCGCCAGTACCTGGGCGATGCCGGGCAGCGCCAGCACGCGGCGCAGCGGCAGTGCGGCGCTCGCGGCTTGGCCGGCGAAATCGGGCAGGGCGGCGCGTGCCCAGCCGAGCAGGCCCAGGCTCAGCAGCGACATCGCGCCGAAGGTCCAGCGCCAGCCCAGCTGCTGCCCGAGCAAGGTGCCGGCGGGCACGCCCAGCGCCAGCGCCAGCGGCGTGCCCACCATCGCCACCGCGATCGCGCGGCCCTGCTGCGCCGGCGCCACCATCCGGCTGGCATAGCCGGCCAGCAGCGCCCACAGCAGCCCGGCGCTGACGCCCGCGACCAGGCGCGCGGCCAGGATCAGCGCATAGCTGGCGGACAACGCGGTGACCGTATTGGCCACCGCGAAGCCGGCGATGGCGAACAGCAGCAACGGCCGCCGCCGGTGGCGCCGGGTGGCGGCGGTGAGCGGTATCGCCGCCAGCAGCGAACCGAGCGCGTACACCGTGACCAGCTGGCCGATCCACGCCTCGCCCACGCCCAGCCCGGCCGCCATCGCCGGCAGCAGGCCGGCCGGCAGCGCCTCGGTGAGGATGGTGACGAAGCCGGCGCAGGCCAGCGCGAGCAGTCCGGCCCAGGGCAGGCGCCGCGCGGCGACCGCGCTGCCCGGGTCGGGCGCGGCCGCGCACGGCGCGAGGCGTTCGCCGCTCATGCCGGCACGCCGCGCACGCTGGCGTAGACCGCATCGCGCAGTTCGACCACGAACGTACCGGACATGCCTTCGTACAAGGTGTTGGTCAGCGCCACCACGCTCAGCTGCCGCGCCGGGTCGACGAACCAGCTGTGCCCGTAGGCGCCACCCCAGCGCCAGGTGCCGGGCGCTTCCGGGGTCGCGGTCGGTGCCGGGTCGCGCAGCACCGCAAAGCCCAGGCCGTAGCCCCAGCCCGGCCCGTCCGGCGGGCCGAACTCGCCGGCCTGCGCGCGGCCCATCTCCGCGGCCAGCGCGGCCGGCATCAGCGGCGCGCCGCCGCGGCGCAGCGCCTCGAGCAGGCGCAGCACGTCGCCGGCGCTGCCGACCATGCCGGCGCCGGCGGAGGCGAAGGCGTTGCGGTCCAGCGCGCGCGAGGGATGGAACACGATGCCGGCGGTGTCGGGAAACGGCGCCACGCTCTCGCCTTCGCCAAGGCGATGCGGCTGCGGTTCGCCGCCGACGTAGGGCACCGCCAGGCGGGCGGGATCGTCGGCGTGGAAATCGGTGGCGTGCATGCCCAGCGGCGCGGTCACCAGTTCGCGCACCAGCGCCGGCAGCGGCTGGCCGGCCGCCGCCTCCAGCACCGCGCCGGCGACGTCGATCGACAGCGAATAGCCCCAGCCGCTGCCGGGCGCGTACTGCAGCGGCACCTGGGCCAGGCGGCGCAGGTTCTGCTCCAGGCTCAGGCCGCTGTCGTCCATGCCGTCGGACACCCCGGCGCGCGCGTGCGCGCCGTCGGCAGGCTCGAGGAAGCGGTAGCCGAGCCCGGCGCTGTGGCTGAGCAGCTGGCGCAGGCTGATGTCCGGTACCCGGCCGTCGGCCAACGCGGGACGGAACCACGGCAGCCAGCGCGCGATCGGCGCATCCAGCGCCAGGCGGCCCTGCGCGACCAGCGCCAGCGCCGCCGCCGCGACGATCGGCTTGCTGACCGAGGCCAGGCGGAACGTGGCGTCCTCGCGCATCGGCCGCTGCGCCTCGCGGTCGGCCCAGCCGGCGGCGCGGCGGTACACGCACGCGCCACGGTGGGCGACCAGCACCACCGCGCCGACCAGCCGGTGCTGCCGCAGCGCGGCGTCGATCGCGGCATCGAGCGGGGCGGCCTGCTGCGGCGAAAGCGGCGCCGCATGGGCCGCGGGCACGGGGGCATCGGTGGGGGAAGTGGGCATGGACGCAGTTCGCGGAGGAGGGAGTCACAGCGTGGGCGCGTGCCGATTGCGGAAAAAGACGGGTAAAGTTCCTGGCAACAAGGACATCAATGTCCGTAATGGCGATGCAATGGACAGTCTGGGCAGCTTGCGGGGTTTCGTACAGGTGGTCGAAAGCGGCGGTTTCGCCGAGGCCGGGCGCACGCTGGGCCTGTCCGCCTCGGCGATGGCCAAGAGCGTGTCGCGGCTGGAGCAGTCGCTGGGCGTACGCCTGCTCCACCGCAGCACCCGCAGCCTGACCCTGACCGCGGAGGGCCAGCTGTTCCTGGCGCGTTGCCGGCGCATCCTGGCCGAGGCCGAAGCGGCACGCAGCGAGCTGAGCAGCCATGCCGCGACGCCGAAGGGACGGTTGCGGATCAGCCTGCCGATGAACAACAACGTGCTGCTGCCGCTGCTGGCCGAGTTCATGCGCGCCTATCCGCAGGTGCAGCTGGACCTGGATTTCGACGACCGCCTGGTGGACGTGATCGAGGAGGGTTTCGATGCGGTGCTGCGCGTTGCCGAGCCGGACGATTCGCGTCTGGCGTCGCGGCGCCTGGGCCGCTTCAGGCGCTGCCTGGTCGCCTCGCCGGACTACCTGCAGCGCCGCGGCACGCCGCAGCGTCCGGCGGAACTGGTCTCGCATCATTGCCTGCACTACCGCTTCCGCAGCAGCGGGCGCCTGGAGGCATGGCCGCTGGGCGCGGCCGCCGAGGGCGTGCAGATCCCGGTGTCGATGGTCTGCAACAACATCGAGACGCGGCTGAGCCTGGCGCTGCGCGGCTGCGGCATCGCCTTCCTGCCCGAGCACTCGGTACGCGCGGAACTGGATGCCGGCACGTTGTGCACGGTGCTCGACGACTACGTCGATTCCACCGGCACCTTCCATCTGCTGTGGCCGTCGGCCCGGCACATGCTGCCGAAGCTGCGCGTGTTCATCGACTTCATCGGCCGGCGCCTGCCGCAGGAGCCGGGCATCGATCCCACCTAGGCGCCGGCACGCGCGGTGGAAGGCCGACATCGGAGCGCATGCCGGCTTCGCCACGCGGCCGGCGCGAGGCGCTGGCGTCGCGGCGCGTCGGGTGGCCGATATGCGCGTGGCGCGCCGTATCGCCGTCGCGCTGGCTCGACGGCGCGGCGCGCCGCCGACGGCAAAGTCCGCTTCGGGTCGGCGCATCCGCGCGCTGCTTCCGATGACGAAGATGCCGCGCCGGCACGCGTGGACGTGCCCGCCCGACCAGACATGCGGTCGCGAGCGGTTCGCCCATACGCGGCGGCGGCCTTCCAACTGGAGCGCTACGCCATGCGGACACGCTTCACCACGGCAGCGGTACCGCTTCCCCGTTGGCGTGTTCGCCGTAGTACAGCGACGGCAGGAAACGCGCGAGGAAGGCGAACGCGGTGCAGCAGTGCTGCATCAGGCCCAGGCCGATCGCGTCGCCGGCATCGCGATGCGGATCGTCGCTGGCGCGGCCGAGCACGAAGCGGCTGCGCAGCACGCGCCAAACGGCATGTCGCGGGCAACGTGGAGCATCGCGCCGTACCGCACCGCGCGTCGTGCGCATGGGCGTGAAGGCTGACGTTTGTCATGCGCAGGCGATGATGCTTTGCCGGTGGCGGCGCGGCCGGCGCGGCATAGACTTTCGGCATTCCCCGAACGAACGTGGTGCGAGATGCGAATCCATTGTCTGTTCCTGGCGCTGCTGCTGGCGACGCCGATCCTGCATGCCGGCGAGCTGGCGATAGTCGGCGCGACGGTGATCGCATCGCCGCAGGCCGAACCGTTGCGCGATGCGATGGTGCTGGTGCGCGATGGTCGCATCGTGCAGGTGGGGCGCCGCGACCAGGTCGCGCTGGCGGCGGACGTGGAGCGGATCGATGGCCGCGGCGGCACCGTGCTGGCCGGGTTCTGGAACAGCCACGTGCACCTGCTCGCGCCGCCGCTGCTCGACGCCGCACGCGCGCCCGCCGCTGCGGCGCAGGCGCAGTTGCGCCAGCAGCTGACCCGCTGGGGGTTCACCAGCGTGTTCGAACTGGCCGGCCTGCCGGACAACACGCTGGCGCTGCGCCGCCGCATCGACGCCGGCGAGCTGCAAGGGCCGCTGCTGCTGACCGTGGACGCGCCGTTCTATCCGGAACACGGCACCCCGGTCTACGTGCGCGATTTCCTCGCCGCGCAGCGGGTGCCCAGCGCGGAGGTGGCCGATCCGGACAGCGCGCGGCAGCGTGCGCAGGCGCAACTGCGCGCAGGCGCCGACGGCAGCAAGCTGTTCGCCGGCGCGATCGTCGGCGGTGCCGAGGGCGTGCGGCCGATGCCGGTGCCGATCGCGCAGGCGGTAGTCGAAGCCACGCATGCCGCCGGCAAGCCGGTGTTCGCCCATCCCACCGACCTGCGCGGCATCGAAATCGCGCTGCAGTCGGGCGTCGACGTGCTGGCGCATACCACCCCGGCCGCCGGGCCGTGGCCGCAGGGCCTGGCGCAGCGGCTGGCGCGCGAGGACGTGGCATTGGTGCCGACGCTGGCGCTGTTCGAGCTGGAGCTGGGCCGCGAAGGCGCGCCGCCGGCGCTGATCGAACGCTTCGCCGCCGCGGCCCGGCAACAGGTCGGCGCGCTGCGCGCTGCCGGCGGCACGCTACTGTTCGGTACCGACGTCGGCTTCATCGACGAAGCCGATACGCGGCGCGAGATCCGCCTGCTCGGCGCGGCGGGCGTGGACAGCCGCGCGCTGCTGGAGATGCTGACCACCGCGCCGGCGCAGCGCTTCGGCTATGCGCAGCGCAAGGGCCGCGTCGCGGCCGGCTACGATGCCGACCTGGTGCTGGTGAACGGCGACCCGCTGCGCGATCCGCTGGCCTATGCCGATGTCGCCGCGACGATCCGGGGCGGACAGGTGATCCATCGCCAGGACCCCGCGCCGGCCACAGGCCAAGCGCCGGCGGCTGCGCCGCGCTGACGCGGTGCGGGCGCTGCGCCCTTCGATTTCGTAGGTGCATGTGGCAGCTGCGCGAGGGGAGTGGCAGGTCGCGATGCGCGTGCGGCGGCGTGCGGCCTCGCGTCGGGTTGCGGCGTTCAGAGGGACGGCGCTGTTCGCGCACGACGAAGCCGCGAACAACCGTCTCCGGGCTCCGACCGTCCCGGCGAGGGACTGCCCTGAAGAGGTACAGCTAAGACGCTTCTCCACCGATTCGCAGATGAACGCAGCAGCGACTGGTCGCGGCAGGCGGTCCGGCAATGTCCGTCGCGTCCGAGGCTCCGCCGTGCCCGTACCGCCCGGAGGGCTGCAACGCGGCGTTGCGCACGCGCGGCTTCACCTTCATGCTGCAATGCACAATAATAGGCGGCCTCCTCACTTCTCCGGGGCCTGCCATGCCTACCGCCACTCCTGCGCCGCCGCTGTCGCGGCGCGGCTATGTGCTGATCCTGTTCGCGCTGGCGATGGGCGGCTTCGCGATCGGCACCAGCGAGTTCTCCACGATGGGGCTGATGCCGTACATCGCCGGCGGGCTGTCGATCAGCGAGCCGCAGGTCGGCCACCTGATCAGCGCCTATGCGCTGGGCGTGGTGGTCGGCGCGCCGCTGCTGGCGATCGTCGGCGCGCGCTGGCCGCGGCGCACGCTGCTGCTGGCGCTGATGGGCTTCTATGCGGTCGGCAACCTGGCCAGCGCGCTGGCGCCGGACTACCACAGCATGCTGATCGTGCGCTTCATCGCCGGCCTGCCGCACGGCGCGTACTTCGGCGTGGCGACGCTGGTCGCCGCGTCGATCAGCCCGCCGCACCAGCGCGGCGCGGCGGTCAGCCGGGTGCTGCTCGGCCTGAACCTGGCGGTGCTGATCGGCAACCCGCTGGCCACCTGGATGGGGCAGGTGGCGCAGTGGCGCTATGCGTACGGCCTGGTCGCGCTGATCGCACTGCTGACCGTGGCGCTGGTGTTCCGGCTGCTGCCGGCCGACCCGCACGAACCGCGGCAGCAGCCGCTGCGCGAGCTGCGCGCGTTCAACCGGCCGCAGGTGTGGCTGGCGCTGGGCATCGGCTCGATCGGCTTTGCCGGCATGTTCTGCGTCTTCAGCTATCTGGCGCCGACCCTGACCCAGGTCACCGGCGTATCCGAATCCTGGATCCCGTTCGCGATGTGCGCGTTCGGCCTTGGCGGCCTGCTCGGCAATCTCGCCGGCGGCTGGCTGTTCGATCGCCTGCAGTTCCGCGCGGTGCCGATCGTGCTGGTGTGGTCGATGCTGGTGCTGCTGGCGTTCCCGCTGGCCGCGCTGTCGCCGTGGACGGTGCTGCCGGCGGTGGTCGCGGTCGGCACCATGGGCGCGCTGGCGCCGGTGCTGCAGACCCGGTTGATGGACGTGGCCAGCGAGGCGCAGACCCTGGCGGCCGCGTCCAACCACGCCGCGTTCAATTTCGCCAACGCGCTGGGGCCGTGGATGGGCGGGCTGGCGATCAGCGCCGGGCTGGGCTGGACCTCCACCGGCTATGTCGGCGCGGCCGCCGCGGTGGGCGGACTGCTGGTGTACCTGTGGGCGCGCCGGGACGCGCGCCGCGCGCAGCGCCTGGCCACCGCCGGTTGCGGATGCGGTTGAGGGTCAGCGAGACGCCTGCGGCCCGGCGTGCGTCAGCCGCCGCAGCGCGGCCAGCTTGGCCTGGTAGCGCGGCTGCGTGCCCTCGTCGCTGAGCGTGAGCGCCTGCTGCAGGGCGAAATCGGCGTGGCGGTAGTCGCCGCTGAGGAAATACGCGCGCGCCAGCGCGAAGTACAGCGGGTGCGCGCCGTTGTACAGGCGTAGCGCGCGCCGGTAGTGGCCGATCGCGGTGGCGTAGTCGCCGCGCCGTTCGGCCTCGTCGCCGAGCAGGTAGTCGCGGAACGGATCGGTCTTCTGCACCCGCTGCAGCCGCGCCAGCATCGCCGCGGTGCGCGGCGCATCGCCCAGGCGCCGGTACAGCGCGATCGCGTTGGACAGCGTGGAGGCATGCGACGGATCGGCGGCCAGCGCCGCCTCGTAGTCCGAGCGCGCCTGGCGCAGGTCGCCGCGGCGCAGCGCCAGCACGCCGCGGTTGTTCCACGCTCCGGCGAAGCCGGGATCCATCCGCAGCGCCAGCGCCAGGTACTGCTGGGCCGCGTCCATGTCGCCGGCGGCCATCAGCTCGGCGCCGCGGTTGTTGTAGTAGTGCGCCAGCGCGCGCCGGTCGGAGATGGCGCGCGGGCCGCGCCGGTCCATCAGGATGCTGCTGTCCAGGTCGATGCTGCCGGTGCGCCCGTCGACGCGGACGCCGACGTTGACGTGGCCGGCGTTGTACAGCGCATCGCCGTCCTGGTACCAGCTCAGCACCCGGCCCACTTCCTGCACGTGCGCCTGCAGTCCGGCGTCGCGGGCGAGGGCGACGAACAGCAGGGTGAAGGACAGGCAGTTGACCCGGCGCGTGGCGTAGCTTTCGGCGACGGTGTGGGTCGCCTTCGGGTCGTACTGCAGGGCCAGGCCGTCGTCGTCGAAGGCCAGGTGCACCAGCGCCTTCAGCCGGCCCTCGCGCGATGCCACCGGCATCACCCGCTGCTGCACCAGCGCGTGCAGCGCCGGCGGCACCTGGGTGATCTGCTCGGGCGTGGGCGGCGCCGGCGGCGGGGCGATGGCCGCCGCGGCATACAGGGCGAACGCGGTCCAAGCGGACATGGCGCACCTCGACGACCCACCATGGGTCTGCCGCCGACTATAGGCGCTTTTCGGGCACGTCGGCTTGTGCCGCTCGTTGGGGCGCGGCGCTGTCCGTTGCCTGCACTGCTGTGCCGGGAGGCGCACGCCACGGTGCCGGTGCGCGCGCTGCGCCGAGGTCTTCGCGGCTCGACGCCGGCCGCGGGCAGGTGCCACCAGGTCGGCCGTCGCCGAACGGGCATGGAGGCGACGCGCATTCATCCACAGCGGGTGTGGACGACGCAGCGGCAAAGCTGTGGATAAGGCTGCGGCAGGCTGGCGCACCAACGCGGCCGAGGCACTGGCGAATATTTCACCGCCTCCAACGTGCGCGACGTCGCGACGATGGCGATGAACGGGTGTTCATGCGCGACAGCGTGACGTGAGGACGATCGCGCGCCGGCTCACATGCACTTTATGCCGGCGCGCCCAGGATTGCCCCGGACGCAACGAGGCAACACCTCATCATCGGCCGAGCGAAGTCTCCGGGAACACGACCCGCACGTGCCCGTTGCGCGATCTCGCCGGCCACCGCAGCAAAGGAGTCTCACATGAGCATTCAGAGCAAGACCGAGCACAGCCTCAACGATCTCATCGCCATCTCCCGCGATGGCAAGCAGTTCTACGAAGAAGCCGCGCAGAAGGTCGGCGACGCCGAGCTGTCGGCGCTGTTCCTGCGCATCGCCGGG
The DNA here is from genome assembly GCF_017163755.1 of Xanthomonas sp. Taxonomy (GTDB): domain Bacteria; phylum Pseudomonadota; class Gammaproteobacteria; order Xanthomonadales; family Xanthomonadaceae; genus Xanthomonas_A. The sequence goes on from NZ_JAFIWC010000026.1 coordinate 27,341, forward strand.
GTCAAGTCGGACATCGTCAGCAGCCTCGGCGCGGTGGTGCAGGCGGTCGGCGGCAAGCCGGAGGAGCACGGCACCATGGTGGGCAGCATGCAGCAGATGTACGGCCGGGTCCGCGCCGCGCTGGGCGACACCAAGTACGGCTTCGTCGCCGAGCTGGAAGAGTCCGAAGACCGCCTGCTGAAGGCGTTCAACGAGACCATCGCCGATGCCGATACGCCGGTCGCGGCGCGCGACGCGGCCACGCGCCTGCTGCCGGAAGTGCGCGCCTGCCACGACGTGATGCGCAACCGCAAGCTGGCGATGAAGAACGCGGCCTGATCGGCCGCCTCGTCCGCGGCTGTCGATTTTCGGATTGTCGCGGCTGAGGCGAGCCACAGGTCTGGCGCGACAGCGCCCAGACCCGTCAGCAAAGCGGCGGTCATGCAAAGGCCGGCGGGATCGTCTCCCGCCGGCCTTTGCGTTCGCACGCGCGGCAGCGCCGAGGCACGCCGCGGCTTGCTACCATCGCATCGTCTTTCCCCATCTGCGCCGATGACGCGCCACGTTCCGATGATCAGCCACTCCACCGCAGGCGATCAGTTTTCGCTGGGCTTGCCCGAGCCGGCGCCGCGCGAAAGCCTGTTCTTCGCGCTGCTGCCCGATGCCGCCGCGGCCGAGCACGCCGCCGCCGTTTGCACGCGCCTGCGCGAGGAACACGGATTGCGCGGCCGGCTGCTGCCGCGCGAGCGGCTGCACGTCACCTTGCATTACCTTGGCGAATACGCCGGCATCCCGCCGGCGCTGCTGGCGCAGGCGCGCGCCGCGGCGCAGGCGCTGCGCGCCGAGCCGTTCGAGTTGCGCTTCGACCAGGTGGGCAGCTTCAGCGGCAATCCGCGCGCGCGGCCGTTGGTGTTGCGCGGCGATGCGCAGTGCCAGCAGGCACTGCACCGGCTGCGCCAGGCCTTGCTGCAGGCCCTGGGCCGCCATGGCGTGGCCGCGCGTGCCGAGGCCGCGTACGTGCCGCACCTGACGCTGGCCTACGACGAACGCCTGCTGCCGTTGCAGGCGGCGCCGGAAGTGGCCTGGACGGTGCGCGAGCTGGTGCTGGTCCGCAGCCTGCAGGGGCAGGGCCGCCATCTGCGCGAAGGCACGTGGCCGCTGCAGGCCGCGCCATGAGCCAAGTCGCCGGCGCGCCGCTCGCACTGCCGGCCGGGCAGCTGGCGCAGCTGCAGGCGGCCTACGCCACGCCGCCGCGCGCCTACCATCACTTCGGCCATGTGCAGGCGGTGCTGGCGCACTACGCCGAGGTCGACGCCGCCCTCGGCTGGCGGCAGCCGCGCGAAACCTATCTGGCGGTGCTGTACCACGACGCGGTGTACCAGCCTGGACGCGGCGACAACGAGGCGCGCTCGGCGCAGCTGGCGCAGGCCGCGATCGCGCAGTGGTGGCCCGATGCCGGCATCGATACGGCGCGGGTGGCGACGCTGATCGAACTGACCGCGCGCCACGGCCAGCTCGGCGTGGACGCGGTGGATGCGCAGGCGGCGCTGTTCCTGGATTGCGACATGGCCATCCTCGGCGCCGAACCGGCCGCGTTCGACGCCTACGACCGCGCCATCGCCGAGGAGTACCGCGGCGTGGTGCCGGCCTGGCTGTACCGGCGCAAGCGCCGCGCGTTCCTGAAGACGGTGCTGGCGCAGCCGCGCATCTTCCTCAGCGACTGGTTCCATGCGCGCTACGATGCCGCGGCGCGCGCCAACCTGCGCCGCGCGATCCAATGATCCCGAACTGGCCGCGTCGGCGGTGCCGGACCGTGCCGGTACCGCCACCGGCGGCATGACCCGACGAACGATGTCCGATCCCGCCTCCCGTCCCGACGATCCGCGCCCGCAGCCGCCGCAGGCGCCTGCGCCCGGGGATTGCTGCAACAGCGGCTGCCCGCTGTGCATCTACGATCTCTACAACGAGGAAGTGGAGCGCTATCGCGCGGCGCTGGAGGCGTGGCGGCTGCGCCATCCGGATGCCGACGGCGCGCGTTGAGCGTCAGCCGCGCCGCACGGCGACGCCGGACATCCGATCCGTGCATCGGCGGTGAACCGCCGCGGCCGCGCCGCTTCGCGCTTTCCCGGTTCGGGCTTATCTTTACACGCCTTTTCAGGATTGCCGGACGATGCGAACGCGTGGACGATGGAGCGGGGGATGTGCCTGCGGATGGCTGCTGCTGCCGGCGCTGGCGCTGGCCGCGCCGGCCGCGAGCGATGCCGGCGCGGCCGAGAAACTCAGCCACGGCCGCTTCGAGCAGGTACCGGTCCTGCTGCCGCAGGGCGACGCCGAGCGGGTGGTGCTGTGGTTCGCCGGCGACAGCGGCGGCGACGCGGCGCGCCGGCGCCAGGTGGAGGCGCTGCGCCGCGACGGCGCGATGGTCGCGCTGATCGACAGCGCGCACCTGCAGCGCGTGCTCGCCGGCATCGACGGCAGCTGCGGTTTCTCCGCCGGCGACGTGGAGAATTTCTCGCGCTACGTGCAGGCCTACTATCACGTGCCGACCTACCACCTGCCGCTGCTTGCCGGCGACGGCGACGGCGCGGCGCTGGCCTATGCGGTGGCCGCGCAGGCGCCCAGGCAGGTGCTCGCCGGGCTGCTGACCGAGGATTTCTGCCCGCAACAGCGGCTCGACGACCAGATCTGCGGCGCCGGCCTGGCGCCTGCGGCGCCGCCGCCGGACGCGGCAGCGCCGCCGCGCGCGGCCGCAGGCCCGGGGCTGGGCGGCGCGTTGCGGCCGGTGCCGCTGCCGATCCCGTGGCTCGCTGCGGCCGCCGCGAACCGGTCCGCGCGCTGCAGCGCGGATGCCGACGCGTTCGTGCGGCAGGTGCCGCAGGCGCGCGGTTTCCGCCGTGGCGCCGCCGGCGACCCGTTGCCGGGCCTGCGCGCGGCGGCGCGGTCGCTGGGGGCGCAGCCCGGGGTCAGCCTGCCGCCGACGCCGGCCGACCTGGCCGGGCTGCCGGTGGTCGAAGTGCCGGCCGCCGCCGGCGCCGATGCCCGTGGGCCGGTGTTCGCGATCTTCGTCTCCGGCGATGGCGGCTGGGCCGGCCTGGACCAGCAGGTGGCCGGCGCGCTGGCCAAGGCCGGGATTCCGGTGGTCGGCGTGGACTCGCTGCGCTACTTCTGGAGCGAACGCACGCCGCAGGGTTTCGCCGCCGACCTGGACCGCATCTATCGCCACTACAGCGGCCTGTGGCGCCGCGGGCGCGTGGTGCTGATCGGCTTTTCGCAGGGCGCCGACGTGCTGCCGGCGGCCTACAACCAGCTGCCGCCGGCGATGCGCGCGCAGGTGCAGATGACCGCGCTGCTGTCGGTGGGCAAGCGCGCCGACTACGAGTTCCATGTCGCCAACTGGATCAGCGCCGACGACGACGGCCTGCCGATCGCGCCGGAAGTGGCGAAGATGCCCGGCGCGCGGACGCTGTGCCTGTACGGCAAGGACGACGACGACGCGCTGTGCCCGCAACTGCCGGCCGGCGCCGCGCAGGTGGTCGAACTGCCGGGCGACCACCACTTCGAGGGCGACTACGGGGAGTTGGCCAGGCAGATATTGCAGCGGATCGGGGCGAAGGGCGATTGAAGGCCGGGACCGGGGACCGGGGACCAGGGACCGGAAGAACCTATGTCGGTAAGGCCCCAAGCTTTTGCAGTTGCTTTCCGGGCCCCGGGTCCCCGGTCCCCGGTCCCGGCTTCACTCCGGCTTCCTGGGATCCAGCGAAATCAACCGGGTCACGTCCAGCAGCGCCGCCGGCAGGTGCATGCCGCCGGGCGCGGCCAGGTAGCGGGTGCGCCAGACCGGGGCGAACTTGGACTTGAACCGGCGCAGGCCGCTGAAGCCGTAGAAGCGCTCGCCGTGGCGCACGATCAGGTTGCCGAAGCGGTTCCAGCGTCCGGCCAGGCGGTGCTGCGCCAGTCCCGACAGCGGCGCCATGCCCAGCGAGAAGCGCTGGTAGCCCTGGTCGCGGCCCCACAGGAACAGTTCGATGAACAGGAAATCCATCGTGCCCTTCGGCGCGTCGGCGGTGTGCCGCATCAGGTCCACCGACAGCTCGCGGCCGGCCGGCGCCTGCCACAGATTGGCGAAGGCCACGATCCTGCCCTCGGCCTCGACCACCGCGATCGGGAAGCGGCGCAGGTAGGCCGGGTCGAAGCTGCCCAGCGAGAAGCCCTTCTCGTCGCCGGATTTTTCTTCCAGCCATTGCTGCGACACGTCGGCCAGCGCCGGCATCAGCGCGTCGATCTGCTCGGTCGGCACGATGCGGAAGCTCAGCCCGCCGCGCTTGCCACGGTTCCAGGCCTGGCGCAGGTCGGCGCGCTCGCGGCCCTCCAGGTGGAAGCCCTCCAGCGACACCAGTGCCTCCTCGCCCAGCTTGACCAGGGTCAGGCCCAGGTCGAGGTAGGTCTGCCAGTACTGTTCGCCGACCTGGTAGAACACCGGGCGCAGGCCCATGCGGTCGGCTTCCTCGCGGAAGCGCCAGATCAGCGCGCGCGCGGTGTCCGGCGCGCCCACCGGATCGCCCATCGCCACCAGCGAGCCGCCGTAGCGCTGCATCATCACGAAGCCGTGCCCGCCGTCGTCGCGCAGCAGCGCCTTGTCCCCGGTCAGCACCAGGCAGGCCTGGGTGTCGGCGGCCGCGGCCAGCACCGGCGCCAGCGCGTCCAGCTCGCCCGCGCTGGCCGGCGCCAGCGGCGAGCGGGTGCTGTGCAGCAACCGCGCCAGCCCGAACACCACCACCGCCACGCTGACCAGCAGCACCGCGCGCAGCGCGCGCGGTGCATTGGCCGAGGTGGCGAACTGCCACCACAGCTCGTTCTGGTACTCGACGTGGCTGTAGACGAAGAACAGCAGCCACACCGTGGCGATCAGCACCAGGCCCAGGTTGCGCAGCCACGGCCACGACCACGCCTCGTCGAGCAGCGCGCCCTGGCGGTAGAACTCGCGGCGCGCGCCCCACAGGCCGGCCGCCACCACCAGCGAGGACAGCGCCACCAGCGCGTGCCCGCCGCGCAGCCACGCCGGCAGCGGCAGCAGCACGCAGATGCCGATCGCCAGCATCCAGGCCGCGTGGCTGCGCCGCTGCAGGCCCTGGCCGATCAGCAGCAGCACCACGCCGCCGAGGCTGGCGAGCAGGTGCGAGGTTTCCACGATCGACAGCGGCGCCATGCCCAGGCGCCGCTTCGGCGTGGGCAGGGTGCCGTCGATCACCAGCGCCGCGCCGACCGCGAACACCGCCACCGCGATGATCTGCGGCAGCCACGGACGCAGCGTGCCCCAGGCCACGCGCACGCCGCCTGCGCCGGCCAGCAGCGGCCGGCGCAGGCCCGATGCCGCGGCCATCAGCGTGGACAGCAGCAGCGGCACCACGTAGTAGGTGACGCGGTAGATCAGCGCCGCCGCCAGCACCGCGGCCGGCGCCACGCCGGGCAGCAGCTTGAGCAGGCTCCACTCGAACACGCCCAGCCCGGCCGGCACCGTCGACACCAGCCCGGCCACCACCGCGACCAGGTACAGGCCGACGAAGCCGACGAACTCGATGCCCGATTCGTTCGGCAGCAGCACGTAGAACGCGGCGCTGGCCAGGCCCAGTTCGATCACGCTGAGCGCGGTCACGCCCAGCGCGGTGCGCCGGTCCGGCAGCCACAGCGCGTGGCCGCGCCAGCGCACGGTGCGTCCTTCGCGACCGGCCAGCGCCAGCATCGCCGCGAAGCCCGCCAGCAGCGCGATGCCCAGGGCCCGCACGCCGGGCGCGGCGAGCGGCAGCGCTAATGCCGCCGACGCCGGTTCCAGCGCCAGCGCCAGCGCCAGCAGCAGCCAGGCGCCGAACACGAAGCCCAGCGTGCTCATCAGCACCACCTGGCCGATCTCGGCCAGGCTCAGCCCGACCCGGCCATAGCCACGCAGGCGCACCGCGCCGCCGGTGAGCGCAGCGAAGCCCAGGGTCTGGCCCACCGCGTGGGCCAGGAACGCGGTGATGCTGATGCGCGCCGGATGCAGCGTGCGCCCGCTGCGGCGCAGGCCGATCGCATCGAAACCGATCAGGCAGGCGTAGCTGCTCAAGCCCAGCAGCAGGGTCAGCGCGATCTGGCCGACACCGAGCTGGTTGAACGCATGCCGGATCGCCGAGTAGCCGTGGGTGCTGAATTCGGTGGCCAGCGCGCGCAGCGCCAGCGCCAGGATCAGCAGGCTGACGAGAACCGGCAGCGCGCGGCGCCAGCCGGGAGCGGACGGGGACGGGGAGGGTGCGGCGTCGGTCATTGCAGGGGAAGCTGGCTGGAGGATCGGAGCGCGCCGACGACGGCGGCTGCGCCGTGCCGGAGGCGCGGTGCGCGCGAGGAGGACGCGGCGGCGCAGCGGCCATCGGCGGGGCGGAACAATAGCCGGGTCATCGGGATGGTCGTCGCCTTGGCTGTACCGGCGTCGCCGGCGAAGCGCATCATAGTGGAATCGGGCGCCGGCGCAGCGTCGGTCGGCGCCGGCCCAACCCCATGGAAGCGGAGGTCCCCCGCATGCTGTCGCCCTCGCTGCGCACCGCTGAAATTTCCGCGCCGCACGCCGCCTTGCGCGCAGCGCGCGCCGCCGGCGCCGCCAGTCTGGCGGCCAGCCTGGCGTTCGCCGGCGTGGCGCTGGCGCTGCACTGGCTGCGCGCCGACCTGGACTGGCAACGCGCCACGCTCAGCCTGTACCTGCACGGTCGCGGCGGACTGTGGCTGCGTTGCGCGTACGTGCTGTTGGCGGCGGGCATCGTCGCGCTCGCGGCGGGGCTGTACGTGCAGGCCGCCGCGGCGGCACGCAGCGCGGCGCCGCCGCTGTTGTTCGTGGCCGCGGCGGCGGGCCTGTGCGTGGTGGCGATCGGCGACAGCTACCTGCCGGCGCACGCGCCGTTGCTGGCGCCGCTGGTGCATGCGCTGTCGGCGCAGACCGCGTTCCTGTGCGTCACCACCGCGATGCTGCTGCAGAGCGCATGGCTGCGCGCGCAGCCGCGTTGGCGCGGCAGCGCGACGGCGGCGATGGCGTTGGCGGCGCTGTCGTTCATCGCACTGTGGGTGCATGTGCTGTGGCGCGCGCCGCCGCGCGGGCTGACCCAGAAAGCGGCGATCGCGCTGATCGTGGCGTGGCTGCTGCTGGTCGCCTACCGGCTGTGGCGCCCGGCGCCTGCACGCGGTGGGCAATCGCGCGACAATGGCGGCGACTTCCCAAACCAGGACACCGCCTCATGATCCAGCGCTTCGATACCGGTCCGCGCATGTCGGAAATGACCGTGCACAACGGCGTGGCCTACCTGGCCGGACAGATCGCCGACGACACCAGTGCCGACATCGCCGGGCAGACCCGCCAGGTGCTCGCCGCGATCGACGAGCTGCTCGGCCGCGCCGCCAGCGACAAGAGCAAGGTGCTGCGCGCGGAGATCTACATGACCGACTTGGCCGAGTTCGCCGAGATGAACAAGGTGTGGGAAGAATGGGTATGCCCGGGCAGCACCCCGGCGCGCGCCACCGTGCAGGCCAAGCTGGCCAATCCGGAGTGGAAGATCGAGATCGTGGTGACTGCGGCGGTGTGAGGAGGAGCCGGGACTCGGGACTCGGGACTCGGGATTTTCGCAAGTTCGCCGCATTTGTGCTTTTCTGTAGGAGGGGCTTCAGCCCCGACGCTCTACCGGTAAGGCGTCGGGGCTGAAGCCCCTCCTACAGAAGTCGTGATGCGAAGTTGCTGAGGACCGTTTTTCTTGCAGCGGGCGGCGCCTTCGCCAGCGGTGCGCCGAACGGATGCGCCCGCTTCGCCTGCCGCCGTATGCGCGCGTAGCCCTCGCTCAGCGCAGTTCGATGCAGTCCACCGGGCAGGCCGGGACGCACAGTTCGCAGCCGGTGCACAGCGGCGCCAGCACCGTGTGCATGTGCTTGGCGCCGCCGACGATGGCGTCCACCGGGCAGGCCTGGATGCACTTGGTGCAGCCGATGCAGTCCGCTTCGATCACCCACGCCACCTGCGCCGGCTTGTGCGTGCCGCGGCTGCGGTCGTAGGGCAGCGGCGCGGTGCCGAGCACGCGCGCCAGCGCGCGCGCGCCGGCGTCGCCGCCGGGCGGGCAGCGGTCCACCTGCGCCGCGCCGCGCGCCATCGCCTCGGCGTAGGGACGGCAGCCGTCGAAGCCGCACTGGCCGCATTGGGTCTGCGGCAACAGGCGATCCAGGCGTTCGAGCAGGGGGTGTTGGACGGAAGTCATGATCGATTCGGCGCACCCGGTGCGGCGCGCTGCAGGACGAGGGTCAGGCGATGCGGCGCCCGGCGTACCAGCGCTCGTGGGCCAGCGCCAGCATCGGCCGGTCCTCGCGGCTGTCGCCGTAGGCGTAGACGCGCGGGCAGGCGGCCACATCGTAGCGCGCGCGGACCAGCCGCGCCTTGTGCGGGCCGCAGTCGCCATCGGCGTAGCGTCCGGTCAGAACGCCGTCGCGGGCCTCCAGGCGGTTGCAGATCAGCGCCAGCCCGTGCTGCTCGCACCAGGGCCGCAGGTACAGGTCCAGCGATCCGGACACCAGCACCACGCGATGGCCCTGCGCCTGGTGCCAGGCGATGCGCTGCATCATCTCCGGCCGCAGCAGCCCCGGCAGCGCCTGGCGCGCGTAGGCCTCGGCCTGCGCGGCGATCTCGTCGGCCGCGCGCCCGGCGAACACCATGCGCGTGGCCCGCCGCCGGATCGCCTGCGCCGACACCAGGCCCAGCCGATAGCCGGCCAGCCACGGCCCCACCGACCACTTCGCGCGCGCCAACTGCTGCGGCGTGGCGACGCGGCGCAGGAAGCCCGAATAGCTGTCGCCGGTGGTGACGGTGTGGTCGAAGTCGAACAGGGCCAGGGAGCCGGGATTGGACATTCGGGATTCGGGATCGGCAAGGACGGGGCATGGAGCGCATCGGTAACGGGGATCGCTTCAACGAATCCCCAATCCCGCTTCTTCCCCAATGCCGGCCCTCAACGCACCGGCATCCCCGGCTGCGCGCCGCTGTCGGCATCCAGCAGCGCCAGCGCGCCGCCATCGAAGCCGGCCGACAGGATCATGCCTTCGCTGATGCCGAAGCGCATCTTGCGCGGCGCCAGGTTGGCGATGAACACCACGTTGCGGCCGACCAGCGTCTCCGGCTCGCCGTAGCTGGCGCGGATGCCGGAGAAGATCTGCCGCTTGCCCAGCTCGCCGGCGTCCAGCTCGAAGCGCAGCAGCTTGTCCGAGCCTTCGACGAACGCGCAGGCCAGCACCTTGCCGATGCGCAGGTCCAGCTTGGCGAAGTCGTCGATGCCGACGAAGGCGGGACTCGGGACCCGGGACTCGGGACTCGTAACGGCGGCGGCTGCGGGTTTCGCTGCCGGGGCCTGAACGGCGGGCGCGGCGGCGAGGGTGTCCTTGGAGGCTTCGGTCATGGCGTCGATCAGCTTGGGGTCGATTCGGGTGAACAGGGGAGCGTAGGGCTGGATGACGTGCGCCAGCAGCGGCGCGTCCAGGTCCTCCCACGCGGTCAGCGGCGCCGACAGGAAGGCCTCGGCCTCGGCGCTGGTGCGCGGCAGCACCGGCTTCAGCGCGCCGGCCAGCACTCGGAACAGGTTGAGCCCCTGCGTGCACACCGCCTGCAGCAGCGCGTCGGCGCCGTCCTGCTTGGCGATCACCCACGGCTTGTGCTCGTCGATGTACTTGTTGGCCTCGTCGGCCAGCGCCATGGTCTGGCGGATCGCGCTGGCCGCGTCGTTGCGCTCGTAGGCTTCGCGGACCGGCGCCAGCGCGGCGACGAAGCGCGCGTACTGCGCCGGGTCCGGCAGCGCGTCGGCCAGGCGGCCGCCGAAGCGCTTGTCGATGAAGCCGGCGCAGCGGCTGGCCAGGTTGACGAACTTGCCGACCAGGTCGGCGTTGACCCGCGCGACGAAGTCGCCAAGGTTCAGGTCCAGGTCGTCGACGCCGCCGGAGGACTTGGCCGCGAAGTAGTAGCGCAGCGCTTCCGGCTCCAGGCCTACGTCCAGGTAGGTACGCGCCATCACGAAGGTGCCGCGCGACTTGGACATCTTGGCGCCATCGACCATCAGGTAGCCGTTGACGTGCAGCCGGGTCGGCGCGCGGTGGCCGGTGCCGTGCAGCACCGCCGGCCAGAACAGGCCGTGGAAGTTGACGATGTCCTTGCCGAGGAAGTGGTGCAGCTCGGTGGCGGTGCCGGCGGCCAAGTGCGACTCGAAGTCCTCGCCGATCTGCGCGCACAGCGCCTTGAAGCTGGACAGATAGCCGATCGGCGCATCCAGCCACACGTAGAAGTACTTGCCCGGCTGGCCCGGGATCTGGAAGCCGAAGTAGGGCGCGTCGCGCGAGATGTCCCACGCGCGCAGGCCGCCTTCGGCGTCCAGCCATTCCTTGAGCTTGGCCTTGACCCCCGGCAGCGCCACGTCGCCGGCTAGCCATTGGCGCAGGAAGTCGTCGAAATGGCTCACCTCGAAGAAGAAGTGCTCCGAGTCGCGCAGTTCCGGCGTGGCGCCGGAGATCACCGACTTGGGCTCCTTCAGCTCGGTCGGCGCGTAGGTGGCGCCGCAGACCTCGCAGTTGTCGCCGTACTGGTCGGCGCTGCCGCAGTTGGGGCAGATGCCCTTGATGTAGCGATCGGGCAGGAACATGCCCTTGGCCGGATCGTAGAACTGCGCCACCGAGCGCCGCGAGATGTGCCCGGCCGCATCGAGCCGTGCGTAGAAGGCCTCGGTGAGTTCACGATTGCCCGGCGAGTTGGTCGAGTCGTAGTGGTCGAAGGTCACCCCGAACGCGGCGAAGTCGCGCTCGTGGCTGGCCTGGACGTTGGCGATGAAGTTCTCCGGGGTGACCCCGGCCTTCTCCGCGGCGAGCATGATCGGCGTGCCGTGGGTGTCGTCGGCGCAGACGAACCAGGTCCTGTCGCCGCGCAGCCGCCGCGCGCGCACCCAGATGTCGGCCTGGATGTAGCCGACCAGATGGCCCAGGTGCAGCGGGCCATTGGCGTAGGGCAGGGCGGTGGTGACGAGAGCGGTGCGGGTCATGGCGAACGGCGATGCAGGGGGATCGCGATTATCGCATTAGTCGTGAAGCCGGGACTCGGGACTCGGGACTCGGGACTCGGGACTCGGGACTCGGGACTCGGGACTCGGGATTTTCGCAAGTTCGCTGCATTTGCGCTTTTCTGTAGGAGGGGCTTCAGCCCCGACGCTCTACCGGTAGGGCGTCGGGGCTGAAGCCCCTCCTACAGAAAAGCGGTTGCGCCGGAGCCGCATAAAAAGGCCGCTTTTTCTGAAAAAAAAGCGGCCCTTTTTGCATCAAATCGCTTGACATCGATTTACCCCGGGACATCATCCTGCCGTCCCGAGTCCCGAGTCCCGAGTCCCGAGTCCCGAGTCCCGAGTCCCGAGTCCCGAGTCCCGAGTCCCGGCCCTACTCCCTCGCCCACGTCTGCGTGCGGCCCAGCGCCTCGATGCCGACGTAGCCGCGCATCTCCAGCTTCTTGCCGCCGTCGATCAGGGTGACCTTGGCCTTGTAGGTCTTGCCCTTGGCCGGGTCGAGCACGCTGCCGCCGGACCACTGCTGGCCGTCCGGCTTCAGCCCCCACAGGATGGTCATGCCCTTGATCGGCTTGTTCTTGAGCGCGCCGCTGCACTTGTCGCACAACGGATTGGGGCCCTTGTCCGATTGCAGGATCTCGACCACCTTGCCGCTCAGGGTGCCGTTGGCGGCCTGCTCGATCTGCACGATCGACTTGGGCTTGCCGGTCTCGTCGTCGATGGTCTGCCAGCGGCCGACCGGCGTGTCGGCCGCCTGGGCGAGGAACGCGGCGGCGGCCAGCGGCAGGGCCAGCATCAGGGCTTTGAAGGTAGTGCGCATGGATTCCCCTCCCAGGGATGTCGAAGGACCACCGGCGCGGTGCCGGCGTGGGGCGACTGTATACCCAAGCGTATGGTGCTGGGAATCGCCGCCGGCGCGCGGTTCAGCCGGCGCCGGCGCGGCAACCCCGAACGGCCGCGCCCGCGCGCGCAGGCCACGCCATCGCTCGGCGCGGCTGCTGCCGGCTTCCTCGCCTTCCGTGTTGCGTGCGGGCGCAGCGCGGGCGACTGCCCGGTGGCGGATGACGCCCTAGAGCACCGTCGGCGACGCCGGCTGCTCGTACAGTTCCAGCGGCAGATCGTCGGGGTCGGCGAAGAAGGTGAAGCGGCGGTCGGTGTATTCGTCCACCCGGATCGGTTCGGTGACCACGCCGTGCGCCTGCAGGTGGGCCACGGCGGCATCCAGGTCGTCCACGCGCATCGCCAGGTGGCGCAGCCCGCAGGCCTCCGGCCGGCTGGGCCGCGGCGGCGGCGCGGGGAACGAGAACAGTTCGATCTGCGTGTCGTCGGGCAGGGCCAGGTCCAGCTTCCACGAGTCGCGCGCCTCGCGGTACGCTTCGGCGACCACGCGCAAGCCGAGGATGCGGCAGTAGAAATCCTTCGACCGCGCGTAATCCGACGCGATGATCGCCACGTGGTGCATGCCGCTCAGGGTCAGGCTCATCGGCACACCGCCTGGCCGAACTGCAGCAAGTGGCCGTCCGCATCGTGGATCGCGAACTCACGCATGCCGTACGCGAAGTCCTCGATGGGGTAGGCGATGCGCGCGCGCTGCCGCAGCCGCTGCCACCAGGCATCTACGTCGTCGGTATGGAAATACAGCGAACCTGGGAAGCCGGAGACCGCACCGGCGCCCGGTGCCTGCCGTGCGGCCAGCATCAAGGCCAACGCGCCGTGCCTCAAGGACGTCCAGCCGGTCTGCGCGCTACCGCCTTCGATGCGGAAGTCCAGCGTGCCGGTGTAGAACGCCAGTGCCGCATCGAGATCGGCGCAGCGCAGCATCGGGGTCAATGCCATCAAGGCCATGCGCCGGTCCGGTACGGAAGGGAGAAGACGAGCCATGTGCAGAGCATAACGCAGCACTTCGCGTCGGGCCCGGCGCGCAGGGGCATATCGGGGGCATGCGCGCCGGATATCCGCCACGCCTGACACAATGTCGCGCACACACCGTCGGCCATGGAGCGAACATGCCGGACAATCCGCTGGCCGCGTTGCTCGCTGGCGAGCGCTGCATCGTGCTCGACGGTGCGCTGGCGACCGAGCTGCAGGCGCGCGGCTGCGATCTGGACGATCCGCTGTGGTCGGCGAAGGTGCTGCTGGAGCGGCCCGAACTGATCGGCCAGGTGCACCTGGACTACTTCCGCGCCGGCGCGCAGTGCGCGATCACCGCCAGCTACCAGGCCACGCCGCCCGGCCTGGCCGCGCGCGGGCTGGATCCGGCGCAGGCGCGGCAGCTGATCGCGCGCAGCGCGCAGCTGGCGCTGGACGCGCGCCGGGAGTATCGCCAGGCGCATCCTCACGCCGGGCCGCTGCTGGTGGCCGGCTCGGTGGGGCCGTATGGCGCCTACCTGGCCGACGGTGCCGAATACCGCGGCGACTATGCGTTGCCGCATGCGCGGATGATGGACTTCCACCGCCCGCGCATCGCCGCGCTGGTGCAGGCCGGCGTCGACCTGCTGGCCTGCGAGACGCTGCCGTCGGCGCCCGAGATACGCGCGTTGCAGGCGCTGCTGGGCGAGTTTCCCGGCGCATCGGCGTGGTTCTCGTTTACCTTGCGCGACGCGGCGCACCTGAGCGACGGCACGCCGTTGCGCGAGGTGGCGGCGCTGCTCGACGGCGACCGGCAGGTGGTGGCGATCGGCGTCAACTGCGTCGCGCCGCCGCTCGCCACGGCGGCGCTGCGGCACCTGTCCACGCTGACCGCCAAGCCGCTGGTGGCGTATCCGAACTCCGGCGAGCGCTTCGACGCGCAGGGCAAGGCCTGGGTCTGCGGCGCCGCTGCGACCGGCACGCTGGCCGAGCATCTCGATGCCTGGCGCGCCTCCGGCGCGCGCCTGATCGGCGGCTGCTGCCGCACCACGCCGGGCGACATCGCGCAGCTGGCGCAGCGGCTGTCGCCGGCGGCGCCGAGCGGACCGCGGCGGGACTGAAGTCCCTGCGATGGAGCCGGTGGCTGCTGGCTGGATGCGCGTGGCGTACAGGAGAGCGTCAAGCCGAGGTTGCAGCAGACAGTCAGCCGCGGCGCTTCATCACGGCCTTTGTCGGGACTGAAGTCCCTCCTACAGGGGCATGGCCGGCTGCCCGGCGATGTGCGGCTGCAGGCGGGCGCCGGCCTCGGCTCCTGCCGCCTCGGCGATGCCTCTGCTGGGTGAATCGCAGCCGCGCACGCGGCCACGCCGCAGCGTGGGGTGGCCGTGCCGGCCCGCTCAGCCCTTCTTGGCCGCCACCCAGCGCTCGATCTTCTCCTGCAGCACGTCCAGCGGCACCGAGCCGTCCTTGAGCACCTCGGCGTGGAATTCGCGGATGTCGAACTTGTCGCCGAGCTGCGCGCGCGCGTAGTCGCGCAGCTGGATGATCTTCATCTCGCCGATCTTGTAGGCCAGCGCCTGGCCGGGAATGGCCATGTAGCGCTCGGCCTCGGCCTCGGCGTCGGTGCGGCTGCTGGCGGAGTTCTGCAGCATGTAGTCGATCACCTGCTCGCGGGTCCAGCCCTTGCTGTGCAGGCCGGTGTCCACCACCAGGCGGATCGCGCGCCACAGCTCGTTCTGCAGGTAGCCGAAGTAGCTGTACGGGTCCTGATACAGGCCCAGGTCCTTGCCCAGCGATTCGGTGTACAGGCCCCAGCCCTCGATGTACGCGGTCTCGCCGCCGAAGCGGCGGAACTTGGGCAGGTTGGTCAGTTCCTGCTGCAGGCCGAGCTGGAAATGATGGCCGGGGATCGCCTCGTGCAGGTACAGGTCCTCCGCGTCCCAGGTCTTGCGGGTCGGCAGGTCGTAGGTGTTGACGTAGAAGATGCCCGGCCGCGAGCCGTCCTCGCTGGGGCGCATGTACGAGCCGCCGGCCGCCGACTGCGCGCGGTACGGCTCCACCGGGCGGATCTCGAACGCCGCCTTCGGTTTGAGCGTGAACATCTTCGGCACCGCCGCGTCGACCTTCGACTCCAGCCCGCGGTAGTAGGCCAGCAGTTCGTCCTCGCTCTTGAAGGTGAAGCGCTTGTCGTTCTGCACGAACTTGAAGAATTTCTGCATCGAGCCGCGGAACTTCACCTGCTTCATCACCGCCTGGATCTGGCCGTGGATGCGCGCCACCTCATCCAGGCCGATCTGGTGGATCTGCGCCGGGGTCAGCTCGGTGGTGGTGCTCTGGCGCACGTTGTACGCGTACCACGCCTCGCCGCCGGGCAGCGCGCCGATGCCGGCGGTGCTGCGCGTGGCCGGCAGGTATTCGGTGGCGATGAAGCCGCGCAGGCGCCGGTACGCCGGCAGGATCCGGTACTCGATCATGCGCTTGTATTCGGCGGTGATGCGCTGCTTCTCGGCCTCGGGCATGTCCGCCGGCAGGTTGCGGATCGGGCCCCAGAACAGGCTCTCCTCCGCGCTGGGCTTGATGATCGCGTCCAGCTGCGGCAACACCTTCTCCATCAGCGCGCGCGGCTGCACTACGCCGGCCTTCATGCCCTCGCGCATGTTGGCGATGGCCTGGTCGAACAGGTCCGGGATGCCGAGCGAGCGGCGCGACCAGTTGTCGTAGTCCTTGACCGTGCGGAACGGCTGCGCGCCGGTGCCCGAGCCGAGCATCACCATGATGCTGCCGACGTTGTAGAACTGGTTCACCGGCTGCATCCAGCTCGGGTACTGCTCCGCTTCCAGCGCGCTGCGCGCGTCGCGCACGAAGATCTCGTAGCTCAGCAGGTCCTGCCCGCTGAGCCCGTCCTTGCCGATCGCCTCGGCCTTGCCCAGCCATTGCACGGTGAAATCGTGCGACTGCTGGCGGAACGCGGCCGACAGGAAGTTGGGCAGCTGGTCGTTGTAGCGGCTGTCGCCCTGGAAGGTGGCCTGCAGCGGGTTCAGCCGCAGCGAGGCGTCCCAGTACTCGTCGTAGAGGCGGTTCAACTGCGCCGCCTTGTCCTGCTTCACCGGCGCGGCCACCGCGCGCGGCTTGGGCTTGCTCTTGGCGCCGGTCTGCGTCGCGACCGGGCGCTTGGCCTTCTTCTTGGCCGCATCGGCCGGCGGCGGCACGGACAGCAACAGCGCCGAGGCGATGGCGAGCGACAACAGGCGGGACAAAGGACGGGACAGCATCGGCGACTCCAGCACACGTAGACCGGGGAGCTTGCCCGATCCGCCGGCATCCGGCCACCCATGGCGGCGCCGGAGCGAGCGCAATGTTTATGCAGGCGCTAGGGCCTGTTGACGCGATCGGGACAGGCCACGCCGTGCTTGGGCGCGTGCGGGGCAAGGAAGAGGGAGGGAACTTATGCCGATAAGCGACCGAGCGATGACGCCGCCCCGTGCGCGCCCAAGCGCGGCCCTGCGGGTTGCCATGTCCGGCACCCAGGCGGCCGCGCGCGGCTTGGACAGGCGCCAGCCTGCCGCGGCGCCACGCACGGCCGCCTGGACGCCGGACATGACAGCGTGGCCTGTCCCGATCGCATTAACAGGCCCTAGTCGGCCGCCGCTTCCTCGCGCAGCCGCTGCGCGCGCTGCGCGCCCAGGTAGCCGGCGATCCAGCGGCGCATCAGGTACAGCAGCGGGATCAGCAGCACCGCCAGCAGCATCTTGCATACGTAGTTGAGCGTGCTCACCGCCAGGAACAGCGGGATCGACCAGTGCTGCGGCCCGAGCACGAAGGCGATGTAGATCACCACGAAGCTGTCCACCAGCTGCGACACCGCGGTGGAACCGGTGGCGCGCAGCCACACGTGCTTCTCGCCGGTAGCGTTGCGGATGCGGTGGAATACGGTCACGTCGATCAGCTGCCCGACCAGGAACGCCACCAGCGACCCGGCGATGGTCCACAGCCCCTGGCCGAACACCGCGGCGAACGCGGCCTGGTAGTCGGGCACGCCCTGCGCCTGCGCCGCGCCCACCCAGAAACCCGCCGGCGCCAGCGCGATCGCGGCGAAGGCGAAGGCGAAGCCGTAGCCGATCAGCGCCACCGCCAGCCAGGAGATGAAGCGCACGCCGCGTCGGCCGAAGAATTCGTTGATGGTGTCGGTGAGGATGAACACCAGCGGCCACAGCAGGGTGCCGGCGGTGAAGTTCAGCGAGCCGGTCTGGCCGAACAGGTTCCAGTTCAGCGGCGCGATGCCGAGCGTGTCCTCCAGCGCGAAGATCTTGACCCCGATGAACTCGGCCAGCGCGGCGTTGACGCAGAAGAACGCCGCCAGGGCGATGAACAGGCGAACGGCGCGGTCGTCGAGCGTGCCGTCGCGCATGCCGTCAGCGGTCCATGGTGCGGGTGAACGGCACGCTCTCCGGCGCCACCGCGCCGCCGGAGATGATGAAGCTCATCGCCTGGTCCACGGTCCAGTCGGTCGGGGTCAGCAGCTCCACCGGCACGATCTCCAGGTAGCCGGAGGTGGGGTTGGGCGTGGTGGGCACGTACACCGCGGCCAGTTCGCGGCCGCTGCCCTGTTCCTTGATCACCCGCGTCACCAGGCCCACCGACTTCATGTCGCGATGCGGGAAGTCGATCAGCACCACGCGCTGGGTGCTGCCCGGCTGGGTCTGCAGGATGTCCAGCAGCTTGCGCGCGCTGTCGTAGACCACGCTGGCCAGCGGGATGCGGCGCATGATCGCCTCGAACCAGCGCAGCAGCCGCTGCCCGACCACGCGCCGGCTGAGCACGCCCACCAGCAGGATCACCGCCAGCGTGGCGATCAGCGCGATGGTGTTCTGCACCCACAGCGCCTTGATCCAGCCCAGCGCCTGCGGGAACGAGGCGGCGATGCGCCCGGACAGCGGCACCACCCACGGGCTGCTGATGCCCGACAGCAGCACGAACACGAACTTGACCACGACCCAGGTCAGCCAGATCGGCAGCAGGGTCAGCAGGCCGGTCAGGAACAGGCGCTGCAGGGAGGGGCGGGCATGCGGGGTGGGGGTATCTGGCGACATCCGCGTAGTGTAGTGGAGCCTCGGCCACGCAGGCGGCATGCGGCTAAGATGGGCCGACATCGGTGCAGGGACGGTTGGGGAAACATGCGCGCAAGGATCGGCAAGTGGCTGGCGTGGAGCGCCGGCGGCGTGGTGGCACTGGTGCTGGCGGCGTACCTGGTGTCGCGGCTGTGGCCGGTGCCGCCGGCGCAGCGCGAGGCGCTGGCGTTGCTCCAGCAGCCGCGCGCGCCGCTGCGCGGGCCCAACCTGTTCGCGGCGCTGTGGGCGTTGCCGTACGCGGTGCCGGCGGCGCAGCAGCCAGCGCTGTTGGAGCAGGACGTGCAGCGCTTTCGCCAGTCCCGCGCCGCGGGCGGGTTCGGCAGCGCATTGGCGCGGCAGCCGCGCGCGCCGGCGTGGCCGGCGACGCTGCCGCGGTGCAGCTGGCGCGACAGCGACTGCCTGGACAAGGTGCGTGCGCAGCGCCAGGCCTATGCCGACGCGCTGCAGGCGCAGGCGCCGGTGCTGGCGCGGATAGCGGCGCTGCCCGCCGATGCGCACTACCGCAGTCCGTTCGACGCGCGCGCCGACACGCCGCTGCCAGAGCTTTCCCTGCTGCGGCTCGGGTCGATGCGCCATGCGCTGGATTTCGCCGACGGCCGTACCGACGCGGCGCTGGCCGGCGTATGCCACGACGCGCAACTGGGCCGGATCCTGTTGCGCAGCGACGACAGCCTGATCGTGCCGATGGTCGGCGCGGCGATGCTGCGCGGCAATGCGCGCCTGTTCGCCGGCATGCTGGCCGAACTGCCGGTGCAGCAGCCGCTGCCGGCGCAGTGCGCGGTGGCGTTCGCGCCGCTGGCGGCCGAGGAGATCGGCCTGTGCGGGGCGATGCGTGGCGAAGCGCGGATGATGTTCGCCGCGTTCGACGAACTCGGCGGCGGCGCGGGACCGCCGATGCGCTGGTACGACGCGGCGTTGCTGCGCCTGTTCGACGCCGAACGCAGCAAGGCGATGGTGGCGCCGCGCTACGCCTGGTCCTGCGGCGCCACGGCGCGCGACGCGCTGCTGCACGATCGCCCGGCGGTCGAGGCGCCGGCGCAGGCATCGGCGTCGCGGTCGGTCGGCTGCCTGGCCAATGCGATGGGATGCGTGCTGGCCGCCTCCGCGGCGCCCGACGTGGCACCGTACCAGCGATCGCTGCAGGACGCGGCCGCCGCCACGCGCCTGGTCGCGGCGCTGCTGTGGCTGCGCGAGCATCCCGATGCGCAACCGTTGCCGCAGCGCCTGGCCGCGCTGCCGGCGCCGTTGCGCGGGTCCGCCCGCCCGATCCAGGCCGCGACCGAGGGCGGCGTGCAGGTGCAGGCCTACTCCGGGCGCGAAGGCGACCGCCTGCGCCTGCCGTTGCCGGGCAGCAGGCTGCGACGCTGACGCTGATGCCGGCGCGCCGCGGGCAGGCGCGGCGCGCGATCCACCCGCCGCGTACGCTGCGCTCAGCGCGCCGGCTTGCGCTTGACGTACAGCTGCTTGCGCACCCGCGCGACCACCTCGCCCTGCGCGTCGCGGACCTCGTTGTCGAACCAGCGCAGGTACTTGTCGCCGCCGGCGGTGGCGTCGCGGATCTCGGCCAGGGTGGCGTCGTCGAGGCGGAACTCGGCGACCACGTGGCTGCGCCCGGGCTTGACGAACTCGATGCTGCCCGCCTTGTCCCAGACGTAGTAGTCGCGGCCCAGGCTGTGCATCGCCAGCAGCATCCAGAACGGGTCGGTCATCGCGAACAGGCTGCCGCCGAAGTGGGTGCCGACGTAGTTGCGGTTCCACGGGCGCAGGCGCAGCGCCACCCGCGCGTAGCGGTAGTCCTGGTCCAGTTCGAGCACGTGGATGCCGGTGAACAGGAACGGCGGCCACAGGTTCAGGCCCAGGCGGAACAGCGATGCTTTCATGGCAAGAGCGGGACGGGAAGAAGCGCCGAGCTTACCATTCGCATGAGTATGGTGGGCTGGGGCCTGTTGACGCTATCGGGATGGGCCACGTTGTCATGTCCGCCGTCCAGGGGGTCGTGCGTGGCATCGCGGCAGGCTGGCCGCCTGTCCAAGCCGCGCGCGGCCGCCTGGGCGGCGGACAGGGCAACCCGAAGGGCCGCGCTTGGGCGCGCATGGGCGGCGCCATCGCTCGGTCGCTTATCGGCACAAGCGCCCTTCCTCTCCTTGCCCCGCACGCGCCCAAGCACGGCGCGGCCTATCCCGATAGCGTTAACAGGCCCTAGATGGGGCTGCTGCAGGCGTAGCCGTCGCGCCCGGCGGTCTTGGCCCGGTACAGCGCCGCGTCGGCCTGGGCGAAGAAATCGCGGTCGCGGGTCTCGGCGCCGACCGTGGTGCTGTGCACGCCGAGCGTGGCGGTGATCGGCACCGGGCCGTGGGGTCCCGGCATCGTCAGCTGGCGGATGTCCTCGAGCAGCGCCTCGGCGATGCCGCGCGCGCCGGGCAGCGCGGTGTCGGGCAGGATCATCGCGAATTCGTCGCCGCCGAAGCGCGCGGCGACATCGTGCGGGCGCCGCGCGTGGCGCGCGACCGCCGCGGCGACCAGGGTGAGCGCACGGTCGCCGCTATGGTGGCCGAGGGTGTCGTTGTAGCGCTTGAAATGGTCGATGTCGACGACGATCAGGGTCAGCGGCTTGCCGCTGCGCCGCGCCATCGCCAGTTCCTGGCGGAAGGCCAGCTCGAAACTGTGGCGGTTGGCCAGCCCGGTGAGCCCGTCGCGGTGCGCCTGGCGCCGCCAGTGCGCCACGCGCAGGCCCAGCCAGCCGGCCGACACCAGGGTCACCGCGCCCAGGCACGCCGCCGGCGCGAACCAGCGCCCGCTAGCCAGCGCCCACAGCAGGCTGCCGGTGGCGATCAGCGCCAGCGTGACCGGCAGCGCCAGCCACGGCCAGCGCCGGTGGCGCACGGGATAGGTCATGCCCAGCGCGGCGAGCAGCGCCAGCAGCGCCGAGGCGCCGGCCTGCTGGGCGTCCGGCAACGGCGTGATCGCATGCCCGCCGAGCAGCATCGCGGCCACGTTGGCCTGGTACTCGGCGCCGTTCATCCAGCTTTCGTGCGACATCGGGGTCAGGAAGCGCTGGCCCAGGCCCGCGGCGCCGACGCCGACGATGACCCGGCGCCCGCGCAGCGCCTGCGCCGGCACCCGGCCCTCCAGCACGTCGACGTAGGACAGCTGCGGGAAGCTGCCGGGCGGCCCGGCATAGCGGACCCCGACATAGTCGTTGCGATACCAGCGGTAGGGGATCGGGTCCTCGGCCTGTCCGGCCTCCGAGGCCACGCCCGGCCAGGGCGGGGCCAGGCCGGCCAGCGCCACGCCCAGCGCCGGCCAGTGCGCGCTGCCCAGGCCGGCGCGCAGGTAGATGCCGCGCGACACGCCGTCGGCGTCGATCTCGATGTCGGTATGCGCCAGCCCGGCCGCGGCGCGGGCGATGATCGGCACCGGCAGCAGTTCCTGCGGCATGTCGCCGGCGTCGGCGCTGCTGGTGGTCACCGGCAGTACGGTGTTGCCGTTGCGGCGCAGCGCCGCGGCCAGCCGCGCGTCGTTGTCCGGATCGGCCTGGTCCGGTTCGCTGAACACCAGGTCCAGCGCCACCCGCTTGGCGCCGGCCTCGCTCAGGCGGTCGAGCAGGCGCGCGTGGGTGCTGCGCGGCCACGGCCATTGCCCGAGCGCCTGCAGGCTGCGGTCGTCGATCGCCACCAGCACCACCGACGAATCGGGCGGATAGGGCCAATGCGCGACCAGCGTGTCGTACAGCGCGTTGTCCAGCCGCCACAATCCGTCCGACAGGCTGAACGCCGCGGCCAGCAGCGCCGCCGCGGCGGCTACCAGCCAGCGCAGCGGCGCGGTCGCCTTCACAGCAGCAGCCACAGCAGCAACGCCCCGGCGCCGCCGCCGAGATAGCAGCCCCGGCACGGCAGCGAGATCGCCTGCGGCGGCGAGAACGGCGCGGCATAGCCGTCGTCGTCCACCTGCTGCACGCGCACGTACCAGGTGCCGCCGCGCGGACGCGGCAGCGAGATCTGCGGCTCGTCGAGGGTGCGGTCGAGCAGCAGCGGCGCGTCGAAGTCGGGCTTGCGCGCGATCTGCACCCGGTAGCGCTGGCCGGGGTCGCCGGGTTGCCAGCGCAGCGTCAGCTGGCCCTTGGCCGCTTGCGGCGGTTGCAGCGCCGGGTCCAGCGGCGCATCGCTGATCCGCAGCTGCAGCGGCTGCCCGAACGGACCCTGCCGCCCTTGCGCATCGCGCGAGGCCACGCGCCAGAAGTATTCGCCCGGGGGCAGCGGCAGCGGCGCGCGCAGCCGGGTGGCGTCGGTCTGGCGTTCGAACACCAGGTCGCTGAACTGGGCATCGCGCGCCAGCTGCAGTACCGAGGCGGCGGCGTCGGCGCTGCGCGCCCATTCGAAGCGCGGATGCGGCGTGCGCAATTGCTGCTGCTGCAACGGCTGCAGCGTCAGCGGCGGCAGCGGCGTGGCCCACACCTGCAGCGCGCGCTCGGCATCCTCGCCCTCGACCCCGGTGGCGGCGATGCCGCGCACCAGCAACAGCAGGTGTCCGGCGGGCAGGTCGTCCAGCGCGATCTGCGCCTGCGTGGTCTGCCGCGCGAAGCGCAGCACCTGGCGCTGCTGCGCGTCCACCGCTTCGACCCGGTAGCCGGCCGCGCCCGGCAACGGTTCCCAGGCCAGCAGGTACGGCGCGCTTTCCAGGCGGCTGCGCTGCTCGTCGAGCACCGGCGCCGGCAGCAGGCGCTCGGGCAGCGGCGCGGCGTCGGCGGCCATGCGCGAGGCCTCGCCGGGATGCAGCAGGCGCTGGCCGCGCGGGTTGCCGACCTGCACCACGCCCTGCAGCACCTCGGTGGCGGCCAGTTGGCCGTCCTCGTCGCCGGCGGCGGCGCGGAAGCGGGTGCCGCGCACGCTGCTGGTGCCGGCCGGGGTCTGGATGATGTAGCGCGATGCCGGGCCCTGGGCCGGGACCACCTCGTTGCTGGCGCGGCCCTGTTCAAGCCGCACGCGGGTGTCGACCATGCCGGTGGCGCCGTAGCGGGCGAGCTGGTCGAAGCGCACGCGGCTGTTCTCGCGGACCTGCATCTGCGAGCCGTCGGCGAACTGCACGGTCACGCTGGCGTCGGCCCCGGTCTGCAACGCGCTGCCGATCGGCAGCAGCATGCCGTCGTGCACCGGTGCCGCCGCCGCGCCCCCCGTGGCCTGCACGCTGGCCGCGCCGCGCAGCGCGATCACCCGTGCCGGCGCCGGCTGCACCCGCAGCCAGGCGATCGGGAAGCGCAACGGCTGCCCCGGCGGCAGCGCATAGGGATCGGACACGCCGTTGTGCCGGCCCAGGCGCCGCCAGTCCAGGTTGGGCTTGAGGTAGCGGTCGCTGAGCTGCCACAGGGTGTCGCCGGGGCGGACGCGGTAGACCCAGTCCTGGGCGGCGGCCAGCGGCGCGGCCGCCAGGCCCGCGCAGGCCATCAGCAGCAGGGCGAGGAGCCGGTACGCGGACAGGGGAAGGCGACGACGGGACGGGGTGCGGTTCTGGCTGCTCAACATCTGGCCCTGGCAAGGACCAGGTGCGCGACGCCGGGCGCCGGGCCGATGTTTCCCCTGGTCGTGATGTCGCGGAGGGAGCCGGACGACTCGTCCGGGCCACGGAGTGGCCGAACCGCGGAATCATGGCCAACCGATCCCATCCGTGACATGAATCTCAGAATAACAGGGCCGACATCTTACGCCGGTAGCGCCCGACCAGGTCCTCGTCCTCGATCACCCGGAACGCGTCGATCAGCGATTTCCGGGGCAGCCCGTCCTCGAAGGCGCGGTCCTGGCGCAGCATGTCCAGGAACTGCTCCAGCGCCGCCTCGTCGTCGCCGCCGACCAGGCGTTGCACCCCGAGCAGGTAGCGCGCCTTCAGGTCGGCCGGGTCCTGCGCGATGGCCGCCTGCAGCGCCTCGATCGGCGGCGCCTCCTTCAGCGCGTTGGCGAAGCCCAGCCGCGCCCGCGCGCGCACCGCGCGCTCGTCGGTGGCCAGGTTGGCGGGCAGGGCGTCGATCAGCGCCTCGGCCTCGGCGACCGCGCCGGTCTTCACCAGCGCCAGCGCCAGGTCCAGCTTCAGCTCGGCCTTGTCCGGCTCGGCGGCGATCGCCTCGCGCAGGCGCAGCACCTCGGCGTGCGGGTCCAGCGGCGCGGCCGGCGCGTCGGGCGCCTGCTGTTCCGGCGCCGGCAGCGGCTCGATGCCGTGCTGCTTGAGGAATTCGCGCAACTGGCCCTCGGGCAGCGCACCGGGGAAGCCGTCGACCAGCTGCCCGTCCTTGACCAGGAACACGGTCGGCACCGAGCGGATCTGGAACGCGGCGGCGATCTGCTGCTCCTGGTCCACGTCGACCTTGGCCAGTTCGAACGCGCCGTGGTATTCGGCGGCCAGCTTCTCCAGGAGCGGCCCCAGGGTCTTGCACGGACCGCACCAGGGCGCCCAGAAATCCACCAGCACCGGGGTCTGCAGCGACTTCTGCAGCACCTCGGTCTCGAAGGTCTCGGTCTTGGCGTCGAAAACGTGGGGATGGTCGGACATGGGGCTCATCGTGAAGGCGAAGAAGGCCTCTATGGTGCCAAACGCGGACGACTCAAGGGCGTGGCGCCGGCGCGGCCCGCCGTGCAAGCACCGCCCGGCGCCGGTGCGGCAGGTGCCGGCGACGGGCGCAGCGGCCACAATGGCCGCCTTCCCGCGCGGCACCGGCGCGACAGACGAACCAAGGAGAGCCGATTGGCCGATCGATACGAACGAGCGCTGCGCTACGCCGGGCCGGGGCTGGCGCTGCTGGCGGTGGCCGCGGTGGCCGGCTTCGGCCTGGCGCTGCCCGGCTACCTGCCGTGGTCGCACCCGCTGGCGCTGCTCGGCGCGCGCGGCATCGCCCATGCCTGGGCCTTCAATCTGCTGGTCTTCGTGCTGCCCGGCGCGCTGGCGCTCGGGCTGGCGCTGCGGCTGTTGCGCGGCGCCGGCCGCGGCGCGGCCTGGTCGCTGCGCGTGGGCGGCCAGCTGCTGGTGCTGGCGGGCCTGGCGTATGCCGGCATGGGACTGCTGCCGCTGGATCCGTCCGATCTGCAGGCGCGCGCGACCCGGCTGCATGCCACGGCCTGGCTGCTGTGGGTGGTGGCGCTGGTGCCGGCGGCGGCGCTGCTGGGCCGCGGCGCCTGGCGCGTGCCGGGTGCGCGCCGCTGGGCGCAGGCGGCGTGGGCGGTGGCGGTGCTGGCGGCGTTGGGCGCGTTCGCGCTGGATGCGCTGGTGTCGCCGGCGATCGCGCAGCGGCTGGTGTTCGGCCTGTGGTGGGCGTGGCTGGCATGGCTGGCCTGCCGGCGTGGGCCGGTTGCCGTCGCGCGCGGCGGCTGAGCGCCGATTCTGCGCAATGGACGGCGCTGCACGCCGCGCCGGCGCCGGTGCCGGCGCGCGACGCGGCGGCCGCGAAGCGGCATGGCGGCGGCCGCCACAAGCGGCTTTTACCGGCACCTGTCGCAGCGCAGGCGGGTTTCGCCCGGCGCGCATGAGGCGGGGCCGGGGCCCGCGCCGCGCGCCGCTCGTCGCCAGGATTGGAGCGGCTTGCTGCGCTGCGGTACCCTTTGCCGCTTTGTTGCCGCCTGGCCCTAGCCCGTCTCCATGTCCGCCGTCGAACCCACCGCATACGACCCGCAGCAGGTCGAATCGTCCGCCCAGCAGTTCTGGGACGCCTCCCGCGCCTTCGAGGTCAAGGAGAGCTCCGACAAGCCGAAGTTCTACTGCCTGTCGATGCTGCCGTACCCGTCCGGCGCGTTGCACATGGGCCACGTGCGCAACTACACCATCGGCGACGTGATCAGCCGCTACCAGCGCATGACCGGCAAGAACGTGCTGCAGCCGATGGGCTGGGACGCGTTCGGCCTGCCGGCCGAGAACGCGGCGATCAAGAACAAGACCGCGCCGGCGAAATGGACCTACGCCAACATCGAGCACATGCGCAGCCAGCTCAAGTCGCTGGGCTACGCGATCGACTGGTCGCGCGAGTTCGCCACCTGCCGGCCCGAGTACTACGTGCACGAGCAGCGCATGTTCACCCGGCTGATGCGCAAGGGCCTGGCCTACCGGCGCAACGCGGTGGTGAACTGGGACCCGGTCGACCAGACCGTGCTGGCCAACGAGCAGGTGATCGACGGGCGCGGCTGGCGCTCCGGCGCGCTGGTGGAGAAGCGCGAGATCCCGCAATGGTTCCTGCGCATCACCGACTACGCGCAGGAACTGCTGGACGGCCTGGACCAGCTGCCGGGCTGGCCGGAATCGGTCAAGACCATGCAGCGCAACTGGATCGGCCGCTCCGAAGGGCTGGAGATCCAGTTCGACGTGCACGACGCCGGCGGCGCGGCGCTGGACCCGCTGCGCGTGTTCACCACGCGCCCGGACACGCTGATGGGCGTGACCTTCGTGTCGATCGCCGGCGAGCATCCGCTGGCGCTGCACGCGGCCAAGTCCAACCCGCAGCTGGCCGCGCTGCTGGCCGAGCTCAAGCACGGCGGCGTGTCCGAAGCCGAGCTGGAGACCCAGGAGAAGCGCGGCATGGACACCGGCCTGGTGGCGGTGCATCCGATCAGCGGCGAGAAGGTGCCGGTGTGGGTCGCCAACTTCGTGCTGATGGGCTACGGCACCGGCGCGGTGATGGCGGTACCCGGTCACGACCAGCGCGACTTCGAGTTCGCCAACAAGTACGCGTTGCCGATCCGCCAGGTGATCGCGCTGAAGTCGCCGCGCAACGACGAGGAGCGCACCTGGGAGCCGACGGTGTGGCGCGACTGGTACACCGACAAGACCCGTGAATTCGAACTGGTCAACTCGGCCGAGTTCGACGGCCTGGACTACCACGGTGCGTTCGAGGCGCTGGCCGAGCGTTTCGAGCGCAAGGGCCAGGGCCAGCGCCGGATCAACTACCGCCTGCGCGACTGGGGCGTCAGCCGCCAGCGCTACTGGGGCTGCCCGATCCCGGTGATCTACTGCGCCAGCTGCGGCGCGGTTCCGGTGCCGGAAGACCAGTTGCCGGTGCTGCTGCCGGAGAACGTCGAGCTCAGCGGCACCGGTTCGCCGCTGAAGACCGACCCGAAGTGGCGCCAGACCACCTGCCCGCAGTGCGGCGCGGCGGCCGAGCGCGAGACCGACACTTTCGACACCTTCATGGAGTCGAGCTGGTACTACGCGCGCTACACCTCGCCCGGCGCCAAGGACATGGTCGACAAGCGCGGCAACTACTGGCTGCCAGTGGACCAGTACATCGGCGGCATCGAGCACGCGATCCTGCACCTGATGTACTTCCGTTTCTTCCACAAGCTGCTGCGCGACGCGCGCCTGGTGGACAGCGACGAGCCGGCGACCAACCTGCTGACCCAGGGCATGGTGATCGCCGAGACCTACTACCGCGAGCAGGGCGATGGCGGCAAGGAATGGATCAACCCGGCCGACGTGGACGTGCAGCGCGACGAGCGCGGCCGCATCGTCGGCGCCACCCTGATCGCCGACGGCGCGCCGGTGCAGATCGGCGGCACCGAGAAGATGTCCAAGTCCAAGAACAACGGCGTCGATCCGCAGGCGATGGTCGACAAGTACGGCGCCGACACGGTGCGTCTGTTCTCGATGTTCGCCGCGCCGCCGGAACAGTCGCTGGAATGGAACGAGGCCGGCGTCGACGGCATGGCGCGGTTCCTGCGCCGGCTGTGGGCGCAGGTGCACAAGCACGTCGCCGACGGCCCCGCGCCGGCGCTGGACGTGGCCGCGCTGAGCGCCGAGCACAAGGCGATCCGGCGCAAGACCCACGAGACCATCGGCAAGGTCGCCGACGACTACGGCCGCCGCCACAGCTTCAACACCGCCATCGCCGCGGTCATGGAGCTGACCAACGTGCTGGCCAAGTTCGACGACGCCGGCGCGCAGGCGCGCGCGGTGCGCCAGGAAGCGCTGGAAGCGGCGGTGCTGCTGCTCAACCCGATCACCCCGCACGCCAGCCACGCGCTGTGGCAGGTGCTCGGCCACGCGCCCACGCTGCTGGAAGACCTGCCGTTCCCGCGGGCCGACGAATCGGCGCTGGTGCGCGACGCGCTGACCCTGGCGGTGCAGGTCAACGGCAAGCTGCGCGGCACCATCGAGGTGCCGGCCGATGCGGCGCGCGAGCAGATCGAGGCGCTGGCGCAGGCCGAGCCCAACGCCGCCAGGTTCCTGGAAGGTCTGAGCCTCAGCAAGATCATCATCGTGCCGGGCAAGATCGTGAACCTGGTGGCGGCGTGAAGCCGCGCCGCCTGCGTGCCGCGGGCGGCGGCACGTGCCCGGCCGGGTCCGGCGCCGCCGCTGCGCGTCTCAACCCCTGTTCACGCGGCATCGGTCAGGCTAGCCGCCTGTTGCCGCGCCCTGCCGGCTCCTCCAGACTGTGTCCATGACCCGACTCCTGCTCGCCCTCGTCCTCGCGACGTCCCTGACCGCCTGCGGTTTCCACCTGCGCGACAAGCTGACCCTGCCGGCCGGCACGCCCGCGGTGAAGGTGGTCTCCTCGGCGCCGTACAGCGAGCTGGTCAAGCTGCTCGAACGCGGGCTGCGCGCCTCCGGCGCGCAGATCGCCGAGAAGGACGTCAACACCGGCGTGGCGCGCCTGGAAGTGCTGTCCGAGCGCTGGGGCGACCTGCCGATCGCGCTCGACGCCGAAGGCCGCGCGCAGGAGTACAGCCTGCGCTACGCGGCGATCTTCGTGTTCCGCCTGCCCGACGGCAGCGATCTGGTGCCGCAGCAGGTGATCGAGCTGTCGCGCGACTACGTGTCGCCGCCCACCGACGCCACCGGCACCACCACCGAGCGCGAGATCCTGGCCGATGAACTGCGCCGCGAGATGTCGGCGTCGATCCTGCGCCGCATCGACAGCGTCGCGCGCGCGCAGATCCGCGACGGCAGGAGCGACTTCAACGGCGGCGGCGTGCCGCCGGCCGAGCCCGCCACGCCGCCGGCCACGCAGCAGCCTTGACCGACCGCATCGCGCTCGCGCCGCGTCCGCCCGCGCTGGGCGGCGCGGCGGCGACGCGCTAGGCTGCCGCCATGGAATTGCGCCCCGAACAGCTCGTCACCCAGGCGGCCTCGCAGCCGCTGCACCCGGTCTACCTGATCGCCGGCCCGGAAACCCTGCGCGTGCTCGAGGCCGCCGACGCGGTGCGGGCGCGCGCGCGCGCCGAAGGCATCGGCGAGCGCGAGGTGTTCGACGCCGACGGCCGCGACTTCGACTGGAGCCAGCTGTATTCCAGCTTCAACGCGCCGAGCCTGTTCAGTCCGCGCCGCCTGCTCGAACTGCGCCTGCCCAGCGGCAAGCCGGGCAAGGAGGGCGCCGAGGTGATCGGCGCGTTCTGCGCCGATCCGCCGCCGGACGTGGTGCTGCTGATCACCTGCAACGAATGGAGCAAGGCGCACCAGGGCAAATGGGCCGACGCGGTCGGGCGGCTGGGGGTGATCGCGGTGGCCTGGGCGATCAAGCCGCACGAACTGGGCGACTGGATCGAGCGCCGCCTGCGCAGCAAGGGCCTGCGCGCCGACGCCGGCGCGGTGCAGCGCCTGGCCGAGCGCGTGGAGGGCAACCTGCTCGCCGCCGCGCAGGAGATCGACAAGCTGGCCCTGCTGGCCGACGGCCAGAGCCTGGACGTGGCGGCGATGGAGTCGCTGGTCGCCGACGCGGCGCGCTACGACGTGTTCCGCCTGGCCGAGTGCACGCTCGCCGGGCAGGCGCCGGCGGTCGGCCGCATGCTGCTCGGATTGCGCGCCGAAGGCGAGGCCGTCGCGGCGCTGATGCCGATCCTGATCAAGGAACTGCTGCGCACCGCGGCGCTGGCCAAGGTGCAGGCCGCCGGCGGCAACCTGGCCGCGGAGATGAAGGGGCAGGGCATCTGGGAATCGCGGCAGGCGCCGTTCAAGCGCGCGCTGCAGCGGCATGCCGAGCCGCGCCGCTGGGAGCGCTTCGTCGCCGAGGCCGGGCGCATCGACCGCATCGCCAAGGGCCGCGCCGACGGCGACGCCTGGGTCGCGCTGGAGCGGCTGCTGCTGGCGATCGCCGAGGCGCGCGCAGTGCGGTTGTTGGTGGTATGACGAACGGGACTCGGGACTCGGGACTCGGGACTCGGAACAGCGAGATTCCAGCGGGTGCGGGCAGTGGAGGCAGTACCGGTTCCCGACCCGCCGAACAGTCTCTGGAACCCGCGTTGTCGCAGGTATCGGGATTTTCCGAATCCCGAGTCCCGAGTCCCGAGTCCCGACAACTCCACCTGATCTACGGCGGCACCTTCGATCCGGTCCACAACGGCCACCTGGCGATCGCGCGTGCGGCGCGCGACGAGCTCGGGGTCCCGGTGCGGCTGATGCCGGCGGCCGATCCGCCGCACCGGGCCGCGCCCGGCGCCAATGCGCGCCAGCGCTGCCGGATGCTGGCGCTGGCGATCGGCGAGGAGCCGGGCCTGCTGCTCGACGGCCACGAACTGCGCCGCGCGCTGGCGCAGCCGGGCGTGGCCTCGTACAGCATCGACACCGTGCGCGAACTGCGCGCCGAACTCGGCGCCACGGCGCCGCTGGCATTGCTGGTGGGCTCGGACAGCTTCGTCGGCTTCAGCGGCTGGCGCGAATGGCGCGCGTTGCTGGACGCCGCGCACGTGGTGATCGCCGATCGCGCCGGCAGCGGCTGGGAGCGGGCCTTGCCGGAGGAACTGGCGGCGGCCGCCGCCGGCCGCTGGGCGGCGTCGCCGCAGGCGCTGCAGGCGGCGCCGGGCGGCCTGCTGTGGCGCCTGCGGCAGCCGCTGCGCGCCGAATCGGCGAGCCTGGTGCGCGAGCGCATCGGCAACGGCGGCGACTGGGAAAGCCTGCTGCCGCCCGCCGTGGCGCAGTACATCCGCGCCGCCGGGCTGTACGCGCCCCCCGCCGCCGGCTAGCTGAATACGCGACGCCGCGCAGTTCCTTATAATTCGCCCCATTCCAACGAGTCCGCACCTTTGTCCAGTCAAGCCCACGTCATCAAGACCCAACTGCCCAACCCGCCGCCGCCGTTGCCGGTGCTGCTCGCCCACGTGCGCAACGCGATCGAAGAGCTCAAGGCCAAGGACGTGGTCGAGATCGACGTACGCGGCAAGTCCAGCGTCACCGACTACATGGTCGTCGTTTCGGGCACCTCGACCCGCCACGTCAAGTCGATCGCCGATGAAGTGATCAAGCACGCCAAGAAGCTGGACGTGATGCCGCTGGGCGTGGAAGGCGAGCGCGAGGCCGAGTGGGTGCTGGTCGACCTCGGCGACGTGGTGGTGCACGTGATGCTGCCGCGCGTGCGCGAGTTCTACGCGCTGGAGCGGCTGTGGACGGTCGGCGACCAGCCGCCGCACGACGCGGACGACGACGCGCGCGATGCCTGATCCAACGCACCGGCGCGACGCTGCGCCGGTGGCGGATGCAATCCCGAACCTGGCGCTGTCGGCCGTGCTGGCATCCGCCGGCAGCGCGCTGCGCAGTGCCGCGGGCGCGCGCTTCGACACGCTGGTCGCGCAACTGGAACGCAGCCGCGGCGAACTGGCCGCCTGGCGCGAGGCCTTGCCGCGCTGGCAGCAGCGCTTCCACGAACAGGTGCAGCCGTTGCTGCAGCGGCGCGACCAGCTGCACGCCGAGCGCGTGCTGGCGCTGGATGCGCTGTGCATGGCGCAGAAGCTGGGCAAGGCCGACCGCGCCGCGCTGTCGGCGCAGATCTGCCTGCTGGCCGAGCCGTTGATCGAGGACGCCGGCCTGCTCGAACTCAAGCCGCTCCACGACCGCCATGCGGACACGCCGTTCGACCAGCGCATCGCCGCCTCCGATGCGGCGCTGCGGGCGATGATCGCGGCGCATTTCGGCGTGGACGCCGACGCCTTGCCGTACCTGGCGACACCGCAGGCGCTGTTCGAGCGCCTGCAGCAGCGCCGCCGGCAGACCCAGGCCGCCGCCGCCGCGCGCAAGGCGAAGCAGGCGCAGCGCGCCGCGTCGGCCGCGCCGGCGCCGGCATTCGATCCGCAGATCGCGCTGCGCGAGCTGTACCGCCGGCTGGCCGCGACGCTGCACCCGGACCGCGAGGCCGATCCGCAGCAGCGCGAACGCAAGACCGTGCTGATGCAACGGCTCAACGCGGCCTATGCCGACGCCGACCTGCTCGGCTTGTTTGAATTGCAGGTGCAGGCCGGCCAACTGGACGCCGCCGCGTTCGCGACGATGGCCGATACCCGCATCGAGCGCTACAACCGCATGCTCGGCGAGCAGCTGCAGGCCACGCAGGACGAACTGCGGCGTATCGACGCCGCGTTCAAGGCCGACTACGCCGTGTTCGGCACGCGCCGGCTCAAGCCGGAACGGCTGCAGGCGGCGATGGCCGAGATCAAGCGCGCGCTGCAGGACGAGATCGACGCGCTGGCGGAGGATCTGCGCGAGCTGCAGCGCGCGCCGAGCCTGCGGCACTGGCTCAAGCGGCAGGATGCGCCGCCGTCCGAGGCGTCGCGCGAAGCCCTGCTGTTCCAGGCCATGCTGGACGACGCGCAACGCGACGACTAGGCGCGCGCCTTCGATCGCGCGGGGACGCGCACGGATGCCGCGCGGCACCGGCGGGCCTGCACTGGCTTCTGCAAACGCCCGTCGGCTGCGGAATCCGAGCCGAAGATGCCCGCCAGCCGCATCGGCTATCCGCCGGAAAATGCGTTGGCCGGGTGGATCGGCAATGCGCCGATCCACCCGGCGACACGACCAGGACAGCGGCGCTTGCGGGCGCCGTCGTCTTTTTTGCAGCGGCCGCGATCGCGCGCGGCCGTCGCAGTCGTGGCGCTGCGCCGCCTACAGCGGCCCGCGCTCCCACGGCCCGGTGATCGCCACGGTGATGCCCGGGGTCTGGATGTTGACGAACAGCGTGCGCGCCAGCGGATCCCAGCACGCGCCGCAGAACTCGCTGTCGCGGTAGTCGCCCTCGGCGACGGTCTTGCCGGCATTGGCCAGCTCGGTCGAGGTCAGCGCGATGTTGTTCTTGGCCAGATAGAACGACTCGCCGGCGCGGGTCAGGCCGATCAGGCGCGAGCCGGGGCCGTATGCGTCCGGGCTTTCGCCGCCGTCCTCGCACAGGACCACGCCGCCGCGCGCGCTGACGGTGACGTTGTCCGGGTTGTGCGCGGCCAGCTGGTCGCCGCTGACGAACAGCGCCTTGAGCCGCTGGCTCAGCAGGTCCAGCACCCACACCGCGCCGTTGCCGCGGCCCTTGCGCCCCTGCGCATCGGTGCCGGTGCTGGTGTCGACGATGAACATCTTGCCGTAGCTGTACCAGATGCCTTCGCCGCGGCTCATCCGCAGCGCGCCTTCGCTCCAGGCCTGCGCGAAGGGCCCGCTCAGCGTCTCGCCGGCGCCGATGTCGGCGAAGCCGCTCGGCGCGACGATGCTGTCCAGGTCCGGCTCGGGGATGTCGACCCATTCCAGGTCGAAGCTCTGCCCGACCGAGGCCACGGTGAGGTCGGCGTTGCGGCGGCCCTTCACCCGCGCGGCCTGCAACCGGCCGCCGTTCTCCAGCGAGCCGTTGCGGCCGCGGCGATCGTTGGGGACGAAACGGTACAGCGCCGACTTGTTGCGGTCGTCCTCGGTCAGATAGACGATGCCGGTGCGCGGGTCCACCGCGACCGCCTCGTGGCTGAAGCGGCCCAGGCCCTGCAGCGGGCGGCCGCTGGTGCGCTCGCTGTCCGGGTCCACCTCGAACACGTAGCCGTGCTTGCGGCCGCTGCTGGACACCGCATCGCTCTTGATCTCCTCGCAGCTCAGCCAGGTGCCCCATGGCGTCGGGCCGCCCGCACAGTTGACCAGGGTGCCGCCCAGGCTCGGTTCCAGGCGGTCCCAGCGGCCGTTGCGGAAGCTCAGCGTGGTGGTGCCGCCGCCGGCGGCTTGGCCGTCGGCGACGATGCCGGTGTCGTACATCGCCGGCGCTTTGATCGGCGCGGTGGCGCCGCGTTCGTGGTTGCGGATCAGCACGTATTCCAGGCCGCGACCGCGCCCGCGGCCGCGTTCGTCGTCGCGCCCGCGCGCGCGGCGCACCGCCACCACCGCCATGCCGTCGTGGCGGTCGGGGCAGGGCTGCCCATCGTCCATGCGGTCGCCGCTCCAGGCGAAGGAGCGGTAGCTGAAGCCGCGCGGCAGCTGCAGCAGCGGCAGGCCGGTGCTGTCGTCGGCGACGGGAGCGAGCGGGCCGTAGCGGCTGGGCACCGGCGACAGCTGCGCCGCGGCGGTGGCGGCGTGCGCCTGGCGCGACTGCAGCGCGCCTAGGCTGCCGATGGCGCCCATCGCCATCGCGGCGGCGCTGCTTTTGAGGACGTGTCGGCGGGCGGGATCGAAGGCATGCATCGTGCGGCTCCTGCTGGCTGAGGTGCCCCCGACCGTAGGCGGGCCGTCTAACGCGCGTGTGACACCGGGGTAGACATCTTTCGCCGGACACGCGCGCGCCTGCGGACCGCCGCCGCGATCGCCGCCGCGGCGCGCGCGGCTATCATGTGCGCATGAAATGCCGACTCATCGCCACCGGCGAACGCGCGCCCGCGTGGGTGGCGCAGGGTTTTGCCGAGTACCAGAAACGCCTGTCGCATTGGCTGCCGCTGGAGCTGGTCGAGATCGAGCCGGGCCTGCGCGGCAAGGGCCGCGACGCGCAGCGCGCGATCGACGACGAAGGCCGCCGCGTGCTCGCCGCGCTGCCGAAGAACGCGCTGGTGGTGGCGCTGGACGTGCCCGGCAGGCAGCACAGTTCCGAGCAGCTCGCGCAGCGCATGGAGCACTGGCGCGGCCAGGGCCGCGACCTGGCGCTGCTGATCGGCGGCCCCGAAGGCCACAGCGCCGACGTGCTGGCCGCGGCCAGCGAATCCTGGTCGCTGGGCCCGCTGACCTTGCCGCACATGCTGGTGCGCCTGGTGGTGGCCGAGCAGCTGTACCGCGCCGCGGCGATGCTGGCCAATCATCCCTACCATCGCGCCTGATGGCCTGAGCCGCCATGGCGCGGCGCAGCCTTCCGGCGGCGGCGCGCCGTTCACAGCTCCGGTGACAGGCCGGTCTGCACGAACGATCGCGGTTTGCATGCGGCATGCATGAAGAAGCGGTGCGCGTCCTCGCCAACAGGCATGCGCGGCGTTGAATCCGCAGCCTCGGCGCCTAAGAAAGAAGCCCGGGCTTGCGCCCGGGCTTCGCGTGCATCTACGCGCGATCCATCAGTTGAAGGTGTACTTCGCGCCGAGCGTGAAGTAGCGGCCCACCGCGCCGCTGTAGTGCAGCGGGTTGTAGTTGACGCCGCCATAGGTGGCCGGATCCAGCGGCGCGACCCGGTCGAACACGTTCTGCACCGAGGCGAACACTTCCAGCGAATCGGTTGCCTTCCAGTTGCCGGACAGATCGAACGTGGTGAACGAGGCGATCTTGCAGCCGCCGGGTGCCGGGCTGCCGTCGGCGTAGAAGTTCAGGCAGTCCTCTTCCGGCGTGCCGCCGTCTTCGGCGAAGTTGTCCATGCTGCTGACGTAGTTGACGATGCCACTGAGCGTCCACGGGCCGTAGTCCCAGGTCGCGCCGAAGTTGACGCGGTCCTTCGGCGTGCCGATGCAATTGGTCACGTCGCAATTGCCGTGCGTGCCGGCGTACTCGTGGGTGGTATCGCCCTCGGTACGCTCGAACTTCTTGATGTGGCTCCACTGCAGGTCGAGCCGCAGGCTGCCGGCGGTGCCCAGGTCGAACGTCTGCCGGATGTCGGTATCGATGCCTTCCACCTCGGAGGAGTTGGCGTTGACGTATGCGGTATCGATGGACAGGATGCTGCCGGTGCCGGGGACGCCGTTGAGCAGATCGGTATCGCGCAACACGTTGCCGTTGGCGATCGCGTCTGCGGTGCTGCCCTGGGCGATCTCGTTGGTGCGCTTGATGCGCCACGCATCCACGGTGATGGACGTGGTGTCGGTCGGCTGCAGGACGATGCCAAGGGTGTAGCTCTTGGATTCTTCCGGCTTCAGATCCGGGTTGGGCCTAGTGATGATCGCCACCGGCTGCAGGCCGCAGTCGTCCTGCGTGCCGCCCGGCGCGGGGGTGCCGTTCGGGCAGCGCACGGGATCGAGCGCGCTGGAGAACGCGGCCAGGCCACCGTCGCCTGCCTCGGCCGGGTTCGGCGCGCGGAAGCCTTCGGCATAAGTGCCGCGCAAGGCCAGCCAGTTCACCGGGGTCCACTTGAAGCCGGCTTTCGGCTTGGTGGCGCTTTCGCCGCTTTCGTACTTGTCGTAGCGAACCGCGCCGGACAGTTCCAGCGACTCGAGCACCGGCGCGGACAACTCGGCATAGCCGGCGTAGACGTTCTGGGTACCGTCGTAGGCCGAATAGCCCAGGCCGATGATGTCGCCGACGTCGGTGTACGTCTGCGGGCTGAGCGTGTTGGACGTACGCCGCCATTCCGCGCCCAGCGCCAGGCCCAGCGGGCCGCCCGCAAGGTCGAGCAACGAACGGTTGGTCTTGAAGTCGAACATGTCCAGGCTGCTCTTGGCGCGAGCGCTGATCTGCGGCGAGATCGCGTCGTATACCGACTGCGGGGTTTCTCCGGCGTTTTCGCCGATGCGCCATACGCCAAATGAGCAAGCCGGATCAGACAGCGCGCATTGCACCGCGCTGTAGCGCAGGAAGCCGATACGCTTATTGATCAGGTCGGTGGAGGAGTGCAGGTAGGCGGTGTCGTAGTCCCATGCGCCCCAAGTGCCCTTGACCCCGGCCAGGAAGCGGATGAATTCGTTGCTGTTATTGGTCAC
Organism: Xanthomonas sp.; assembly: GCF_017163755.1. GTDB lineage: Bacteria > Pseudomonadota > Gammaproteobacteria > Xanthomonadales > Xanthomonadaceae > Xanthomonas_A. The sequence goes on from NZ_JAFIWC010000026.1 coordinate 64,178, forward strand.
GCGCGGGCCGACATCGTAGGCGTTGTAGCGCAGGCGCACGTCTTCGCCGTAGGGGTTGTCCGCATGCCCGGCACCGAGCACTACGGCGCCTGGGCCGCTGTTGGCATTGACCGGTCCGCCGGGGTAGCCCCAGGCGCCGGAGACGTTGGACGGCGTGTTGGTGAAGGTGGTCTCCTTCTTCGAATATCCCATCTCGACGTAGGCTTCGGCGCTGTCGGAGATGGCGAAGGTGGCACGGCTGAACACGTTGGCGTATTTCTCCTCCGGGCTCAGGTCGCGGTAATCGCCCTGGTCCCAAAGGCAGCCGCCGCCCGGATCCTGCGGCGTTACGCTGGAGAGCTGCTCGCATCCGGGCAGCGACACCAGCAACCCGGTGGTGGGGTCGAACACGCTGCCGGCCGGCGAATTGCCGCCGCCGGAGCCGCCACCGGTAATCGCGCCACCGAGGAACTGGCTGCCGCCGACGCTGTAGCCCCAGCGACGCAGGTCGCCGGTACCGATCCACTTGCGGTCGCGGCGGTCGCTGACCTTGATCGCGTCGGTCTTGCTGACGTCCAGGCTGAAGAAGGCGTTCCAGCCATCGCTGGCGAGGTCGCCGGTGCCCGCGGTCAATGTAGCCTTGCGCTGATCGCCGTCGCTGTCGCCGGACATGCCGTACGAACCGCGCAGGATCACGCCGTTGAAGTCCTGGCGCAGGATGATGTTGACCACGCCGGCGATCGCGTCCGAACCGTAGATCGCCGAAGCGCCGTCCTTGAGGACTTCCACGCGCTCGACCGCATCGAGCGGGATCGTGCTGAGGTCGGTGAACACCTTCTGGCCATCGTCGGCCAGGCCGTAGGTGGCCATGCGCCGGCCGTTCAACAGCACCAGCGTGGAGCCGGCGCCCAGGCCGCGCAGCGAGATACCCGCGCCGCCACCGGCGAAGCCGTTGCCGAAGGTCTTGGGAATGGAGCCGGAACCGTCGGAGGTCAGCGTCTGCAGGTATTCGGCCACCGTGGTCTTGCCGGTGCGGTCGATTTCCTGGCGTGTGACGACCTGGACCGGCGAAGGGGTCTCGGTGTCCGTACGCGGAATATTGGAGCCGGTGACGGTGATGCGGTCGAGATCGGTCGCCACTTCCTGGGCGATTGCCGGAGACGCGGCCGCGATCAGCAACATGGCGCCGGGAAGCATGGCCAGAGCGGGACGACGCAGCGCATCGGCGATGGAAACGCAAAGAAGACCACGGCGGGTTGCACGCCGTGCAGCGACGATGTTCACAGTTTCTCTCCTAACTGGGAAACGCAGAATTTTTTGACGCCGCCGTAAGGTCGGCTGCGCACATCTACGTTCATCAGCCATGAACGAATCGTGAAAAATTCATCGCGAACGATGCTGCCCAGGCACCGTCCACAACGCTGCCGCGATGCTGAAAAGCAGGCCCGTCAGGCGCTCGCGGCGGATGACGAGCCCGCTTGCCCTAGCCGTTCAACGATCCAGCGAAAAATCCACCGGAACCAGCCCGTACGCCTGAATGGGCACGCCCTGTTGCAGCGCAGGGTGGAATCGCCAGCGCTTCAATACCTGCGCGCGTGCGGCCTGGTCGAGCACGCGCGATCCGCTGCTCTTTTCGATGTCGACCTGTTGCGGTACGCCATCGATACCGACCAGCACGCGCAGCAGCACCGTGCCCTGGATGCCCTCGCGCAATGCGTCGCGCGGGTAGGTCGGCGCGGGCGCCTGCAGGTAACGCAACTGCACGCCGAGGGGCGAAGCCGAAGGCGGGATTGTGGGCGTGGCGATATCGGCGTCGGGTGCGGGCATGTCGACCGACGCGGCCGGTTCGCTCGGTACCGGCGCAGCCACTTCAGGTGCCGTCGTGGCGACGGGATGCCGTGGCAGCGGCGCGCTGGGCGTGGACCGGGGACGCTCGACGGGCAGCGCCGGCGGCCGCGGCGGGACCGGCACCACGGTCGGTATCTCCCACCGCGGCGCCTCCTGCACGGTCGGTGGCGGGCGCAGCGGGATGTGCGATAGCGGCACCAGCAACAGCAACAAGGCCAGCAGATGCAGGCCGATGGCGGTGCTCAGCGCCAGGATGCGCGGGACGTCGATGCGAAACGGAACGGCAAGCTGCGTGCGAACCATGATCCACCTCCAGTTGGGAACTGCGGAAGGAACAACGCACCGGCGCGGCGATCGGGGTCGACACGCTCGCTGGGATAATGCGCGCTTGCCGGTTGCAGGGAAAGCGCCTGCCGCGCATGCGCCCGGCGCCGGCGGGCAGGCGGCGCGGCCATTGGCGCGGCGCGTCAGTCGCGCAAGGCCTGGACCAGCGGCTGCAGCTGCTGCGCGTACGGCCGCCACTTCGCCAGCGCCGGCGCGCGCAGCGGCGCGCGCACCTGCACCGCGCTGGCGGTGACCACGCTGCGCTTGCGCAGATGCAGCTGGTGCAGCGACGGCGGCGAGGACAGGCCGCAGAACGCGCTGACCTCGCCCATCACGGCGTCCGGTTGTTCGAGCAGGCGCGCATAGGACACGTCCAGGATGCGTCCGGGCAGGGTCTGGTGCCAATGCCGCATCAGGCGGCGATAGCCGTTGTGGAACTGGGCCAGTTCGTGCAGGTCGTAGCTGTACGGGTTCGCCTCGGAGAACAGCTCGCGCAGGTTCGAAAAGCAGGTCTCGACCGGGTCGCGCACCATGTGCAGGATCTTGGCCTGCGGCAATGCGCTCGCGATCAGTCCCGCGTTGAGGAAGTTGGACGGCAGCTTGTCGGTGAAGAACGGTTCGTCCTGCAGCCGCCAGCGCAGGCCGTGCAGATAGTGCCGGCCCGCGTCGGCCAGGTCGGCGCCGGCCGCGCGCTGGATCACCGTGGCATCCACCACGCCGCGGCAGTGATGGTCGGTGGCCTGGCGCATCGCGCTGGTGAAGTCGTACAGCTCTCCGATGCCGCGCACCTCGGGCGAGGCGTCCAGCATCTGCTCCAGCAAGGTGGTGCCGGACCGATGCATGCCGACGATGAAGATCGGCGTCGGGCCCGGGCCGCCTTGCGGCACGTCGCCGCGGCCGGCCGGCCGCGCCTGCATCAACGCCTCGAACAGCGCGGCCGATTCCTGCGCGCTGTAGCGCAGGGTCGAGCGCTTGGCGCGGCAGCCTTGCATCAATGCGTCCCATGCGCCGGCGTGTTCGCCCAGATCGTCCAGTTCCTTGTGCAGCGCGAAGCCGAGCAGGGCGAGTTCGGCCGGCGTGCGCCCCTGGCGCCGCAACTGCGCGCGGATCGCATCGACGTGATGCGAGGCGTGCGTCTGCGTGCCGAGGAACGCCTGCAGCCAATAGCCCTGGGCGATCTCCGGCGCCCGCGCCAGCGCGCGGCTCAGGTCCTGCGCAGCGTCGTCGAACCGGCCCAGGTAGATCAGTACCTGGGCGCGCGCCAGCAAGGTGGGCGGGTAGTCCGGATCGGCGCGCCGCGCCTCGTCCAGGAACACGATCGCGCGCTCGGGAAGATTCACATAGGTCAGCTGCGAGGCGAGGGTCAGCAGCAGCGGGATCGGGATGCGCTGCAGGGGAAGCAGGCGCTGGACGCACTCCAGCAGCGCCGGCACCTCGTTGAAGGTGCGCAGCCGCGGAATGAGTTCCGCCAGCACCTGGGGCGAGGTCGGATGCGCGGCATTGGCGCGCAACGCGTACTGCCTGCCGGCGCGGTACCGCCCGGTCAACGAGTGCAGGTAGGACAGCTGCAGCAGCACGTGCGCATCGTCCGGCCGCTGCTGCAGCGCGCGCTGGTAGGTCTCGATGGCCTCGTGCAGTTGTTGCCGGCCGGCCTGGGCTTCGGCTTGCGCCAGCAGGCGCGAGTAGTCCTGGTCGGTCGAGGCGCTCATGCCGGCGCGCCTTCGAGCAGCTGCCGCAGCGGTTCCAGCGGCTGGGCGTAGCGGCGCCATGCGCCGACGTTGCCGGCGTGGACCGGCTTCCTGACCTGGGCGCTGCTGGCGGTGGCTACCGGCGATGCGTTGCGGGTGACATCGCCCAGGCCTTGCGCTGCGGGCAGGCCGATGAAGTCGAGCAAGGCCGCGAGCGTGGCGTCGGTGGCGCCGACCAGCGATTCGTATTCGACCACGCGCACGGAGGCAGGCGCGTGCGCGGCCCAGAACCGCATCCACCGGTTGGCCAGGGCCACCTGCGCGGCGAGATCGGCGAAATCGTAGCTGTAGGGGTAGGCGCCGCCCTGGAACAGTTCCTTCAGATTGGAAAACGCCGCATCCATCGGCGCGCGGGTCACGCAGACGATCCTGGCGTGGGGCAGCGCGCGCAGGATCAACGGGAGGTTGAACAGGTTCTGCGGATTCTTGTCGATCGCGAACGCGGTGGCCGAGGCGAGCCGTCGCAGCCGTTGCAGGTAATGGTGGCCGACCCGGCGATGGTCGATGTGCGCCAGCGTCTGGAGGTCCGCCTCGTGTTCCAGCCCGCCGAAGAAGCGGTCGAGGGTCTCGCTGACCGCGGCGTTGAAGTCGTTGCGTTCGCCGGCGCTGCTGACCCAGCCGTGGTTGCCGAGCATGCGGTCGAGCAGGGTGGTGCCGGTGCGCGGCAGGCCCAGGATGAAGATCGGGCACGGTTGGGGAGGGCGCTCGTCCGCCGGGGGGCGAACGTCCGGCGGTGCGTCGCGCATGGCTATGGCGATGCGCGCATGCGCGGCGGACGCGTCCAAGCGCAGCCGGCCACGCATGCCGGCCGCACCGTGCGCCAGCGCGGCCCACGCCGCCTCGGTCTGCCCGGCGGCGTCGAGTTCGTGGAACAGCGCGTAGTCCAGCTGCGTGCGTTCGATGCTGTCGGCCGGGTGATGGCGCATGCTCTGGCCAATACGCGCCACCCGCGCCTGCGTGTCGCGGCCGGGGGACTGCTTGGCGAGCGCCCAATGCGCATCGGCCAGGTTCGGGTCGTGTCGCAGGCAGCGTTCGTAGCCGTCCGCCGCCTCGTCCACGCGCCCCAGGTACTGCAGCACATCGGCGCGCGTGAGCAGCAGCAAGGGGTGCGCCGGGACGCGTGCGGCCACCGCATCCAGGAAACGCAGCGCGTCGTGGTAGCGGCCGGCCAGCCACAGGTGCTGGGCCAGCGCCGGCGACTGGCGCAGTATGTCCGGATCCGCCCAGTCCGCGGACAGCGCCACCGACGCGACTTCGGCATCCTCGGCGAAGTCGAGCAGGCGACGGGTCACGAATGCGAGGTGGCGGGTGCTGCGTTCCAGGCGGGCGGCATCGGCCGCTTGCAGGGCAAGCTGCCGCGCCGTGCGGTAGTGGTTCTTCGCCTGGGCGAAGCGGGACATGCGCAGCAACGCCGGGATATGCCGGTCGTTGCGCGCCAGCAGCGCGGCGTAGTGCCGCTCGGCCAGCGCCATGTCGCCGGCGGCTTCTGCCTGCCGGCCGAGATTCCACTGTTCGTCCAAGGAGGTGTGCATGCGCGCTTCGGTCGGGTGGGGGCGGTGGCGAACAGGCAGTGTGCGGAAATCGCCGCCGGAAAAAAATGGCCGCCTCGCGGCGGCCATTTGGTGGAACGTCGTTCGGCGCGGCGGCTCAGAAATCGTACTGGACCATGAAACGCGCGCTGCGCGGCGCCTGGGTGCTGCGCCACAGGCCGTAGGTGGCCAGCGGCGCGCCGGTGGTGCCGTCCTCGGCGACCTCGGACACGGCGGTGACCTTCTGGTTGTTGAACACGTTGAACACGTCCACCTTGAACTGCCAGCCCTTGGCCCAGTTCGGCGCGTAGGCGACGTTGAGATCCAGCGCGTTGGTCCACGGCAGGCGCCCGGCGGTCCCGCGCGGCACCGCGACCGAGGGGCCGTTGACGCCGCCGTCGGCGGTGGTGCCGCAACGGAAAAACGAGGAGCCGTACGGATGGATGTCGTCGTGGTAGGGGTACAGCACGCCCAGGCAGTTCTTCGGGCGGCCCGACTGCACGACCAGGTTGGCGCCGATCGACAGCTCGTCGGTCAGCTGGTAGTTGCCGAACACCTTCAGCGCGTGACGCCGATCGTTGGGCAGGTAGCCGTACGAATCGACCATCAGTTCCTTGTAGTCGAAGTCCTGGGTGACGCTGGTGTCGCCCTGGCCGATGTCGGATTTCACCCCGCCTTCGGTATTGCCCTTGTTCCAGGCGATCGTCCACGAGGCCTGGAAGAAGAACTTCTCCCAGCTGCCGTCCCAGAACAGCTCCAGCGCCTTGTAGGTGCGCTTGGCCTTGGGCGAGAGCAGGTCGGCGGCGATCGTGTACTCGGTCAGCGTGCCGTTGCCCTCGATGTCGGTCAGGAACACCGAGTCCTCGCCGGGATTGAACATGCGGCAGTACGGGAAGCCGCTGTTCGGCAGCACCGGGTCGAAGCCGTCCTCCACCGCCTGGTTGTAGATCGGCGTGTAGTCGCAGTTGTCGTCGATCGCCGCCTTGAGCTTGCGGTAGATGCCGCGCGCGCCGATGGACTGGTGGTCGGTGAGCTGGCTCTGGAAGCCGAGGATGTACTCGTCCTGGTACATCGGATCCAGGTTGGTCGCGGCGATGGTCTGCGGCGTCTTCGGTTCGCCGAACTCGCCGTTGATGTACTGCAGGCCGCCGACGGGGGTGAGCCCGGTCGGCGCGCCGGTGACCGGGTCCACGCCGGTGAAGCGGTAGTTCTGCCGGGTGTACAGCGAGGCGCTGGCGCCGCGTACCGCGACGCTGGGCGTGAGCGGCAGCGCGTAGCGGCCGGCGTTGCCGTAGATCTTCAGGCTGGAGTCGCCGTTGGCGTCCCAGGAGAAGCCCAGGCGCGGGCCGAATTGCTTGTCGATCTTGACGTAGGTCTGGCCTTCGCCGTTGAGGTTCTCGAAGGTGTCCCAGCGCGCGCCGACGTAGGCCAGGAAGTTGTCGGTGATCTTCCAGCTGTCCTCGACGTAGAACGCCCACTGCTTCAGCTTGGCGGTGGTGCCCTGGTTGACGATCTGCTCGCGCACCAGGTCGAACTCGTCGCCGGTCTCGGCCGCGCCGTCGGGGCCGTTGTTGGTCGAGTAGCGCCACAGGCGGCCGCCCTCGATCGACTGGCCGGCCACCGACTCGTAGTCGTCGCGGTCGTAGCCGAAACGGATCAGGTGGTCGCCGAGCACCCATTCGGCATCGACGCGGAACTGGTCGCGGGTGTCCTTGGAGTCGCGGCGGTCGATGGAGTCGTTGGTGATGTTGCAGTTGGAGACGATCTGGCCGCCGGTGATGATCCGCCGGTAGCCGGGGCGCACGTCGACCACGCGCGGGCAGCCGGTGGCCGGGGTGTTCAGGTCGCCGCCGTATTCGACCGACAGCCCATTGACGGTCTTCAGGTGGGTCTCGCGGGAGAACTCGCCATGGCCGTACAGCGCCGACAGGGTGAAGGTGTCGGTGAAGTAGCCGGTGTACTTGCCGATGTAGTTCTCGCCGCCGTTCTCGAGGTACTTGGTGCCGATAAACGCGCCGGTGTCCGGATTCTTGGTCGCGGTGACGGTCTTGGTGGTGTCGCTGAACGCAGTGAATTCCAGCTTGTTGCTGTCGTTGATGTTCCAGTCCATCTTCAACAGCCAGATCGGATCGTTCTTGATCTCCTCATCGCCCGGGAGGTCGCCGAACGGCGTGCCGGCCAGGCCGTTCTCGGTCTTGCCGTAGGACACGATGCCGTAGGCGAACAGCCGGTCCTGGATCAGCGCGCCGGAGGCCCATGCCGACGTCACCCACTGGTTGGTGTCGACGTCAGAGTTGTCCTGGGCGAGCTTGCCGTTCTGCGCGCTGTCCAGTGGGTTGTTGTAGTAGTAGCTCTCGGTTTCGGCCATCAGCGAGCGCGGCGAATAGAACACGTTGCCGCCGGCATGGAAGTCGTTGGTGCCGCGCTTGGTGATCTGGTTGACCACCCCGCCGGTGGAGCGGCCGAACTCGGCGCCGTAGCCGCCGGTCTTGATCTGCTGCTCGGCGATCGCCTCGAACGGGATCTTGGCGAAATTGAGGTTGCGGAAGGTGTTGGTGACGTTGAAGCCGTTGACGTAGTACTGGTTCTCGGCCACCGACGAGCCGCCGAACGAGGCCAGGTTGCCGAAGGCGGTGTCGCCGCGGACCGTGCCCGGGGCCAGCAGCGCCACCGACGTGGTGTCGCGCGCGACCGGGATCTTGTTGATCTGCTCGGCGGTCAGGATGGTGTTGGATTCGACCGAGGACACGTCGATCGGGTTGACCGCGGTGTTGCCGCGCACCTGCACCGTATCCAGGGTCGCGGCCGAGCTCGAGGCCGAAGCGGCGGTGAAGTTCACCGGGGTGCCGGTGCCGACGCTGACGTTGACTCCCTCGCGAACCACGCGCGTGCCGTCGCTGCCTTCCAGGGTCACCGTGTAGGTGCCGTTGGGGACGGCCGAGAAGCGGTAGGTGCCGTCGTTGCCCACGCTGATCGAGCGGGAAAAGCCGGTGGCCGCGTTCTGCACCTGGATGGTGGAGCCCGAGGCGGCCTGGCCAAAGATGGCGCCGGCGGTATTGGACTGGGCGAAGGCGACGGTCGACACGCACAGGCCGAGGGCGATGCTGAGGGTACTGCGCTGCAGCGCGCGTTTGGCGCGGTTATTCATTGCCACGATTTCTCTCTCCTGAAATCTGGTGAACCACGGGTGTCAAGGCCAGGAAGTCATGGTGGCCTAGTCGGTTCAGACTGTAATCAGGTTTCGCGCGAGAGTCACGAAAAATTAACGCAGCCGTAACTGCGTGGCCCCAAGCGGCGCGCGGCGTTGGTCATTTCCCCAGCGTTCTATCTAGCACAGATTTTGTGCGGCGCAAAAAAAAGCCCCTCGAAGGAGGGGCTCGGCGAGCGTCGCCGCCGGACTTACTTGCCCAGTTCGAACACCACGTCCAGGTTCACCGACACCGTGGTCTCGCCCGGCGCCACCGGGGTCTCGGCCTGCGCCTTGTCCATCGCCATCGCGCGCATCATCGGCATCGGCGGCGCGCCGCCACCGCCGCCTTCGGAGATGCTGACGATGCGGCGCACGCGCAGGCCCAGCGACCTGGCGTAGGTCTGCGCGCGCGCCTGCGCCTTCTTCAGCGCCTCCAGCCGCGCCTGGTCGTACAGCGGCTCGGGTTCGTCGATCTCGAAGGAGGGGCCGTTGATCTGGTTGGCGCCCTGCGCGGCCAGGGCGTCGAGCACCTTGCCCAGGCGGGCGATGTCGCGCACCTTCAGGCTGACGGTGTTGCTGGCCTGGTAGCCGGTGATCTGCGGCGCCTGGTTGTCGGCGTACTTGTACTGCGGGTTGAGGTTCACGCCGCTGGTCTGGATGTCCTTGTCGGCGATGCCGGCACCGCGGATCGCGCCCATCAGCTTGGTCATCTGCTCGGCGTTCTGGCGCATCGCCGCGTTGCCGTCCGCGGCCTGGGTCACCACGCCGGCCGACAGCGTCGCCACGTCCGGGGTGCGCCGCGCCTCGGCCTGGGCGGCGATGCTGAGCAGGGTGCCGTCGCTCGGCACGGCGTAGCCCGGGGTGGCGGTCTGGGCATGGGCGGACATCGTGCCTCCTAGGGCGAGGGTCAGGGCCAGCAGCAGGGGACGCAGGGAAAGGGGTCGATGCATGAATGTTCTCCTTGAACGTGAGGGCGAGGGTGTTGCCGGGACGATGAACGAGTTGTGAGTCCGTCCGGGGTTGCCGGCGCGGTGCCGCGCTTGGCGATCGTTCAGTCAGCCGCCGCAGGTTATCCTTCGTCGATGCTGTATCTCGCTTCCCGTTCCCCCCGCAGAAACGAACTGCTGACGCGCCTGGGCGCACCGTTCCGGATCCTCGACCTGGAGGTACCGGAAGTGCGCGCGGCCGACGAATCGGCCGAAGCCTACGTGCGCCGCGTGGCCATGGACAAGGCCCGCGCCGGACTGGCCCGGCTCGGCGCCGAGCCGGGCGCGGTCGTGCTCGGCGCCGACACCGAGGTGGTGCTCGACGACCGCGTGTTCGGCAAGCCGGCCAACGCCGACGACGCGGCGGCGATGCTGACCTCGCTGGCCGGGCGCCGGCACCAGGCGCTCACCGCGGTGGCGGTGGTCGCGGCCGGGCGCGAGGAGCTGATCCTGGTCGCCACCGACGTCACCTTCGCGCCGCTGTCGGCGCAGGAGATCGCCGCCTACGTGGCCAGCGGCGAGCCGATGGGCCGCGCCGGCGCCTACGCCATCCAGGGCGGCGCGGAGCGTTTCGTCAGCCGCCTGGACGGCAGCTATTCCGGGGTGATGGGCCTGCCTCTGTACCAGACTTCCCAACTGCTGCGCGCCTTCGGAGTGCTTTGATGTCGCAAGAGATCCTGGTCAACGTCACACCGCGCGAGACCCGGGTGGCCGTCATCGAGAACGGCATGCTGCAGGAGCTGCACATCGAGCGCGGCTGGCGCCGCGGGGTGGTCGGCAACATCTACAAGGGACGGGTGCAGCGGGTGATGCCGGGCATGCAGGCCGCGTTCGTCGAGGTGGGGCTGGAGCGCGCCGCGTTCCTGCACGCCAACGACGTGGTGCGGCCGGCGCCGGTGGCCAACGGCGACACCGACGACACCGCGCTGCCGGTGGCCTCGGCGGTGCCGATCGTGGAACTGCTGCGCGACGGCCAGGACATCGTGGTGCAGGTGGTCAAGGACCCGATCGGCAGCAAGGGCGCGCGGCTGACCACGCAGATCAGCATCCCGTCGCGCTACCTGGTGCTGCTGCCGCAGTCGCGGGTGATCGGGGTGTCGGCGCGGATCGAGGACGAGGCCGAACGGCTGCGCCTGAAGACCCTGGTCGCCGACCTGGCCGCCAGCCATGGCGGCTTCGGCTACATCATCCGCACCAACGCCGAGGGCCAGCCGGCCGAGGCGCTGGCCGAGGACATCGCCTACCTGTCGCGGGTGTGGAACGTGGTCGAGCGGCGCGGGCGCGAAGGCGCGCCGGCCAGCATCATCTACGAGGACCTGAGCCTGCCGCTGCGCGCGGTGCGCGACCTGATCCGCAAGGACGTGGAGAAGGTCAAGGTCGATTCGCACGAGACCTTCGAGCGCCTGCAGGCGTTCGTCGCCAAGTACATGCCGGTGCTGGCCGAACGCCTGGAGCTGTACACCGGCGACCGCCCGATCTTCGACCTGTACGGCGTGGAGGACGAGATCGCCCGCGCGCTGGACAAGCAGGTGCCGCTGAAGTCCGGCGGCTACCTGGTGATCGACCAGACCGAGGCGATGACCACGATCGACGTCAACACCGGCTCGTTCCTCGGCCAGCGCAACCTCGAAGAGACGGTGTTCCGCACCAATCTGGAGGCGGCGCAGGCGGTGGCGCGGCAGCTGCGGCTGCGCAACCTGGGCGGCATCATCATCATCGACTTCATCGACATGAGCGATGCCGAGCATCGCCGCCAGGTGCTGCGCACGCTGGAAAAGGCGCTGTCGCGCGACCACGCCAAGACCACGGTGTACGAGTTCTCGCCGCTGGGGCTGGTGGAGATGACCCGCAAGCGCACCGTCGAGAGCCTGGAACGGCAGCTGTCCGAGCCGTGCCCGGAATGCGGCGGGCGCGGCTCGATCAAGACCGCCGAGACCGTCACCTACGAGATTTTCCGCGAGATCACCCGCGCCGTGCGTCAGTTCGACGCGGCGCGGCTGCTGGTGATCGCTTCCACCAAGGTGGTGGCGCGGATCACCGACGAGGAATCCTCGGCGGTGGCCGAACTGGAGGAATTCCTCGGCAAGACCATCCGCTTCCAGGCCGACGAGCAATACCTGCAGGAGCAGTTCGACGTGGTGTTGCTGTGATGAAGCGGGGACCGGGGACCGGGGACCGGGGACCGGGGGGCGCAACCGCTGCTCTGGGTTTCGTGCGCTCTCGGTGTGTGCGAGCGCAACGACCGCCGCTTTTCCCGGGTCCCCGGTCCCC
>NZ_JAFIWC010000027.1 GCF_017163755.1 Xanthomonas sp.
GTCATGGGGCGGGCGCTCCGTGGTCGGGGGCGCTGTAGGCGGACGTACCCTCACCCCAACCCCTCTCCCGGGGGGAGAGGGGCTCAGGCAGGGCACCGGCGAACAGGGCATCGACGGCTTCGACCAGCTTTGGGTCGAAGCGCCAGGCGTGCACGCCGGGCGACGGGTCGCGGGTGGCGTCCAGGCCGCGGCAGAACAGGTAGCGCACGCCGCCGAAGTCGCGGGCGTAGTCATAGGCCGTGCCCAGGCGGAAACGCAGCCAGCGGTGCAGGGCCACGGTGTAGATCAGCGCCTGCAGTTCGTATTCGCTGTGCGCCATCGCGCGCGCCAGCGCGTCGGCATCGTAGGCGGGCAGCCGATTGGACTTGTAGTCGAGCACGTACCAGCGCCCGTCGTGCTGGTAAGTGAGGTCGATCAGGCCGGTCATCAGGCCTTCCAGGCGCTGGCGCGCGCCGAACGCCTGGCGCTGCCCGACCACGCCGAAGCGGTGCAGCAGCGCCAGCAGCGCATCGACGCGGGTGGGGCGCATGGCGAAGTGGAATTCCATTTCGTTGCGGCGCTGCGGTGCGGGCACCGCGGCCAGACAGGTGCCTTCGGGCAGGGCGACGGTGAGGGTGTGGCCGACCAGCGCGGCGAGCATGGCGGCGCCGTCGTCCAGTTCGTCCTGGGCGTAGCCGCCACGCTGCAACGCTTCAACGATGGCCGCGGTCTGCCCGTCCGGTGCCGGCTGGCCGGGAACCCAATCGCGCCAGGCGGCGAAGTCGCAGCGTTCGAATACGTCGTGCATCGCCACGCCGAAGCGGTTGCCGGCGAAGCGGCGGTCGAAGGCTTCGACGTCCAGCGTCGTGGCGACGGCCTCGCTGGTGGACGGCTCGTCGCTGCCGCCGCTGCCGACGACGGTGGCGCTGGCCATCGGGTCGGTGGCGGCGCCGGCATCGGCATTGGCCAGCTGGGTGAAGCTGTACACCCACCAGTCCGGCGCGATGTGCCGCTGCGGCACGCGCGCCGGCGGCACCTGGATCTCGGCGGCCGGCGGCAGGCGCGGCACGTTGGCCGGCGGCGGCGTGGTGTCGACGACGATCGCGCCGGCGCCGGCGGCGGCCTGCAGCGCGTCCAGGTCGGCGACCATCGCCGCCAGCGCGGTGCGCTCGTGCTGGTGGAACGGCCCGGTGGCGATCCACAGCGCGTGCTCGGCGCGGGTCAGGCCGACGTAGAGCAGGCGCGCGTCCTCGGCGCGCTGTTCCTGTTTCCAGGCGGTCTCGGCCGCGCTCCAGGCCGGGTCGTCGTTGCCCGCGCTCCACTTCGACGTGTTCCAGTGCAGCTGGCGGCCGAGCGGCGGCGCATGCACGGCGCAATGCCGGCCCGCGCCGCGGTCGCTGCGGCCGATGCCGACGTAGGGCAGGAACACCAGCGGATACTCCAGGCCCTTGCTCTTGTGCAGGGTCACGATCTGCACCCGGCGCGCGTCCGATTCCAGGCGCAACTGCTGGGTCTCGTCGCTGTCGTCGGCATTGGCGATGCGCCGCGCCAACCAGTCGACCAGGCCGTGCGGGCCGAGCGCGCGGGTGTCGGCCTCCTGCAGCACCTCGGCCAGCTGCAGGTAGTTGGTCAGCCGGCGCTCGCCGTCGACCAGCGCCAGCAGGCGGTGCGCGTGCGCGGCGCCGAGGTCGCCGATCAGCGCCAGCGGCCCGCCGCGCTGCCAGCGATCGCGCCAGTCCAGCGCCTGTTGCTGCCAACGACGGTGGCGATCGCCGTCGCGCTCCAGCACGGCGATCGCCGCGGCGTCCTCGCCGATCAACACCGTCGCCAGCGCCGCGCGCAGGGGGCTATCGTCGCCCGGGTCGATCAGCGCCTGCAGCAGGGTCAGCAGTTCCAGCGCTTCGTCGGTGGCGAACAGGCTCTGCCGGCCGGCGGCCACCGCGGGAATGCCGACTGCGCCCAGCGCCTGCTGGATGCAGGTGGCCTCGCCATGGCTGCGCACCAGCACCGCGATGTCGCCGGCCTGCACCGCGCGGCCGCCGACCGTGGCGGTACCGGCGCGGCCGCCGGCGAGCCAGTCGCGGATCGCGGCGACGCAGGCGGCGGTGCACAGCGCGCGCGCGCGACCGGCGCTCCAGGGTTTGGGCTTGCCGGCGGATTTGTTTTTGGCCGCAGACGCGGCCGGCGGCGGCGGCGGCTCCGGCGCGCGCCACAGGGTCAGCGCCGGCGCGGTGGCGCCGTCGCGCTGCAGTTCGGCATCGGTTCGTTTGGTGCCCGGCTGCACCGGGTGGAAGGCGATGCCCTCGGTCAGGAACGCCTGCGCATGCCCGGCCTGCGCGTACAGCGCCTCGATCGCCGCCAGCAGCGCCGGTCGCGAGCGGAAATTGTGCCCGAGCGGCGGCGCCGGTTCGGCGGTGGCGGCCGCGGCCAGGTAGGTCTGCACGTCGCCGCCGCGGAAGCCGTAGATCGCTTGCTTGGGATCGCCGATCAGGGCCAGGAAGCGCGCTTGCGCTCCGTCGGGCGGTTCGGTGCCATGCTCGCCGGGCGAAACGCCGCGCTCGCCATGTTCCTTCGCGGACCCGAACACCGTGGAGAAGATCGACCACTGGCGCGCGTCGGTGTCCTGGAATTCGTCCACCAGCGCGATGGCGTACTGCGCGCGCAAGCGCTGCGCCAGCGCCTCGCCCTGCGGGCCTTGCAGCGCGCGCGCCACGCCGTCGACCAGGTCGTCGTAGGTCTGCACGCGGCGCTGGCGCTTGAGCAGGGCCAGGCGTGCGCCGGCATCGTCGCGCAGCGCGTGCAGCAGGCGGATGCGGCGCCGGCCGCGCCATTCCTCCACGCGCGCCAGCGCGGCCAGATAGCCGTCGATGGCGTGGCTCAGCGGCGAGGCCGGGGTGCGGTCGACGGATTTCTTGTTGGTTCCGGCGGCCAGTTCCGCGGCGGTCAGCTTGATCAACTTGGGGTGCGGCGGCAGGCCCGGCGCCGGCGCGGCGGCGAACCCGTCGAACCAATGCCAGAGCGCGGCCAGCCAGTCGGGCTTGTAGCTGACCTTGCTCAGCACGCCGCCGTCGATCGCGGCCATGATGGCGTCGAAGAAGGCGATGCCGTGCGCCTGGAACGCCGCCGCCAAGGCGCTGCCCGCCGCTTGCGCCGCCTGCAGCAACGCGGCGGGATCGTCGGTGGTGGGGGCGACCGCCGGCAGCAGTTGCGGATGCCGCACCAGTTCGCGCAGGTCGCTGGCCAGTGCCTCGGGCCCGCCCGGCCACAGCGCGACCAGGTCCTCGGCCATCGCCGCATCGGCGGCGCGCTGGCGCCACAGGTCGGCGGCGACTTCGGCCAGCAGTTCGCGGTCGTTGGCCAGCAGCTGCGGCGCGGCGAAGGCCTGGCCGCTCTCCAGCGCGTGCTCGCGCAGCACGCGGGCGCAGAAGCCGTGGATGGTGAAGATGGCGGCGAGGTCGATTTCCTCCACCGCCTGCTGCAGGCGGCGGCGCAGGGCGGCGGGCGATTCGCCGCTGGCGGCCAGATGCGCGGCGAGGATGGCGCGGGTGAGAACGGCGTCCGGTGTTTCCTGTAGGAGCGGCTTCAGCCGCGACAGGCCGTCGGCGATCTCGGTTGGCGACAGATCGCTCTGGATATCTGTCGCGGCTGAAGCCGCTCCTACAGAAGCTAGTGACGCATCGGGCATCAGCGTCGCCGCCAGCGCCAGGCGTTCGCGGATGCGCCGGCGCAGTTCCTGGGTGGCGGCCTCGGTGAAGGTGACCGCGAGGATCTGGCCGATGCGCAGGCCGCGCTCGACCACCAGCCGGGTGAATAGCGTGGCCAGGGTGAAGGTCTTGCCGGTGCCGGCGCTGGCCTCGATCAGGCGCACGCCGTGCAGCGGCAGGGTCAGGTACGGGTCGTCGGCGAGGGAGCCGCTCATTCGGCGTCCTCCTGCGCGCCGCGCCACTGCCGCCAGCTCTCGGCCAGCCGCGCCGGATCCAGCGCGCCGCCGGCGTCGCCGCGTTCGAGCAGCGAATACAGCCGGTGGCTGGTGGCGGCGAAGGCCGCGAAGCGCTGCGCATCGGCGAACGGGTCGCGGCCGCGGTGCACCAGGCGCAGTTCCGGGCTCGTCGCCTCGCTCCAGCCGAAGCTGGCCTGCCACTGCGCGGCGGCGTCCTTGATCGCCTTGTCGAGGTCGTCGTTGCGTGCGGCCTGGTGGTATTTCCAGCTGCTGTACGGGGCGAACGCCAGCGGCGCCTGCAGGCCCTGCCGGTACAGCCGCAGCAGCTCGGCCAGCGCCGCCTGCGCCTGTGCCTGCGACAGCGGTTCGGCCGGGTTGGCGTCCATCGGATGCGGGCCGAGACTGTCGTCGTCTTCGAAGAAGCGCACGTAGTCGGCGCGCTCGCCGGCGGCGCGCAGCAGCAGCCATTCCAGGCCGTGGCGGATCGCCGCGCGCCCGCTGACCGCACCGACCTGTACCCGGCCCACGCCGTTGGCGTACCAACCGGGCAGGCGGCCGTGCAGGTCGATGTCGTCGATCCGCACCTGCAGCCGCTGCGAGCGTGCCGGCGCGTCGCCGCGCCACTGCGCGAACGCGTCGGCGTACGGGCGCAGCTGGTGCAGGCGTTCGTCGAGCAGGCGCCGGCCGAGCGGGCCGGACGGCAGCAGCGCGCGCGCGCGCAGGCGCTCGTACAGGCCGTCGGCGGCGTCGGCGAGCACCGCCTCCAGCACCTGTTGCTGCAGGCCGTACTGGTCCAGCCCGCCGCTCGGCGCCAGCAGCGGCTCCAGGTCGCTGTCCTCGCCGGCCGGGTCGGGCAGGCGCATGCCCAGGCGATGGCGCAGGAACTGCCCGGCCGGATCGGCGAACAGCCGGCGCAGGTCGTCGATCGACACGCTCGCCGGCAGCGCCAGGTCGTCGGCCGGCAACGCGCCGTCCACCCACGGCGGCAGCGGGCGGCGCTGCCCGGCCAGGCTGTCCACCGCCGGCCGCCATTGCCGGCGGTAGCTGAAGCGGCGCGGGTCGGCGCCGTCCTCGCCGAGCGCGCCGAACGCGGCGGCGGCGAACGGCTGCAACGGGTGGCGCACCACGAGCCTGTCAATGGCTTTCGGCTCGGCGTGGTACTGCGCGGCGCTGGCCAGCAGTTCGCTGACCAGCACCGACGGCTCGCGCGGCGTGCCGTCGCGCGCATCGGCGCCGAGATAACTGAGGTAGAACACGTCCTGCGCCGAGGCGCACAGCTGCAGGAACAGGAAGCGGTCGTCCTCGCGGGTGGAGCGATCGCCGTGGCGGCGGCGCGCGGTGCCCAGCTCGGCGGTGAGGCGGTTGAGCCCGGCGGCCGGGTCGCGGCGCGGGAAGTCGCCATCGTTCATGCCCAGCAGGCAGATGGCGCGGAACGGCAGCAGCCGCATCGGCACCATGCGGCCGAAGCTGATGCCGCCGGTGAGCAGCGGCGCGCGCGTGTCCGACTCGCCCAGGGCGGCGGCGAAATGCGCGCGCACCACCTCGGCCGGCACCTTGCCGGCGTAGTCGGCGCGCGCGGCGTCGCGCGCGAACTGGTCGATCAGCGTGCGCAACCGCTCCAGCGCGCGCTGCGCGCGCGGCGCCGACGGCGTGGCCGGGATCAACGCATCGAGCAGGCCGAGCAGGCATTCGCGCCAGTGCGCCGGCGTCATCGGTTCGGCCAGCGCCGCCTGGTGGCGGTCGAGCACGCGCAACAGCCGCAGCAGGGTGTCCAGCGCGGCCAGCGCGCTGCCTTCCAGCTGCGGCCACGGCGCCACGCCGCCAATGTCGTCCTCCGCGCCGCTGGCATGGCCGAGCAGCAGCCGGTCCAGCGCGAAGCGCCAGGTGTAGGCGTCGTCGTCCGGCGCCTGGTGCTGGCGCCGGTGCGCCGCGTCCAGCCCCCAGCGCGCGCCGGCGGCATGCAGCCAGCCGCGCAGGCGCTCCAGCGCGGCCTCGTCCAGGCCTGCGGCCTCGGCGATCGGCGCGGTGGCCAGCAGGTCGAGAATCTCGTGCAGGCCGAAGCGCGACAGCGGCAGGCCGAGCAGGGTCAGGAACACCTCGGCCAGCGGCTCGCTGGCCAGCGGGCTGGCGTCGGCCAGCGCATAGGGCAGCGCGTCGTCGCTGCCGCGGCCGCCGAACACCGCGTCCAGGTACGGCACGTAGGGATCGATGTCCGGCGACAGCACCGCGATCTCGCGCGGCTGCAGCGGCGGGTCGAAGCGCGGATCGTCCAGCAGCGCGCGCAACTGGTCGTGCAGCACCTGCAGTTCGCGCAGCCGGGTGTGGCAGGCGTGCACCTGCAGGCTGGGATCGGCCAGGTCCACCGCCGGCAACGGCGCCGGCACGGCCGGCGCGCGGCGGTGGAACAGGTCGCTCTGCATGCGCCGCAGCAGGCTGTCGCCCAGGCCGCCGTCGGCGAGCGCACGCCGGCCGGACTCCAGCGGATCGGCGTAGACCGCGATCTCGGCGAGCGGATGCACCACCTCGTAGTCACCGACCAGCGCCATGAAGTCGCGCCCGGCCGCGCCCCAGGCCTGCAGCAGCGGGTTCTCCTGCACCTGGTCGGCGAACAGGTCCACCGCCCCGCCCTGGCGGCGGCGCTGCCACAGGGTCTGCAGATCGCCCCAGTAGCCGTGCGCCGGCGTGGGCAGGTAGAAGTGCAGCGTGCCCACGCGCGCCTGCGTGGCCAGCACGCGCAGCACGTCCGGGGAGACGTTGAGGATGGCGAAGGCGAACAGCCGCCGCGGCAGCCCCTGCGGCAGCGGGCCGTCGGAGCGCGCGTAGCGGTCCAGGTACTGGCCGATGCGGCGCGCGCGGTACGGGCGACCGCTGGCGATCCGGCGCCACAGCCGCGCCTGCGGGTCGTCCGCATCGGCGCCGCCTTCCCAGCGCAGCAGCCAGTCGCGGCGCCAGGCCTGGTACTTCTCGAACACGCTGCCCAGTTCGCCGGCCAGCGCCCAGGGCTTGAGCGCGTCGCCGTCGGCCAGGTAGCCGGCCAGCGGGGCGAGGGCCGCATCGCCGCCCAGGTCGGCCTGCAGCGCGTCGTACAGGCGCCACTGCGTGGTGGCCAGGTCCAGGTCGTCGGCGGCCGCGCCGAGATTGGCCTCCAGCGCGCGCGCGACGAACTCGCCGGGGGTGAGGAATTCCAGGTTCGCCGCCACGCCGTGCTCGGCGGCCAGCGTGGACTGCAGCCAGCGCCGCATCGCCACCTGCGGGATCAGTACCACTTCCGGCGCCAGCAGCGGCTGCTCCGGCACCGGCCGGCGCAACTCCTCGGCCAGCAGGGCGGCCAGGGTATCCAGCGCGTTGGACGGATACAGGCGGAAGTCGGGCGCGGAAGAGGCGTGCATGCGTGGCGGCATTGTGCCGGATGCGCGCGCGCCGCGTCGTCGCGTGATGCGGGTCGGGTTGACCGGCGCAGGCGTGGGCGGTGCATGCGGCTTCTCCCTTCTCCCGTCGGGAGAAGGTGGCCCGCAGGGCCGGATGAGGGTGCGAGCGAAGCCTCGTGCTCCCAATTCCACGAGGTGCTTCGCGCCGGACCCTCACCCCAACCCCTCTCCCGGCGGGAGAGGGGCTATGTGCGGCTGTTCCTTCTCCCACCGGGAGAAGGTGCCCCGCAGGGGCGGATGAGGGTGCGGCGCCTCGTGCACCGGCTCCGCGAGCGCTTCGCGACGCCTCAGTACTTCTTCTCCACGTTGAAGATCCACGTCTGGTCGCTGCCGCTGTCGCCGTCGGTCACGCCGCGGTATTCGATGCGCGTGGACAGGCCCTGGTCGGTGCTGAACACCGCGCCCAGGCCCAGCATCACGCGGTTGCGGTCGAACACGCTCAGCCCGGTGCGATAGAACGATCCGCCGGTGATGTCGGCATAGCTCAAGGTCGCATCGCCACGGCCCTGGAAGTCGCGCTGGTATTCGGCGCGGAACTGCGGGGTGAACTGGCCCCACGACATCTCGCGGCGCCATTCCACGCGCAGGCCGAGGTTGCCGGTGGTGGTGGCCACGTCCATGTCCTCGTAGCGCAGCGCGAACGGCGCCATCGCGCCTTCGCTGTAGGCATCGAGCGTGGCGCGGGCCATGTCCACCCGCGCGTACGGGGTGATCTGCCAGTCGCCGCGCTGCAGGTCGGCACCGGTGGACACCGATCCGATCCACTGGCTGCCGTCGCGGCCGCCCTCGGCCAGTTCGCCGTTGCCGGTCACGTAGCGGCGCAGGTCGTAGGACAGCAGCTGGTAGCCGACCAGGGTGTCGAAGAAGAAATACTGCCCCGGGTGGAAACTGGCATACAGCGCCAGCGTATAGGCGGTGGCTTCGCTGCGGCTGCCGTTGTCGCCGACATCGCTGTCGTCGCGGCCCCAGCCCACGCCGGCACCGATCGCCAGCGAACGGTTGACCCGATAGTCGGCGCCCATGCTCAGGCCGTCGGACTGGAAGTCCACGCCAGCGCGCTCGGCCTGCTTGTCCAGGCTGCCGGAGCGGATCGCGCCGCCCACCCACAGGCCCAGCTCGCCCTCGACCGCGCCGGTGGAGGCGCGCGCCGACGATGCCGCTATCCGATCGGCGTCGGCCGCATCCGCGTCCGCGTCCCAGGTCGGCTGGCTGCACGGCTGCGCGCCCAGGCCGCGCTCGGCCTGGCGGCAATGCGAGGTGGCCTGGAAGCTCAGGCCGTTGTCGAAGCCGCGCGCGCCGCGATGGGTCGCCTCCAGCCGGCGCTGGAAGTTGTCGATCTGCGCCTTGGCGAAGCGCCGGGTGGACTCGGCCTGCGCATCGATCAGGCCGCGCACTTCCGCATCCAGGGTCGGATCCGGACGCGGCGCGACCACGAACACGATGGCCGCTTCGGCCGAGGTCGCATACGCGTTGGACAGGGTGAAGCGGACCGTGGCCTGGCCGGAGAAGGCCGGGTTCGGCGTGAAGGTCAGCAGGAAGCTCGGCCCGTCACTGGCCGCGGCGGTGGGCACGCCGGCGGCCGAGGCGCCGCCGCTGCGGGCGATGGTCGCGGTGCCGGCGCTGGCCGGCGACAACGCCACCAGCGTGGCGGCCACGAACGGCCCGCCGGTCGCGCCGCTGGTCAGGTCCACGGTCTGCGCTTGGCCGGACACCGCCTGCATCGTGGTCGACACCGCGACCGGGCGCGCATTGACGGTGATGGTCACCGTGGCCGGCGCCGAAGTGCCGCCCGCGCCGGTGGCGGTGTAGCTCAGGCTGTCCACGCCGACGTAGCCGGTTGCCGGCGTGTACACCAGCTGCACGCCGTCCACCACCGCGGTGCCGTGGCTCGGCGCGGTGGCCAGGGCGATCGTGTCGATGCTGCCGGTGTCGTTGCCGGTCACCGCCAGCGTCAGCGCGGTGTCGACCAGCGTGTCGCCGGTGTCGTTCACCGCCACCGGTGCCGGGACCGCCGTGGCGATCGCCACGGTGTAGGCCTGCGCCGCGGCGAAACCGTTCGCGTCGGCGACGCCGAGGGTGAAGGCGGCGCTGCCCGCGGTGGTCGGGGTGCCGGCGAGCACGCCTGCGCTGGTGAGGGTCAACCCGGCCGGCAAGGTGCCGGCGCTGACGCTGTAGCTGTACGGCGCCGTGCCGCCGCTGGCGCTCAGCGCCTGGCTGTAGGGGCTGCCGACCGTGCCCGCCGGCAACGTCGGCGGCGCGATGGCCAGCGTCGGCGAGGCGATGGCCAGCGTGTAGGCCTGTGTCGCGGTGAAGCCGCCGGCGTCGGTGACGGTCGCGGTGAAGGCGAAGCTGCCCGCCACCGTCGGCGTGCCGGCGAGCAGGCCGGCGCCGCTCAAGGTCAGCCCGGCCGGCAACGCACCGGCGCTGATGGCGAAGGCGTACGGCGCGGTGCCGCCACTGGCGCTCAGCGCCTGGCTGTAGGCGCTGCCGGCGGTGCCGCCCGGCAAGGTCGGCGGCGCGATGGTCAGCGTCGGCGACACGATGCTCAGGCTGTAGCTCTGGCTCGCCTGCCCGGCGGTGCCGGTGGTGCTGTCGGTTGCGGTCAGGGCGAAGGCGAAGGTCCCGGCCACGGTGGGAGTGCCGCCGAGCGCACCGGTCGCGCTGTTGACCGTGACGCCGGCCGGCAGTGCGCCGGCGCTGAGCGTATAGGTGTACGGCGCGATGCCGCCGGTCGCCGGGTTGATGGCGGCCGTATACGCCTGGCCCGCAGTACCGCCGGCCAGGGCGGTGGCCGGCAGGGTGAGCGTCGGGCTGGCCACGACCAGCGCGTAGGCGCGGTTGCCGCTGGTGGGGCTGCCGCCGCTGTCGGTGGCGGTCGCGGTGAAGTTGAAGCTGCCGCTGGCGGTCGGCGTGCCGGACAGCACGCCGGCGGCGCTCAAGGTCAATCCGGCCGGCAATGCTCCCGCGCTGATCACGAAGGAGTAAGGCGCGGTGCCGCCGCTGGCGCTCAGGGTCTGGCTGTAGGCCGTGCCCGCGGTCGCCGATGGCAGCGATGCCGGACCGACCGTCACCACCGCATCGTCGTTGGCGATGGTGCCGGTGCCGGTGGCGCGGGCGATGCCCGCGTTGCTGGCGCCGGACAAATCGACGCTGAAGGTCTCGTTCGGCTCGACCGCGGTATCGCCGTTGACGGTGATCGCAACGCCTTGCGCGGTGACGCCGGGCGCGAACGTGAGCGTGCCGGAGCGGGCCACATAGTCGCTGCCCGCGGCGGCGGTGCCGTCGGCCGTGGCGTAGTTGACCGACACGGTCTGGCCGCTGGCCGTGCTCAGACTCACGGTGAAGGTCGCGGTGGTGGTGCCGCCGTTGCCTTCGTTGACGCTGACGTCGTCGATGGACACGGTCGGCACCGCATCGTCGTTGACGACGGTGCCCTGGCCCTGGGCGTCGCCGACGGTGGCGCCGCTGACGTTGGTGACGTTGACGAAGAAGGTCTCGTTGGGTTCGTTGAACGTGTCGCCGTTGACCAGCACGGTGAAAGTGGCGCTGCTGCTGCCGGCGGGGATGGTCTGCCCGGTGAGGCTGGCGTTGGCGTAGTCCACGCCCGCCGTGGCGCTGCCATCGGCGGTGGCGATGTCGAAGGTGACGCCGCCGGCGCCGGCCGGCTGGTTGAGCGAGACGGTGAAGGTGGCGTTGCTGGTGCCGGCATCGCCTTCGTTGAGGCCCACGTCGTTGATGCTCAGCGAGGGCACATCGTCGTTGGCGATGGTGCCGGTCGCGCTATCCGGCGAACCCACGCTGTAGCCGCTGCCCGCGGCCAGGCTGATCACCACGGTTTCGTCGGGTTCGACGGTGCCGTCGACGGTCGGATTGATGGTGATGGTGCCGCTGGCCTGGCCGCCGGCGATCACCAGCGGCGAACTCACG
This sequence comes from Xanthomonas sp., assembly GCF_017163755.1. Taxonomy (GTDB): domain Bacteria; phylum Pseudomonadota; class Gammaproteobacteria; order Xanthomonadales; family Xanthomonadaceae; genus Xanthomonas_A. The sequence goes on from NZ_JAFIWC010000027.1 coordinate 11,275, forward strand.
GCCGCGTAGTCGCTGCCGGACGTGGCGCTGCCGCCGACGCTGAAAGCGATCGATGTCGCATTCACCGGGGCCTGGTCGAGCGTGACGGTGTAGACCAGATTGGTGGCGCCGTCCTCGGACACGCTGGCCGGGGCCACCGTGATCGACGCGCTGGGCACATCGTCGTTGAGGATGGTGGCGGTGGCGCTGGACGGGCTGCCGATGCCATAACCGCTGCCGCTGGCCACGCTCATGATCACCGTCTCGTCCGCTTCGACGGTGCCGTCGGCGATCGGGGTGATGGGAAACGTGGCGGTGGTGGTATTGGCCGGGACCACGACGCTGCCCACCGCGCCGTTGTAGTCCACGCCGCTGGTGGCGGTGCCGCTGGACGCGATGTTCACCGTCGTTGCCGAATTGCTGGTCTGGCTCAACGTCACCGTGTAGGTGAAGGCCGCGCCGCTGTCTTCGTTGCGGCTCGCCGGACTCACCGCGATGCTGGCCGATAGCGCGGGAACCACGGTGATGTTGACGGTGATGGTGTTGCCTTCCCCATCCTCCAGCGGAAAGCTGTCGCTGGCGGTGGAAATCCCGTCGTGGGTATAGGTGACGATCTGGGTGCCCTGCGGGCCGCTCGGGTTCGGCACGTCGAGCGTACCGTGCGCCGGCTGCACGCCGTCCCAGCCGACGCCGATGTCGTAGATTCCCGTGCCGTCGCAGGTGGTGACGTCTATCTGCACCGAACCGCCCTGCACGACACTGGTATTTATCGTCGGACAGAACTGGGAAGGCGCCGCTGCAGCCGCTCCGGAATACAGCGTTGCCACCAGCAACAAGGCAAGCATTGTCGGCCAGCGCAAGGCGACGACGCGCATCCAGCCGAAAGAGACGGTGCATTTCGTAGACATATTCCATTCCCCAAAGGTCGCGCCACCCCACTGGCGCCGGCAACGCTCCTGGTGCCTCAGACAGCGCGAATACAGCCTTTGCAAGGCAATCCCCTTCGCACTGCTCCCGCATTTGAACAGTAATTTTTATTGCGGGTAAAGCAACAAATGCGCTGAGACTGTCTCGTTCATTATTATCAAGACTTGCGCGCCGGTAAATCCATGATTAAGTAAGGCGCGCCGGGCAAAATGCCTCGGCATCAAATCGGGGGAGATCCGCATGAGCGAGTTCTTCATCGGTCAGATAATGATGACCGGTTTCGTTTTCGCGCCCAAGTATTTTGCGCAGTGCAACGGACAGTTGTTGCCGGTCAATCAGAACCAGGCGCTGTTCAGCGTGCTCGGCACGCGCTTCGGCGGCAACGGCAACACCACCTTCGCGTTGCCCGACCTGCGCGGACGCACGCCACTCGGCGCTTCGCCGTCGGCGGATCCGTCCTGGCAACCGCCGGCGGCACCGGTTGGGCAAGTGGGCGGTGCCGAGAACGTCTCGCCGCTGCCCGACAATCTGCCTGCGCACAACCATCTGCTGCAGGGCTCGAGCGCCGCGGGCAACAACCGCAACCCGTCCGGGAACCTGTTCGGCAACAACGTCAGCACCACCGGGCCGGCGTCGGCGCTGTATGCGGCAGCGGGGCCATTGGTGGCGCTGAACCAGGCGTCGATCGGCCCCGCGGGCAGCAGCCTGCCGCACCCGAACCTGCAGCCGTACACCGCGCTCAATTTCTGTATCGCGCTGAACGGCATCTTCCCCTCGCGCAGCTGAGCCGCCCTCCATCCGCGCGCCGATGGCGTGCAGCGCACCGACCAGGAAGGACACCATGGCCACTCCATTCATCGGCGAGATCCGCATGTTCGGCTTCGGCCGCACCCCGCAGAACTGGCAGGCGTGCGACGGCAGCCTGCTGGCGATCGCCGAATACGAAACCCTGTTCATGCTGATCGGCACGACCTACGGCGGCGACGGACAGAACACGTTCGCGGTGCCGGACCTGCGCGGACGGCTGCCGCTCCACCAAGGCCAGGGACCGGGCCTGAGCAACTATGTGCTCGGCCAGGTCTCCGGAACCGAAGCCGTCACCCTCATCGGCCCACAGATGCCGGCGCACACGCATACGCTGGTGGCCACGGCGGCCGCGGCGACCGCCACCGCACCGGCCGGGTTGTTGCCCGCCGCGGTCGCCGCCGACGTGTTCTATGCGACCGACATCACCGGCGCCACGGCGGTGACGATGTCCGCGCAGTCGACCACGATCACCGGCGACGGCCTGCCGCACGACAACCTCATGCCGACGCTGACGGTGCAGTACTGCATCTCCACCGCCGGCATCTTTCCGCAGCAGAGCTGACCCATCCGCCGCGCCGCGCTCGCGCGGCGCCTGCCCGTTCCACCGGAGGACCGCGTTCATGACCGAACCCTATCTCGGCGAAATCCAGCTGTTCGGCTTCGATTTCAATCCCGTGGGCTGGGCGCTGTGCAATGGCGCCACGCTGCCGGTGCAGCAGAACAGCGCCTTGTTCTCGTTGCTCGGCACCGCCTACGGCGGCAACGGCAGCACGACGTTCCAGTTGCCGAACTTCTGCGGGCGCGCCGGCTGCGAACAAGGCCAGGGCCCCGGGTTGACCAGCCGGCAGCGCGGCGACACGTTCGGCTCGGCCGGGGTCAGCCTGCAGACCACGCAGATCCCGCCGCACCAGCACACCGCCACGATGTTTGCGCAACCGGACCGGACCAAGAAGAGCGGCACGCCCACCGCGGGCGCGGCGTTGTCGGCGCTTGGCAGCAGCACCGCGCGCCCCTTCGTCGCGGCAGCGGCACCAAACGCGCAGTTCGCACCGACGGCGCTGCAGCCCACCGGCACCGGCGCGCCACACCAGAACCAGCAGCCCTACCTGGCGGTGAACTTTTGCATTGCGCTATCGGGAACCTATCCGTCGTTCGATTGAGGCGACCGGCATGTCCGCACCCGGTGTGCCGGCGCCCAACTTTCCAGACCGGCGCATGCCCATCGCGCAACCGGGCGCCTTGCGCGCCCGCGGCATCGGCTTGCGCGCCGCACGCGATGCGGACCTGGCCTGGCTGCGCGAGCTGTACGCCAGCACCCGCGGCGCGGAGCTGGCCACCGTGCCGTGGCCGGAGCCGGCCAAGCGCGCGTTCCTCGACCAGCAGTTCGCGCTGCAGCATGCGCATTACCTGACGCACTACGCCGACGCCGACTTCCTGATCGTGGAAGCCGCGCAGGCACCGCTGGGCCGGCTCTATCTGCAGCGCGCGGCGGCGCCGCACGTGCTGGTGGACATCAGCCTGCTGCCGGCCTGGCGCGGGCAAGGACTGGGCACCGCGCTGGTCGCGCACGCGCAGGCCTTGGCGGATGCGGCCGGATGCGCGCTGGCGCTGCACGTGCTGCACGCCAATCCCGACGCGCAGCGGCTGTACGCGCGGCTGGGGTTCGTCGCCGCCGGCGCCAGCGACACCCACCTGGCGATGCACTGGCGTGCCGCCTGCGCGGCAGCGGCATCGCTCAGTTGAATATCGCCTGGTACAGGAAGCCATCGCGCTCGCGCGCCACCGGCACCAGGAAAATCCCCAGCTCGCCCAGGCGCGCATGGCGCATGCGGTAGGTCTGCTGCGGGAACAGGAACGCCGAGGCGTTGCGGAACAGCAGCGAGAACGGCGCGCGCTGCATCGCGGACCTGGCCGGCAATGGCCGCGCTTCGACCAGTACGAAATCGACCTCGCCTTCGTTCAGCGCGGCCGAGAACGTCTCGTTCACGCTCCCGGCGAAATGTTCCAAGGTCAGCAACTCCATGGATGACTCCTGTCGTCCGGCGCATCGCCGCCCCGCATCGTCGCGTCTGCGCCGCGAGCGCACAAGCCCGCCGCAGGCGACCGGCCGACTCGCACACCCGCGGGCGGCGGCACGATCCAATGAAGGCGTGCTCCGGCGGTGGCGGCGGCAGCGGCGACGCCGGGGAGAGCCGGTGGCCAGCCGGCGGGCAGCGCGTTCGCCGCCGGCCCGGTCGGCGGGACGCGGCCGTGCCGGTGCCGGGAACCTACGGAGCTATCGCATTCCCGGACCAGCACGCTGTCTGCGCCGCCCGCCCAACCGCACAGGCGGCGGCGATCATCCCAATACACGCTGTTGCATGTACGGCGATATGCGGCATTCGCACAGGCGCCTTGTGAATGCGACAATACTGCACGGTCCAGTTCGGTTAAGTTCAGCCGGGTGGTTCAATCCTGCGTTGTTTTTTCGTTAAAAGGCCGCAATGGCGTCTTCCGAATCCAGCCTGGTGCAGTTGTCCGGCGTCCGCATCGACCGCGGCGGGCGCACCATCCTGCGCGACGTATCGCTGTCGGTGCCGCGCGGCAGCATCACCGCCGTGCTGGGCCCGTCGGGCAGCGGCAAGTCCACGCTGCTGGCGGCGCTGACCGGGGAGCTGGAGCCGGTGGCCGGCACCGTCACCGTGTTCGGCCAGCCGCTGCCGCGCAACAGCCGCGCGCTGCGCGAGACGCGCAAGAGCATCGGCGTGCTGCTGCAGGGCAATGGCCTGCTGACCGACCTGAGCGTGGCCGAGAACGTGGCCCTGCCGCTGCGCGCGCACACCCGCCTGCCCGAGCCGGTGCTGCAACGGCTGGTGGCGATGAAGCTGCACGCGGTCGGCCTGCTGGCCGCGGCCGACGCCTGGCCGCGCGAGCTGTCCGGCGGCATGGCGCGGCGCGTGGCGCTGGCGCGCGCGCTGGCCCTGGACCCGCCGCTGATGATCTACGACGAACCGCTGACCGGGCTGGACCCGATCGCCAGCGGGGTGATCATGAGCCTGATCCAGCGCCTCAACGACACCCTCGGCCTGACCAGCATCATCGTCAGCCACCACGTGCACGAGACCCTGCCGATCTGCGACCAGGCCATCGCCATCGCCAACGGCGGGGTGGTCTTCGCCGGCACCCCGGACGCGCTGCAGGCCAGCGCCGACCCGTTGCTGCAGCAGTTCCTGCACGGCCGCCCGGACGGCCCGATCCCGTTCGACGCCGCCCCGCGCGCCAGGAGCGCCGCCTGATGGCCTTCGCCGAATCGATCCGCTCGCTCGGCCGCGCCGGGCTGTTCTCGCTGACCGTGCTGCGCGGCTCGCTGCCCACCCGCGACTTCCTGGCCGAGCTGACCCGCGAGATCTACAAGGTCGGCGCGCGCTCGCTGCCGATCATCGCCGTCGGCGGCGCCTTCGTCGGCCTGGTGCTGACCCTGCAGGGCTACCGCACGCTGCAGACCTACGGCGCCTCCGACGCGTTGTCCACGCTGCTGGGGCTGTCGCTGTACCGCGAGCTGGCGCCGGTGCTGACCGCGCTGCTGTTCATCGGCCGCGCCGGCAGTTCGATCGCCGCCGAACTGGGGCTGATGCGCGCCACCGACCAGATCAAGGCGCTGGAGCTGATGGCGATCGACCCGGTGGCCAAGGCGGTGGCGCCGCGGTTCTGGGCTGCGGTGCTGACCGTGCCGCTGCTGACCGGCATCTTCTGCTCGCTGGCGATCAGCGCCAGCTATTTCGAAGCGGTGCACGTGCTGGGCCTGGACAAGGGCACGTTCTGGTCGGCGCTGTCGACCAGCGTGGACTTCTGGGACGACTTCGGCGTGGCGATGCTCAAGTCGGCGGTGTTCGGCGGTACCGCGGCGCTGGTGGCCTCGTATGTCGGCTTCCATGCCGAACCGACCATCGAGGGCACCTCGGTGGCCACCACCCGCGCGGTGGTGAACGCCTCGCTGCTGGTGCTGATGTTCAATTTCGTGTTGTCGGCGCTGTTGTTCCAGTAGGCCATGCGCGCATTCCATCGCAGCGCGCCGCGGCGGCGCGCGGTACCCGCAACCCGGCGCACGGTGCCCATGCCGTGCGTCCTGTCGAATCAAACTAGGTAGATACCCCTATGGCTATCCGTGGTCCCCGTCTCGAGTTCGCCGTCGGCGCCTTCCTGCTGCTGGGCCTGGCCTCGCTGCTGGTGCTGGCGCTCGCCTCCACCAACCGCCAATGGGGCTTCGGCGGCGGTCGCTACGAGCTGACCGCGCGCTTCACCCAGATCGGCCAGCTGCGCGAACAGGCGCCGGTGAAGATCGGCGGGGTGATCATCGGCCAGGTGGCGAAGATCCAGCTGGATCCGGCCAAGTTCGATTCCGTCGTCACCCTGGCGATCGACGACACCTACCAGGACCTGCCGGCGGACACCTCGGCCGGCATCCTGACCAGCGGCCTGCTCGGCGAAAGCTACGTCGGCCTGCAGCCGGGCGGCGATCCGGAGACGCTCAAGCCCGGCGAGGAGATCGTGTTCACCCAGCCTGCTGTAGACCTGATCCAGCTGGTCGGCAAGTACATGTTCGGCGGCGGTGGCGGCAGCAGCGCCGCGCCGGCCGGCAGCACCCCCGCTTCTCCTGGCGATGCGTCGCCCTCTACGGAACCCAAGCCATGACCATCAAACTCCTCTCCATCGCTCTTGCCGCCGCGCTGGCCGCGGCGGCGCCCGCCACCGTGCTGGCCCAGGCCGCCGCGCCGGCCGCCGCGGCCCAGCAGGGTTCGGCGAGCAAGGTCGTGCTCGACAACAGCACCCGCATCCTGGCCACGCTGGAACAGCGCCGCGCCGAGTTCAAGAGCAACAACGCCGCGCTCAAGCAGTTCATCGACGGCGAGATGAACAAGTCCTTCGACCGCGACTACGCCGCGCGCCTGGTGCTGGGCGTGCACGGCCGCGGCGCCTCCGATGCCGACGTCAAGCTGTTCGCCGACGCGATGGCCGACAACCTGATGCAGCGCTACGGCTCCTCGCTGCTGACCTTCGAGGGCAAGCCGCGGGTGCGGGTGAAGTCGGAGACCCCGCTGCCGGGCAACCGCGGCGCCAAGGTGTCCACCGAACTGGTGCGCAGCGGCGGCGACCCGATCCCGGTCGACTACCTGGTGCGCAACGTCGGCGGCAGCTGGAAGATCTTCGACGTGATGGTCGAAGGCGTGTCCTATGTGCAGACCTTCCGCAACCAGTTCGATGCGCCGCTGCGGCAGAAGTCGATCGCCCAGGTGGCCGCCGACCTGCGCGCCGGCTCGCTGCAAGTCGCACCGGCCAACGGCAACGGCAGTGGCAACTGACGCCAGCCTGCGACGCGACGGCGACACGCTGGTGCTGGCCGGCGTGCTCGACCGTGCCGCGGCCATCGCGCTGTGGCCGGCCGCCACGCGCGCGCTGGATGGCGCGCGCGCGGTGGACCTGCGCGGCGTGGAACGGGTCGACAGCGCCGGCCTGGCGCTGTTGGCCGAACTGGGCGCGCGCCTGCGCGCACAGGGCCAGGCCGAGGTCGCGCTCGTCGGCGCCCCGGCCGGGCTGACCGAACTGAGCGCGGCCTACCGGCTGGCGCCCACCCTGGATTTCCTATCTCCCCCTGCGGCGAGCTGACACATGAACGTGCTGCGTACCCTTCTTTCCCTGTCCCTGGTCGCGCTGCTGGGCGCCTGTGCCGGCGCTCCCCAGCGCGCGGCCGCGCCGGCGACTCCCACACCGGTCGCCGCGGCCGCCGACCCGGCCGACGCCGGCACAGCCCCTGCGGCCACGGACGCGGAGCAGACGCAGGCCAGCGACGCCCAGGCCGCGATGGTCCCGGCGGCGAGCGGCGATAGCGCCGCCACCGCCACCGCGCCTACCGACGGCGCGCCGTCCACCGCGGCCGAGGGCGACTACGCCGCGCTGTACGGCAGCGATCCGTACAACCCGGTGGCCGACCCGACCCTGCCGGCCGGCATCACCACGCCGCCGAGCTACGACCCGTGGGAGAAGTTCAACCGCAAGGTGCACGGCTTCAACAACGTGGTCGACCGCGCCGTGGCGCGGCCGCTGGCGCGCGCCTACGTCAACGTGGTGCCGCGCCCGGTGCGGCTGGGCGTGACCAACTTCTTCGACAACCTCAGCTCGCCGCTGACCATGGTCAACCAGCTGCTGCAGGGCCGTCCGCTGCAGGCCGGGCAGACCCTGGGCCGGTTCCTGGTCAACAGCACATTGGGCATCGCCGGCATCTTCGACCCGGCCAGCGACGCCAAGCTGCCGCGGCGCAGCGAGGACTTCGGCCAGACCCTCGGCGCCTGGGGCTGGCGCCGTTCGCGCTACGTGGAACTGCCGCTGTTCGGCCCGCGCACGGTGCGCGACGTGTTCGGCCTGGCCGGCGACGCGCCGCTGTCGCCGCTGCGGCAGATCGAGGAAGACACGGTGCGCGTCGGCCTGCAGGGCCTGCAGCTGGTGGACACGCGCGCGCAGCTGCTGTCGCTGGACAGCCTGCGCGACGAGGCGCCGGACGAGTACCAGCTGACCCGCGACGCCTGGCTGCAGCGCCGCACCTACCAGATCGAAGGCGACCTGCGCAGCCACAAGCGCGAGGACAACGATCTGCCGGACTACCTGCGCGAGGAGGAGAACAACCCGACCGTGCCGGTGGACGCGATGCCGATCCCCGAGTGGGGCGGCGGCGGCAAGTAGGCGCTGCCCGTTCCGCTAGGCTCACGAAAACCCGGCGCAGGCCGGGTTTTTCGTTTCCGCAGGATTCGTGTCGTGGCGCGTGCCCATGCGCGCGGCCACGGCGCGGATGCCGGCGCGACCGCGCGCGATCCGCAGGCATGGGCTGACGCAATGCCGTTACCCCTGCGCCTGCGCACGTTCGCCGCAGCGCGCGTGCCGGCGCCGCAGGCCTACGCCAGCGCCGCGTCGATCGCCTGGCGCAGGCGCGCGTCGTCGGCGGCGAGGTTGGGGGCGAAGCGCCCGAGTACCTGGCCGTCGCGGCCGACCAGGAACTTCTCGAAGTTCCACAGCACGCCCGGCGCCGGGTTGGGGTCGATGCCGTAGCCGCGCAGCTCCTCGCGCATCGGGCCCTCGCCTTCGGTCTGCGGCCGTGCGGCAATCAGCGCACGGTACAGCGGATGCGTCGCCTCGCCGGTGACCGCGATCTTGGCGAACATCGGGAAGGTGACGTCGTAGGTGAGCTGGCAGAACTGCTGGATCTCGGCCTCGCTGCCCGGTTCCTGGCCCTTGAAGTCGTTGGCCGGGAAGCCGAGCACTTCCAGCCCGGCGCCGCGCTTTTCGCGGTACAGCGCCTCCAGCCCCTCGTACTGCTGGGTCAACCCGCACTTGGAGGCGACGTTGACGATCAGCAGCACCTTGCCGCGGTACGCGGCCAGCGCCGTGGGCTGGCCTTCGATGCTGGTCAGCGGGATGTCGTGGATCGACTGGCTCATGTGCGCTCGCGCAAGGAAAGGGAGCGCCAGCATAGACCGGCGGCCAGCGCCTGGCGCGCGCTCAGTCGATGCAGATCTGCGAGGCGCCCACGCCGCCGCGCACTTCCTGCCGGCAGCCGAAGTTCTCGCTGATGTCGCGCTGGCAGGTGCCCTGCGCCGGCGTTCCGCTGGCCACCGGCGTGGCGACCAGGCAATCGCCCTGGCACTGGTCGCTGTCGCTGCAGGCCTTGCCGGCGTCGGCGAACGGGACCACGCACCGAAGCAGGCCGCGGCGGCCGAGCGGGCGCATGCTGCCGCCCTGTGCCGCGCAACTGGCCGCGTCCGGCGCCGCGGTGGCGCTACCGCTGTCCGCTTGCGCGGCGGGCACGGCGTGCGCGCCGGGACCATTGCTGCAGGCCGCCAGCAGCAGGCAGGACAACAGGCTCATGCACGCGCGTATCGACATCCGGTTTGTTCCTGGTTGGCTGGCGTAGGCGCGCAGTATCGCAAAGCCGGCGGCGCCGCAGGTGGAGCGCCATGCTGCCGCCTATTCCTGCCCGTCGCGCGGGGGGTCTTCGTCCAGGCCGGTGCCGGTGTCGTCGATGGGAAGGTCCAGATCGAGCAAGGGCACCGGTGGCGCGTCGGGCAGCGTCTCCACGCCGCGCAGGCTGCGCTCGATGGTGCGCGTCTTGCGGCTGGCTTCGCCCAGGCTGCGCCCGACCGTGGTGATCTGCTTCTCGGCCTTTTCGAGGATGCCGGCGAACTTGCCGAACTCGCTCTTGACCGCCGCCAGCACGCCCCACACTTCGCTGGAACGCTTCTCGATGGCCAGCGTGCGGAAGCCCATCTGCAGGCTGTTGAGCAGCGCGGTCACGGTGGTGGGGCCGGCGATGACGATGCGGTGCTCGCGCTGCAGCAGGTCGGCCAGGCCGGGCCGGCGCAGCGTCTCGGCGTACAGGCCCTCGGTGGGCAGGAACATCACCGCGAAGTCGGTGGTGTGCGGCGGGGCGATGTACTTGTCGCTGATCGACTTGGCCTGGACCCGGATCGCGCGTTCCAGCTGCGCGCCCATCAGCAGCACCTGTTCCGGGTCGCCCTGTTCCTGCGCGTCGAGCAGCCGTTCGTAGTCCTCGCGCGGGAACTTGGAATCGATCGGCAGCCACACCGGGGTGTCGTCGTGGCCGCGCCCGGGCAGGCGCACGGCGAAATCCACCGCCTCGTTGCGCTCCGGGCGCACGCGCACGCCGCGCGCGTACTGCTCCTGGGTCAGGGTCTGCTCGAGGATGTTCTCCAGCTGCACCTCGCCCCAGCCGCCGCGGTTCTTGACGTTGCTGAGCACGCGCTTGAGGTCGCCCACGCCGGTGGCCAGCTGCTGCATCTCGCCCAGCCCGCGCTGCACCTGCTCCAGCCGCTCGGACACCAGCTTGAACGAGGAATCCAGGCGCGTGGTGAGCGTGCTCTGCAGCTTCTCGTCGACGGTGGCGCGCATCAGTTCGAGCTTGGCCGAGTTGTCGGCCTGCAGGCCCTTGAGCTGCTGTTCCAGGGTCTCGCGCATCTCGCCGATGCGCTGCTCGTTGCGCTGGGTCAGCTCGTTCAGGCGCTGGACCAGCGTTTCGGTGAAGCGCTGCTGCGACTGCGCGCCTTCCAGCCGGCCCTTGCGCGCGTCCTCCACCAGCGCCTCGCGCAGCCCGTCCAGGTGCGCGTCGATGCGCGCGACCAGCTCCGCCTGCTGCTGGCCGAAGTGCAGCATGCGCGCCTCTTGCTGCTGGCCGAACGCGTCCAGCTGGCCGCGCACCTCGACCAGGCGCTGGTTGAGCAGTTCGGCCATGCGCAGCTGCGCTTGCCCGGCCTCGACCCGGCCGCGGCGCGCGTCCTCGGTCAGCGCCTCGCGCAGCAGGTCCAGGCGCTGGTCGGTGCGGGTGGACAGGTCGGCCAGGTTGCGGCCGAAGCCCTCGATGCGCGTGTCCTGCAGCCGCGCCAGGCTGTCCAGCTGCTCGCGCAGTTCGCCGCGGCCGCTGCGCTGCTCCTCGCGCAGGGCCTGCTCCAGCGGCGCGTGGCTGGAACGGCGCAGCAGCAGCGCCAGCAGCAGCGCGATGACCGCGCACAGCAGGCCGGCCAGGATCAGGAAATGGGGATCGTTTTGCATGCCGCCAGTGTAGCCGGCCGCGTCTCACGCGCTGCGTCCGCGCGCTGCGGTTGCCGCCGCCGCGCGATGGCCCCATGCGCCGCACCCCCATCCGCGCCGAAGCGGCCAGGCGGCCCTGTGCGGGGGATCGCGGCGCCCGCCTGCGCGTGCATTGCGCCGCGCGCCGCGCCCAGGCACGCTCCAGTACCTTTCCTCGGCCGCCTACGACCATGCTCGTGCTGTACGGCAAATCCTCGTCGATCAACGTGCGCAAGGTGCTGTGGCTGTGCGCGGAACTGGAGCTGGCGATCGACCAGCAGCACTACGGCGCCGGCTTCGCCGCGGTGGACACGGCGGCGTTCCGCGCGCTCAATCCCAATGCGCTGGTACCGGTGCTGCGCGACGGCGATTTCGTGCTGTGGGAATCCAACAGCATCTGCCGCTACCTGGCCGCGCGGCAGCGGCGCGCGGACCTGCTGCCGACCGCGCCGCAGGCGCGCGCGCAGGTCGAGCAGTGGATGGACTGGCAGGCGACCGAACTGAACAACGCCTGGCGCTATGCGTTCATGGCGCTGGTCCGTGACAGCCCCGCGCATCGCGACGCCGAGGCGATCGCGCACAGCGTGGAGAACTGGCACCGGCACATGCGGATCCTGGACGCGCAACTGCAGCGCACCGGCGCCTACGCCGCCGGCGCCGCGTTCACCGTGGCCGACATCGTGCTGGGCCTGTCCACGCAACGCTGGATGGCGACGCCGATGGCGCGGCCGTCGCTGCCGGCGGTGGCGGCCTACTACGATCGCCTGTCGACGCGCCCGGGCTTCCTTGCGCACGGTCGCAACGGCCTGCCGTAGCCGGGGCCGGCGGCGTCTATCATGGCCGCCCGTTTCGCGCGAGCGCGTGCCATGCTCTGGATGGGAATCCACGACCTGTGGACCTTCGTCGTCGCGGTGCTGCTGTTCCTGGCCCTGCCCGGTCCGGGCACCTTCGCGCTGCTGACCGCCACCGGCCGCGGCGGCGTGCGCGGCGGCTATACCGCGCTGGCCGGCCTGCTGCTCGGCGACCAGGTGCTGATGTGGCTGGCGGCGGCCGGCGTCGCCGCGCTGCTCCAGGCCAATCCGGTGCTGTTCCACGCGGTGCAGTACCTCGGCGCCGCCTACCTGGTGTGGATCGGCATCGGCCTGCTGCGCGCGCCGCGCGGCGACGGCGCGCTCGGCCCGATCCGCATGCACCCGGGCCACTACTTCCGCCAGGGCCTGCTGATCACCCTGCTCAACCCCAAGGCGATCGTGTTCTACATGGCGTTCTTCCCGTTGTTCATCGACCCGGCCACGCATCGCGGCCTGGCCACCTTCGCGACGATGGCCGGGTTGATCGCGCTGCTCGGCGTGGCCTACTGCTCGCTGCTGATCGGGGTCGGCCACGCGCTGGCGCGTCGCGTGCGCGAGCATCCGCGGCTGGGCCTGTGGCTGCGCCGCGGTGCCGGGGTGTTCCTGATCGGCTTCGGGGTGCGGTTGGGAACGAGCAGCTGAAACGCATCGTCATAGGACACACCACCGGGCCACTACGGCAGCGCCGGGTGCCCGGTCGCCGCGCAGCGGCGCAACCGCGATCGACGCGGCGCCGGCCACGATCATGGCGTAACCCGGTCCCGGCATAGCTTTGCTGCACCGCATTGGGCGACACTCGCGGACCTGTTCCCGCTGCCGCTTCCCGCGAGGCCCGCATGTCGTTCCTGTTCCGGCGCAAATCCCTCGATCTGGTCACCGTGCACGAGGCCGGGCGCCGGCTGGTGCCCACGCTGAGCTGGCCGCACCTGGTGGCGCTGGGCATCGGCGCCATCGTCGGCACCGGCATCTACACCCTGATCGGGGTCGGCGCGGACAAGGCCGGGCCCGCGGTGCTGCTGTCGTTCGCGGTGGCCGGGGCGATCTGCGCCTGCGCCGCGCTGGCCTACGCGGAGATGGCGACGATGATGCCGGCCGCCGGCAGCGCCTACACCTACAGCTACATCGCGCTGGGCGAGAGCATCGCCTGGGTGGTGGGCTGGAGCCTGATCCTGGAGTACTCGCTGGTGGTCAGCACGGTGGCGGTGGGCTGGTCGGGCTACTTCGTCGGCTTCCTGCAATGGGCCAGCGCGCAGTCGGGGATCGACATGACGCTGCCGGCCGCGCTCGCCGCCGGCCCGCACGCCGGCGGCGTGGTCAATCTGCCGGCGGTGCTGATCACCTTCGTGGTGGCCGGGATGCTGATGGCCGGCACCCGGGAAAGCGCCACCCTCAACGCGGTGCTGGTGGTGCTCAAGATCGTGGCGCTGGGCGCGTTCGTCGCCATCGCGCTGCCGGCCTTCGACGGCGACCACCTGCAGCCGTTCATGCCGTACGGATTCTCCAAGGCGCTGGGCGCCGACGGCGTGGAACGCGGGGTGATGGCGGCGGCGGCGATCATCTTCTTCGCCTTCTACGGCTTCGATGCGATTTCCACCGCCGCCGAGGAAACCAAGAACCCCGGGCGCGACCTCTCCATCGGCATCATCGGCTCGATGGTCGGCTGCACGCTGATCTACGTGCTGGTGGCGCTGGCCGCGGTGGGCGCGATGAGCTACACGGTGTTCGGACAAAGCCCCGAGCCGCTGGCGCTGATCCTGCGCGAACTCGGCCACGGCAAGGCCGCCGCGATGATCGGCGTGGTCGCGGTGATCGCGCTGCCGACGGTGCTGCTGGCGTTCCTGTACGGGCAGAGCCGGATCTTCTTCGTGATGTCGCGCGACGGCCTGCTGCCGCGCGGGCTGTCCAAGGTCAGCGCGCGCACCGGCACGCCGGTGGCGACCACCCTGTTCACCGCGGTGCTGGTGGCGGCGCTGGCCGGCGTGGCGCGGCTGGACGAGATCGCCGCGCTGGCCAACGCCGGCACCCTGGCCGCGTTCATCGCGGTGGCCGCGTGCCTGCTGGTGCTGCGCGTGCGCGAGCCCGGCCGCGAGCGCAAGTTCCGCACGCCGCTGGCGTGGGTGGTCGCGCCGCTGGCGATCGGCGGCTGCCTGTACCTGTTCTGGAGCCTGCCGCACACCACGCAGAAGTGGTTCGCGCTATGGAACGCGGTCGGCGTGGTCGCGTACCTGGCCTACGGACGGCGCCACAGCCTGCTGCGGCGCGAGCAGACGCGGCAGTGACGCCACCGTTCCCAGCCGCCTGGGCGCGCCGCATCGGCACCGCCTTCGCTCGCCCGATGGCGCTGGCCGACGCGCTTGGCGAATGCGGCTGGCGCCGGGATCCGGCCGAGGGGATTGCGCAGTTCGGCAACGACCTGCGCGTCGCCGTCTAGCTGCCTGCTAGCGCCGCCGAGGACCGCGCCCGTCGGCGATGGGCCCGGGCCGAACGTCGCCAGCCATCTGCCGGAGAACCTGCCGGTTGCGGCGAACGCACTACGCGAGCGCGGCGACGGTGCGACCGAACCCGCCACGTCGTCGCTTCCATCGGACGACGACCGCCATGCGCCTGACCCTGCTCGCCGCCGCACCGGTCGCGCGTTGCTGCCACCGCGACCGCTCCAGAAGGAAAGCATCAGACACCGCCGCTCTCGTTCGACCTCATCGGGTCCGACAGGCGCCGGCATGGACGCTCAGCGAGTCGTGCACGTCCTGGCGGTGCTGCTTCGCCGCCGCTGGAAAAAGCTAAGATCCGGACTTGTGCGAATTTGGAGAAGTCAATGATCGATCGCCGCACCTTCCTTGCCACCGGTGTAGTGGCCGTCGCCGCCAGCGTTACCGCATCCGCCGCCCAGATCGCAGGCGCGCCTCGCCCTAGGGCGCCTTCGCCCTGGGGCGCGGTGCCCAGCGCGCGGCAGCTGCAATGGCACCGGCTGGAGCAATACGCATTCGTGCATTTCGCGATGAACACCTTCACGGACAAGGAATGGGGCTACGGCGACGAGGATCCGCGCAAGTTCGATCCCAGCGATTTCTCTGCCGATCAGATCGTCGCCGCGGCCAAGGCCGGCAACCTCAAGGGACTGATTTTTACCGCGAAGCACCACGACGGATTCTGCCTTTGGCCGACGCGCCTGACCGAGCATTGCATTCGCAATTCGCCCTACAAGGACGGCAAGGGCGACATCGTCGGCGAAATGGCCGCGGCGTGTCGGCGCGCCGGCCTGGCCTTCGGCCTCTACCTCTCCCCCTGGGACCGCAACCACGCCGAGTATGGCCGCCCGGCATATCTGGACTATTTCCGCAAGCAGATCGTCGAGCTATGCACGCGCTATGGCGAATTGTTCGAGTTCTGGTTCGACGGCGCCAACGGCGGCGACGGCTACTACGGCGGCGCGCGCGAAACGCGCAAGATCGATGCGCCCAGCTACTACAACTGGCCAAGCATGATCGCCCTGGTCCACCAGCACCAGCCGATGGCCTGCACCTTCGATCCTCTTGGCGCCGATATCCGCTGGGTGGGCAACGAGGACGGCGTGGCGGGCGATCCGTGCTGGCCGACCATGCCGGATGCCCCTTATACCCAGGAAAACGGCAATGCCGGCGTGCGGGGCGCGGCGCTGTGGTGGCCGGCCGAAACCAATACCTCCATCCGCCCGGGCTGGTTCTACCATGCCGATGAAGACGGCAAGGTGCGCAGCCCGGAGAATCTGGTGCGCTACTTCGACACGTCTGTCGCGCGGGGCACCACTATGAACCTCAATCTTCCGCCCGACCGACGCGGACGCATTGCCGACCACGACGTCGCGGTGCTGAAGAGCTTTGGCGACGCGATCCGCGCCAGCTTCGCCATCGACCTGGCCAAGGGCGCCAAGGCCAGCGCCAGCGATTCCCGCGGCGTGGGTTTCGAACCGGCACGCGTGCTCGACCGCCAGCCGGACAGCTACTGGTCCACGCCGGACGGCGTCACCACGCCGACGTTGACGCTCGAACTACCGGCGGTGCGCCGCTTCGACCTGATCCGGCTGCGCGAATACCTGCCACTCGGCGTGCGCGTAACCCGCTTCGCCGTCGAGGCCCAGGTCGATGGGCAATGGCGGCGGCTGGCTGAAGCGCAGTGCATTGGCGCACAGCGCATCTTGCGGCTCGATCGCCCGGTTGCCGCGAGCCGCGTGCGCCTGGTCGTGCTCGAGGCGCCGGCATGCCCCGCCATCAGCGAATTCGCGCTGTTCCTCGCCGTTGCGCCGGTCGCCGTCGCCCGGCCGACGGCGAGCGCGGCAGACGTGCTGTCCACCGCTGGCTGGCGGATCGTCGAGGCCAGCGCGCCTGGCGCGGAGAAGCTGCTCGACGATGACGCCGGCACGGTCTGGATCCTGCCCGCTCCCACGCCTGGCCATCCCGCGCAGGTCACGGTCGACATCGGCGCGTTGCGCCAGGTCGCCGGCTTCAGCCTCACGCCCTCGCGCGCGGTCATGAGCGGCTCGGCGCCGCCGAAACGCTATGTCGCAGAAAGCAGCGAGGATGGCCAACGCTGGCAGCCGGCCGGCGCCGGCGAGTTGTCCAACATCGCCTATGCGCTCTCGACCCAGCGCCTGAATTTCCCCGAGGTGCGCCAGATCCGCTACCTGCGGCTGTCGTTCGCCGAAACGGCGGTTCCCGCCGAGCGGCTGGCGATCGCAGGGATCGGCGCCTTCTCGCGCTTGCGCTGACGGCGGCGGTCTCTCATGGCCATGCGGTGATGGAGTGCGCCCCGGGAGGGGCGCAGCTTCGTTGGCGCGGGCTCGCTTGCCCGGATACCGCTGGTTGGTTCTGCCGCGCCTCGCCTGACTGACGAAGCGAACTTCGGTTAGTCACCGGCGCGCGCGGCAACAGTCCGCCGCTGACCTGCCGCTTGCCCGCCATGCCTGATCTGCTTCGTCTGTACCGACCGCTTGCTCGACAGTGCCGCTCTCGATCCTCGCCCTGGGCAGGGATCGCAACAGCGCCGCGAACGGAGCGACAGGTGAAAGGGGCGGTCGCTTACGCTGAAGGGCGAAGCGCGGCAGGCCGAAGAAGCTGCTGGCAGGGCAACTGCTCGAGAACGGCCTGACCCAGGATGCGAAGAAGCGACGAACGCGCCGATGCGGCGTACGCCGGTGCGCGCGCGCATCGGTCGTGGCGCCAGCGAGCGGCGCACCGGCGATGATCGGGATGAAGTGCCCGGGGCTCCGACCCGATCTCTAATCAGGCGGGGGACGCCGCCGCGGCCTCGGCGACGAATTCGTCGCGCAATCCGGGTTCCGGCTTCACGGCGGACATGGCTCGTTTCGACAGGGCCGATCCGGCCCGAGGTACAGAAAGTACATGCCGCGTCATGAGGCGAGACGGCGGTGCGCCACGGTTAGCGTCGCCGCCAGACTCGACTGGCGCCGCCACGACACAGCGTTCGCTGCGCCGTGGCGGCGGCCGCGGACGTCAGCGGCGTCCGCGCGCTGCGCTTACCACCAGCGCATGCCTTCGAACGGGTTCCAGCTGGTGCTGCCCTTCACCCGATCCAGGTAGAACGCGTAGTTGGCGATCATGCCGACCAGCACCGAATAGGCCACGCCCAGGCCGTTGGCGACCATCCGCGGCAGCACGAACGCCAGCACGCCGATCAGCAGCGAGATGCCGATCAGCATGATCGCCTTGCGCCACAGGCCGAGGATGAAGAAGTAGATCCAGCCGAAGAAGAAGGCGAAGAAGTTCATGTTGATCTTCAGGCGGTCGCCGAACGACGGCAGCGCCTTGAACGCCGGCTTGAACTCGGGCGAGGCCGGACCGCCGTGGCGGTCGAAGAAGTCGAAGCGGAACTGCCACTTCGGGCTGAGCGGCGCGCGTTCCGGGAGGTTCTGGGTATTCATTGACGGCAAAAGTCCATTTGTAAACGTTTCCATTGTAGCTGAATAGGCTAGCGGATGATCCATCGCCCGCTGCCGATACCTCTACGGCGCAGGCTCCTCCCCCGCCGGCCGGAGGTGCGCGTCCAGCCATGCCAGCACGCGTTGCTGCACGTCGCGCCCATGCGCCCGCTCGTGGAACCAGTGCGGCGCGCGCGGGTAGCTGACCATCTCCACCGGGGTGCCGTTGAACTTCAGCGCGCGGTACAGCATCTGGCCCTGGCCCAGCGGCACGCGCCGGTCCTGTTCGCCGTGCAGGATCAGCACCGGCACCTTGATCCGGTCGGCATGGCGGATCGGCGAGTGGGCGTCGTATTCGCCGCGGTTGGCCAGCGGGTCGCCGAAGTAGCCCGGCAGGTAGTCCGGGGTGTCGGTGGTCAGCGCCATCGCGCCGATGTCGGTCACGCCGGCGCCGACGATCGCGGTGCGGAAGCGGTCCGACTGCGCCACCGCCCAGGCGGACAGGTAGCCACCGTAGCTCCAGCCGCCGATCGCCAGCCGCTGCGGGTCGACCACGCCCTCGGCCTGGAGCCGGTCGATGCCGTCGAGCACGTCCTGGAAATCGGCGCCGCCCCAGTCGTGGCGGGCCAGTTCGGCGAAGGCGGCGCCCTGGCCCTCCGAGCCGCGCGGATTGGGCAGGAACACCGCGTAGCCGCGGGTGCTGAGCAGCTGCGCCCAGTCGTGCCAGGAGCCCAGCCAGCCCGACCACCAGGCCCAGGCCGGACCGCCGTGGATCTGCACCAGGGTCGGCAGCCGGGTGCGGCCGTCCCAGTCCGGCGGGGTCAGCAACACGCCGGTGATTTGGCGGCCGTCGCGGCTGGAGGCCCAGCTCAGTTCGCGCAGCCGGCCGTGCGCCCACCCGGCGACCTGCGGGTTGCTGTCGCTGCGCGCGCGCAGCCGGCCGTTGTCCAGCGTCCACACCTCGGCCGGCTGGTCGTCGCGGATGCCGATATAGGCGCTGCGGCCGTTGGCGGCAGTGGTGAAGCTCTGGTACGGGATCTGCGGCCGGGCCAGCGTCTTCCATTTGCCGCTGGACGCATCCAGGCGCAGGAACTCGCCGCGCACGCCGCGCTGGCCCTGGCCGATCAACGTGCGCTCGTCCTGCCAGCGCGCCAGCCACAGCGTGCCCGGCCAGTCCGGCGCCAGCGCCACGCGGGTGCCGGCGACCAGGTCGTGCACGTACAGCGTGGCGGTCATGCCGTGCGCGCCGAGTTCGCCGTACAGCAGGCGGCGCCCGTCCGGCGACCACTGCAGCGGGAACGCCGAGCTGCGCGCGCACAGCGGCGTGCCCAGGGTGCCGGCGGCCACGTCCAGCAGCACCACCCGCGAGGCGTACCAGTAGTCGTTGAGGGTGGTGCCATCGGACACGCGCAGCGCCAGCCGGGTGCCGTCCGGCGACCAGGCCAGGTCGTGCACCTGCAGCCCCGGCGGGGTCAGCGCGCGGGTCGCGCCGCTGCCCAGTTCGCGCAGCCACACCCGCGCGAACTGCCGCGGGCGCTCGACTTCGACCGCATCGTCCTTGGCCTCGGCGCGCGCCTTGTCGGCCGGCGACGGCGGGTCGGTGGCCAGGTAGGCGAGCCGGCGGCCATCGGCCGACAGCGCGAATGCGCTAACGTCGCCGGGCGAACGGGTCAGCGGCGTGGCCGCATCGCCGTCCGCGTCCACCTGCCAGACCTGGGTCGCGGCCAATCCTGCGTCCTTGTCCACGCCCGGCAGCGGCCGGTCGGACAGGAAGCCCAGCGTGCGGCCATCGTCGGCCCAGCGCGGGTTGCGGTCGCTGGCCGCATCCGGCGCGGGCAGGGCGACGGCGCCGTCGCGGCCTTGCGCCGGCACCCGCCAGATGCGGGTCAACGCCGGCTTGCCGTCGCCCTGCGGGGTCTCGACGGTGTAGGCGATGCGCGCGCCGTCGCGGCTGATCTGCGGATCGCCGACCTGCGCCAGCTGCATGATCTGCGCCGGGGTCGGCGGCGGCGCGGCGGCGCGCACGGGCGCGGCGAAGGCCAGCGCCAGCGCGCAGGCGACGGCGGCGGCGCGGTGCCCTGGAGCGAGCCGGGCACGCGGAAGGATCGGTCGGAAGACGGCGCTCATGCGCCATTCTCGCGGCAATCGGCGGCGCCGGACCCGGCATGCAGGTGCCGGCGCAGCCAGCCGGCGCCGGCCGCCACCGCGTCGCGCGCCTGCGCCGAGACCGACATCGCCTCCAGGAAGCTATGCGGCGCGCCGGGGTAGACGCGCTGCTCGACGGCCACCCCGGCCGCGGCCAGGCGCTGCGCCATCTGCACGCTCTGCTCGCCCAGCACGTCGCGCTCGCCCCACAGCAGCAGCGCCGGCGGCAGGCCGTGCAGCGCGGCGCGCAGCGGGCGCGCCAGCGGATCGCGGCAGGCGTGCGCGGCCTGGCCGAGGTAGCAGCGCCAGAACTCGTCCATCTCCGCCGCGCTGAGCATCGCGTCGGCGCCGCCGAGCGCGGCGGCGGTGCGCGCGTCGATGTGCGGGTCGAAGGCGCCGTAGTTCAACAGCAGCGCACCCACGCCGCGCAGCGCTTGCCGGTCGCGCAGGCACAGCGCGGTGGCCAGCGCCAGCTGCGCGCCGGCCGAATCGCCGCCCAGCGCCAGCCGCTGCGCGTCCACGCCCAGCGCGTGC
The DNA here is from genome assembly GCF_017163755.1 of Xanthomonas sp. Classification (GTDB taxonomy): domain Bacteria; phylum Pseudomonadota; class Gammaproteobacteria; order Xanthomonadales; family Xanthomonadaceae; genus Xanthomonas_A. The sequence continues at coordinate 32,041 of NZ_JAFIWC010000027.1, forward strand.
GCGTGCGCGCGCAGCCAGGCGACGCTGTGCACGCTCTGCTCCAGCGCGGCCGGGTACGGATGCTCCGGCGCCAGCACGTAGTCGATGCCGACCACCACCACGCCGGCCGCGGCGGCGTACTCGCGCATCAGCCGGTCGTGGGTGTCCACGCTGAACAGGCACCAGCCGCCGCCGTGCAGGTACAGCAGCGCCGGTGCCGAGGCCGGCGCCCGCGCCGGGCGGTACACGCGCAACCGGCAGGCGCCGGCAGGCGCGTCGATCCGGTGCTCTTCGACCGCGGCCATCTGCGGCCCGCCGGCGCGCCACGGCGCGCGCACCGTCTCGGCGATCTGCCGGCGCTGCGGCCAGTCCAGCGCGCGGCCGGCGGCCAGTTGCGCCGAGTGGCGGCACACCGCCTCGACGAAGCCGCGCAGCTGCGGGTCCAGCGCGTCCAGGCTCGCGCTCATGCGTCGGCTCCCGGCGCCGGCGCGTCCGCGGCGAAGGCGCGCATCCAGTCCACCAGCGCATGCGCGCCGGCGCCGCCCAGCCCGGCGAGGATCTGCGCGAAATCCTGCGCGCGTTCGTCCTGGCCCAGCTTGAAGGTGGCGCGCACGTCGACGATCTCGCCGCGCAGCGCGCTGACCCCCACGGCCAGCCGCGCATAGCGCTCGCCCATCTCTTCCAGGCGCCATGCGGCGTCGCGGCCGGCTTCCATCGCGGTCACCAGCGCCTGCAGTTCGGCGGCGATCGCCGCGGCGGAGTCGTCCACCTCCACCCGCAGCGTGAACACCGCCGCGGCGTAGTTCCAGGTCGGCGCCTGGGTGCGGTCGTCCAGCCAGCTCGGCGACACGTAGGCGTGCGGCCCCAGCACCAGCGCCTGCGCCTGCGGATCGCGGCGCAGCCGCGCCACGTGCGGATTGCGCCGCGCCAGGTGCCCGCGCAGCGCGAGCAACCGGCCGTCGGCGGCGCATTCGGCGCGCAGCGGCAGCGGCGTGAACGCGGCATCGTCGCCACCGGCCGAAACCAGCCAGGCCATCGGCTGCGCGCGCAGCAGCGCCAGCAGGTCGTGCGGCGAACGCGCGGCGTAGCGGGCATCGCGTGCATGTCCCATCACGGCGTCTCCTTCGGATCGGCCGCGGCCACCGAGTGCGGCGGCCAGCGCTGCTGCCACGGCGCGGCCGCTTCCAGTTCGTAGGCCAGCGCCAGCAGCACGGCTTCGGCGCCGCGGTCGGCGACGAACTGCACGCCGATCGGCAGGCCGTCGCCGCCGTGCGCCAGCGGCAGCGCGATCGCCGGCGTGCCGGCCAGGTTCTGCAGCGGCGTGTATGCGGCCCAGTCGAAGAAGCCCGGCATCAGTTCCTCGAGCACCCGGTCCGGCGCCAGCTCGCCCAGCGGCGGCGGCGGCGTGCGCACCACCGGGGTCAGCAGCACGTCCACGCGCGTGTGCAGCGCCTGCAGCGCGGCCGGCAGCGCGGCCAGCTGCGCATAGGCCTGCTCGAGTTCGGCGATGCCGCAATGGGCCAGGTTCCATTGCGCCAGCTCGCGCGTCCACGGCTCCAGCGCGCGCTGCGCGACCGCTTCGCCGAGGCTGGCGACGGCCGCGTCGACGCAATCGGCGGCCATGTGCGACCACAGCGTGACCAGCGCGCGCGTGGCCGCGGCGCCGTCGATCGGGTAGGCCATGCGCTCGACCCGATGGCCCAGGCCTTCGCACAGCTGCGCGGCCTGCGCCAGCGCCGCGGCCACCTCGGCCTGCGGCGCCTGCCCGCGCAGGCCGGTGTCGATCACTCCGATGCGCAAGCGCCGCGGCGACGCGGCGGTCACCATCGGCGGCGACTGCGGATGCGCGGCGGCGAACGCCCAGGCGCTGTCGCGCACGCTGCGCGACATCAGCGCATCGCTCACCATCAGGTCTTCCAGCACGTGCCGGCCACGCACCCGCACCACGCCGCCGCGCCCGGGCTTGAGCCCGACCACGCCGCAGCACGCCGCCGGAATGCGGATGGAACCGGCGCCGTCGCTGCCGTGCGCCAGCGGCACGATGCCGGCGGCCAGCGCCGCGCCGGCGCCGCCGCTGGAGCCGCCCGGCGAATGCGCCGGCGACCACGGGTTGCGGGTGACCGGACCGAGCAGCGGCTCGGTCGACGGCAGCAGGCCGAATTCGGGCATCGCGCTCTTGCCCAGCGGCACCAGGCCCTGCGCCTGGAAACGCTGCGCGAACGGATAGGCCTGCGTGGCCAGCACGCCGGTGCGGCTGCGCGAGCCGGCCAGGCTCGGCATGCCGGGGAAGTCCAGCGAGTCCTTCAGCAGGTACGGCACGCCGCCCAGCGGCGGGCGCTGCGCCAGCGCATCCACCGCGCGCGCGTGCTGCCGCGCCAGCGCGAAGGCGCGATGGCTGAGCGCGCCCAGCGACGGGTCCAGCCGCTGCGCGCGCACGATCGCCGCCTCGGTCAGTTCCAGCGCGGTCAGTTCGCCGCGCGCCAGCAGCGCGGCCTGGTCGTGGGCGTCCAGGCGCCCGAGCGCCAGCGCGTCGTCGACGCGCAGCGAAACAGCATCGGTCATGAAGTCGGTCCGTCGCTTGCGTGAGAAAGGTCCGTGGCCTGCGCCGCGCGGCGCGCGCGGCGCAGCCCGTAGCCCAGGTAGATCGCCGCCCCGGCCAGGCAGTAGCCGAGCAGGATCGCGGCCGGCAGCAGGTCGCCGCGGCGCACCTGGATCGCCATGTCGGTCAGCACCGGCGCCATCATCGCCAGGCACAGCACGATGCCCAGCACCGGCACCACGCCCAGCCACCAGCGGCCGACACGGATACCGCCCAGCGGCACGCGGAAGCCGCCGCGCAGTTCGGGCCGGGTGGAGCGCAGCCAGATCACCGACACGCACACCACCAGGAACGCCGAGGCGATGCCCAGGCAGGCCAGGTCGCCGAGCACGCCGATCGGCAGCAGCGCCGCCGACAGCGCGGCGATGCCGCCCAGCACCAGATTGCCCAGCCAGGGCGTGCGCCAGCGCGGGTGCACGCGGGTGAACAGCGGCGGCAGCAGGCCGTCACGCGCCATCGCCAGGGTCATGCGCGAATGGCCGTAGGCATTGGCCAGCAGCACCGAACCCAGGCCGGTGAGCGCGCCGAGCTTGATCAGCACCGCGAACCCCGGCCAGCCGATGCGGTCCACCGCCAGCGCGATCGGGTCGGGCACGCCGAGCTGGCGATACGGCACCAGCCCGGTCAGCACCGCGCCGGCGGCGATGTACAGCACGGTGCACGCCGCCAGCGCGCCGAGAATGCCCACCGGCACGTCGCGGCGCGGATTGCGCGCCTCGGCCGAGGCGGTGGAGACGGTCTCGAAGCCGAGATAGGCGAAGAACAGCATCGCCGCGCCGCGCAGCACGCCCGGCCAGCCGTAGGCGAAGCCGCCTTCGTTGGCCGGGATGAACGGCCGCCAGTTGCCCGGATCGACGAACCACGCGCCGACCGCGACGAAGGCGACCAACACCGCGACCTTGACCGCCACCAGCAGCGCGTTGGCCGCGGCCGAACGGCTGACGCCGAAGATCATGGTCAGCGCCGCGGCGATCGCCGCCAGCGCCGCGACCGCGTTGAACCCGCCGCCGAACTTCAGATCGGTGTGGCCGCCCTGCTGCACCGCCTGCACCAGCGGCGTGGCGAACGCGGCCGGCACCTGCACGCCGAGGTTGCCGAGCAGGCTGACCAGGTAGCCGGAAAAGCCCACCGACACCGCCGCCGCGGCCAGCGTGTATTCCAGCATCACCAGCCACGCCAGCGCCCACGCCGCGCCTTCGCCGAAGGTGACGTAGCAGTAGCTGTAGGCCGAGCCCGGCACCGGGATGGTGGAGGCCAGTTCCGCGTAGCACAGCCCGGTGAACGCGCACGACAGCGCCGCGATCACGAACGACAGCATCACTCCGGGGCCGGCGAATTCGGCCGCCGCCGCGCCGGTCATCACGTACACGCCGGCTCCGAGGATGTTGGCCACGCCCAGCACCAACAGGCTGCCCATGCCGAGCCGGCGCTGCAGCCCGGCGCGGTCGACGTCGGCCACCGCCACGTCGATGGACTTGCGCGTGCAGGCCTGCGCCCAGCGCCCGGGCACCGGCGCGCTCATGCGCCGTTGCCCGCTGCGCGCGCCGGCGCGGCCGCACGGGTAGCGACGGCGCCCGTGCGCATCGCCACCGGCGGCATCGGCTCGGCACGGCACTCCGGCCGCGGCGCAGCGACCGCTGCGTCGTGTTGCCGCAAGCGTCCGCCGCGCGCGCCGATCCAGGGCGCTGCGCAGCCGTCGCCGCCACGCACGCGCCGTGCGCGCGGCGCCGCGCGCCGGATGCCGCTGATGTCCGCCGCCATGCGCTCAGTACCGCCAGTGCGCGGTGATGCCGACGGTGCGCGGGCGCACGAGGCCCTCGCCCGGGCCGTTGGTCTCCAGCACCGAGCGGGTCACGCCGCGCTTGTCGGTCAGGTTGCTGCCGAACAGGGTGATGTCGGTGCTGCCGAAGGTCATGCGCAGGCGCAGGTCGAACAGGTTGTAGTTGCCCTGCCGGTTCGGCGCCACGCCGGGCACGGCCGAGTTCAGGTCGCTGATGCCGCCGGACAGGAACTGGTGCGACAGGCTCAGCATCGGCTGGAAGCGGGTGTCGAAGCGGTAGCTGAGCAGGTTGCTGATCGACCAGTCGGCCGAGCCCGGCAACTGCGCGCCCTTCGGCGCGGTGCCGTAGTAGAGGATGAACAGGTCCTCGTCCAGCCGCGCCTGCTGCCAGGTGACGGTGCTCTGCCAGTCGAAGCTGGACAGCGGCCGCCACGTCGCCGACAGCTCCACGCCGCGGCTGTAGGCCTTGCCGCCGTTGGTGGCGTAGTTGAACAGGTCCGGGGTCTGCAGGCGCAGCTGGATGTCGCTCCAGTCGACGTAGAACAAGGTGGCGTCGAGCAGCAGCGTGCCGTCGGCCCAGCGCGTGCGCGTGCCCAGCTCGTAGTTGATCAGACTGTCGCTGTCCGAGCCGGCCGGCACCGGGTAGGCGCTGAGCCCGGCCACGTTCGGCGTGCCGAAGCGGAAGCCTTCGGAGACCAGGCCGTAGAACATCAGGTCCTCGTTGGCGGTGTAGCTCAGCGACAGCTTGGGGTTGAAGCCGCTTTCCTCGGTGCTGGACGCGGTGACGATCGGCACGCCCGGATAGGTCGAAAACCCCTGCTGGGTGGACACGGTGCGCACCCGGGTGCGGAACAGGCGGCCGCCGGCGGTCAGCTTCCACTGCGGGTTCAGCCACAGCGACGCCTCGCCGAACAACGCCGCTTCCGAACCGGAGGTGTCGCTGTAGAACCCGTTGAAGATGCGCCCGTCCGGCGCGATCACCGCGCCGCTGCCGGGGCCGTACAGCGAGGACGCGTCGAACGCGGCCGCCGCGCCTTCGGCGCCGAGCGCCTCGTACAGCGACTTGTCGGTGTCGAAGTACATGCCGCCCAGCAGCCACTCCACGCGCCCGCCCGACGGCGAGGTCAGCCGCAGCTCGACGCTGCGCCCGGTGCTTTCGCCGCCGGAGTCGATGTACAGCGGATTGCTCAGGTCCAGGTCCAGGTCGGCGTTGTAGGCCGCGCGCACCGGGGTGTAGTCGAAGCGCCAGTCCTGCGATTTCTTCTGGTAGGCCAGCAGCGCGGTGAAGTCGGCCCAGCCCAGCGCCTGGTCCAGGCGCAGGCTGTGCACATCGACCCGGGTGTCGGTGAATTCGGGGATCGCGGTGCTGCGCTGCAGGTCGCCCAGCGCCGGCATCCGGTAGGCGTTGTCGTCCGAATCGGTGTTCTGCAGCAGGCTCAGCCAGGTCAGCGTGGTGCCCTCGGCCGGGGTCAGCACCAGCGAGAAGCGGCCGCCGGCGACGGTGGTGGTGTTGGCGCCGTCCTTGCCGGTGCCCAGGTTGTCCAGGTAGCCCGGATCGTCGCGGTACTGCGCCACCGCGCGCAGCGCCAGCAGGTCCTGCTTGATCGGCAGGTTGACCATCGCCTTGCCGCTGTAGCCCACGTCCGCGTTGCGGGTCTGGCTGAGCGTGGTCTCCGCGGCGGCGTCGAACCCGGACGGATCGGCGACGTTGGCGATGTAGTTGACCGCCCCGCCCATCGACGCCGAGCCGAACAGCGTGCCCTGCGGCCCGCGCAGCACCTCGACCCGGTTGAGGTCGAACGCGTCCACGTCCGGCACCACGATCGTCCAGCCCGGCTCGGTCAGCGGGATCTCGTTGAGGAAGAAGCCGGTGGTGGCCTGGCCCTGCACGTTGCCGGCGCTGGTGGCGATGCCGCGCATCACCACGTGCGACACGCCGGGCTGGTAGCTGTTGAACACCACGCCGGGCGTGCGTTGGATGTAGTCGGCCAGGCTCTGCGCGCCGATGGCCTGCAGTTGTTCGTCGCTGACCGCCGACACCGAGCCGGCCACCTCGCGCACGCTCTGGTTGCGCTTGCCGGCGGTGACCACGATCGCGTCCAGGTCGATGGCCTCGGCGGACGCCGGTGCGGCCGCGGACTGCTGCGCCCAGGCCGGCGTGCAGACCAGGGCGGAACCGAGACAGCCCAGGCGGACGGCACGGCTGAGCGTGGAGAGGGCGAACGACGGCATGGCAGCTTCCCCTGTGTGGCGGCGAGATGGCGGAGCGCAGAACGGCGCAGGACGTGCGGCCGGCCGTTCCCCGGCGACCCCGCACACCTGTGGCGACCCCAGTAATAGGCGAGCGCGGGCGGCGCGTCCAGCGCCCACCGCAGATGCCACTGTCCAGGCAAATCGCTGAAATGGCTGGGAAATGCGACTGGCGCTCCGCAAGGTCGGCGGGCTAGGATGCGAACAACCGCAGGATCTTCGGCCGATGCCGAGCGATTCCGTGGAAATTGCGCCACCGCCCTTCTTGCGAACCTGCGTGGATGTCCAGCAGAACCCCCGACCGCCTCGACCTGAAGATCCTCGACGTGCTGCAGCAGGACGCGCGCATCACCAACCAGGCGCTGGCCGACCGCGTGGCCCTGTCGCCCAGCGCGTGCCTGGCGCGGGTGCGCGCGCTGGAAGCGCGCGGGCTGATCCGCGGCTACCGCGCGCACGTGGCGGTGGACCGGATCCGTTCGGCGACCATCGTGCTGGCGCAGGTGTCGTTCAAGCAGCACGCGCTGCACGAATTCAACGACTTCGACCGCTGCATCCTGGCGATGCCGGAGGTGGTCGAGGCCAGCCGGGTCAGCGGCCCGTTCGACTACCTGCTGCGGGTGATCGTGCACGACGTGCACCACTGGAAGGACATCGCGCGCAACCTGCTCGGCGGGGACTACGGCGTGGAGAAGATCGTCTCGCAGTTCCTGATGGACGAGGTCAAGCCGTTCTCCGGCTATCCGCTGGCGCCGGGCCCATCGCCGCGGCACTGGCGCGACGAGGAGGCGCCGTAGCGCCTCGGTGCGGCGCGCGGCATGCGCGTGGACGCGCCGCCCGCGCCATTGTCGACGCGCTGCCGCTCAGGAAGCCGGGGTGCGCGCCTGCTTGTCCGCGTAGTCCTGCGCCTGCTGCAGCACCCGCAGCACGTTGCCGCCCCAGATGCCGGCGATCTGCCGTTCGCTGTAGCCCTTGCGCAGCAGCCAGGCGGTGATCTTGGGCAGGTCGGACACGTCTTCCATGCCGTCCAGGCCGCCGCCGCCGTCCCAGTCCATGCCGATGCCGACGTGCTCGGGCCCGACCAGCGCCAGCACGTGCTCCAGGTGCGCGAAGAAATCGTCCAGCGTGGCGTGCTTCACCGGATAGCGCGCATCCAGCGCCTTCATCTCCTCAGCCAAACGGGTGCCGTCGGCGATCTTCAGGTGTTCCCCGTCGCCGTACTTGTCGCTCAGCGCCTTTTCCGCGGCGGTGCGCTCGGGACTGGCGTGGGTGTCGATCAGGTAGCCGCCGTAGGAGTTCAGCTGGATCACGCCGCCGTGCCGGGCCAGCACCTTCAGCCGCGCATCGTCCAGGTTGCGCGGATGGTCGCGCAGTGCGCGCGCGCCGCTGTGCGAGAGCAGGATCGGCACCGGCGACATCTCGATCAGCTGGTCGAACACCGCATCGGACGCATGCGACTGGTCGATGACGATGCCCAGCGCCTGCGCTTGCCGCACCAACTGCCGGCCGGCCGGGCTGAGGCCGTGCCATTGCGGGCCCTTCGGATCGGTGGCCGAGTCGGCGAATTCGTTGTTGAGGAAATGCACGGTGCTCAGCAGGCGCAGGCCCTGCTTGTAGTAGAAGCCCAGCAGCGACGGATCGGCGACCAGCGGGCTGGCGTTCTCCATGCTGATGTAGACGATGCGCTTGCCCGTGGCCTTGATCCGCGCCGCATCGGCCGCGGTGGTGGCCGCGGCGAACTGCTGCGGATGCGCCGCCAGCAGCTGGTGGATGCGCATCAGCCGCTGCAGGCCGGCATCGCGGTCGTCCAGGTGCGCCTGCGCGCTGCGGTCGCCCTGGCCGGTGTAGATCGCCCAGAAACCGCCGTCCAGCGCGCCTTCGACCATCCGCGGGTAGTCCACCTGCGCCAACCGGTTGCCGGCGTGCGCGGCCATGATGTCGAAGTCGCCGCGTTCGAAGTTGGCCGGCGTGTCCAGATGCGAATCCAGCGTCACCAGCGTCTGCTGCAGCGCGCGTGCGCGCGCCAGCTCGGCCTGGGTGAACTCGGCGGCCTGCGCCGGCAGCGCGGCCACCAGCGACAGCGAAAGACACAAGGCCTGCAGTTTCATGGCGCCTCTCTGCGAAGGAGTGGCCCGATCATAGCCCGCGCTGGCGCAGCGGCGCTGCGCGGCCGCTGCGTGCGGCGGTCTGCGCGCCCTGGTGCCTCGCCGCATCGTGCGCGCGGCGACTGCGCAAGCGCGTACCCTTATCGATGCGACGCCATTCCGATGCATTCGCGGGTGCCGGCGGCCGTGCGCGGATCCTCGATCGGACGCGCCTGGCGCTGCGGTCCTCGGTGCCGATGTGCGGCTACGGCGAAAGCGTGTAGCGAACCGGCGCGCCGCCGTCGCGGGTGGCGCTCACGATCCGATGCCGCAGGCGCGGTGCGCTCAGCGCCTCGAGCGGATGCGCATGCGCCGAGTCGAACAGCAGCAGCCGGCCGGCGTCGATCCGCCAGCGCCACAGCGGCGCGGCCAGCGGCCCATGCCGGGTGCCGACGATGGCCGCCACCCAGCCATCGGCGTTGAACCGCAGCGTCTGCACCTGTGTCTCGTCGATCAGGTCCAGGGTCCTGCCGGGAAGGTCCAGCGCCTCCCAGGCGGTGGCCAGTCCCTCGTCTGTGTTGCTGTCCATCGGACGTCTCCAAGGCTTCATCGCGGCGGCGGCATGCGACCGGGCGCGGCACCGGCTGCGTGCTGACGGGCTAGGCGCCCGCGCCGGCCGTGCGGCGGCCCCAGACCTCCTCGCCCGCCGCGCAGTAGCGCGCGATGAACGCGTCCTGCGACGGCATCTGCGCCACCGCCTGGTCGATCGGCTGGCGGATCGCGTCGAACAGCCGGCGCAGCTCCCGGTCGGGCAGCGCGCGCGCCAGCAGGTGGTGCTGCCCGGACACGATGCCCTGCCCCAGCAGCACGTGGATCCACGAATCGACGCGGAACAGCTCGTCGCCGCCCTGCCAGGCATGGGCACGTTCGCGCCATGCGCGCAGCCGCAGCTGCAGCGATTCGGGCAGCGCCATCTCGCGGCACGCCCGCCACATCGGCTCCTCGCGCTGGGTGGCGTGGTAGTGCAGGATGATGAAATCGCGCACGTGCTCCATCTCGGCGCGGCTGACGTCGTTGTAGATGTCCACCGTCGCCGGGTCGATGCCGCCGCCGGGCAGCAGGTCGGTCGGGAACAGGTTGATCAGCCGCACCACGGCGGAAATGGTCAGGTGGATGCTGGTCGATTCCAACGGCTCGATGAAGCCGCTGGCCAGGCCCAGCGAGACCACGTTCTTGTTCCACGCCTTGAGCCGGCGCCCGGTGCGGAACGGCACCAGCCACGGCTCCTTGATCGGCGGCGCGCCGACCTCGCGCAGCAGCTTGGCGCGGGCTTCGTCGTCGGACAGGTGCGCGCCGGAGAACACCAGCCCGCAGCCGACCCGGTGCTGCAGCGGGATGTGCCAGCGCCAGCCCGCCTCGTGGGCGATGGCGCGGGTGTAGGGCACCGGCGCGGCCACCGCCTCGGTCTGCACCGCCACCGCGCGGTCGCACGGCAGCCACTGGTTCCAGTCCTCGTAGCCGGTGCGCAGGGTCTGCTCGATCAGCAGGCCGCGGAAGCCGGTGCAGTCGATGAACAGGTCGCCTTCGATGACCTGCCCGTCTTCCAGCACCAGCGCCTCGACGAAGCCGCTGTCGGCATGCTGGCGCACCTGCTGGATCTTGCCTTCCACGCGGGTGAGCCCCTGGCGCTCGGCGCGCTGGCGCAGGAAGCGCGCATACAGGCCCGCGTCCAGGTGGTAGGCGTAGTTGACCGCCGGCTGTTGCGGCAGCGCGAAGCGGTCCACGCGCGAAGCCACGGTTTCCAGGCAGTAGTCGCCCAGTTCGCCGGGCATGCCGCGGCGCAGCCCTTCCAGCCAGAAGTGGTGGAACGCGCACACCAGCGTGCCGTGCCCGGTGATGCCGAACGGATGGATGTAGCGCTCGCCGTCCCGGCGCCAGTTCTCGAAGGAGATGGACAGCTTGAAGGTGCCGGCCACCGCGCGCAGGAACTCCTGCTCGTCGATCTGCAGGAACCGGTGGAAGCTGCGGATCGGCGGCACGGTGGATTCGCCGACGCCGACCGTGCCGATCTGCTCCGATTCGATCAGCGTGACCTGCAGCAGGTCGCGGAACTGGTGGGTCAGCGCGCACGCGGCGATCCATCCCGCCGTGCCGCCGCCGGCGATCACTACCTTGCGTATCTGGGCCATCGTGTCGCTACTCCTTGCAGTGGTGGATGCCGGCTCGGCGGCCGCATCGCTATCGGTTGAGCCTGGCGATCAGCATCGCGCGCAGCTGCCGCGCCAGCGTGTCGTCGATCGGCCCGAGCAAGTGCCGCGCCTGCGCCGGCAGGTGCTCGCCGGCGCGATCGGAGGCGCCGAACACGTAGTAATCGAACACCTCCCGCCACGCCGCCTTCTCCGCGTCGGGCCGGTCGCGGATCGCCCACATGGCGTGGTACAGCGCCTGCATCGGCGCCGGCAGGTGCGCCGGCGCGCTGCTCCACCAGTAGTTGACCAGCACGTTGAACGGCGCCAGCGCTTCGACGTGGTGCCACCACAGGCCCGGGATGAAGATCGCATCGCCCGGTTCGAGCACGGCGCTGCGGCCGTGCGCCAACGCCTGCGCGAAGCGCGGATGGCGCTCCAGGTCCGGCGCGGCGAAGTCCACCACGCTGACCACCTGGCCGCCCGGCGTGGGTTCCAGCGGGCCCGGGTAGAGGTTGGCGATCTGCGCGGGCGGGAACACGCTGAAGCGGCGGCGGCCGACCGCGCAGCAGGCCAGGTTGTTCGGCGCGTCGTAGTGGCACGAGGCGGTGATGCGGTTGCCGATCCAGATGCTCGGCTGCGATGCGACGCCGTGGGCGGCCAGGTCGAGGTCGTTGCCGGCGCGCAACCCCGGCAGGTGTTCGTCCACCGGCAGCGAGGCGAGGTAGTAGGCCGGCGGACGCGGGTCGTCCAGGTGCGCGGCGATCTCGTCCAGCAGGCCGTGCAGGTCGCCGCGGCGCACCTGGAAGTTCAGTTCGGTGAAATCGTCGTTGTAGAACGGCCGGCCGGCGATCTCCGGGCCGCCGTGGGAGTACTGCAGCGGGCGGCCGGTGCCGTGGCCGCGCAGCAGGTCCATCGCCTCGCCGGTGCCGCGCAGGCCGGCCTGGACCAGCGCCCAGTCGCGCGCCACGCCGCGCAGCACCGCCGGCTCGCCGGCGGCGAGCAGCTCCTGCAGCGGCAGCGCGCCCGGCGCGCAGTCGCGCTCGGGGATGGCGGCCAGCGTCATCAGGCCGCCCGCTCCGGCAGCGCCGGCTCGGCGCCGCCCTGCTGCAGCCGCCGCTGCTTCTCGGCCATCAGCCGGCGCACGTTGTGCAGCGACGCCAGCAGCAGGTACGCGCCTTCCAGGTAGCCGGCCTGGTGCAGCCGGTGCAGCGACGGCGCATCGAGCGCGGCCAGGCGCTCGCGGTCGATGCCGTACAGGCCGGCGAGATTCACGTTGTGGGTGTCGTCGAGCTTGACGTCCACGCGCACCGGCTGGATCAGGCCCAGCGCGTCGTAGGCGGCGAACATCGCCGCGCCGCCTTCCACGCCGTCGCGGATGCCGCGCAGCACGGTGACGATGTGCTCCAGGTACGGGCTGTGGCCGCCCTGCGGCAGGAACACCCGCTCGCCCTCCTCCAGGCTCACCCGCGGATGGTCCAGGTCGACATGGATCACCGGCTCGCGGCGCAGCGCGCCGTCGTCGCCGCGCTGTTCCTGGAAACCGATCAGGAACGGGCCTTTGGCGACGATCCCCGGCAGGTACGCGGCGTTCCAGCGCGAACCGTGCAGGAACAGGTTCTCCTGCGGCTCGAAGCCCAGCAGCGCCACCGCCTGGAACTGGCCGCTGTCGGCGTCCTTGCGCAGGAAGATCGGGTACTCGCGCTGCAGCTCGGCGAATTCGGTCGGGAATGCCTGCACCACGCCGGCGGCGTCGCCGAACTCGCGGCCGAAGCGCAGGATCACCCGCAGGTCGGCGTGGGTCACGTTGTTGAGCAGTTCGTAGCGGGGCATCTGCGCTCCAGCAAGGTTCGGTGACGGTGCCGGCGCCCGTCCGGCAGGGCGGCGCGGCGGCGCGCGCCACGGCGACCATTGCAGCAAAGCGCCGCGCCCGCAAGACGCGGCGCGGCGCGAAGGAGGCGATGGCCGCCGCGGCGCGCGGCGGCCTGTCCGGGCCGCCTGCGCCGGACGGCGCGCCGGCGTCAGAAGTTGTAGCGCACGCCCAGCGTGTAGCGCGGGCTCTGGTCGAGCAGGCGGATGACCTGCTTGTCCGAGCGCCCGTGCCAGCGCACGTCCTCGCCGGTGAGGTTGATCGCCTCGAAGCCCACCGACAGGTTCTCGGTGATCGCGTAGCTGACGCTCAGGTCCAGCTGCTGGTACGCCTCGACGTAGTACGGATTGCGGTTGGACCCGTTCTGGTTGGCCGCGATCAGGTACTCGTCGCGCCAGTTCCAGGCCAGGCGCCCGCTCCAGCCGTACTTCTCGTACATCAGCATGGCGTTGGCGGTGTCGCTGAGGCCGAGCAGGGCGAACTGATCGCGCTCCAGCACCGTGTTGTCGAAGCCGACGTCGCCCTCCACCACGGTGTAGTTGGCGTACACGCCGAACCCGGTATCGCCGAAGAAGTACTGCCCGCCCAGCTCCCAGCCATGGATCTTGGCCTTGTTCTGGTTGACCGGGCGCGACACGTCGAACTCGTACAGCGGGTCGTCGGCCTCGCCGACCAGATCGTAGGCGTTCTCCAGCGCCAGGGTCTGCGCCGAGCTGCCGTTGTAGGCGCCCAGCCCGCCGGTGGCCGCGGCATTGCGCAGCATCGCCACCGCCGAGAACAGCGAGGTGTCGTTGGCCGAACACGCCGCCGCCACGTCGTTGCCGGCCGCGCCGACCTGCGCGGCGCAGGCCGCGCTCTGCAGGAACGCCAGCGCCGCCTGCGCGTCCGGCCCGGAGGTCGGATCGGTCAGCCCGTACATGGTTTCGCGGGTCACGCTGGTGCCGATGAAATTGGACACGCGCTTGTCCCAGAACGTCAGCGACACGTAGCTGGCGTCGGCGAAGTACCACTCCAGCGACAGGTCCAGGTTGTCCGATTCCAGCGGGTCCAGGCTCGGGTTCTCGGAATTGCCCGAGGCGCGCGTGGACGGGTTGACCAGGATCGAGCCGGCCGGCGTGTTCGGCGTCGGCCCGGCGAGCAGGTTGGTGTACGGCGCGCGCGCGATGCTCTGCCCGAACGAGGCACGGCCTTTCAGCGCCTCGGTGAAGTTGATGCTGAAGTCCAGGTTCGGCAGGATGTAGCTGTAGCTGTGCTTTTCGCTGAACGGTTGCAGCTCGGTGGAGCGCAGCAGCCGGAAGTCGTTGTTGGCCTGCCACTGCAGCGCGGTCGGGGTCGCCATCTGCGAGGTGGAGACCACGTCGGTCTTCTCGTAGCGCACGCCGATGCGGGTGTTGGTGGTCATGCCGCCGAGTTCGCCGTCGAAGTCCAGCTGCATGTACGCGGCGCGGGTCTTCTCCTCGACCTGGTTGTCGGCGCTGAACTGCGGGTTGTAGCGCGTGGCCGCGCCATAGACGTCGCCCGCCCACAGCGCCAGCTGGTCGGCGTTGCCGCGCCAGGCGCCCGGCGCGGCGCCGGAGGCGTTGAAGTCGTCGAACATGCCGGTGATGCCGACCGGTTGCAGCAACTCGACCATGCCCGGCTCGTTGCCGGCGTTGGCCACGCTCCAGTCGCCCAGCGTCGAGTTGGTGTCGCTGATGCGCCGGTGCATCGTCGTCTTGGCGCTGTTCACGCCGAACTGGAAGCGGCCGTCGTCGAAGTCCCATTGGCCATCGACGCGCCCTTCCTTCACCTCCGTCACCTGGCTCTGGTAGTAGATGCGCAGCACCTGCGAGCCGAGCTCGGCCGGGGTGAAGTCCGGGTTGACCACGCCGTTGGTGCCGGCGATCGAATCGGCCGCGGTCGGGTACCAGGTGCGTGCGCCGATCGGCAGGCTGTTGTTGAACCACAGCTCCTGGCCCCACTGCCCGCCGCAATGCGCGCCGCCGGTGCAGTTGTTGGTGCCGGCCAGGCTGAAGTAGGTGGCGCTGCCGCCGGTGACCGGATCGTTGGGCAGGCTCTCGGTCTTGGAGTTGTGCGCATCGAAGCTCAGGCGCAGGCGGTCGCTGGCCTGCCAGTCGGCGTTGAAGCCCAGCGAGCCGAGCTTGTACTTCTGCATGTTGCGCTGCTGCTCCATGCCGAAGTCCTTGGCGCCGTTGGGCACGTCGCGCAGGTACACCGGCGTGGCCACCGCCTGTCCGGTGTCGAACACCAGGTCGGTGAAGCTGTTGGCGCGCTGCAGCCAGATGCCCTGCTCGCCGCGGTCCTCGCGGATCTCGTTGGCCGAGTAGGTGTAGTCCAGGGTCAGGGTCAGCGCGTCGGTCGGCGCGAACTGCACCACCGCCTGGCCGTTGAGCCGCTCGCGCTCGAAGTCGGCGAAGGCGTAGCGCAGGTCGTTGGGCATGGCGTAGAGCTGGCCGATCTGCGGCGCGTTCTGCACGTTGGCGTCCGGGCGCAGCGCCGGGTCGGTGCCGGTCCAGCGCTGGATGTTCCAGGCGTTCTCGGTGGCCTGCACCGAGCCGCCGCGGCGCTTCTGGTAGCTGCCGCTCAGGCCGATGCCCCAGGTCTTGTCCGGGTTGGTGTAGCTGAAGATGCCGGACACCTCCGGCGTGATCTTGTTGTCGAACGGCTGCGATTCGTCGTACGCGGCCTTGGCGCCGGCGCTGGCCACCAGGCCCTGGTGGTTGAACGGGCGGTCGGTGAGGATGTTGATGGTGGCGCCGATGCCGCCGCTGGGCGCGTTGGCGCGGCTGGTCTTGTACACCTCGATGCCGGTGATCGCCTCGGCCGCGAGCTGGGCGAAGTTGAACGCGCGGGTGCCGCCGTCCACGCCGCCGATCGGCACCTGGCCGGGCGCGCCGAAGGCGTCGGCACCGGGAATCAGGCGGCCGTTGAGGGTGACCGAGTTGAACTGCGGGCCGAAGCCGCGCGCGGTGACCTGCGCACCTTCGCCGTCGCGGCGCTCGATCGAGATGCCGGTGATGCGTTGCAGCGACTCGGCCAGGTTGGTGTCGGGGAACTTGCCGATGTCCTCGGCGCTGATCGCATCGACCACGCCGGCGGCATCGCGCTTGATCCCCATCGACTGGTTGAGGCTGCTGCGGATGCCGGTGACGGTGACCGTGTCGAGCGTGGTGGCCTGGTCGGAAGCGCTGGAGGTCTGCGGCGCCTGTTGCGCCTGCGTTTGCGGCGCCTGCGCGTCCTGGGCGAACGCCGGGTTGATGACCAGCACCCCGCCGACGAAGGTGAACATGGCCCTGGACCTGAAACTCCTAAACGGATGACGCATCAGAATGCCCTCGGTGCTGGAATCGAACGGACAACGCATGCGGCGTGCGACGCGGCTGTCGCCGTCGCCGAGGCCGTCCCTGGTACGTGACGCGGAAAGCTGCAAGCCTTCATGTGATCCCCTTCACTTGATCGATGGATGAAACGCGCCTTCCCCCGAGGGCGCCGGGCGGGCGACCAGCGCCCGCTTGCAACCGGACGCTGGCGACAGCGAGCCGTTAACGCGAATGTCGATGCACAACCCGGATCGGAAGGCCGTGCGGCGAGGTTGCCCGCGCCCGGCCGCGAGGCTGGCGCAGGTCGCCACGCGACCCGAATTGATAGCGCTACCAAAACAGCGACACAAACCTAATACCGTATGACAGCGCTTGTCACCGTGCGCCGCAGCAATCCGGCCCAGCCATAGATACGGCGGGAAAAACCGCGTTTCGCTGTAAGCGTTATCAGGCTGCGCATCGCGCGAAAACGGATGGCGTGGCGGCGCCATTCACGCAAAAGGCAGCGCGATTATCCGTATCGGATGTATCGATTCGCCGCCGTAGACAAATGCAGCGTGGCCGGCTTCGCGGCGCTGGCTACGAAGCGATCGCGTCGTCTCTCGCGATACCCCCGCCGGCATCTGCAGCGCAGCCGCAACCACGCGGCGCGCGGGATCCTTCGCCCATGGCGGCACGGGTTGCGGCAGTGCCCGCATCGGCGCGGGCCAACGGCAGGCGGCCACGCGCCGCACCGCGGTCGCCGCGCGGCGCGGCAGCGGCGCATCCGCGCACATCGGCCGGCATGCGCGGCACGGCGGATGCTGGTTATCCAGGCATGGATGCGGCGCGTGCGCGGCAGTGCAGTGGAAGGACTGCCGCGCGGATCGGGCACGCCGCAGCCGGCTACGGCTACGGCTCGCGCGATCGCGCGGCAGGCGGGTCAGGCGCCCGGCCGCGGCGAACGCGGCCGGTTTCCAGGCGTGGAGGCCTGCGGTGCCGAACGCCGGTGCCAGCTCAGTCCAGCACGCGGCAGAACACCGCCTTCAGGTAGCGCGATTCCTGCACGTGGGCCATGAACGGGTGGTCGGCGCCGGCGCCGGCCACCTTCAGGATCTGGATGGTGCGCCCGGAGAAGTACGCGGCGCGGCGCAGCATGTCCAGGAACTCCTGCTCGGCGACCAGCCCGGTGCAGGAGAAGGTGGCGAACAGGCCGCCGGGCTTGACCACGCCCAGCGCCAGCTTGTTCATGTCCAGGTACTTCTTCAGCGCCGGGATCACCTGCTCGCGGTCGCGGGTCATCTTCGCCGGGTCCAGGATCACCACGTCGTACAGGTCCCCGCGCGCGGCGGCGTCGCGCAGGTACGGGAAGATGTCGGCCTGCACGAACTTCAGCTTCACGTCGTTGAGCTTGGCGTTGCCCTTGGCGATGCTGAGCACGTCCTCGTCGATGTCCACGCCGACCACCTCCTCGGCGCCGCGCACCTTGGCGTAGACGCCGAAGCCGCCGGTGTTGCAGCACAGGTCGAGCACGCGCTTGCCGGCCACCTGCCGGCTCAGCCATTCGCGGTTCTCGCGCTGGTCGGCGAAGAAGCCGGTCTTGTGCGCGCCGGCCGGATCGGCGCGGAAGCGCACGCCGTACTCGCTGATGATCGCAGGCTCCGGCGTGTCGCCCTGGCTGGATACCGGCCGGTAGTCGAAGCTCTCCTGCTTCTGCACGTGCTCCTCGGCGAAGCTGTAGAAACGCGCGCCGGGGAACTGCGCGCGCAGCGCGGCGTAGATCCATTCGCGGTGGCGGAACATGCCGGCGCTGAAGAACTCCACCACCAGCAGGTCGCCGTAGCGGTCCACGACCAGCCCGGACAGGCCGTCGCCTTCGGCATGCACCACGCGCCAGGCGTCGGACACCGCGTCGAGCTTCAGCACGTCGCGGCGCAGCGAAGTCGCCGCGGCGATCTTGCGCGCGAACCAGGCCTCGTCCACCGCGATGTCCGGATGGGTCTCGAGGATGCGCACGGCGATGCGCGAATGGCCGTTGTAGAAACCGCGGCCGATCCACTCGCCGTCCACGCCGACCACGTCGACCAGGCTGCCCGGCTTGGGCTTGGCGGCGGGCTTTTCGACCAGTTTCTGGAAGATCCACGGATGGCTGGAGCGCCAGGCGTTCTTGAGGCGTACTACGGGCAGGGGGGTATTCATGAACGCCATTGTATCCGCCCGGATTGACGGCACCGCCGCTTGCCGCAAGAATGGCCCCCAGAAGGGGAGTAGCTCCCAACGTTGTCGCCGTCATTTCGAGCCCGCAGGCTCCGGTGCAACGGCAGCCGGTCCGCCGGCTGCGAGCGAGACCTTCGCCGCAGCGGCGAAGGCACCCTATCGGAACGATCACTCGTTTCCTCCCGGATACCTCCGCCGCCTGCGGCCCGAGGTTCAACTTTCACTGACGGGAACAACAATGGAAACGATAGGCAACGTCTGGTTGTGGACCGGCTTCGCGGTCGTGGTGGTGGTGGCGCTGCTCGCCGACCTGGTGCTGATGCGCCACGGCGGGCCGCACAAGGTCACCTTCAGGGAAGCGCTGTGGTGGAGCCTGGGCTGGATCGCGCTGGCGCTGGCGTTCAACGCCGGGCTGTGGTGGTACCTGCGCGAGACCGCCGGCGTGGTCGCCGGCAACCAGTACGCGCTGGAGTTCCTGACCGGCTACCTGGTGGAGAAGTCGCTGGCGGTCGACAACATCTTCGTGTTCCTGATGATCATGGGCTACTTCGCCGTGCCCGAGGAGCAGCGCCAGCGCGTGCTGGTGATCGGCGTGCTCGGCGCCATCGTGCTGCGCGCGATCATGATCTTCGCCGGCTCGGTGCTGCTGACCAAGTTCCACTGGCTGCTGTACGTGTTCGGCGCGTTCCTGCTGCTGACCGGCATCAAGATGTGGTTCTCCGCGGGCAAGGAGCCGGACCTGGAAGCCAACCCGGTGCTGCGCTTCATGCGCCGGCACCTGCGCCTGACCCCGCAGTACCACGGCAACGCGCTGAGCGTGGTGCAGGAAGGCAGGCGCTGGTACACGCCGCTGTTCGCGGTGCTGATGCTGATCGCCATCACCGACGTGATCTTCGCGGTGGACAGCATCCCGGCGATCTTCGCGATCACCACCGACCCGTTCATCGTGCTGACCTCCAACGTGTTCGCGGTGCTCGGCCTGCGCGCGATGTTCTTCCTGCTGGCCGGCATGGCCGACCGCTTCCACCTGCTGCCGTACGGGCTGGCGATCGTGCTGGTGTTCATCGGCATCAAGATGCTGATCGTGGACCTGTACAAGATCCCGGTGCTGGTGTCGCTGGCGGCGGTGGCGCTGGTGATCGGCGCGACCGTGGCGCTGAGCCTGATGCGCCCGGCCAAGCCGGCGCACTGAGCGGGCGGACCCCGCGCACGCGGATTGTCCCGCGTGCGTGGCCAGTCCCTCCCATCGGTCATGCCTTGCCAAAGCCGCAAGGCGTCGCCATCCAGGCGGTATGGACACTTCTTCCCTGCCGCTGCCCCCGCCTGCCGACGACGCGCAGGCGCAGGGGCGCTTCGACCGCGCGCGGATCCTGCGCGCCTTCAACGTCAGCCTGGGGTTCGTGCTGCTGCTGGTGGCGGTGTTCGCCAGCCAGGGCCAGTTCGACTGGCGCCTGTGGTCGGTGGGGCCGCTGGAGAGCGGCGGCCTGCCGGGGTTGCTGACCGCGCCGCTGCTGCACGGTTCGCTGGAGCACCTGGCGGCCAACGCCGGCGCGCTGCTGATCCTGGGCACGCTGGCCGGCAGCGTGTACCCGCGCGCCACGGCCATGGGGCTGCCGCTGCTGTGGCTGGGCTCGGGGCTGGGCGCATGGCTGCTCGGCGACATCGGCAGCCACCACCTGGGCGCCAGCGGCGTCGCCCACGGGCTGCTGTTCCTGGTGTTCGTGCTCGGCCTGCTGCGCCGCGACCGCGCGGCGATCGCCGCGAGCATGATCGCGTTCCTGTTCTACGGCGGCATGCTGCTGACCGTGCTGCCGCACGAGGCCGGGGTGTCCTGGCAATCGCACCTGGGCGGCGCGCTGGGCGGGGTGGTCGCCGCGCTGCTGCTGCGCCACCGCGATCCGCTGCCGCCGCGCAAGCGCTACAGCTGGGAGGACGAGGACGACGCGGAGCTGCTGCCGCTGGACCAGGAACTGGAACCGCCGCCGCCGGCGCAGGTGCCGGTGCTGTGGCAGCCGCCGTCGCCGCAGCACGGCGTGGTGCTGCGCTTTCGGCCGCGGCCCGAGCGCGACGAGGGCTGACGCCGGCGCGGGTCCGCATCGCCTTCGCGCAGCGCGGGCTGACCCGCGACGTGTTCGGATCCGGCTGCGGAACGGCTTGCCGGAGCGCTTGAACCCAAGGGCCGCAGGGGTCGCGGGAGCGCCCCTGGCGGGCCCAGGGCAGCCGTCGCGTCAGGCCCTACTGATGACGTCCGTCGTGACCGAGGCCGCTCTCGCTGTCCAGCGCCCGGGGAAGGCATGCGGTGTCCGTCCCTGGCTATGCGTGCGGCCGGGCCACCGCAGGGTCTGGCCTGGCGCAGCGCGCGCTTACACTGGCCGATCCGTCGCCGCCGCCCCGAGCTCGCATGTCCGCGCCACCCGGCTTCCGCTTCCGTCCCGCCGCCCTTGCCCTGCTGGCGCTCGCCCTGGCCGCGTGCAGCACGCCGGCCGCGCGCGATCCGGCAGTGCCGGCCACGGCAATGGCCGCGGCCGAGCCGGACAAGGCGATCGGCTACCTCGCCCCGGCCGCGGTACCGGCCAGCCTGTCGCTGCTCCCGCCGCCGCCGGCCGACGGCAGCGCCGGCTTCGCCCTCGACCAGGCGGTCAGCCGCCAGGCGCTGGCATTGCGCGGCAGCGCGCGCTGGCAGCAGGCCGCGCGCGACGCCGACCTGAGCTTTCCCGCCGGCGCCGGCCAGTTCGCCTGCGCGCTGGGCGTGGCGCCCAGCGCGCAGCGCACCCCGCATCTGTATGCGCTGCTCGAGCGCAGCCGCATCGACGCCAGCGCCGCGACCAGGGCGGCCAAGCGCCACTACGCGCGCGCGCGGCCGTTCATGCGCAACCAGCAGCCCACCTGCACGCCCGACGACGAGCCCGGCCTGCGCGACAGCGGGTCCTATCCCTCCGGGCACAGCGCGATCGGCTGGGCCTGGGCGCTGATCCTGAGCGAAATCGCGCCGGACCGCGCCGATGCGTTGATCGCGCGCGGCCGCAACTACGGCGAGAGCCGGCTGGTCTGCAACGTGCACTGGCACAGCGACGTGCTCGCCGGCCGCTTCATGGGCGCGGCCGCCGTGGCGCGGCTGCACGACGACCCCGCCTTCCGCGCCGACCTGCAGGCCGCGCGCGGCGAGATCGCGCGCGCACGCGTGCAGGGACCGGTGCCTGCGCAGGGCTGCGCGGCACAGGCGCAGGTGCTGGCGGTGCGCCCGGCCGAGGCGCTTTGAGCGGGGATTGGGGGATTGGGGATTCGCGGGCGCCGCCCGCGCCGGACCCGCAACACCGCCCAGGTTCATGGCGAGGCATGCCGTACGCCCGCTGTACGCGCCGCGGGCGGTGGTGCGAACTGTCATGTCGCAGGATTCAGATGCGCACTCCCCCGCTGCGCACTGGATTCCCCATGGTTGGTTCCCGTTCCGTTCTCCGCCGTCCCCTGCGCGCCGCGATGCTTGTGGCGCTGTCTGCCGCCGTGGCCACGCCGCTGCTGGCGGGCGCCCGATCGGCGGCGCCCGCGATGGCCGGCGATGCCGTGCGCGGCTACCTGGCGCCGGCGCAGCTACCGGACAGCGTGTCGCTGGTGCCGCCGCCGCCGGCGAAGGGCTCGGCCGGGCGCACACTGGACGAGACGGTCGATCGCGAGGCGCTGGCCCTGCGCGGCACGCCACGCTTCGCGCTGGCGGCGCAGGACGCGGAACTGGGCTTCCCCGCCGCCGCCAACCATTTCAGCTGCCCGCTCGGCATCGAGATCAGCGCGCAGCGCACCCCGCACCTGTACCGGCTGCTGCAGCGCGTGGCGGTCGATGCCGGCGACGCCGCGGAAGCGGCCAAGGCCCATTACCACCTGCCGCGTCCGTTCATGGACAACGGCCAGCCCACCTGCACGCCCGGCGACGAAGCCGCGTTGCGCCCGAACGGCTCGTATCCGTCCGGCCACACCGCGATCGGCTGGGCCTGGGCGCAGGTGCTCGGCGAGGCCGATCCCGCGCGCAGCGATGCGCTGATCGCGCGCGGGCGCAGCTACGGCGAAAGCCGCATCGTCTGCAACGTGCACTGGCAGAGCGACGTGCTCGCCAGCTACCCGGTCGCCGCGGCGACGGTGGCCAGGCTGCATGGCAACCCGCAGTTCCGCGCCGACCTGGACGCCGCGCGCCGCGACATCGCCGACGCCCGCGCGCACGGCCTGACGCCCCGAAAGGACTGCGCCGCCGAAGCGCAGACGTTGAAGGTGCGTCCGGGCAGTGCGCTTTGAGCGGGGATGGGGGAGTCGGGATTGCGGATTTGGAACAGCGCCTCGGCTGCCATACCGGCGTCCAGCCGCTCTGGCCCTGGCGCTAGGCCTGCGCGGCGGGACTGCGGCGCCACGCGCGACCGACCCAATCACGCCGCAAAAAAAGAGCCCGGCCAAGCCGGGCTCCTTGTTCGTACTGCGGCTCCAGCCACCGCATCAATCGAACCGGTACACGACCTCCGCCGCCACTTCGCGGCCCACCGGATTGGCCACGCAATAGGCGAAGCCACCGCACCACTTGTCCTGGTAGTGATCGTCGAGGATGTTGTTGACGTAGAAGTTCAGGCGCAACGCGTCCGTGGCCTGGTAGCCCAGGCTGGCATTCCAATAGAACCTGTCCTGGTTGTAGTACTCCACCAGTTCGCTCTGCTGCCCGTAACTGATGCTGCGCTCGCCTGCCGCGTTCGTGCGCAGGTCCGTGCAATCGGTGGCCACATCCGGGCGGAAACCGTTGGGCAGCGCGGTGCAACCGCCGAAGCGGTCGCTGCGGGTACCTGCGGTCCAATCCACGTACAGCACCGCGGTCCAGGGATCCAGGGTCCAGGTCGCGCTGGCGCGGCCGCGATAGCGGATCTGGCGCTCCCGGTCGCGGGTGTTCTCGAACAGATCGCCCGGGAACTGGGCGACCTTGTAGGTCAGCTGCTGGGTATAGTTCAGCGCGAAATCGAACGTGCCCCAGCGCCCGGTCTGCAGGCTGTAACGCGAAGCCAGGTCCACGCCGCTCACGCTTTGCCTGGCGCGATTGATCGGGCCGATCTCGACGCGGGTGACCACGCCGTTGGCGTCGCGCGTCACGCGGCTGAGCTGCAGTTCGCACAGCGCCTGGCTGGGCGGCGTCCGCGCCGGCTTGTCGGCGGGCTGCTGCCCGGTGATGCAATAGGCCTCGTCCAGCAACACCTGGTCGGGGCCGACGTCGTCGATCGCATCCTCGAGGCTGATCCGCCAGTAATCGACGCCGACCGAGAAGTTCTCGAACGCATCCCAGACGAAGCCGTAGGTGAGCGAGTCGCCGGTTTCGTACAACAGGTTTTCGGAGCCCTGCCGCGCGATCAGCGGATTATCGATGTGGTACGGGTCGCCATCGCCACCGGGGCAGTTGCTGGTCTGACGATTGGGATCCGTCAGGCAGGTCCGGTAGTCGACCTGGTCGGCCACGCTTTCGCTGGGATCGGCATAGACGTAGTGCATGTCCGGCGCGCGGAAGCTGGTGGCGTAGCTGCCGCGCAGCAGCAAGGTGGAGAACGGGCGCCACTCCAGACCCACGTTGTAGGTGTTGGCGGCATCGTCGGCAACGGCGTCGTAGCGGTCGTAGCGGCCGGCGGCCGACAACGTCAGGCTCTTGAGCAACGGGATCTTGAACTCCACGCCCGCCGCATAGCGCTTGCGCTCGCCGCCGCCCGTCTCGACGTTGCCGAACGGCGTTTCGTACACGGGGTTGAGGCCCATGGTGTTGGGATCGGGGCTCAGCTTGTAGCCCTGCTCCGCCGCTTCCAGCACGCCAGCGAAGCCGATCGGGCCCGCCCAGCCTTCGAACAGATCGCCGCTGAGTACGGCGCTCGCCTGGGTGAGCCAGGTGCGCGACTTCTTGTCGCCGACGGCGCGGACACCTTCATAGTCGCTGGGGGACATCGGATTCCATAGCCGGTTGTAGTCGGGGGCATGGATCTGCAGGCCGCTCGCCGCATCGGTGCCCAGTGACGGGCCCAGGAAGAATTCCGTGGCACGCGTGTTGTGGATGATCGGGAAAAGCTCCTGGATCTCGTATTCGGCGCGACCGGCCATCACTTCCCAGTCGAAGCGATCACTGAAGACGGTGCCACGCAGGCCGACGCTGAAATCCCAGTTCGTCTCCTTGGACTTGGTCAGCGCATGGTCTTCGCCGCCGATCTCGCCCGGTATGAAGTAGCGCAGCAGGTTGCGTCGCTGGCCGCTGTCGCGGTCGATGTAATCCTGGCTGGCCCAGGCCGGCATGAAGGTATTGCTCTTGCCGGTCGAATCCCAGTACCCGTAGGTCGCCCAGGCTTCGACGCTGCCGAACTGCTTGGTGCCGTACAGATAGAGCGAGAGGTCCTTGCTGGCATTGCGCAGCGTCCAGTGCTGGAACGCGGAACGGTTGGCGCACTGCCAGCCGGTGTCGGTCTGCGCACCGTTGAAATCGTTGTACGTGATGCGGTTGTGCTCGTAGAAGTCGCCGCCGAACTGGTCGCAGGCGCCGGTCGGCGGCCTGAGCCGTACATTGTTGGTCACGTCGAGCAGACGGATGCCGGCTTGCGGTGTGTTCGTCGCGGCATTCTGCTGCACGCCGCCGTAGGTCCAGTTGCGGCGCGGCGAATCGGACTCCTCGTCCATGAAGGGCCGTTCGTGCGACCACAGCGGCTTGCGGTCGAAGTACTGCATCGTGTAGGCGATGCTCCAGTCCTCGCCGTGCCGGCCGCCGGACCAGGAGACATCGCGTACGTCGCGTCCGCCCTCGGTGGTGGTGCCGTAGCGCGCGCGCAGGGTGTCGCCCTCGATGTCCTTCTTCAGGATGACGTTGACCACGCCGGCCACCGCGTCGGAACCGTAGATCGCCGAGGCGCCGCTGGAGAGCACCTCGATGCGATCGACGATGCCGGTGGGGATGTTGTTGTAGTTGGCGAAGTTGCTCTTGCCCTGGTACGGCATCGGGTAGTCGGCCACGCGGTGGCCGTTGATCAGCAGCAAGCTGCGGCCGGGGCCGAGGTTGCGCAGGTTGAGCGGGCTGGCATTGACCGAGCTCTGGCCCCAGTCGTAGTCGTTCTGCACGTTGCCGGTGACCTCGGTGAGCGAGCCGAGCGCTTCGTAGACCGTGGTGAAGCCTTCCTTCATGATCTGGGCGCCGGTGATGATCGTCACCGGCGCCGGGCCTTCGACTTCCGCGCGCTTGATGCGCGAACCGGTGACCGTGACCGCATCGAGCGTCCTCGCGTTTCCATCGGAACCGGCCGGGGCGGACGGGTCGGCCTGTTCTGCGGGTGGCGGTTGCGGCGCGTCCTGCGCTTGGGCCAGCGCGGTCAACGGCGAAAACAGCGCCAGCGCGAGCGCACTCGCCATGGCACTACGGTGAAAGTGTGAGTGCTGCATGTAGCCCCCTCCGAACGTTGAAAAACAGGCCTGAATGGTCCAACGCGATGGACAGATCCCCCCGACACCGCGTTCGCTCGACATGCGAGATGTCATCCGTGTGACATCGATTTCCCAGGTGCGACGATACGCGACATAAACAGTCGATAAACGTGATACGACTTGCCTTTTAGAACGATCCAAGCATGAAATCAAGGATCTTTTTTTGTGCACTGCGGCAGTCGCAATATCGCGTGGACCCTTGCTGCTGGGGGATCTCCGCGAGCGGCCCCTGAAGACACTGCAGCGTGCGGCGTTGCGGTCGGCTGCGGCTGAACGCGTATGGATGTCACTCACCCACAACGGCCACGGCAAGCCCAGGTCGTCTTTGCCGCGCCCTGTTCGGGCATGCCGTTGGCGGTGAAGCCGGACCAGCACGGGCCGCCTGAGCTGCCAGAAGAAGAGCTTCCTGGCGGCGCGCGCGGCGTGCCGAGGGCATCCACTTGCCGCGCAGCCTGTTCGGCGGCGAAGGCTTCATGCAGAAGCTGGAAGGCGACGGCTAGGTGTTCGTGCATGCCGGCGGCTGCGTGGATCGGGCGCGGACTGGCCGCCGGCGAACGCCTGGACGTGGACACCGGCTGCGTGGTCGCGTTCCACTCCACGGGCATCGCATTTCATCCGCCCCGATGCGACCCGCCGGGGCACGCCAATGGCATGACCTCCGGTCGTGGGCGGTGCAGGCCGATCCCGGTATGCTCGCGCCGGCTCCGCCCCTCCTTCCACGACACCGCCTCCATGACCGCCTTCCGTTCCCCGCGCCTGCTCCTGTCCCTGTCCCTGTTCGGCCTGCTCGCGGGCTGCGGCGGCGACCCCAAGCCCGCACCGCCGGCGCCGGTGGTCGTGGGGCCGGCACCGGCCGCGGCGGCCAAGCCGGTGCGCATCGGCATCGCGCTGGGCGGCGGCGCGGCCAAGGGCTTCGCCCATATCGGCGTGATCAAGATGCTGCAGGCCAACGGCCTGGAGCCGGTGGTGGTGTCCGGCACCAGTGCCGGCAGCGTGGTCGGCGCGCTGTACGCCAGCGGCATGGACGCGTTCCAGATGCAGCAGACCGCGGTGGCGCTGGACGAAGCCAGCATCCGCGACATGCGCCTGTTCTCCGGCGGGCTGGTGCAGGGCCAGGCGCTGCAGGACTACGTCAACCGCCAGCTCAACAGCCGCCCGATCGAGAAGCTGGGCAAGCCGTTCGCGGCCGTGGCCACGCGCCTGGAAGACGGCGAGCGCACCGTGTTCGTGCGCGGCAACGCCGGCCAGGCGGTACGCGCCTCCAGCAGCATCCCCGGCGTGTTCGAGCCGGTGACGATCGGCAAGTACCACTACGTCGACGGCGGCGTGGTGAGTCCGGTGCCGGTGGACGCGGCGCGCCAGCTCGGCGCCGACTTCGTGGTGGCGGTCGACATCTCCAGCAAGGCCAGCGGCAAGTCCCCGGTGGGTATGCTGGGCATCGTCAACCAGTCGATCTCGATCATGGGCCAGCGCCTGGGCCAGCAGGAACTGTCGCGCGCGGACATCGTGATCCGGCCCAAGGTCAACGACATCGGCCCGGCCGATTTCGCCCAGCGCAGCGCGGCGATCCTGGAAGGCGAGAAGGCGGCGCTGGCGGCGATGCCGCAGATCAAGGCCAAGCTGGCGCAGCTGCAGCAACAGCGCGCGGCCGCCGCCGCCGCCGCGGCCAAGGCCGCGCAACCGCCGCCGCCGCCGTGCGAACCGCGTTCGCGCATCGGCCGCCTGCTGGGCCGCGACGATCCCTGCCAGCGATAGCGGGATAGCGGGATAGCGGGATAGCGGGATAGCGCAAGGTTAGCGAATGTCGGCCGTTGCGCAGATATCGCCGCAACGGACGAGGCGGCGCGAGGCGCGGTGGTCAACGCCACTTTCACTGCGCTATCAGCGCCGACCTGCGCGCACGCCGCTTGGCGCTGCAGCGCAGTCTGCCGCGGCGGCGGCGGCGGCGGCGGAGGCGCTGGCTTCATCGGTCGCGACAACCCGATGCCGATCCGGCGCAGCGCATTGGGAAGCGGCCTCTCCAACGTGGCCGACTGCAAGGGCGACTTCAGCCGCGACAGATCGACGCGGGCAAAACCGCTAGCCGGCCAACGTGTACGTCGTCGGGGCTGAAGCCCCTCCCACAATGGCGTCGCGAAGCCAGCGCGCGCCCTGTAGGAGCGGCTTCAGCCGCGACCGCCTGCCAGCGACTTCTGTGCACAAGAACCCCGCCGAAGACGCAGGCTCATCGATCGGCCGGGCACACGCCAATCGCCCATCGCGGCCAACCACGCGCAACGTTTACCGGAAGCGGCACCGCCGACGCAGCCGTTGCGGAAGCGACTCCAGTCGCCACAGACCGCAGCCAGCGAGCCGGCGGACGCCTGACACTGACACTGGACCCCGTGGGGCTACAACACCCCACGCGCCCTATGCGTCGGAGGCGTCAATAGCGCCAGCGCAGGCTGAAGCTGACGAAGCGCGGTTCGCCATAGTTCTGGTAGTCCAGATTGGCCCAGTAGGTCTTGTCCAGGGCGTTGCGCACGCTCAGCGTCGCCGTCCACTGCTCGCCGATGCGGTAGTTGGCGTTGAGATGCAGCAGCGCATAGGCGTCCTGGACCACGGTGACCGGCACGGTCGCCGCGGTGCCGTCGCCGAGCGGGCGCTGGATGTTGAAGCCCTTGGTCTGGCTCTGCCAGCTGACGCCGCCGCCCAGGCTCAGCCGCTCCCATGCGCCGCGCAGGCGCACCTGGGTGGACAGCTGCAGGTAGTCCTCCGGCAGGTTGGCGTAGATGGCGTCGGTCGGGGCGCGGGTGACCTTGGCGTGGGTGTAGCCGGCGTTGACGGTCCAGCCGGGCAGGATCTCGCCGTTGAAGTCCACTTCCCAGCCGCGGCTCTTGGTGCCGTCGATGCCGATGTAGGCCGAGCTGCCGTCCGGCAGCGACGCCTCGGGCTGGGTCATGTCGCGCACCGCGTAATTGTCCTGCTTGGCCTCGAACGCCGCGGCGGTGGCCAGCGCGCGTCCGCCGAACAGCTGCGCCTTGATCCCGGCTTCCAGATTGGAGCCTTCCACCGGCGCCAGCAGGTTGTTGTCCTTGTCCTTGTAGTTCTGCGGATTGAAGATTTCCGTGTAGCTGGCGTAGACCGAGACGTCGGGCGTCAGGTCGTAGACCAGGCCCACGTAGGGGGTCACCTCGTCGGTCACCTCGTAGCGGCCGGTGGTGCCGGTGTAGGCGCCGGTGACGCCGAAGTTCTGCGTGCGCGTCTCCCACGAGCTCACCCGCGCGCCGGCGATCAGCGACAGCGGCTCGGCCAGGTGCAGCCGGGTCGAGGCGTACACGCCGCGCTGCGTGGTGCGCGCCACGCGCGAGGCGCCAGTGCGCGCGTAGGTCACTTCGGAAATGTCGCCGTCCCAGGAACGGATATCGGGAATGTAGTAGCAGCGCTCGCGCCCGCAGGTCGCCCAGTCGCCGGGGTAGCGCAGCGCCACCGTCGCCGTGGTCGACTGCAGGTCCTGCCAACTGCCGCCGATCACCACGTCGTGGTCCTGGCCGAACAGCGGGAACGAGCCGGACAGGTACACGTCCACGCCGTCGCGGGTGTCGTCGGTCTCGCCGGCGCTGGTGCGCAGGTAGAGGCCGCTGCCGTCGGCGGCCGGGTAGCCGGTGCCGTAGACGCGCAGGCTCTGCACGTCGCCCTGGGTGTGCGCGTAGTTGACCTTCAGCAGCCAGTCCTCGCCGAAGCGCTGTTCCAGGTTGGCGAAGGCGGTGCGGGTATGGCGCTGCCAGCGCGTCCACTTCGGCGCCATGTTGGTCGAGCGCGGCAGGCGGGCGAAGGAGCCGTCGGCGGCGAAGAACGGCACCGTGCCCCAGGTCGAGCCGACCGGCGCGTTGTCCTGGGTCTGGTAGCCGACGGTGAGGGTGGCGCTGTCGGTCAGATCGCCCTCGAGCACGCCCATGCCGGACATCTTCTGGTCGTGGTAGCGGTCGTAGTAGTAGTCCTTGTCCTGCCAGGCGGCGACGAAGCGGCTGCGGAAGCGGCCATCGGCGGTGAGCGGCGCGCTGACGTCGGCCTGCATGCGGCGGAAGTCCCAGGTACCGGCGGTGGCCGAGAACGACGCATCGAACGCGGTGCCGGGGCGCTTGCGCAGCAGGTTGACCGTGGCCGACGGGATGCCCGCGCCGCTGAGCAGGCCGTTGGCGCCGCGGATCACCTCGACGCGGTCGTAGAAGACCATGTCGTATTCCTGGTTGGTCGAGCCGCTGTAGGTCGGCAGGCTGTCGACCTGGAAGTCGGTGATCTGGAAACCGCGCGCGAAGTACAGCGGGCGCTGCGTGTCGTAGAAGGACACGTTGACGCCGGTGACGTTGCGCATCACGTCGTCGATGCTGAACAGCGATTCCTCTTCCAGGCGCTGCAGGCTGACGACGCTGACCGACTGCGGGGTCTCGCGCAGCGTCAGCGGCAGGCGCGTGGTGGTCGACGGCTCCGCCCGCGTGCCGTTGGCGCTGACCTGGACGCGGTCCAGGGTGGTGGCCTGGCCCGCGTCGGCGGCGGATTCGGCGGCGGCGGCGGTCGTGGCGCAGCAAAGGGCGGACAGCAGGGCGAGATGCAGCAGGTGGCGGGGCGCGGCGGTGGTCATGGATGCGTGTCGGTCGAAGGCGCCATCAGCCGGGGCTGACGGACGCGGGAAACGGGCAGGGGGACGGAGGACGGCACAGGGCGGCCTTCCGGATCTCGGCAACAGCGGGGCTGGCCCGGACGACAGGGCTGGCGTGGAGCGAGTGGAAGCGACCGGTGGCGCTCGTCGCTAAGTGCAAATGTAAATTATTAGCAACAACTTAACAAGCCGCGCCGCCTGCGACACAAGCGCGCAGCCGTCGATCCGGCCGCGCTCAGCCGCGCGGCAGCGGCAGCCCGGCGAAGTCCTTGACCGTGCGCAGCACAAAGCTTGAATTGACGTCGGCCACGCCGGTGGCGTTGAGCAGCTTGTCCAGCAGGAACGCGGAGAAGTGCGCCAGGTCGCGCACATAGACGTGCAGCAGGTAGTCCATGTCGCCGGTCAGCGCGTGGCAGGCGACCACCTCGTCCCAGCTCTGCACGCTGTCGGCGAAATGGCCGATGCCGCTGGCGCCGTGCTTCTCCAGTTGCACCCGCACGAAGGCCTGCAGGCCCAGGCCGATCGCGCCGGGCACCAGCCGCGCCGCGTAGCCGGCCACCACGCCGTCGGCCTCCAGCCGCTGCACCCGGCGCAGACAGGCCGACGGCGACAGGTTCACCTGCGCGGCCAGTTCGGCATTGCTGGCGCGCCCTTGCCGCTGCAGCAGCGCGAGCAGGCGCAGGTCGGTGCGGTCCAGGGTAGTCGGGTCGGGCATTTATTGCTCTGCAACATCGGTTCGGCGCAACAATCTTGCGCCATGACTGCGAAACGGCGCAACTTCGCAAGCTCATTGCGCGGTGGCCCGCCTACCATCGTCGCATCCCTCACTGGAACTGCGGACATGGACACCACGCCCCGCCGCGTCGAACACCAGCAGACCGACAAAGGCCACGTGCCGGTCTACACCACCGCCGTGATCGAGCAGCCGTGGGACAGCTACGGCGCCGACGACCACGCCACCTGGGGCACGCTGTACCAGCGCCAGCGCGAACTGCTGGTCGGCCGCGCCTGCACCGAGTTCCTGCAGGCGCAGGACGAGATGGGCATGAGCCCGCACGCGATCCCGCGCTTCGACCAGCTCAACGAGGTGCTGGGCGCGGCCACCGGCTGGACCCTGGTCGGCGTGGAAGGCCTGCTGCCGGAACTGGACTTCTTCGACCACCTGGCCCACCGCCGCTTCCCGGTGACCTGGTGGATCCGCCGCCCGGAGCAGATCGACTACATCGCCGAGCCGGACCTGTTCCACGACCTGTTCGGCCACGTGCCGCTGCTGATGAACCCGGTGTTCGCCGACTACATGGAAGCCTACGGGCGCGGCGGGGTGAAGGCGCACGGCATCGGCGCGGACGCGCTGCAGAACCTCACCCGCCTGTACTGGTACACGGTGGAGTTCGGCCTGATCGACACGCCCGAGGGCCTGCGCATCTACGGCGCCGGCATCGTCTCGTCGAAGGGCGAATCGCTGCATTCGCTGGAATCGGCCGCGCCCAACCGCGTCGGCTTCGACCTGGCGCGGATCATGCGCACCCGCTACCGCATCGACACCTTCCAGAAGACCTACTTCGTCATCGACAGCTTCGAACAGCTGATGCAGGCCACCGCGCCGGACTTCACCCCGATCTACGCCGCGCTGGCGCACCAGCCCACCCTCGCGGCCGGCGAGGTGCAGCCGCAGGACCGGGTATTCCAGCGCGGCAATGGCGAGGGCTGGGCCAGCGACGGCGACGTGTAAGCGCATCGGCGTACGCAACGCGCGCCGTTCGAGCGCAGCAGGCACGCCGGTCCTGCCGCGCGGCATCCAACGCTCTGCCACGTGCCGATAAACGCGCAGCGACCTCGCTGGCTCGCCGAGGATGCATTACGCCACCGTCCCCACCACGCGAAGGCAGCCGCGTCCGGATCCGGCCAGCGCCGGCATCCTTGCCGCCGCATGCTCCGTGTCCCAACGACACAGGAGCAAACCATGGCGGAACTCAGGAACAAGGTGGCGATCGTGACCGGCGCCAGCTCGGGCATCGGCCGCGCGGCGGCACGGCTGTTCGCGCAGCACGGCGCGGCGGTGGTGCTCGGCGCCCGGCGCGGCGAGGCGCTGCAACGGCTCGCCGGGGAGATCGGCGAATCCGGCGGACGCGCGCTCGCGGTGCCCGGCGACGTGCGCGAGGAAGACTATGCGCGCGCGCTGGTGGATGCGGCCTGCGAGCACTTCGGCGGCCTGGACATCGCCTTCAACAATGCCGGCACGCTGGGCGAGATGGGGCCCACGCCCGAGGTGTCGGCC
Source organism: Xanthomonas sp. (assembly GCF_017163755.1). GTDB lineage: Bacteria > Pseudomonadota > Gammaproteobacteria > Xanthomonadales > Xanthomonadaceae > Xanthomonas_A. The sequence continues at coordinate 64,683 of NZ_JAFIWC010000027.1, forward strand.
GCCGGCTGGCGCGATGCGCTGGCCACCAACCTGGACAGCGCCTTCTTCGGCGCCAAGCACCAGTTGCCGGCGATGCGCGCACGCGGCGGCGGCTCGCTGATCTTCACCTCGACCTTCGTCGGCCATACCGTCGGCTTCGCCGGCACCGCGGCGTACGCGGCGAGCAAGTCCGGCCTGATCGGCCTGACCCAGACCCTGGCCAGCGAGTTCGGCGCCTATGCCATCCGCGTCAACGCGCTGCTGCCGGGCGGCACCGACACGCCGATGGGACGCACGATGCAGACCACGCCGGAGGCGCTGGCGCAGACGGCGAAGCTGCACGCGCTCAAGCGCCTGGCCGCGCCGGAGGAAGTGGCGCGCGCGGCGCTGTTCCTGGCCTCGGAGGCGGCCTCGTTCGTCACCGGCTCGGCGATGCTGGTGGACGGGGGCGTGTCGATCCATCGCGGTTGAGCGCGTGCTGCGGCCTGCCGCACGTGCGGCGGGCCGGCCGAGCGCGGCATCGCGGAAGCCATGGCGATCCGCCGGTCGCCAAACATGGCTGCACGCGCTGCCGGAACGCGCCCTGCTTCTTCCGATTCCGCCGCATCGTTTCGGAGCGCATTCGATCGCGGCGTTACCGTCTGCCGCGACCGGGCATTCCATAGCAAGCTCATGCATCAGCATCGCCCCCGCGCATCTGTCGCGAGGCACTCGACGACGCCCCGCACCGCTTCGCCGACCGCAAGCCCAGGCCGAAAGCGCTAGTGGTGCGTCGTCGAGCGCTCCTGCTTCAGCGTGCGGGCGCGTCGCCACAGCGCGTCGAGGATGCCCTCGTATTCCCGGAACTGTTCTTCGCCCAGCGAGGTGTTGGTGAAGAAGATCACGCCGATCTCCTTGTCCAGGTCGCTCAGCATCTCCGTCTTCACGCCCGGGTCGGAGCCGCCATGGCCGATCCGGGTCACGTCGTATTTCGTCGACCAGAAGATCCCGGAGTTCTTTTGCGCCAGGTCCACGTTGTCCGGCTTGTCCGTGGCGGTGTACTGGAAGCGCAGCATCTCCTGGGCCGAGCGCCGGTCCAGGATCCGCGCCCCGTCGTACGCCCCGTCGTTGAGCAGGGCGAGGAAGAACCGCGACAGGTCGGCCACCGAAGTGCGCACGCCGCCATCGGGATAGGTGGTGCCCCCGTACAGCGGGATCGGGATCGACAGCCCGTTCTGCGCGACGTACAGCCGTGCGTGGCGCGGTGCCGGCACGTCGGACAGGAACCAGGCCGTGTTGCGCATGCCCAGCGGCACGAAGATGCGTTGCCGGGTGTAGACGTCGAGCCGTTCGCCGACCGCGCGCTCGACGATGTAGCCGGCCAGTCCGGCGCCGATGTTGGAGTACTCGCGGTGCGTGCCCGGCCTGGCCTGGAGGAAGTTCTCCTGCGCATAGCGCGATCCGCCCGGGGTGAAGTAGTCGGCGAGGAAGCTCGCCAGCGGCTCCGGCGAATCGCCGCCGTAGTGGTAGGTGCGCTCGTAGACCGACCAGCGGTCGGCGATCGAGGAGGTGTGCGTGGCCAACTGCCGCAGCGTGATCGGCACGTCGGGGAACGCCGGATTGACCACCTTGAACGGCAGGTAGGCGTTGATGTCCGCATCCAGCGACAGCTTGCCCTCCTGCACCGCGCGCATCAGCGCCGCGCCGGTGACGGTCTTGCTGATCGAGCCGATGTTCATGACCGTGTCCGGGGTGAACGCGATCGCGCGCTCGCGGTCGGCGAAGCCGTAGCCCTTCGTCCACACCAGCCGCTTGTCGACGATGATCGCCGCGCCGACGCCGACCATCCCGCCTTCGCGCATGCGCTGTTCGATCACCCGGTCCAGCTCCGCGGCGGCCATCGGCGCCACGTCCTGCTCGCCGGCCGCGGCTTGGCCGCACAGCAGGCCGAGCGCCATCGCTACCACCGTCACTCCATTCCTTGCCCTATGCATTTTCCGGATCCTTCCGCCAACGGGATGTGGCGCCGGACCCGATGCTATGACGCGCATTGCCGCCGCGCCACCATGCCGCGACGAAGCGGGCCGTCCGGCGACCGGAGCGGCGGCTGGCGCGACGAGACCGGTGATGGCGCCGAGCGTGGCGCGCCGTGCGCGTGAATCAGGGTCGCGGTGCGGCCGGATACGCCAGCATCACCACCAGGTCGTCCTCGCCCACCTGCTGCAGCGCATGCGTGCTGCCCGCACGGGTGAGCAGCGCATGGCCGGGGCCGACCTCGTACTGCTTGCCGTCCAGCGCGTACAGGCCGCGGCCGCTGACGATGTAGTAGATCTCGTCCTTGTGGTGCAGGTGCAGGCCGATGCCGGCGCCCTTGTGCAGCACGCGCTTGCGCAGCACGAACGACAGCCCGGGCTGGTCGGCGAAGAACGAGTACGCCGTGGTCGGGCCGGCGCCGCCGTGCGGGCCGGGCTGCTCGCGCGGGATGTCGCGCTCGTGGATCACCTGCGAGGCGGCGGCCGGGTCCTGCCGCGCCGGCGCCGGCCGCCCGTCGGGCTGGCCGCCGCAGTCGATGTCGCGGCGCAGCTGGGTCTTCAGTTCCGGCTGCAGCCGTACCCAGCCCTGCACGACCAGGCACGCCATCGCGGTGGCGCCGGCGGCGCTGAAGTGGGTGCCGTCGGCCTTGTTCCGCTCGGGCACGAACAGGAAGTACGGCCGCGCGCCCTGTTCGCCGAGCGCGCGGATCCAGGCCATCGAGCTGGCATTGAGGTCGATCAGCGCGACCTGGCGCTCGGCGGCCAGGCGCTGCATCGCCTGCGTGTACAGGCCGTGGGTGTCCAGCAGCGCGCCGAAGTCGTACAGCAGCCGCGCCGCCGGGGTGACCAGCACCGGCGTGGCGCCGCGCTCGCGGGCCACCTCGACGTAGCGTAGCAGGTACTGCGGATAGGCCTGCTGCGGGTCGTCGTAGCGGGTGGGGTCCTCGAACTTGGCGTCGTTGTGGCCGAACTGGATCAGCAGCACGTCGCCGCGGCGCAGCTCCCTGGCGATCGCCTCCAGGCGGCCCTCGTCGATGAAGCTGCGCGCGCTGCGTCCGCCCTTGGCGTGGTTGCGCACCTGCCACGCGGCCGGATCCAGGTAGCTCTGCAGGGCCTGGCCCCAGCCGGCCTGCGGCGCGCGCTCGGGACCGTATTCGGCGGCGGTGGAGTCGCCGGCGATGAACACGCGGCGCGGTTCGGCATAGGCGGCGACGCTGGCGGTCAGCAGCAGCCATGCGAGCAACGGGAACTTGGGCATGCGGGTCTCCGGGCAATGGCACGACTGAAGAGGCAACGATCAGGTTCTGCGTTCGCCGGCGCACGTCGATGCGGCATGCACGGCGCTTCCAGGACCGAACGGCATTGCGTGGACCGATCCCCGCCACGCGGTCGGCAGTGCGCGGCGCGCGCCTTCCGTGGCGAGTGCGGCCATCGCTCGCGCCATGGCCGCACATTGCAGGCCGGTGCCGCGTGCTTGTCGCGGCGCCCTCAGGCGCCCATGGCCAAGCAGCGCCGCGCCCTGCCGTTTCCTGCTGCCGCGTCCTGCGATCTGCTGCAACTCGCCCGACAGCGCCGGCCGATGCTGCATCAGCGCTGCGCGAGGGACGTCGGTCCTTCGCGCAGCAGGTGGATCTCAGCGGCCGGCCGCACCGCCGGCGATCGTGCCGTTCACCGCGCCAGCCAACCGCCATCGACCGGGATGATCGCGCCATTGACGTAGTCCGAGGCGCGGCTGGCCAGGAACACCGCCGCGCCGCCCAGGTCCGACGGCTCGCCCCAGCGCGCGGCCGGGATGCGCTCGAGGATCGACTTGTTGCGCTCGGCATCGGCGCGCAGCTGCGCGGTGTTGTTGGACACCATGTAGCCGGGCGCGATCGCGTTGACGTTCAGCCCCTTGGACGCCCACTCGTTGGCCAGCAGGCGGGTGATGCCGGCGATGCCGGACTTGCTGGCGGTGTACGAGGGCACGCGGATGCCGCCCTGGAACGACAGCATCGAGGCGATGTTGATGATCTTGCCGTGGCCCTGCGCGATGAAGTGGCGGCCGGCCGCCTGGGCCAGGAAGAACGCCGACTTCAGGTTGACGTTCATCACCGCGTCCCAGTCTTCCTCGCTGAAGTCCACCGCGTCGGCACGGCGGATCATGCCGGCGTTGTTGACCAGGATGTGCAGCCCGCCGAGCGCCTCGAGGGTCTGCGCCAGGATCCGGTCGATCGGCTCCAGGCTGCCCAGGTTGGCCTGGATGGCGACGAAGCGGCGGCCCAGCGCGGTGACCCGCGCCTGCGTTTCGGTGGGCTCGGAGGTGCCGGCGGCGGCAATGTCGGCGCCGGCTTCGGCCAGGGCGATGGCGATGCCCTGGCCCAGGCCGGTGTTGGCGCCGGTGACCAGCGCGACCTTGCCTTCCAGGCTGAACGGATTGTTGGCCATGTGTTCCTCGATGGACGCGGCGAAGGGATTACTTGAGCTGGCAGATGTCCAGCACGTGCATGTCGGTGTAGTCCAGGTTCTCGCCGCCCATCGCCCAGATGAAGGCGTAGTTGCTGGTGCCGGCGCCCATGTGGATCGACCACGGCGGCGACACCACCGCCTCGTTGTTCTGGATCACGATGTGGCGCTGCGCGTCGGGCTCGCCCATGAAGTGGTAGACGCGGTCGTTGGCGCCCAGGTCGAAGTAGAAGTAGACCTCGCTGCGGCGGTCGTGCAGGTGCGGCGGCATGGTGTTCCACACGCTGCCCGGCTTGAGCACGGTCAGGCCCAGCAGCAGCTGCGAGGACTGGCAGGTGGCCGGCACGATGTACTGGTAGATGGTGCGCTCGTTGCTGGTTTCCAGCGCGCCGCGGTCCAGCGCCACCGCGTCCTTGATCGACAGCTGCTTGGTCTCGAACCGCGCGTGCGCCGGGGTCGAGGCCAGGTAGAACCGGGCCGGGTTGGACGCATCGGCCGAGGCGAAGCTGACGTCGGTGCTGCCCATGGCCACGTACAGGCCGTCCTTCGGTCCCAGCGTATAGGCGGTGCCGTCGACGGTGACGGTGCCGCTGCCGGCGCCGACGTTGATGATGCCCAGCTCGCGGCGTTCCAGGAACGGATGGCCGGCGGCCGAGGCCGGCTCGGTCTGCTTGGGCAGGTCCACGGATTTGCTCACCGGCGCGGCGCCGCCGAGCACGAAGCGCTCGTAGTGGGTGTACTTCAGCGTGACCGCATCGTCGGCGAACAGGCCATCGAGCAGGTACAGATCGCGCAGCGCGTCGTTGCTGGCGCCCTTGATCGCATCGGGATGGGTGGCGTAGTGGGTCTTGCAGTACATGGACATAGGGATCTCCGGGGCAAGCAGGGGCAAACGGCGGCCCGCGTGAGCGCATTCTAACGCCCATGGTAAACCGGTGTCATTGCGCAGTGCACGAAACGTATGCGGGGCATGGATTTGGTGTTGGCTGGCGTGCAGACCCTCACCCCAACCCCTCTCCGGAGGAGAGAGGGGCTATGCACGGCTCCCTTCTCCCATCGGGAGAAGGTGCCCCGCAGGGGCGGATGAGGGTACGGGCGAAGCCTCGTGCACCCAACTCCGCGAGACGCTTCGCGCCGTACCCTCACCCCAACCCCTCTCCCGGTGGGAGAGGGGCTATGCGCATCGCGGCTGTTCCCTTCTCCCATCGGGAGAAGGTGCCCCGCAGGGGCGGATGAGGGTACGGGCGAAGCCTCGTGCACCCCAGACTCCACGAGACGCTTCGCGCCGTACCCTCACCCCAACCCCTCTCCCGGTGGGAGAGGGGCTATGCGCATCGCGGCTGTTCCC